>JAFRNW010000006.1 GCA_017429985.1 Clostridia bacterium | reverse complement strand
CCCCTGCGCGATGTTTCTGTCTCCGAACGGAATCAGCGAATAAAGATGCGGACCGTTCTGGGGCAGATAGACGACAGGCATCGGAGAGCCGTTACGCGGCACTGAGACGAACAACATACAGATTTGCTGTATTATTTGCTTTCGAGATATTCGTTGATCTCTGCAACAAGGGCGTCGCAGTCGATGCCGTGCACCTGGCATGCCTGCTCGAGCGATTCGCCGTGCGCCATCATACAGCCGAGGCAGTGCATGCCGGACTGCATCAGGATATCCGCGATGTTTTCGTCGTTACCGATCACGTTCATGATCGTCATGTCTTTCGTAATAGCCATTTGATGTATACCTCCTGAAGCATTCAATAAGACAGTATAGGTGTTTAGGGAAAGGAATGCAAGACTCAGTTCTTCCTTGCGAGAATCAGCGCCGAAAGAGGCGCGATCCGGAATTCAGAAGAGCTTCCGAGTGCTATGTATTCCCCGAACAATGCGGAATAGGTGCCCTCCAGGTCAAGAAGGTCGTTTCCGTCCGGCCCTTCCGGAAAACTGTTCTCTGAAAGAGATACGGTCTGAGGAACCTCGCTTCTGTTGACGCAGCTGATCACCGTTTCATGATCCGTATAGCGGATCACGCAGAACACGTCCTGATTGACCGCGCCCATCCTGCATTTGCCGGACTGCATCGCTTCGCTTTCCTTTCTGATGGAAAAAATGGCGCGAAGGTCCTCAAGGAGAGGCAGATTCTCCTGCTTCCAGGGATAGGGAGCGCGGTTGAACGGATCCGCCATACCGGCCAGGCCTGCTTCGTCCCCGTAATAGATGCAGGGAACGCCGGGAACGGACGCCTGCAGCGTGGCTGCGAGACGCATGCATTTCAGACCGTATTCAATCTTGTCCTTCGGGGGCTCATACACGGCCTGCTGTTCCCTGGTGAGTTCGGAACGGTCCGGCGCGCCGGCATATACGGTCGCAGCCCGCGGAACGTCGTGTGAACTGATCAGATTCATCGCGGCAGCGTAGAAGGGGGCGGGATACTGTTCCCGCTGCGTCTGCAGCTTGTGGGAAAGCGTATACGCATCCTTTTTTCCGGAGAGGAAGTCCGCAAGCGCGTCGGTGAACCCGTAGTTCATGACGGAATCCAGTTCATCGCCGTTGACGTACCCGCGACGTCCTTCGGGACCGAGTTTTGTCGTCGGATCCTCCCAGACCTCGCCGAGGATCACGCCTTCCGGATCGCATTCCTTGATGGTTTTCCTGAGAATGCGGATGAACTCGTCCGGCAGCTCGTCCGCAACGTCAAGACGCCAGCTGGTCGCGCCTGCGTCCGCCCATTTGCGGATTACGCCGTGTTCGCCCGTGATGAACTCGATGTAGGAGGGGGTCATCTCCCAGACGTCGGGAAGGGTTTCAAAATTCCACCAGCACTTATACGTGCCGTCTTCGTTGAACAGATACCATTCTCGGTAAGGGGAGGAGGGATCGTGGTATGCGCCGGATTTCAGGCCGTAGTGGCCTTCCCTGTTGAAGTAGATGCTGTCGCTTCCCGTGTGCGAGAACACGCCGTCCAGCATGATGCGGATACCGCGTCTGCGCGCTTCCTCGCAGAGCCTTCTGAAATCGTCGTCGGATCCGAGAATCGGATCGATGATCATGTAATCCGCGGTGTTGTAGCGGTGGTTGGACGAGGACGCGAAGATCGGGTTCAGATAGATGCACGTCACGCCGAATGAGGCGATATAGTCGAGTTTGGATATGATGCCGTTCAGGTCGCCGCCGAAGAAATCGTCCGGAACGTAGTCCTTCTCTCCGACGGAAGCCTTGTACAGCGCGGGTTCCGACCAGCGCTCATGGACCTTCGGATGACGGCCCATGCCGGCCTCGTAGTTGATCCTGTTGTGGAAATCCTCCCAGCTGGACCGGCAGAAGCGGTCGGGGAAGATCTGGTAGCAGATACCGCGGCGGAACCATTCGGGGGTCGTATAGGCGGGATCGTAGACGACGATCCGGAAGAAGTCCGGGTCGGACGTGAAGTAACGGCCTTCGCCGCTGTTGCCGCCGTAGTATTCTGCGTGACCGTCCGGATAGGCGAGCAGGAAGGAGTATTCCACGAGCTGCGGTCTGGCAGGAGCGGTCCACTCGCAGGACACGAGGTCCCCGTCCGGCTTCATCCTTATAAGCGTTTCCTGCCCGGAACAGCGGAAACGGACGGAAATGACCGCACGCCGCTCGTCCTCGCCGATCTCGCAGGACAGGCGGACGACGGTGCCGCAGGTGACGGCGCCCTGGGGCGTCCTGTACTTTAAGAGCCTGGAATGATGGAAAAACCGTTTCATAGATACCCGTCAGAAGAAAACATGGAAGATCAGCTGGTCCAGGATGATCAGAAGGCCGAGAACGGCGGTATACACCGCGAACCAGACCAGTTTTTTCTTTTTGATGACCCGGAGCATGAGCCGAATCGCGAACAGCCCGGTTAAAAACGCCACGATCATGCCGATGATGAGCGGGATCCAGGGGATGTTCGAAAGACCCTGCTCGAGCGCGTCCGGAATCTCAAGGACGGCTCCGCCCGCAATCGCGATGATGGACAGCAGGAACGAGAAGTCTGCCGCGGCCTTCCGGTTCAGCCCGGAGAACAGCGCGCCTGCGATGGTGGAACCCGAGCGGGAGACGCCCGAAAGCGTGCCCAGTCCCTGCATGGCGCCGATGATCAGCGCGTCCTTCGGCCGCATCGCCGAAAGACCGCGGCGTTTGCCGCGGGCCCGGACCTTCTCCGCCGCGATCAGGAGGGCGGACGTGATCAGGAAGCAGACGCCGAGATACTTCCCGGCTTCGGCCTTTTCATAGAAGCCGGAGAAGGGGGACACCTTTTTGAACAGGATGGCGATCAGAACGGTCGGCACAGTGGCGAGCAGGAGATAGCCGGTCAGTTTCTGGAACGGGTGCCGGAGAATCTCCAGGATCGTTTTGCGGTATACGATCAGAACGGCCAGAAGCGTTCCGAGGTGGAGCATGACGGTGAAGAAGGTCTGTCCTTCCGTGATGCCGAAGATGTTCTGCAGAAGGAGAAGGTGACCGCTGCTGCTGACGGGAAGGAACTCGCAGAGTCCCTGCACCAGTCCGAGAATGACGGCCTGAATGATGGTCATGGGATATCCTCCAAGTGTTTACTCAACTTATGTATTCTATCACAGAAGACGGACCGCTGCACGGGAATTCAGCAGGACGACATACCGTTCGGATACCGGCCTGCCCGTGATCCGTTCCAGTGTGACCGAGTAGAGCTCGAGCTGGCGGCGGTGGACTTCCGCGTGGGATTCCGGTGTCTCGTCCGGAAGGAGTCCGTCCGTCTTATAGTCGACGAGCACCCACTTTCCGTTCTCGAGGAAGCAGAAGTCGATGACGCCCTGCATCAGCACGGTCTCGGTAAGAGGCGTGTCGAACACCTCGGAGGCGGGGACGCTCACGGTGAAATTCCATTCGCGGTGCGTTTCCTGCGAAGATCCGGCGCGTTTCCAGAGATCGGACGACACATACCATCCGACGGAATCCATCCGGATCATTCGGGATTCCTCCTCGGTCAGTCTTCCGGACGAAAGAAGCGATTCCATTTCTTCGCGGAGCGATTCCGCGTCCGTCACGCGGAAAGGCAGACGTTCGAGAAGCCGGTGGGTCGCCGTGCCGCGCATGGCGGCGGTGGGTTCATTCCCGGTGAGGAAGGCGGGCGGATCGAAGGAGAGATGCTCCAAAAACAGCGGGCTGCCGGATTCGCCGGAGAGTCTTGCCGCCTGGCTGACGGCCGATTTCCCGGGAAGCGCGGTCGCTTCCGGATGGGGATACTGATAACGGAGCGATTCTCTGAGCTTTTTCTCATAGTCCGGATCCGGCTCCTCCGAGGATCCGGGCGTCACGGCCTGCGCGGAGGGAAGAAGATCCTCGCACTTCACAATTGTGAGCGGCAGGTCGGAATCTTTCTGACCGGCGGCGGAGAGAAGCCAGAGGAACGGGCAGGACGCTTTTTTCACGTCGGTCGGGGAGAGCGGAACGCCTGCTCGGAGTTCGGTCTTTTCCCTGTCCTGCACGCTTGCGACCAAAATCAGGTTCTGCCTCGCGCGCGTCATGGCGACGTACAGCACGCGCATCTCTTCCGCAACGGACTCGCAGAGCCCTTTTTCCGCAACAGCACGCCTTACGATCGTCTCGTATTTCACGTGCTTTGCCTCGTATTTGAGTCCGATCCCTAGATCCGAATGGAAATTGACCGTCTTTGCGGCGTCCCTGCGGTTGAACCGGGTCCCCGTCTGCGCGACGAACACGACCGGGAATTCGAGACCCTTGGAACGGTGGATCGTCAGGATCCGGACGACGTCCCCGACCGAATTCTGCGGTACGGCGACGTCCGCGTTCTTGGAGGCGGCTTCCATGGCGCGCACGAAACGCCAGACGCCGGACAGGCCGCTCGACTCGAACGTATGGGCCTTTTCGATCAGTGCGTCGATATTGCGGAGACGCTGCTGGCCGGCAGGCAGCGCGCCGGTCTGCTCATAGTAGCCGGTCTCGTCCACGATCTTCAGAAGAAGGGCGGTGGGGCCCGACGTGAGGCTCATATCATGCAGGTCGTTCAGGAAACCTACCGCCTTCTGCACTTTCCCGATCAGAGATGCGTATTCGCCTTCGGGTTCGCGCTCCGAAAGCGTGAAGAACGATTCGTAGAACTGCTTTTGTCCGTGTTCGAGAACCCTGATGCGCGCCAGTTCTTCCGTCGTGAAACCGAACAGCGGGGAGCGCAGAACGGATAGGAGCGGGATGTCCTGGCGCCGGTTGTCCGCGACGCGAAGACAGTTGAGCAGGATCTGGACTTCGATCGCGTCGAAATACCCGCCGGAAGCCTGGGCAAAGCATGGGATCCCCTCCATGGCGAGTACTTCCGAGATCAGCTGCGCGTTGGTGGACGCGCGGAGCAGGATCGCGAAATCGCTGTAGCGCAGGGGACGGTCTTCTTTATTGTCCTTGCCGCGGTAGGGCACACGGTCGATCATCTCGCGGATCCGTTTCGCGATAAACCGCGCTTCCAGTTCCGCGCTCTTGACGTCCTCGAGATAAGCCTGTTCCTCGTCCGTGAGCAGGGAAGCAGGGGTTCCCGATTCGTCGAGGATCGTTTTGCTGCTGTCCGGCACGGTGACGACGGCAGCGATTTCCGCACTCCCGTACGGATTGTCGGATTTCAGGTGAAGCCGCGCGTTCTCATCGTAATCCATGTCCGCGACAGGTTCCGTCATGATGCTCTGAAATACCGCGTTGACCGCGTTGATCACTTCCGCGGAACTCCGGTAGTTGTCGTTCAGATCGATGCGCTCTCCTCTGGACCCGGTATAGGTGCGGATCTTGTCGAGAAAGAGGGCGGGCTCCGCTGAGCGGAACCGGTAGATGGACTGCTTGATATCCCCGACCAGAAACAGATTGTCCGGCTTCCGGATCGCGTTGATCAGCGCTTCCTGGACGCCGTTGCTGTCCTGATACTCGTCGATCATGATATACCGGAACTTTTCGCGGTACTCCCCGGCGATCCGTTCATCGGACAGGATCCTAAGCGCGAAATGCTCCGCGTCCGAAAAGTCCATCACGCCCTGTTTGCGCTTCATTTCCGTCAGTTCGCTCCGGTAGCGCCTCGTGAGGGACAGATAGGACAGAAGGAGCGGATAGCTTTCAGAGAGACGGGTTTCGTCATCTTCACGGGAAACGCTCAGAACGGCGCGCTGGGCTTTCAGGCACTCCTTGACTGCGTCCCTCGCCTCCTGAACGGGACCCTTGACGGAGGGATCGGTATCCCGCGGGAAGTTGAGGCGCTGAAACTCGATCGAGAGTGCTGTTTCCCGGTATGTTTTATAGGTATTCATCTGAAGGAGCGCGCGGAGTCTTGAAAGCTCGTCGTCCATGATCGCCGACGCTTTCGGGAAATCGTTTCCGAGCGCGTAGCGTTCCGAGACGTAACGGTCCGCAGGGCCCCTCAGATCGAGCTTCATGCTTTTGAGCAGGGTATCGTACAGCCTGTCCAGGTAGGAAGGCAGGAGATATTCCTCTTCTGTTTTTGCAAGCCACTCGTCCGGATCGGGACGCGTTTCGAGGAACGTGCTGAGCGCCTGTATGGCCTCCCAGACGGCGTCCTCGGAACGGAACGCGGAAAGCATTCTGTGATAGTCCGGGTCTCTGTCCAGCGCAAGAGCGGTGAAGAACGTGTCCCGAATGCGGTCCTTCATGACGGAGAGCTGGATCTCGTCCGCGATCCCGACGGAGGAATCGAGGCCGATCGTATGCCCGTGCCGGTGCAGGATCCTCGTGCAGAACGAGTCGATCGTGGAGATGTTCGCGCTGTTGACGGCGACGGACTGCGCGAGAAGGAGGGGACGCTTTGCTTCGTCCCGGCATTCGTCGACAGCCTTCTGAAGACGGCTCTGGATACGCTGCTTCATTTCCGCGGCGGCTGCCCGGGTGAAGGTGAGTACGAGGAATCGTTCGATCGGAACGCCGCTGATCACGGCGGAGCAGATGCGCTCCGTCAGCACGGTCGTTTTTCCGGCGCCCGCGGCGGCGGATACGATCAGATTGCCCTGTTCGAAAATGGCGCGTTTCTGGGAATCACTCCATTCCATGTTCCGCGTCCTCCTTTCCGCGAGATTCAAAGAACTGCTCCTGCTTGATCTTTTTCCTTTTCCTTGTGCGGCAGGTGCCGAGGCGCTTGTCGAACCGGCATACGCTCTTAAAGTCGCAGTAGGTGCAGTTCCCCTCGATGGGAGAGATCCCGACGTCGCCGGACAGGATCTTTCTGGTTGTTTCCTCGGAGATCGAGACCGCTTCTTTCAGAAGATGCTCCATATCGTCATAGCTGCAGACGGAGCCTGACAGGGTCCCGTTTTTGCCGCGCCTGACGTTTCTGAGGATCCTGGAATTACTGCCGAGGTTTTCCTCGGTGCTTTCGATGATGAACGGGTCGGATACGGTAAGGCCCTCCAGCTTCAGTTCCGGAACGGGGTTTTCAGCGTCCCCGTCATCGGACGGCGCCGCGATCACGGGCATGTAATACCCGCCGGAGGGACGGAGGGCGCGTACGACGCCTTCGGGATCCCTGGATGCCGCCGCGACCGCCCTGAGATACAGCGGCAGCTGGAGGGAGATCCCGTCCAGGATGGCGCCGTAATCGAATTTCTTTCCGTGCGTCTTGTAGTCGACCACGCGCGCGAAGCGGCTGTCCCCGTCCGCGACGGTGTCGATCCGGTCGATCACGCCGTGCAGTTTCGCGGTCCTGCCGTTTCCGAGGTCCAGCGTGATGGCGGGGAATACGCACCCGTCCCCGAACCGGACTTCGGAACCGAAGGGCTTGAAGCTTCCGCTCTTGTACTGGAGCACGAGCGCGCGGATGCACTGAACGGCGTTTTCCACCATGATGAACAGCTCCGCGGACGCGCGTTCGTTTGTTTCGAGCACGCGGTCCGGATCTGAGGCGAGCACCCCCGGCGTGATCTGCTCGACGATCAGGCCGATCTGCTCGTCCGTGACCGTCTTGATGTCGATCCCGTCCTCAGCGCACTGGTTGAGGAAGGCGTCGAGCATGGCGTGGTAAAAGGTTCCGGCTTCCGGTGCGCCGACGGACGCCTCCGGGCGCTTTTTCGCGCCGAGACCGGATTCCAGGAAATGTCGGAACGGGCATCCGTTGAATTTTTCGAGCCGCGTCGGGGCCATGTTGAGATCCCTGCCGTACAGTTCCTCGGAAAGCGCGGTGCCGAGCGGCGCGGGAGAGATCCTGCCAAGCGACGATTTCTGCATTTCCTCCGTGAGGGGAGCGAACTCCGGCGAGTTTGTGAAATAGCTGAGAAGGGCGGACGTGACGGGGCTGTATGCGCCGTTTTTCGTATCCTCCCTGAGATGCTCGGACAGCATCCGGAGCCCGGTCCGTTCACAGACCGGGACGGCCGACGGATGCGGCAGCCCGGTTTGCTTGACCTGTACGTGGAACATGTCATGCATGCGTTTGACGAACGGGGAGGGAACAAGTTCGTTGCTTCCGCCGCTCTGGGAAAACGTCAGGTACAGCGCGTCGCTCGGCGCTGAGAACAGCTGGTAAAGATTCAGCAGATCGCAGGCGGAACCCTGGTCCGTCTTCTGCCAGACGGGAAGCCCTGCATCCTCCAGAAGGGCGAGTTCGCCGTTGTCGATGATGCCGTCGTCATAGCGGCTTTTCGGAAGGAGACCGTCCGTCGATCCCATGACGAACAGGACGCGGACGCTGTCGGGAAGCCGGGTCCGTTCCGTATCGCCGATCAGTACGCGGTCGGCCGTGTCCGGAATGACGCCCACCTTGACGCCCGACAGGCCTTCCCGGATCAGCGACAGGAAATCGTCGCGGCTCATCGGCGTATCCCCGAGGATGACGTACAGCTGGTCGAACAGTTCCGTCATAAGTTTCCAGAGCTCCGCGTGCTCCGCCGCTTCCCTGGGCATCCCGGACGCGACCAGTTCACGGGAACGCTGCTCCAGCTGCTGCGGCAGCGAGATGTCCAGAAGATATCCGTAAAGCGCGCCGAGCTTTTCTTTGACCGTCCTTCCGTGCAGGGATTCACGGAGTTTCAGGAGCGGTTCCGTCAGCTTCAGTCTCGCGCTCTCGGCTTCCTCCGGGATGTCCTTGCCTTTGAACGGGGACAGGAACCGGCTTCCGCGGATCCCGAAACGGACGACGTGGTTGTCGAACGCGTCCGACTCCTCCCTGGTCAGGCCGGCGAATCCGGTTTTGGCGAGTTCTAGCATTTCCGGCGCGGAGAAGTTTTCCGAGATCGCGGAGAGCGCGGACTGCACGAGGTTGGCCGCCGGGTGGGAGAGGAGCGGTCTTTTGGAATCGAGAAAATAGGGGATGCCCCTTAATCCCAGGCTCCTCGCGAGCACGGTTTCGTACGTTCCCGGGTCCGTGACGACGACGGCGATGTCGCGGTACCGGAGCCCCTTTTTGACGAGGCCTACGATCTCGTCGCAGACCGTGTCCGCTTCCGCCTGGTAACCGGGCGCGCTGAATACGTGCAGCCGGTCGGTCGACTGAAGGTAGGTATCGTACGGGTAGGTGAAAAAGTGCTGTTCAAGATGCAGGAGCGCCTTGTCGTGCTGCGGGGAACGGTAGAACCTTTCTTTGCGTACCGGGATCCCGTTCCGTTCCGCGCGATCGATGATCTCCTTCTCAGCCCGGCGGACCGGTTCAAACAGGTCGCCGCCGGATCCGGACGGGTCGTCCGTGATGCCGATCGTGACGGATTCCGCCGTGAGCATGAGGCTTTCCAGGAACTGGTAGAAGAGCCCCGTCATTTCGGGGAGCTCGTCGAAGAAGACATGCGCGCCCGCGACTGACGAGGACGGGAGATAGCGGATGGCGGAGAGAATGCGGTCGTCCTCGGTCAGAAACCTTGCATTCAGATAGCTGTCCGATTCCCGGTACAAAAGCAGGATGTCCGAAAGCTTGTCCTTGAGAAGCGTTCCGTCGGGAAGCTTTTCCATCGCGGATGCAAGATCGTCGGGCCGGATGGACGCGCGCTTCATCGTGGAGATCAGGGCGGCGAGCTCGGAACAGAATCCCTGGCGGTGGATCGCGCCGGTGAAGGCACGGAGGGCCCCCGCGTTCGTTTCCGCGATGCGGCGGGTCGTCATGGACATGCCCTGTTCGGAAAGATAGGGAAGCGGGCTTCCGGAGCTTTTCAGGATCTCGTCGCACAGACGGTCCAGGGAAAGCACGGAGATGCCGAACATCCCGCCTTTGGAAGCAGCCATGAGCCGGCGCTCCGCCGCGAAGGTCGCCTGCTTCGGGACGACGAGAAAGGTGCGGTCGCCGCGCCCGATATGGTAGAGGACGGCTTCGTAGAGGCTGTCCGTCTTGTCGGTGTTCGCTCTTCCTAAATAGAGATCCAGTCTGCTCATCTGAGAAAACTCTCCTTGTGAACGGGTGTGTATTCCATCGTGCCCCGGACGTTTTTGCTTTCGTAGAGGATCATGCTGTCGGCGGTGAAAGCCTCGTTGCGCGGGCACGTGAAGCCTGCGTCGCCTTTGATGCTTCGGCCGATCGTGATGTGCGGGACGAGGACCGCGTGGTTTTTCGAGAAACCGTGGTCCCACAGGGACTGCTCCAGCGTTTCATAGAGGCTTCTTAGCTCGTCCGACTCGGCTTCCACGCGGACGAATCCCGTGCTTCCGTTTTTCGATTCGAACGAACCGTAGTCCTTCAGGCGGAGCAGGAACGGGCGCGCGTCGCGCGCAGCCTCCCGCATCGCGTCCGCGATATCGGAAAGCGCGTTGCTTTCCCCGATGAAATGCATGGTGACGTGATAGTTCCGCTCCGGGACGAATCTTCCCTCAGCGCCTTTTTTCTGCAGGCGAACGGAAACGTCGCGGACGGCGCGGCGGATGTCCGGCGGGACCGGGATCGCGATGAACAGACGCATAGAATGTAGTCCTTTGCTTTTTTCTGATTATACCATACGGGCGGGACGGAAGGGGATGTCAGCGGTAGTAGCGGCCGTATTCGTATCCTTCCTCAAAGCACGCGTCGCAGACGTTGTAACGGGAACCGATCGGAAGGACCTTCCCGCAGACGCGGCAGCGCTTGATGAACGTGGATTTCCCGGCTTTCAAAAACGCGTTGATCTTGTCGCAGAGATAGCTCTTCTGCTTTTCGCAGTCCTCTTCCACGCCGATGCGGCGCATGAGCTGGTGGTGGATGTCGAACGCGCTGTACTGCAGCTCGCATTTTTCAAGCGTCGAGGACCCGAACGGCGGCATCGGAAGCGGCCGGTCGGAAAGGATCGCCTTGCAGCAGGAGAGCCAGTAATGGACCAGAAGGTCGCTTTTGATGTTCACGGGGCAGGTGATCAGGTCGTAGATGAAGGATTTCGGCGCCTTTTCCTCTTCCTTGCCCAGGACCTGCAGAAGGAACTCGGCGTCGCGGACGTCCTCCCGGTCGAAGGCTTCGACGGGGGGCAGGTTTTTCCATCCGGAGAGAAGCTCCATCAGGGTATAGTCCGTTTCGAGCAGTTCCCGCGGGAACGGGATGCGAAGGGAGGACAGGTCGGGCACTTCTTCCTCAAACCCTTTCCGGATCGAGCGGACGTTGTTCATGCTGAGCACTTCACCGAGGTCGAACATGCCGTACCGTCCCGCCCTGCCGGCGATCTGCCGGATTTCGACGGGGCGGAGCGGCCTGCGCTCCTTGCCGTCGAATTTGGACGTGTCCGCAAACACGATCCGCCGGATCGGGAGCGAGATGCCCATGCCGATCGCGTCGGTCGCGACGACGACGGTCGTTTCGCCGCTCGTATAGCGGCGCACCTCTTCGCGTCTTGCTTCGGGCGGCAGCGCGCCGTAGATGACGCTGGCGTTCTTGTGATGCTGTTCGAGAAGACCTGCGATGTTCAGGACGTTTTTCCGGGAGAACGCAATCACCGCATCGCCGTCCTTCACGTCCGAAAGACCGTTGCATTTCCCGGAAAAGACGAGGGGAACGAGACGTTCGTGGCGGATCGTCCGGCACGGGGCGCCGAGCGCCTGGATCAGTTCGGCCATGAGGGATTCGGCTTCCGGCGCGCAGCAGACGTGGATCTCCTTCGCCTGCACAAGGCAGAGCGCTTTCAGCCAGTGGCTGCCGCGGTCGGGGTCGGCGATCATCTGCGCCTCGTCGATGACGGCGACGTCATACCATTTCTGATAATCGCACAGCTCGATGGTGGAGGCGGTGATCAGTGCCCCCTCGACGAGCTGCTGCTCCTCTCCGGTCAGAAGGTTGCACGGGATGCCGTCCGCGTTGATGCGGTCGAACATCTCGAGCGCAAGGAGGCGGAGCGGGCCGAGATAGACCCCGGTGACGGCGTTTTTCAGCGCTTCTATCGCGTCGTGCGTCTTCCCGCTGTTGGTGGGTCCGGAATGCAGGACGAAACGGCGGGGAAGATAGGATCCCTGTTCGATCATGGAATCGGGGGTATAGGAAAGAAGGAGCTTTTTCAGCTCTTCGGCTCTGCGTTTTTTGGAATGGACCTCGTTCTTGATCCGCGCGAGTTCCTTTTTGTCGGAGGTCCGGAGAAGGGTGTTCCGGACGGTATCGACCGACCACGCGGGCTGCCGGATCGCGTTCGGGCGGCCGGAACTGGCACGGATCACGGGCTCGGGGAAATGGGACAGGATGAATTCCTCGGAGAATCCGTAGCGGTCCTTCAGCCCGGAAAGGGAAACGTATCGTTTTCCGCCCCTGCGGCCGGAATGGTGTTTTTTTCTGCCTGCGGAATTCTGACTCAAAACCTGAAATCCTCTTGCCCTGAATACTGCATTTATATTACTGTACAAGGGTCGGCGTTGTCAAAAGCGGGGGCGATTTTTTGCCCCGCCCGCCGTCTGCAATGCTATAATGATGGAAAAGGAAAAAGGGAAAGGAAAAGGATACCGCGCTTCATGGAGAACAACCGCGAAGAGCTGAATATGGACGGACGGATCCTCCGGGACATGTCGCAGGGGATCCTGACGGTCTCGCTGGACGGGAGGATCCTGTCCGTGAACGGGACCGCGGAGAAGATCCTCGGCAAGCGCAGGGAGGATCTGATCGGGAATCTGTTCACGGACTGCTTCAGCGAGCACGTGGAGGACGACGCGTTCAACCGCACGATTCTGAACGCGATGCGCGGCTATCTCGCCTCGACCGAGAACATCGTCCCGTATTACCTGGAAACGGAAACGAAGCTATTAAACGCCATGACGTCCTACCTGTATGAGGGCGGCGAGAAGGCCGGCGTGATCGTGGTGCTGAACGACGTGACGGTGTTCGGCAGGCTTCTCTCTAGAGACGTTTTAAAGGAGCTGTACGGCTCTCCGGACGGTTCCGCGCTCGGCGGCAGGAAAGAGACCGTCTCCATCCTTATGAGCGATCTGCGCGGTTTTACGGCGATCTCGGAGCGGATGGACCCGAAGTCGCTCCTGCATATGGTCAACCACTATCTCGCGGAGATGACCGCCGTTCTGGAGGAGTGCCGCGGCACGGTCATCGAGATCATCGGAGACGGGATCCTGGCGCTGTTCGGCGCGCCGCTTTCCACGGAGCGCCACGCGGATCACGCCGTGACGGCTGCGCTTCGGATGCAGCAGGCGATGGCGTCCGTCAACCGCTGGAACAGCGCGAACGGCTATCCGGAACTCAGGATGGGCATCGCGATCAATTCGGGAGAGGCGATCGTCGGGAACATCGGATCTGAGCTTCGCGCAAAATACGGCGTACTGGGTCCCGCGGTCAATCTCGCGGGACGGATCGAAGGCTATTCCATGCCGGGCGAGATCCTCATCTCCGAGTACACAAAGCGCTATGTCGTTTCAGAACTCCGGACGGAGAACGAGACGGAGATCTATCCGAAGGGCATGAACGCGCCCGTCCGGATCATGCGCGTGAAGGGGATCGGTTTTCTGGATTCCGACACCTTCTCCGGAGCCGGGGAGGACCTGCGGGAGCTGGACAAACCGGTCTGTCTCGTCTATTCCCGCGTCGTGGACAAGCACGTCATACCGGAAACGCTGACGGGGACCGTGACGGCAATATCCCGCTCGGGATGCATCCTGGAGACCGGGTCGGAGCTTGAGGAACGGGACGATCTGAAGCTGGATTTTTCGGACGGGATCTACGCGAAGGTCGCCCGCGGCGGCGGGGCCGGGAAGTGGCACATCGTGTTCACGTCCGAGGCGGAGGAATTCACCGGCTGGATCGAACGGCTGCAGGAAGCGTGACAAACGCTTTTCAGATATGGAAACAATCATTTTTTCGGAGGAACAGGAAGGCAATGGCAGATGAAAGACTGAAGCGGCTAGCGGAAATGCTGCTGAAGGACGCGCTCGAAATGAAGGAGGGGGAGATGTTCCAGCTGAACAGCGGAACGCTCGCGAATCCCCTGAACAAGGCGATCATGCAGACCGCGGCGGAGATGGGACTGTACCCGGTCGTGAATCTCCGCGACCACGAGCTGGAACGGCTGTTTTTCGGCTGCATCGATCCGGAGCATCCGGAACGGATGAAGGACAACATCGTCCGCCAGACGGAGTGGGAGCTGAAGATGTGGGAGAGCGTCGCCGCGCATATCGATATCGGCATCGACGAGAACGACGCGGAGCTCGCCGCGGCGGACAGCAGGTCCCAGAAGTATTACCGCTCGTTCCAGCAGGAGCTTAGGCACGTGCGGATCGACAAGCGCAGGTGGACCTACCTGCACTGGCCGACGATGGCGGCAGCGCAGAAGGCGGGCATGTGCTACGACGATTTTTATGAGTTCTTCCTGAATTCGGCGCTCGTGGACTACAGGGCGATGTCCGCGTCCATGGTGCCGCTCGTGAAGTTCATGGAGAAGACGGACCGCGTCCACATAAAGGGACCGGGCACGGATCTGACGTTCTCCATCAGGGGGATCCCCGTGGTTCCGTGCGACGGGCACAAGAACATTCCGGACGGCGAGGTGTTCACGGCGCCGGTCCGTGACAGCGTGAACGGTGTGATCCAGTACAACACCGCCGCGATGCGTTACGGGAAGAAGTTTCTGAATCCCAGGCTCGTGTTCAAAGACGGCAGGATCGTCGAGGCGACCTGCGACAACGACACGCCCGGCTTCAACGAACTGCTTGACGCGGACGAAGGCGCGCGCTATGTCGGCGAGTTCGCGCTCGGCGTGAACAATTCCGTGACCCGCGCGGTCGGAAACACCCTGTATGACGAGAAGATCGGCGGATCGTTCCATTTCACGCCCGGATGCAGCTATGAAGAGGCGCCGAACGGCAATATTTCCCAGCTCCATCTGGACATCGTCTGCATCCAGAAGCCGGAATACGGCGGAGGGGAGATCTGGTTCGACGGCGAGCTCATCCGCAAGGACGGGCTGTTCCTTCCCGATGAACTGAAAGGACTGAATCCGTGAACAAAGAAAAGGCGAAGTATTTTCTGATCGATCTTGCGGCGGCCGTCATAGGCGGTGCGTTCGTGGCCGCGGGTCTTTCCATGTTCACGATCCCGAACGATATCGCGCCGGGCGGCGTTTCGGGTTTCGCGACGGCGTTCGTGTACCTGATCAGAAACCGCATCAGCGTCGGTACCGTCACGGCGGTCCTGAACATCCCGCCGATGATCATCGCGTGGCGCAAATTCGGTTTCCGCCCGCTTTTGACGACCCTGATCGCGACGGCGGTCATGTCCGTGCTGATTGACGTGTTCAGCGTGATCCTCCCGACGTATACGAACAACGTTCTGCTGGCCGCGATCCTGGGCGGCGTGCTGATCGGGATCGGGACGGGCGTGCTGTTCGTCAGAAACGCTTCCACGGGCGGAACGGACCTCGTCAGCCTGCTCCTGAAACGGTACTTCCCGAATCTCGAGGTATCCAAGATCCTGATGTCCATCGACGCGTTCGTCGTTCTGTTCGCCGTGCTCGTGTTCCACAACATCGAGGTCGCCCTTTACTCGATCGTGACGATCTACGTGACGTCCAAGGTCGTGGACAGCATCATGCAGGGCGTCGATTACGCGAAGGTTATTTACGTCGTCACCGAGAAGGGGGATGAGATCAACAGGGCGCTGGCCGAGCAGATCGGACGCGGCGTGACCCTGATTCCCGCGAAAGGCGGTTACACCGGCCGCGACAAACAGTTGCTGGCCGTCGTCATCCGCCGGAACGAGTTTTCCCAGACGCTCGGCATCATCAAGTCGATCGATCCGGGTTCCTTCACGTTTGCCATGAGCGCGACGGAAGTGCACGGCGAGGGGTTCAAGCAGGAATGACCGGACGGTGTTGCAGAATATGAAAGAAAAGTCCCTCCTGCGCGCAAGGCGCGGGAGGGACGTTCATTTTTACCGGGTGAACAGGTGGGATCAGCCTCTGCGTTCCTGCGTCAGGGGTTCATCCCATCTGACGGAAGCGCCGTGCTCCTCAGCCAGCTGATCGATCGTTTCGACAAGCTGCTCCAGATAGGCAGCCTCTTTTTTTCTGGATCTTCTTCCTTTTCCGCTGAACAGTTCTTTTTCAAAACAGGCGTCATACGAGACGGCGTAATCCTCTTCGTCGGCATGCGGGAAGAAGGTTACTTCGGCTATATACGTAATGGATCCCGCCTCGGAATCGCTGATCAGCTTCACGAGCGCGCCGTTGCGCCGGACCCCGGAGAATTCGGCGTCCGCCACATAATAGCGTTCATACACGGTCACGACCATGAAACGGTTTGTCTCCTTTCACAGCGGATGATAAAGGGAAAAAGGCTTATTCTTCCAGCGGCTCGCCGTTCAGTTCGTCTTCGGATACGATGCCGTCATCCAGCGCGCTCAGCTTGCGCTCCTGGTAGAATCCCGCGAGCGCGGTCTCATGGTACGGGTTGACAAGGAAGGCGCCGAGGATGCCGCTCGTGAGTGCGGAGAGGATCCGCCAGCCTAAAAAGCTCAGCTCGAACACGAACAGTTTCCACTTGTAGCCCTTCATCATGCGCATGGAAAGTTTCAACGCGTCCTTCGCGCGGACGTTCTTGCAGTCGTCCAGGATATAGGGAGTGAGGGCGTACGCGTAGGATTTGATGATGCCCGGGACGATGAACAGCAGCGACCAGAGGAATGTGAACAGGGACATCCAGAGATATCCGCCGAGCTTGTGTCCGTAGTTTTCGAACGCTCTGGGAAAGATGGTGCCCATGTCTTCCGTTTTGCCGTTGTAGACGTTCAGGAAGAACATCTTCCTGCCGATGATGAACGGGGGAACGAGAACGAGCGCGCCGATCCCGGCGGTCAGACAGCCGACGAAGCCGATCAGGATCCCGACGACGGCGCAGGCGCCGACGCACTGCCAGTAGTTCTGGACGAACTCATGTTTCGCGAGCGATTTGATTTCTTTTCTGGAAAGCATACAGAAGACCTCCGTTTGTAACGTGTCCGGGTGACGGTCGGAAGGCATCCCGCAGGTTTACGTGCGGGAAACCTTTCCGAACAGAGTATATCATCATCGGGCGTTTTGGAAAAGAGCGTGTTTTCCGCGAAAAAAAGATCAGGCGGGATGGCCCGCGCCTGATCCGTAAAAATCTCTGTATGATACGCAGATTGTTAAACCGCCGGTTCTCCGCGCAGTTCCGCTTCGGTGACGACGCCTTCCGCGAGCGCGGAAAGCTTCCGCTCCTCGTAATAGCCCGCCAGGGCGGTCGCCATATAGGGGTTGACCATGAAGATGCCGAGAATGCCGAGCGTCAGCAGGGAGAGGATATGCCAGCCGAGGAAGCTCAGGTAGAACACGAACAGCTCCCATTTGTGTCCCTTCATCATGCGCATGGAGACCTTCAACGCGTCCTGCGCGCGGATCTCCCTGCAGTCGTCGAGCAGGAAGGGGGTCATCGCGTAGGAGAGCGACTTGATGATGCCGGGGATGATGAACAGCAGCGACCACAGGAAGACGAACAGCTCCATCCAGAGATACCCGCCCAGCTTGTGGCCGAAGTTTTCGAATACCTCGGAGAAGATGGTGCCCGCGTCCTTCGGGTTTCCCCTGTAAACGGACAGGGAGAACATGTTGTATCCGATGATGAACGCCGGTCCGAGGATCAGCCCCGCGATCCCGCCGGAAAACGAATTCAGCGCGGCGAGGATCAGGCCGATCAGAAGGCCCGCCGCGACGCACGGCCAGTAGTTTTTGATGAACTGTTCCTTTGCCTGGAGCTTGATCTCCGCTCTCGGTCTCATGATGTATTCCCTCCGTTAATCGGTATTCTTCAGATCTGGCCCCTCAGCTTGTAGACGCAGATCCCGACGCATTCGCGAAGGAAGTTGTTCAGCCTGAGGTACCATACGTCCGGGGCCGGTATGCCGAACGCGTCGTTCCCGAGGGACTTCGCGACGCCGCCTGCCCTAAAGATATGGAAATCGGTCGTGACGAACGCAATTTCCGCTCCGCTACCGAGTGTATCATCAATGATCGCTTTTGAATAGAGAAAGTTTTCGGGCGTATTGGTCGCCTGTTCCTCCGTGAGGACGCGGACCGGGTCGACGCTGCGTTCGACGAGATACTTTTTCATCGCGGACGCTTCCGTGACGTTTTCACCGCTTCCCATGCCCCCGGACACGACGCAGACGCAGTCCGGATGCGCGTCCAGATAATCCTTCGCGGTGTTGAGACGGTTTTCCAGCACCCAGGTCACCTTGTCTCCGTGCACGGCCGCGCCGAGGACGATCACCGCGTCCGCCTGTCTGTCAGTCGGCTGACGGCAGGAGCGTATCATCAGGATGCCGCATACGAGAAAGATGACGGCGGCAGCCGCGTAGCAGCCCGCTGCCGCCCATTTGAGCACGCGCAGGAAACCGCTGTCCATATACGGGAGAAGGAAGGCGAGCGCGATCATCGGAACGCCGAAAAAGGCGGGGAGGATGACGCCGAGGTTGTAATTCGACAGCGTGGACACGATCACCGTCTCCGCGGTGAGCACGATGCCTGCGGTGAACAGGAACGCTTGGAACGGCGTTTTGAGAAGTCCGCGCTTCCTCAGCAGATGCACCGCGAACAGACAGGCGGCGATCAGCGCGAGGAGCACGGCGAGGATATAGAGTCTCCATCTGGTATACATATGTCAGCCCTCCGTATGACGGGCGGCGAGGGATCGTTTCAGATACTGGCCCGTGTAGCTCTCAGGATGCTTTGCGATCTCCTCTGGGGTTCCGGTCGCGACGACCGTGCCGCCGCCGTCTCCGCCCTCCGGACCGAGGTCGATGATGTAATCCGCCGTTTTGACGACGTCGAGGTTGTGCTCGATCACGACGACGGTGCTTCCGGAATCGCAGAGGCGCTGCAGGATCTCGATCAGACGCTTCACGTCGTCCGTGTGCAGGCCAGTGGTCGGTTCGTCTAGGATGTACATGGTCCTGCCGGTGTCCCGCCTCGAGAGCTCCGTCGCGAGCTTGACGCGCTGCGCCTCGCCGCCGGAGAGTTCCGTGGACGGCTGCCCGAGCTTCACGTAGCCGAGCCCGACGTCGAACATCGTCTGCAGTTTCCTGCGCAGTTTGGGAAGCGCGGAGAAGAAGGAAAGCGCCTCCTCGACCGTCATCTCGAGCACGTCGTGGATCGTTTTTCCCTTGTAGCGGATCTCCAGCGTTTCGCGGTTGTACCGCTTCCCTCCGCATACCTCGCAGGGGACGTAGATGTCCGGGAGAAAATGCATCTCCACTTTCAGGATGCCGTCCCCGTGGCAGGCTTCGCACCGGCCGCCCTTGACATTGAAGGAGTAGCGGCTGCTCGTGTAGCCGCGCATCTTGGAATCGGGGGTTTCCGCGAAGACGTCGCGGATCAGGTCAAAGAGCCCCGTGTACGTCGCGGGATTGCTCCGCGGGGTGCGGCCGATCGGGCTCTGGTCGATGTCGATCACCTTGTCGAGGTTTCTGATCCCTTCCATGGAGATGAACGGGCCTGGCTTCGTCCTGGCGCGGTTCAGATCGCGGAGAAGGGCTTTCTTGATGACCTCGTTGACGAGGCTGGATTTCCCGCTGCCGGAAACGCCGGTCACGCAGGTGAACGTGCCGAGCGGGATGGACACGTCGATGCCCTTAAGGTTGTTGGCGCGCGCGCCCCTGACGGTCAGGAACGATCCGTTTCCGATCCTTCGGCGGTCCGGAACGGCGATGAACTTTTTGCCGGAGAGATACTGGCCGGTAATGGAGGAGGGGTTCGCGGCGATCTCGTCCGGGGTGCCTGTCGCGACGACGTGTCCGCCGTGCTGCCCGGCGCCCGGACCGATGTCCACGATGTAATCCGCCGAACGGATCGTCTCCTCGTCGTGTTCCACTACGATCAGGGTGTTGCCGAGGTCGCGCATGTTCTTCAGCGTCTGCAGAAGTTTCGCGTTGTCGCGCTGGTGCAGGCCGATGCTCGGCTCGTCCAGGATGTATAAAACGCCCATGAGGCCGCTTCCGATCTGGGTCGCGAGCCGGATGCGCTGCGCCTCTCCGCCGGAGAGGGTGGAAGCTGCGCGGGAAAGCGTCAGGTAATCGAGCCCGACGTTGAGCAGGAAACCGAGACGCGCGTCCAGCTCCTTCATGATCTGCGCGGAGATGATCTTCTGCGTCGGGGTCAGCTCTAGGTTCCGGAGGAAGGAGCGGGTCGTCCGGACCGACTGGTCCGATAGCT
Organism: Clostridia bacterium; assembly: GCA_017429985.1. GTDB lineage: Bacteria > Bacillota > Clostridia > Christensenellales > CAG-138 > JAFRNW01. Next base: position 84,728 of record JAFRNW010000006.1, on the reverse strand, counting down.
CCGCGATGTTGAGCCCCCCGACCGTGACGGCGAGCACTTCGGGCTTGAGCCTGCGCCCGCCGCAGACGGGGCAGGTCACTTCCGCCATGTACTGCTCGAGGTCGTTGCGGCTCCAGTCCGAGTTCGTTTCCTCGTATCTTCGCTCCAGGTTCGGGATGATGCCTTCGAAGGGAGCGTCGAACGTGCCGCTTCCGAATTCCTTCTGATACTTCACGTGGATCTTTTCCTCGCCGGTCCCGAAGAGGATCGTGTGCCGGACGTGCTCCGGCAGGTCGCGGAAGGGCGTGTCCATGGATACGCCGAAATGGCTGCAGATCGCGGCAAAATACATGCCGGCGATGGAGCCGCTGTTCGCGCTGTTCCATCCGGTGAGGCTGACGGCGCCCTGCGAAAGGGAAAGGCCGGTGTCCGGGATCACAAGTGCCGGATCGATCTTCTTCAGCGTGCCGAGGCCGGAGCAGTTCGGGCAGGCGCCGTAGGGGTTGTTGAACGAAAACATCCGCGGGACGAGCTCCTCGAGGTCGATCCCGCAGTCCGGGCACGCGTAGTTCTGGGAGAACAGCATGTCCTCTCCGCCGACCTCGGATACGATCGCGAGGTTTTTGCCGAGACGGAACGCGTTCTCGAGCGAGTCGGTCAGTCGGCTGTCGATCCCTTTCCGGATGACGAGCCGGTCGATGACGGCCTCCACGGTATGCTTGAATTTCTTGTCGAGTTTCGGGGTCTCGGAAAGGTCGTAGACCTCTCCGTCGATCCGCACGCGCACGTACCCGTCGTGCCGGAGCTCGTCGAGGACCTTCTGGTGCTCGCCCTTCCTGCCGCGGACGCACGGCGCGATCACCTGGACCTTCGTGCCCTCCGGCAGCGACATGACGCGGTCGACGACCTGGTCGATGGACTGGCGCTCGATGACCCTGCCGCATTTCGGGCAGTGGGGCGTGCCGCAGCGCGCGTAGAGAAGACGCAGGTAGTCGTGGATCTCCGTCACGGTGCCGACCGTGGAGCGCGGGTTGTTGCTCGTGCTCTTCTGGTCGATCGAGATGGCGGGGGAAAGTCCGTCGATGCTGTCGAGGTCCGGCTTGTCCATCTGGCCAAGGAACATGCGGGCGTACGAGGAAAGGCTTTCGACGTAGCGGCGCTGTCCTTCCGCGTAGATCGTGTCGAAGGCGAGGCTGGACTTGCCGCTGCCGGACAGGCCGGTGAAGACGACCAGCTTGTCGCGCGGGATGGTGAGGTCGATATTCTTCAGATTGTGCTCGCGGGCACCCTTGATGACGATGTCTTTCATTTGGCTCCTGGCATAAGGTGGATTCAGAAAGGTATTGTATCAGAAACGGAGGTGAACAGAAACCTTCTGAAAGCGAAATAAATGTGAAACGGGGGGAAAGGATCCCCCGGGATTACTTTCTCGTTCTGCCGCGGCTCCTGCGTCTTGATCCGACCGTTCCCGGCTTCGGTTTGGAAGAAGAAGTTTCCGTTTCGACACCCTGCAGCGCGCGGATCTGGTCGCGGAGACGTGCCGCCTGCTCGAACTCGAGCTCGCGGGCGCACTGCTGCATCTGTTCCGTGAGGACGGCGATGCGGCTTACGCGTTCCTCTTCCGTCAGCTCCTCAGTGGATTCCTTCGACCTGGTCGAGATCACGAGCGCCTGGTGGACGGCCTTGCGGATCGTCTGCGGGGTGATGCCGTTTGCCTCGTTGTACGCGCTCTGCTTGTCGCGGCGGCGGTTCGTTTCCCTGATGGCGTAGTCCATGGACGGCGTGACGGCGTCGGCGTACATGATGACGCGTCCCTCCGCGTTCCGCGCTGCCCTGCCGACCGTCTGGATCAGGCTGGTGGAGGAGCGGAGGAAGCCCTCCTTGTCCGCGTCGAGGATTGCGACCAGCCCGACTTCCGGAAGGTCGAGCCCCTCGCGAAGCAGGTTGATGCCGACCAGGACGTCGAATTCGCCGAGCCGGAGGTCCCGTATGATCTCCATGCGCTCCATGGTATCGATGTCCGAGTGCATGTAGCGGACGCGGACGCCCATTCCGTCGAGATACTCGGTGAGGTTTTCCGCCATGCGCTTGGTCAGCGTCGTGACAAGGGTCCGAAGTCCCTTTCCGGCAGTCAGGCGGATCTCACCGAGGAGGTCGTCGATCTGTCCCGTGACGGGGCGGACGGAGATCTCGGGATCGATCAGGCCGGTGGGGCGGATGATCTGTTCCGCGACCCTCGCGGCACGATTCATCTCGTAGGATCCGGGCGTCGCGGAGACGCAGATCATCTGCGGGATGCGGGAGAGGAACTCGTCGAAGGTCAGCGGCCGGTTGTCATACGCAGACGGGAGCCGGAACCCGTAGCCGACGAGCATGTCCTTTCTGGCGCGGTCGCCGCGGTACATGCCGCCGATCTGCGGAAGCGTCACGTGGGACTCGTCGATCATCAGGAGGAAATCCTTCGGGAAGTAATCGATCAGCGTGAAGGGCGGCTGTCCGGGTTTTCTGCCGTCGAAATAGCGGCTGTAGTTCTCGATGCCGTTGCAGTAGCCGATCTCACGCATCATCTCGAGGTCGTAGCGCGTCCGTTCGAGGATACGCTGCGATTCGATCAGCTTTCCGTTCATCTCGAATTCCCGGGAGCGTTCCTCGGCGTCCCGCTCGATCTCCTCCATCGCCTGGAGGAGCTTGTCCCGGCCGGTCGCGTAGTGCGAGGCGGGGAAGATCGCCGCGTGCGAGCGGTCGCACAGGATCTCGCCCGTGATATGCGAGACTTCGCTGATCCGTTCGATCTCGTCGCCGAAGAACTCCACCCGGAGCGCCCGGTCCGACCAGTTGGCCGGGAAGATGTCCAGCACGTCGCCGCGCGCGCGGAACGTGCCGCGGGTGAAATCGAAGTCGTTGCGCTGGAACTGGATGTCCACGAGTTTCCGGATCACCTCGTCGCGGGAGATCTCCATGCCTTTCCTGAGGGAGATGGACAGCTTCAGGTATTCTTCCGGATCGCCCAGCGCGTAGATGCAGGAAACGGACGCCACGATGATGACGTCCTTCCGCTCGTTGAGCGCGCATGTGGCGCTGTGACGGAGCTTATCGATCTCGTCGTTGATGTCGACGGACTTTTCGATGTAGGTATCGGAAGAGGGTATGTACGCCTCGGGCTGGTAGTAGTCGTAATAGGACACGAAATACTCCACCGCGGAATCGGGGAAGAATTCCCTGAATTCCGAGCAGAGCTGCGCGGCGAGCGTCTTGTTGGGCGCGATAACGAGCGTGGGCTTCTGCACACGCTCGATCACTTTCGCCATGGTAAATGTCTTTCCGCTTCCCGTTACGCCGAGCAGGACCTGGACGGGATCGCCGTTCAGTACGCCTTCCGAAAGCGCGTCAATGGCCTCCGGCTGGTCTCCGCAGGGCGTGAAGTCGGATACGATCCTGAATTCGTTCATCTGGTGTCTTTTGCCTTATTCTTCGTACTCGAAATCCACGATCCTCGAATCCTTGCGGTGGGCGTAGATGTATTTCCGTACTTCCTGGTGATAGGGGTGCGTATCGTAAACCTCGAGCCCCGCGCGGTCCCTGAACGTGACGATCAGGCAGAGATCGTAGCTTCTTTCGCCGTGCCAGAAATCGACGCCGGTCTGCATGGAGCAGATCTCCGGGATTTTGCCGACCATGCTGTGCAGCTTTTCGCGCGCGGTCGGGATGCATTCCTCGGGATCGTGGAACTGGAACAGTACGACGTGTTTGATCATTTCTTTGCCTCCGTAAACAGTTTATAGATGGACAGGAACAGGGCGTCCCGGTCGGACAGCCTGTTCTGCAGAAAATCGGTGACGAGGTCGGAAAGCGTCTGCTGCATGTTGAGAAGGCGCTCCATGGAATACTTTCTGGACAGGGTCACGGTCTTGTCGAGCATGAAATCGCTCGAGATGCCGGTGGCTTTTTTGATCTCTGCCTTCGGCCTTCCAGCGGCGTGCAGCTGCTTGACGACGATCAGGTCGCGCACCCTTTTATTGAGATAGAAGAGGAACGGGAACCGTTCCTGCCGGCCGGCGCGCGTCTCGTTTTCCAGCATGCGAAGGCCTTCTCTGACCTTTCCCGCGAACAGGAGGTCGCCGATCGAAAAGAACTGGTATTCCCGGTTCGGGGTGATGCATGTCTCGATCATCTGTCTTGTGACGGCGTTTCCTGCTCCGGCGAACGCGCCGGCCTTCAGAAGCGAATTCTCGAGCGCCGCCATATCGTTCCCGACGTATTCGATCAGGAACCGCTTTTCAGGATTGCCGATCGTGATCCCGTTCTCCCTGGCGCGCTTGGTCAGAAACGCTGCGAGCCGTTCCGGCGTATAGGGATCGAACTTGACGATACGGTCGTCATGGGACGTTTTGAACCATTCGAAGACCGGATCGCCCTTTTTCGGGTCGCCCTTCCGCACGAACAGGAGAATGGTCGTTTCCGGCAGACGATCCAGGTATTCCGCGACGGGAAGCGCGGCGTCGTTTGAGAGATCCCGGACGACCACGACCTTGCGGTCGTCGAAAAACGGGAGGGATTCGCACGCGTCGATCACGGCTGCGGGGTCGACGGAGGGCGCCCTGAACAGAAGCACGTTCAGGTCGCGCGCCGCTTCGCCCGGCAGTTCGCACGTCTGCCGCACGGCTCGTTCCTTGATGTACTCCTCGGGACCCGTCAGATAATAGGCTCCGCGCAGCGTTCTCTTTTGAATCGCTGTGAAAAAATCATCGGTCGTCATAATATATCATTATACCATATTCCGGACGGCCATGAACATCCGTCCGTGTGCTTGTACGCAGGGCAGGAATTCATTATAATGACATACATGAAATGGTATGAAATCACGGTATATACGACGGATCTCGGCACGGAGGCGGTCTGCGACGCGCTGTCGGAAGCGGGATTCGAAGGCTTCACGATCGAGGAGAGCAGGGAGAAGGCGGCGTCCTTTCTGAACGAGAGCGCGCTGTACTGGGATTTTGCGGATTATGACAAAATCGGCGCGGAGCATCCGTGCGTCCGGACGTACGTCGAGGCAAAGCCTGAAAATGATCCGCTGCTTTCCGCCGCGAAGGAAGCGGTGGAGCGCATGAAGCGCCAGACGTTCCCGTTCGACGTCGGCCCGCTTGAGATGGCGGTGACCCTCCGGGATGACGAGGACTGGGCGAACAGCTGGAAGAAGAACTACAAGCCGATGAAGATCGGAAATAGGCTGCTCGTGCTCCCGTCCTGGGAAACGGCGGACGCGGAGGACCGCGTCGTGCTGAAGCTCGATCCCGGGATGGCGTTCGGGACGGGTTCCCACCAGACCACGCACATGTGCCTAGAGCTGATCGAAAAAACGGTTTGTGAAGGCGACGCCGTGCTGGACCTCGGGTGCGGGAGCGGTATCCTTTCCATCGCGGCGGTGCTTCTCGGCGCCGCGGACGCGAAGGCCGTGGACATCGATCCTGTCACGGAGCATATCGCCGCGGAAAACGCCTCTCTGAATGGGATCGGCGCGGAACGGTACCATGTGTACGTGGGCGACGTGCTGACGGACAGAGGGCTGCAGAAACGGATTGAAGGCAGATACGGCCTGGTCGTCGCCAATATCGTCGCGGACGTCATCATCCGGCTTGTCCCGCAGGCAGCAGGACTCGTGAAGCGCGGCGGCGCGTTCATCGTTTCGGGCATCATCACGGAACGGCTCGACGAGGTCAGGGAAGCGCTGACCGGGGCGGGATTCCATATAACCGAGGAGAAGAGAATGGACGACTGGAACGCCCTTCTCTGCGTTTTGCCATGAACCGGTTTTTCACGGACAGGATACAGGGGAATACCGCCGAGATCGCCGGGGAGGACATCCGGCATATCGAGAAGGTGCTCCGCCTCAGGGCAGGGGACCGGATCGTCGTGTGCGACGGAGCGGGCACGGATTACACGGCTGAGATCAGCAGTATCTGCCCGGACCGCGTGACCTGCGCTCTTTCGGACGCCAGAGCGTCGGATACGGAAAGCGCGGTGCGCGTGACGCTCCTCCAGGCCGTCCCGAAATCGGGCAAGATGGAGACGATCGTACAGAAATGCGTCGAACTCGGCGTGTACGCGGTCCAGCCCGTGCTGACGGCGCGATGCGTGCCGCTCCCTTCGCGGGATTACGAAAAGAAACGGGTGCGTTACCAGCGGGTCGCGCTGGAAGCCGCCAAGCAGTCCCGAAGGGGCATCATCCCCGCAGTCGGCTCCCTGATCCCGCTCGATGCAGTCGACGTTTCGCGGTTCGACAGTCTGATCGTCGCGTATGAGCAGGAGAAGGAAACCACGCTGAAACAGGTCCTGAAGGAAGGCGTCGGCAGGGAGATCGGCATTCTGATCGGCCCGGAGGGCGGGTTCGAAGAGGACGAGATATCGCGCCTTAGAGAACGTGGCTCGAGGACGGTGTCCCTCGGAACGAGAATTCTGAGAACGGAGACGGCCGGCATGGCCATGCTGGCGCAGATCCTTTACGAACTGGAATCATGAAGATCGCTTTTTACACGCTGGGCTGCAAAGTGAATCAGTACGACACGGAGGCGATGCGCGAGCTGTTTGAGCACGCGGGCTGGGAGACCGTTCCCTTCGACGGGGAGGCGGATGTCTATCTGATCAACACCTGCTCTGTCACGCAGATCAGCGACCGCAAATCCAGGCAGATGATCTCCCAGGCGCACCGGAGATCCCCGGGCGCGTTTCTGGTCGTGACCGGATGCTACGCTCAGACGGAACCGGACAGGGTCCGGGATCTGCCGGGCGTCGGCCTTGTCGTCGGCACGGACGGAAGGAAGGAGATCGTCCGGACGGTCGAGCAGGCGCTTTGCGGCGCCGTATCCGAATCCGTTCCGGATATCCGCAGGGTGCGTACGTTCGAGGAGATGGGCGCGGTGGAGGATTCGAGGACGCGTGCCGTGCTGAAGATCCAGGACGGCTGCAGCAATTTCTGCTCCTACTGCGTGATCCCGTACGCGAGGGGACCGATCCGGTCCAGAAGTCCGGAAAGCGTCGAGTCGGAACTGAAAAAACTGGCGTCCAACGGATTCCGTGAAGTCGTGCTGACGGGGATCCATCTCGCGAGCTACGGCCTGGACCTGAAGGATGCGGACATCGGGCTTGCCGACGTCCTGAAGATCGCGGAACGGACGGAGGGGATCGAGCGCGTTCGGCTCGGCTCGCTGGAACCCGGTTTCTGCGGCGAGGCGTTCGCTGAATCGGCTGCGGGGCTTTCCAAACTCTGCAGGCAGTTTCATCTTTCCCTCCAGAGCGGATCGGACTCCGTGCTGAAGCGGATGAACCGGCGTTACGATACCGCGGGCTTTGAACGGGCTGTATCGGTGCTGCGCAACTATATGCCGGACTGCGCCGTCACGACGGACGTGATCGCGGGATTCGTCGGGGAGACGGAGGAAGAGCACCGGGAGACCTGCGCGTTCGTGAAAAGGATCGGATTCGCGAGGATGCACGTGTTCCCGTACAGCAGGCGGAAGGGAACGGCTGCCGACCGGATGGAAGGGCATCTTGAACGCGCCGTGAAGGAGCGGCGCGCTTCGGAGCTGATCGCGATCGGAAAAGAGATGGAGGAAGCGTTTGTCGGATCGCTGGTCGGATCCGATCAGACGGTGCTCATAGAGGACGACGGGACTGGATATACCGGGAACTATGTCCGCGTCAGGTGCGCGGGACGGGAGGGGGACCTTGTACGGGTCCGCATCACAGGCCGCGACCGTACATTAGCTTTTGGGGAGGTACTACCGTAATGGAAGACTGTCTGTTCTGCAAGATCATCGAGGGGAAGATCCCGTCCGACAAGGTATATGAGGATGACGACGTGCTCGCGTTCCGGGACATCAATCCGCAGGCACCCGTCCACGTGCTCATCATTCCGAAACGCCACATCTCCGGCGCGGACAAGCTTGAAAGAAGCGACGACGCGCTCCTCGGGAAACTGGTGGCCGTCGCGAACCGGCTCGCCGCCGAACTCGGCGTCAGCGGGACCGGATACCGTCTCATCTCCAATATCGGAGACGATGCCGGACAGAGCGTGCATCACCTGCACATCCATCTGATCGGCGGGAAACGTCTGAACTGGGATAATTGATCTTCGCGAAGCGATCCGCACTCTTTCATGTCTTACGGCGGACCGCAGTCAAATTAGCCACCGATCACTGCCCGATAAGGCCGGAGGCAGCGTATTTTTTCATGGATCAATCCGCATTCTTTTCCAATACCGGCTGTCCGTATTTCCCGTGTCATCAGACGGACGACCCGTACTCCTTCAACTGCCTGTTCTGCTACTGCCCGCTGTATGCGCTGGGGGAGCAGTGCGGCGGCCGTTTTTCCTATACGGAAAACGGGATCAAAGACTGTTCGGACTGTGTGATCCCGCACCGTGCGGATGCGGCGGCGTATATCCGCACGCGTTTCCCGGAGATCGCGGAGCGGGCGGGGATCAGACCTTCGCCGCTTCGGATCGAACACGGCGATACGCTGACCGGAAGAGAAGCATTCGATGATTTCAACAGGCGCATCGCGCCCCCCGACGAAGCGGCAGGATCCCGGTGCAGGGCGCATTGGGACTCCATCGCCAAGCCGCTGAACGGACTCGGCCTTCTGGAGAAGTCGGTCATGCGCATCGCGGCGCTCACCGGAAGCGAAAACGTATCTATCGGCAAACGCGCGGTCCTGGTGCTCTGCGCGGACAGCGGGATCGTCGCGGAAGGCGTTACGCAGACGGACGCGTCCGTCACGGAAACGATGGCGAAGCGGATCTCGGAAGGACGTTCTTCCGTCTGCATGATGGCAAAATCCGCCGGAGCGGACGTGTATGCCGTCGATATCGGGATGAATCACCCCGTGGAAGGCGTCATGGACATGTCCGTGGGAAGAGGCACCGCCAACATGTCGGAAGGTCCCGCGATGACGGACGATCAGGCGTACCGGGCGATCGCGAACGGTATCAAGCTTGCAAAGGCGTGCGCGGAACGCGGATACCGGATCCTGGTCACGGGCGAGATGGGGATCGGGAACACCTCGGCTGCAAGCGCTGTGGCTTCCGTGCTTTTAGGGCTTCCGGCCGAAGCGGTCACGGGACGCGGCGCGGGCCTGTCCGACGACGGGCTTGAAAGGAAGCGGGATGCGATCAGCCGCGCAATTGCGGTCAACGCGCCGGATCCTGATGACGCGTTTGACGTGCTGAAGAAGCTCGGAGGGTTCGAGCTTGCAGGGCTAGCTGGCGTATACATCGGAGCTGCCATGGAGCGAATCCCTGTCCTGATCGACGGATTCCCGAGTTCCGTCGCTGCCCTGGCCGCGTCAAGGCTCGTCCCGAACTGCATCATTGCGATGCTCGCGAGCCACTGTTCCGCGGAACCCGCCGCGAAAGCCGTGCTTTCGGAACTGGAGCTTTCACCGCTGCTGTTTGCGGACTTGAAACTGGGGGAAGGCACGGGCGCGGTCTGCATGCTCCCGCTGCTCGATGCGGCGCTTTCTGTGTACAACGGTTCCGTTTCGTTTGATGACGCAGGCATCGGGCGGTATGTACCGCAGCAGGGGGACGAACGATGATGATCCTTCTGATCGGCGGATCGGGGTGCGGAAAGAGCTATTATGCCGAGCAGCTCTGTGAGAAGATTCCGGGCCCCCGCTACTACCTTGCCGCCATGCGGCCATACGGGGAGGAGAGCGAAAAACGTATCCTGCGTCACCGCCAAATGCGCGAGGGAAAAGGATTCGAAACGGTCGAGCGGTATACCGATTACAGTTCGCTGAAGCTTCCGTCGCGTGGAACCGCGCTTCTGGAATGCGTCGCGAATCTGACCGCAAACGAAATGTTCGGCCCCGACGGAAGCATTTCGGATCCCGTTTCGCGGGTCCTTTCGGGGATCGACGCGCTCGCGGCGCAATGCGATACGCTTGTCGTTATCACGAACGATGTCGGAAGCGACGGCACCGTCTATCCGGATTCCACGCAGGCCTATATCGGTGTACTCGGACGCATCAACGCGGAACTAGCCCGGCGGGCGGATACGGTCATGGAACTGGTAGCCGGCATTCCGATCGTTCTGAAGGGGAAGCTGCCTTCTTAACCCGTTCGGATCATCCGCGGACTTTCAGCGCGGAATGCTGTGACAGCCGTTTTTTTTTTTACGGAATAAGCCCTTTAGAAAGGATATGCAGATATGATTCTTGTTTTGGGAGGCGTCGGCGCAGGGAAAAAGGAATACGCGCTTTCGCTCGGATACCGGGTAGACGACTTCACATCTGACCCCTATGACGGGAAACCGGTCCTTTACGGTCTTGAAACGCTTGTGCGGAAGGATCCTCTGTCCGCGGACGTGCTTTTCAGCGCGGCATGCGGGAAGGAAGTGGTCCTCTGTGCGGAAGTGGGAAGCGGCGTGATCCCGCTGGACAGGGGAGAGCGCGAATACCGTGAGGCGGTCGGAAGGCTCTCAGTGCGCCTTGCAAAAGAAGCGACGGCAGTCGTCCGCGTGGTCGCGGGCATTCCTGCCGTCATAAAAGGGGAAGTTTAAACTCGGTTCAGCGCATCATTTTCCGAACTCGATCGTGACGGAATCGATGCTGTCGTAGTCATAGAAATTGCGGATCTGGATCGTGTATCCGGCCGTTTCGTTCTCATTGGCGGCGCTGTCTAGAATGGTTTCGCAGCTGCCCGTCGTCAGTGTTTTTCCGGAAGAATCCAAAAACTTCACATACATGGTCAGACCGGATATCGGCCACGCGCCCTTGTTCCGGACTCTTCCGCTGATCTGGGCAGACTCGCCGGAAACGATCAGGCGGCAGGTTTCGGCACGCCAGGAATGGACCTCCTTTGTGATATCCGTAAACGGCAGTTCCCGCGACTGATCCTGAACGGCTTCATGCCGGGAGCCGCATCCCGTCAGCGCAAGAAAAACGGATATGACTGCCGTGAAAAGCAGGAGGAAGGCGATGTTTCTACGGTTTGACATTGCCGGACTGGCCCGAACCGACGGAGACCTTCAGGTCGGGCATCTCCCTTTCCAGATAAGAATTGATGACTTCGAGCACGGACTCGTCCTTCAGGATGATCGAGATCTCGATGCGGCGGTTGGCGGAACGTCCCGCGTCCGTATCGTTGCTCTGGACCGGCCTTGTCGCGCCGTAACCTGCGGCGCAGAAATACTGCGAATAGTTCTGCAGACTCCCGCCGTTCGTGCCGAGCAGATAGGTGAGGACCGAATTGGCGCGTCCAGTCGAGAGCTCACGGTTGTATTCCGCCGAGCCCTTGCTGTCGGTGTGCCCGGAGATCAGGATGCTTTCGATATATTGTGCGTCGTTCGCGTTCGAAAGGAGCGTCGTGAACGCGTTGGCCAGCTTGTCCAGGAACGCGTGCCCGTTCTCCTTGATCGAAGTCGAATTGAAATCGAACAGAAGATTTTCGCTCAGGATGATGTTTCCGCTCTCACCGACGCTGACCTGGGACTTGTCCCCGAGAGAGGAGACGATGCTGTCCTGGATCTGCGAGAGGACGCTGAGACGCATGTACGCGATCGTCTGGATGTTGGAGCGCAGCCTGGTCAGTTCGTCCGTCGTCAGGGCGATATACGCGTCCTGGTCGGCGATCATCCTCTCCTGGTCGGAGATCAGGGCGTTGGATGCCGCGATCTGATCTTCCTGAGCCTGGATGTTGATGCGCGCGGTCTCAAGGTCGAGGGACAGCGCGGACAGCTCGTCTTTTGCGTCCTGGATTTGGATCAGCGTTGCCGCGAGGGAATCCTCGGTCGCCTTGAGACGGTCCTGCGTGCTGATCAGCGTGTTGCCGGTGATCATGTTCTGCAGATAGGCGATCAGCATGAGGAAGAAGAGGATCAGCGCCACGCTGGACATCATGTCGGTATAGGACGGCCAGAATCCCTGTTCCCCCTCGCTGGTGTTGACGATGCCGTCTGACTTGAAGGAACGGTGCCGTTTCATGAATCCTGACCTCCGTTCTGACCGGATGCCGGTCTTACGTGCTGTCTGTCGCCGCCGGACTGCGCGGAATTGCGTCCGGTCGCCGCGCGTACGGCCGTGCCGAAGTCACGGACCGCGAGATCCATCCGCTCGATGCTTCCCCTCAGGTCATAGTTGACGGCGGAGAAGTCGCGGACGTTCTCATTGAACGTCTGCACGGTGTCGTAGAAGATCCGGAGCGGTTCCTTGCTGTATTCGATCATGGCTCCGAGCGAATTCGTGGCGTCCGCGAGGACCTGCCCCATTTCCGCGGTGCAGGCGTTGAGGGAGTTCTGAACGGCAGCGGAATGCGCACGGAGTTCCTGCTTGAGAAGCATCACCTGCGACTCACTGTCGCTGACGGCGTCCGTCGCGCACTGCGGCGCGACCACATGGTCGAGCCAGAGCTCTGCGGCCGTTTCAAGGCTCTCGCGCTGCGCCTGTGGGTTGAAGATCGCCTTCAGAAGCGTGAAAACGATGGAGCATCCGACGCCGGCGAGGGAGGTATAGAACGCGACGCCCATACCCGACAGAGCGGAGAACAGACCGCTGCCGACGCTGTCGAGAACGTTGAGCCACTGGTCGGAGCTGCTGTCCTTTAAAAGTTCCGTCAGGGAGGATACGGAGAGGGAGAGGCCCAGGAACGTGCCGAACAGTCCGATCGTGACAAGAAGGGACACGGCATGGTTCATGAAACGCTCGCTGAACAGTTCCTTGCTGAGCGTGGTGGAAATGGTGTTTCCGATGATGGCCGGCGTGTTGGTATCCTTTCCGTACTGCCGGTAGGCGGATGAATACTCGTTCTTCAGAGCGACGGCGAAACTGCTGCGCGCGCCGCCTCGTATCGAGATATCGTTGTGCAGGCCCCGGTACCGCATGGAGACGGTGATCAGAAGAATGACCGACAGCACAAACAGCGCCACGATGACGCCGATGATGATGGAACCGGCGGGAGCAAGATTCAGGGAACTGAGCATAGGTTTTCATCCTCCGTCTGTAGGAATGCATGTCGATTGACAAAATTGACAAAAATATCATAATACGCGCGGAAAACGAAGTGTTCCGAATTGCAAACAAGTTGCCAATTCGTTCACAAAGCAACCCGATTTCATGCGGGATTTGCCGTAATTGCGGTAACAGGGACGGCGCTTTTTTGACGTGATGCGAATTGACTCGAGAGCACGGCGTGTTCCGCAGGGACGCATGCAGCCGGATAATAAGAAACGCACCGGACCTATTGGGGTCCGATGCGTTGCGTAATCGCGTGAGGCGACGGGATCAGGTGTGGGTGAAATCGAGGAATTCGTAGGAATCCGAGTCCTGCTGAACGGGCGTTTTTTTGCTTTCATACTCAATCGCCTTGCGGAACTGGGTCTCATACAGCTCGCGGTACACGCCGTTCAGTTCGAGCAGTTCGTCGTGTTTGCCCTGCTCGATGATCTCGCCGTTTTTCAGAACAAGGATTTTGTCGGCTTTCAGGATCGTAGACAGGCGGTGCGCGATGACGATGCTCGTGCGTCCCTGCATGAGGACTTCTAGCGCATCCTGAATCGAGTTCTCGGAGATCGAATCCAGCGCGGAGGTCGCTTCGTCCAGGATCAGGATCTTCGGGTCTTTCAGAATAACGCGTGCAATCGAAAGGCGCTGTTTCTCTCCACCGGAGAGCTTCAGACCCCGGTTGCCGACCTTCGTATCGTAGCCGTCGGGCTGGGAGACAATGAAGTTATGGATGTTTGCGGTCTTGCAGGCGGCCTCAATCTCCTCCTGCGTCGCATCCTCTTTGGCAAACAGAAGATTGTCGCGGATCGTTCCGTTGAACAGATACGATTCCTGCGTGACGACGCCGATGCAGCTGCGCAGATAGGGGAGGTCAAATTTCCGTACGTCCAGTTTCGAGATCATGACTCTGCCGGAAAGCACGTCATAAAGCCGGGGGATCAGGTTGACCACTGTCGACTTGCCGGAACCGGAGGGGCCGACGATCGCGTACATTTTCCCACCGGGGACCGTGAAGTTGATATCCTTCAGCAACGGAACGCTCGGGTCGTAGGAGAACGCGACATGGTCAAAGACGATGTCCTTGTTCTTGACGTTCGGCTTTTTGCCGAACCTGGGATTCCGGATCGCCGGGACCTTGTCAAAATAGCTGAATATCCTGGTGAACAGGGCTAGCGATCTCGTGAAGTCGACGCCGATGTTCAGAAGCGATTCGACCGGACGGTAGAGCCGGTTGACGAGCGTGACGGTCGCGGTGATGGTACCGACGGTCAGCGTGGGATCGGTTTTCGAGATGATGAAATAGCCGCCCGCGAAATAGATGAGGAGCGGACCGATCTGCGTGAACATGCCCATGACGACCCTGAACCAGGAGCCGCTGCGCTGTTCCTTCATGTTAAGCTGCGTCACTTCCTCGTTGACGCTGCGGAAGCGTTCAAACTCCTTCTGTTCGCGCGTAAAGAGCTTGACAAGGAGCGAACCTGATACGCTGAGCGATTCGTTGATCAACTGGTTCAGCTCGTCGTTTTTCTCCTGGCTCTCGGACAGGAGTTTCCACCGCGTCTTGCCGACGGATTTCGTCGGGAGCACGAGAAGCGGGATCACGATGACGCCGATGATCGCAAGCTGCCAGCTCATCGAAAAGAGCGCGACGAGCGTCGTGATGACGGTCGCGATGTTCGAGACGATGTTGGTGAGCGTGCTAGAAATGATCGTGCTGACGCCGCTGATATCGCTGTTCATCCTTGTGATGATGTCGCCCTGCTTTTCCGTGGTGAAAAACGAGTGCGGCATGCTCTGCAGATGCTGGAACATCTGGTTCTTCATGTCGAAGATGATGCGCTGGGAGATCCAGGAGTTGATGTAGTGCTCAAGCACGCCGATGACCTGGGAAACGGCCATTGTGGCGAACGCCATCAGGAGGAGCTGTACAAGGAGCTTCATGTCCTTTCCGATCAGCGCCTCATCCACGATCCGTCCTGTTATGATGGACGGGAGGAGGCCGATGGTTGCCGAGAGGATGATGGCGATGAACACGAACAGGAACTGGAGCCAGTAGGGCTTCAGATAGGAAAGGATCCGCAGCAGCAGCTCCTTTGTAACTTTCGGCATTTGCGACTTCTCCTCGTCCGTGAGGAATCCGCGGGGACCGAGGGAATGAGGACCCATGCCCATTGGGCCTGCCATTCGATTCACTTCCTTCTGCTTCTATTTGTAATTCATTATAAACGCGCGCTCTGCCGCTGTCACGGGATGAGCGGAAAAAACATACCGGACGGAAGTCATAATTGTTAGCACTCTTAAACGGTGAGTGCTAACATTTTACATTTGCATCACAATTCCACCCTTTTTCCATAACAATTCGGTTTTATCATGAAGACAGTAAAAGAAAGCACACCCGGGGGATCCGGAGAGGGTCTTCCGGAGCAGGAAATGATAGACAGGAGGTCAAAGATTATGTTTGGACTTACACCTTATGAAAGAAGACATCACATGTCGTATTACGATCCGTTCCGTGATCTGAACGAACTCGAAGACGCGTTTTTCGGCAGAGGCGAAGCGATCGGTTTCAAGACCGATATCCGGGAACTGGACGATAAATTCGTACTGGAAGCCGATATGCCGGGATTCAGCAAGGAGGACATCAAGGTCGACATCAACGGCGACTGCATGACGATCAGCGCGGAGAGGAAGCACGAATCCGAGGAGAAGGATGAGAAGAACCACTTCATCCGCCGCGAGCGTTCCTTCGGGTCCTACTCGAGGAGCTTCGACATCAGCAACGTGGAAGCCAAGGACATCAAGGCACAGTACAAGGACGGCGTCCTGACGCTCGACCTTCCGAAGAAGTCGGCCGCACAGCCCGAGTCCAGGAGACTGGAGATCGAATAACAGTTTATATGGGAAACCGGCTGCCGGTCCGTGAAAACGGGCCGGCTTTTCTATATGCGGAACCGCTCAGTCCGTCAGTTCTCTCAGTACAAGGTCCGTGATCCCGTCGGAGATCCGTACGAGCCGCTTCACCTTCGGATGGGAGGCGTATTCCTCCGCAATCAGGTCCCGGATCGCCGTGCCGCCGTGATAGCCGTGGACGATGCGGATGCGGTATGCGCCGCCGGCGTTTCTCAGCGCGGCGTCGATGGCGATTTTTGCCTGGTACCGGTTCCTCGCGTGCAGGTCGAGCGTCCGGACGGATTCAGCTGAAAGATTCATTCGGTATACCTTCTGATGACGCTGTATCGCGCCGCGAGGTCCGCCTGCGACAGGCGGGCGTTCGCGGGGCTGGGACTCGGAAGCAGCTCCGCTTCCGCTTCGGTATCCGGCAGCAAGAGTTCACGGTAGAGGCGGAAGGCGGCCGTTCCCGTCGTGAAGATCTTCCGGATGTCCGCGGAGCGGAGGATCATTCCGATGTCGTTCGGGACGGGATTCCGGATCGAGGCGTCCGAAGCGCCCGTGATCTCGCAGCTTCTCAGCACGTCCCACAGGGCGATCCGGTGCCTCTCGAGAAACGCCATGCGTTCCGGGACGGTCATCGGAGCGGGCTCGCCGAACACGTCGGAAAGGACGGGGAAGAACCTGTTCCTCGGATGGCCGTAGTAGAAACCCGACTCGCGCGACTTCGGGGATGGCATCGTCCCGAGGATGAGGACGCGGGAATCGCTTCGGAAGAATGGCGCGATGGTGTGCTCGATCCGTTCCATGTTCCGCTCTTTAGGAATTCCTTTCGTGTGTTTATGTAATATAGTAAACCCTGCCGGGCGGGAATGCACGCAAGATATCCTTGAATTACGCCAAGGATATTGATAAAATTTTTGCATGAATCATCTGAAACGCTTCTTATCCTACTATAAGCCCCACCTGCCGATCTTTCTGCTCGACATGTTCTGCGCGTCCGTCGTTGCGGCGGTCGACGTCGCGTTTCCGATGATCACGCAGTATCTCCTCAGGACGCTCCTGCCGCAGATGCAGCAGAACGGCGCGCTCGTCTCTCTGTTCGTGCGCATCGTTCTCCTGGCGTTCGGCGCCTATGTGCTCCGCGCGGTCATGCTGTTCATCGTGAACTACTGGGGCCACCAGCTCGGCGTGAAGATCGAGGCGGACATGCGCCGCGACATCTTCGCACACATCCAGACGCTGCAGTTCAGCTTCTTCGACAAGGTCCGGACGGGCAAGCTGCTTTCCCGTTGCACGACCGACCTGTTCGACGTGACGGAGCTCTCGCATCACGGGCCGGAGGACGTGATCCTTTCCGCCCTGACCATCGTCGGCGCGTTCGTCATGATGTTCCGGATCGAGTGGAGGCTCGCCCTCGCGCTGATCCTGATCATGCCGCTGATGCTTTTCTACGTCATGTCCATCCGCGTGCGCCAGAAAATGGCCTCGAGACAGGTCAAGGAAAAAATGGCGCTGATCAACGCGGGGATCGAATCCAGCATATCCGGCGCGCGCGTCGCGAAGGCGTTTACCAATGAGGACTACGAACTGGAGAAATTCGAGGACGGGAACCGGCAGTTCATCCATGCGAAGGATTATTTCTACCGGATGATGGCGTTCTTCAACAGCGGGATCGAGTTTTTCGTCGGCCTGTACCACGTGGTCGTGATCGGGCTCGGCGGCTACCTGATCTACTCGAGCTCCCTGGATCCCGTGGTGCTGATCACCTTCACGCTGTACGTATCCTCTTTTCTGTCCCCCGTGAAAAAGCTCGCAAACTTCGCCGAGCAGTACATCCTCGGCATGGCGGGATTCACCAGGTTCTGCGAGATCATGGACATCGAGCCGGAGATCAAGGACCGGCCGGATGCGAAGCCGCTCACCGAAGTGAAAGGGGAGATCGAGTTCCGCGACGTTTCGTTTGCCTATGACAACGACAAGACCGTCCTGAGCCATATCGACCTGACCGTAAAGCCCGGGGAGACGCTGGCGCTCGTGGGTCCGTCCGGAAGCGGCAAGACGACGCTCTGCCACCTGATCCCCAGGTTTTACGAGATCCGATCCGGATCCATCCTGATCGACGGAACGGATATCCGTGACATCACGCTCTCGTCGCTTCGCCGGAACATCGGCATCGTCCAGCAGGACGTCTTCCTGTTCGCGGGGACCGTCATGGACAACATCCGGTACGGAAAGACCGACGCGACGGACGAAGAGGTCATCGAAGCGGCAAAGCTCGCGCATATCCACGACGAGATCATGCAGTTCCCAGAAGGGTACGCCTCGTTTGTCGGGGAGCGGGGCATCATGCTGTCCGGCGGACAGAAGCAGCGCATTTCGATCGCGAGGCTGTTCCTGAAGAATCCGCCGATCCTGATCCTGGACGAGGCGACGAGCTCGCTCGACACGGTTACGGAAGCGGAGATCCAGCGTTCGTTCGAGGAGCTGGCGGAGGGGAGGACCACGATCGTGATCGCGCACCGCCTCTCGACCGTGCGCAACGCAGACGAGATCATCGTGCTCGACGAGACCGGGATCCGCGAGCGCGGAACGCATGAGGAGCTTCTGAAATCGGACGGGATCTATTCCGGCCTTTACCGCATCACGCTGGAGTGAAAAGCACGACGTTTTTTACGGTTTTCCGCCTGTTTCCGCGTGTTTTCCGCACTCTGAAAAAAATCAAAAAACCCCAAAAAAATTTTAAAAAAGGTATTGCAATCGTTGAAAACTTCCTGTAATATAGGGATGTTCGCGGTCTGGGCGCAGTATGCCCTGCGGACAGGGATGAACGGGAGGTTGCCGGTTCTTGCCATCCGGGTAATTTCCGTCAGTCCCAACACTCGAGGAGAGTGGGGGTAAACTGAAACCGTGCCGTCCCGAACATAATGCACAGCCATTGCGGCTGCGCTTGCATTATGAAGAAGGAAACACACGGATCGGTGGACAGCCCCGAACCAACAATTATCAGGAGGATACATAATAATATGGCAAACAGAATTCGAATCAAACTCAAAGCGTATGAAGCAAGCCTGATCGACCGCAGCGCCGAAAAGATTGTTGATACGGCCAAGAGAACCGGCGCGGAAGTTTCCGGACCGATCCCGCTTCCGACAGAGAAGGAAGTCGTCACGATCATCCGCGCGCCGCACAAGTACAAGGACTCTCGCGAACAGTTCGAGATGCGCACGCACAAGCGCCTGATCGACATCCTGCAGCCCTCTTCCAAGACGGTCAGCGCTCTGATGAAGGTTGACCTTCCCGCGGGCGTGGACATTGAGATCAAGCTGTAATAAATCGGAGGTAAACCTTAATGAAGAAAGCCATTTTGGGCAAAAAGGTCGGTATGACGCAGATGTTCCTGTCTGACGGTACCATGATCCCAGTCACGGTAATCGAAGCCGGTCCCTGCCCCGTAGTCCAGAAGAAAACCGTCAGCACGGACGGGTACGACGCAGTCCAGGTCGGATTCTGCGAAGTCCGCGAGAAGCTTGTCAACAAGCCCACGATCGGACATTTCGGCAAAGCCGGGCTGAAGGCGATGCGTTACTGCAAGGAACTCAAGCTTGACGACGCCGCTTCCTATGAAGTGGGCCAGGTCATCAAGGCTGACATGTTTGAAGTCGGTGATCACGTTGACGTGACCGGAACGAGCAAGGGCAAGGGATTTGCCGGCACGATCAAGCGCTGGAACCAGGCCCGCGGCCGCAAGACGCACGGCTCCCACAGCTACCGCGTTGCGGGTTCCATGGGCGCCTGCACGTATCCGGGCGAGGTCTTCAAGACAAAGCATCTCCCCGGTCACATGGGCGCTGAGACCGTCACGGTCCAGAACCTGGAAGTCGTCCGCGTGGACGCAGATCGCAATCTGCTCCTCGTCAAAGGCGGAATTCCCGGTGCCAAAGGCAGCATGGTTACTATCAAGAACACCGTTAAGTAAGGAAGGAGGAACCATTTATGCCGAAAACAACAGTTTATGACATGACAGGAAAATCCGTCGGCGAGATGGAACTTTCCGATGAGATTTTTGGCCAGGAAGTCAATGCGAACGTTCTTCACGAAGTCGTCCGCGCCTATCTGGCAAATCAGCGCCAGGGCACGCAGAGCGCGCTGACCCGTTCCAAAGTCAGCGGCGGCGGCATCAAGCCCTGGAGGCAGAAGGGCACCGGCCGGGCCCGTCAGGGTTCCACCCGTTCCCCGCAGTGGCGCCACGGCGGCGTCGTCTTCGCTCCCAAGCCGCGCGATTATACGATCCGCGTCAACAGGAAGGTGAAGAGGGTCGCCATGAAGTCCGCTCTTTCCGGCAAGGTCCAGGATTCCGAACTGATCGTTCTGAAAGATCTTGACCTCAAGGAAGCGAAGACGAAGGAAATGGTCAAGGTCCTCGACGCGGTCAAGGCAGAGAAGGCTCTGATCGTTCTCCCCGAGAGCAACGAGAACGTCGAGCGCGCAGCCCGCAACATCGAAGGCGTCAAGACCACGCTGGTCGGAACGCTGAACGTTTATGAGATTCTGAAGTATAAGTCGCTCGTTCTGACTGAAGCTTCTGTGAAAAAGATCGAGGAGGTGTATGTCTGATGAAGAGCGCATACGATATCATCAGAAAACCGGTTCTGACGGAAAAGAGCTATGCGGAACTTCCCGACAAGACCTACACGTTCATCGTTGATAAAAACGCGAACAAGGTCGAAATCCGCAAAGCTGTCGAGGAAGCCTTCAATGTCAAGGTCGACAGCGTACGCACGGTAAACACGCTCGGCAAGATCAAGCGTCAGGGCGCGCATCAGGGCCGCCGCCCGTCCACCAAAAAGGCTTATGTGACGTTGACGAAGGACAGCAAGGGAATCGAGTTCTTCGACACGATTTCACAGTAAGGAGGCTCCAATGGGTATCAGAAAGATTAACCCGACTACACCGGGTCAGCGTGGCATGACGGTCTCCACTTTTGAGGAGATCACGAAGACCACTCCGGAAAAAGGACTGCTCGAAGACCTTCGCGGCAAGGGCGGCAGAAACTTTACCGGCAAGATCACCGTCCGTCACCAGGGCGGCGGTGCGAGAAGAAAGTATCGCGTCATCGATTTCAAGCGCAACAAGGACAACGTTCCCGCGAAAGTTGCGTCCATTGAATACGACCCCAACCGCAGTGCGAACATCGCCCTGCTGAACTACGCAGACGGTGAGAAACGCTACATCGTTGCTCCGATCGGCCTTTCGGTCGGCGACACGATCGTTTCCGGCGAGAACGTCGACATCAAGGTCGGCAACGCGCTCCCGCTCCAGAACATTCCGGTAGGAACGCTGATCCACTGCGTGGAGCTGAAGCCCGGCAAGGGCGCGCAGCTGGTCCGCTCGGCCGGCAACGCCGCCCAGCTGATGGCGAAAGAGGGCAATTACGCCCAGGTTCGTCTTCCCAGCGGCGAGGTCCGTCTGATCTCCGTGAACGCCAAGGCTACGATCGGCCAGGTCGGCAATCTCGACCACGGCAACATCCAGCTCGGCAAAGCGGGCAGAAAGCGCCACATGGGCATCCGCCCGACCGTCCGCGGTTCCGTCATGAACCCGAACGACCACCCGCACGGCGGCGGCGAGGGCAAATCGCCGATCGGCCGTCCCGGCCCGGTCACCCCGTGGGGCAAACCTGCTCTTGGCTACAAGACCAGGAAGACTAAGAACAAGAGCGACAAGTACATCGTACGCCGTCGCAGCGGAAAGTAATGGGAGGAGAACGTAAATGAGCAGATCGGTTAAAAAAGGACCGTACGTAGAAGAGCGTCTGCTTTCCCGCATCGATGCAATGAACGAGAGCGGAAAGAAGACCGTTGTTAAGACCTGGTCCCGCGCTTCCACCGTTTTCCCGCAGATGGTTGGACATACAATCGCGGTACATGACGGCAGAAAGCATGTTCCGGTTTATGTAACTGATGAAATGGTTGGCCATAAACTGGGCGAATTTGCCCCGACCCGTACGTTCAGAGGGCACAGAGGCACAGAGAAGTCTTCTGGGACTAAGTAAGGAGGGACAGAGTTATGGCAACTAGAATGAGAGAAAAAACGGCGAAAAGGCATGAGAATGCAGACCGCCGTCCCCATGCGGTAGCGCGCTACGTGCGCGTTGCCCCCCGCAAAGTCAGGGCGGTTGTGAATCTGATCCGCGGCAAGAGCGTGAAGGAAGCGGAAGCGATCCTGATGCTCACTCCGAGAGGAGCGACCGAGCCGGTTATGAAGGTTCTGAAGAGCGCGAGCGCCAATGCACAGAACAATCTGGAAATGAATCCGGACGATCTGTTCGTGGCAGAAGCCTATGCAGACCAGGGTCCGACACTGATGAGGTATCGTCCCCGCGCGCACGGCCGTGCATCCAGGATCCGTAAGCGTACAAGTCACATCACTATCGTGCTTGATCAGCAGGCAAAGTAAGGAGGAAATAGAATGGGTCAGAAAGTTAATCCGAACGGATTCCGTGTTGGCGTCATTCGTGACTGGAACACACGTTGGTATGCCTCTAAGAAGGACTTTGCCGATTTCCTCGTAGAAGATCACAAGATCCGCGAGTTCATCAAGAAGAAATACTATGCGGCGTCCATTTCCCGCGTGGATATCGACCGCGCCGCAGGCAAGATCACGATCAGCATCTATACGGCCCGTCCCGGTCTTCTGATCGGCAAGGGCGGCGCAGGGATCGAAGTGATCAAGGAAGACGTCAAGAAAGAGATCGGCAAGCCGGTCAACGTCAACATCATGGAGATCCGTGATCCTGACGCAGACGCGCAGCTTGTTGCGGAAAACATCGCCGCGCAGATCGAGAAACGTATCAGCTACCGCCGCGCGATGAAGCAGGCCATGGGCCGCTCGATGTCCAAGAACAACGTGAAGGGCATCAAGCTGATGTGCTCCGGCCGTCTCGGCGGCGCCGAGATCGCCCGTACAGAGGGCTACCATGACGGTTCCATCCCGCTGCAGACCATGCGCGCGGACATCCAGTACGGCTTCGCGGAAGCGAACACCACGTACGGCAGGATCGGCTGCAAGGTCTGGATCTACAAGGGAGAAGTCCTTGGCAAGCGCAAAGCGGCCGTCAAAGAAGAGGAAGGGGGCAAATAATCCATGTTAATGCCTAAGAGAGTGAAACGCCGCAGAGTATTCCGCGGCCGGATGAAGGGCAAAGCCCTTCGCGGTAACACCGTTACGTACGGCGAATACGGCCTGGTGGCCCTTGAGCCGGCATGGGTTACGAGTCAGCAGATCGAAGCCGCCCGTATCGCGATGACGCGTTACATCAAGCGCGGGGGTCAGGTCTGGATCAAGATCTTCCCCGACAAGCCCGTTACCGAGAAACCCGCTGAGACCCGAATGGGTTCCGGCAAAGGCTCTCCCGAATACTGGGTAGCAGTCGTAAAGCCCGGCCGCGTGATGTTCGAGATCGCGGGCGTCGACGAAACGAGTGCGAAGGAAGCACTGAGACTTGCTATGTACAAGCTTCCGCTGAAGAGCAAGATCGTGCGCAAGGAAATCGAAGGTGGTGAAAACAATGAAGGCTAATAAGTTCAGAGATCTGTCGAATGAAGCGCTTGCACAGCGCGAAAAAGAGCTTAAGAGCGAACTGTTCAACCTTCGCTTCCAGTCCGCAACGGGACAGCTCAACAATCCTCAGAGGATCAGCGAGTGCAAGAAGGATATCGCGAGAGTCAAGACCGTCATCCGCGAGCGCGAGCTCAAGGCGGCCGAATGAGCAGAAGGAGGACTGAAAAGATGGAAGAAAGAGGATATCGCAAGACCCGTACGGGTATCGTAGTCAGCGATAAAATGGACAAGACCATCGTAGTCGCCATTAAGACGAAAGTTCGTCATCCGCTCTACGGCAAGATGGTTAACCGGACCCGCAGATTCAAGGTACACGATGAAGAGAACCAGTGCGGCGTCGGCGATACTGTAAGGATCATGGAGACCCGCCCGCTGTCCAAGGATAAGAGATGGCGTCTGGTCGACATTATCGAAAAGGCGAAGTAAACAGGAGGAACGTAAAATGATTCAACCGCAAACCAGATTAAAGGTCGCGGACAACAGCGGAGCGAAAGAGATCATGTGCATTCGCATTCTCGGCGGCTCCAAGGTCAAATCCGCAAATATCGGTGATGTGATCGTTGCCTCCGTCAAGACAGCCACCCCCGGCGGCGCTGTCAAGAAAAAGGAAGTTGTCCGCGCCGTTATCGTCCGCAGCGTTGCGGGCGTGCAGCGTCCGGATGGCAGCTACATCCGTTTCGACGATAATGCTGCCGTTATCATCAACGATCAGAAACAGCCGCGCGGCACCCGTATTTTTGGGCCGGTCGCACGTGAACTGCGCGAGAAGGACTACATGAAGATCGTGTCCCTCGCACCGGAAGTACTGTAAGGAGGAACGCGACATGACGAAGCTGAATGTGAAAAAGGGCGATACGGTCGTTGTCATCTCCGGCAAAGACAAAGGCAAGCAGGGAAAGATCCTTGTTTCCTACCCCGATAAGGACAGGGTTGTCGTTCAGAACGCCAACATGATCACAAAGCATGTGAAGCCGAGACGCCAGGGCGAACCCGGCGGCCGCATCGAAAAGGAAGGCGCCATCCATGTTTCCAACGTGAAACTGGTCTGCCCGAAATGCGGAAAGGTGACGCGTGTCGGCCATGAGATCAGGGAAGTCACGGTCTCTGGCGTAAAGAAGAACAAGAGCGTCCGCATCTGCAAAGAGTGCGGAGCGCAGATCGATTAAGGCTGGAAGGAGGAACATATCAGTGGCTAAAAAAGATAACGAAGCAAAGAAAGCTGCTCCCAAGACAAAGAATGAGCCCGTGTTTCAGACCGCCGGCGAGAATGAGATTCCGCGTCTCAAGGAACAGTATCAGAAAGTGGCAGTGCCCGCTCTGAAGGAAAAATTCCATTATGAAAACGTCATGCAGATCCCGAAGCTCGAAAAGGTGATCATCAACATGGGTCTCGGTTCCGACAAGGACAACCCGAAGGGCATCGAGGCAGCCGCCGCGGAGCTCGGACTGATCTCCGGACAGAAAGCGGTCATCTGCAAAGCCAAGAAATCCGTTGCGAACTTCAAGGTCCGTGAAGGTCAGAACGTCGGTGCGAAGGTAACCCTCCGCGGCGACCGGATGTATTACTTCGTAGACAAGTTCGTAAATATCGTCCTTCCTAGGGTCCGCGACTTCCGCGGCGTGTCCGACAAGTCCTTTGACGGACGCGGCAACTATGCGCTCGGTGTCAAGGAACAGCTGATTTTCCCGGAAATCAACTATGACGATGTCGATAAAGTCCGCGGCATGAACATTGTGTTCGTAACAAGTGCCCAGACCGATGAAGAAGCCAAAGAGCTTCTCGCCCTGCTCGGCATGCCGTTCGCCCAGGGTGCGTAAGGAGGATTATCATGGCAAAGACAGCAATGAAAAACAAGCAGCAGAGAGAACCGAAGTACAGCACGCGCGCCTATACGCGCTGCCGCATCTGCGGACGTCCGCACGCGGTGCTCCGTAAATACGGCATCTGCCGTATCTGCTTCCGTGAATTGGCGTACAAGGGCGAGATCCCCGGCGTACGGAAAGCCAGCTGGTAAGGAGGAAACGATTATGACTGATACTATTGCAGATATGCTTACAAGAATCCGTAATGCTTTGACTGCAAAGCATGACAGCGTTGAAGTTCCTGCTTCCACGGTGAAAAAGGCGATCGCGCAGATTCTCGTCGACGAAGGCTACATCAAGGGTTTTGAAGTGACCGAAGACGGCATCCGTAAGAACCTGAAGATCCAGCTCAAGTACGGTCCCAACAAGCAGCGCGTGATCGTCGGCCTCAAGAGGATCTCCCGTCCCGGTCTCCGTGTCTATGCACGGAAGGACGAGATCCCGAAGGTCCTGGGCGGCATGGGCGTGGCCATCATCTCCACGTCCCGCGGCATCATGACGGACCGCGAAGCCCGCAAGCAGGGCATCGGCGGTGAAGTTCTCGCTTACATCTGGTAAGCCGGAACCTGCTATCAAATAACGAATTGATTGAATAAGGAGTAAAAAAATGTCTCGTATCGGAAAACTTCCTGTAAGCATTCCTTCAGGAGTGACAATTACGGTCGATGATTCCAACGTCGTCACGGTCAAGGGACCGAAGGGCGAACTGAAGCAGCAGATGCCGAAGGATATGATCATCGAGCAGGAAAATGGTTCTCTGACAGTAAAACGTCCCAGCGATGATAAGGCACACCGTGCGCTTCACGGCCTGACAAGATCCCTGATCCACAACATGGTCGTTGGTACGACAGAGGGCTTCAAGAAGAACCTCGAAATCGTCGGTGTTGGTTACAGAGCCCAGATGCAGGGCGAGAACCTCGTTCTGAACGTCGGATATTCCCATCCTGTGGAATTCAAGAAGATGGACGGGATCAAGTTCGAAGCGCCGGCTCCCACCAAGATCGTCGTCAGCGGCATCGACAAGCAGAAAGTCGGCCAGATTGCCGCTGATATCCGCGCAGTGCGCAGCCCTGAGCCGTACAAGGGCAAGGGCATCCGTTATGAAAAC
The DNA here is from genome assembly GCA_017429985.1 of Clostridia bacterium. Classification (GTDB taxonomy): domain Bacteria; phylum Bacillota; class Clostridia; order Christensenellales; family CAG-138; genus JAFRNW01. The sequence goes on along the minus strand of JAFRNW010000006.1, from coordinate 58,267 downwards.
GAGCACGTGCGCCGCAAAGAAGGCAAGACGGGTAAATAAGAAAGGAAGGAGTGACGAAAGATGTTTAAGAAGATCGATAAGAATGCAGTCCGCGTTGCACGTCATTACCGTCAGCGCAAGGACATTGTCGGTACCGAAGCTCGTCCGAGACTCAATGTGTACCGCAGCACATCCCATATCTATGCTCAGATCATCAACGATGAAGTGGGCAACACCTTGGTCGCAGCTTCCACCCTGGACGCCGAAATCAAGAGTCAGCTCAACGATAAGTCCAAGACCGAAGCCGCAGAGCTGGTCGGAAAAGTCATCGCTGAGCGCGCTTTGAAGGCAGGAATCAAGCAGGTCGTGTTCGACCGCGGCGGTTATCTCTATACCGGCCGTGTCGCGGCTCTCGCTGACGGTGCCCGCAAAGCTGGACTGGATTTCTAAGGAGGAATTGACATGCAGAATAGAAGATTTGAAAAAGAACCTTCGGAATTCAAAGAGCGTCTGGTTGCAATCAACCGTGTTGCCAAGGTTGTCAAGGGCGGCAAGAACTTCCGCTTCACCGCGCTGATGGTCGTCGGAAACGAGAACGGCAAGGTCGGCGTCGGACTTGGCAAGGCTTCTGAAATTCCGGAAGCGGTCCGCAAGGGCGTTGAGGACGCGAAGCGTCACATGATCGAAGTTCCGATCGTCGGAACCACGATCCCGCATCAGGTTGAAGGCAAATACGGCAAAGGTCATGTCCGCATGATCCCCGCCGAAGAAGGTACCGGCGTTATCGCGGGCGGTCCCGCCCGTGCAGTGCTGGAGATGGTCGGCATCCATGACATCCGCACCAAATCCTTCGGCTCCAACAATCCGAGCAACTGTGTCAAGGCGACTCTGAACGGACTCCAGCAGCTCCGCACTGTCGAGCAGATCGCGAAACTCCGCGGCAAGACCGTTGATGAGATCCTTGACTAAGGAGGACATGACAATGGCGAATACATTGAAAGTTACGCTCATCAAGAGCCCCATCAGCAGTTTGAAGGACCAGCAGGACACCGTTAAGGCACTTGGTCTTCACAAATTGAACAGCACCGTGGAAAAGCCCAACAACGCAGCGATCCGCGGGATGCTTTTCAAGGTCAGGCACCTTGTAAAAGTGGAAGAACAGTAATCGGGAGGATCTGCAACATGAAACTGCATGAATTACAGCCGGCAGCCGGTTCGGTCAGGGACGCAAAGCGCGTCGGCCGCGGCACGGGTTCCGGAATGGGAAAAACATCCACGAAGGGTCACAAGGGTCAGAAGGCCCGCAGCGGATCCAAGAAGAACGGCTTTGAAGGCGGCCAGATGCCCCTGACGCGCCGTCTCCCGAAGCGTGGATTCCATAATCACTTCGCAAAAGAGTACACGACCGTCAACGTCTGCGCGCTGAACGGATTCGAAGACGGCACGACCGTAACTGCCGAACTGCTCAAGGAGCAGGGCATCATCAAGAAGATCGAAAAAGACGGTCTGAAGCTGCTCGGAAACGGCAAACTGGAGAAGAAGCTCCACGTCAAAGCCGCGAAGTTTACGAAAGCTGCTGACGAAGCCATCAAAGCGGCTGGCGGCAGCGTTGAGGTGATCGACTGATGTTTAAGACGTTTATTAACGCATTCAAAATCAAGGATATCCGCAAAAAGCTGTTGATGACGCTGCTTCTGATCGTCATCTACCGTCTTGGGTGCTTTATCCCGATTCCGGGCGTAAACGTCGAGTTGCTCGCTGAAGCGGTTAAACAGTATGATATCCTCGGATTCCTCGATCTGTTGACCGGTAGTTCGTTCTCTCAGTTCTCTCTCTTCGCCATGGGTATTTCACCGTACATCACGGCGTCCATTATCCTCCAGCTGCTGACGATCGCGATCCCCGCGCTCGAAAAGCTGAGCAAAGAGGATGACGGAAGAGAGAAGATCGAAAGAATCACCAGATATACAGGCATCGGCCTTGCCTTCATTCAGGCGATCGGCATCTTCGTCGGTCTCGAGAATTCCGCGAGAGTCGGCACTTCCTATCTGACCAGCGCTTTCCCGAAATGGATCGCGCTCGGCATCATCGGGATCTGCGCGACCGGCGGTACGGCATTCCTGATGTGGCTCGGTGAAAGAATTACCGAGAACGGAATCGGAAACGGCATTTCGATGCTGATCTTTGCGTCCATCGTTTCCAGGGTTCCGAATACCGTCATCGGATGGGTACAGCAGCTCATCACCGGCGTCATGCCGGTCTGGGCCTTCATCGTGATCCTCGTTCTGGTCATCGCGATGATCGCGCTTGTCGTCTGCGTCGACCAGGCGCAGAGAAGGATTCCGGTCCAGTACGCCAAGCGCGTGGTCGGAAGGAAAATGTACGGCGGACAGAGCACGTATCTGCCGATCAAGGCGAACGCGAACGGCGTTCTGCCCCTGATCTTCGCCATGACGCTGATTCAGTTCCCGGGCATGATCGCCCAGTTCTGGCCGGACAGCGGATTCTATTCCTTCTACACGAAATATCTCGGATCCACATCCGTCGTATATTTCATCGTTTATGCGATCCTGATCGTGGCCTTCGGCTATTTCTACTCCGCCATCACGTTCAATCCCGTTGAACTCTCCAAGAACCTCCAGCAGAACGGCGGATTCATCCCGGGCATCCGTCCCGGAAAGCCGACAGCCGACTATCTTGGCAGGATCAGCAGCAGGCTGACGCTGTTCGGATCTCTCTTCCTTGCAGTGATCGCCATCCTGCCGACGATCGCCCTGCGTTCGCTCGGTCAGACGACCGCTTTCGGCGCGACAAGCATTCTGATCATGGTCAGCGTCGCGATCGAAACGACGGATCAGCTCGAAAGCCATATGCTGATGCGTCACTACAAAGGATTCCTGAACTGAGGTTCTCGCCATGAAGCTCGTATTTCTCGGCCCTCCCGGAGCGGGAAAGGGCACACAGGCTAAGCTTGTGGCGGAAACGTTCCATATCGCGCATATCAGCACCGGAGACATGCTCCGGGCTGAAATGCGTGCGGGAACCGAACTTGGCCTCGCTGCCAAATCACTGATCGAAAACGGCCAGCTGGTCCCGGACGACGTGATCATCAAAATGATCGAGAACAGGATCAAGCAGGCTGACTGCGAGAACGGATTCCTCTTTGACGGGTTTCCGAGAACGGTCGCCCAGGCGGACGCGCTGAGCGAACTCTGCGATATCGACTGCGTCGTCAATATCGACGTTCCGTCCGAGCGTCTTGTCCACAGGGCATGCGGAAGACGGGTCTGTCCCGAATGCGGCGCTTCCTATCACACCGACTTTTACGACGGCGAGTACTGCACGGCTTGCGGCGCGAAGCTGATCCAGAGGAAGGATGACAGGGAAGAGACCGTGATGAACCGTATCAGGGTCTACGAGGAACAGACCGCTCCTCTGATCGCCTACTACACGGAACGTGACAAGATCGTCACCGTGGACGGGGATCAGGACATCGAAGCTGTCACCGGAGACATCGGGAAAGCACTGAAATGATTACGATTAAATCAGCATCCGACATTGAGAAGATGGATGTTGCCGGAAGGATCGTGGAGGAGACGCTGAACCTGATGGGCGAAATGGTCCGTATAGGGATCAGCACATCCGAACTGGACCGGGAAGCCGAAGCATTCATCCGCTCAAAAGGGGCGATTCCTTCGTTTCTGCATTACAGCGGGTATCCGAAAAGCATCTGCACTTCCGTCAACGAACAGGTCGTGCACGGGATTCCGGGAAGCTACCGCCTGAAGGACGGCGACATCGTCTCCGTCGACATCGGCGCCGTCATCAACGGATTCCACGGAGACGCCGCGAGAACGTTCCTGATCGGGAACGTGCCGGATGAAGTCGCAGAGCTGGTCGAAGTGACCAGGGAATGCTTTTTCGAAGGCATGAAGTACGCGAAGGTCGGCTACCGGCTCGGCGATATCGGACACGCGATCCAGGAACACGCCGAATCGCACGGATACGGCGTCGTGCGCGAGATGATCGGGCACGGGATCGGACGGGAGATGCATGAGGAACCCGACGTTCCGAATTACGGAAAAGCGGGTCACGGCATCCGGCTAGAAGCGGGGATGACCATTGCGGTCGAGCCGATGATCACGCTCGGATCCCACCGGATCCTGCAGCTTTCGGACGGATGGACGATCGTAACTGTGGACGGAAAACCGGCGGCGCATTACGAGAATTCGCTTGCCATCACCGACGGGGAGCCGAGGCTTCTCACACTGCATGAAGAGGTGACGCGCGCATGACGGATAATTGTTTGGGCCGTGCCGTGACTTCCAAAGCCGGCAGAGACAAGGGACGCACGTTCCTGATCGTCGGGATCGCCGACGACAACCATGTGCTTCTCGCGGACGGGGAAACCAGGAAACTGGCGAATCCGAAGAAGAAAAAGCTTAAGCATCTCAGGATCGAGCAGGATGTTTCGGAAAGCATCTGCGAGAAACTGACGGAAGGGAAGAAAGTGTTTGACGCGGAAGTGCGGAAAGCCATTCTGACCTTTGGCTACAACTCAGATCAGAATCAGCAGGAGGGTTAGTTTGAAAGAGAGCGTTAAAGAAGGCGTAATTGAAGTTGAAGGCGTAGTCTCGGAAGCGCATCCGAACGCGATGTTCGAAGTCAAGCTTCAGAACGGACATACGATACTGGCTACGATTTCCGGGAAACTCAGAATGAATTTCATCCGAATCCTTCCCGGCGATAAAGTGACAGTAGAACTTTCACCATATGATTTGACCCGCGGAAGGATCACCTGGCGCGGAAAGAATTGAAACATCTGAAAGGAGAAAGACAATGAAAGTCAGACCGTCTGTGAAACCCATGTGCGAGAAATGCAAGATCATCAAGAGAAAAGGTCGCGTCATGGTTATCTGCGAGAATCCGAAACACAAACAGAAACAGGGTTAAGCGAAAATAATGCTTGCCGGGCGGCTGTGCAGAAGGATCTTCTGCATTCCGGCAGGATCAAATATATAAACTACTTACGAAACATTTTATTGGAGGTATAGGAACAATATGGCACGTATTGCTGGCGTTGACCTCCCGAGAGATAAAAGGGTTGAAATCGGTTTAACCTACATCTTCGGTATCGGTCTCAAAACTGCTCAGGATATCCTTGCTAACACCGGTGTCGATCCTGACATCCGTGTCCGCGATCTTTCCGAGAGCGATGTCAACAAGCTCAGAGAATATATCGACCACAACCTCAAGGTTGAGGGCGATTTGAGACGTGAAACCTCTATGAGCATCAAGCGTCTGATCGAGAACGGATGCTACAGGGGCGTGCGTCACCGTAAAGGTCTGCCTGTCCGCGGGCAGAGCACAAAACAGAATGCCCGTACCCGCAAGGGACCGAAGCGTACGCAGGGCGGCAGGAAGAAATAAGGGAGGAAGCAAGTAATGGCAACAAAGATCAAGAAAACCGCAACTTCCCGCAAACGTCGTGAGAAGAAAAATGTAGAGCGCGGTCAGGCTCATATCCGTTCGTCTTTCAACAATACGCTTGTAACGATCACGGATATGCAGGGCAATGCCGTTTCCTGGTCCAGCGCAGGTTCACTCGGCTTCCGCGGATCCAAGAAATCCACGCCGTTCGCAGCGCAGTCCGCTGCGGAGACCGCCGCACGCGGCGCCGTCGACCACGGCATGAGAACAGTGGAAGTTTATGTTCAGGGCCCCGGCTCCGGCCGTGAGAGCGCGATCCGCGCCCTTCAGACCGCCGGTCTTGAAGTGAACATGATCAAGGACGTGACGCCCATCCCGCACAACGGATGCCGTCCGCCGAAACGTAGAAGAGTTTAAGGAGGGGAAACAGCTATGGCTAGATATACTGGTTCCGTCTGCAGACAATGCCGCAGAGAGGGCGCTAAGCTGTTCCTCAAGGGCGACCGCTGCTTTACAGATAAGTGCGCGATAGCAAAACGCCACACACCGCCGGGAATGCACGGACAGGGACGCAGAAAACAGTCCGAATACGGCATCCAGCTTCGCGAGAAGCAGAAGGTCCGCCGCGCATACGGCATCCTCGAATCCCAGTTCAGGAAGTATTACGACATCGCGAGCAACATGCGCGGTGTTACCGGTGAGAATATGCTTTCATTGATCGAGCGCCGTCTTGACAATGTCGCATACCGTCTCAATTTCGGTGATTCCAGGCCGATGGCCCGCCAGATGGTCACCCACGGCCATGTCAGCGTGAACGGCAAGAAGGTTGACATCGCTTCCTATCAGGTCAATGTCGGCGACGTGATCTCGATCCGTGAGAAATCCCGCGACATCGAGTTCTTCAAGACCCTCAAGGAGCAGGGCGCGAGCAGAACGATTCCGAAGTGGCTTGAGTTCGACGCGGATACGCTGAACGGAAAAGTCGTTGCTCTTCCGGCACGTGACGATATCGATCTGACGATCGAAGAGCATCTGATCGTTGAGTACTACTCCAGGTAATAACTTGGAACACGACCAAAACGAAGGAGGGTAAACCATTGCTAGAATTTGAAAAACCCAAACTCGAATGCGTGGAATCTTCGGACCGCTACGGCAAGTTTGTCGTAGAACCCTTGGAGCGCGGATTTGGTACCACACTCGGCAATTCCATGCGCCGAGTACTGATTTCAAGCCTTCCCGGTGTCGCTGTTACTTCCGTTCAGATCGACGGAGTTCTTCATGAGTTCTCTACCATTGAGGGCGTGAAGGAAGACGTTACGGAGATCATCCTGAACCTGAAGGAACTGTGCTGCAAACTTCACTGCGACGAGCCGAAGAAAGTGATCGTCGACGCTGTCGGTCCCTGCGAAGTGACCGCTGACGATATCATCGCGGACTCGGACGTGGAGATCATCAATCCCGAGCTGCATCTTGCGACTCTGGACACGGACGCGCGTCTCCACATGGAGATCATGATCGAGCACGGACGCGGCTACGTTTCCGTTGAAAAGAACAAGAAGCCCGACATGCCGATCGGCCAGATTGCGATCGATTCCATTTTCACTCCGATCACGAAGGTGAACTTCACCGTGGAGAACACCCGTGTCGGCCAGATCACCGACTATGACAAGCTCACGCTCGAGATCTGGACAGACGGAACGATCGATCCTGACGAAGCCGCTTCCCTGGCTGCGAGGATCCTGACAGAGCACCTGTCTCTGTTCATCAACCTCACGGATTACGTGCAGAACGGTGATATTCTGATCGAAAAGGAAGAAAGCAAGAAGGAGAAGATCCTCGAAATGAACATCGAAGATCTGGATCTTTCCGTTCGTTCCTACAACTGTCTCAAGCGTGCCGCAATCAACACGGTTGAGGAGCTCGTCCAGAAGGATGAGGAAGAAATGATGAAAGTACGGAACCTCGGACGCAAGTCCCTGGAGGAAGTACAGCAGAAACTGAGTGCGCTCGGACTTTCATTGCGCACAAAAGAGGATTGAGGAGGACTGACACATGGCAAACCGTAAGCTTGGCAGAAGTGTTGATCAGAGAGCCGCGATCCTGCGTAACCTTACCACCGCTTTGATCTGGAACGGCAAGATCGTTACCACCGAAGCGCGCGCAAAGGAAGTTCGCTCGATTGCTGAAAAACTGATTACGCTTGCAGTTAAGGAATACAATAATACCGAAACCGTTGAGAAGGAAACTCGCAACGAGAAATCCCAGGTCGTGAAGGTCGAGAAGAAGGTCGACAAGCCTTCCAAACTCGCCGCACGGCGTCAGATCATGTCTTATCTCTATGACGTTCCCGAGCAGAAGGCCAAGGATGAGAACAAGGTCGAATACAAGAAGCGTACCGCGGAGCGCACGCATCCTGTTGTGGAGAAGCTCTTCCAGGACATCGCGCCCAGAGTCGACAAACGCATCGGAGAAGGCAAGAAGGGCGGCTATACGCGCATGTATAAGCTCGGACCGCGCCGCGGCGATGCAGCCGAGATGGTCGTTCTCGAGATCATCTGACCGGTTTTGTACAGGCAGCCGCAAGGCTGCCTGATTCATTCGATTTACTTGCTTTGACTATGGTGTTATAATAGTCAAAGTTTATTTTTTGACTGAAGGTTTTTCTGACGTTGCTGAGTATAAATGGAAAAAAGAGCATCATCGTACGGACGGCTGTTCTGACCGCAGCGCTGTGCCTTTCCGTGTCTGCGTGCAAGCCGGCTCCCGCCGACGCGGAACCGGACGGAACCAAACCCGTATCCGTCGTATCGGAGGACAGGCTTCCGGACCTTGAAGAGCTGAAGTCCTATGATTCGCTCACATCTCTCGATTTCGGATCCCAGGAACCGGATCCCGATTATCTTAAACAGATTTGGGCTCTCTACCCGGACTGCGACATCCGGTTTGAGATCGAGATCGCGGGGCAGAAGTATCCTTCCGACGCCGTTTCCGTCGTTTCTTCCGCTCTGACGCCTGCGGACGTGAAAAAGCTTTCACTTCTGAGATCGCTGCAGACGGTTGACGCGCGGGGCAGCGAATGCGTGGACGAACTGAAGCAGTTCGCCGCCGACCATCCGGAATGCGTTGTCTGCTACAGTGAAACGCTGTTCGGCGAGGAAGTCTCGAATCTGGATACCTACCTGGATCTTTCGGACAAACGGATCAGACTTCCGGAACTGAAAGCCGCTCTCGACGATCATCCCAATCTGACGGACGTCAATCTGATCGGCTGCCCGCTTGACAACAGCGAAAAGTATGAGCTTCATGCTTCCTACCCGGATATCACGTTCTACTGGAACGTCTATTTCGGAGACGGATCGTTCAAAAGCACCGATACAAAGCTTGATTTTACGAGACTGTATTTCAATGGGCTGGACGATCTGATCGAGCTGACCGGCTGTTTCATGCATCCAGCGTATGTGGACGTCTCCACGCACGGCTTTGAAAACGCCGCCATGGAAACGATATCCGATCTGTATCCGGATACGATGTTCGTATGGATGGTGCGCATTTCGGCGCTCAGCGTCCGCACGGACGTGGAGGTCTTCGACGGGACCGGACTGAAGGGAATGCTGAAGAGCTCCCAGCTCGACGGCCTCCGCTACTGCAGGAACCTGAAAGCGGTCGACCTGACCCGCCAGCATATCACCGACCTCGGTTTTCTTTCCGGGCTTCCGGAACTCCGCGTTCTTCTGCTCGGGAACAATGCGGTGACGGATCTTTCTCCGATCGCGGAACTTCCGAATCTGCAGTATCTCGCGCTTTACAACAACGGCATTACGGATATTTCACCGCTTGCGGGACTACAGAACCTGCGGGACGTGAATCTTTCCGGCAACCAGATCGGAGATATGTCTCCGCTTTCCACCTGCCCGAGCCTGCAGTTCGTGCATCTGTCCAAAAATCCCTGCTCGGAAGACCTTGTACAGCAGGACAGCGTCAGATCGTCGCTTCCCAATACGCTGTTCGTGTTCGATGAGTCCAGCGCGACACGCGGATGGAGCAATACGGAACACAGCCTGATCGTGGACCGTACGATCGTGTCAAGGCATTATTACGACCTGGACGAAGGCGTCAAAGGGATAAACTGAGAGGCGTTTTATATGGATAACAGACCTATCGGCGTATTTGATTCCGGAATGGGAGGGCTGACTGCGCTGAGGCAGCTCGTCAGGCTTGTTCCCAACGAAAACATCGTGTATTTCGGGGACACCGGAAGAGTGCCGTACGGCGCAAGATCGTCCGATACCATCGTGAAATACGCAAGACAGGACATGTCCTTTCTGATGCAGTTCGATCCGAAAGCGATCCTAATCGCGTGCGGGACCGTGTCCACGACTGCGCTTCCCATTCTGATGCGGGAATACGATCTCCCCGTATACGGCGTAGTCGAGCCCGCTGTTGCCGCCGCGCTGAAAGCGACTAGGAACAAAAGGATCGGCATCATCGGAACGAAAGCGACCGTACGGAGCGGGTCCTATGCGGAAATGATCCGTTACCTGAACAGGGAGATCGAAGTCTTTTCCAAGGCGTGCCCGCTTTTTGTCCCGCTGGTAGAGGACGGAAGGGTCCACCCCGGAGATCCGGTCCTTTCCTGCCTGATCGACGAATACCTTTCCGAAATGGTGCGGGCGGAAGTGGATACCGTGATCCTCGGATGCACGCACTATCCCTTGCTAACAGACGCGATCGGTGCGTATCTTGGCGACGGGGTGCGTCTGATCGATACAGGGCTCGAGTCGTCCCTTGCGCTGCGCGAACACCTTTTCAAGAGCGAGCTGCTGTCAGACAGGGAGGGGAGCGGCACCGTTTCCTACTATGTATCCGACAGCGCGGCGGATTTCAAAGCGCTTGCCTCCGTGTTCCTCGGTTCGGAGATCGTCCAGGATGTGCGGCGGGTGGATATCGACAAATACTGAACGGAATGGAAAATGAGAAGCGGCGTGTTTGCGCCGCTTTTTTCCTGCCTGAACAGGAGGGATTACAATTCTTCCGACATTCCTCATTTCGAATATGCTGACATGAAAAAGATCCACCGGATCAAATCCGATGGATCGTATCTCTTTTCTTTACGGTTAAGACAGCATGGAGAGGGTTTTTTCCACGTAGTCCGCCGGATCTTCCGGCAGGATCCCTTCGATCAGCTGTGCCTGGACGTACAGGACGTCGCTCAGATCCTTCAGTTTCTGTGTATCATTGCTTTCGTGAAGAGCCTTGAGCTTTTCAAATACGGGGTGTCCGCTGTTGATTTCGAGAATGCGGTCCGCTTTCAGCTTGTTTTCGGTCGGCATCGCGTTCAGGACTTTTTCCATTCCGACGGTCAGAGGGCCTTCCGACGAGATGCAGACGGCGTGGTCTTTCAGCCTGGAGCTGATCTTTACGTCTTTGACCTTTCCTGCAAGCGCTTCCCGGATCTCATCGAGCAGGGATTTATTGTCCTCTGCAAGCTTTTCAGACGCTTTCTTTTCATCTTCTGTTTCGATGTCCAGATCGCCGCTTGAGACCGATTTGAACGGTTTTTCCGCATATTGGTGGAGGATGGTGACGGTGAACTCGTCGACGTCGTCTGTCAGGAACAGCACGTCGTAGCCTTTCTCCTGCAGACGGTCGAGCTGCGGCATCGCCTTGATACCGGTGACCGTCTGACCGCATGCGTAGTAGATCTCCTTCTGATCCTCCGGCATATTGTCCACGTATTCCTGCAGCGTGATCATTTTGTCCTGACGCATGGAATGGAACATCAGCAGATCCTTCAGCATATCGCTGTGCATTCCGTAGTCCATGTATGCGCCGTATTTGAGCTGCAGTCCGAACGCTTTGTAGAACGTCTCGTATTTCTCCCTGCTGTTCTTGAGAAGCGATTCGAGCTCGCTCTTGATCCGCTTTTCAATGTTCGTCGCGATGATCTTCAGCTGGCGGTCGTGCTGCAGCATTTCACGCGAAATGTTCAGGGAAAGGTCGGGGGAGTCGACCAGACCCTTGACGAAGCTGAAGTAATCCGGAAGCAGATCCTCGCATTTATCCATGATCAGAACACCGTTGGAATAGAGCTGCAGACCTTTCTCGTATGCCTTGCTGTAATAGTCGTACGGAGCATGGGAGGGGATGAAGAGCAGCGTATTGTAGCTCACGAGGCCTTCCGCGCTCGTATGGATCACATGCAGGGGTTTCTCGAAATCGGAGAATTTGTCGGTATAGAAACTGTTGTACTCGTCCTCCGTGATGGAAGCCTTGGGGCGTTTCCAGATTGGTATCATGGAATTCAGGGTATCGATCTCGGTATAGGGCTCGTATTCCTCGGAGCCTTCCTTTTTGCGGTATTTCGTGACCTCCATGCGGATCGGGTAGCGGATATACGAGGAATACTTGGTCACAAGGGCCTTGATCCGGTATTCGTCAAGGAAATCGGAATAATGCTCTTCCTCCGTATCATCCTTCAGGGTAAGGATGACGTCCGTGCCGAAACCGTCCTTTTCCGCTTCAGTGACGGAGAAACCGGAAGTGCCTTTGCTGGACCAGCGGTTTGCCGTGTCGGAGCCGAATGCTTTGCTGACGACGTTGACCTCTTTCGAGACCATGAACGCGGAATAGAAGCCTACGCCGAACTGACCGATGATCTCCGTATCGGATCCCTTGAGGTCATGGTCGGCTTTGAAACGGAACGTTCCGCTGTCCGCGATCGTTCCGAGATTCTTGACGAGTTCCTCTCTCGACATGCCGCAGCCGTTGTCGGAGACCGTCAGCGTGTGCTTGTCCTTGTCGACTGTAATATCGATATGGAAGTCGTCCCGGTTCATTCCCGTGTTTCCTTCGCCGGTCAGGGAACGGTAGTAAAGCTTATCGATCGCGTCGCTCGCGTTGCTGATCAGTTCGCGGAGGAAGATCTCTTTATGTGTATAGATGGAATTGATCATCAGATCAAGGAGACGTTCTGATTCTGCTTTGAATTTCTGAAGTGCCATTTGCATATCACGCTTTCTTTCTATATTAGCACTCAACATATTAGAGTGCTAATAATATTATAGCCTCGGTCATGCAAATAGCAACTGTTTTAATTGTGATAAAGTTGAAAACTTCAGTGGGATCTGCAGTCAGGCGGTTCGTACGGTGATCTCGCCCGTATTGAGAACGTCGGTCCTGCCGTCGTCTCTCAGAACGACCAGAGCGGCGTCAGAATCGATTGAGACGGCTTTACCGGTAAATACTTGTCCGTTGCGTTCGTAAGCGATATGACGGCCTATAACGAGGCTTAAGGCGCGGTATTCGTCAAGATAGGAAGACCCTGAGTCATTCAGAAGCATGATCAGCTCTTTTGCAACTGCAGCGGTGATGATTTCTCTCGGCACGGAACGGTTTCCCACAGAACCGGCAGTATCCGATATCGCTTCTGGGAAGATCTCGGTCGAAAGATTGATTCCGATTCCGATGACGACCGCGGAACCTCCGCTTTCCGTATCCGTCACATATTCACAGAGGATCCCTGCGATCTTCTTTCCGTCAAGCAGGATATCGTTCACCCATTTGATTTTCGGCGAGACCGAATACACGCTGTTCAGCGCCCGGCATACTGCGACTGCGGCCTTAGAGGTAAAGCTGAGGAAACCGGATTGTCCCTCCGTCAGTGGATAAAGCAGGGATAGGTAGATCCCTGTGGCGGACGGGGAATAGAACGACCTTCCGCGTCGGCCGCGTCCGTTTGTCTGGGTGTCCGAGACAAAAAGAGACGTGTTTTTCAGACCGGTGCGGAAACGCCGTTTTGCTTCGTCGTTCGTCGAATCGACCGTATCGAAGCAGAACACGTTGAGATCCGGGATATCCGGCTTCAGGCGCGTGAGAATACTGTCTGATGAGATATGGTATAATGCTTGTTGATCAAGTTCCATAACAGGGATTATAGCATGGAAAGAGCAGGACGGCCAATTGAATACAGGTCCGTTGTCATTCCGAAAGAGCGGGAAGGCGCGACGGTGGAAAGCGTTCTGAAGCACGAGCTGGAGGTTTCGGGGGGAAGGATTTCGAGGCTGAAGCGCGTGGATCGCGGACTGCTCCTGAACGGGTCGCCTGTCAGGACGACGCGAAGGGTAGAGGAAGGGGACGAGGTTTCCGTTCTGATATCCGACGAGCCGCTGAAACGCACCGCCGAACCTGTGCCGTTTCCGCTCGACATCGTATACGAGGACCGGTATCTGCTGATCGTCAACAAACCAAACGGTATTTCCGTCCATCCAACCATCAATCCCGCTGAAATGACGCTGGAGCACGCGTTCGCGGCATATCTGGGACCGGACTATGTCGCGCATCCCGTCAGCCGTCTCGATAAAGGGACCACAGGACTCATGACCGTTGCGAAATACGGGTACGTACAGGAGCTTCTTAAACGTAAGATGCATTCCGATGAGTTCCGCAGAGAATACCGCGGAATCGCGGTAGGACATGTCATTCCTGAATCGGGCGAGATTTACGGAGCCATTGACTTTGCGGGCGAGGCCAGCTATAAGCGGACGATCGTGGAGAAAGGACCCGAAGCTAGAACGGGATACGAGGTGATTTCCTACGCAGGAAACTTTACGCTACTGCGCCTGATCCCGTATACGGGCAAGACGCACCAGCTCCGCGTGCACATGTCGTCCATCGGTTATCCGCTTGCGGGGGATTTCATGTACGGCGCGGAGGACAGAACGCTGATCGAAAGACCGGCGCTGCATTCCTATGAGCTGTGGCTCAGGCATCCTATGACGGGAGAGGACCTGCATTTTGTCTGTCCGATCCCCGAAGACATGGAAAGGATTCTGCGGCTGAACTGATCAGCCGTTTTTATTTGCGCAGTTTCTGGAGACCCATTTCCTGACGTGCAGTGCGAACGCCTGAACGGCGGGACTGAATTCCGCGCTGTCGGGAACGGCCAGGGCGATGACGCGCTGGACACCAGGGAAGGTGGGGAGCGTTACGACATTGCTGTGATGCCCCTGCAGAAGGAGCTCCGGCATGATGCTGATGCCGAGACCGTTTTCCACCATGGAAATGATGGCGTAATCGTCCTTTGTCTTATACTTCACCTTCGGACGGATCCCGACGGATTCCAGAACGCGCCGGACGTCCTGGTCGGAAGCGGCCAGAAGGCTGATGAAAGTCTCGTCTTTCAGGTCGACAAGCGGCACCTGCTCCAGATCCGCAAGTCTGTGCCCGATCGGAAGCACCGCGAGGAGCCTGTCTTCCATCAGCGGGAACGTCCTGCAGTTTACGGACGACGGAAGCGCGATGAATCCGAGATCGATCGACCCGTCCTTCAGCCACTGCTCCACATCGTAGTAATCTCCGCTCATCAGATTCAGTTCGATATCCGGATACATGCCGGCAAATTCCTTGATCATGCTGGGAAGCCAGTGCACGCCTACGCTGGAAAACGTTCCGATCCGCACGATGCCCGTATCCAGCCCTCGGATGGAGGAGACGATCTGGTTCAGCTGTTCGCTGCTGGTGAGGATCCCGCGGATGGCAGGGAGGATCTTTTCTCCTTCGGGCGTCAGACGGATGCCTGTCCTGCTGCGGATCAGGACGGGAAAACCGAATTCCGATTCCAGGTTGTTGATCGTCTGGCTGACGCTGGACTGCGTGCATCCGAGCGTATCGGCTGCTCTTGTGATGCTTCCCTGTTCGATCACGCGCAAAAGCGTTTCGTATTTTTTGATATCCATGCCGGTCCTCCGTCTTTTCACACATTATTCATTAAGATTACTTATATAACAATCAGATATATCATGTCAACCGATTTATTTCTGAATAATCAATGAATAGCAAATAATTAAATTCAAATGGAGTATTGACATTCCAATATTTTGGCCATAAACTACAGAACATAATTTATATTAATGGAAAACATTAAAGAAAGTTATGGTATGAAATGATGAACGCAGAACTGATTGTATTTATTGTCTATCTGATCGGCATGATCGCCGTCGGCCTCCACTTCTTTCTCAGGAACAAAAACGCGGGGGAGAAGCAGTATTTCCTCGGTGACAGAAAGATGGGCCCGTGGGTGTCCGCTCTTTCTGCAGGCGCTTCGGATATGAGCGCTTGGGTTCTGATGGGATTGCCGGCATCGATCTATGCGGCCGGGATCGGACAGGCATGGATCGCAATCGGTCTGATCATCGGCTACGCTCTGAGCTGGGTGCTGGAAGCGTCCAGACTGCGCAAATTCTCCATTGTCGCGAACGACTCCATCACGATCCCGCAGTATCTGACGAACCGCTTCCTTTCAAAGAGTAAGATCCTGCAGGTGATCTGCGCGGTGATCTTCCTTGTTGCGTATACGCTCTACGCGGCATCCAGCGTAAAGGCATGCGGGACGCTGTTCCATACGGTTATCGGGATCGACGCCAAGGTCGCCATGTACATCGCGACGGCCATTATCGTATCCTATACGTTCCTCGGCGGATTCAGCGCCGTCTGCTGGACGGACTTTTTCCAGGGTCTCCTGATGCTTGGCTCGCTTCTGATCGCGCCGCTGTTCGCGCTTGGCATCGTTTCCGCGCAGGGACTCGCGAAAGGCGCGTCTCTGCCCGACGGTTACTGGAATCTTTTCAGCAGCTGGAAGGACGTTGTCAGCGGTCTCAGCTGGGGGATCGGATATTTCGGCATGCCGCACATCATCATCCGGTTCATGTCGGTCCGTTCCGACAAGGATCTGAAGAAGAGCGCGAAAATCGGCATCACCTGGAACATTCTGATCATTCTGTTCTCGGTCGCCGCGGGATGCATCGGACATCTTCTTCTCGGCGAGATCAGCGACAGTTCCACCGTTTTCATCCAGATGGTGCGGTTTATCTTCCCCGGCGTGATCTCCGGCATACTTCTTTCTGCGATCCTTGCCGCGTCCATGTCGACGGCAGACTCTCAGCTTCTGTCCGCGTCCTCGGCGTTTGCGAGCGATGTGTATAAGCCCATCGTCCGGAAAAACAAGGCGACGGACAAGGAAATGGGATGGATCGGAAGGATCATCGTCCTTATCATTGCAGTGGTCGCCCTGATGATCGCGTCGGATCCCGGAAGCAAGACGATCATGGGCCTTGTAGAGAATGCCTGGGGTCTGTTCGGAGCCGCCTTCGGGCCCGCCATCATGCTCAGTCTCTTCTGGAAGCGGTTTACGTTCAAGGGAACCGTTGCAAGCATCGTTTCGGGCGCTGTGGTCGATGTGCTATGGCTTACGCTGCTTTCCTCCACGGGAATCTATGAGATCCTTCCCGGCGCGGTGGTCGGCCTGATCGTAGGTATTGCCGTGTCGCTTGCGGATAAAGAGCCCGATATCGCGGTGCAGGATCTGTTCGACCGCGCGGTAAACAGCACCGATTGAAATCTTATAATGATAATACAGAGAAAAGGCAGCACTGCTGCCTTTTCGTTTACATTGAAAAAATCATTGCGGTTCTGCAATGGATCTCAGTTTTTGTCTTCCCAGTCGTTGCAGAGATCGTTGATCTTGCGCGTCATCTTTTCGATGTCGGCGTTAGCGCGGCCTGAACCGTTCCGGATCAAAGAGGCGAGACGGTCGAACGCGATCAGAAGTTTAGCATACAGGGACTTGGGCGAAGGCTTGGATCCCTGAGGTTCTTTGTCCTGTTTCTTCTCCTGGACCGGGATACCCATCGTGATCCGTATGAATTCATTTTTGAGAAGATCGAAGGAAGTTCCGGAATAGGGAGTGAACGTCTCGAATCCGTACTGCGTGTGCAGCTCTTCGGCAAATGTCTCGCATACGGAGGCTTCGCCATGGTTGACGAATATGCGTTTCGGTTTCTGCTTAAAACTTGTGACCCATTCGATCAGCCCGTCATGGTCCGCATGTCCGCTGAGACCGCGCAGAACGCCGATCTCCGCCTTAACGGCAATCTCCTCGCCGAACAGCTTGATTTTTTCCGCGCCGTCGTGGATCGCTCTGCCCGGCGTTCCGACCGCCTGGTAGCCGACAAACAGGATCGTGCATTCCGGGCGCCAGAGATTATGTTTGAGATGATGGCGGACCCTGCCTGCATCGCACATGCCGCTCGCGGAGATGATGATTTTCGGGACGGTGTCCGTATTGATCGCGATGGATTCCTCGCTTGTGACGGCGGTGACGAGATCGGGACAGCCGATCGGGTTGATGCCCTGCTTCAGAAGAGCCGCGGCTTCTTTCTCGTAGCAGTACTGGGCATTGTCCACAAAGACTTTCGTCGCGTTGATGGCGAGCGGACTGTCGACATAGACAGGGAAACCGTCATGCCCTTTGACCAGTCCGTCAACTTTGATCTTTCTAAGATAATAGAGGATCTCCTGCGTTCTGCCGACCGCGAAAGCGGGAATGACCACGTTTCCTCCGCGGTCGAGAGTGCGCTGGATGACGGCCGCAAGAAGGGGAACGTTGTCTTCGACCGGTTCGTGATTTCTGTTTCCGTAGGTGGATTCCATCACGACGTAATCGGCGTCTTTCAGATAGTGCGGGTCCCGGATCAACGGCTGGCCCTTATTCCCGATATCGCCGGAGAAGACGACTTTCCGCTCCTCGCCGTCTTCGTTGAGGAATACTTCGATGGAGGCGGAGCCGAGCAGGTGTCCTGCGTCGGTGAAGCGTATGCGGATCCCCTCGCAGACGTTGTCAGTCCTGTCATAGCGGTGATCGACAAAGTGGCTGAGAACGCCTCTCGCGTCGTCGCTGTCATACAGCGGCTGAACGGGCGTTTCGGCAGATCGCATGCCTTTCCGGTTCTGGTATTCCGCTTCCTGCTCCTGAATGTGCGCGCTGTCCAGAAGCATGATCTCGCACAGGCTGTGCGTTGTGATGGTGGCGTGCACCTCTCCTTTGAATCCGTTCTTGTAGAGAAGGGGAAGAAGGCCGGAGTGATCGATGTGGGCGTGGGTCAGGAAGACATAGTCGATGTTGAAGGGAAGGACGGGAAGGTCCACGTTTTCATAAATGTTTTTTCCCTGCTCCATACCGTAATCGATCAGGATGTTTTTCCCGCAGGCGCTGAGAAACATACAGCTGCCCGTGACTTCGTGTGTCGCACCGATGAATGTCAGTTGCATCGCTGTTCTCCTGTTCCGATTGATCTCAATTATTATCATATAATCACGCTTTGAAAAAATCAAATGAAAGGGGGCACGGGCCATGGAAAATCAGCGTGGAAACGATAAACGATTATTGCGAAATTATAAAATCGTGATCATCGCGGATGCCGTTTTGCAGGGCGGATGATATGATGAATCCGGCTGGTTTGTCACAATAGTTGTACAATTCAGTAATAATTCTGTCCCATGACCAAAGTAATATAAAATGGAATAAGAATATTGGAGAACAAGATGAATCAGGTTCACGAGATCATAACGCAGGTCAAGAAGGTCGTTGTCGGGAAAGACGCCGTCATCGGAAGGATCCTGATGGCCATGCTGGCAGGCGGCCACGTCCTTCTGGAAGACGTTCCCGGGGTCGGCAAGACCACCATGGCGCTCGCATTTTCCCGGGCGATGGATCTTTCGTATAAGCGGATGCAGTTCACCCCGGACGTCATGCCGTCCGACGTGACGGGATACACGACGCTGCTGACAGGGGGCAGTATGGGGGAATATGTTCCCGGCGCGGCGATGTGCAACCTGTTTCTTGCCGATGAGATCAACCGGGCTTCCAGCAAAACGCAGTCCGCGCTCCTCGAAGTGATGGAGGAAGGGAATATCACGGTGGACGGGATCACGCATCCTGTTCCGAAACCGTTTCTCGTGATCGCGACCCAGAACCCCGCCGGTTCCTCCGGCACGCAGCCGCTTCCGGAGTCGCAGATGGACCGTTTCATGATCCGGCTGTCCATGGGTTATCCGGATAAAAAAAACGAGGTCGAGATACTGAGGAGACATCAGAACACGGTGTCCCTGGATTCCGTGCATAAAGTCGTATCTCCGTCGGACCTTCTGGCGATCCAGCGTGATGTTGAGTCGGTCTATGTGTCCGATCCGATCTATCAGTACATATCCTCCCTGGCCGGATGGACCAGGTCACAGCCTTCGATCCGGCTCGGCGTCAGCCCTCGCGGATCAATCGCGCTCCTTAGAATGAGCAAATCCTGCGCGTATCTCAGCGGCAGGGATTATGTCATACCGCAGGACGTGCAGACCGTATTTGAAAACGTCTGTTCGCACCGCGTTTTCCTGAGCCCGCGCGCGAGAGTGAGCGGCCTGACGGAGCAGCAGCTTCTGAAACGCGCCCTGTCGCAGGTATCTACGCCTTCCGTTGTCTGATTTATGGCAAGGTACAGGATCCTCTATCTTGATATCTTGATCCTCGCTGTCGCTTTGTTCGCGGCATTTGAAGCGTACGCGTTTCATCTGCTGCTGATCGCGCTGCTGATTCTGCCTGTTCTATCCCTTCTCCTGACGCTTCCGCTGCGCCGCAGGATATACTGCAGCCTTTCCGTGGAGGACGACATGGTGCCGAAGGGCGACACCCCGCTGGAACTGAATATCCGGAATGAATCCATGCTTCCGTGTCTGAACGGACAGGTACGGATCACATGCTCCAACGCGTTCGGCCGCTCCGTGAACGTTCCGCCTTCTTCCGGGGAAGCGGCGGCGGACTTCGCGATCGGGGGGAAAAAGTCCGCCCGTCTTCCGATCACGATCCGCTTCGATGAATGCGGGAGGATCGATTTCGGTCTCCGGCATGTTTATGTTTACGATATTCTGGGCCTGTTCCGCTTTCAGGTTCCCGGTCAGAACTGCCAGTGCGATACGGACAGTCTGTACGTGTTTCCGGATACGGTGGACTGCCTTGTCGAAACGGAGAATTCCTCGGATCTGGGCATTGAGAGCAGCACGTATTCGACGGAACGGGCGGGAAACGATCCGTCCGAGATATTCGATCTAAGGGATTATGTGCCCGGGGACGCGCATCACAGCATCCACTGGAAGCTTTCGGGACGGATGAACCGGCTGATTGTAAAGGAGTACGGTCTTCCGCTCAGCCCGCTCGTCCATTTCCTGGTGGAGATTAGAGAAAAAGCGAGTCCCGAGGAAAAGGAAAGCGTCATGGGGACTTTGATGTCGGTTTCCGAAACGCTCGTTTCCCGCGACGTCCTTCACCATATCAGCTGGATAGGCGAGGATTCCGTTTTCCATACCGTCCGTGTTTCCGACACGGAATCGCTCGCGGCTGCGCTCCACGAAATGCTCGGCATGCCCGCAAGCTCCCCCTATGAGACGATCCGGAATCTCGCGATGCAGGCTCCCTTTTCAACGGAACTGCACCTCGTTTACATGATCGGCGGGACCGCGTCCGCAAAGGAACTGAACGGGGAAGAAAAAGAGATCTTCTCCATGCTGATGGATTCCAACCTCTGCAGGAGGATCACGGTGATGCCCGTCGGCTGCGATGAATCGTATCCGCGGGAGATCCGGGAACTCGGCTGCGATCTTCAGATGGTTAGCGGCGAAGTGCCGGAAGAGGAGGGAGGAATCGGAAATGCGTAACGGGGCGAAAAATGGAAATCCCGCGCGTCCGGCCGTACCGCTCTACGAGTACGCCGTCCGTCTGCTGATCCTTTTCCTTGCCCAGACCGGGTTCTATTTCTGCTTTGTTACGGAATACAGGCTCAGCGGTGGCATTGCCCCGTATCTTGTCACGCTAGCGTTCTGCCTGATCTATCTGGTGATTTTTTCGCTGAAAAGCAGCGCCGTGCTGTTTGCCGTCAGCGTCGCGCTTTCCGGCCTGTTTATCTGGTTCCACGCCGACGAGCTCGTGCAGAGCTGGCTGATGCTGATCAGAGATCTGTTCAGTGCCTGCGGAGGAAAGCTTCCTGAACTTCTTGCAACGCTTCTTCACGAGGAGGGGGCGTCCGTTTTCTACGCGCTGTGCACGCTGATGTTCATCAGCACGATACTGGCGTCATACGCGGTCACGAAAGGGGACAGCCTGCTTCTTCTCACAGCTGCTTCCGTTCCGTGCCTGTTCCCGGGGCTGTTCTTCTCGCTTTCCGGAAATACAGCGTCCTTTTTTGCGATCCTTGCCGCCTGGTTTGCGTTTTCCATTTTCAGAAGATACGGAGGGCTTCTTTCCGCTTCGGTATCCGAAGATACCGAACTCAGTCTGAAGGTCAGGCTGGACCGGATCAGGAAACGTCCGTCTCTCAGGGCCATGGCTGCCTTGACCGCCGTGATCATGGCTTTTTCCGTGTTCGGCGTTTCGTCGCTGATCCTACCGGAAAAAGGATATGAGAAACCGGACATCTGGAACAGGATCCGGGAGTCCGTTTACGAATCGAAACTCGGCGATCTGATCGGCAGGCCGAACGACGGGCTCAGCCACGGGCGTTTTAGGGATCTTTCCGAGATCCGTTTTACCGGAGCAACGGCGCTGAAAGCGCGCGTATCGGAACGGCTTTCCCTGTATATCCGCAATTTCGCGGGTACCGTATATACCGACGACGGCTGGGAAGAGGTTCCCGCACAGACCTATGAATCCTATGTGATCGGAACGAACCCGCTTCTTTTGCACGCGGAAGCCGAGCGCATCCTCGGGAACGGAGAACAAAGATATCTGTTCTCCCTCAAGTCGGACCGGAAACAGATCAGCTCTCTTGTGCTTCCGCAGGGACTGTTAACCGGAACGGACGACCTGAACGGCACCCGGTACCGGAACGATACGGGGATCGATACGGACGGGGGAGCGGGGATATCGGGATATTCCGTATACGCGCTTCAGCTGAGGAACGCATTCGCAAACATTCCGGTCTCCGCCAGTGCAGATCCAACTGACGCGATCATGGAAGGATACGCGGCCGTCATCAAGAACAGATTCGGGAAGTCATCCGTGTACGATGACATTTCCCATTATCTGCGATATATCTTTGATTACTATACGCAGCTCCCCGAGGACACGGCAAAGTGCGGAAAAGCGCTGTGCGAACAGTTCGGGATCACGGACGTAACAGACTCCGGCACGCTGAACCCCGCGGCTGTCTGTTCATCCCTGCAGAGGGTCTTTAATGAATACTGCAGCTACTCCTACGATCCGCCCGCCATACCGGCTGACGCCGATTTCTCCACGTATTTCATGAATCAAAGCAGGCAGGGATACTGCATCCATTTCGCGACGACCGCCGCGGTCATGCTCCGTTCTCTCGGGATCCCCGCGCGGTACGCGGAGGGATACATCATCGTTCAGTCGGACTATCTGAAGGATACGGATGAAGAGGGCTATTTTGATATTGAGGACACGCACGCGCATGCGTGGGTCGAAGTGTTCGACCCGCTGCAGCTCGAATGGATCCCCGTGGAAATGACGCCGAACGAAGGGAACGATGCGGCTGCCGGAGGGCTTGCTCCCACGCTGACGCCTCCTCCGACCGCAACGCCGGAGCCCGCCGATACGCACGAGCCTGAAGACCAGCCGGAAGAGGAAGGTTTAACGCCTGAACCGGACGCAACGCCAGAACCGGAAGCAACGGGAGAGCCGGATGATGAACTGTCACCGGAAGAGGAAACCGATACGGAACCGGATCCGGAAGGGGAAGTTCCCGGACAGGAAACGGCGGAACCTGGTCCGGACGGAGAGCCGGTTACGGAGCACGGAGAAGGAGGCACGGGGGCAGACATCATCCTGCCCGGCGCCGGCACGGCCGGATCACCGGGCGTCTGTAAGAGCGTCCGTAGCGCTGTAATACGGATCCTGGTCCTGCTGCTGACCGCAGGCGCAACGGCTGCCGCGTATCTCTTCAACAGGAGGAAGCGACAGGAGAGGCTGTACGGGGATCCGGAACGCTCGGTTCTTTACGCGGCGAAGGAATGCGACGCAATGATACGCCTTGCGGGCGGATCGTCCATCCGCCCGGACGAAGTGCCGGAAGAATATGCGGAACGGATCCGCACGGAGCTTCCCTGGATCGACGGCCAGGATATCCTTGCTGTCTACGGCGCGGCAGAAAGAACGATGTTTTCCTCGCGGCAGGTCCGGACAGCGGACAGGGACCGGGTGCTGAAAGCGTACGGGAATCTCAGGGGAAGCGTCCGGAATCACGCCGGACTGCCGCGCAGGATCTGGATCGCGCTCCGCTATCCTGCCGTATCAGAACCGAAGCCGTAATATGCGCTTTCTTGACACTGAAATAGGGAAATAATATACTGAAATCAACATTATAGGAGGGATTGAAACGAATGAACGATAACTTTGATCTTTTTAAACAGCTTGTCGGTGATGACGCTCTCAAGTCCATCAGCAAAAAAGCGAAAGTGACGCAAAAGGATGTTAAAAACGTTATCTCCGCCGCCATTCCCCTGATGATTCTCGGCATGCACAGGAACTCATCCGCTGAGGAGGGGCTCAATTCGCTTGAAAAGGCGCTGGCCAATCATGCGGTCGATGATACCAGTGACATCAAGAACTTCCTGGACAATGCCGACACGGAAGACGGCAAAAAGATCGTGGCGCACGTTCTGGGCGATGAGAATCAGGAGGTTCAGAAGGAGATCGCAAAACGCGCGGGTCTGTCTCTGAACAAAACGTCCCTGATCATCGCACTGGTCGCGCCGCTCCTTCTTTCCCTGCTCGGCAAACACAACAATCAGCAGTCCAGCGGAACACCGGGCCTTCTCGGCGCGCTTCTCGGCGGAAGCAACACCAGCGGTTCCGGCTCCCTTCTTTCCGCTCTCATGGGCTCCATGCTCGGCGGAAACAACTACTCCGGCAATACGGGCAGCGGTCTCGGCGGCGCCCTGCTCGGTTCTCTGCTCGGCGGCAACAGCCAGCCGGTACAGACGAACAGCTACGGTTCCGGCCTGGAGGGGGCGCTGATCAGTTCTCTGCTCGGAGGCAATCAGCAGGCGCAGCAACAGCAGCAACAGCAGCTTTTACAGCAGCAGCTTCTGCAGCAGCAGCTTCTCCAGCAGCAGCAGGCGCAGCAACAGCAGCAACAGCAGTCTTCCGGACTCGGTGACGCCCTGCTCGGCACGCTCCTTACGAACAACCAGCAGCAGCAGTCTTCCGGCGGCATTCTCGGTTCGCTCCTGACGAATAATCAGCCGCAGCAGCAGTCCTCCGGCGGCGGTATTCTCGGCTCTCTGCTTGGCTCCATCTTCGGAGACGACTCGTATGACGCCACAAGATCGGCCGAACCTGTTCAGCCCGAGACGCCGAAAAAGACGACCGCTTCTAAAAAGACTGGCGCGAAAAAGACGACAGCGAAGTCAACCGCAAAGAAAACCACGGCCGCGAAGAAGACCACGGCAGCAAAGAAGAAAGACTGATCCGTTTTCCATTTCAATACCATCCGGAGCAGGTGCCGTATGCGCCTGCTCTTTTTCCGTCCGCTGTTTCTGCTTGTGTTTTTCAGGCTCGGACTGCCAACGGTGGACATTTCCGCGATTTTCATATATGATAGGTTCGTTATGATATATATGGAAATATGCGCATGCGGACCGATCTGCTTCGCAGGAGGTTTCTTCATATGAAGATAGTCATCATTGGTCTAGGAAAAGTCGGGCGGAGCCTCGCGAAAAATCTGTCGGACGACGGACATGACATCGTGGTGATCGACAGTCAGCCGCAGCTTGTTTACGACGCTGTCAACTCGATGGACATTCAGGGCATCAGCGGAAACGGGGCGAGTTTCGAGATCCAGAAGGAAGCCGGCGTCAACGAAGCCGATCTGCTGATCGCCGCGACATCGAGCGACGAGATCAATATCCTTTCCTGTTTTCTGGCAAAGAAGCTCGGAACGAAGAACACGATCGCCAGGATCCGGAACCAGGAATATGAAAAGCAGCTCCGCTATCTGCGTTCGGAACTGGGTCTTTCCATGGCGATCAATCCCGAAAAGGAAGTCGCGCGGGAGATTTCGCGCATCATCCGTTTCCCGAACGCAATGAACATCGAATCCTTCGCCAGACGGAAGATCGAACTGATCGAATACCGGATCACCGAGAACAATCCGATCGCCAATATGAAACTTTCCGACCTGTACGGCGCCGTGCGCGTAAAGGTCCTGATCTGCGCGGTGCTCCGCAAGGGAAAGACCTATATTCCGACCGGAAACTTCGTACTGGAGACGGGGGATATCATCCATCTGACCGCAACGCCGAGAAATCTTGAACTGTTCTTCCGGAACCTGGGCCTTTACAAGACAAAGGCAAAGAACGTGATGATCGTCGGCGCGAGCAATATGGGCTATTATCTGGCGCGTGACCTGACGGACGCCGGCATGTCGGTCAAGATCATCGATAACGACGAGGAACGCTGCCAGAAGATGAGTGAAAAGCTTCCGAAAGCCCTTGTGATCGTGGGAGACGCCAACGACAGCGATCTGATGGAGGAAGAGGGCATCGCCAACACGGACGCTTTCGTATCCCTGACGGGCATGGACGAGACGAATATCATCCTTGCCGTTTACGCGCTGAAGCAGAACGTCTCGAAGGTCATCGCGAAAGTGAACCGCAAGCCGTTTGCGGACATCGCCGTATCCGGCAACCTGATCGACACCGTCGTATCGACCGGCACCGTTACGTCGAACATGATCCTGCAGTATGTACGCGCCATGCAGAACGCGGTCGGCAGGAAGGTTGCGTCTGTCAACAAGATCATCCGCGGGAACGTGAACGCACTCGAATTCAACGTCCACGAAGGGTGCACGCTGATCGATATTCCGTTCAAGAACCTGAAAATCAAGGATAATACGCTTGTCGCAGGCATCGTCAGGAAAAACGGCGACATCATCATCCCGGACGGCAACACGTCCTTCAGTATCGGGGACGATGTGGTGATCGTGACAACGGACAACAAGCTGGACGATCTGAACGAGATAGTCAGATAAGAGGGAAGCTTTGAACTATAAAATCATCAGATACGTCATAGGAAAAATCCTGAGCATCGAAGCCGCCATGCTGCTGCTTCCTGTTCTCGTATGCATCGGATACGGAGAGCCTTTTCTCAAGGAGTTCGGCATTCCGATCCTTGCGCTTCTGCTCTGCGGGTTCCTGCTTGGGTATAAAGAACCTTCCGACATGAAGATGTACGCGAAGGAAGGATACGTGATAGTCGCGCTTTCCTGGATCCTGGTGTCTTTATTCGGCGCGCTTCCGCTGTTTCTGTCGGGATACGTTCCGAACTATCTGGACTGCGTATTTGAGGCGGTTTCCGGCTTCACCACGACCGGAGCCACGATTCTAGACGATATCGAAGCGCTGACGCACGGCCTGCTGTTCTGGAGAAGTTTTACCCACTGGGTCGGCGGCATGGGCGTTCTGGTTTTCCTTCTGGCCGTTATCCCGGCAAGCAGTTCCTCGAGTTTCATGCATCTGATGCGCGCAGAGGTGGCAGGTCCCACCGTCGGAAAGATCAGCAGCAAGATCCGGGATACCGCCAGGACGCTTTACATCATTTATTTTGTGCTCACCTTTATCGAGATCTTCCTGCTGGTATGCGGCGGTATGCCGGTATTCGACGCATTCATCCATTCATTCGGTACGGCGGGCACCGGCGGCTTTTCCAACCATTCCGCCAGCATCGGCTTCTATCAGAATCCGTATTTTGAGATCGTGATCAGCGTCTTCATGATCATTTTCTCCTTCAACTTCAACCTGTTCTACCTGGTGCTGATCGGGAAGATTAAGGACGCCCTCCGCTCGGAGGAACTGCACGCGTTCCTGATCGTGATCGCCGTTTCCGTATTCGGTATCGCGCTGAATATCCGCTCGATGTACGGTTCGTTCGGGACGTCGCTGCGCACGTCGCTGTTTCAGGTGGCCTCGATCATTTCGACGACCGGCTACGCGACTGTGAACTTCGACCTGTGGCCGACGCTTTCGAAGATCGTTCTCATGACGCTCATGTTTATCGGCGGATGCGCCGGATCGACGGCCGGCGGACTGAAAATGTCGCGTGTCGTGATCCTGTTCAAAACGACGAGAAGGGAGATCAACCGGATGATCCATCCGCATTCCGTACAGACGGTCCGTTTCGAAGGAAGACCGGTGGAGGAACTGACCGCACGGTCGATCAACCTGTATTTTTCGGTCTACATTTTCATCTTCGTTCTTTCGATGCTGCTCGTGATGTTTGAGAAAAGGGACTTTCTGACGCTGTTCTCCGCAGTGTCCGCATGTTTGAATAATGTCGGACCCGGTTTCGGCGACGTTGGCGCCATCTGCTCGTATTCCGCTCTGACGCCTCTGACGAAACTGACGCTCACGTTCGACATGCTGTTCGGAAGGCTGGAGCTGTTCCCGATGCTCGTTCTGTTTTCTCCTTCGATCTGGACCAAAAACAGGAGCAAGGAATAAGAGCCGCGGAATTTTAAAAAAATTATATATTTTTTTCTTGACAAGCGTTTTTGAATGCGCAATAATACTGTCCATAATTTGAAAAACCCGGTGACACGGAACCAGTAGTTGGAATCAGTCAGCTGGCAGAGAGCTTTCCGGATCGGTGAAAGGGAAGCAGCGAGGTTTCAATGAATACATCCGGCGAGGGGACGGCTGAACAGAAGATCAGTAGGCCGGAACGGTGGCGCCCGTTACAGCGCGGAGCGGTTGATGGATCGCTCGCTGAGTCCGGTTTCCGCAAGGCGCCGGAGAAATAAAGGTGGTAACACGGTCATTCGTCCTTTTCCCGTTGATTCGGGGAAGGGACTATTTTTATACATGAATAACAAACGGAGGAAAAATGAAATGAAAAAACTGATTGCATTGGTACTTGCCGCCGTCATGGCACTCTCTCTTCTCGGATGCGCAGGAAGCAGCGGTTCCGGCAGCGCAAAGAAAGTCAAAGTCGGCATCGTACAGCTTGCAGAGCATGTCGCGCTGGATAAAGCGACCCAGGGCATCAAGGACGCGCTCGCGGAAGGCGGATTCAAGGAGGGCGAAAATATCGAGATCGACTTCCAGAACGCGCAGGGCGACCAGTCCAACCTTTCCACGATCGCGGACCGTTTCGCAAGTGAAAAGTGCGATCTGATCTTCGCGATCGCCACGCCGGCGGCGCAGGCTGTCGCGGGCAAGATCACTGATATTCCGATCCTTGCCACGGCCGTCACAAGCTTCGAGAGCGCAAATCTCGTCGAGAGCGACGCGGCACCGGGCGGGAATGTTTCCGGCTCAAACGACATGAACCCGGTCAAAGAGCAGGTCGAACTGATCAAAAAACTTGATCCGTCCGTCGAAACGATCGGCGTGATCTACAACAACGGCGAAATCAATTCCGTGCTCCAGGCGAAGATCGCCAAGGAGACGATCGAAAGCATGGGCCTCAAATACGAGGAAGTGACGGTTACGTCCACGAACGACGTACAGCAGGCAGTTTCCACAATCGTCAACAGATGCGACGCGCTGTACCTGCCGACCGATAACACCGTAGCCGCTTCCGTCCCGACGATCACGGGCATCACGGATGAGGCAAAGATGATCGTTGTCTGCGGCGAGTCCGGCATGCTCGAGGGCGGCGGCACCGCGACGATCGGCATCGACTACTACAAACTCGGCAAGCTCACCGGCGAGATGGGTCTGAAGATCCTCAAGGAAGGCGCGGACGTTTCCAAGATGCCGGTCGAGAGCCTGAAGGATTTCGATTACGTGATCAATAAGGACGCGGTCGACCGTCTCGGCATTACGGTCCCGGACGACCTTGCCGGCTTCGTTTCCTGACAGTATCAAACGGAATGAGGATTTGCTGATCTATGCTGAATGAAATTCTCGGTGCTGTTGCGTTGGGACTGATGTGGACGCTGATGACTTACGGTGTCTACATCAGCTACAGAGTGCTCGACGTAGCAGACCTGACAGTAGAAGGAAGCATCACGATGGGAGCGGCCATCTCCGCAGCGGGAATCGTTGCGGGGATCCCGCCTCTCGTTACGCTTCTGTTCTCCGTTCTCGGAGGAATGACGGCGGGAATGGTGACGGGCATCCTGCACACGACGCTCAAGATACCGGCGCTGCTTTCCAGCATTCTTACCATGATCGCCCTGTGGTCGGTCAACCTCCACATCATGGGGAAGGCGAACGTATCGCTTCTGAAACAGCCGACCGTATTTGACGCGCTGTTAAAACTGCATCTGCCGAAGAATCTTGCGGTGATCTGCATCGCGCTTCTGTTCGTTGCAGGCGCGTTTCTGATCCTGTACTGGTTTTTCGGGACGGAGATCGGATGCGCGATCCGCGCGACGGGGAACAACGAACGCATGGCGAGGGCGCAGGGGATCAATACCGACCGCATGAAGATCCTGGGGCTTGTGATCGGGAACGGATTCGTCGCACTGGCGGGCGGACTCATCGCACAGAGCCAGTCGTTCGCCGACATCCAGATGGGGACCGGATCGATCGTGATCGGACTTGCTTCCCTGATCATCGGCGAGGTGCTCTTCGGGAAGAAAACGTTCTTCAACTCTCTGATCTCACTGTGCCTCGGCTCCATCACCTACCGTGTGATCATCATGCTGGTCCTGAAACTCGGCATGCCCGCAAACGATCTGAAACTCTTCACCGCGATCACGGTCGCACTTGCGCTTGCGCTTCCGACGATCAAGGCGAAAGTCAATGCAAAGAAGACCGCGAAGGGGGGCGTGACGAATGCTTAAAGTTGAAAACGCACGCATCGTCTTCCATCCCGGAACGGTTAATGAAACGGAGGCGCTCCGCGGTATTTCCCTGCATCTTGCGCCGGGAGAATTCGTAACGGTCATCGGCGGAAACGGAGCGGGAAAATCCACGCTGCTCAACTGCGTGTCCGGCGCGTATTTCCTGACTTCGGGAAAGATCCTGATCGACGGTCAGGACGTGACGAACGTCCCGGAGTTCAAACGTGCGAAGTATCTCGGCCGCGTATTCCAGGACCCGATGATGGGAACAGCGGGGAATATGTGGATCGAGGAGAATCTGGCGCTGGCTTTCAGAAGAGGGCAGAAGCGCGGCCTCAAATGGGGCATTACGAATGAAGAGCGGGAAATGTTCCGTGAACAGCTTGCGCAGTTCGATCTGGGGCTCGAGGGACGGCTTTCGACGAAGGTCAAGCTTCTTTCAGGCGGACAGCGGCAGGCGCTGACCCTTCTGATGGCCACGCTCGTCAAGCCGAAGCTTCTGCTTCTGGACGAGCATACCGCCGCGCTCGATCCGA
This sequence comes from Clostridia bacterium, assembly GCA_017429985.1. Lineage (GTDB taxonomy): Bacteria > Bacillota > Clostridia > Christensenellales > CAG-138 > JAFRNW01. Next base: position 27,696 of record JAFRNW010000006.1, on the reverse strand, counting down.
AAACGGCGAAGAAGGTTCTGGAACTTTCCGAACAGATCATCGAACGAGACCATCTGACGACGCTGATGGTGACCCACAACATGCGTGACGCCATCAAATACGGAAACCGTCTGATCATGCTGCATAACGGCGAGATCGCCGTTGACGTGTCGGGTGAAGAGAAGAAAAACCTGACCGTGGAGTCGCTGATCGAAAAATTCTCTGAAGCGTCCGGGAGTGATGAGGTGAGCGACAAACTCGCACTCTGACGTTTCGCTTCATGATTCATAAGGGAGCAGGGCAATAGCCCCGCTCCTTTTCTTTGTGCTGGATTTCTGTTAGAATACGGGTTGAAAGGAGCAGCACCGAATTGCGCATAAAACGGATTATATCGGCCATACTGATATCGCTTGCAGCTGCAGGGGCTGTCCTTTTCTGCGCGTGCGCCGAGCGTCCTGCCGTTACGGTGACCGTTTCGACCGCCGTTCCCGCCGTGACCGACACGCCTGTTCCGGTTCCGGAGGATTCCGCAACCGGTGTTCCCGTTTCGAGCGCGTCTCCGACGCCTGTTCCTCCTGCGAACTCGTCTTCGGACGGCATTGCCGTTCCGACCTTCACGCCGAAGATCAGCTTTGTCCCGCTTCCTACGTCCAACTACACGCCTGACGCAAGGAAAAACACGCCGACACCTTCACCGGCCTGGGCGTCGCCGTATCCTTCTCCGGAAGGAGAGCCGCTTGTCCGCGTCCCGGACAGCATGCGCATCGCCACCGTTGTATCCGATCACGCTTCCGTCAAGAAGCGGTCGTCGCTGCACGGTTCCGGGATCGGCACCGTAACGGCGGGGGAGCAGTTCCGCGTGATCGAGGAGTCCGAGAACTATATCTGCATCGATTATAACGGCGTCAAAGGATATCTTCTCCCCGAAAGACTGAGTGTACGGACTGCAGATCTGAACCGTTCGGAGACGGTCAAGTACCGGGCTGCTTCGCTGAACATCCACGGCGCGGAGAGCGCGACGAAAATCACAAAGCTTGCTTCGCTGATCCGTTCGGAGTATCTGGACGTGGTCGGGATTCAGGAAGTCAAGCGGCTGAACCTCAAGGGAAACGGCATCGACTGGCTTCAGCGTCTTGCCGAAGCGGCGGGATATCCGTACTATGTTTTCTGCAAGACGATCGATTACGATGAAGGGGAATACGGCACGGCGATCCTGTCCAGGATGCCGATCATCCTTTCCGATACATGGCAGCTGGATGTCGCCCGGGGTAAGGAGCCCCGGTTCCTCGCGTACGCGTGCCTTCTGACGGAAAGCGGTCCGGTCCATTTTTTCAATACGCATCTGTGCGCTTCCGACATGCATCTCAAATCGATCAATATCGCTTCCATGGTATATACGCTGCGCGCGTCCGGCGTTTCGCCGTATATCGTGACGGGAGACTTCAACTGCTCTCCGCCGCGGATCTATCGATATATGAAGGATATCTCGTTCGTCAACATCGACATGAACACGTTCGGAACCGGCGCAAGGCCGAAGATCATCGACAATATCCTGTATACGGATGGGATCGTCGTCGGCGACGTCCATCTGGTTGATGCGGTGGAATCAGGCGCCACGGATCATAAGATGATCGTGACGGACTGCTATGTACTGGCGGAATCGCAAAATTAATTTTGTCTTGCCAATAATTTTTGTTGCGGTTTCGGAATTTATGATATACTGAAGAAAAAAAGAGAGAGGGACGGAAGCTATGTCTAAAATTGTTATCGCGCTCGGCGGAAACGCTCTCGGCAATACGCCTGCTGAGCAGCTGAAACTGGTCGAAGGTACTGCGTCTGCGATCGTAGATCTGATCGAAGAAGGAAACGATGTCGTCATTGCGCACGGGAACGGACCGCAGGTCGGCATGATCAACCTCGGAATGTCCACGGCTGCGGAAGCCGGTGCCATCAAATCCTCCATGCCGTTTCCGGAATGCGGCGCGATGAGTCAGGGATATATCGGTTATCATCTCCAGAACGGCATCCGCAACGAGATGGTGAAGCGCGGGATCAATAAGACCGTCGCGACCGTTGTGACGCAGGTCCTCGTGGATGAGAAGGATCCTGCTTTCCAGCATCCCACGAAACCGATCGGCGCCTTCTACACGAAGGAGCAGGCGGACAGGATCCATGAGGAGAAGGGCTATACGATGATCGAGGACGCCGGACGCGGTTACCGTCAGGTCGTTCCTTCCCCGAAGCCGGTCGATGTCATTGAGAAGGAAGTCGTCAACAGCCTGATCCGTGACGGCCACGTCGTCATCACGGTCGGAGGCGGCGGTATTCCGGTCATTGAAAAAGACGGGAAACTCCTCGGAACGCCTGCCGTCATCGACAAGGATTTCGCTTCCGCGAAGCTTGCCGAGCTGATCGACGCGGACATGCTCATCATCCTGACCGCGGTCGACCGCGTCTCCATCAACTATAAGAAACCGGACCAGAAAGAGCTTGCGCACATGACGGTTGCGGAAGCGGAGCAGTACTGCGCAGAAGGTCATTTCGCTCCCGGAAGCATGCTTCCCAAGGTCCAGGCTGCGATCTCCTTCGCAAAGAGCGGACATAAGACCATCATTGCTTCCCTTGAGAACGCGAAGGATGCCATTGCCGGAAAGAGCGGCACATCCGTCACGCTGTAATTCGTTCCGATATCACGGGGACAGACCTTACGGCCTGTCCCTTTTCGTTTGTTTTCCGAACTGATATAATAACCGCATGACGAACCGACTGAACACCATTCATAAACTGACTGCGTTTCTTGTCTGCTGCATGCTCGCACTGCTGCAGTTTGCAGCATGCGGCGCGCCGGCGTCCGGTGAGACCGCATCCCCGGATCCGACGAAGGAGCAGTCTGCGGAAACACCGGCTCCTGTTTCGCCGCCTTCCCTGACGGACGATCTGATCCTGTTTGTGAATGTCGGAAAGGCGGACGCGACGGTGATCCGGTCAGCGGGAGACTTCTATCTCGTGGACACCGGAACGGCGGAATCCGTCCCCGCGCTGTTCGGCGCAATGAACTACCTCGGCGCGGAGTCCGTCAAGGGGGTTTTCATCACACATTCCCACAGCGACCATGTCGGAGGGCTGAGCACGCTTCTGAGCCATTACCCGGTTGAGACCGTATACAGGGCTGACATCTCCGATCCGAAGGAAGGGAAACGCAATCCCGCGGATAAAGCCGCGGAAAAAGCAGGCAAGAAAACCGTGCTGCTTTCCGCGGGTGAAACGATTGGGATCGGGGGAGAGAATACCGCTGCCGTTCTCGGCCCGCTGGTATTGAACACAGACGACGATAACGACAATTCCCTCGTGCTTGACCTTCGCCTGAACGGCACAAAGATCCTTCTAGCCGGCGATATGCAGTTCGCGGAGGAGGAGACGCTTCTGGACCGTTACGGAGACGGTCTCAAAACGGATATCCTGCGGGCCGGGAATCACGGCAATCCGGACGCGACAGGGCCTGCGTTTGCCGAAGCTACGGATCCGCAGACCGTCGTCATTTCCACCGACAGGACCGTGGATACCGATTCTGCAAACGAACGCGTCCTCAACCTGTTCAGCGGGAAGGAGATCCTGATCACGGACGAGTCGGATCTCGGATATCTTCTTTCTTTTGAAAACGGCGGGAAAAGTGTGATCCGGAACATCCGGGAGGAAACCGGTCTTCAGCTGATGATCGAAGAGATCGATAAGGAAACGCAGACCGCGGTGATCCGAAACAACGGTCCGGAAGCGGACCTGTCCGGATGCATGCTCTTTTCCGAAAAGGGCAACGAGCTGTTCGTGTTTCCTGACGGAGCGGTTCTCGCGGCAGGCGGCAGCTGCACGGTCTCCGGGGAGAACGGAAACGGAGACTTCCGCTGGCCGGGTGAGAAGAAGCCTTGGAACCAGAAAAAGGACGACCGGGCACTGCTGTTCGACAGATTCGGGAATCTTTTGCACGCTCTCAATTGACACCCTTTTACCGCTTGAATTATAATTTTAATTGTGAAATTTTGTGGCTTTCACCACAACCAAATAAAATGAGGAGGGCAATAGAATGCCGAAAACCATGACAATCGACGGCAATACCGCTGCATCGCACGTTGCATATGCATTTTCCGATGTTGCCGCGATTTATCCGATCACTCCGTCTTCGCCGATGGCTGAAGTAGCGGATGACTGGGCTGCAAACGGAAGGCTCAACCTGTTCGGGCAGAAGGTCCGCATTGCGGAAATGCAGTCAGAAGGCGGCGCCGCAGGCGCAGTTCACGGATCACTGAAAGCCGGTGCGCTTACCACGACGTTCACCGCTTCCCAGGGACTCCTTCTGATGATCCCGAACATGTACAAGATCTCCGGCGAACTGCTTCCCGGCGTTTTCCATGTCAGCGCCCGCGCGCTGGCCGCGCATGCGCTTTCGATCTTCGGCGATCACAGCGACGTGATGGCATGCCGTCAGACCGGATTTGCGATGCTGGCTTCCGCTTCCGTTCAGGAAGTAATGGATCTTTCTCTTGTCGCGCATCTTTCCGCCATTAAGGGATCCGTTCCGTTCCTCCATTTCTTCGACGGTTTCCGTACTTCTCACGAAGTGCAGAAGATCGAAGCGATCGACTATGAGGACATGGACAAGCTGCTTGACCGCGACGCTGTCAAGGCGTTCCGCGCGAGAGCGCTGAACCCGGAGCATCCGCACCAGGGCGGCACAGCGCAGAACCCGGACATTTATTTCCAGGGCAGAGAAGCCGCGAACAAGTATTATGACGCCATCCCGGCCATCGTCCAGCATTACATGGACGAGGTCGGCAAGCTGACCGGCCGTCCGTACCATCTGTTCGATTACGTCGGCGCGCCCGACGCTGAGAACGTGATCGTTGTCATGGGCAGCGGCGCTGACGTCTGCGAAGAGGCGGTCAATTACCTGAACGCGCACGGCAAGAAGTACGGCGTGCTGAAAGTACGTCTTTACCGTCCATTCTCCATGGAACGCTTTGTCTCCGCGATCCCCGCTTCCTGCAAGCGCATCGCGGTGCTCGACAGGACGAAGGAGCCCGGCTCTCTCGGCGAACCGCTTTACCAGGACGTCATCAACGCGCTGGTCGAAGGCGGCAGGGGAGAAGTCAAGGTCTACGGCGGAAGATACGGCCTCGGCAGCAAGGAATTCACGCCCTCCATGGTCAACGCCGTGTATCAGAATCTCGAAAAGGCTGACCCGAAGAACCATTTCACGGTCGGCATCGTGGACGATGTGACGAACCTCTCGCTGGAAGTCAAAGAGCAGGTCAATTCCGCTCCGGAAGGAACGATCGCCTGCAAGTTCTTCGGCCTCGGCTCGGACGGCACCGTGGGCGCGAACAAGAACTCCATCAAGATCATCGGCGACCATACGAACATGTATGCGCAGGGATATTTCGCCTATGACTCCAAAAAATCCGGCGGCTTCACCGTTTCCCACCTGAGATTCGGCAAGACCCCGATCCAGAGCCCGTATCTGATCGATGCGGCCGACTTCATCGCCTGCCATAACCCGTCCTATGTCACGAGATACGACGTCATGGAAGGCATCAAGGAAGGCGGCACGTTCCTTCTGAACAGCCCGTGGTCCCTCGAGGAGATGGAGAAAGAGCTTCCCGCCTCCATGAAGAACGCCATCGCGAAAAACCGCGTCAAGTTCTACAACATCAACGCGATCAAGCTGGCTCGTGAAGTCGGAATGGGCGGCAGGATCAACACGATCATGCAGAGCGCGTTCTTCAAGCTCTCCGGCGTCATTCCCGCCGAGGAGGCGCTTGAATACATGAAAGCGGCCGCCAAAAAGTCCTACGGCAAGAAGGGCGACGACGTTGTACAGAAGAACTACAACGCGATCGACGCCGGCATGAACGCGATCGAAGAGATCAAGTATCCGGAGTCCTGGGCAACGACGACCGAAGGCGCTGTCGCGATCAAGACGACGGACGATCCGTACTTCAATGACTTCATCCATCCGATCCTGGCGCAGCAGGGTGACAGACTCCCCGTATCAGCGCTTTCCGCGGACGGCACGGTCCCGACCGGCACGACGAAGTATGAGAAGAGGGGCATCGCGGTCGATGTTCCGCAGTGGATTCCCGAGAACTGCATCCAGTGCAACCAGTGTTCGCTCGTCTGCCCGCACGCGGCGATCAGACCGTATCTCGTAGACGAAGCGGAAGCCGCGGCTGCCCCCGCAGGATTCGAGACAAAGAAGGCGACCGGATTTGCCGGCTATACCTTCCGCATGCAGATTTCGCCTCTGGACTGCACCGGATGCGGCAACTGCGTCGACGTCTGCCTTGCAAAGAACAAAGCACTCAAGATGGTCCCGCTTGCCGGCGTTTCCGAGGCGGAAGAGGCGAACTGGGAGTACGCGGAGAGCCTCAAGAAGAAGGATGTCCAGCTGAACACCAAGACAGTCAAGGGATCCCAGTTCCTGCAGCCGCTGTTCGAGTTCTCCGGCGCATGCGCAGGATGCGGCGAGACGCCTTACGTGAAGCTCATCTCCCAGCTGTTCGGCGACCGCATGGTCGTTGCGAACGCGACGGGATGCTCCTCCATCTATGGCGGCAGCGCTCCGACATGTCCGTATACGGTCAATGAAAAAGGACAGGGCCCCGCTTGGGCGAACTCCCTGTTTGAAGACAACGCGGAATTCGGCTTCGGTATGAACCTCGCCACGAAACAGCGCAGAGCGAAACTCGAGGAGAACATTGAGAAGGTCGCCGAATGCGACTGCTCCATACCGGAAGCGAAGGAAGCCGCGAAAGAATGGCTCGCGAACAAGGACGACGCAGCAGGCTCCAGGGCAGCGGGCGAGAAGCTCGTCAAAGCCATCAGCGGATGCGACGGCGAACTTGCGAAAGCGATCCTCGAGGACAAGGATCTTCTGACCAAACAGTCGATCTGGATCTTCGGCGGCGACGGCTGGGCCTATGATATCGGCTACGGCGGACTCGACCACGTGCTTGCGCAGGATGAGGACGTCAACGTTCTCGTCGTCGACACGGAGGTCTATTCCAATACCGGCGGCCAGGCCAGCAAGGCGACCCCGACCGGACCGGTCGCGAAATTTGCCGCAGCGGGCAAACGCACCAAGAAGAAGGACCTCGGCCTGATGGCCATGAGCTACGGCTACGTGTACGTCGCCAAGGTCTGCATGGGCGCCAATCCGGCACAGCTGCTGAAAGCCGTTACGGAAGCGGAAGCGTATAAGGGACCGTCCCTGATCATCGCGTACGCGCCCTGCATCAACCACGGCATCAACATGGGCAAGAGCCAGGCAGAAGCCAAGAAGGCTGTCGAAGCTGGTTACTGGCCGCTGTACAGGTACAATCCGGACAATGCTGCCGAAGGAAAGAATCCGTTCACGCTGGATTCCAAGGATCCGACAGGAGACTTCCAGGAGTTCATCCTCGGCGAAGTCCGTTATTCCTCTCTGAAGAAACAGTTCCCGGATGTTGCTGGTCCGCTGTTTGAGAGAGCAGAGAAGGAAGCGCAGGATAAGATCGAGTACTACAAGAAGCTAAACACGCTCTGATTCCTGTAAGAGATGAAACAGTATGGCACAGCTCAAAAGGCTGTGCCATATTTCAAACATGGGGGATACGAAATGGATTTTCATACACTGAAATACGAGCGGCCGGATCTGGATCACCTGATCTGCGCAATGGACAGCGCATCGGACCGTCTCTCTTCCGCTGCGACCGCAGACGAAGCATTTGAGATACTTCAGGAGGTCAACCGGGTCCGCAATCATGCGTTCACGATGATGACGATCGCAGAGATCCGCAATTCGCTTAATACGACAGATTCATTCTATGAGACGGAGCAGGATTATTATGACGAGCATCTTCCGCAGATCGAGCCCGCTAACCTGAAGCTGTGCCGGGCGCTTGTGAATATGAAATGCCGGAAGGATCTCGAAGAGCGGATCGGGAGACAGCTGTTCGATCTCGCGGACATCCGGATTCAGTCGTTCCGGGATGAAATGATCCCGCTGATGGTGGAGGAAAACCGTCTGACTTCCGAGTTCCAGAAACTCGAGGCGTCTGCTGCGGTGCCTTTTATGGGAAAGACCTGCAATTTATCCGATCTGATCAAGTACATGCGCTCAGACGACCGCACGGTCAGAAAAGACGCCTATCACGCGTACGCAGGGTTCTACGCTTCCCACGAAGCGGATTTTGACAGGATCTATGACTCGCTCGTGCATCTCCGTCACCGTCAGGCCGTTCTTCTCGGCTATGAGAACTATATCCCACTCGGGTATCTCAGAATGAGCAGACAGGGATACGGACCGGATCAGGTGGCTCTGTTCCGGGATCAGGTCGCGCGCGATCTTGTTCCGGTATGCACGCGGATCAGGGAACGCCAGCGCGAAGGGATCGGGCTCGATAAGATCCGTTACTATGACGAAAACGTCACGTTCCCGGACGGGAACCCGGTTCCGAAGGATCCCCCGGAAACGATCGTTGAGAACGCCGGGAAGATGTTCCGTGAACTGTCTTCAGAGTCCGGAGAATTCTTCGACATGATGCGGAAAGGGAATCTCATGGATCTGGTCAGCAGACCCGGTAAAGCACACGGAGGATACTGCACGTTCCTTCCGGACTATAAGGTTCCCTTTATCTTCTCGAATTTCAACGGGACCGATGCGGATGTCGAGGTTCTCACGCATGAATCAGGGCATGCGTTCCAGGCGTATATGACAAGTCTCGACAACGAGATACCCGAATACGGGTTCTCCACATCCGAAGCGGCGGAGATCCATTCAGGCAGCATGGAATTCTTTACCTATCCGTGGATGGAACTCTTTTTCGGGGACGGAGCGGACCGTTACCGCTTCCAGCATGCGGCTTCCCAGATCTGTTTCATTCCCTACGGCGTGCTGGTTGACGAGTTTCAGCACAGGGTGTACGCCGAACCGGACATGACGCCCGACGAGAGGAAACAGGTATGGAGGGAACTGGAAAGAAAATACCTGCCGGAACGCGATTATGACGGGGAAGAGATCTTTGAAAAGGGAGGATTCTATTTCCAGAAGCAGCACATCTTCCGTTATCCGTTCTATTATATCGACTATACGTTCGCGTACATGGCCTCGTTCGAGTTCTTTGCGAGGGCGCGGACGGACAGGGCATCTGCATGGAGGGATTACATGAAGCTGTGCAGGCTCGGAGGGAAGAAGAGATATCTGGAGCTTCTGTCCGAAGCGGGGCTTTCAAGCCCGTTCAGCGACGGGTACGTGAAAAAATGCGTCGGCCCCATCGTGGATTACTTGAACGAATTGAATGTTTAGTTTTTCTCAAACGCTGTTATCAGTGCGGAAAAAACGAATCAGTATTGCAGAATAATCTAGCCCGATCATTCAGCACATGAAAACAGGAGAGAGCAGTTTCGCCCTCTCCTGTTTTTGATTCGTTTATGCGGACAGATCAGTAGCCGGGATTTTCGTTTTTAACAAAAGTGGAAGCGGTTTCTTCTCCGCGGAGAACACGAAGCCCGCCAAGCGCGAGGGAAAGCATTTCATCTTCTCCGGGATATACGATCACCGGAGCGATGAATTCGACGTGTTCACGGATATAGGAGGTAAAGTACTGCGAGTATGCGATTCCGCCCGTGAGCAGGATCGCGTCCACTTTTCCCTTGACATAAGGCGCGCATTTCGCGATGTTCTTTGCAACGTTCAGCGCCATCGCGTCGTAGATCAGCTTCGCGTGCTCATCCCCGGCGTTTATCATCTTCTCCACTTCCCGGCTGTCGGTCGTTCCGAGATGCGCCATCAGACCGCCCTGACGCTTCACAAGCTTCATCATGGAGCCGTAGTCATGCGCACCGTCGTAGCACATTTTGATCACGTCGAACATCGGGAGCCCGCCGGCACGTTCCGGAGAGAAGGGACCTTCTTCATCGTTGATGAAGTCCACGATCCTGCCGCCGTGGTGCAGGTTGACGGAAATACCGCCGCCGAGATGTGCGACGATGACCGTGATGTCCTGATAGGACTTGCCGAATTCGCTCGCGTAACGCATCGCAGCAGCCCGCGTATTGAGATTATGTCCCATACCTTTGCGGCGGAAGACAGGGAGGCCGGTGATTTTATTGATGGGATCCAGTTCATCTACCGTGATCCCGTCGTAAATGAACGCGGGAATGCCGTATTCGATGCTCAGGGAACGCGCGATCATGGCGCCTACATTGGAAGCATGTTCGTTCTGAGGCTTGTATTTCAGCTGCCAGACCATGTCATCGTTGACTTCATACGCTCCCGCGCGGATCGGCGTCAGAACACCTCCGCGGGAGACGATGCCGGTAAGGGAACTGAGAGGAACATTGTGCGATTCCAGTGTCTTAACGATCAGATCCTTGCGGAACTCATACTGGTCGGCGACATGTTCAAACGGTTCCAGCTCTTCCGGCGTATGTACGATGGACTGGGTGAACAGCGGCGTCTCATCTTCGAAAACAGCGATTTTTGTCGAAGTGGATCCGGGATTGATGATCAAAAGCTTCTCCATTGTTTCCTCCTTATTTCGCTGCAGCGGCGGCGATAGCGATCGAGTTGTATTTTTCCAGAGGAGAAGAGCCGCGGCTCGTCAGAACAATTGGGCACTGCGCGCCGACGATGAAGCCTGCCATTTTGGCGCCGGCAGTACATGCGAGCATCTTGCCCATGATGTTTCCCGCGTGGATGTTCGGCGCAATCAGCACGTCCACATCGCCCGCGACAGGGCTCTGGAACCCTTTGAAATCGGCGATTTCCTTGCTGATGGCGCAGTCGTAGGAAATCGGACCTTCGACGATGCAGCCTGTGATCTCACCGCGGAGATTCATCTGTTTGAGTTCGTCGGCTTCGACGGTCTCAGGCATCTTCGGATTGACCTTTTCAACGCATGCGAGAACGCCGACTTTTACTTCGTCATACCCCATGGCGCGGAGCGCGCCTACCGTATTCTCGATGATGGACTTCTTCTGTTCAAGTGTTGGATATGGTACCATTCCGCCGTCGACGGGAACGAGAAGCTTATGATAATTCGGCACTTCGAACGCGGTGAAATGGCTCATGACACCGCCTTTGCCGATTCCCGTTTCCTTGTTGACGACAGGGCGGAGCATAACGCTTGTGTCCAGCTTGCCTTTCATCAGGAGGCTCGCTTTCCCTTCACGGACCAGGGAAACGGCGAATTTCGCCGCTTCCGCAATGTCTGCGATATCATAGATATCCTCAGCTGGCACGGTTGCACCGAATTTTTCAAGCGCAGCATCGATCAGCGGCTTATCCCCGACGAGGATCGGCGAGACAATGCCTTCTTTACGGGCATTCAGAACCGCCTCGATGGTGTGCTCATCGCCGGCTGCCGCAACCGCCATACGGGCTGCCCGGGGCGCTCCTTTCAGTTTTTCAATCAATTCTTCAAATGTTCTGTAATACATTTTTTTACTCCTTAATTAAATCATCTGTTGATGCAGTATCTGAATGAGACACGATTGCCGTTCATTACATATTATGGATGATGGCCCCAAAATGTCACGGTTCTTTGCTTCCGCGGCCGGTATGCTGACGTGAACGTGAAGCGGATCCTGAAAGAACGCGATGGACCGCGTCAAGGAATACACCGACATACCAGACGCCTACAAGCATGGCACCCCCGATCTGAAGCGGGTATGTTCCGATCGAATCGAACCCAAGCGGAGACATAATGGTCAGACCGATCGCCCATCCGGAAAGCCAGGCAGGCAGATAGAAGATTTTCGGAAACGCCGATGCGATCAGGACAGCGACGCCTCCCATTACGAAGAGGATGCAGAACAGTTCAAGATCCTGATTCCATGACAATACCTTCATAATCCAAAGGGGAAAGATCGACCAGATATCGCCTGCTAGAAAACCAAGAGAGATCGGAACTGCCTTTTTCCTGTCACCTTTTGCTGCACTGTAGACACCGGCGCAGATAAGTGCGACCGCGCCGGTCTGAACGCCTATATGCGGGGCAAGGACGGCCCAGATAGGCGGTAATAACGCGATGCATAAAGCCAGTGTCCATTCCGGACGGGTTAGTTTCTTCATTGATCAGGCCTATTGAATCAGGATCAACCGCTCCCCTGTCCGGATCGGAACAGGGGAGCGAAGGTGAAAGGATTATTTCTGCGGAGGTCCGCCGGCAACTTTATCCATGCCGGATACTTTCATGGAAAGAGGGAGGAAGATCAGAACGGAGCAGTATGCCGCAAGACAGAGCCAGGGGAACGTATGACACACCGCGCCCCAATAACCGGACAGCGGCGCGCCGCCGAGAAGCATGCCGACGAGTGTCATGCTGAGCGTCATGAGAATCGTGAAGATCAGCGTGAGAACAAGGGCGGTCAGCAGGAACTGCGGGAATGCCATCGGGTTTTTTCCTATGTGGAGAACGGACTCGGTGTTGCGCTGTTCGACGAATGGTGCAATATTCTTCAACATCCTCGCATGCTGCACATGAATATAGGTGAAACGATCACCGTCGCGCTGGCGCGCCGCCGTGGAGCTCCTTCTTCCGCAGACATGTTCCGTGACTCTCTATTAAACGTATTTCAGGGTAAAAAGAACTGAACTGAAAGAAAGAGCAGCCTTTCCGGCTGCTCCTTCTGACAGAGAAATTGTTTCTATATTGTTCTGATTGTCTGAGAGGATTCCGTCAGGCAAGGAGATACGGATAGTCCTCCAGGACGGTGAACAGTATCTTTTCGATGTCCGGATCGATATCCGTCACCTGATCGAGATCGATCTGCCGGACAGCTCCGTCGGTTCTGAGCTTGAACTTCTTTCCGGATAGATAATAGAATCCGGGGTTGCCGCTTTCATCGAATTCGGCTTCCGTTGAGAACAGCGTCAGTTTTTCCTTGTACGGGCGGCTGTCATACGGGCAGAATATGTAGCAGTTGCCGCATTCGTTGCACATCCTGTCGATATGGATGATCTGCGGCATGCGGAGTCCTTTGACGTCTAGCGCGATATTGGCGCGGTTCGGACAGACCTGGACGCAGCATTCGCACACGGCGGAGCAGGCCAGGCAGCGCTCGTTTTCTTTGTAACCGCTGTCAAAGGGACGGAGGACGCCCTGTTTCGCAAGGCAGGCTTCGGCGGTGGGTTCCGCATCCGCTGGGATACGGTAAGCGTACTGTCCGATGATCGCATCCGCAACGGTGCGAGCGTCGGCGATCGCTTCCACGATGGTGGCCGGGCCGCGGTTCGCGTCACCGATCACGAATACGCTGTCCTGCGAGGTCTGAAGCAGATCGTCCACGGCGACGCGTCCTTTTGCCGTAAGGCTGACATCCTGTGCGCGGAAATAGTCGTCGTCGACGAGATTGCCTGTCGCGGAGATGAGAGCAGAGCAGGGAAGTTCGATCGTTTTACCCGTTTTGACGGGGGAACGTCTGCCGGACTGGTCCGGATCGCCGAGACGCATCTCATCGCATACCAGCATACCGTTTAAGAGAGACTTCGGCGCGAGCAGTTCGGAAAACTCAACGCCTTCCTCCAGCGCGAGTGCTAGTTCCTCCTCGTCAGCGGGCATATACCTGCGCGTTCTGCGGTAGACGAGACGCACATGCCTGACGCCCGGGATGCGGAGCGCGGTCCTTGCGGCGTCCATCGCGGTATTGCCGCCACCGATTATTGCGATATCCTCGCCGAGAGGCGGGAGCGTTCCGTTCTTGAACTGCTCCAGGAAATCAAGAACATTGATCGCGGTACCGCTTTCAAGTCTGAGGTCCCCGCGTTTCCATGCGCCCGTCGCGTAAACGACGGCGTTGTATCCGTTTGCTTTCAGTTCTTTCAGGTCCGGTGCCTCCGTTCCCGTTCGGATCTCAACGCCCATGGCGCGAATGATCTCTGCATCTTTGTCGATCGATTCATCCGGAATGCGGAAGGGAGGGATGATATAGCGAACGATGCCGCCAAGTCTTTCTCTCCGCTCGAACAGCGTTACCGACGCGCCTTCACGGCCGAGGAAATACGCTGCGGCCATACCGGCGGGTCCGCCGCCGATCACGGCGACCTTCACGTCTTTACTCTGCGGAACGGCGGGTTTCAGTTCTTTGATGACAGATTCAAATCCGTTCTTTGCAGCCACGAGCTTCGCGTCGCGGATATGCACGCTTTCCTCATAGAAATTCCTGGTGCATTTGTCCATGCAGTGATGGCTGCAGATCGTGCCGGTCATGAACGGGAGCGGATTCTTCTGAAGGATCAGTTCGAGCGCTTCTTTGTATACTCCCTTGCCGACCAGTTCCACATACTCGGGAATATCCTGATGGATCGGGCATCCGTGCGTGCACGGTGCGGTGAAGCAGGTGGTGAGCGGTACTTTCGACGGGAGTTTTCTGTTCGGTAGCGGTTTGATCGCCTTCGTGTTGCGGGAATCGGATTTGCTTCTGTTCGCAAGGTATTCCACCTTGCCGACGGATACGCCGTCGAATTCCTTATACTCCGCTTTCAGAAGTTTCCTGCCCATCTGTTCCAGACGCTGGTAGCCGCCGGGCTTCAGGATCGTGGTAGCAAGCGTGATGGGCCAGATCCCGGACTTGAACAGCTGGACGATGTTGTTGACGTCGATGCCGCCCGAGAAGGAAAGACGGAGCGTGCCGGCGAATTCCGCGCTGATCCTCTTTGCCATCTCGATGGTGAGAGGGTAGAGGGATCTGCCGCTCATGTACATCTCCGTGCTCGGTAGCTCGTTGCGCGTGACGTCGACCGGGAATGTGTTGGAGAGCTTCAGTCCGAACGTTACGCCGTTTTCCGCCGCTTTCGCGAGAAGTCTGCGGAACATCGGGACCGCGTCCTTATACTGCAGGTCCTCGTTGAAGTGATGCTCATCGAACACGATATAGTCGAAGCCGAGATCATCCAGTATCTTTCTTGCGCTTCTGTAGCCGAGAATGGTGGGGTTGCATTTGACGAACGTGTGCAGTTTCTTGGTATCGATCAGATACGAGGCGATGCGTTCGATCTCCTTCGGCGGACAGCCGTGCAGCGTGGAGAGCGTGATGGAACGGCAGACATGCGGATTGATGCCGTCCAGATACGCAGGATCCACATGGGAGAAGCGGGCCGTGTTGGCACGGGCCCATGCGGAGCATTCGTTCCAGATCTCCGTTTTGGATGCATCCTTCAGGCTTTCGATGAAGTTGTCGATCTTAGGGCTTGTGATGCCCGCGTAATCGTAGCCGACGCTCATGTTGAAGATGAATCCGTCCGGATCACCGATGCCCCATTCCCTTGAGAGGAGCTTGATGGCATACCATGCCTTGACGTACTCGCTGAAGGCGTCCTCGACTTTTAGTTCGGTGGACCACTCGCAGTTGTAGCATTCGTCTTCCGCGGTGATGCAGGGCTTCGGGACGCATTTGGAGAGTTCCTCGCCGTCCATAATCTGGACAGTCTTCAGCTCAAAGAAACGGGCGCCGGCGTAGTAGGCGGCAATGATGTTCTGGGCGAGCTGCGTGTGCGGGCCGGCAGCGGGGCCGAAGGGGGTGTCGAGCTTTTCGCCGAAAATGGAAAGCTGCTTCCCTTTTTCAGCCTGGAACGGGCGCCGGACGCCGAAGACGGATCCGTGTTCCGCGCGTTCTGTCAGGATCCAGTCCATCAGCGCGGGAAACGGAATCGGAGTCATTTTGTCAGACATATTGATCCTCCTGATTGCATTTTGGATTGATGTTTGCCATTACAAAAAAGCTGCCGCGTAAAACGGCAGCGATTCGTCAGTTGTTAATGGAGTCCCAGAGACGGGAAGCGCTCTGGCGGCATTCCTTCATCAGCGCGGCTTCGTCGCACACGAGGACTTTTCTGTCCTTCATCAGAAGTTTGCCGTTGCAGACGGTCGTGACAACGCTCCTTCCGTTCATGCCGAACAGGATGTGACCGTTCACGTTCGAAGCGTCCATCGGTGTGAGCGGATCGTAGTCCGTCACGATGACGTCGGCGTATGCGCCCGGACGGATCACACCGAGCGGTTTTTTGAAATAACGCGCGGTAATCATCCGGTTGTTGTTGAACAGCATCGCGGGGAGCTCCGACCATGCGACGGTCGGGTCGCACAGGTGATGCTTATGGATGATGTTGCCGACCTTGTAGCTTTCCAGCATATCGTTCGTATAGCCGTCCGTGCCGAGGCCGACAAGCACGCCTTCGCGGATCATGTGGATCACGGGACCGCAGCCGACCGCGTTGCCCATGTTGGATTCCGGATTATGGATGACCATGGAATTGGTCTCGCGGAGGAGTTCCATTTCCGCCTTGTTGATGTGGACGCAGTGCACCGCGAGCGTGTGATCGCCGAGAACGCCGTTGTCATAGAACCGCTCGATGATGCGTTTTCCGTATCTGTCAAGAGAATCCTGGAGGTCAGCGGGACCTTCCGCACAGTGGACGTGATAGCCGGCTCCGTGACGGTGCTCGTCGCAGAGTTTCAGCGTCTCGTCGGAGACGGTGAAAGAAGCGTGGAGACCCATCAGGCCTTTCAGCATGTCGGTTTCGTCTTTCTGTGCCCTGAGAATAAAGCGCTCGTTCTCCTCGATGCTTTCCATCTTCTTCTTTTCGCCGTCGCGGTCGGAGACCTCGTAGCAGAGACAGGACCTGACTCCGAGGTTCACCGCTGCTTCCGCGATGTCGTCCAGACTCCCGGGGACGTCAAAGTAGCTCGCGTGATGATCGAAAACAGTCGTGACGCCGTTTTTGATGCAGTCTACGAATACGGCGTATGCGGAAAGCTTGTTGTTTTCGTGCGTGAGTTTCCGGTCGATCGTCCACCACATGCCGTCGAGAATATCCATGAAACTCTTCGGATTGTAGCCTTTGATGGAGATGCCCCGCGCGAACGCGCTGTAGATATGGTTATGCATGTTGATCAGGCCGGGCATGATGACGCAGCGTTTCGCGTCGATGAAATCCGCATCCGGGTATTTTGCCTTCATATCGGATGTCGTTCCGACGTCCTTGATCAGTTTTCCGTCAATGACAACCGCGCCGTCATCATAGAATACGCCGTCATCTCTCGTGATCAGACGGCCGTTACCGATAAGCATCATAATCAACTCAGTCCCCTTTCACAAATCTTCTATTTATTATACGCGCTTTCCTGTACGGTTTTCAACTGTCTGACGATCCGCTACGGGGCTCGGAGAAATACGGAAAAACGGCGGAGTCTGGCGGAAAAACGGAACTATACCGATATGGTTGAAATAATTCTGTACAAATTATTTTATTTGTACTAAAATTAATTTATCAAATCTATATTTGCGGGGTATATGCCATGAGAAGGATAGTCGGTTATCGCTGTACGATTTGCGGAAAGGAGTATCCTTTCGGACCCGAACTAATGACGTGCCCGTCATGCGGTGAGAAAGGGATCCTTGACATTCTCTACGATTATGACGAGATCCACAAAACCCTGACCAAGGAAAAACTGAAACAGAATACGGACAACAGCATGTGGCGCTACAGGGATCTCATGCCTGTCGCGGACGATACCGATGTGAGTGGTTTCCTTAGAATCGGCTGGACGCCGCTTTACGAATCGAAATCCCTCCGCGACGAGCTCGGCATCCGGAAACTGTACGTCAAGGATGACGGCCTGAACCCGACCGCGTCCTTAAAAGACAGGGCTTCGGGCGTTGCTGTCGCGAAGGCGATCGAACTCGGATATGACACGATCGCATGCTCAAGCACAGGAAACGCGGCATCCTCCTGCGCCGGAAGCGCGGCGAGAATGGGATTGAAAGCCGTGATTTTCGTTCCGGAGCGCGCGCCGGAAGGAAAGGTCGCGCAGCTGATGATCTTTGGCGCGAAGGTCGTTTCCGTTCACGGGGACTACAAGGCGACGTTTGATCTTTCGAAGGCTGCAATCGCAAAGTACGGATGGTACAACCGCAACGCCGGTATCAACCCCGTTATGACGGAAGGTAAGAAGACCGTAGCGCTTGAAATAGCAGAGCAGCTTAATTTTGAGCCGACTGACTGGGTAGCGTGCTCAGTGGGTGACGGCTGCACAATCGGCGGCGTATATAACGGATTCTATGACCTGTACAAACTCGGCCTGATCGACCGCATACCGAAGATCCTCGGCGTTCAGTCGACCGGTTGCTGCCCGTTTGTAGATGCGGCGAACGCGGGCAGAGACCTTGTTCCCACGGAAGAGAACACGATCGCCGATTCGATCGCGGTCGGGGTTCCGAGAAATCCGAAAAAGGCCCTTCGCGCGGTTCGTGACAGCAAGGGTGCATGGATTGCCGTAACTGATGAACAGATTCTTGACACGATGCGCGTACTCGGGAGACATGAGGGTGTATTCGGCGAACCTGCCGGCGTAACCGCAACCGCGGGCGTCAGAGAGGCGGTCGCACGCGGAATCATACGTCCGGATGAGACCGTAACGGCTATATCCACGGGTAGCGGTCTGAAAGACGTCAGAAATGCATTGAAAGCCGCAGGCAAGCCGAAACTATGCGAACCGGATCTTGACGCGCTTGAAGCAAGCGGTATTCTTGGATGACGCATAGCTGAATTTCGTTATCTTGACAAGACGTTTTTCAAAACATTATAATTTTATATTATTGATGAGGTTGTTTCGCTATCATTGATGGCGAAAATATAACAACATTGATGCAAGGAGGATTTCATGAAAAAGGTTATTGCTTTGTTGATGGTGCTCGCAATGGTGTTCGCCATTGCCGCTTGTAGTGCAAAACCGGCCGCTAACAAAGATTTTAAGGTCGGCGTGGTGCTGGTCGGCGATGAGAACGAAGGTTATACCTATTCTCACATCGAGGGCATCAAAGAGGCGATCGCTGAACTCGGTTTGACTGAAGAAGCGAACGTCATCTGGAAGTACAGCATTCCTGAATCCGAGCTGTGCTATGATGCGTGCGTAGACTGCATTGAGCAGGGCTGCAAAGTTGTGTTTACAAACTCTTACGGTCATCAGACTTATGCGCAGCAGGTTGCTGAAGAGTACCCGGACATTCAGGTCTGCGCAATGACGGGTGATACCGCGAGAGCTTCCGGACTTAAGAACTTCCATAATGCATTCACAAATATTTACGAAGCGCGTTATGTCGCTGGTGTCGTTGCGGGTCTGAAGCTCCAGCAGCTCATCGACGAAGGCAAGGTTGCTGACAAGAACAAGGACGGCGATAACATCAAGATCGGTTATGTCGGCGCTTTCCCGTACGCGGAGGTTGTTTCTGGATATACCGCATTCTATCTCGGGCTCAAATCCATTGTTCCGAACGTTGTGATGGATGTCCAGTACACCAACTCCTGGTTCGATATCACCGGTGAAAAGGAAGCTGCGCTTGCTCTGATCGACCGCGGCTGCATCATCATCGGACAGCACGCTGACTCCACCGGCGCACCGAAAGCATGCGAAGATATGCTTAACGCCGGCACGACGGTTTACAGCGTTGGTTATAACGTAGACATGCTGGCAGTTGCTCCGACGGCGGCTCTGACCTCCCCGACGAACCTGTGGTCGAAGTTCTATTCCTACGCGATCGGCGAAGTCATGAAGGGCGGAAACTTCGACACCAACTGGGCAAAAGGCTATGAGGCCGATGCCGTCAAGATTACTCCTCTCGGCGCATCCTGCGCACCTGGAACACAGGAGAAGGTCGACGAAGTCATTGCTGCCATCAAGGGCGGATCGCTTCATGTATTTGATACTTCCACCTTTACGGTTGGCGGTGCTCCGGTTACTTCCGCATTTGCGACCGATACAGACGGCGACTGGACAAACGATGCGGACGAAGCTGTGTTCGACGGCTACTTCCATGAATCCTACTTCCAGAGTGCTCCGGCATTCTCTCTGAGAATCGACGGCATTACGGAACTCAACTGATCACATGATTAAAAGATTGGCTGCTTCGGCAGCCAATTTTTTTGTCGCAGAAAATGAATTGTGTCGGATATGATTTCACTCGTTTACATCTTTTTCAACTTTTGCTAAACTAAAAAAAGGTAACAATTCACAAAATGGCACTGACCATTTGAAAGGAGACCAAACTTGGAAAAAGCTCTGGAATTGAAAAACATTACCAAACATTTTGGCTCGTTGATAGCGAACGATCATATCGGCCTGACACTGTACAAGGGCGAGATCCTTTCGCTTCTGGGCGAGAATGGAAGCGGTAAGACGACTCTGATGAACATGATTTCCGGAATCTATTATCCGGACGAGGGGCAGATTTTCGTTGACGGAAAAGAAGTCGAGATCAAATCCCCGAAAGACGCATTCGATCTGCACATCGGCATGATCCATCAGCATTTCAAACTGGTTGACGTCTTCACTGCTGCGGAGAATATCGTTCTCGGTCTTGAAGGCGAAAAAGGGAAGCTTGACAAGAAAGCCGTTCACGCCGCCGTTAAGGAGATCGCGGACCGTTACGGATTCGAGATCGATCCCAACAAGAAAATATACGATATGTCCGTATCGGAAAAGCAGACTGTTGAAATCGTCAAGGTTCTCTACCGCGGCGCGAATATCCTCATTCTGGACGAGCCTACTGCTGTTCTGACACCTCAGGAGACGAACAAGCTCTTCGCCGTTATGCGCAATATGAAACAGGACGGCAAGGCAATCATAATCATCACCCATAAACTTCACGAGGTTCTGGATGTTTCCGACCGAGTCGTTGTGCTTAGGAAAGGCAAATACATCGGCGACGTGGAAACCAAGAACGCTTCCCAGCAGTCTCTGACAGATATGATGGTCGGACGTGCCGTTTCACTGAACATCGACCGCCCGCATTATGAGAACCAGAGGGACACGCTTCTTGTGGAACACCTGACCGTACGCGACAAGGAAGGCGTCAAGAAGCTCGACGATGTTACTTTTACGGCACGCGGAGGCGAGATCCTAGGTATAGCCGGTATCGCAGGAAGCGGCCAGAGAGAACTTCTTGAATCCATCGCCGGTCTTCAGCATCTGGAAGAGGGGAGCAAAATCACTTATATCAATCCCGAAGGCAAGCATATCGATGTCAATGGGATGGATCCGCTCGATATTATCAACAACAACATTCTTCTTTCTTTCGTTCCGGAGGACCGTTTCGGAATGGGCCTTGTAGGCGGCATGGATATCACAAAAAACGTCATGCTGAGAACCTACAGAAGAGGCGCTTCCCCGGTACTGGACAGAAAGTATCCGCTTGATCTTTCGAACAAGATCGTGAACGATCTCGAAGTCATGACTCCTGACGTGAACAAAACGCCGATCAGAAAGCTTTCCGGCGGAAACGTTCAGAAGGTCCTGGTCGGAAGAGAGATCGAGTGTCATCCGACGGTACTGATGACAGCGTACGCCGTCAGAGGTCTGGATATCAATACGTCCTATACGATCTACAATCTTTTGACGGAACAGAAGATGCAGGGCGTTGCCGTCATCTATGTCGGCGAAGATCTCGACGTGCTGCTGGAACTCTGCGACAGGCTTCTCGTGCTGTGCGGAGGAAAGGTCTCCGGTATCGTGGACGCCAGAAAGATCACAAAGGAAGAAGTCGGCCTCATGATGACCAAGGTAGGAGGAGGTGCGTAAGATGCATATTTCGAAAAGAACCAACATCTCGACCGGCAAAGCATGGCTTATCCGGGCAATCGCGATTCTCGGCGCCCTGATCGTCTGCGCATTTGTCATTTTCGCGATCGTGAAAATGAATCCGATCAAGGTCTACATCTCAATGTTCAACGGCGCGTTCGGTACGAACAAACGAATCTGGGTTACGGTCCGCGACCTGATGATTCTGACCTGTATCGCGATCGGTCTTGCTCCCGCGTTCAAAATGCGATTCTGGAACATCGGCGCTGAAGGGCAGATGCTCATGGGCGGCATCGCAACCGCGTTCTTTATGATCAACTTTGCCGGTAAAATGCCTCTGCCGATTCTGTTTATCTGCATGATCGTAACTTCCATTGTAGTCGGAGCCATCTGGGGACTGATCCCTGGCTTTTTCAAGGCGCAGTGGAACACGAACGAAACGCTGTTCACACTGATGATGAACTACATAGCGATCCAGTTCACGTCTTATGCGGTATCTAAATGGGAGAATCCTCCGGGATCCAACTCCGTTGGCATCATTAACAGAAGCGGTGCGACAAAGAATGCAGGATGGATCGGAAATATGTTCAGCAAAGGCTACAATGTTGATTATGCCTGGCTTGTTCTGATTACGCTGGTTCTTGCTGTTGCGGTCTATTACTACCTGACCTATACAAAACAGGGATATGAGATCGCGGTCGTCGGTGATTCTGAGAATACTGCCAGATACGCCGGCATCCGTGTCAAAAACGTGTATATGCGCACCATGGCGATCTCCGGAGCGCTCTGCGCTCTGGCAGGTTTCCTCGCCGTAACGGCTGTATCGCATACGATTTCAACGGATACGGCAGGTGGCAGGGGATTTACCGCGATCATCGTGGCGTGGCTTGCAAAGATGAATCCGTTTGTCATGATCCTGATCTCCGCTCTGATCACGTTCCTGAACAAAGGCGCGATCCAGATCGCTTCCGACTTCGGTCTGAATGAGTACGTTTCGCAGATCATTACCGGAATCATTCTGTTCTTCATTCTCGGCAGTGAGTTCTTCATCAATTATGAAGTGCACTTCGCCAAGTCTCACAAAGAGTAAGGAGGGAAGACAATGAACGGATTTCTGAATTTTCTGATCTCATTCCCGACACTGCTTCATTCCGGTATCATCTTCGGCACCGTTATCATGTATGGCGCTCTCGGAGAGATCATTACGGAAAAATCCGGAAACCTGAACCTTGGTGTTCCGGGTATCATGTATCTCGGCGGTATCGCGGGACTTGCTTCCACGTTCTTCTACGAGAATATCTACTGCGTCAATAACGGCGTTCAGCCGAGCGCGTTTCTCTGCATCGTGATGGCGCTTGTCGCCGCGTTTCTGGCGTCCGCGCTCGGCGCGCTGATTTACAGCTTCCTGACGATTACGCTCCGCACGAACCAGAACGTGACCGGTCTTACCCTTACGATCTTCGGTTCCGGCATCGGAAACTTCTTCGGAGGCAGTCTGAACAAGCTCGCAGGCGGTGTCGGCCAGATCAACACGCTCGTTACATCCGCTTCCTTCCGTGCATATCCGGCGAAGCTCGTCAACGCGCTCGATAAAGTGACGGAAAAACTCCACTTCGGACTCGGCACGCTGCTGTTCTCCTACGGCTTCCTGACATTCGTGGCGATCGCGCTCGCGATCTTTCTCTGGTACTTCTTTACGAAGACGAGGACCGGTCTTTCGCTGAGAGCGGTAGGTGAGAATACGGGTACCGCGGACGCAGCCGGTATCAATGTAACCGCCTTCAAGTACCTTGCCACCTGCATCGGCGGCGGCATCTCCGGAATCGGCGGTCTTTACTACGTCATGAACTACATCGGCGGAACCTGGGAGAACCAGGGAACGATCGAAGCACTCGGCTGGCTCGCTGTCGCGCTCGTCATCTTTGCGACATGGAAACCGCTCAGATCGATCTGGGGATCCTACCTCTTCGGAGTTCTGTACTGGGCATACTTCTACATTCCGGGTCTTACGAGAAGCTCGCAGGAAATCTTCAAGATGATCCCGTATATCGTCACGATCTTCGTTCTCCTCATGGTTTCCATGAGAAGAAAGAAAGAGGATCAGCCTCCGGCAAGCCTTGGACTGCCGTACTTCAGAGAAGAACGGTAACAGACATTTTCAGCAGGGAAACGCGTATCCGGTTCCCTGCTAATTTTTTTTTAGTATCGCTAATTTAAATTCTTTATATCGGTTGAATTGTACTGAAAAGGGGCTATAATGATATTTGTAGGGAAGATTTTTACTATTTTCCGAAAATATAAATAATTTGAAGAAGGAGTCATAATATGAAGTACGGTCGTATCTACAATTTCTCTGCAGGTCCTTCCACGCTGCCTGAAAAAGTGCTGGAGGAAGTTCGCGACGAAATGATGAACTACAGGGGATCAGGCATGTGTGTCATGGAAATGTCCCATCGTTCCCCCGTATACCAGAAGATCATCGATGACGCGGAAAAAGATCTCCGCGAACTGATGAGCATTCCGGACAACTACAAGGTTCTCTTCATTCAGGGCGGCGCAACGCTTCAGTTTTCCATGATTCCGATGAATCTGATGAAAAACGGCAAAGCGGTCTATATCGAGACTGGTGCATGGTCGAAAAAGGCGATCGCGGAAGCCAAGAAGGTAGGGGAAGTGATCGTCGCGGCTTCCAGTAAGGATAAGAACTACACCTATATCCCGGACTGCTCCGATCTTGACATTCCGGAAGACGCGGACTATGTCTACATCTGCGAGAATGAGACCATCCACGGCGTTACCTGGAACAAGCTTCCGAACACGAAAGGCAAGATCCTTGTGTCCGACCAGTCTTCCATGTTCCTGTCCAGACCCTGCAATGTTGCCGATTACGGCCTGATCTACGGCGGAGTCCAGAAGAACGTCGGACCGGCCGGCCTTGCTGTCGTGATCATCCGCGAGGATCTGATCCGTGACGACCTGAAGGATCTTCCGATCTACCTGCAGTACAAGACCCACGCGGACAACGGCTCCATGTACAACACGCCGAACTGCTGGGCGATCTACGTCTGCGGCAAAGTCTTCAAATATCTGAAGGACGATATCGGCGGACTCGAGAACATGAACAAGATCAACATCGACAAAGCGAAAGTCATGTACGACTTCCTCGACAGCAGCAAGATCTTCAAGGGAACAGTCGAAAAGAAAGACCGCAGCCTGATGAACATCCCGTTCGTGACCGGAACGCCGGAGCAGGATGCGGAAGTCGTGGCATACACGAAAGCAGCCGGTTTCGCCAACCTGAAAGGCCACAAGAGCGTTGGCGGGCTCCGCGCATCCATCTACAACGCCATGCCGAAGGAAGGCGTCGAAGCGCTTGTCGACTGCCTGACAAAGTATGAGAAAGAGCACGCTTAATCGAGACCACTCGAATCTGAAAGGAGTCAATCATGATTAAAATTCTTGCTTCTGATGGAATGGAAAAAGGCGCTATTGCCGATCTTCAGGCGAAGGGCTGCCAGGTGGACTGCCAGTTCTATGAGCCGGACGCACTCTGCGAGGCAGTGAAGGATTATGACGTACTTGTCGTCCGCTCCGCCACCAAGGTCCGCACTCCTCAGATCGACGCTGCAAAGGCTGCCGGAAAACTGAAACTGATCATTCGCGGCGGCGTCGGCGTTGACAACATCGATGTGAAGTATGCGGAAGAAAACGGCATCACTGTCCGGAACACGCCGAAAGCCAGTTCTCAGTCTGTTGCGGAGCTTGCGCTCGGACATATGTTCTCCTGCGCGAGGTTCATCTCCGTTGCGGGATATTCCATGCGTGAAGACAAGTGGGAAAAGAAAGCCTATTCCAAAGGAATCGAACTTGCCGGCAGAACGCTCGGAATCATCGGTTTCGGCAGGATCGGCCAGCATCTCGGCGTGATGGCGAAGGCGATCGGCATGAATGTCATTGCCTATGATATCTATCATATCGAAGGGATCGAGGACCAGCTCGGCATTCCGTACGTTGAAATGGACGAACTGCTTGAGAAATCCGACTTCATCAGCGTCCATGCTCCCGCGGTGGACGGCGGCGCCATCATTAACAGGGATACGATCGCAAAGATGAAGGACGGCGTCTGCATCATCAATACCTCCCGCGGCGCAAACCTCGACGAGGACGCTCTGCTGGAAGGCCTTGAGAGCGGCAAAGTTCGCGCTGCAGGACTGGATGTCTATGCCAGCGAGCCCGCGAAGAACAAGGCGCTGTATTCTCATCCGATGGTATCCTGCACGCCGCACATCGGCGCTTCCACCGGAGAAGCCCAGAAACGGATCGGCGCAGAGATCGTGAATATCATCTCTGAGAAATTCGGACTCTGATCTCCTTCTTTCAACAATCCGTTCTGCCGGGAGACAAATTCTGTTTCCCGGCAGTTTTCTTTCTTCTTTTCAAATATAGGATTATCATGTAAAATAATCAAAAAGTGCCGCTGTGGTGAAACTGGCAGACACAAGGGACTTAAAATCCCTCGATAGAAATATCATATGGGTTCGATTCCCATCGGCGGCACCACTTCAGTACGCAGTCTGTGATATTTCGGCTTGCGTACTTTTTCATAGTTCACGATCCGAGCAGCAAAGTATCCGTGAAAAAACGGAGCGGATTGAAGTTGGAAGGACATTTTGGAGTGTAAATATGGGCTCACTGCTTCTGGCAGTTATATATCTGATCTTTATCAGTCTCGGCCTTCCTGACTCGCTGCTCGGTTCAGGCTGGCCAAAGATGCAGACGGTTTTTGCCGTTCCTTCCTCCTATGCGGGATATGTGTCGATGAGCATTTCCTTCATGACGATCATTTCCGCACTGCTCAGCCCGCGGATCATTCGAAGATTTCATACGAAGTGGATCGTGATCACATCCATAGCCCTGACCGTATTTGGCCTTCTCGGTTTTTCATTCTGCAGCCAATACTGGATGCTGTTTCTTTTTGTTGTTCCGTATGGACTCGGTGCCGGAGCCGTTGATTCCTCTGTCAATCACTATGTGGCGAATCATTACCCTTCCTCGGTCATGAACTTCCTGCACTGCTTCTATGGCGTCGGCGCCATGATCAGTCCCTGTATTATGGCGCAGGCGCTGAAAGTGGCGCGCTGGAACGAAGGATACCGATGGACCGCATACATCCAGGCAGGAATCCTGCTGGTGTGCGTTCTGTCTCTTCCGTTATGGAAACGCAATGAAGCAACCGCCGAAGATACGAACACGGACAGCGCAGGGATCAAAGAAACCCTCAGGGTTCCAGGGGTTGTGCTGACACTGGCTGCTTTCTTTGCCTACTGCGCGGGCGAAGCAACGTGCTTTTTATGGACGCCCAGCTATTTTGCAGGGACGAGAGCGGGTCTGAGCGATGGAACCATTGCATCGTTCGGTTCCCTGATTTTTGGTGGTCTTATGCTGGGCAGACTGATCTCCGGATTTGTTTCGAACAGGATGGGGGACAGGCTCCTGATCCGTATCGGAATCGCTGTGGAGCTGGTTGGAATTCTTATGGTGATCCTGCCTGCAGAGAGCTATGTGACGGCAGCAATCGGATTCGCTATCATAGGAACAGGCATGGGACCTGTCTTCCCGGCCATTCAGCATATGGCGCCATACAATTTCGGAAAGCGATACAGCGCTTCCGTTATCGGACTTCAGATGGCATCCGCATATATCGGAAGCTCCTTTATGCCCATGGTTTTCGGACATATTCAGCAAACCGCCGGCATTGGAATCATGCCATTGTATCTTCTCTTTTTTGCAGCCATGAATATCGGATTGCTAGAAATAGCGTACAGAAACATCGTCACGGGAAGAACGGAATAATAATACCAGTCTGCCGGATAATGATTACACAGCAACGATGGACGTGACTGAAAATACTCAGGTCTGAAAAGAAAAAAGCTCCGAAAAAACGGGGCTTTTTGACTGAAAATGGTACCCGGTAGGGGAGTCGAACCCCTGTTACCGCCGTGAGAGGGCGGTGTCCTAGGCCACTAGACGAACCGAGCAAAACTCAACAAACAAAATAATAACGAAAACGGATTATCGTGTCAAGTTTTTTTATAAAGGAATTATAATG
>JAFRNW010000005.1 GCA_017429985.1 Clostridia bacterium | reverse complement strand
GTTGGTAGAGCAGCTGATTCGTAATCAGCAGGTCAGCGGTTCGAGTCCGCTCATTGGCTCCATACGAGGTGTAGCGCAGTTTGGTAGCGCGTTTGGTTCGGGACCAAAAGGCCGCTGGTTCAAATCCAGTCACCTCGACCAAAAAAGCCCTGAAACAGTGCGTTTCGGGGCTTTTCTCTTTTTCTAATTGACGCTCGTTTAACACGGAGGTCTGAGATGCGCTACTATAACGCGTTGCTTTTTCTGGGAGAGCGCGGCTTTGTCCGCGGAGGATTCGATGTGGAAGACGGACGGTATGCGGACGTCTTTACGGATACACGCGACGGAGGGATCGATCTGGGTGGTGCGCTTGTGATTCCCGGGCTCGTGGACGTTCATACGCACGGGGCGGCAGGCGCGGACTTTTCCGACGGGGACAAGGCGGGCCTGCGCCGCATGGCAGCGCATCTTGCGCGCTGCGGCGTGACAAGCTTTGCGCCTACTTCGATGACGCTGCCCTATGAGATCCTTTCAAAAGCCTTTGAGACCGCCTCGGAGCTGTTCGCGAACCAGCCGGAAGACTGTGCGCGCGTCATGGGCATCCATATGGAAGGACCTTTCTTTTCCGAAAAGAAAAAAGGCGCGCAGAACGCCGCGTATCTGCAGCTTCCGGACTATGACCGTTTCCGCGGCCTGTACGACGGGTGCGGCGGTCTGGTGCGGATCGTGGACGTTGCGCCGGAGCTCGAAGGAGCGGAAGCTTTCACAGCGCGGGCAAAGGAATTGTGTACCGTTTCCGTTGCGCATACGGACGCGGGTTATGAGGACGCAAAAGCGGTTTTTGCTGCAGGCGCAAGGCATCTCACGCACCTGTACAACGCCATGCCTCCGATCCACCATCGCAAGCCCGGAGTGATCGGCGCCGCATCCGAACGTGAAGATGTGACCGCGGAGCTGATCTGCGACGGAATGCACGTTCATCCGAGCATGGTAAGAATGGCGTTCCGCCTCTTCCCGGGCCGCGTATGTCTGATTTCCGATTCGCTCCGCTGCTGCGGCATGCCCGACGGAGAATACGAACTCGGAGGACAGCAAGTCTTCCTTTCCGGAGGGGTGGCACGTCTCGCGGACGGAACGATAGCAGGCGCAGCCAGCGATCTGTATGCGGACATGCGCAATGCCGTCGCTTTCGGGATCCCGAGAGAAGAAGCGATCCTCGCTTCAACAATCCGGCCTGCCCGTGAGATCGGGCGCGCGGATGAGATCGGTTCGATCGAACAAGGCAAACTCGCGGATTTTGTTGTCTGTAAAGAGGATCTCTCGCCGCAGTCGGTATATATCGGAGGAAAGCGCGTCAGGGACTGAACGGACAAATCATTCATGGGCGGATCCTTTTAAATGCTCATCTGTGACCGCGCCTCAAATACAGAAGATCGAACCGCCTGCAGCTGTGTCTATATCGGACTTAGTTCGCAGGCGGAGTTTTTTTAGCTGCCTAAAGCTTTCTAGGGAAAGCCGTTTCCCAGGGTCCTTTCTCTGGTCGAATTGGCTTTTTTGCTTATGCTGGAAGACTCTCCTCCACGGTAAACAGGCAGTACACGGTGCTTGAAAGCATCCGTTGATATGGAATCGCACCCGGGACAGCATGTTCGCTTGCCCTGTACAGCACAATGGCCGTTATCTTTCGTTAATGGAATAAAAAATGAGAGGTCCTGAAAGCAGAACCCCTCTTTGGTCTGGGTGGTGAGATTTGAACTCACGGCCTCTTGAACCCCATTCAAGCACGCTACCAAGCTGCGCTACACCCAGAGAGC
This sequence comes from Clostridia bacterium, assembly GCA_017429985.1. Taxonomy (GTDB): domain Bacteria; phylum Bacillota; class Clostridia; order Christensenellales; family CAG-138; genus JAFRNW01. The sequence continues at coordinate 12,103 of JAFRNW010000005.1, read as the reverse complement.
ATTGCATATCGTAGCATTTAATGCCCCTTTTGTCAAGCGTTAGAAGCAATTGCACCCGGCAAAGGCTCCTCTTCTGTCCGCTTTGTCCGCATCGGAACATAAGCGTGAAATTTTCATGTTTTCATTTTTTACTCTGATTGAACTGTGATATACTGTTTCTGATAATAGGAAAGAGGAGGCTGTATCTGTGAAGCTTGTTTTTGCGGTTGTCCAGAATGATGATGTGAAAGCTCTGACCCGCGCGCTGATCGACCACGAGATCAGCGTAACACGCATCTCTTCGACAGGCGGCTTTCTGCGCGGAGGCAATACCACCCTCATGATCGGCGTTGAAGAGGAACGGCTTGAAACAGTCCTCTCGGATATAAAAGAAAAATCCAGCCGGCGCCAGACTGTAACGGTTCCCGCAACCAGTCTCCCGAATCCGGTTGGCAGCGCCGCCATCCCCGTCCAGATCATGGTGGGCGGCGCGACCGTGTTTATCGTGAACGTGGAGCAGTTTGTCAAATACTGACTAGGAATATAACATGGGGAAAAAGTTCTTATTATTATCCTTAATCTGCTGTCTGATTCTGGTGATGGTCCCGTTCGCCAGCAGCGCTGATTTCGGTGATTTCAGCGGAGATTCCGATTTTGGTTCCGACTGGGGAAGCTCATCTGACTGGGGAAGTTCCTCCGATTGGGGCAGCTCATCGGATTGGGGTTCTTCCGGCTGGGGATCCTCCGGCTGGAGCAGTTCGTCCGACTGGGGATCTTCCTCCGATTGGGATAGCCCCTCCGACTGGGGCAGCTCCTCCGACTGGGATGATTCCGGAAGCGGGATCTACATTTTTGGCGGACCGAGCTACGGCTCTTCCTTCGGAAACGCTTTCAGTATGATTTCCATGATGAGCACGTTAATCTTCATGATTATCGTCGCAGTGATCATCATCAGTATCTTCCGCAAGCACGCGACCCATATCCCCGGCGCGCAGCAAACCAGCGCTTCCCTGCTGCGACCGATGTCCGAGTATTCTTCGCTGGATCCCGCCTTCAGTTCCTCTGTGCTTCAGGAGAGTATTTCCAACGTCTACGTGCAGATGCAGAACGGCTGGACCGCCAAGGATATTTCCCCGCTCCGTCCGTATTTTACGGATGCCTATTTTGCGCAGATGCAGCGCCAGCTGAACGCCTTGAAGGATTCCGGAAGAACCAACTATGTGGAACGGATCAGCGTCCTTGGCGTTATGCTCCGCGGCTGGATGCAGCAGGAAGACAACGACCATATCATTGCGATCGTTTCTTCCCGGATCATCGATTACACTTTGGACGACAGGACCGGCGCTTTGATCAGCGGCAGCAGGACAAGAGAAAAATTCATGACCTACGAAATGGATCTCTGCCGCAAGACCGGCATGAAATCCGGCACGCACAGCGGTCTGCACACCATCAACTGCCCGAATTGCGGTGCGCCGCTGGACATCAATACCACCGCAAAGTGCCCGTACTGTGACAGCATCGTTACCGTAAAAGAACACGACTGGGCAATCTGCGGAATTAAAGGACTCAGTCAGAGAACAAGCTGATTTATCATTGATTCTTATTTAAACATCTGAAAGGAGTAAATCTATGGGACTTTTACAGGCAGGCATCGGCACGTTAACCGGTGTTCTCTCGGATCAGTGGCGGGAGTATTTTTATTGTGAAGGAATGTCGGAAAATGTTCTCGTAAAAAAAGGTATCAGAAGAAACGGCAACGGAGGACATGACAATATTATCAGCAACGGCGCCATCATCGCTGTGAACGAAGGCCAGTGTATGATGATCGTGGAACAGGGTGCCATTGTGGAATTCAGCGCTCAGCCGGGCGAGTTTGTCTGGGACAGCTCCAGCGAGCCTTCCATCTTTTACGGCAATCTCAGCGAAAACCTGCGGGCAACCTGGGAAATCCTGAAAAAGCGCTTCACGCTCGGCGGCGATACCGGCAAGGATCAGAGGATCTACTACTTCAACACGAAGGAAATCATCGGCAATAAATACGGCACCGCCAATCCGGTTCCGTTCAGGGTCGTAGACAAAAACATCGGTCTTGATATGGACATCGCCATCCGCTGCTTCGGCGAGTATTCCTATAAGATGGCCGACCCGATGCTGTTCTACAAGAACGTATCCGGAAACGTATCCTCCGATTACCGGCGCGATCAGATCGAAAGCCAGCTGAAAACGGAACTGCTGACCGCTCTGCAGCCCGCTTTTGCCAAGATCTCCGAACAGGGCATCCGCTACAGCGCGCTCCCGGGACATACAGACGATCTTGCGGATGCGCTGAATGACGTGCTTTCCGAGAAATGGGCGAAACTGCGCGGCCTCGAAGTCGTTTCCTTTGGCGTCAGCTCCGTTAAGGCAAACGAGGAAGACGAAAAGCGGATCAAAGAGCTTCAGGCAAACGCAGCCCTGAAAGACCCCGCAATGGCAGCAGCGCATCTGACCGGCGCTACCGCAGCAGCTATGCAGTCCGCAGCCGCCAACGAGGGCAGCATGGGCGCAGCGATGGGCTTTATGGGAATGAACATGGCGCAGAACACCACTGCCGGCAATATCAATTCGCTGTATGGAATGGCCGCCCAGAACGCGCAGCCTGCAGCCCCTGCAGCGGCCGGATGGACCTGCCCGAAATGCGGCACGGTCAACGCCGGAAAATTCTGCTCGGAATGCGGCGCTCCCAAGCCGGTCTCCGGAGAGTGGGTCTGCCCGAAATGCGGCACGAAGAACACCGGAAAATTCTGCTCGGAGTGCGGTGCTCCCAGAGAATAATCCCTTTTCCTGAATCCAGGGGCGGCAGCGTACACAGCGTACACTGCCGCCCTTTTTCTTGTCTACATCCCCTGCAATTGGTATAATATTATGTTATGACAGATATACTGACAGCATTCATGAAATCCATAAGCGGCATCCCAGTGCATGCGGAAGTTCCCCTCTCGGATATCACAAGTTTCCGGATCGGGGGGCCTGCCTCTGCCGTTGTCACGCCGCGGAGCGAAACTGAACTGTGCACGGTACTGAAATCTGCTGCGGAACTGGACGTCCCTTATAAAATCATTGGCTTCGGTTCCAACATCCTCGCTCCGGACGAAGGGTATCAAGGCGTCGTCATTCGCCTCGGACAGCCGTTTTTCGAGGCGGAAATCAACGGCTGCTCCGTGCGGTGCAGTGCGGGCGATTCGCTTGCCGGAATTGCCAGGAAGAGCATTGCCGCAGGTCTTTCCGGGATGGAAGGTCTTGCTGGTATCCCCGGTTCGGTCGGAGGCGCATGTGCCATGAATGCGGGAGCATACGGAGCCGAGATGAAGCAGATCCTCTCTTCCGTACGGATCATCCGCGACGGAGCCGTCCTGGATACGGTTGTTTCGGACGCTGACATGGGCGTCCGGAGAAGCGTTTTTTCCGCTCCGGGTACGATTCTTCTGTCTGCAACCCTTACCCTGCGCGAGGATGACGGGAACGCGCAGGAACGCATGAACGATTTCATGCAAAGAAGGAAAAGCAAACAGCCGTTGGATCTTCCGTCCGCCGGAAGCGTCTTCAAGCGTCCGGAAGGTCATTTCGCCGGTCAGCTGATCGAGCAGTGCGGTCTGAAAGGAACATCCGTCGGCGGCGCGCAGGTCAGCGCCAAACACGCTGGCTTTATTGTCAATACCGGCGGCGCCACCTGTCAGGATGTCTCAACGCTGGTCCGCCTGATTCAGGATACCGTCTTTCAGGAGACGGGCGTCGCTCTGGAACGGGAATTAAAGTATTGGAACGAGGTGTAGCGCATGTATCTGCTGATTATTTCCGGACTTTCCGGCGCGGGCAAGTCGCTCGCTTTGCACAGTCTCGAAGAGCAGGGCTATTTCTGTGTGGATAACCTTCCCTCCTCCATGATCAAGGAGCTGATCGATCTGTGCAACGCTGCGACGCCTCCGATCCACCGTGCTGCCGTCACGATTGACAGCAGAGAATGCCTCCTCTCCAGATCCCCCGAAAGTGTGATCGCCAACATCGACGCGGCGTCCTGTCCGCACGACATCATATTCCTCGATGCCCGCGACGACGTGCTGATGAAACGATACAATGAAGTCCGCAGGCGCCATCCGCTGGGCGAGGCCGGCGACGCCAATACCGGCGTTAAACGCGAGCGGATCTATCTGCAGAACATGCGTGACCGCGCGAACTATGTTCTTGATACAAGCGACGTGTCGCCGAGAGATTTCCCGAAACTGATCGCAAAAGTCGTTCCGGAATATGAAAGTGCGGATATGACGCTCCTTCTCAGCAGTTTCGGATATAAACGCGGTGTCCCGATTGACGCGGATATCGTTCTGGACATGCGCTTCATGAACAATCCGTTTTATATCGAAGAACTCCGGAACCTTTCCGGACTGGACGAGCCCGTGCGCGAGTATGTCTTTTCTCAGCCATTTGTCAGGGAATTCATGGACCGGCAAGAATCCATCCTCCGCAGCCTTCTTCCCATGTTCAAAGAGCAGGGAAAACGGATCCTGCGTGTCTGCTTCGGATGTACCGGCGGACGCCACCGTTCCGTTGCGGCAGCCGAGGAAATGGCCAGGAGATTCCACAGTTCCGATCTCACGGTACGTGTCTACCACCGGGATCTTGTAAAAGAAGCAGCCGATATTCATGACAGATTCCATTCGGACAGATAAACGACCCGATAAAAGGGATTGCAAAGCATGTCGTTCACTTCGGATATCAAATCTGAATTATGCAAAATCCGTATCCGCCAGCGGGATCAGCAGCTGTCCGTTCTCGCGGGGCTTACGCAGACATGCGGGACGCTGCTCCTTGCCCGTAATCCGGAGCTTTATTATCAAAGCGAAAGCCTGCCCGTCATCAATCTGATTTCCTCTCTTGCAGGGCAGCTGTACCAGCTTGAGCCGGTCATCAGCATCAAAAAGCAGGAGCACAGGCGGAATCCTCTTTCCGTCGTCACCGTCCGTGGAAGCGCTTGCAGAGACCTCCTTCTCGATACGGGTATCCTGACCTACGATCCGGATGGACTGACACTGGGGAAACATATTCCCGATAACCTTGTTTCGGAAGATGCCCTGAGAAAGTGCTTCATGCGGGGCTGCTTTTTGGGATCCGGATCCTGCAGCAGGCCGGAATCCAACTATCATCTGGAGATCTCCGTCCGCTCGTATGAGTTTGCGGAGTCGCTTGCGGCGATCGCCTCCGTCTTCATGCTGAAGGCGCGCAGCACGCTGCGCAGGGGAAGACCGGTCATGTACCTGAAAGGCGATGACGTTTCGGGATTCCTGGCCATGATAGGCGCTTCCTCCGCCGCGCTGAAATTCGAGGATGTCCGTGCCGTAAAAGACTACCGGAATTATATAAACAGAACCAGCAACTGCGAAACTGCGAATATCGACAAGGCGGTAACCGCGGGACTGATGCAGCTTCGCGCAATTGAAACCATCGAGAACCACATGGCCCTGTCCAAGCTCCCCGCCCCGTTATATGAGGCGGCGATGCTTCGGCTTCAGCATCCTCAGGCTACGCTGCAGGAACTTGCCGACATTGCGGAAATCGGCAAGAGCGGCATGAATCACCGGTTCTCGCGTCTGCTTGCCATCGCCGATGAATATGGAGATACCCGACATGAGTGATTTCGTCCATTTGCACGTCCACACCCAATACAGCCTGCTTGACGGTGCCGCGCGCATTCCCGAGCTGGTCTCGACCGCGAAAAAACTCGGGCAGACCGCCATGGCAATTACGGATCACGGCGTCATGTACGGCGTCATCGACTTTTACCGCGCCTGCAAAAAGGAAGGACTCAAGCCGATCATCGGCATGGAGGCATATATCGCGCCGCGTTCCATGTATGACCGCGACGGCGCCCAGGACCGGGAATACGCGCATCTGATCCTTCTCGCGAAAAACAATACCGGATACCAGAATCTGATGACGCTCTCCAGCGAGGCCTTCATTCACGGATTCTACTACAAACCCAGAATCGACTACGATCTTCTCGAAAAGCATGCCGAAGGCCTGGTCTGCCTGTCCGCTTGCCTTGCAGGGGATATCCCGCAGTACCTCCTGCGCGACAGATATGAAGACGCCAAATCCCTCGCAGCGCGTCTCAAGGGGATGTTCGGCGAGGATTTCTATATTGAACTCCAGAACCACGGAATCCCAGAGCAGCAGATCGTTCTCCCCGGTCTCCGCCGCATCGCAAAAGAGCTCGGCATCAAAACGGTTGCGACCAATGATATCCATTATGTAACCAAGGCGGACGCCGAGGCACAGGATGTTCTTCTCTGCATTCAGACGCAGCGGTTCGTAGACGAAGAAAACCGCATGCGCATGAACGCGGAAGAATTCTATGTGAAATCAGAAGAAGAAATGCTTGCCGCGCTCCCGGATGACGCGGATGCGATCCGCAACACAAAAGAGGTCGCGGATAAATGCAGCGTCGAAATCGAATTCGGGAAGCGCAGGATGCCCGCGTATATTGCTCCGGACGGAATGGACAACGAGGCATTCCTCAGGAAGCTTTGCTACGAAGGCATGCAAAAGAAAATGCCGGATGCCGATCCCTCTGTCCTGGAACGGCTGGAATATGAGCTTTCGGTCGTTGTCAAAATGGGCTTCGTGGATTATTTTTTGATCGTCTGGGATTTTATCCATTACGCGAAAAGCCACGGGATCATGGTGGGTCCCGGCCGTGGGAGCGGCGCGGGAAGCATCGCCGCGTACTTCCTTGATATTACCGACGTGGATCCGATCCGCTATAATCTGCTGTTCGAGCGTTTCCTGAATCCGGAACGTATCTCCATGCCCGATTTCGACGTGGATTTCTGTTACGAACGGAGGCAGGAAGTCATCGACTATGTGGGCAGAAAGTACGGAGAAGGGCATGTCTCCCAGATCATTACCTTCGGAACGATGGCAGCCCGGGCCGTCCTCCGCGACGTAGCCCGCGTGCTCCGCGTCCCGTACGCTGACGCGGATAAGCTGTCAAAGTCCGTCCCTGCCGAGCTGAACATGACACTGGAGCGTGCCATGCAGATCTCCCCGGATTTCCGGCGCTTCTATGAGACCGATGAAACCATGAAAAAGGTGATCGATCTGTCTCTCAGGCTCGAAGGTCTCCCACGTCACTGCTCCACGCATGCGGCAGGTGTTGTTATTTCCGGCGTGCCTCTTACGGAGGTGGTCCCCCTGCAGGTCAATGATTCCGTCATTACCACGCAGTTCCCCATGACAACGCTGGAAGAGCTGGGGCTTCTGAAAATGGACTTCCTCGGTCTCCGGACCCTGACGGTCATTCGCGACGCTGTCGCGTTTATCAGAGAGACGCACAACGGGGAAGCGCCGGAACTCGAGAAACTGCCCTTCACCGATCCGGCGGTCTATGAAATGATCACCCGCGGGGAAACAGACGGTGTTTTCCAGCTTGAATCCTCCGGCATGCGCCAGTTCATGGGACAGCTGAAGCCGGACTGCTTTGAGGACCTGATCGCGGGCATTTCCCTGTTCCGCCCCGGCCCCATGGAACAGATCCCCCGCTATGTCCAGGGAAAGCACAACCCTTCGTCCGTGCAATATGCCCATCCGCTTCTGGAGCCGATCCTGTCCAACACCTACGGCTGCATGGTATATCAGGAGCAGGTCATGGAAATCGTCCGCTCCCTTGCAGGATACTCCTACGGGAGAAGCGATCTCGTCCGGCGCGCCATGGCGAAGAAAAAGGCCGACGTCATGGCGAAGGAACGTCAGTTCTTTATCTACGGCACGGAAGGCGTGGACGGCGCGGTCCGCCGCGGTGTGCCGGAAAGCACTGCGAATCACATCTTCGATGAGATGATGGATTTCGCGTCCTATGCTTTCAACAAATCACACGCCGCCTGCTATGCGGTTCTCGGATACAGGACCGGTTATCTGAAACTGTACTATCCCGTCGAGTTCATGACGGCACTGATCAACAGTTTCATGGGCTCGTCCGACAACATCTCCAAATACGTCTATACTGCGAGAAGGCTCGGACTGACCGTTCTTCCTCCGGATGTAAACAAAAGCTCCGCCCGGTTCTCCGTCGAAAGAATCGAAGGCTCCCCCGCCAGGCTTGCGATCCGTTTCGGCCTCGCCGCTGTCAAAAGCGTCGGCAGCGCCGTCATGGATCAGGTCGTCAGAGAACGCGCGCAGCGGGGACCGTTCCGCGACTTCTTTGACTTCTGTGAACGGACGGACGGCCTGAACAAACGGATGCTGGAATCCCTGATCTGCGCCGGATGCTTTGACAGCATGCACGTCAAACGGTCCCAGCTCCTTGCGGTATACGAGCAGGCATTTGACGGCGCCGTGCAGAACCGGAAAGTCAGAAACTCGGGGCAGATGTCCCTGTTCGATCTAGAAGGATCGGACAGCCTGAAGCAGTCCGTTTCGCTCCATCTTCCCGACGTCCCCGAGCTGAATCATTCCGTTCTCCTAATGCGGGAACGCGAATCCGCCGGATTGTATCTGACGGGCCATCCGCTCGACAATTATTCCGCCGCGCTCGGAAAGCTCGGCGTTTCGGTCAGCGATCTGGAAGAAGCAGACGGAATCAGCGGTATTCTGGACGGCTCGTCCGTAGAGGTCGGAGGAATGCTCTCGTCCTGCAAGCAGAGACCCTCCAAAAACGGCAACAGCATGGTCGGATACGCTACTCTGGAAGGCGTTACCGGCAGCATCGAAACCGTCATGTTTTCCAAGGCGCTCGCCCAGTTCGGCTATCTGTTCCATGACGATTCCCCTGTTCTGGTAAAGGGAAGGCTGAATATCCGGGATGAGCGGACAAACTCTCTTCTGATTGAGGAACTGTCCCCGCTGTCGGAGCTTCAGCAAACGGTATATATCCGTTTCCCCTCCCTGACAAATGAGTCCCTTACAAAAGCAGTTTCCTTCCTGAAGCAGTATCCGGGACGGACAAGAGTCATCCTGTTCGACGCGGCCAAGAGAATCCAGAAAAGCGTGCCCCCGTCCCTGTATGTTGAAGCGGATGCTTCTTTCCTGACTGCCGCCGAAAACGTGTTCGGAAAGGATAATGTTAAAAAGCAGTGAAAAGCAGATCTTTACCCGTCAATAAAAACGACGACGTCACCCTTGAAATTACCGGCATCAATTCCGACGGTCAGGGCGTCGGGCGCGTCAACGGCTACGCGGTATTCGTTCCGGGCGCGCTGATCGGGGAGACTGTTTCGGCACACGTCATAAAAGCGGGCTCGTCCTTTGCGGTTGCGAAGCTGGCGGACATAACCGTTCCTTCACCGGACCGGGTTGTGCCTTTCTGCCCCGCCTTCCCTTCCTGCGGAGGATGCACCCTTCAGCATCTGTCCTATCCCGCGCAGTTGAAACTGAAAACGCAGCTTGTTTATGACGCGTTCAGGCACATAGGCAGGTTTGAAAACGTCCGCGTCGAGCCGATTCTTGGGATGGGCAGGCCCCTCCAGTACCGCAATAAAGGCAGCTTTCCGTTTTCAGCGCTGGATGACGGAACCGTCGCGTTCGGCTTTTTCTCTCCGAAAAGTCACCGCCTGATTCCTTTGACGGACTGTCCCATACAGGATCCGAAGATCATCTCGTGCGTTTCTGCCGTGCGCAACTGGGCGGAATCGAACCATATCGTCCCTTATGATGAAGACACCCGTCAAGGGCTACTGCGGCATGCCGTCGTCCGGATATCATCAGAGGGTAAGGTTATGGTCGTTGTCGTTACGACAGGAGCCCTTCCGTGTCAGGACGCGCTGGTTTCAAGCCTCCCGGATGCTGCAAGCATCTGGCATAATGTCAATCCGGATAACACAAACGTGATTTTCGGAAAGCAGTTCCGCCTGGTATGGGGCGACAGGACATTGTGTCATGAAATAGCCGGATGCCAGTACAGTATCAGCCCCCAGTCTTTTCTTCAGGTCAACACCGCACAGACGGAAGTCCTTTATCATACTGCGATCCGGTTTCTGAATCCCCGCCCTGATGAGACAATCATGGATGCCTATTGCGGCGCCGGAACGATCTCGCTTCTTTTGAGCTCTTACTGCAAAAACGTCATTGGCATTGAATCCGTTCCGGAAGCGATCGCCGACGCTTCCCGAAATGCAGCTCAGAATTCCATCCAGAATACATCTTTCATCTGCGGAAAAGTCGAAGATTTGCTTCCAAAATACCGCCAGTCCGTCAGTTCCGTTATTCTTGATCCTCCACGGAAGGGCTGCGATCCCACCGTGTTGTCCTGTATTGCCGAGAGTCATATCCAAAGACTTGTTTATGTCTCATGCAATCCTGCTACTCTCGCACGTGATGCTGCCGTATTATCCTCATTTGGGTATTCTGTGGATATCATTCAACCGGTTGATATGTTCCCCCACACCTCCCACGTTGAGACCGTCTGTCTACTAACACATAACTGACAGTGGAAGGGCTGAAATGGCTTGAAATCAAAGGGTTTGGGCGTTTTTGCCTTTTCGGCGCGAATGGCTCAAAAGAGATGATTTTTCGGTCATCGGGAACATATCAAAAACACCATTTTCCGAGGGTTGTGGCTACTATTTTACTTTTTAGGCAAAAACGAGAAAATGATTTACTATTGCCCGTTTTGAGGTAGAATCAGGACAAGACTAATAATCATCAGAGACAGAAAATGAGCCGGTGAAAAGTAGTCTATGGGAGGCAGAAGGATGAAGGAAACTCCAAAGGTAAGACGTATACCGGCTTACGTAAGAAATCCGCACGTGATGAAGGCGGCAATTTATGTCAGGGTCAGCTCAGCCCGCGTGGAGCAACTGCGGAGCCTCAGCAATCAGGTGTCCGCCATGACGCGATGTGTTTATCTGATGCAGAACTGGACGCTGAAGGATGTCTACCTTGAGGTCGCCTCGGCAAAAACGGATTCATATCGGAGGGAGTTCAACCGCCTTCTGGATGACTGCAAAAAGAAAGAAATCGAGGTTGTTGTCGTGAAAAGCCTGTCCCGTTTCGGCCGGGATAGCGTAGAGGTGATCGAATCCATCAGGGCGCTCGTTAATGCAGGCGTTACCATATACTTCATGGAAGAAGACATCGACGTGGACGCCGATTACCCCGAGTGGGAGCTAAGCATCCGCTCCGCCATCAATCAGGCGGAAAACGAGCATCGTAGCGAGAATATAAAGATGGGTTTGCGTTACCGGGCGGAGAGCGGAAACAGTGGACTGTATAAGAAACCATGCTATGGATATGTAAAAGGCGCAGATGGGAATCTGGAAAAAGACGAGGCTCAGGCAGCGGTCGTAGTCCGCATTTTCGACATGTACCTGGACGGGAAAAGCTACAGCGGCATTATTGACGCTCTGGCGGAAGAGCATATTCCGTCACCAAGGGGCAGCGAACGATGGAGCAAGAAAGCCATTGAAACTGTGCTCACGAACGTCAAATACACCGGAAACGTCGAGGTGATGAAATCAAGCCCTACCGGAAACAGGTACGTCCAGAAAGAAACACATGCGGCAATAATCCCGATGGAGAGGTTTGCCGCTGTGCAGGAGCAGATCGGAGCAAGAGCAAAGCGAAAAAGGCAGACGGAGCATGTGAGCAAGACATTTGTTGAAGAGATCAGTTGGGACAAGCCGATTGTGAGCACCGAGACCGACAGGACTCATGAACGTAGAGAGATTAGCTGGTCGGAACCTAAGCCGGAAGAGGAATGAGGCTGTGTTGTTATCTTTTAATATAAACTGTTAGGGGAGATATGGTTTTGAAACCAATTACAAAAAATGAAATCGTAAATGCGCTGCATTCTGTAGATTTGACGAAAGGCCATACGGTAATGGTTCATACAGCATTATCTAAAATGGGCTATGTCTGTGGGGGGGCGCAGACAGTTATTGAGGCATTGATTGAAGTGGTTGGAGAAGACGGTACGATCATGATGCCGACACAATCCTGGAAGAATCTTGATCCCGAGGATGGAGTCCATTGGACCGTTCCGGAAGAATACTGGCAGATAATCCGCGATAACTGGCCGGCTTATGATAAGAGAATTACGCCAACAAATACCATGGGAGCTGTAGCTGAAGCGTTCCGTCAATGGCCGGGAACCCTG
>JAFRNW010000004.1 GCA_017429985.1 Clostridia bacterium | reverse complement strand
TGCGGAATCGGGATTTACGGTCCTGCGTTGGATCAAAAGGGAAACTGCATCGCCGGCTGCGAGATGATGAAGCATCTCTCACGGGAAATGGGCCTGCATATGTTTCAGGATATGAGGAGAAAAAACAAGTAGTTAAGTGGTGGGGCACCAAATCCGGAAAGCCTCAAAAATCCAGTAAAATCAAGGGTTTTGGGACTCGATATTGCGGCAGTACGGCCTCAAAGCTGCACGTCGTGCTCCGCAGTTCTCGAAGCGTTAATCGAGACCCAACAAGAGTCGAAAAAGCCCGGAAATTCAACGTTTCCGGGCTCTTTCTTTACCCAAATCCTTTTGATAAATTTTGGCTGATTCTGACGAAATCTGACGAGAATTCAGTAGTTAATACTGAGACAACAGCCCTTCTGGAACCCCAAATAGTTAATAATTAAGACAACAGGACGGGGCATGAGACCGCAGTGTTTGCTTCGTTGTCGCGAATGATATGGTATTCTGGTTCCGCACTGCAGATCTTCATTGCCATGCTGGTCCTGTTTATTCCTATGCTCATTTCCTTTTTCCTTGTGCACAATGTGATCGGCTTATCAAAAACAAAGAAAAGAATTAAAAACAAAGAAAAGAATTCTGAGAATTTCCATAATCGTTTCGTGCCTGGTTCTCTATATAGGGGCTATGTGGGTCATGCCAAGTGACGGAACAGCTATGACAGAAGAAAACATCTGGCACGGCATAATGAGTTTTGGCGGTATGCTGATGATATTCCTCACATACTGCCTTTATACGGCGTTCATCTTCCATAAGGATAAAGAAGGTGCCGGGCTCATATTCGGCTTTCTGGTATTTTCACTTATTACCAGTGCCTTCGCAGTACTGAATGTGTTTGATGATAAATCCTATGTCATTGCTTCAGCCGTATCTGAGCTTTACGCTCTGACTATGATGAGTCTGGTTGGATACTTGACGCATTACCTTGCATGGCAGAAGGGGAAAAAACACATTGAAGATTATTGACATATGTCGTTATCTGGTTTATAATAATTGCCGACATATGTCAGAAAGGAGAGCTTATGCCAAGACCATTCAGATGCCGCAGAATAGAGCAGCTCCCGGTCTATCGCAGCTTTTCGCCCGATGACATCACAGCCACCGAAAGCGTCCAGATGACCATTGACGAATTCGAAGCATTAAGACTTCTGGACGATGAAGGCCTTACCCAGGAAGCCTGTGCCTCCAGGATGAACATTGCCCGGACCACAGTAACTGCCATTTATGACAGCGCAAGGAAAAAGGTCGCTGATGCCCTCGTGAATGGGAAAAGGCTGCTGATCACAGGCGGACATTGTGTATTTGAACCGGTCGAGATCGATCAGGAAATCATAGAGAAAGGAACGCATACCATGAGAATTGCAGTCACGTACGAAAACGGAGAAATCTTCCAGCACTTCGGCCATACCGAACAGTTTAAGCTGTACGATGTTGAAGAGGGTAAGATCGTTAATGAACAGACCGTTGATACCAACGGAAGCGGTCATGGAGCTCTTGCGGGCTTCCTGCAGGCGGTAAAGGCTGACGCCCTGATCTGCGGCGGGATCGGTATGGGCGCACAGATGGCACTTGCTGATGCAGGAATAAAGCTCTATGCCGGTGTACAGGGATCAGCGGATGTTGCGGCGAAATCTCTTGCTGAAGGAATGCTGGAATATGATCCTGATGCAAAATGCGACCACCATGATCATCATCACGGCGAGGGACATGACTGCGGTCATCATCATGGAGAAAATCATGAGTGTGGTCATCATCACGGGAAAGGTCTCGACTGCGGCCATCAGAAGGGTGACAAGGGCTGCCGCCGTCATCACGGCGAGTAAACCGCCGCGAGGTCTGCAAAATGAACATTTTACTGGATCTCTTCCTGACCTTTGCGAAGATTGGTCCTGGTATTTCGACGCGGAAGCCAAACAGAGAAGGCACGAGACGGTCTTTCCGAAAGAGCGTCAGAGAGCCTTTGAACTGGGAGCCGCACTGGTCGATGAGAACTGAGCAGACGGACCCCTGCAGGAAAACATTATTTTAAGGAGGTACTTTATGGAGATCAAAGCAGTTAAATTCAGAAAAGACGGATTCTATTCCCAGCCCTTCGTCTTCGGAGGCGAAGAAGGACCGCAGAATTTCGACCCCACCATCCGCTATCGCGGCAGTCTGCAGAATTACCTGATCGACACCGGCGATGGAGTCATTCTGGTGGATACCGGTCTGCCGGCAGGAACGCCGGAGGAAGTGCCGGATGAAACAAGCGCGCTGTACACCGGCAAAGATATCTGCAGCTACATGGAAGCATTTGCGGCGCTGGGGTATGAGCCCGGGCAGGTCACAACGATCCTGCTGACCCATAAGCATGGGGACCATTCCGGTGAGCTGCGTTCCTTCCCGAATGCGAAGATCTATGTCAATGAAGAGGAGACCTCCGCTGCTGAGCTGCAGGGGCTTTCGAATATCGTACCGGTGAAGTTTACGGACGGCGCTTATTTCAACTTCCCTGAGAGTCAGAAGATCCGGGACGGGATCACGATGATCAAAGCCAAGGGGCACACGAACGGCAACAGCATCGTCGTCGTTGAAAATGGCGGTCTGTTCTACATGATCCACGGCGATATCACCTATGTGGACGAAGCGCTCTATGAAAACAAGCTGTCCATCGTGTACGACGATAAGGATGCCGCCCGTGAGACGCTTGACCGGGTACGGGAATTCATCCGCAATCATCCCACGGTATACTGCGGTACCCACACACCCCAGGGCTATGAAAACCTGGAGGCGAAGCGTGTGATGGATCTGGATCATCCGGTTCCGACGGTGCCTGCTGAGGTGGATTTCACGAAGGTCGAAGCCTCCGGCAAATATGTCTGCTCCATCTGCGGCTATGTATATGATCCCGCGGAGCATGACAGCGTCGCTTTTGAGGATCTGCCGGCAGACTGGAAGTGCCCTCGCTGCAGGCAGCCGAAGGAGAAGTTCAATAAGGCATAAGGCGCTTTTTCACGATTCGCCGCACTACGGGAGAAACATGATATGCACAAACCGAAAAGGCTTACGGATAGGCGTTGTAAAACGACAGGAAGGTGCAAAAGTGAGGATCCCTGCATTTATGCCGTCTTCCATTGCCCTGGGATGCAATGGGTATGAAGCACATATGCAGCAAATCCTCACTCCATACGGGGTTTGAGTTGTAACCAGGGATCACGATTTTTGCTTACAGAAACCGCCAGAATCAAGCAAAACCGAGCGGAAACGCAAAATCATCTCAGTTTTCTCGGGTGTTTTCGGAAGTGCCTGACAGTCTCCCAAGAGATGATCTGACGAATCGGACATTCAAAAAACCCTGGGAATGCAACGTTTCCGGGGTTTTTCCTTCCCCGATCTTTTTATTTGAAAGAGGAGCAGTACACATGGCTATCACTGTGAATTTGAGATATATCGGAAAAGGCGGCGCTGCCCGGAAGTTTGCTGAAGAGATGACCGCCGGGGGAACCGTTGCCCTGATCCGGGCAGAACAGGGCAACCTGCGCTATGAATATTACGGATCCCTGGATGATCCGGAAACGGTGCTGCTGATCGACAGCTGGACAGATCAGGAGGCACTCGATGCCCACCATGCCTCTCCGATGATGGCAACCATTGCAGCGCTCCGGGAAAAGTACGACCTGCATATGACCGTGGAACGGTATGTGAGCGCGGAGGAAAACGGCGGGGACGAGAGGTTTATCAGAAAATGATCGAGTTAAAACCGCTTGCCTCCCAAGACCGGGAACAGTTTATCAGAGACAATCAGAACGCCTTCAATTACGGCGCTCTGGAGGAGTTCGGCCGCCGGGACGATCATTTCGAGGAAGAAGGCGAGATCATCTCCCGCGAAACGATCGAAGCATCCATCGACGGCGGGGAGGCTTACCGGATCATGCAGGACGGCGAGCCGGTCGGAGGCTTGATCATCAAGGTGGACGGAGAACGCGGCGATCTGGATATCCTCTTTGTTTCTCCCAAGGCACACAGCAAGGGAATCGGTTATGCGGCATGGTGCGCTGTTGAACGGCTGCATCCGGAGGTCACCGTCTGGGAGACCGTCACGCCGTACTTCGAGAAGCGTAATATCCATTTCTATGTGAACCGCTGCGGCTTCCATATCGTGGAGTTTTACAATCAGCATCATCCGGATCCGAATGATCCGGAGGCGGCGGAGCGGCTGGATGAGCAGTTCCCGGACGGGATGTTCCGGTTTGAAAAAAGGATAGATAGAAAGGACACGCAAAACAATGATTCTGGCAATTGAGAGCATCGTCCTGTGTCTCGCCTTCACTCTGATGGTCTATCTCATGTCCAGGGAGCCGATCAGGAGCCTGTACAATTATCCGCCGAAGATCCGGGAACGGGTCAGGTCCCTGGACGAGTATAAAGACCGGATTCCCACGCAGAAAAACAAGCTGAAGGCGAAACTCGGCGCATGCGTTCTGTTCATCCTCGTCCTCAGCCTGCTCCTTCGATACGTAAACGGTTATACGACGTTCCTGCAGGCATTCGGCTATGGTATCCTGTTATGGACGATCGTGAATCTCTGGGACGCTGTGGTGCTCGATATCATCTGGTTCTGCCATGACCCGCATTTCGTGTTCAAAGGCACGGAAGACATGATCAGCGACTACCATGATTACTGGTTCCATATCAAAGGCTTCTTTATCGGAGAAGGACTGGCATTGGTCATCTGTGCCTTAGCGGGACTGATCGTACAATTTGTTCTGTAAACCCTAATTGCCGATTGGGTATCAGAAAGGGGCGGGCGTATTGCCCGTCCCCTTTTGCATTGGTGTTATTCTCTTATGAATCCCGTCCTGATTTCACGCAGGATTAACAAGCGCCGTATCAGAAGCGCAGCAAGGCGACAGAAACGTCGTTGACATTCGTACCCGTCGGACCGGTAAAAATCAGACCGCCGGTCTTTTCCAGCGCATGATAGGCGTCGTTGTCCTGGAGAACGGCATCAATGGATACGCCCTTTTCCTTGAGCTCAGCGCAGGTCTCTCCGTCAACATAGCCGCCGGCGGCATCCGTCGGTCCGTCAGTTCCGTCACTGCCGACAGAAAAGACTGCAGCGTTCGGGATTCCGTCAATGCCCAGCGCCGCAGCGAGAGCCAGCTCCTGATTGCGCCCGCCTTTACCCTTGCCCGTCAGCTTGACCACCGTCTCGCCTCCGGCAAGGAATGCGATGCTTTTGCCGTCATTTCTGTGGGTTTTCAGGACCGAGGCAAGGAAACTGCCGGCTTCTTTGGCCTGACAGCAGAGCTGATCTGTGAGCAGAACAGGCTCGTAGCCAAGCCTGCGGCAGGTCTGGGCTGCGGCGGCGCAGAGCTCGCGCACGCTGCCGTTGATCTGGGTCTCGACATTGTCGAGGCGCTTCGGTGTCTCCACCTCGAGCAGCCAGTAGGCTTCGTCGGACATTTTCAGCTGATACTTCGCGGCAATCTTCTTCGCGTCCTGTGCGGTAGCGGAATCGGGGCAGGCAGGTCCCGAGGCGATCATATCCAGCGGATCACCCAGAATGTCCGAGAGGACCACCGTTTCTACTCTTGCCGGGGAGCATATCTGCGCAAACCGACCGCCCTTGACTGCGGAAAGGCGCTTGCGGATCGTATTGATTTCCACGATGTCCGCCCCGCAGGCGAGAAGCTGAGAGGTAATGTCCTGCAGCTCTGCGGCGGGAATCAGCGGCTTTTCAAACAGCGCGCTGCCTCCGCCGGAGAGCAGAAAAAGGACTGTATCCTCCGGCTTAAGGTCATCAACGAGTTTGAGCGCAGCCTGTGTGCCACGGAATGAGTTTTCATCAGGGACCGGATGACCGGCTTCATAGCAGTCGAAATTGGCAATCGGGCCCATGACATGGTCGTACTTTGTCACGACAACGCCTGCCTCGATGCGGTCGCCGAGAAAGTCCGATGCAGCCTTCGCCATCTGCCAGGCAGCCTTGCCCGCAGCGACGAGCAGGACCCGGCCCGGAAAATGCTTGCCCGCGAGAGCGCGCTGCACCGCCGCATCCGGCTGTACCGCCGCGATAGCTTCCCGGATGATCGTATCCGCATGGAGCTTTAACTCTTGATTCATAGAACTCTCCGATCGGTCAGAAGACCAGACTGAGGAGGAAGATCTCGACCATGGCCGCGATGCCGATGATCAGCGTCATCAGCGTCTGGGTTTTATAGCCCTGCTCCGGCGTCATATCGCCGAAGTTGGTCACGACCCAGAAGTAGGAATCGTTCGCATGGGAGACCGTCATGGCTCCGGCGCCGATCGCCATAACGACCAGGGCGATCTCGGCAGGGGTCGTATAGCCCAGCACGCCGAGCAGCGGGGCAACGATACCCGCCGTCGTGGTGATGGCAACCGTGGAAGAACCCTGCGCACTCTTGAGGATTGCGGAAAGCAGGAACGGGAAGAAGATTCCGAGCGTCTGCAGAACACCGGCATTGGACTTGATGAACTCCACCATATTGGAGGAGGAGATCACCTTACCCAGAACGCCGCCGGCAGCCGTGACGAAGAGGATGGGGCCGACGACCTTGAGCGTATCATTGGTCACGTTATAGAAATCCCCGCCCTTCTTGGCCCCGAAGAGCTGGCAGATGGCAAAGATTGCGCCGACCGCCAGAGCGATAATCGGGGTGCCGAGGAAGGTCAGGAAGTCTGCGAACCATCCCTGCCATCCGGCCATGGAGGAAACGGAAGACAGCGCCATGAGAATGATCGGAACGATCAGCGGGGCAATGGCGTTCCAGCCGCTGGGCAGCTCGCCAAATTCGGCTTTCAGCTCTTCATAAGTCTTGACGACCTCATCCTTGCCGCCAAGCTCGTCCGCACTCTTGATTTTTTTACCGATGAACTTCGCATAGAGGAATCCGGCGATCAGCGGGAAGATGGAACAGAGCACGCCCATTCCGATGACCAGCAGCAGATACTCGCCTGCACCGAGGGTGTTCGCCGCGGCGATCGGGCCGGGTGTTGGCGGAATGAAAACGTGCGCGATATAAAGACCGCAGGAAAGACATACCGTCGCTGCTACGCTGGATTTGCCGGTACGCTTGACCAGCGCTTTCCTGATCGGATTCAGGATGACGAAGCCGCTGTCGCAGAAGACCGGAATCGAGACGACCCAGCCCATAAGCTCCATCGCAAGCTCGGGATTCTTCTCGCCGACCAGCTTGATGACCATATCGGCCAGCTTGAGAGCAGCACCGGTCTTTTCCAGAACCGCACCGATAAACGCGCCGAGAATGATGACGATACCGATCGAGGAGAAGGTGCCGGAGAAGCCGGACCCTATGACGCCCGGAATGTCCTTCAGGGGGATGCCTGCAACGATTGCCAGCACGAGCGAAACAGCCATGATCGCCAGGAAAGGATGGACTTTCAGCTTGGAGATCAGGAAAATCATCGCCACAATCGCTATCACGAATGCGATAATCAACGGAATACCTGTCATTGGTGTATCCTCCTTCAAAAATGGAATATTTTTAATAATTGTAACAGTTTCAGCAGAAACAATCCATCGTTTTCTTTTCTGAAGGGGAGGCTTCGGTTATTGCTTTTGACTCAGCGTCAGAACAGGGTCTGGCAGTGAACAGGGTCGGCTTCTCAATCATTACCCGGCTCCGCTTCCCCCGCAGGCAAAAGCCGCCTGCCTCAGACGCGGGAAACTGCAGAAGAGTTATGATAGTTTTTCTCATGGGCGTCCGTTTCTGAATCGGCAAATAATATCCTCCATGCGGCCTGTCCCGGATGGAAACGCGACCGCCTTCCCGGATTCGCACGGATGGAAGTCAGAGAAATGCTGAACCCGTAATCGTTCTGTTCCGCGGCTGATAAACTCCCGACGAGATACCGAAAGATCCGGGAGACTTTTTTTGACACAAAGAACATGATAGTATTGGCATAGGCAGTCGGGTTAAGAACCAGGACTGCATTCAGCGGAAGAAAGCCGGAAGCACTGCCCTTCCCCCGGCAGATCATTGAGACAGAGGATTTGACAGAGATGAAACAAATTCAGAATGAATCAGATAAAACCGTGCAGGCGGACACATCGAAAAGAAATCCGCGTGATATAGCCGAAAACATCGCTTCGGAGATCAGGAAAAATCTGACGCTTCAGACAGATGAGCTTCATGATATTGTCAACAAGCAGGCTGTCATCCTGAAAGAAAATGCGGGCAAGGTCGTAACATGGGGCATCCGGAAAACGCAGGCCCTGACGTTCTATCTCGTGAAACTGCTGTTCCGCCTGCTGGTCTTCGGCACTGTTTTAGGCTTTTACCTGTTTGACCGGAAAGAATTGACAAGAGTAATCCACCAGCCTTTTTTTCACGAGATTACCCTTCTCCATCTGGTCTGGGCTTTTTTCATGCTGATTATGATCGCGCATCTGGTGCCGAACAACCGTCTGACAATGGCGTGGCAGAAAGCGCGGGAAAGTGTTTACCGCCCCGTACAGGATTACGACGAAAACAAAATGTTCCGCTATGCACAGATTCAGAACATTGGCGCCTGGAAAGTCATGCTGGTGTGGCTTTCCTTCAATGCGGTATTCGGAGCTCTGTATCTTCTCGGGGTGATTCAGTCAAGCGATCTCCTGATGCTCTCCGTATTCTATTTCCTTTCCGATTACATCTGCATCCTGTTTTTCTGCCCGTTCCAGACGTTCCTGATGAAAAACAAATGCTGCATCAACTGCCGGATCTATGACTGGGGGCATTTCATGATGTTTACCCCGATGCTGTTTATCAAAAACTTCTTCAGTTGGAGCCTGTTCTTCACTTCTGTCGTTGTGCTGATCCACTGGGAGGTCAACTATTCCAGACATCCGGAACGATACTGGGAAGGCTCCAATCTGACCCTGCGGTGCTCGAACTGTAAGGAACAGACGTGCCAGATCAAAAAAAGAATCGCGCAGAAAAAGAACCCTTCCCCGGAGACAGAACGTCCGGTCTGAATCTGCGTACAGACCGTTTCCCGGAGGGGTCCCTGCAGTTAGGCGGACGGGGACGGTCTCAATTCCGCGCGTCTCCGTTCGGAAAATGTCACCCGTTCAGGAAAGGCTCGGCCTGAATCCTTATGGCTGAGCCTTTTCCAGCAATGCCGCTTTCCTTCTCTCCTCGAGTTCAATGTCGATTTCATCGGTATATCCCCATTCGGTCCTGAACAGGTCGATGATCCTGTCGCAGGTCTCAGCAGCCTTCTTGTAATCGCCTCTGATCTGATGGATATCGCGGATGGCCATCAGCTCGTCCTGAAATCTCGGCCTGCGGGTCTCCGCAGCGAAGGCGCGCTCATACAGATCCAGCGCTTTGTCATAAGCGCACTTTTCGGCGTAATACTGCGCTGCTTCAAAGAGACAGGCAAAATCATCCGCATGCTCTGCGACCAGCCTTTCCATGATGCCGTCCGCAGTCGGTTCGTCAAATCTCGCAAGCGCGAGATGGGCGCGGTACACCTCGTTTATAACAGGACTTGCGTCCTTCATCCCGCAAAGGCGGGAGAGTATCTCCTCTGCCTCGTCTGCGCGGTGGTCAGCCAGAAGATTGTCCAGCAGATAATAGCAGGGGGACTTCTCTCCGGGGTTATCCCTGCAGATCTCATACCAGTATTCTATCGCTGCGGTATGGTTGCGTATGTTCCAGTCCCATACGGCATGCCCTTCCGACTTGCTCAGTATCCACTGACAGCCCTTCTCTGCGGGAGACATACGAATGGCGTCCTTTGCGAATCCCGCGGCTTTCCTGGCGAAGGATTCCATCCTGTGCCAGTAGAGATAAGCGAGCAGTTCCGTCGCGCGTTTTTTGTTCTGCGGATCGTTCATCTGCTCCTTGAGGAAGTCCTCATACTCACGGAAAATATCCTGGGGGATCTCTTCGGAATTGTCGAGGTTATTTTCCATGCGGTTGAAACGCTGTTCAACGGTGAGATCGAACATGTCGTCGATGGTGACGCCGAACACCTCCGCCAACGTCGGAAGCAACGATATGTCCGGCATCGCGACAGTGTTCTCCCATTTGGATACCGACTGCGCTCCAATGCCAAGTTTTTCCGCAAGCTGTTCCTGTGTGAACCCCGCCTTGCGACGGAGCTGTCTGATTTTCTTTCCGAGTTCCATGATATCGTTCTCCTGTGTGGCGTTTTTTTGTTTGCAGGCATATTATAGGTCTGTTTTTCGGCATAAACAATAACGCAGATTTCTACCCCTCTCGCCTGGTGGGAGAGAATCGGGAGGCAATGCTGCCGGGAGACAGTGTCCGGAGAAGCCTCGGAACATGCTCCCGTTTCCAGAAGAGCAGTCAGATCGGCAAAAACCAATAACAGTTTCATCGGATAGATAACGCTGTGAAAACCGGCATTCGATTGGCAATACGGGGCTGAAAAGCGTAATATGGAAGTTGAAATACGGATAATATCCCGAACCGTACCCGTCGGAGTCTGAATATGGAACAGAAAACAACCTATGATGTAGCGCTTGCTGCGTGTGACAGCTATCTTGAATCTGAAGTGGAAGCCTCGCTCCGGGAAGCGCTGGAACCGCTCGGCGGTCTGTCCTTTGTAAAACCCGGGATGCGCGTTGCGGTCAAGGTGAACCTCGTGACCGCCCTGAAACCGGACGCAGCGGCAACCGTCCACCCGTCCGTTGTCTGCGCCGTCGTGAAAATGCTCCGGGAGCGTCATGCGGAAGTTGTGATCGGTGACGGACCCGGGGGGCTCTACTCGGCTTCGTATCTCCGCGTGGTCTACGACGTCTGCGGCATGAAACAGGCGGAAAAGTTCGGCGCGAAGCTGAATGATGACTTCTCCGTCCAGGAAGCGGAATTCCCCGAAGCGGTTCAGGCAAAGCGCTTTCCGTATACTGCGTACCTCGGAAAAGCGGATGTCATCATCGATCTCTGCAAGCTGAAAACACACGGGATGATGGGGATGAGCTGTGCCGTCAAAAACTTTTTCGGTACGATTCCCGGGCTGAAAAAGCCTGAGTTCCATTATATGTTCCCAAGGCCCGAAGACTTTGCCAATGTTCTGGTTGATCTGTACGAATACTCCGCTCCCAGATTATGCATCTGCGACGCTGTCATCGGAATGGAAGGCAACGGCCCGGCGATGGGTTCCCCCCGCAAGATCGGATGTCTGATCGCCGGCAGGAACGGGCACATGCTTGACGCGGTCGCTGCCGGTCTGATCGGACTGACCCCGGCAGATGTTCCGACGCTTCATGCCGCTGTAAAGCGGAATTTGCTTCCGGAAGATCTTTCTTCCATTTCCGTTTTCGGCGATCCGGGACAGTTTGCGGTGCCCGATTATCAGACCGTCCCTGCGCAGGGCGACGTATTTTTTCATGTGCTCGGCAACGGGCTGCCCGGAAAAATCGCGGATTTAATTGTCGGCAGGGTCATGACCCCGTTCCCGGCACTGGAAGACGCATCCTGCGTCGGCTGCGGGAAATGCGCGCAGATCTGTCCCGCCAAAGCGATCGCCATGCATCAGGGAAAACCGCGGATCGACCGTCGGATCTGCATCCACTGCTTCTGCTGCCAGGAGTTCTGTCCGAAAGGCGCGATGAAGGTCGGCCAGACATGGATCGGAAAACTGTTTCGGAAAACGTCTGCTCATTCCTGATGCAATCCGCGGGAAAGGCCCGTCTCTGTCCCGTTCCGGAATAGAAGCCCTGCCCCACACAGGCTTGTACGGCATATGTTTCTTTTGCTATAATTTTGTTTACGTTAATTCCGATAATGAGCCAGGATTTCCGTCCGGCTCAGCGAGGGCATCCCATGGGCACGACAGAAACGACGCAGAATTCCCGCAGGGGAGAAAAAATCGCCATCCTGTTGATAATGACGGCGATTATTGTTCTGTTCGCCGTTTTCTGGAAAAGCATCATGTTCCCGCTGATCCGGCTGGAACTGCAGCACGATCTGGCAGGCGCGCAGCGCCTCCTTTCCGAAAAAGGTGCTGAAGGGGCACTGAGCGTCGTGCTGATCGAGGCGCTCCAGATGCTTGTCGTGTTCATCCCGGCCGAGTTTATCCAGATCTCCAGCGCGCTGAGCTACCCGATCTACGTGTCCATCCCGCTCTGCGATCTCGGCGTCTGCGTCGGAGCGAGCATCATCTTTCTGCTCGTACGGCGTCTCGGGCTTTCCTTCACTTCTTTTGAGAAAAGGCGGGGCAAAATCGAAAAGCTCTCTTCCGAACTGCACGAACGCAATACCGTCATGCTGCTGTACCTTCTTTTCTTCATGCCGTTTATCCCCTTCGGCGCGATCTGCTATTACGGCGCAGGCACGAAGCTGCCCTTCCGCAAATATATCCTTACGGTGGCGACAGGCGTGCTTCCCTCCGTCATCGTTTCCAATCTGATGGGCGCAGCCGGAACGGTCTTTCTGGTCAACGATCTGCCGCTCTGGCAGCTGATACTGGTTATCCTGACGCTTGCGGTCCTTCTCTTCGCGCTGATCCTCGTCTTTATCCGGCACTTTGTCTTCCGGGGAAGCGAAGGAACGCCGGATTCGATGATGTATTCCCTGATTTTCTTTCTGGTTCGGCTGTGGCTCGGCAGAAAAGAACGCGTCGAGATCGACGACGCGCTTCTCAGGGAGGTTGCTCCGCCGTACATACTGCTCGCCAATCACGAGTCCTTTGAAGATTTTTATTACATCTCCCAGATGGCGCATCCGCGCAATCCAAGTTATCTCGTAAATGAATACTACACGACACGCCCGGTCCTGAAGCCCATGTCGCAGCGCGGGGGAATCCTGTCAAAAAAGCTCTTCACGCCCGACATGGCCGCCCCTCTCGGGATCCTGCGTATGATCCGCCGCGGTTATCCGGTCATCATCTTTCCGGAAGGGAGGCTCTCGCCGGACGGCCGCTCGAACCCCATTGCCGAAAGCGGTGCGGCGCTCTTCCGGCGGCTGAAAGCCGCGCTTGTGCTGGTCCGGATCGACGGCGCCTATTATGCGCACCCGAAGTGGCGCAGAAAGACGTTCCGTTCGGATATCCGGCTGACCGTGCGCCGTGTTCTGAAGCCGGAAGAACTTGCAGGAATGACGGACAGCCAGCTGGATGAGCTCATCCGTACGGAGCTGTATAACGACGCCGCGGCGCACATTACCGGACGCTATCCGCAGAAGGACAAGGCCGTCGGGCTGGACCGCATTCTGTACCGCTGCGCCGACTGCGGCGCGCTGTATCAGACCGAAGGCGTCGGGAACGAACTGCGCTGCCGTGCCTGCGGGAAGCGGCTCTGTCTGGATGAAAACTATCATTTCACAGACGCGCCGGATACGATCGGCGGTTATTACGATATGATCCGCCGAATGGAACGGAAGGAACTTGACGGTCTGTCGCTGCGTACGGAAGTCAGCACAAAGATCTTCGGTGCAAACGGCGGGCCGGTGCGCCGGGAAAAAGGCGAATGCACGCTGGATACGCAGGCTTTCCGGTACCGTTCCGAGACACAGGACTTTTCGATCCCCGTGGAGGATCTTCCGGCTCTTGCCTTCTCCTGCGGAGAGGAATTTGAGCTGTATCACGATAACGAGCTGCATTACTTCTATCCGGTCGAAGAACCCCGGCAGGTCGCCCGCTGGGCGCTGGCCGTCGATCTGATGGCGGAGAGGCGGCACGCCGCGCAGCAGGAAAGAGAGAACGCAGATGGAAAAGCATAAAGAAAAACCGACGCTCATCAACATTTCCAAAAAATCCTTCATCCAGGTCACGCTGCTCCTGCTTGCGCTGCTGGCTGTCTCGATCGCTCTGACCTATGTCGTGCCGAAGGGACAGTTCGGGGTCCTTCCGGACGGTCAGACGAACTACCTCGACTACGTGCGGCGTGATGATCTCAGCGGTATCCCGCTCTGGCAGGGCATTCTTGCGCCGGTCCTGGTCTTCTTCTCTTCCGACGGGCTGACGCTCGTCATGCTCTCCCTCTTCCTGTTCGTGATCTCGGCAGCGTTCCAGGTCATGAACGACGTCGGGGGGATCCGCGCGCTGGTCGGCGCCGTATCCGATCGTTTCCGTGACCGCCGCGGTCTGCTGCTGGTTCTGATGGCGTTCCTGTTCTACTGCTTCGGGTCCTTCCTGGGCCTGTTTGAGGAAATGCTCACGATGCTGCCGATCGTCACCGCGCTGTGCGTGCTGATCGGCTATGATTCCTTCACGGGCTTTATCTGCTGCATCCTCGCCTGCGGCTTCGGCTTCGCCGGCGCGATCACAAACCCCTTCACGGTGCTGCTGGCATCCGAGATCATCGGCGCGAACCCGATGGAACACATCTGGTTCCGTATCCTGATTTTCATCGTGATGTTCGGTCTGCTGCTTCTGTTCCTGTTCTTCTATCTCCGCCGCCTGAAAAAGGATCCCGGATCCAGTCTTACGCTCGGACACGATGCCGCGCTGCGGCAGTCCGGCGCAGAAGCGGTCAGCCCGGCGGAAAACAACCCGGAACGTTCACGGCGGCTGAAGATCAGCTACGCCGTCTTTCTGATCGCGGCTCTCGTACTGATCGTGGCTGCTTCCGTCTCGGAGTCGCTGCGGGGCTACACGGTCGTGATCCTGACCGCCTATTTTCTGATCTTCGGTCTTCTGGCAGGCTTCGCCGCCTGCGGGGATTTCCGCTTCACCTTGCGGAGTTTCCTCCGCGGTTTCGGCGGTGCTCTGCCCACAATCGTTTTCATTGCCCTGGCGGCTTCGATCAAATACGTGTTTGACCGGGGCTGTGTCCTGCCGACAATCGTCAGCCAGATCAACACGCTGATTGCCGGCCGCAGCCCGGTTCTTGTCGCAATCATCATTTATCTCATCGTACTGCTGCTGGAGTTCTTTATCTCCTCTTCCACGGCCAAGGCGATTCTGGTCATGGGGCTGCTGGCTATGGTCAACACGGGGCTCACCCCGCAGATGCTGGTGCTTCTCTATACCTTCGGCGACGGATACACGAACGTGATCTTCCCCACCTCGCCGGTGCTGCTGATTTCACTGTCAATGATCGAGGTGGAATACTTCACCTGGATCCGCAAAAGCGCGCCGCTGTTCCTCGTCAATTTTCTGCTGGTTCTGGGCTTTATCGTCCTTGGGGTCGCCGTCGGGTACTGACGCCGGACGGAGGCAGATAAACGATGTCGGCAAACGCTCTGCGCACGCGTAACGCTTGCAAAAAAGGGGTCAGACGCGTCTGACTGTTTTATCCGTACGGAGGATAAGCAAACATGGAATATATCCGAATCACGGAAGAAAATCTGGAAAAGGAGCATATCTGCTGCGCAATCTCCAGCAATAAGGATGAACAGGTCTCGTCAAAGAAAGCCTGGCTGGCGGGCCGTCTGCGCGACGGTCTGGTGTTCCTGAAAGGCGCGGAACGCGGAAAGTGCTTTATCGAATATATCCCGGCGGAAAACGCCTGGATCCCGCTCGAAGCGGACGGATATATGTATATCGACTGTCTCTGGGTTTCCGGTTCTTTCAAGGGTCACGGATATTCCAACGATCTTATGGGAACGTGCATCCGTGACAGCAGGGAAAAGGGCAGAAAGGGACTGTGCATCCTCTGCGCCGCAAAGAAAAAGCCATTCCTCGCAGATCCGAAATATCTGAAATACAAAGGATTTACCGTATGCGACGAGGCGGATAACGGGATTCAGCTCTGGTATCTCCCGTTCTCTCACGACGCCGAACCGCCCAGATTCAAGGATTGCGCAAAACATCCTCATACCGGGGAAGACGGATACGTCCTCTATTACACAAGCCAGTGTCCGTTTAACGCGAAATACGTGCCGATCGTTGAACAGGCGGCAAGGGAGCACGGTATCCCGTTCAGGGCGGTTCACCTTACAGGCAAAGAGGAAGCGCAGAATGCGCCTACACCGGTCACGACCTACGCATTGTTCTATAACGGCAATTATCTGACAAACGAACAGATGAATGATACGAAGTTTCTGAAGCTCGCCGCCCGGTAAGGGTACGGGGTCACGGCTTTTCAATAAATGCTCACAGCGGAAAGATGGATATCGAGCTCAGGAAAATGGAGACAGACGACGAGATCAGAGGCAAGGCCTTTGTTCACTGGAAATCCTGGCACGAGGCCTATCCGGGTCTTGTAGCTCAGGCGTATCTTGATGCCCTGACCCTCGAAAAATGCGAGAAACTGGCGTACAGCTGGCCGGACAATCTGATCGTCGCAAAAGACGGCGGCTGCGTCGTCGGGTTCGTCGGATACGGCTGTCCGGGCAAAGACGCTCCCGATACCGGAGAGATCTACGCCCTGTACGTTCTGTCCGAATACTACGGGACCGGCGTTGCGCAGCAGCTGATGGACGCGGGACTGGGACAGCTCAGGCAATATCCGCGGATCTGTCTCCGGGTGCTGAAGGATAACCTCCGGGCGGTCCGCTTCTATCAGAAGTACGGATTTACTCCCGTCGGGGAGGCGTCCGTTAATTCCCTCGTCGGAGCAGAAGAGATCCGTATGGTCCTGAACCGGGAAAAAGGACAGAAGGCAGGCTGTTATGCTGGATAATCAGGGATTTGACCTCTGGGCGGACGGATATGATCGTGCGGTAGGGGTTTCAGACGAAGAGAATACCTATCCTTTCGCAGGGTACAGAGACGTGCTCGGAACCATCTTTCAGACCATCATGAAAAAGCCGGGCGCCGTCATCCTGGATATCGGCTTCGGTACGGGAACGCTCACGGCAAAGCTGTACGAGTGCGGCTGCACAGTCTACGGTCAGGACTTCTCGGCGAGGATGATCGAACTGGCTTCCGAAAAAATGCCCGGCGCGCATCTGTATCAGGGCGATTTCTCCCGGGGATTGGCGCATCCGCTTCTCAGGCAGCGCTATGATTTCATCGTAGCGACCTATTCCCTGCATCATCTGACCGACGAACAGAAAGTCTCCTTTCTGCACACGCTGCGCAACCTCCTGAATCCGGGCGGAAAGGTCCTCATCGGCGATGTGGCGTTTGAGGACAGGGCGAAACTGGAACAATGCCGGGACGGCGCAGGCGACGAATGGGATCCCGACGAGATCTATTTCGTAGCGGATGAGCTGCAAACGGAATTCCCGTCGCTAGTTTTTCATCCTGTTTCCTTCTGCGCGGGGGTAATTTCGCTGACCTGATCCTCACCCACTGTAAAAAGGAAGGGCATGGAAGGATCCGAAGCCCGGAAATCCGAAGAACGCGGTATGCGCTTCGCGGAATGACAGACAGGCCGGAAAGAAGAAAGGGAAAAGCCCATGATCAGACTCACAGACGTAACAGAGGACAACTGGCTTTCGGTTGCCGCATTATCCGTAAAGGAGGACCAGCGGAAGTTCCTCGCTCCTGCGATCGGGATCCTTGCCAGAGGATATGTCTACCGGGATTGCAACGCCAGGGTCATTGTGATTCTGAACGACGATACGGTCGTAGGCGTCGCTCTTGTCAGGGAGTTTACGGACGAGCCGCTCGGCTACGACCTGCAGCAGTTCATGATCGGCCGGGAATACCAGGGCAGGGGCTACGGCTCGGCAGCGCTCGGCATGATCCTGGATGAACTTCGGAAAGAAGCCCGCTTTGATCATGTGGAAGTCTGCGTGAAGAAGAAGGATGCCGGCGCGATCCGCCTTTACGAAAAACACGGATTTGTTGATTCGGGTTATTTCGATGCAGACGCACCGGATTCGGTCAACCTGATCTGCCGCCTGTTCTGAACTCCGGAAAACCCGTTTCAAAAGAATAGGAGCATTTTCATGAATACTGTATTTGAGTCAGAGAACATCCGCTTTGTTGAAGTGTCCGAAGAGCTCATCCCAGACTATCTGACCATGATCAACGATATGGAGAACGTTCAGCGGTTTATCGGCGTTTCGCACGGTCCGTTCACGGCGGAGCAGGAAGCGGACTGGGTCCGTGGAAAACTGGAGGAAAAAGCGTGTGTCTTCTCCATGATCGACAAGAATACCGGCGCGTTCATCGGGAATATTGAATTCATGGATCTGACGGATTCCGAGGGAGAACTCGGAATAGCCGTCACCGCCGAGAAGCAGGAAGCGGGATACGGAACGGAAGCCGTTGCCGCATTGATTCAGTACGGCTTTAATCGCCTGGGACTCAAAAGGATTTTTCTCCGGACAAGGCCGTGGAACGCTAGGGCGATCCATGTATATGAAAAATGCGGTCTCCGGGAATATCAGCGAAACGGGGACCATGTTTTCATGGAACGATTCCGCTGATTCTGTCTGTCCTGCGGAAGGAAATCCGGGTGAGCCGCCATTCACTCAGGAAGCCGAGCGCTTCGGAATACGGGAAGGAGAAATCGGAATGCATCTGCTCATTGCCTGTTGCGGACTGAACTGTGAAGCGTGCGACGCGAGGGTCGCAACGATACGGAACGACGATGCGCTGCGCCAGAAAACAGCGGAACTCTGGAGCAGGCTGAACGGCGTCGAGATCACGGAGGATATGATCCGCTGCACCGGCTGCCGGGCGGACGGCGTGAAAACACCGTACTGCGATGGCCTCTGCCCCATCCGCCGCTGCGTGGCGGAAAAGGGATACGCAACCTGCGCGGAATGCGGCCTTCTGGAGGAATGCGATCTCGTCAGACCGATCATCGGCACCAATGAAGAAGCGCGGAACAATCTGCTGAACGGATGAGCGGCAGATAGATTCCGAAAGAATTGGCCGGCACTGCGGCTGCATTTCCGTACAAAAAGACTGCCGCGCAATTCTATGCTCGGCAGTGCGTCCGTCCTCTTTTGTCACGATAGATTCAGCCGTCTTTCCACTGTCCCAGCATCGTTTGCATCCATTCCGCAACATCCATACCGTACACTTCATTTAGGTGTCGCGGGCACATGACCGCTCCGGTTTCTCCGTAAGCGACTTTACAGCCATGATGCAGCAGCAGGGCGTTTGTTCCGTACGCCTTTGCAAGGGACAGATCGTGCACAACGGAAATGACGGCGCGCCCCGGTGTTTTCAGCCATTCGGCAATCAGCGCAAACACCTGCTTCTGGTAAACAAGATCCAGATGATTGGTCGGCTCGTCCAGCAGCAGCAGGCGCGGGCTTTGCGCAAATACCTGCGCCAGGAACGCGCGCTGCAACTCGCCTCCGGAAAGGGTCAGCAGAGACTGGCGGCGAAGCCCGGTCATCCCCGTCATCTCAAGCGCCTCCTCAACCGCCGCGTCATCCTCCTCGTGCGAAGAAAATAACCCGCTCCTGTGCGCATACCGTCCAAGCCGGACAATCTCCTCGACGGAAAAGGCGTAACTGACATAATGGTTTTGCGCCAGTGCGCCGATTGCCCTTGCGCGTGTTCTCGCATCCGTTTTTTTCAGATCCGCTTTGTCAAATCGAATTGTTCCCGTGTACGGCACGCCCTGTGAAATCGCATTTAGGATCGTCGATTTCCCTGCGCCGTTCGGACCCACGATCATAAGCCACTGCCTTTCCGTAA
The DNA here is from genome assembly GCA_017429985.1 of Clostridia bacterium. Taxonomy (GTDB): domain Bacteria; phylum Bacillota; class Clostridia; order Christensenellales; family CAG-138; genus JAFRNW01. Next base: position 111,217 of record JAFRNW010000004.1, on the reverse strand, counting down.
CCGCGAAGGAAAGGTCGCGGACCGCAACGAAGGAATCGTATTTGACCGACAGATGTTCCACTTCCAGCATGCGGCTACCTCCTTCTCGAACGGTAATAGATGTACACGAACACGACCGCCCCGATGATGCTGGTCACGACCCCGATCGGAAGTTCCCGCGGAATGAGGATCGTCCTCGCCACAAGATCCGCCAGCATTAAAAAAACAGCGCCGGAAAACAGCGAAGCGGGAAGCAGCCGCTTATGATTGGGTCCGACGATCATGCGCACCATATGCGGCGTGACGAGTCCGACAAAGCTGATCGTCCCCCCTATCGATACGCAAACGCCGATCAGGCAGGATACCATGATCAGCACGGTCAGCCGCACGCGCCGGACGTTGACTCCGATCTGCCGCGCGTTGTCCTCGCCGACCGCGAACGCGTTCAGTTCCCGCGCGTGCAGGAAAAGGACCGTTCCGCAGACTGCGAGCGTTGCCCCCAGCACCGCCGCGTTGCGGTAGTTCGATCCCTGCAGGCTGCCCATCGTCCAGAACGTGATGCTGCGGAGACGGTCGGACGCGAATGTGATCACGATGCTCATAATACTTGACGCGAACATGGAAAAGATGACGCCGATCAGAATGATGGTATTCGTCGACAGCGAACAGTCAAGCCGGTATGCCAGTCCGAGAATCAGCAGAAGGGAAAAAAGGGCAAACAGGATGGCCATGATCATGGTCCCGGCAAACGGAAGCCCCGGGAACGTGATGTCGAACGCGATTGCAATGACGGCGCCGAGGGACGCGCCGGAAGAGACTCCGATCGTGGATCCGTCCGCAAGCGGATTCTTCAGAAGCCCCTGCATGGCCGCACCGGCAAGCGCGAGCGATGCACCGACCAGCGCGACGCACAGAACACGGGGGATCCGCACGGTGATCATAACGGATCTGGCGAGCGAATACTCCGGCGCGGAAGGGATGCTGCGGACCGCGTCCAGGATGACACGTCCGATATCTTTCAGCGGAACCCACACGCTGCCGAGGCAGATGCACGCGAAAAACACGCACAGCGTCACCAGTGCGAATACCGCGTAGATCCATCCGTAAAACCGCTCGCCGCCCCGCTTCATGTCCTGAGATTATGCTGCCGGCGCAAGCGCCTGGTCGCTTTCGATCACGAAATCATACAGCATTTTCGCGCCGTCCGCGAGCCGCGGAGCCGGGCGGGACAGTTCGTTGTTCTGAAGATTCAGGATCGCGTTGTTCTTCACGGCGGTCACGTTTTCCCAGCCGGGGCGGGACAGTATTTCCTCTACCGGCGTCGGACCTTCGCCAAAGTACATGGTGATCGTCACGATGATGTCCGGATTGCGTTCCAGAACCTGTTCCTCGGAGATCTCCGCCCATCCTTGCACGTCGTCGAAGCAGTTCCTGAGCCCCATCATTTCGGCGATCTCGTTCATGAACGTGCCCGTTCCCGCCGTCCAGAGTCCCCACTGCAGAGGGGAGACCTCAAAGTACACAGACTGGGTCCCGTCCAGCGGGTTCGCCTCGATCTCAGCAAAAGCCGATTTCATGGAAGAAACGATCGATTCCGCTTCCGCATCCCTGCCCAGCAGTTTGCCGAGCATTTCGATCGATGTGTAAACCCCTGCGATGTCCGCCGCGTTGCTGACGGCGACCGCGACGCCCGCGTCCTCCAGCTGCTTGACCTGCTCTTCAGACTGCGCCATGCTGCTCATCACGACCACATCCGGCGTCAGCGCCAGAATCTGCTCCACGTTCGTATTTCCTCCGGATTCCACGGAGGGAACCGCAAATATCTCTGCGGGATAATCGCAATATTCCCCTCTTCCGACGAGCAGATCGCCTGCGCCGAGCGCATAAACGATCTCGCAATCCGCTGCAGACAGCGCGACGATCCGTTCCGCAGGCTTTTCAAGCGTGATCTCATGTCCCATCATGTCGGTCAGCGTCACGAATGCTTCGGCAGGCTGATCCGCTTCTTCGGAAGGCGCTTCCTCGGCAACCGGATTCTTCGCGGTTTCTTCACTTGCCTGCGCAGGCTCTGCAGGCTGTTCGTTCTTTGCAGGCTGACATCCCCAGACGAACACTGCGGTCAGCAGCGTCATCGCAATCATGATTGCCAGCATTTTCTTTGTTCCGTTCATGGTAACCTCCTAGTTCATATCACTTTACCGGTTGATCAGGCTGATCACCGCTGAAAAACCGCATGCTGCTCCCGCAGCATGGCGCGGTGCTCTTCCAGATTCCGTGAAATCAATTCATACGTCAGATAATCCGGGTCAATGCGCTCGATCAGATTCGGCACGCTCCCGCATGTAAACGGCCGGTGAAGGTCGACCGAGAATACATAGTGAAACAGCTGTTCGCAGCGTTCCGTATAACCGGAGGGCAGCTCCGGGGGGTTCGCCTGCGTTTGTGCGATGCGTTCTCCGGTCAGCGACTGATGCAAATGCACGCCCCGGATCCGCTCTGCCAGCGGTCCGTGGAGATCCAGCATCTCATGAATATACCGGACGCCCTCCTCCTGCGTGGAGAGAGCGATGCGCGTATGCAGCAGATGCCCCGTGTCCAGCATCAGGCCTGTTTTTCTGTAATGAACCCGTTCCAGAAGCCGAGCCGTCATTTCAGGGTCCGTAAAACGGTGGCCCGCATACCACAGGTTTTCCAGCAGCAGCCACGGCCCTTCCGCATTGTCAGGAAACAGCTCGTTCAGAAGTTCCGCCGCCGCGTCGATCACTTCGGCATCCGTATGGCGGCTCCTTCCTGTAAAGGTCTCCTCGATCGATCCGTCGCACACGTGAAAAACCAGATATTCCGCACCGTACCGCTCCGCGTTCCGGATATCCCTCCGATAGTGCATAAGCAGCGCGTCCGGAGATTCTCCTCCGAATACATCGCGGATCGTCTGTGCGTCCCCAAACTCCGTAAGGCACCTTGCGCGGTCCCCGCGCCAGAAATCGAACCAGTACGGAAGGCAGTTCATATGCACGCCTGTTACGCGCTCCGCCGGAATGATTCCGCGTTCGTCCTCGCCGTAACAGGTCAGCTCGATTCCGTCATCTCCCAGAAGCGTCAGCAGTTCCCCTCGCGATCCGAACCGTTCAAGATCGCATGGATCGGTTGTCAGATTGATCTGTGTTTTCAAAAAGCCCTTCCTTTTGCTTTCCGGCGCAGCCAGCCGAATAAAAAAATCCCTTTACCATACGGTAAAAGGACAGCACAAAAACAACGCTTCAAATAAGCATGGTACAATCAATGCCTCGTGATCTTGGAAAGTTCTTTCCCGTACCGGCAATCGGCAGGTTTCCCGGCTCGCGGTGTTTCGGTGTCGCCGCCTTCCCAATCGCTCAGTGGCCGCTTTCGCATGGTGGCACCATCCCGCATACGGTGACGAGATCGCACAGGCCTCTCACCTGTTTCTCTTTTACCCGCAGCGTTCATAACCGAACGTGCGGCACCGACTGCTAACAATATTCAATTGATATTTCAATTATACGCTCACGCGAAAATCCGTCAATGATTTGCGGAACAGCCTCCCATCGGTATTCTCCGGCTCGAGCATCCTCAAAGGCCCTGATGCTTCCGTTTCCGTTTGCATCGGCCCGGCAGCTTCTCCCGTCCGCCCGTAATCAGTCCATGATTTCCAGTTCGAACCCGTACTCCAGGCCATCAAGGCTTGCGATCGCTTTCTTCATCTCCCTGTTGACGGAAACGCGCTCAAGATTCTCCAGCCCGACAAGACAGCGCAGATCCGTGATCCTGTCATCCCCGCCGATAAATAAGGACTGAATTTCGGGATGATCCGCCGCAAACTGAGAAAGCGCCTCATTGGATCGCAGGTCTCCGGCGGCACCAATGCACAGAATCTGCGAATTCTTCAGCGCAGGCATCCATACCGCAGGATCGGCATCGTCGAAAGCCAGATTTCTAAACACTCTGACGGATCCGAGCGCGTCAAAATCATCCTGGTCAAGACCTTTCAGATCATTTATGTTCAGAATCAGTCCGCCCTGTTCATATGCCGACGAAAAATCACATTCTGCCAGAGGTGTGAGATCCGTGACTTTGGTATGGGCAATACTCACTTCCTGTAACTCACGGAGATTCTGGATGCCCTGGATCGATGTCACGGGGCAGTGATCCAGGCTCAATTCTCTCAACTCCTGCATCGAGAACGCCGGGGAAGCATCCGTCACACCGTCGCACCACTCGATTTTCAGCCTTTCGATGTCGGGGAATCTCTGAATACCGTCCAGCGTTTTCAGCGGCTGTTGATACAGGTTAAGTTCCCTAAGCCCCGTCAGATCGGATATCGTCCCGAAATCGCGGATGAGCGTTCCCTTTTCCAGTGGCGTTTCCTCATCGGTTTCCCACCGCACAAGGTACGGTTTGTTCTTCCCTCCCGTCCAGCGGTCCTGGACATCGAATTCGTCCCGGTTGAAAAGCGTATCTCCGGCAAGGGACAGCCGCGTAACATGACGGAGGAACGATTTCGGCATCGTCTGAAGTTCATCCATGCTCAAAAGCTCTACGGACTGCTCATCCTGATCCCATCCCCGATCCGGATATTCAACCCGGAACTCCTTGACGCTGCTGGACTGGACAAGTTCCTCCGCCTGCTCCTGAAGATGCGGCGGTATGACGAGTCTGTCGATACGCATCCGTTTCAGCGGCATCAGATCCCTGAGTTCGTCCAGCCCGACCAGTTCCAGGTCCGATAAAAATGCGCTCTTCAGGCCGTCCAGCAGATGCAGATCCGTCAGATCGGGAATATTTTCCAGCCTCAGCGAAGTAATGCTCATCCCGCTGAAGTCCGGAAGGCTGAACAGATCTTTCAGTTCCAGCCGGCTGAGCCGCAGCTGCTCGATTGCGGACCAGTCGGTCAGACGCGGGCAGTGCTGAAGCGAAAGCGATACGGCAGAGGTCCGCTCAATATGCTTCAGATGCTCGATCCCGGAAAGGCTCGTCATGCGTTCCATGTTTTCCAGCTCAAGACCGACAATGCCGAGTTCCGGCATCCCGCTCAGATCCTTGAAATCGCATCCCTGGAGCCGGAGCCGCTCTGTAACATTCGGCAGATCCTCCAGATTCAGACCCGGAAAATAGTCTAGACTCAGTTCCCGGATAGTGGCCTTGCTCAGGAACGGCATCAGATCCGTTGCCGCGTTGCCGTTCCCCATTGAAATCTGCAAACGGTCGTAAAAGGGCACATGCTCGAGGGCACTGTAATCCCGGACGCGCGTATGCATTCCGAGTTCGATGCGTCTCCCGCCCATTCCATTCAGGAATTCCAGGTCGTCCAGATCTCCGATCCCCCAGAAATCCATCTTTTTCAGCTTCGGAAGCCCGGTAAGAAACGCGAGGCTGTGGAGCTGATCCATGTTGCTGAGCTGGATTTCCTCCAGCGCTCTGCAATTGGAGATCGCGCTGAAATCACGGACTTTCCTGCAGTCGTCAATGAACAGATGCTTCAGAACGCTATGCTTTGAAAGAACGGAAATATCCTTCAGCGATTCGGATCCGCGCACCTCCAGCCTCTCCAGTCCCGTTGCCGCGGACAGGAAATTCAGATCCTCCATCCTGAGCCCGTACAGGTACACCTGCCACAGTTTGTCGCAGGCAGCCAGTCCGGAAAGATCCCCCGTCCGCGCGTCGTCGAATGAAAGCGAGAGCTCCATGAGCCCCGGAGGAGCAAACTGCGCAAGTTCCGGATTTTCGGCTCTGTCGAAAGACATGTCAACCTTCCGGAGATTGTCGCATCGCGTCAGCGGGGAATAGTCCGTGACCGGGCATCCGCGCATGGACAGTTCCTTGACCGGAGAACCCGCGAGCCAGTCCAGACTGTCGATCTCGCAGTTATAGAGCTTGACGTATTTCAGCTTTGCAATCTCGGAAAAGTCGGGAAGCAGTCCCGGATCCACCTCCACAAGGTTCAGGTACGAAAGCTTCGGCATCAGGCTCAGGAAGCGCAGGTCGTCGTAACGCGTCAGCTCGACTTCCTGTCCGTTTTCCTTGTTGAAATACGTGCGCCTGCCGTCATCCCAGCCCTCATAGGCCGTATATTCCCAGTCCGGCCAGGCATGCGCCTTGCTGTAATCCGCCATCGTATATGTATAGAAGTTCGGCCCGACGATCACCACGCCCTCGATCTTTTCCAGATCTTCCGGGGTAATGCCGTCCGGGACAGGAAGGTCCGGCTTCTGAACGGCTTCCGCCGTCGGAACAGGTTCCTGCTGTTCGACCGGCGTCGCAAAGGGTCTTGACAGAGCGATGCCCAGAACGACCGCCAGAGCTCCCGCGCCGGCGATCACCCAAGGGAGCCATTTCGGCATGCCGCCAGGCGGAATGGCGGAACGGATCCTCTCGGCTGTCTGTTCGGCGGAACGGCCTTCGGCAGAGATGATATTCCGCGCGTACAGGAGGTCCTTCAGATCCCGGGGAACCGGCGAGCCGTCCAGCTGGAGCGGGATGACTGTCTTTACCCCCGCAGCGATGCTGTCCAGCACGGCCTGCCGTTTTCCTTTATCGGCATAAAACGCCTCCGTCAGCACGGCAAGCACTGCGTCATTCTGACCCGGTGTCCCCGCCATATCCTCCGTGCGGAATCCCTGCGTCCGAAGCGCATCCAGAACCGGCTCCAGCAGTTCGCGGTCCTGTTCGCAAGCAAGAATATGGATCGTTCTCTGTTTCATATGCCCTGCCCTCCTGTGTTCCTATCTGTCTGTCAATATGACTGTATATGCTGCCGCGTCATCCCAGATCAGCGGAAGCATGTCTTTCGATACCGTAACCGTCTTCAGTGCGGACAGCCTGCCGAGCGGCCGGAGGTCTGCCACATCCGTATGCTCCAGCCGGATAACGGAAAGGGACGGCAGGTCCGTCAGAACGCTCAGGTCGGAAACCGTGCTGCCGGAAAGATCCAGCTCTTCCAAAAGCGTCAGGCCGTTCAGATTTGAGAGCGTGCTTGTCGTTACGGTCCTCCCGCCAGTTTCCGTCTGCGCCTCCAGCGGCTGCCAGACCAGAGCGAGCCTGCGGAGCCGGACCATGTTGGGAAACAGCCTGAGATCCGAGACCATGCCGCCCGCCTTTTTCCCTTCTCCGGTAAAGTAGCCGACTTTCCCTCCGTTGACGCAGCAGATCCCGTTCGAATCAAAAGTCACTTTATAGGAATCTATGTCGCTGCTTCCGACCGTCATATTGCCGAAAAAGTACAGCTCCGTGATCTCCGCCAGATTCCACTGACGGATATCTCCCTCCGGCATTCCGAGTTCTTTCCGTACGGCTCTTTCCTGCAGCGTATCCGGGAAACTGACCACAAACGCGCCCGGAGGCACGCTGACGGTCGGGGCAGGCGTCGGCGTGGGCGTCACCCCCGGAGTCGGAGTCGGGGTCATGTTCACGGTTGGGTTTTCCAATTCCGACAGCCTGTCAACGATCAGTTTCCGTACAAAAACTGCTGCGGCAAGCAGAAACAGAACGGAGAATATCAGCCCGGCCATGCGCCAGGGAATGTTTTCAAACCAGGATTCCCTGAATTCCCTGCCGATCGTCCTGCCGGCAAGAATCTCCGTAGCCATCTCCTTCGGAATCTTTTTCCCTTGGATTTTCTCCCCCTGCTTCAGCAGTTCCTCCCAGGCGGAATCAGGCTCCGTGTCGTCCAGCGGAATAACGACCAGCGGCTTTCCGAGACGCACGGCGGTCCGGACCTCGCTGAAACAGTTGGGAGACGCAAGCGACCGCCACGAACTGAAAAACAGCATCGCGCCGCAGTCACGGACATGCGTGGCAACATTGGCGGGCCAGTCGCTTCCCCCGGGGATTCCCTCGTCATACCAGACACGGTAACGCTTGTCATGCATATTCCGGATGGTATCGACCACCGTCTCCGAATTCAGATGCGCGTAACTGACGAACACAAACGGGCGTTTCCCCTCATATGGCTGAAACAATCTGCTCATGAGGCTCCGCCCCCTGTCAGTTCTATGATATAGCCTTCCGGAAGCGTCTCAGCCTCCGCTATGAATTGCTGCGGGATCTCCAGACGCTCCAAGGAAGGAAACAGCTCCAGGTCTTCCCAGCTTTCCGGCATGGCTTTGATCCGGAGAACCGTGATCCCGGAAAGGCTTTCCTCTGTGATCGGACCACCTCCGTTAGCCTCCCGCACGGCGGAGAGAATCGCCTGGTCGGACAGCTGCACGCTGTCCTCCAGCTTCTCGGGCCGGAGCCTGGACAGATATTGTACCCCGAAAAGCGACACGGCCAGCAGGATCAGAGCAGCGGCAACCGCCCCTATGGTCAGTTTTTTCAAGAACTCTTCCGTTCCGTCCGGAACATCGACAGGTTCCCCGATCAGTTCCTGTGTCACGCCCTTCATCTGTATCAGCGCCGTATCCAGCTCCGCATCGCTTCTGTATTTGGGAAGAGCAAGGTACGGTGTTGTTTCCCGGATCCCCATATCCAGACGGTTGTCGGACCGGTCTGAATCCAGGCAGATGATCGGCTTTCCCTTTTTCTGATTTGCGAGCAGTCTGCTCTTCAGATCCGTATCCCGGATCGTTGCATCCGTCAGATAGAGCAGGATCAGCGAAGCCCCGGCCGACATTTCCTGCCTTTTCAGAACTTCCGCCCCGTCCTTGGCAGGCCCGGTGCAGTACCAGACGCGGAAACCGCGCCGCAGCAGCACACGCATGACACGCCAGGCCTTCTTGGCATCAGCGTCTGCAAATGCAAAATACAAATACGGCTGTTCCCCCTGATAGGACGGATATTTCTGCTGCCAGTTCTTCATGATTCAGGATTCCCCTCCGATTGATGCGATGCGGCCCATCAGGAGAGCTTATATATGCGGAGCCCGTCGAATTTCTTCAGCAGATAAAGCATGCTGTTGAAAGGTTTCCAGTCTTTCTCGCGGTCTTCCTCATGAAGGGAAAAATAATGTGCCCGGATCCGTTCAGGCGTAAGTTCCCCGGAAAGCATCAGCTTGTGGCGTCTCATCTGCTCCCGAATGGCCCGCCTCGCCATCTTCTCGTTTTCAAACGGCGCAGAGGATTTCAGCGGAACCGATTCATATATATCCCCTGCCTGCCACCCCATGGAACTGTGCTCCCGGAGCCAGCGCTCGTGTTCCATCGGGGCAAATACGGCGACCTGCTCCGGCTTGAATGCCGTCACCATCTCATAATCCACCGGCCGGTCCGTAAAGAAGCATCCGATCGCGTCGAGATCGCGGCTGAAACTCTTGGCGCGGTTGATCACGGACAGCTGGTACTCCAGCGAAAGCGACTGGAATTTGCGCTCCAGTTCTTCCGGGGTCGTTTCCGGTGGTTCGTTCCGCCCATGGATCGCGACTGCGAAATCATATAAGTGAAGGAAATTGCTGCTGGAAAGATAGGTATGCTTCCTGCTGCGGTCCGCGGCGCAAGTGTCCGGCACGATGGAAAGCGGCATAATGGAAGTATCCACGATCTTCTCGATATCCGTCGTAAAGCGCTGTTCTTTTTCCGCCATGTCGCTGTATGCTTTCAGCCGGGGCGGCTTCCCCTGTTCTCCGCCTTCTTCCCATCGCCGGTATTCAGCCTTGAACAGATCGATCTTTTCCTGTTCTTCCCGGTCATAGTAATAAACGGCGGATATCGCGTTGCCGGAAAAATCAAACGTGACCGCCATAGGCTGAAGCTCCGTACGGGAATTCCTGCCGTACGCGGTACGGTCCCAGCACTGGAGTTCATCGCAGATCATCAGAAGATACGCAAGCGGATGGAGATCCGCTTTCAGCGGCTGCTTGCGTCTGGCTTTGTCCTTATAAAAGGAAATGGAGAACTTGAAAAGGCTGTTGTGCAGCAGAATCGCCGAAAGCGCGTCGACATGGAACCGTGTCAGCCTCTCCGGTCCGATCTCCTCCGCCAGTTCCTTGTACAGACGTGCCGCGCTGAATACGGCGTGATCCATGAAATAGCCGAACCGTTCCGGATGAACGGGCTTGCTCCTTACAACGTCTGCCATATACGGCTCATCAAACCCGTATTCACCGCCGAGTTTTTCCGTAATATCAAAGGCAAGCAGATCGGTCACGGTATCGAAGCGCCTTCCGTAGATGCTTTCAAACCGGGCGGCAGCCGTTTCATCGAGCGCGGTCAGCGACTCCGTGGAATGATACGCCAGATACAGGCTTCCCTTCCCCCGTTCCTGATGCTCCACCTCAAAATAGGAAAGGACCTGCTCGAACGGCAGTTCGAACGGGTATCCGATATCGTGGAACAGCGCGGTCAGTCCCCAGTATTCCAGGAACAGATTGGAAGCTTTCCGGTCCTGTTCCGCATCCTGCGGATCAAAGCCGTAGTATCTTTTGAATGATTCCCGGAAATGCACATTGGTTTCATAGATCGCGAGACCCAGAGTGAATACATAAACGGAATGCGAGTAATGATCTCTGTGCTTCATCAGAAGGGAGCTCCCGTTAGATTCATATTCGCTGAGAAGCTCCACCATTTTCTTGCTGTTTCCGTAACGGGTCAGGAACATTTCAAGATAGCAGTAGTAAACGGTATACGCGTCATCCGCCACGCCGGAATCGATAAACGCCTCGAGTGACTTTTCCAGACACAGGCGGTTGATATCCATCTGCATATTATAGGGAATCTGGTTCGCGCGAAGGCTTTTCCCAAGAAAGATATCCGCCTTCGCTTCCGCTTCTTCCATCTCTTTGCTGAACAGAAGTCCTTCGCAGCGCTCGTGCAGAAACCGGAGCGCGGATGATTTCAGATCGTTCTCATTTTCCCCGTGGTACAGAGCAGGCTGCGCCGGTCCGAGGTCCTCGCCAAACCGTGCGGCATTTACTCTGCGCATTTGTTCCAACGCCGTATACGCCATGTTCCAATCTCCTTTTATTCTTGACTTCAGGAATAAGACCGCCCCGGATGACAGAAACAGCCAGGGTAATAAAAACCTTCGGGATGTCTTGATTATAAATGAAATCCGTGTGTTTTACTATCCCGAATCAGGGGATCCGCCCGGGTCCGGCCTCTTCCGGATGCTGCGGGTAGACTTCCGTACGATAACCCTGTCCCTGCCACCCTGCGAAGAACCGGAAAATCATCTCTCCGGACCGTCCCGTCACACATTATTCACACGAAATTCATTTGACCCAAGCGGGCTCTTGTGTCACCGTAATAAGTGGGAAATATCCCGCATATTTTTGTCAGGAGGATTGTTTCATGGAAGAGAAGGAAGTAGTCAAGCTTTCCGAAGAGAATCTTGAGGCTGTAGCAGGCGGAGTTAGGTATAAAGACGGCGTTCTTGGTCCGATTTTCCAGTACACCATCCAGCGCGGCGACACCCTTGGTGAACTTGCCAAAAAATACCACACCACCGTCAACACCCTCATGAGCCTGAACACGGACACGATCGTAAACAAAAACAAAATCTATGCAGGCCATAAAATGTGGATCTGCGACAACCGCAAATACCAGTAACAAGCGTCAGTCATGTCATGGTACAGCCGTCCCGAACGGGATGGCTGTTTTTATGTATGAATAAAGGCCGAAAACTCGGCCTTCGGTTCAGATGCCGGGATGTGATTGCCCGCCGGGAGATTATTCCCCTGCGCAATAAGCCATCCTGTAGATCGCAAGCATGTCTTCATATCCGAGTTCTTTGTATCCCGGCAATACTCTTGCTTTGTTTCTTGAGCAGTTCACAGCCATTGTTTCAAGGTCTTCTTCCGCGATTTCAAGCTCTTTCAGGCTTACGGGCATGCCGATCTTCTGATAATACTCCTCCTGCTGTTTGATCGCCTTTATAACCGTTTCCATGGGATGCTCATGGTCGATGCTGAGATTCCAGACGCGGGATGCGTACTGAAGCCACCTCGGAATATTCGAATCACAGACATACCGTGCCCAGCTGCACCACAAAGCAGCCAGTCCCGCGCCGTGCGCGACGGAAGGATACAGCCCCGACACTTCATGTTCCAGCTGATGGACCGCCATGGTGACATTTCTCCCGCAGCCGGTCAGTCCGTTATGCGCCAGGGAAGACGCCCACATCATGTTTGCGCGGGCAGCATAATCATACGGGTCCCTGAGACAGTCTTCCCCGGCTTTCATAGCGGCGCGGATCACCGCTTCCGCGATCCCGTCCGTGAGATAGGTATCGTCTCCCGGGCTGAAATACCTCTCGATCGTGTGCATGGCGATGTCCACAGCGCCGCAGGCGGTCTGATAGGGGCTGACGGAATATGTGAGTTCCGGGTTTTCAATGGCGAAATCCATTCTGTTGCACGGGCAGTTGTATCCTCTTTTCTCCTTTGTCTGCGCATTGGTGATAACGCAGGAATTCGACATCTCCGATCCTGCCGCGGAAAGCGTCAGGACCGCGCCTTTGTGCAGCGTTTTCTCCGGGATCTTTTTCTGCAGGGAGAAATCCCAGACATCGGCGTCCGGATTGGCCGCGCCGTTCGCGATATCCTTGGAGGAGTCCAGCACAGATCCTCCTCCCACGGCCAGAATAAAATCGACGCCTTCCCTGGCGCATAGCGCGATCCCTTCCCTGACCAGCGCGAGTTCGGGATTCGGTTTGACCCCGCCCAATTCACAGAACGGTATCCCTTCATCGGCAAGGCTTTTCTTCACTCTGTCCAAAAGACCGCTTTCCTTTGCTGATCTTCCGCCGTAGTGGATCAGCACCTTTGAGGGGTGATATCCGGAAACGATCTTTCCGACCTTCTTCTCTTCATCTTTCCCGAAAAAGACCTTGGTAGGGGTCTCATACACAAAATTGTTCATAGAATACATCCTTTCGTTCTTTTTCCAAGATCACATCAGCGGCGGCTTATTCGGCCTTATGGCCGCCCACCTGCATGTTCCTTTCCTTCGCTGTCGCGCGGCTGTAAAGATCCGTTCCTTTGAGAAGCATATTGCTTCCGTATTTTTTCCGGATCTCCAGAACGGTCTTCTGCTGCCTTTTTTCCTTTTCCAGATCTTTCTCCTTCTGTTCCGGGTCTTCAAACAGGCTGAGCTGTACGGAAACCGGCGCTCGGAATGCGTCTTCCATTTCGGCATGATTCGCTGCGACGGTCAGCCTCCTGATCAGCAAAGCAGGATCAGCGATCCGTTCAAAAACAGACAGCAGCGATTCCGTTATTGCTCTGGAGGATGCCGTGAATCTCCCGAGATTCTCGGAACCGTAAGCATGCTTCGGAACGGCTCTGCCGTAGAAGTCTTTCACAACTTCCCCCTTATAAGAATGAATACCGTCCGGTCCCTGCAGATTGGATGCGTCATAGTTAACCGTCAGCGCGACCTGATCGGTAACCCTTCCTCTGTCCATCAGCTCCATGGACAGCTGTTCGCCCATTTCACGAATGATGATTTTCGTGTCTTCAAATGTGTACGGTTCTTTCAGGACCTGTCCGGCGCTGACGCTGCTGGCTTCCGGAACGTACGCCTTGATTTCCTTCATGGTGCAGGGTTCCCATCCCCATGCGTGATCGATCAGCAGTTCCGCGTTCACGCCGAACAGCCTGTAAAGCAGTTCTTCATTCTGAACGGAACACCTTGCCACATCTCCCATCGTATAGATGCCGTGCTGTTCCAGCTTTTCCGAATAGCCTCTGCCGATCCGCCAGAAATCCCGGAGCGGACGGTGCGTCCATAATCGATGCCTGTAGCTCCGTTCATCCAGTTCGGAGATCCGGACGCCGTTTTCATCCGGCTCGGTATGCTTTGCATCGATGTCCATCGCAACTTTGCAGAGATACAAATTCGTTCCGATCCCCGCCGTGGCAGTGATCCCGGTCGTCGCCAGCACATCCGCGATCATGGTCCTTGCGAGTTCCCGCGCGGTCATTTTATACGCGGCAAGATAGTTCGTCACGTCCATGAGCACCTCGTCGATGGAGTAGACATGAATGTCCTCCGGGGCAATGTATTTTATGTAAATGCCGTATACCCTGGAACTGACTTCCATGTATTTTCTCATCTGAGGCGGCGCAATATAAAAATCCAATGCAACGGACGGGTTGTTCCTGACCTCCGTATCGTCTTTGGAGGATCCGGTCAGCAAATGGCCGGGGGCGTTCATCTTCCGGAGGGCATTGACCTGTTTTACCCGCTGCATCACTTCGAACAGCCTTGCTCTGCCCGGGATCCCGTAAGCTTTCAGCGACGGGGATACGGCAAGACAGATCGTTTTCTCCGTCCGGTCCGCATCCGCCACTACAAGATTTGTGGTCAGGGGGTTCAGATCCCTCTCCATACACTCAACCGAGGCATAGAACGACTTCAGATCGATCGCGAAATACGTCCTGGTATCGCTTTGTCCTTTCGATGCATCCATATAACAACATTATATAAGGATTTATGCAAACGATAAAAGGTAAGTTTGTCTTCTTTCCCTGCCGTTTTTCCTCTCTTCCCCCGTTCCGGAGCAAACGGCTCTTTTCCCCGAAAGAAAAATGTTTGCTATCCCTTTTCTTATGCTATAATGTGGATGAAAATAGTTTCAATCATGGAATTATCTTTATCAATTCTTTTAGGAGGCAGCATGAGTTACGATATCCTTATTAAAAATGCCAAGACCAGAAAATGCGAAGAGCTGGTCAGCATCGGCATCAAGGACGGAAAAATCACCGCAATCGAAAAGGATCTTAAGGAAGATGCCAGGCAGATCATCGACGCGAAAGGCAATCTGGTAACGGAGTCTTTTGTAAACGGACATCTCCATCTTGACAAGGTCTACACGTTCGTCATGGCAGGCGAAACTGCTCTGAAAGAGTACAACGATAACGGGATGGGCGGTGCCATGACCGGTATCGAGCGCGCCGCAGACTTCAAGTCCGCATACGACGAGTCCTGGATCCTCCCCAACGTCAGGAAAGCATGCGACCTTGCCGTAAAATACGGCAACACGCATATCCGGGCGTTCGCGGACGTGGATACGAAAGCAAGACTCGAAGGCGTGAAGTCTCTCCTGAAAGCTCGCGAGGAATACAAGGACCGCGTAGAGCTGCAGGTCGTTGCCTTCCCGCAGGACGGAATCGCGCGTGAGCCCGGTGCAAAAGAACTGATCCGTCAAGCGATCGAACTCGGCGCTGACGTGGTCGGCGGTATCCCGTGGATCGAATTCTCCAGGGAAGATGAGCAGGATCACGTTGATTCCATGTGCGCCTATGCCAAGGAATACGACAAACCCATTTCCATGCTGCTCGACGACGTCGGCGATGCCGAGGAGCGCACGCTGGAAATGCTCTGCAAGCAGTCCATCGCCATGGGCTGGCAGGGCCGCGTCACGGCACAGCACTGCCGTGCCATGGAACTGTATCCGGAAAACTATTTCCGCAAGCTGGTCGGTCTCATGAAGAAAGCCGGCATCGGCCTCATCTCCGATCCTCATACCGGTCCTCTCGCAGCGCGCGTGAAAGACCTGCTCGCGGCGGGCATTCATGTCGGACTTGGCCAGGACGATATCCAGGACGCATACTATCCCTATGGCGAATGCAACATGCTGCAGATCGCCTTCCTTGCCTCGCATCTGCTCAGAATGATGACCTTTGACGATATGGAACTGCTGTACGATATGATCACAACCGAGGCAGCAGCAGTGCTCGGCATCGAGAACCACGAGCTGAAGGTCGGCGGAAACGCGGATCTGGTCGTTCTGGATCAGCCGGATGTCTATCACGCCATCTGGTATCATACGGCTCCCGCCTATGTAATCCGCAAGGGCGTCGATATCACGCTGAAATAATCTGTTCGTCTCCAAAGCAACAGAGGCTGTCGGTCAGACAGCCTCTGTTTTTCTTGCAAATCATTCGCCTACTCTTTGTCCGGAATCATTTCAAATACAACCGACTCATATGGCTTCAGCGAATAGCGGACGGTATTCGGATGATTGTCGCAGCGGCGCTCTTCCGTTTGAATCGACCGGTGCTCCCCAGCCCCGCTTTCCGGGAGCGTGTCGTAGGTACTGAATATCTCCTTGCAGGTACAGGAGATCGGAACACCGAACGTATAGTCGTCATATGGAACGGGAGAAAAGTTGCATACCACGACCAGAGCCTGATGATAGTCCCACGGGTTTCTCCTCATGAAGCTGATCGTGCTCCGGATCGAGTCATACCGGTTGATCCATTCGAGCGTTTTCGGATCCTGCGCCTCTTCGTACAGGCACGGATATGTCCTGTAAAGCGTCAGCAGCTTCCGCACGCAGTCCATCACGTCCCTGTGCCAGGGCTCATGGGAAAGGCCCCAGTCAATGATCCTGTCCTCGGACCATTCCCGCTCTTCGGCAAATTCCTGTCCCATGAACAGCAGTTTTTTGCCCGGATGCATGATCTGGAACGTATAGAGCGATTTCAGCCCGCCGATTTTATCCTGCTGCGCGCCGGGCATTTTTTCGACGAGGGATTTCTTGAGATGCACCACCTCGTCATGGGAAAGGACCAGAATAAATCTCTCTAAAAAGGCATAATCCGTCGTATGGGTCAGCTGGCCGTGATGATATCCGCGGAAAATGGGATCCTTCTCAAAATACTTGAGCGTGTCATTCATCCAGCCCATATTCCACTTGAACATGAATCCGAGGCCGTCTTCCTCGACCGGCTTTGTTACGCCCGGCAGTATGGAAGAATCCTCCGCGATCGTATACCCCTTCGTCAGTCTGGCGACCATCGAATTGAACTGTTTCAGGAAACCGATCCCTTCGATATTCTCGGTCCCGCCGTATTTGTTCGGTCTCCATTTCGTCCTGCTGAAACTTGTATAGAGAATAGCTGCGACCGCATCTACGCGCAATGCGTCAATATGGAATTCGCGCAGCCAGTACAGTGCGTTCGAAATCAGATAGTTGCGGACTTCCGGCTTGCTGTGATCGAACGCCATCGTTCCCCATTCCGGGTATTCGGCAAGAAGCGGGTCTTCGGATTCATACAGGCAAGATCCGTCAAAATGCTCCAGTCCGAATGAATCTTTCGGGAAATGCGCCGGAACCCAGTCCAGTATCACGCCGATTCCCGCGTTATGCAGTTTGTCGACAAAATAGCGGAAATCATCCGGGGTTCCGTATCTGGAG
Source organism: Clostridia bacterium (assembly GCA_017429985.1). Taxonomy (GTDB): domain Bacteria; phylum Bacillota; class Clostridia; order Christensenellales; family CAG-138; genus JAFRNW01. The sequence goes on along the minus strand of JAFRNW010000004.1, from coordinate 94,144 downwards.
GTCGGCGCATAGTAGCCGGTTACCTGATATCCCCACGAACCGTCAAACGGGTGTTCGCAGATTCCGATCAGTTCAACATGGGTGAACCCCATATAGGAGACATATTCGGCAAGTTCGTCCGCCAGTTCGCGGTAATTCAGGAATCCGTCGGGGCCCTTTCTGTAATCTTTCTTCCAGGATCCGAGATGCACCTCATAGATCGCCATCGGTCTGAGCGGAACCTTCTTCGCGTCCATATTTGCCATATAGCTCTGATCGGTCCACTTGTAATTGTCCAGTCCCCAGACAATGGATGCGTTCTTCGGCCTGAGTTCAGAGGCAAACGCATACGGGTCGGATTTGTATCGGACGATGCCGTCCCTGCCGGTGATGACGAGCCGGTACAGATCGCCCTGTCCGATTCCCGGGATAAACAGCTCGAAGATCCCATCCTTCGAACGGGTCATAACGTCTCTGAACGGATCCCAGTTGTTCTTTTCCGTGATCACGGAGACGCTCTTGGCATTGGGTGCCCAAACAATGAACCTGGTCCCTTCCTGCCCGTTTTCCGAGCAGAGATGCGCGCCCATTTTCTGATAGATCTCGTAGTTCGTTCCCTCATGGAACAGATAGGCATCGTATTCCGAAATCTGCATGCACTCACCTCCCATTTTTATTATTATAACTTGAATTCTGCCATCCTGTACATTTTTCGTGACAGGCTCTTTGCGTCTTCCCGTTTTCTTGCTATCTGACAGATGAATTTAGTATAATGAATCAAATCCTGCGGTCGCTTCCGTTCTGCGCCAGTTTGCAGGACCAGCGATACGAATCTTATCCGGGAGGATCGCAAATGCAGTCTGCAACAGTAAAATGCCCGCACTGCGGGAAGAATGTGGACACGGATCCGAATGCCGAAAACCCCGTCTGCAAATACTGCGGGGCATCGCTGCAGCCGGAGCATGCCGTTCCGGAGAAAACCTCCGCCATTATTGAAAACGATCAGCCGGAAGCGCAGACGGACAGTTTCGCTTCGAAAGGCGGGCTCGCCGAAGCAAGGTACATACCGAACGAAGAAACCTATCAGAACATGCACTTTTTGATGGATATCCGGAAGAACAGGGCCATCCGTCTCGGCGGCGCAGGCCTTATTCTCATAAGCGGGCTTCAGCTGTATCTGAACGGTCCGGACCGTAAGCACGTCATCATTCTCTGTCTGCTCTGCATGGTCGGATTCGCTTTCATTTTCATCGGAAAGTATTATCCCGGCTTTCAGGGAAAAAGAACGTATAAAAACCTTCTGGATAAATTCGGCGGAAAAGCACATCTGCCCTGCATGATTCAGACATTCTATCAGGACCGTGTGGAAGTGCACGCGGAAAAATCCGAAAACATCCGTACCTATCCCTACAGCAAAGTGACGGATATCCGTGAAAACGCAAATATGCTTGTACTGGTCTTCAACAAGACAATCGGCATCGCCGTCCCCAGAAACGCGTTTATTAAAGGAAGCGCCTACGATGTGTCCAGTCTGATCCGAAGCAACTATCAGTTTAACGCTTCCACCGGCCTGTATACCCCGCATGACGTTCAGGAGATCATCCGTAAGCCGAATATGTAAGTACGGATACCCTTTCCGCACAAAATCAAAGGACGCGATCCAGTTCGGACCGCGTCCTGTTATTCTCTGTCAGGTCTGGAAAACCCGATACCGGCCGCTGCGCTTATGCCTTTGCCAGATATTCGTCCCTTGCCTTCTCGATGGAATCCAGAATCTGGACATAGCCTGTGCACCGGCAGAGATTTCCGGCAATGGCGTCCCGGATTTCCTCTCTCGTCGGATTGTCGTTATGCAGGAGGAGCGCATAAGCGCTCATGAGCATTCCTGGCGTACAGTACCCGCACTGAACGGCGCCGTACTGAATAAAGCACTTCTGCAGTATGCTGCCGATTTCCGTTTCGCTCAACCCTTCCACCGTCATGATGTCCCTGCCGTCCATCTGGGCAGCGGAGACCAGACAGCTTGTTACTGCCTTTCCGTCGATAACGACCGTGCACGCGCCGCACTCACCGACGCCGCACCCTTCTTTTGTGCCGCGCAGATTCAGCTGGTCTCGGAGCACATCGATCATCCTGGCACCGGGGTCTACTTCAATCGTATAATCCTTTCGATTCAGACGGAAGGTAATCTCTTTTTTCATTTGTCACACCTCCAGGAGTTTTTCCTTCAGAATACGCGCCGCAAGATTTGAACAGACCGGCTGTTTGTATGCCGTGGATTTTCGGATACCGGTGATCTCGGGGATCTTGTTCCCAAGCGCGCGTGCCACATCCTCAAGAATCGTTTCGTCCGGCTTCTTGCCAAGCAGTTTTTCATTGATATCCGGGAATGTCATCGGTCTGGGGAATATCGCGCCCGCTGTGATATTGAAGTCGTCTACCGTTCCGTCATCAGCCTTATGCGCCACATAGGTGATCGTCATTCTGGAGATAGCGAGCGCTTTGCGTCTGCCGAGTTTATAGAAGCACGTGATCTCGTCTTCCGGAAGCCTGCGTACGATCACGGCGGTAACCAGGTCTCTGTCGCTGAGGCTGGTCCGGTAAGGTTTCACAATCACATCATAAAGGGGCATCAGGACCATCTCCCCGTCCCGGAGCACTTCCACTTTCGCGTCGAGAACCGCAAGCGGTGCCAGTGAATCCGCAGCCGGGGACGCGTTGCAGATATTTCCCGCAAGCGTAGCATGGTTCCTGATCTGCAGGGATCCGACCGTCCGGCATCCGTCCGCAAGGACCGTCGCGTATTTCTGAATGATCGGGGACTGTTCGATCTCAGAATGCGTTACGCCTGCTCCGATCCTGATACAGTCGTCCTTCAGCTCGATCCCCTGAAGTTCCGGAAGCCCGTAGATATTGATAATATGATGATCCTGATAGCGGTCATCCTCGCGGGCATAAACCATGATATCCGTTCCGCCCGCAAGAAGCGTCACAGGCCCGTCCAGTTCTTTCAGAAGCTGCTCTGCTTCCTTTAAAGAGTTCGGAGAGTAATAGTCTTTATAACGCATCGCTTATGCCTCCTTTTCGCCGAACAGCTCCTGGCCGGCAAAGAATACCCTGTCAATATCTGCGGGCAGTGAACGGATGTACCCGGCTTTCCCGAGCGCCATATTGATCGCGCAGGTAATGGCACCGACGCCCGGCTCTGTTGCAGGCTCACCGAGAGAATGCCCGCCAAACGCGGAGCGCGGATCCGGGTTCTCGTTCCGGATGGCTACATTTTCCGGAACATCCATTGCTGTCGGAATGATGTAATTCTCGTAGTTTGTATTCTTCAGCCTGCCTGTTTTCCTGTCCAGACCAAGATCTTCAAAGATTGCCATTCCTTCTGCCATGGCCATTCCGCCATAGATCTGTCCGTCCGCCATGATCGGATTGATCGACCTGCCCATGTCATGGCATCCTACCATCTTGATGATCTCAACGGTGCCGCAGTCAAGATCGACTTCCACCTCCGCGACATGGCAGGAATAGGTGTAGGTATAGAACGGTTCGCCCGTGTGGCCGTCCCATTTCAGCATCGGGACATAATAGGTGCCGACCGCTGTCGGGGTTACATTGACGTCGCAGGAATAGCAGGCGTTTACCGCATCCTGGAAAGAGATATCCATGTCCGCAAATCGGACGCGGTCATTTTCGAACACAATGTCGTCGACCGGTTTTTTGTACACTTTGGCAACCGCTTCGGCCATGATTTTATGGATCTTGTCGCAGCAGTCGCGGATCGCCATGCCGCCGACAAACGTTCCGCGGGACGCGATGCACGCGCCGGTGATCGGCGCCCTTGAAGTATCCGTTTCGCCCATGGTGACGTGCTCGAGAGAAACGCCCATACCCTCTGCAGCCATCATCGCCTGTGTCGTCCGCAGACCCTGACCGATCTCGACAAGTCCCAGATTCACATGCACATTCCCGTCCGGGAGCACCTCGATCAGAACGCGGCTGACATCGTATCCGTTTCCGTCAGCGCCTACGCTTGCGCCGCGCATGGTAGTCGCAATACCGACGCCTCTCCGGATTCTCCGCTTCGGATCCTTGTTCTGTTCCTTGTATTCCGCGTATTTGCGCTCATAGTCAAGCTCTTTGACCGCCTTCTCCATGCAGGAGCGAATGCTGACCTCATGAAAATCAAGCAAATGCCCGCAGGGACTGACATCTCCGTTTGCAAGCAGATTCCTGCGCCTGATCTCAAGCGGAGAAATCCCGACCTTTTCGGCAAGCATGTCCATTGCGTTTTCCAGAGCGAAAATCGCCTGCGGCGTTCCGAATCCGCGCATGGAACCCGTATGATTATTGTTTGTAATAACCATCTGGCAGTCATAGTCCAGACTGTCCATCCGGTACGGCCCCGGACCGAGTGTAGCGACTTTATACGCTACAGGGGGCGACATGTTGATGTAAGAGCCGCAGTCTCCGATTGCCTTGACCTTCAATCCCTTGATGTATCCGTCCTTATCAGCTCCGAGCTGCAGGTCGAAATTGATCGGGTGGCGCTTATAACTCTCAACGATGGATTCCTCTCTGGTTAATTTATAGTGCGCTACCCTGCCTGTCTTCAGCGCGATCAATGACGCGCGAACGCTCATTGCTTCCGCCGTTTCGATTTTTCCTCCGAAAGAACCGCCGATCGCCGACGGCCGGATGATGATCTGGGACATCGGGACGTTCAGGCAGCGGTGGATGGAAATCCTCGCGTTGTACGGCGCCTGCAGTGTTCCGAGAACGGTCACTTCGGGCCGCATCGGGCTCGGGATGACCGTAACGGCTTCCGGTTCAATATAAGCGTGCTCGACAAACTGGGTTTCAAAATGCCCTTCCACGATAATGTCCGATTCCCTGAGGCTCTTGTCGATATCCCCCTTCAGCGCATGCACGCCTCCGCAGATATTGTCAGGATAATCCGGATTGATCACCTGCTCGTTTCCGATGGCGGCTTCCGGAACCGTCAGGACCGGAAGGGGCTCATACGAAACCTTCACCCGCTTCGCCGCGGCATTTGCCTGTGCCTGCGTGTCGGCGGCGACAACAGCCACAACATCACCGAGGTATCTGGTCATGTCATCCGCGATCGGGTACTGATCGATATACAGTTCGCCGAACATTTTTTCACCGGGAATATCCTTTGCCGTTACGACGCAGGCGACACCCGGCATTTTTTCTGCTTCAGACGTATCGATCGACAGAATCTTTGCGTGCGCATACTCCGCGTACACGCCTTTGCAGTAAAGCATGTTCGGAAAACGGGCATCATCTCCGAACACCGCTTTTCCTGTGACCTTGGCCTCGGCGTCGATCCTGTCAGTCGACTTCCCTATGGTATATGTGGTCATGATCCATCAAGCTCCTTTTATTGAAATCGTCCATTCTGCAAAAATTCCGATAGACACAGATGGCAAAACACCTGAAAACAGGCCTTCTGCTCCATTTGAATTGTAACCGATTACATACCAAATGTCCATGAATTTTCGTCTTCCTATTAAAAGAATAACGGTGGTATATCGGCTTTTATCTCTGATTTTTTGGAAAAACAGCCCTTTTGTGATCATGTCGGCAGGATTGTTTTGAAAAAAAAGTTGCATATTTGTCACATTTTATTGTATTATACATAAGAATAATGGGAAATTAATGTAACCCGTTTCATAGCTCCTTGACAAATGAATAGGAGTTCCACACGGCAACACATCGATTGTCTGCAGGTTGTTTTACAACGCATTTTACGAACCGCATTTTTTATGAAACGAATTATGTCAGTCAAATCCGGCCAGACAAATCGATTTGTGCATACAATCATTCACTCAAAACTATTATTGGGAGGCAGTGTATTCTATGGAAGCAAATGTTAAAACAGAACATGTCGACATAGACTATACCTTTGAACGGATTCCTGAATCCGGTCGTAAGGGCTTCTGGTCCATGTTCGTTATCATGCTCGGCTTCACGTTCTTCTCCGCAAGCATGTGGACCGGCGTTTCGCTTGCCGCGCTGGATGCAAAGGGCTTTCTGCTTGCAGTAATCCTCGGCGGCGCGATTCTGGGCGTCTATACCGGTTTCCTCGGCTATGTAGGTGCCAAAACAGGTTTGAACTTCGACCTTCTCTGCCACAGAGTTTTCGGTTCGAAAGGTTCCTGCCTGCCGTCCCTGATGATTGCCCTTACCCAGATCGGCTGGACAGGCGTCGGATTTGCAATGTTTGCATACCCGCTTGCTGATGTGTTCGGCTGGTCCGGCAACGGCATGCTCTGGCTGATGAACATCATCATCGGTATCGCCATCACGACATCCGCTTACTTCGGCGTGAAGGGTCTGGAAATCGTATCCTGGGTTTCCGTTCCTCTGATCGCCCTGCTCGGCGGCTATGCCATGATCAAGGCTCTTGTTGACGGCGGCGGATTTACCGCAGTCTTCGCAAAGAGCACCGGCGGCCTGACCGTCATCGAGGGCATCGGCCTCGTTATCGGCTCCTTCGTATCAGGCGGTACAGCGACACCAAACTTCACGCGTTTCTCCAAACTGAAACCCGCTGTCTGGACCACCGTTATCGCGTTCTTTATCGGTAACTCGCTGATGTTCTTCTTCGGCGGTGTCGCAGGCGCTTTCACGGGCCAGAACGATATCTTCTACGTCATGGCGGCCATGGGCCTCATGCTCCCCGCCATTCTCGTTCTCGGTGCGAACATCTGGACAACGAACGACAACGGTCTGTATACCGGTGCCCTTGGTCTGTCCAACATCACCGCTGCGCTCGGTCATCCGGTCCGCAAACGCCCGATGGTTCTCATCGCAGGCGTTATCGCTATCGTTACCGCTTTCTGGCTCTACTGGAACTTCGTCAGCTGGCTGAACATCCTGAACTGCACACTTCCGCCGATCGGTGCTCTGATCGTCGCCGACTACTTCTCTCACAAGGACTACTATATGTCCGATAAGGTGAAGGTTGCGGAAGTCCACTGGAATGCGATCATCGCTGAAGTCTGCGGTTCTCTGACTGGTATGCTGTTCGGCGGATATCTGGTTCCGGGCTTCAAGTGGGGCGTCCCGTCCATCCTCGCGATGGCAGTTGCGCTTATCGTCTACTTCGCAACAGGCGGCGGAAAACCGAAGGAAGCGTAATCAGTATTCCAATTGACAGACATCATAATTCGTTTCAATTATAAGAGACGCCCGAAAGGGCGTCTCTTTTCATTTTGTGCTCGGCTTGAAAAGTCCGTTGTTTAGTTGCGTTTTCTGTAGGAAACCGGAGGGATCCCTCCCAGACGGATCTTGTTCTCCGGGCAAACGCTCATGCAGTGTCCGCACCCCTCGCAGCGGTCTTCCAGAATCCGGTATCCCTTCCCTTTCACGTACTCGATCGCCTGATAGATGCAGCCCTGCCTGCAGAGATCGCAGTCCTTTCTGTCGCATTCCTTCTCGGCAACCGCATAGATGGGGCGGATCGGAATCGCCTCGAATGCCGTCATCCTGGGAAGCGCAAGCCCGATGATCTCTTCCACGCTTCTGTAACCGTGCTGATCGAGCCAGTTCTGGAGATCGTTCACCGTGTCGCGGATCAGCCGCTCGCCTCTGCTGAACAGCGCGGACGCGAACTGAAACGCACTGGCGCCGAGCATCATCTGCTCGATTGCATTCTCCGCGTTCTGGATGCCCCCGCACCCGCAGATGTAGAACGGCGTATACTGGCGCAGCATCGCTGTCGTCGCAAGTGCGACCGGCCGGATCGGCGTTCCGGAATACCCGCCGTAGGTAGGCATGTTCGGCGTCGCGGTCTCAATATCCACGCCGGATATTCCGCGCAGCGCGTCGATGGAGGAAACCGTCTTGACGCCCGCGTCGTAAATCGCCTGCAGGACTTCCGGAAAGAAGCTGACCTCGTATGGGAGCTTTACCATAACGGGGATGTCGACCGCGTCCATGGTTTCCCTTATCACGTCTGCAATATGCTCGGCCGAAGTGCACATGCTCTGGTTCCTGCTGCCGATCGGCGCATACAGGCTCAGCTCGACCGCGTCGGCGCCGAGCCGCTGCACATAATTGGAAAGATAGCGTACTTCCGTGACCGTGCTGCCCCAGATGCTGCAGATCAGTTTGCAGTCACGCATATCCATCCCTGCGGCAAGCTCCTCCCACTGTTCCAGATAAAGCGTCGAGTGGAGTTTTGTATTGAATATCTGCTCCCCGTTCCGGTACAGATACGGACGGGACGCCTGGTTTGCGTCCATCGTGATGGATTCCGTAATAACCGCTCCCGCGCCCGCGTCAACATAGCGCTGTATGGAAGCGGGATCCCTCGTCCACGGACCTGCGGCAACCATCACGGGGTTTTTCAGTTCAAGATCTCCGAGCTTCACAGACAAATCAGCCATATCAGTTTTCCTCACTCGAACAGTTCATAAATGAATTTCCTGTTCCCGCACGACTTGCGGATCGCAAGCTTGGCCAAAAGCTCCACGTGCTGGGCATTCTGTGTCGCAAACTCACGGTTCTCGATACAGTCAAACAGCATTCTTGCCGTGACCATCCCGAGTCGTTTGCCCGGTCTGTCGACCGCGGTCAGCGGAGGATCGACCAGTGTTGAAACGGAAGAATCCGTCATGGAAGCGATCGCAAGGTCTTCGGGAATCCTGATGCCTGCAAGCCTCGCCGCCTTCATGACGCCGAACGCCTGTCTTGCCGAGGATGTGATCAGCGCCCTGGGCATTTTCCCTGCCTGAATCATCCTGTGCGCGAACAGCATGCCGCCCTGCATGGACCGGTCCGCAACATACACATCCGTCTCCAGCTTGGTCGGAGCCTTCGATGCCGCGAGCTCAAACCCTTCTTTGATCTCGTCCGCTTCGTTGACGAGCATGCTGTCCAGAAGGAGATAGATCTGCTGGTATCCCAGCTGAATCATATGATCCGTCAGCTTGGCGGCGGCGTCGATGTAGTTGATATAGCAGTTCTTCCTTTCTGTATCGGCACCCTCGCGGCCGATGTGCACGCATGGAATGCCCAGTCCGGCGACCTGCTCGATCTTTTCCTGCGGAAGGCGGGAGGAAAAGAGGATGATCCCGTCCACGTTTCGCTGAACCATCAGTTCCAGGTATTCTCGCTCCATTTCCGCCGTCCCGTTCGTGTGACAGAGGAACACGAGGTTTTTCTTGTTGAGCGCTACGATTTCCACGCCGTCTGCGACAGCCTGCAGAAACGTGGAATCGTTGGACGGATATATGAAGGCGATCGTCCTTGTCTGCTTCTGCGTCAGGTTTCTGGCGAACCAGTTCGGAGTGTACTGGTTTTCCTTCATGACTGCATACACCCTTTCTCTGGTCTCCGGAGAGACAAGATCCGGGTGATTCAGAACACGAGATATCGTTGCGACGGAAACGCCTGCGCGTTCCGCTATTTTTCTGATATTCATATGGATGCTCCGAAATTCGATTTATCGGTCTGTAACCAGTTCAACCAGCAGCTCTGTGATCTTTTCCATTGTCTCAACGGTCACATACTCATACGGGCCGTGAAAGTTGTTGCCCCCGGCGCAGAGATTCGGACACGGAAGGCCCATAAAAGACAGCCTCGCCCCGTCCGTTCCGCCGCGTATCGGTTCTATCACCGGTTCGATCCCGACCGCTTTCATGGAACGGATGGCTCTGTTCACGACCTCCATATCCATCGCTTCAATCATGTTGTAATAGGAATCGTTCATGTTGAGCGTCACGGTGCCGGATCCGTATTTTTCGTTCATGAACGCGCACGCCGAGATCAGGAGCTGTTTCTTCGCTTCGAACAGTTCCCTGTCATGATCTCTGACGATATATTTCATGACGGTACGCTCCACGCTTCCGCTCATGCGGTCCAGGTGGAAAAACCCTTCGCGCTTTTCCGTTGCCGCAGGATTCATAAACACGGGAAGCATGGACTGCAGTTCCATTCCAATCAGAAGCGAGTTCTTCATTTTCCCCTTCGCTTCTCCGGGATGGATGGATACGCCCTCGATCAGGATCTCCGCGCCGGCGGCATTGAAACATTCATAACTGAGATCCCCGAGATCTCCTCCGTCAACCGTATAGGCAAAATCAGCGGCAAACTGTTCCACGTCAAAGCAGTCAACGCCTCTTCCCACCTCTTCGTCCGGCGTAAAGGCGATCCGGATCGTTCCGTGCCTCGGCGCGTCCTTTGAGAACAGGATCTCCGCCGCCTGCATGATCTCCGCCACCCCGGCCTTATCATCCGCGCCGAGCAGCGTTGTGCCGTCCGTACAAATGACTGTTTCCCCGATATGCCTCAGAAGGGAAGGAAACTCCGCCGGATCCAGCGTTTTTTTGTCGGACATACGGATCGGCGTCCCGTCGTATCTTTCTGTGATGACGGGCCTGATATCCGCGCCGCTTGCCGCATCCGACGTGTCCATGTGCGCAATCAGCCCGATTACCGGGGCTTTCCCCTCCATGTTTGCGGGGATGGTGGCGGTCACATAGCAATGCTCGCTCAGTTGGACGTCCTCAGCTCCCATGCGGATCAGTTCCCCCGCAAGCATCTCTGCAAGCTGAAACTGCTTGTTTGTGCTGGGCACCTGCTCCTCTCCGTCTTTGGACTGCGTATCAACAGCCACATACCGGAGAAACCTGTCTTTGATCTGCTCCATAACCGCTCCTTCCGTCATGCTTTTTCCGGAGGCCGGGGCGATCCCAGAAAGTATACGGCGGTCGTTCCGGGCCCGCAGTGTGCGGCGATGATCGGGCAGATGTCATAGATTTTGATATCGTCCCTCTTCAGATTCGGAAATGCTTCCGCAATCTTCTCACGGAGTTCCTCCGCTATGGCCTGCACGTTGGAATGGGAAATACAGCACTTCCCGGAATAAGCGGTCCCGTTGTCCGCCAGTCTGGCCATGGCACGGACCGTTTCGCTGATCGCACGCTTTTTCCCCTGGACCTTGTCGTAGGCTATGATCCTTCCCCTGTCATCCAGGTGCATCAGCGGGCAGATGTTCAGGACAGCTCCGACGGTCGCGGCCGCGCCTGACATTCTTCCGCTCCTTCTGAAGTATTTCAGATCGGTCGAGAAAAACTGGTGATGCATTTTATTCCGGTTTTCCAGAAGCCACGCTTCCGTTTCCTCCAGAGTTTTCCCTTCATCCCGCATGTCGACGGCATATTCCGTCAGCATGCCATAGCCCGCGCAGCTGCACAGGGAATCGACTACGGCAAGCTTCCTGTCCGGATACTTCTCCCGGAGCTGTCCCGCCGCCGTCACCGCGTTATGATAGGCGGGCGTCATGCCGGTTCCGAACGCGACATGCAGGACATCCCCCTTCTGCAGAAGCGGTTCAAGAAATTCCAGATACTGCGCAACATTGATCTGAGAAGTGGACGGCATTTCTCCTTTGTCGATCCTCCTGTAGAATTCCGGAAGCGCGTCCGGATTTCTTCCCATATCATCCGGGAACTCCTCTTCTCCGAACAGATAGGTATACTCCAGAACAGGAACATTCCGTTTCTCCCAGTAATCATACGGATAATTTGCCGTTGATTCACACGAAAGAATAAACTGCCTTTCTTCGCTTGCCATGGCTGCTTTCTCCTCATTTTCCAATTGATCTGTGTTGATTTATTTTACCATAATTCCGGATGGTCTGCCGTTATCCTTTGCCAATTCTTTTCAGGGAAGCCGCGCCTGTACGAAAAAAGCCGCGGGAAACCAATCCCACGGCATTTCGTTCCGTATCCTGTTCCGTCATCTCAGGCCGGGAGCGGCATCGGGCCCCGGCAAACGCCCCTGCGTCTGCGGATCCTGTTTATTCCCAGTCTATTGCGCCGATCGACTCCAGATAATCCTCGCTGTAGCCGAGATAATCGTCCACGAGCCGCATCATATAGGTCTTAAAGTCGGGATACTTCGCAGTCATTGCGTTGTGGATCCGTTCATATGCTTCGTCATCATCGTAAACAGCGTCTTCCGACTCGCACTGGTCAATATACTGCGCATCCAGATCCTGGATATCCCGCACCATTTCGCAGAACAGTTTTTCGTCCACGAACGAGAAATCTCCCTGCTCCTTGAATTTGTTCAGGATAAACACCGCGGCGTCTTCTTTGTTAAACAGATTTTCCATTTAATTCTTTCCTCCCAACAGACTGTTCAGTTCTTCCACACGGCTTTCAAACTCATCCAGGGCCGACAGTATGCTTTCCTTCTTCGTCAGGTCGACCCCCGCCTCCTTCAGAAGATTGACCGGGTAATCGCTCCCCCCGCTGGAAAGGAAGGCGATGTAACGGTCGGTTTCGCCTTTCTCCAGTATCGCATTGGAGAGTGCGATCGCGGTGCAGATGCCGGTCGCATACTGATAAACATAGAACGCGTGGTAAAAATGCGGGATCCGCATCCACTCCAGCGCTATGTTGTCGTCCACATGCACATCCGGATAATAGAGCTCGTTCAGGCTTCTGTACAGATCTGACAGGCTGTCCACCGTCAGAGCCTCCCCGGCTTCCGCCATCCGGTGCGCTTTCATCTCGAATTCCGCAAACATCGTCTGCCTGAAGCAGGTCGTACGGACATCCTCCAGCAGTTCATTCAGGATATATGCCCGTTTTCTGGGATCCGTTTCCCTCGCGAGATAGTACCGTTTCAGCAGCATTTCGTTCACGGTCGAGGCAACTTCCGCCACCATCGTGGCATACTCGGAGGTCTCATACGGCTGGGCAGCATTGGAATGATAGCTGTGCATCGCGTGCCCGAGCTCGTGCGCCAGAGTCGACGCGTGGGACAGATCGTTCTGGTGATTCAGAAGAACGTACGGATGGACTCCGTAAACACCCCAGGAATATGCCCCGGAAGTCTTTCCCTCGTTCTCATAGATATCGATCCAGCCTTCTGCAAACGCCTTGTCAAGAAGCTCCGCGTAATGCGTTCCGAGCGGTGCCAGGGCTTTTTTCACGATATCCCTGGCCTCTTCGAATTCCATCGGGATATTGCATTCCGGCACAAGCGGCGTATAAAGATCGTACATCTCCAGCCGGTCGACACCGAGGCAGCGTTTCCGAATCTCCATGTATTTCCGGAGCGCGGGAAGCTTTTCGTGCACCGCCTCTATCAGCTGTTCGTATACGGAAACGGGAACATTGTTGGCAAACAGGGCTTCTTCCAGCGCGCCGTCGTATCCCCGCGCCCTGGCCCGGAACACGTCCGCCTTGACGGATGCGGTATACATCGCCGCGATCGTATTTTTCACACTGCCGTATGCGGCGTACAGTTTCTCATATGCCTCCCTGCGGACGTTTCTGTCCGGATCCATGATCAGAAGGCCGTAGGTGCCGTGCGTAAGCTGCACCTCGTTCCCTTCCCCGTCCGTGACCGTGCCGAATTTCAGATCGACATCGGAAAGCATTGTAAAACTGTTTTCCGGTCCTGTCAGCGGGTCTTCCGCCATGGCAAGGATCCGTTCCTCACCGGAAGAAAGCACATGCGCTCTTTTTCTGTTGAGATCCGCGATCCGGGTGCGGAACCGTGCAAACCGTTCCTCACGGCTCCATTCCGCCAGCAGATCTTCCGGGATCGCAAGCATCTCAGGCTCAAAATACGAGCTTTCGGCCCCCATTTCAACCATGATCTGCATGGCGCGGTCGGTCATTCCCTGGTACTTGGTGTTCCCGTTATCCTCATCCTTGCGCATATGCGCGTAGACAAACAGCCGTTCCGCCTTGAGCGACAAATCGCTTGCGAGCGAAAGGGCTTCATACAGCCTGTCCGATGAACTGCCAAGGTTTCCCCGGAAAGATCCGATCTGTTCCGTCAGTTTTCCCGCTTCGCCGAATTCCTTCTCCCAGCTTTCGTCGGAATCGAAAATATCCTCCAGTTTCCACTGGTACTTCGGATCGATCTCCTTGCGTGTTTTTGCCATTCCTGTTACTCCTGTGTGTTTCTGATTTCCATCGCTTTCGCATAAAGCGTATTCTTCCGGATCCCGGTCTTCAGCGACACCTGCGAAGCAGCATCCTTTGCGGAGCATCCTTCGGCAAGCAGATCCCGGATCATCGCCTCTGCGGCTTCTTCGGTAATCGTTTCCCCTGCCTGATCGGGGCAGCAAATCGCGATCACGCATTCGCCTTTCGGTTCATTCTGAAGGTAGCGCTCCGCGAGTTCCCGAACCGTACCCCGCTCCACGGACTCATACCGTTTCGTCAGTTCCCGCAGCAGCGCGGCAGGACAGTCCGGGATCCTTTCGGAAAACTCCTTCAGCGTCGTTCCGACCCTGTGCGGGCTCTCAAACAGGATGGCGAGATGCCCGCACCGGCAGATCCTGTCCATCGTTTCCCTGCGGGGTTTGCGGTCCCGGGGAAGAAACCCGAAAAATGAAAACGTGCTTCCGGGCAGCCCGGACAGCACGACCGCGGTCAGCACGGCCGACGCACCCGGGATCACCGTGTACGGGAGCCCCTGCTCGATGCAGGCGGAAACCAGCACGGCGCCCGGATCGGATATGCCCGGCATCCCCGCGTCCGACAGATATGCGATGTTTTCCCCTCTCCGCACCCGCTCCGTGACCTCTTCCGCTCTGGAACGCTCGTTATGCTCATGGCAGGAAACGAGCGTTTTCCGGATCCCGAAATGGTTGAGCAGAATCAGGGAATGTCTCGTATCCTCGCAATAAACGGCATCCGCATTCCGCAGCGCTTCGACCGCGCGGAATGTGATATCCGAAAGATTGCCGATTGGAGACGCGATAAGTGTCAGCATAGCCCCTGTTTCCGTCTAAGGTTTTCTCCTGTCAGCTGAATGGCCTGCGTTACCGTGCGGTCGGCAAGTCTTGAAGTGACCCTTTCTCCGTAACGCTCCTGGAGCGCGGCGTAGGACAGATTCGTCGCCACGACCGTCGGTTTCCCGGTGTGGATCCGCTCATTCAGCACGGAAAACAGCGCTTCCTCCGATATGTTCGGGATCACGGACTCGCTGCCCAGGTCATCGATGATCAGGAGCGGAATGCGGAGGCAGAAATCCGGGACCGCTCCCGTTTTCGTCCGGATCCCCTCCAGTACCGTCTGAATGAACGTATATGCCGTTATGACCCTCGCGTCTATGCCTCTCGACAGAGCCCGGTAAGCGATCGAATTGCAAAGATAGGTTTTCCCGAGTCCCGCCATGCCGGTCAGCAGGAGATTCTTCTTTTCGGGTGAAGGAAGAGAATCCGCATACTGTTCGCACCAGATGCGCGCAGTCCTTGTCTGTCTTTTCTGTTCTTCCGTAGGATAAATGTCTTCCGAAAACCGTTCGAACGTCTGCCTGCTGTTGATCCCCATTCCCGGATCCATCTCCGCCAGCAGTTTCAGCCTGCAGGCGCAGGGTTTCCTTTCTGCTTCCCCGATCCAGCCCGTATCGCGGCAGAAGGGGCATCTGGGATGGACTTCCAGCATGTCCGCGGAGAAGCCGCTGTCCTCCAGCAGCTTCCGCTCCTGCCGGTCCAGCAGATCCAGTTCTTCCGACGCTTCCGCAGCGGTGATCCGCTTCATGGCGGCGTCCTTCACCAGGGCGCGCCGTTTTTCCGGAATCGACCTGAGTTCCGGCAGCCGCTGATATATGTACTCCGCGCGGTCATCCCGCTCCTTCTGGGTCCGCCGCCGAAGTTCGTCATAGATCCGTTCAATCCTCAGGTTCATTCCCTGCCTCCGTAAGATCCCGGTTCAGATCAAGGAACAGATCCGCAAACTGTTCGTCCGTGACTTCCCGCTGCGCGTATTCCGTGTTTCTTCCTCTTGATCTGCCTTTGTTCCCCGGCTTCTCCTGATGGGTCTTCCAGTATTGCTCCGCGTCCGCTACCGTCTGCAGGCCGGCGTCATGCCACTCGTTCAGTAATTTCTTCATGTTCCCGAACGGTTCCTGGCAGTTCCTGCTGCATTCGGCGGCGTACAGCAGCATTTCGCGCGGCATCCCGAACTTTTCCAGATACATGGAGATCTGCGCCCTCTGTGTCGCGGTAGCGTGCTCCGCGCGCCCGAGCCGGTCAAACAGCAGCTTCACGAAGGCGCGTTCCTGCACGTTGCGTTCATCTTCCTCGGCGATGTCGGCCGCTTCCGTGATGCTCCGGCCGCGCAGCTGGTCCAGCACTTCATCCAGATAAACGAAATTCGGATTGGCTGAAACGGTGAGCCTTGGGAGCGCCGTCATGATGGCTTCCTCTGTGAATCCCCACTCCCGGGTCCATTTCTCATAGAGCGCCATCTCGTCCTTTGTCGGTTTCCTGCGTTTGTTCCACCGGCGGAGAATTGCCGCCGCCCCGTGTTTCGACAGGTCATAGCGTTCAATTTCCCGGCGCGCGTCGTCGAAAGTCCTGATCCCGCTTTCCGCCCAAGCCTGGGCGACGGAAGACATGTAATTGATGCTGATCCGCCTGCTCTTTGTTTCCATGCAGTGCGAGACGAGCTCCAGAACGGCGCCCTCGTCCAGTCCGTAGACTTCGACCCAGTCATATACATGCGCCAGTTCGCGCGCACTGAACTGCCTTGGGGCGGTCAGCGTGTTCAGCCTGGCGACCAGTCCGCTGTATTTTGCCGGGGAATACTCCGCATCCCCTTCGTTCGGAAGCGGAAGATACTCCACGATCAGCGGCGCGTCGGACTGGATCCTGACCAGCTTCTGTGTCTGCCAGTAGCAGAACGCACTGATCACTTCCTGCTCCGACAGTCCCAGCGCGTCGGCAATGGATCCGTCGATCCCCGGGTGGCTGCACTGCATCAGGCCGTACAGGTATACCTCCAGTTCAAGTTTGCTGGCGTTCGGAAGATATTCCGCTATAAAACCGTTGTCCACAAGCGTATATCCCTTGCGTACAACGGTCGGAGCAAATCTGCAGGTCATTCTCTCCGTCTCCTCAGGATGGGATTTTAAAGAATTCAAAAACGTGCCGGTTGAAAAAGCTGAAGCCGAGGTCCGCAAAAGGAATGATCTTCAGATCCATCAGAATTCCCGTCAGCAGCCACAGGAACGCCAGCACGAACAGGATCAGGATGATCAGAACAGCTGTGGAACCCCCGCGTTTCTTCTCTTTTTTCAGGTCAAGCCCCACGTATTGCTCATCCTTGCGGCTTTCCGGCCGTTGAAGTTTTTCTCCCGTCTCCTTTTTCGGAACGGATTTGCGTTTTTCCTCCGCGATATACCTCTCCTCGGGCAGGGCGTCGCGCCGGTGCCCGGATTCCGCGATTTCAGTCCCGGACGGTTCCGGAAAAAGAAGTTTGTTCCCGCCGTCCTCCTCCGCCATCATTCTGGAACGGACGCGCATCATCGTATCGCCGGTATCCGGATCGCGGTCTACGGATACGGTATATAAAACCTGCAGCGCATCTTTGGAAAAATCTCCGGACAGAATGCGCGCCAGACGGATCTCCTCATTTGTCAGGGCGGACAGACGTTCCGCGAGATCCAGATCGTCTTCCGTCTGGATCAGTTCACGGTAAAGCTTCATGAACACCTGCTTGATCGAATTGCGGGACGTATCCGCATCGCCCAAAGCCGTATACACAAGCGAATACACATCCCGGCTGTACCGGTTGTACAGTTCGCGGAATGCGTCCTTATCCCCGTAATGTATTCTTCTCTGAAGTTCATCCTGAAACATCTGGGAATTTATCCTTTCCTGTCAATTAACGTATTTTACATTTTATCATGATTGCGTGGAAAAGGGAATAAACGGCCTCTCCCCTCGGACCGCTATGCCCGTTTCCCGATTTTGCCGGAAACCCGGGAAACAAGAATGCCGCTGATCCATCCCGTAGCGATTCCCGCCGGGACCGACAGAAGAATCATGACCGGCGCATATGCGAAAATCACCGTCCCCACGATGAAACACCCTGCGAGGACCTGCCCGATCTGGAATGCCGCCGCGCCCGCAACGCTGAGCCCGATGCTGCTGATCCTCCCCCTCCGGTACGATCCCAGTAGAACGGTCATCGCGATCCACGACAGAACTCCCCCGCAGAGACTGTAGAGCAGTCCCGAAACGTTCCCGGTTATCAGCGGGAGAAGCAGGCTCCTGAGGACCGAAACGGCCAGCGCATCCCCCGGGGTCATTTCCATCATCGCATACAGCACGAAGATATTCGCGAGCCCGATCCTGACCGGAACGGCCGGAACCGGGGGAGGCAGAAGGGTTTCCAGCCACTGCAAGGCAAGCGCCATGGCAGTCAGAACTGCAAGGCGGGCGATCCTCCCGGTATTTTTACTTTGCGATCGCGTCATATCCCGATTCTCCGTCCGAAGCCGCAACCGTAACAATTACATGATTGGGAAGACATACCAGCGGCTTCCCGGGGCCAGCTCTCCCTTCCTTCACGCATGTCTGGTCCGGACAGTCCGCGTATTCCATGAAAACCGCGCCGTTCCGGATGACGATCCTGTTTCCTCCGTCGGCCGTTTCCACAACGCAGTCCGTCCCGACCGATCCCTGATAGATGATTTCCCCCTCTTTTGAGACCGTTACGATGGACTCCTGCCGCTCCGGGACCGCGCGGAACAGGCGGATCCCGATGGGAACGACTGCTAAAAGAAGCGTCAGCAGTATGATAATGTAATCCCCTTTTTTCACATTTATCATTGTATCAAACAGCGTCCAGCAAAGGTACTTTTTTGCATTCTGTTTTAATGTATGTTAAAATTTCTTCAACATAAACGAATCATCGGGAGCTTGATGTATGGTATCTTCGCTGCATATCATTTGGAACCCGGTCTCCGGCGCAGGAGCGGGGGAAAAAACCTTCAGACTGGTCTCTACAATCCTGAAAGCAAAAGACATTCCTTTCTCCTCCGCGATGACGGAATACCCCGGGCACGCTTCCCTGCTTGCCGAGGAGGCGGTCGCGTCCGGGGCAAAGCGCATTCTGATGCTGAGCGGAGACAGCACGCTTCGTGAAATAGCACCGTCGCTGATCGGAACGGATGTCGTTCTCGGCATCGTTCCCTGCGGTTCCGGAAACGATCTTGCCCGGCCGCTCCGTCTTCCTTCCGATCCCGCCGCCGCGCTTGATATCGCGCTGTCCGATCATATCCGGAAAATGGACGTCGGAACGGCAAACGGAAAACTGTTTTTCAATATCGCGGGCGTCGGCTTCGACGTGGATGTCCTGGTCGTTACCGATGAGCTCCGCGCGAAGGGATTTACCGGGAGCCGCGCATACATGAAGGCGCTCCTGAAATGCATCTCCCATCTGACCCCGAGAAAAATGACGATCATAACGCCTGAACGGACCATTACAAAAAACGCCCTGATCCTTGCGGCGGGTAACGGCACGCATTTCGGCGGTGGCCTGAACATCACGCCCGGCGCAGACCCGTTCGACGGGAAATTCAATGTCTGCGTCATTCATGACGTATCACGCCTCTCCGTTCTGTATGTCCTTGCAAAATTCCTGAAGGGCACCCATACCGCAACAAAGTACTGCACCTGTTTCCAGACAACGGAACTCGAGGTGCTGTGCGAACCGGATTCCATGATGGAGCTGGACGGGACCATTATGAGAGGCACTCCCGTAACGATCAAACTTCTCCCCGGTATGTTGAATCTGGCTGTGCCCGAAGACATCTGAGCAATGGAGTCCCGCTATCGTTCCAATCAGGCATCACGCCGTCAGAGCCCTCCGCGCAGGAAAAAAAGCCGCGGATTCCGCACACTGCTGTTTACAGCAATTCTGGTGGGCGTATTTACGGTTGCTCTGGTTGTGTATCTGATGTTTTTCCGTGACCGCGAGCGCACGATCGCCATGACGCAGACCCCGATCACTTCCGGGATGACGCATCTGAATACCGGCCGCGGGCTTCTGTACCAGACGGACGGCGCGATTCACTATTATGACTGGCTGGATCAGAAGAGGAATTACACGTACGGTACCGCTGCGGATGATATCCGGATGACCGGAAACACAACCATGTCCGCGGTCTATAACCGGAACTCCCTGCAGATCGTCGGCAAGGCTTCCCCCATGACCTTCACGGGAACCATTGAGACCGTAGAATGCGGCATCTCGCACCTTGCGGTGCTCCGAAAGGATTCCGACGGTCAGGAGAGCGTCCTCATCATGACGGAAGACGGCGAACAGCTGGACCAGATCCTTCCCGGCAGCACGTTTATCGTTGATTTCGGATTCTACAACGTGAACGGAGAGAGATTCTGGATCGAACTCCTGTCTATCACGGCAAGTGAACCGACCGTCACGATCCGCACGTATGAGCTCGCAAAAAAAAGCCAGACAGGCGCCATTCAGATCCAGAGCCAGCTGGTCGAAGATGTTTACATCACGAACTCAAGCATTTTCGTTGCAGGAACAAACCAGATCATCCGTTATACGCATGACGGCAACCAGGAGTCCAGCCGTTTTACCATCTACGGCTACACCGTGCTGGATTTCTCCGCTACGCCGACGTTTCTCCTGACACCGCGCGGAGGCGACATGCATTCCGTCAAGCTGCTGCGTATCGATGAAGCCAACAATTCCGTAAAGGAAACATACCTGCAGCTCCCGAGCGAAGGCGTCGCAGGCTTTCTGATGAATAATTCCCTGATCGTTGTTTCCCGGGAGAAAATGTTTACCTACAAGCTCGACGGTTCCCTTTCGGAAACGGCTGCTTTGGAATATCCGATCGAAAACGCCTATAAACTGTCCGACACCATGCTCCTGCTGGAAAGCGGCGGACAGTTCTATACGGCGTCTGTGAAATAGTTTCTGGAGGCCATTGTGAACGCAATCGACGTTGGCGTACTGCTGATCCTTGCCATAGCGGTTCTGAGCGGTTTCTACCGCGGCTTTATCAACGCCGCGCTCGGCGCCGTGGCGACGGTCATCTCCTATGTGGCGGGGTTCATCTTTCTGCCGCTGGTCTCCGGCGCCATCAAGGGGCACGAATCCCTGTACAACATGCTTCTCTACTATACAGAGGGAGCCGAATATGTCGCGGCAACGGACGTCGAACTGACCCGTATTCCCATCAGCCAGATTTCCTCCGACCGTCTCCGGACGATCGTTGACAATGCGGACATGCCGATCCCCATGGGCCGCCGCGTTATTCAGAACGTTGCCTCGGAGGCATTCGCCAATCAGGGGGTCACGACGCTCGGAGATTACTTCAATCTGACGATCGTCTCCGTCGTCATCAACATCTTTTCCCTGCTGATCATTTTTACCGTGCTCCGGGTCGTTCTCGCGATCATTATCCAGAGCATCGAATACGGCAGAAACGGCTTCCCTTCTCTCGTTCGCGGAGACGGTCTGATCGGCGCGGGCATCGGCCTCATTCAGGGCCTGCTGATCCTTTTCGCGATCTTCCTGCTCATGCCGATCTGCCTGACCGTTCTGCCGAAGCTGTATGTCTTCGTGTCGGAATCATTTTTCGGGAACTTCTTCTATAAGGCAAACGTCTTCCTTTATCTGATTCCCGGGCACTAGCGTTCCCTATTTCTTCAGATAGTCCATTACGAGAATCGTCCGTTTCTCAGGCAGCGTTTCCCTGCTGACGGTAGCGTACGGCACGTTCAGGATGTCCTTTTTCCACTTGTTTCCTGCCGCTTTCAAAAACGAGGTAACTCCCGCGATCTTAAACGACAGCACTTCGGTCATGTAATGCATCGGAATCAGGATTTTCGGGTTCAGTTTCTCCGCCACGGCTAGAGCGCCGGCGGCATCGACCGTAAATGTTCCCCCGACCGGAACGAACAGGATATCCAGCTGTCCGATCGCTTCGGCCGTCTCCTCCCGGAGTTCCGCCTCGCCGAAATCGCCGAGGTGCGCAAAACGGAGCCCGTCAGCCTCGAAGCAGAAAACCTCGTTTTCCCCGCGAAGTTCGCCTTCCTTGTCGTCATGGTATGTTCCGACGGTATAGATCCTGACGTCCCCGATGCGCAGATCCGCCCCGCTCTCCAGAACGGCAGGAGAGCCGCTGACTGCGTCCGTATAGCCGTGATCAAAGTGCGAGTGACTGACCGTAACACAGTCGCACCGGATGTTTTTCAGCGTGTATCCCGTAGTGGGGTCGCACGGGTCTGTCAGGATGCGCAGTCCGGAATCCGTGGTGATCAGAAAGCAGGAATGCCCGTAGTATTGTATTCTCATGTATTGTCTCCTCCCTTTACTCGCTGTATAAAAGCCGTATGGCTGTTCGTCCTATATCCCCACACTGCCGGATCAGGCACTGACGGTCCCGGGCGGGCAGATGCCTCCCCATCGTCAGCAGCGCGTCCTCCGCCCGCTTCCTTCCCGACTGCGACGGACCCGCGTATGCGGTCCAGCAGAGAAGAAGCGCCCGCTGAACGGATTCGTCGTCAGGACAGCCGCAGGAAGGATATCTTGCCAGCATTTTCATCCTGTAGTAGCAGAATGACGCTCCGTCCGTACCTGCCGCCGGCGGAAGTGCGATCCGCGCCGCCGCGTCGTACAGTTCTTTGGACAGATCGAACAGAAGCCACCCTCTGCTGCCCCTGACCCGGGACAAAAGTTTTGCGCCGCAGACGTCCGGGAAACAGTCCAGGCACCGGTTCAGCCGCATCGCTTCCGCCGCAGCGTCAGAGCCTGTCCGCACCAGTACGGAACTGGAAACCGCTGCCTCTTTCGCGGGAATGCAGATCTGCCCTTCATCGGCTTCAAGGCAAAGGCCCCGTTTGATCCCCTCCCGGACCGCACTGCGGATTTCGCTGATCAGATCCATCATGCCTCCATATTTTTCCATCTGCATTGACACAGGCGGAAAAACTCCCATACAATTATACTATATTCAAGCGTTCAGTCAGCAACGAATCGCGGACCTCGGCTGACTGTTTTTTTGGGGGTGTGATCATGCAGCAGGAACGGCAACTGCATTACGGACTGATCGTCCGGATATATGGAGACGAGAAATGCTTCGGCCCCGGAATCGCCCAGCTGCTGGAACGCGTGCAGGTGACCCATTCCCTGCGGCAGGCGGCAGCAAGCATGAATATGGCCTACAGCAAGGCATGGCGGATCGTGAAAACCGCCGAAGAAACACTCGGCTTTAAGCTTTTGATGTCCGTTACCGGAGGAAAGGGCGGCGGCGGCGCCGAGCTGACGGCGGAAGCCCTGAATTTTCTGCAGCGGTTCCGCGAGTTTGAATCCGCACTCCGGTCCTATGCCGACGAGGCATTCGTGGAATTTTTCAGCTGAAAAGGAGAAAACACATGTTCTTCACCAAAATGCACGGGCTTGGAAATGATTTCCTCGTCATCGATGGACGCGTGCTCCCCGGCAGCACGGACTATGCGTCGCTGGCGGTTCGGATGTGCCACCGCAACACCGGCGTCGGCGCGGACGGCATCCTTGTGGTCAGAAACAGCGATACGGAAGATATCCGCATGCAGATTTTCAACAGCGACGGAAGCGAAGCGGAAATGTGCGGAAACGGTATCCGGTGCTTCTGCAAATATGTCTACGACTCCGGCATCGTCAGGAAAGCGCATATGACCGTGGAAACGCTGGCCGGCCGCGTCTGTCCGGAACTGGTATCCGACGGCCCGTACGCCGGGCAGGTCCGGGTCGACATGGGTGTGCCGCATCTTCAGTGCGAGGAAATACCCGTATCCGGAACCGGATTATGCGTTGACCGTGAACTGGAAGTTCTCGGAACAGCGCTCCGCATCACCTCCGTCCTCGTCGGAGTGCCTCACACGATCGTCTTTGTGAATGATCTTTCAGATCTTGACATCTCCAGGTATGGCGAGGCCATCGAGCATGCCCCGATTTTCCCGAAACGCACCAACGTGAATTTCGTCCATGTCATAGACAGAAACACGATCGAAATGCGCACCTGGGAACGCGGCTGCGGAAGAACCCTGTGCTGCGGCACGGGAGCCAGCAGCTCCCTCGTCGCTTGCGTGCTCAACAACAGAACGGAGAGATCCGTTACCGTCCGAATCGAGCTGGGCGAGCTGCACATCGACTGGGATGCGTCGGATCACGTCTTTATGACAGGCCCGGCGGCCGTGATCTGCACCGGGGAATTCTGATCCGATCCGCTCCTGCCGTGAACGTATTTGATTTTGACAACACCATCTACCGTGGAGACAGCACCGCTGACTTTATCCTCTACAACATCAAAAAACAGCCTTTCCTGTCTGTTTATGTACTTCGATTTGCCTGCGCTTATTGTTTCTACAAACTGCACCTGACAAGTAAGACCGGAGCAAAGCAGGTTTTGTTCCGCATGTTCCGCCGCATCCCGTCGATGGAGGACAGGCTCCGGGATTTCTGGGTGGAGCATATGTGCAACATCAAAAGCTGGTATCCCGGGATCCACCGGGACGACGATGTCGTCATTTCGGCGTCCCCGGAGTTTTTGGTTCTTCCCGCGTGCAGGGCGCTCGGCATCTCAAGCGTCATGGGTTCTCCGGTAGACATGCATTCCGGCGCGTATACGGGGCTGAACTGCAGCGGTTCGGAAAAAATCCTGCGGTTCCGCGAACGGTATCCGGACGTCGCGATCGAAAACTTTTTCTCGGATTCCCTGTCGGATTCTCCCATGGCGGGCATCTCGCAGCAGGCCTATCTCGTGAAAGGTGACAATTTCTTCCCGTGGCCTTCACATTAATGCCTTTTTGAAACATCGCGTATATGCTATAATCATTGGGTTAATATTCCGCTTGAAACAAGCGTTCAGAGAGGTTTTTTCCCCATGAGTTTTTTTGACAGCCTTCTGGGAAACACAAGCGAGAGCAGGCTGAAAAAGCTGCGCCCTTATGTCGCAAGGATCAATTCGCTGGAACCCGACATCCAACGGCTCAGCGACGCTGAACTGCGCGGAAAAACAGCGCAGTTCAAAGAGCGCCTGCGGAACGGCGAAACGCTGGACGATATCATGTGCGAGGCGTTTGCCGTCGTGCGTGAAGCCGCGGTGCGTACCATCAACATGCGGCATTTTGATGTCCAGCTGCTCGGCGGTATGGTGCTGCATCAGGGCAGAATCGCCGAAATGAAAACGGGCGAAGGAAAAACGCTGGTCGCGACGCTTCCCTCTTACCTGAACGCGCTGAACGGGAAAGGCGTCCATATCGTCACCGTGAACGATTACCTCGCACACCGCGACGCGCAGTGGATGGGAAAGATCCACCGTTTTCTCGGGCTGAGCGTCGGCTGTATCGTGCACGATCTGGACAGTGCGGAACGCCGTGCCGCGTATGCCGCGGATATCACATACGGAACGAACAACGAATTCGGATTCGATTACCTGAGAGACAACATGGTCGTTTACCGTGAGCAGATGGTGCAGCGGGAACTCGAATACGCGATCGTCGACGAGGTGGACTCCATCCTGATCGACGAGGCGCGGACCCCTCTGATCATCAGCGGAATGGGCGAGGTTTCCTCGGAAATGTACGAAAAAGCCGACCGTTTCGTGCAGAAGCTCCACCGCGGCGCCAATCTGGTGCAGCAGAGCAAGGCGGATTTCCTTATGGGTGAGGAGATCCCCGAAGACGGCGACTACCAGTGCGACATCAAGCGCCGCACCGTTCAGCTTACCGCCCAGGGAATCCGGAAAGCCGAGCAGTATTTCGGCATCGATTCCCTTGCCGATCCGGACAACACGGAGCTGAATCATTACATCCTGCAGGCGCTGCGCGCAAGATCCCTCTTCGTACGCGACAAGGACTATGTCGTCCAGGACGGCCAGGTCATCATTGTGGACGAATTCACGGGACGTCTGATGATCGGAAGGCGGTACAACGAAGGCCTGCACCAGGCGCTGGAAGCCAAGGAAGGCGTGAAAGTCGAGCATGAGAACAAAACGCTCGCCACCATCACGTTCCAGAACTATTTCCGCATGTTCAAAAAGCTGGCCGGAATGACCGGTACCGCAAAGACGGAAGAGTCGGAATTCATGGATATCTATGACCTCGACGTCGTGGAGATCCCGACCAACATGCCGATGATCCGTGAAGATATGAACGATGTCGTATATTCCACGGAAGAGGGCAAGTTCCGCGCGGTCATCAGAGAAATCGAGCAGTACCACGCAACGGGTCAGCCGGTTCTGGTCGGTACGATCTCCGTTGAAAAAAGCGAATATCTCTCGCAGCTCCTGAAACGCAAGGGGATCCGCCATGAGGTGCTGAACGCAAAGTACCACGCCAAGGAGGCGGAAATCGTTGCCCAGGCAGGAAAACTGAACCAGGTCACCATCGCCACGAACATGGCCGGCCGCGGTACGGACATCCTGCTCGGCGGCAATCCGGATTTTCTTGCAAGGCGGGCGCTCCGTCAGGAGGGAATGGAAGAGGACCTCATCGAGGAGGCGACCAGCCATGCCGACACCGACAACGAAGAAATCCTTGCGGCAAGGGCAAAGTACAAAGTGCTATACGATCAGTTCGCCGCGGACGTAAAACTGGAGCACCAGAAAGTGGTCTCCCTCGGCGGTCTTCATATCATCGGCACAGAGCGGCATGAAAGCCGCCGTATCGACAACCAGCTGCGCGGCCGAGCCGGCAGGCAGGGCGATCCTGGCAGCACGCGCTTCTACGTCTCGCTCGAAGATGATCTGATGCGCCGTTTCGGCGCGGACCGTATCTCCGGCGTAATGGAGAAGCTGAACCCGGACGATGATGTCCCGATCGAGGCGAAAATCATTTCCAAGCAGATCGAGAGCGCCCAGAAAAGGGTCGAGTCCAGCAACTTCGAAATCCGCAAGAACGTCCTCCGCTATGACGACGTCATGAACAAGCAGCGCGAGATCATCTATGGCCAGCGCAGACGCGTTCTCATGGGAGAGGACGTCCACGACAGCATTCTGGACATGCTCCACTCTTCTCTGGATTCCATCCTGGATACGTTCGCCAGTTCCCATGCCCCGTCGGACGCTTGGGACCTGACCGCTCTTTCGAACGAGGTCTGCGATCTCTGCTTTATTCCGAGAGAACCTCTTTTCTCGAAGGAAGAGATCCTGTCCATGCGTCACGAGGACGTGCGGGCCCGTATCTACGAGATCGCGGACAAACGCTATCAGGAAAAGGAGCAGGAAATCACGACAGAAGGCGGCGACATGAGAGAAGTGGAACGCGTCGTCCTTCTGCGGACCGTCGACTCGCACTGGATGGATCATATCGATGCCATGGATCAGCTCAAACAGGGCATCGGCCTTCGCGCATACGGCCAGCGGGATCCCGTCAATGCCTATACCGCGGAAGGTTTTGAAATGTTCGACACGATGGTGGAAGAGATCCGCGAACAGACCGCAAAAACCATTTTCCGGATCTCTGTCAGGAAAACGCCCGTCAAGCGCGAACAGGTCGCAAAGCCCGTGGACACGCCTTCCGAGGGCGGAAACAAACCGGTCCGGAAAAGCTCCAAAGCACAGGTCGGAAGGAATGATCCCTGCCCCTGCGGCAGCGGGAAGAAATACAAGAATTGCTGCGGCAAGGGGAGGTAATACATGGTCGTTTTAGATGAATACAAGCAGAAGATCCAGGAGCAGAAGACGCTTCTGCAGGAAGCCGGCGCCTCTGTCAAGCCGGAAGAGCTGAGGAGCGAACTGAAAGATCTCCAGGGTCAGATGAGCGCCCCGGATTTCTGGAACGATATCGAAGCCGCCAACAAGATCAACCAGCGGGCGAAGATTCTGGAAAACAAGCTGAAACGATATGAAAAACTGGTTTCAGCGGGAGAGGATCTCGATACGCTTGTGGAGATGGCGGAAGAGGAAAACGACGAGTCTCTTGTGGAGGAACTGAAGACCGAGTTGGCCTCGTTCACCGAAAAGGTTCAGGCGCTGCGTCTGGAAATGCTTCTGAAAGGGCCCTATGACGGAACAAACGCCATCCTGTCGCTTCACGCCGGCGCTGGCGGAACGGAAGCGCAGGACTGGACAGAAATGCTTTACCGCATGTACACCAGATACTGCGAGTCCCGCGGCTGGACCGTAAAGGAAGTCGATCTTCTGGACGGCGAAGACGCCGGCATCAAATCCGTGACCTTCGAGGTCTCCGGTGAAAACGCGTACGGGTATCTGAAAGCGGAAAAGGGCGTCCACCGTCTGGTCAGGATCTCCCCCTTCGATTCGAACGCCAGGCGGCATACCTCGTTCGCTTCCCTGGACGTGACCCCGATTTTTGACGACGACGCGTCCGACGTCAAAATCGATCCGGATGATCTCCGTGTCGACACCTACCGTTCGGGCGGAGCCGGCGGTCAGAACGTCAACAAAGTATCCTCCGCGATCCGTATCACGCATATCCCGACCGGCATCGTCGTACAGTGTCAGAACGAACGCAGCCAGCTTCAGAACAAGGAAATGGCCATGCGCATCCTGCGCGGCAAACTCGTCGAACTCCAGGAGCGGGAACGCGAGCAGCAGATGGCGGATATCAAAGGCATCATGAAGAAGATCGAATGGGGAAGCCAGATCCGCTCCTACGTCTTCCAGCCGTACACTTTGGTCAAGGATCACAGAACCGGTGTGGAAAACGGTAATATCCAGGCCGTCATGGACGGCGACCTCGACGCGTTCATCAGCGCCTATCTCGTACAGTCCTGATCCGTTTCCGGCACCGCCGATCGTTCATACACGTAAAATAATCTCCCGCATTCGTCCGGAACTCCGGACAGGATCGGGAGATCTTGTTTTCGTCTCAGATCAGCTGTGTAATGCGCCCTGCCAGCGGAAAGGCGGTATCAGTTCCGCTCCTTCCTTCCGCTCAGAAGAATCCATACGGCGCCGGCAAAGGCGATCACGGCAAGCGCTCCGAAGAGATACGCCAGCCGCATGATCGGGCTGCTGGTCTTCTCCGGGATCTCTTCCTGCGTCACCTGCGGGGTTTGTTCCGCCGGCGTTTCTGTAGGAGCCGGCGTCGGTTTCGGCGACGGGGTAGGCGTCTCCGGGATCCAGGGCGTGATCCCGGCATCCGGGACCAGTCCGGAACCTGCGGAGGTGATCCCCCCGTTTTCCACCGTCACAAACGCTCTGTACTGTCCGGCGCCGTTTTCTCCGTCATAGCGGGACGCCTTTGCCTCGGTAACAAGAACAGCCGTCCCTGTGTCCTGCAACGTGGCGAACGTGAGAATGACTGCCGTTCCGGTCCCTTCTTTCAGGCCTTCCGCGGACGCGTACGCAAACCGTATCGTTCCGGGCGTGTCGGTGTTGAACGCATAGGTTCCCCCGGAAAGCAGCTCTCCCGGCATCGCATCGACAAGCATGACCGCGCTCGCGTCGTACCAGATGTCAAACTGAACGGAATCCATTCCGCCGCAGTCCGTCAGGGAGACCGTGACAGCTGCGCGGCCGTCTGAGCCGATTGGGGTATTGCTGACGCGGATGCCGATCTCCTCCTCTCCCAGCGCGGAAAACGCCGGGACGAGCAGAAGCAGAAGCAGGACGCCATAGATTATGATGTGTTTCCGATGTTTCATTCCGTTTCCGATTTCAAGATTGCTGATCAAATGAAAAAGGAACGTATCTGAGCCCGGGTCCCGCATTCTTTCTCGCCCGTATCAGAACGAGTCTCGGGACCGCTTCCCTGCCCGGAACAAACCGGATGAGTTTCGGCTCAAAGTGTACGTTCCGCAATAGTACGATAATATCGCACAGCCGTTCCGCGGGATAGCACAGGTACAAATCTCCCCCGTTCCTGACCAGTCTGTTCGCCGCCTTCAGAAAAACCTCCGGAACCTCTCCGGCGTGTCTCGCGTCCGCGCGGAAAATCCGCTCGCTTCTGTCGCCGGATGAGAAATAGGGGGGATTGCAGACCGCCGCGGAAAACGCGCCCTCGCCGAAAAACGCCGGTGCGTCCGCGATATCCATCGCGTAGAACGGAATATCCTGGCCGTTGATGGACGCGGACTCCCTCGCAAGGCCGCAAAGCGCTTCGTGCTTTTCTATCCCGGTAAAGGAAGCGCCTGTCTTTGCCTGCCCGAGTACGGAAAGGATTCCCGTTCCGCTTCCGAGATCAACGACCCTGTCGTTCTTTTTCAGTTGCAGAAAATTGACCAGCAGCACGGAGTCCTCGGTAAAACAGGGATAGTCCGTGTCCTGAACGAGGATCAATCCGTTAAACTGCAGATCGTCGTACCTTTTCATCAGTCTCCGTTCAGAGCCTTGGAGACGGATTTCGCCAGCGATTTTACTGTTGCGGGAGAAACAGGGTCCTTCAGACCGTTTTCTGTCGTCAATGTCCGGAACTTGCTGTTCGCGGGGCGGCAGAGGATCGTCAGGTATACGTCTCTCGCCGCGTCAAAGTCCTTCTCCGACAGTTCCCAGATCTCCATTGCCGCGATCATGCTGACCGCATAGCTGATATAATACATCGGTGACTGGAACGAATGCGGGATGGCCGCCCATTCCGTCCCCGTATACCCATAGAGCTCGGCAAAACCGTACTCGTCTGCCAGCTCGTAATACATTCTGTTCATTTCTTCCAGCGTCATGTCCGGATTTTCGTATACCCGCTGCTGGAACTCATCCTCCATGCAGCCGGAAAGGATCGCATACAGTCCGTCGATCAGTTGGTCCGTCCGTTCGGTGGCCGCCATGTTCCCGAAAAGGCGGTCATAATAGTGCGTCATCAGCAACTCGAGCGCCTGGGAATCGATTTCGGCGATATCCAGCGGATCGCTGATATTCCAGCCATAGTTCTGCATATAGTAGAAGTTCGCGTAATGACCGGATTCATGGATGATCGTCTTTGCGCTCCGGATCTTTCCCTCATACTGCGTGAAGATAAAAGGAGAATGATAATCCGAAAGGAATGTGGTAAAGCTGGTCTCCATCTTCTTCTCGCTGACGTCCGTGGTAATCAGCCCGTTCCGCAGCATGTATCGGAAACTGCTCTGGATCTTTTCCGAGAAGTCTCCCAGCACGCCTTCGAACCGGTTCATGAACGTGGACAGAGGGATGTTGTCAAGGCCCTTTTCCGTATCGGGGGAAGTCAGATACTGTCTGATAACGGCGGACTTATACAGCGGGACCAGATGTTCCTTAACCGCCTTCTGCAGTTCCTGAATGTCTTCTCTGGTATAGTCCCTTCCGTATCCTTCATACCGGTAATCCGCGAACGTATCATAATGGAGTTTCTTTGCGATCGTGTTTCTGATCTTCAGAAGTTTCAGATAGATCGCGCCTGCCTTCTGGTTCAGCTGGCTGTAATACTGCGTAAACAGGCGGACGTATTCTTTATAATCCGTGGACGCGATTCCGATGATATCGTCCATTGTGTACGTCTTTCCGCCGTCTTCCGCAGCAAACGTCGTCAGCAGCGTATCATATTCCGAAACGAGTTTCTGCTCGGCAGAAAGATCCTCCTGGATCTCGGGACTGTTCAGTTTCTCTCCCAGGTACACATTCTCCTTGAACACGGGGCCGTACCGGTCCAGCATCGGCTCTGCATATTTGTCGCTCTCAAACAGCTTGATGGAAACGTCCGTCAGCTCAAGATCGATCCTGTTCAGTTCTTCCACCAGAAAATCATACTCATCCGAATAATAGTCTTCCGTTACGTCCATCGCGTAGAGGACGTAGGCCAGCGACTCCTCGGAATCGAGGTGATTGTACATTTCAAGAACCGCGTCATACTGGTCCAGAACGGAATCCGGAGCGCTTTCGCCCGCATCGATCACCGCGTCCAGCTGCCTGATCGCATCGGAAATCTTTGCTGTGTCCGGTTTCTCATACTTGATGTCAGAGAACAAAACCTCCTCTTCTTCTGTTTCCGGAACATTTCCGCTTGGCATCGGGAGAACAACGTCATTCCCGGATTCGGTGATCAGGACAGCGTCCAGGTCATCTTTGTGCGCAACCGCCTCAGCGGCAGCTATGGCAGACAGAGCCGCAACAGGCACGCACATGCATCCCGCAGTCTGCATCGCGCAAAGTGCAACGAGCAGAATCGCAACGATTTTTATCAATCTCTTTTTCATGCCATCTATTATACGACATAAAGCGTTATTTCACAAAACTATTCGGCAGATTCCTGCGCTGCCCCGGAATCGTTGTTTTTACGGCCGTTTCGTGTTATAAATGGATAGGGTATCCACCGCTTCCCGGTTCTTTTTCCGCACGGCGACGATACCGCAAGAAACGAAAGGATTCATCTGTACGTTCCCGTACGGCATGAAAGTTGTGTTATGAAAATCGTTGTTCTGGCCGGCGGGCTTTCTCCTGAAAGGGATGTGTCCCTGTCTTCCGGCGTCATGGCAGCCAATGCTTTGATTGACCGCGGTCATCAGGTGATTCTTGCCGATCTTTTTATGGGTCTTGATCCGGTGCCTGCCGATCCTGCGTCCCTGTTTCTGTCGGAAGGCCGTCCCGCTCCCTATTCCGTTCCCAAACACGCTCCGGATCTTTCGGAAGTCCGCAGAAGCCGGGTCTCCGGTCTTTCCTCCACGATCGGAAACGGCATCGTGGAGATATGCAAAGCAGCGGATATTACCTATCTTGCCCTTCACGGAGGAGATGGCGAGAACGGCCGCCTCCAGGCGTTCCTTGACCTGAATGACATCCGGTATACCGGAAGCCCCTCGTTTGGATGCGCCGTAGCCATGGACAAGTGGGTCACAAAGCAGCTCCTGCTTGCTGCAGGCGTGAAAACGCCGCAGGGTTTCCTGCTCCGGAGGGGAGAGCCCGTTCCGCGCCGTACGTTCCCGTGCGTCGTGAAACCGTGCTGCGGAGGCTCTTCGCTCGGAATCTCGATCCCGCAGAACGAGACGGAGTTCCAGACATCCTTAAGAGACGCCTTCCTTCTGGAAGATGCGGTGCTTGTCGAAGAATATGTCAGCGGAAGAGAACTGACCTGCGGGATCCTCGGCGAACGTCCTCTCCCGCCTACGGAAATCATCCCGCATGACGGTTTCTATGATTATGCGCACAAGTATCAGCCCGGCTGGACAGATGAGATCACGCCGGCAAGGATTTCCAATGAACTGACCGACGAGATCCAGCGCCTTACAAAACTCGTGTATCATACGCTTCATCTTGATGTATATGCCCGTGTTGATTTCCTTCTGACGCAGAGCGGCGAGCTGTATTGTCTCGAAGCCAATACGCTTCCCGGCATGACGCCAACCAGCCTTCTTCCCCAGGGTGCTGCGGAGATCGGCATCGATTATCCCTCTCTCTGTGAAGAAATCATCAACCTGTCATTAAGGAAATACCAATGATTCCCTTTTCCCTCTCTTTCGCCGCAAATGCCGTAAGCGGCAAATACTGCGGACCCCGCGAACTGCTTTCCTGCATGGTTGACAACGTCACGATCGACAGCAGGTCTGTTTGCCCGGGAACGCTTTTTATTCCTGTCGTCGGACGCGTCTTTGACGGACACGCCTTTATTCCTGCAGCCGCAGACTCCGGCGCGCTCTGCGTTCTGTCCGACCGTGAAGTCGAGGGATCTCCCTATATTCTGGTTTCCGATACCACGGAAGCACTTCAGCGCCTTGCGGAGGCCTATCTGAGCGCTAACCGCATCCCGGTCGTCGGCGTGACCGGCAGTGCGGGGAAGACTTCCACAAAGGAGATGCTTTATTCCGTCCTCTCCCAGCATTTCCGCGCCTACAGAACGCCCGGGAACCTCAACAATCAGACCGGAGTCCCGCAGGCCGTGTTTCAGATCGAAAAGGATCACGAGCTGGCTGTTTTGGAACTTGGCACCAATCATCCCGGCGAGATCCGGTCTCTCGCGCGTATCGTCCGTCCGGATATCTGCGTCATTACCAATATCGGCGTTGCGCACATTGAATTCTTCGGCTCCAGAGAAAACATTTTCCGGGGCAAAACGGAAATGTTGGAATATATGCAGCCTGACGGCCATGCCGTGGTAAACGGGGACGACGATTTCCTTTGTTCCGTACCGGACGCCGTTACATACGGCATGAACAGCGGAAACAGGTTCCGGGCAGAGAATGTTCAGGACTGCGGCCTGGACGGATCCGAGTTCGATATCTCGCTCAGCGGCCGCACTGTCCGGTTCCATGTGCCGGCCCCGGGACGCCATATGGTTTACAACGCGCTGGCCGCTATTGCCGTCGGCTCCCTGTTCGGAATGGATCCGGAAAAGATCTCCGCCGGCGTTTCCTCGTATAAGCCGTTTGCGGGAAGGCTCGAGATCAAGCGGATCAACGGGATCACCGTTCTGGATGACTCATACAACGCAAACCCTGCGTCCATGAAATCTTCCATCGACGTTCTGCAGTACGCCAGGGGGCGGAAGGTCTGTATCCTGGGCGATATGTTTGAACTGGGAGAAAAATCCGAGGAATTTCACCGCGAGGTCGGAGCATACGCTTCGGAAAGCGGCGCCGATCTCATCCTCTGCGTCGGAACGGACTCCGAACACATGTACGCGTCCGCGTCAGCCAGTATGCCTGAGCGCTGTTATTACTACCGGGACAGCGGCAGCCTGACCGACGCGCTCCCGGCGCTGATCCGGCCCGGGGACACCGTTCTGGTCAAGGCGTCGCGGGGCATGCATCTCGAACAGATCGTTCAGTTCATCATGGACGGTTTCAATCAAAAATGAGCGTGCAGGGATCAAACGAATCCTCATCACGCATCCCTGCGCGAGATGGAATCCGTGCGCTGACCGTACTCGCGGTCGTCTGGTACCATGTCTGGCAGCAGAGCTGGCTTTCCCCGCTGATCAAATACAAATCTTCCGGAAGAAGCATCTATCTTTCTCTGGATTTCATTCCCCGTACCGGGTATCTTTTTGTGGACATGATGCTGCTTCTGTCCGCATTCTGTCTGTTTCTTCCGCATGCGAGAGCGGCTGTCAGCGGTGCGCCGGTTCCCTCTGTTCCTGGCTTTTACAAGAAGCGGATCGCAAGGATCGTTCCCTCCTACTATCTGTCCGTCCTGATCCTGTTTATCTACGCGGTGTTAAAAAACCAATATTCCGGTGTTCCGGAAGCGGCGCGTGATCTGCTCGCAACGCTTACATTTACGCAGACGCTGGTCCCTTCTGTCTATATCGGCACCCGCATCAACGGCGTGCTATGGACCGCCGCGATCGAGATGCAGTTCTATCTGATCTTTCCGCTGCTTGCCTTCGCATTCCGGAAAAAGCCCGTCCTGACCTATCTCGGAATGGTTCTTCTCGGAAGCGTATATCTTCGGTTCTTTGTTCTCACCCACGAACCGCTGATGCGGCTCACCCTGAACCAGCTTCCAGGTTTCTTCGGCGTATTCGCAAACGGAATGGCGTCCGCCTACCTGTTTGTCTACTGTTCGGAGAAAATCCGCTCTTCCTCCGTTCCCAAAGCGGTCGGCTGGGGAAGTTGCCTTCTTCTGCTGCTCGCCGTGTATCTTCTGACAAAGATCCAGCATTCTGCCGCGCGCGCGGAAACGGTGCAGGTGTTCCAGGCGCAGTACCGCTTTCTCCTGTCCCTTGTATTCTCCGCGATGCTTCTCTCCGCTTCGTTTGGCGGAACCGTCATCCGGACAGTGCTGGGGAATCCCGTTATGCACTTTTTCGCTGCGATATCGTATAATCTGTATATATGGCATCAATGGCTTGCCGTTCACCTGAAGACCGTCCGTTTTCCCTACTGGGAGGGCACGGATCTTCCCAATATGACGGGCAACACCGTGTGGCAGCACCGATATACTTGGATCGTTCTTGCAAGCGCCGTGCTTTTCGCGTCATTGATTACATACCTGTATGAAAAGCCCGCAAACCGGCTGATCATGCACAGCAGAAATAACAGAAAGGGATATTGAACTGAAAATGCATTATACGTACTATCCTCACAACGTGTGTTCCTCGAAAATCGACTTTGATCTGGATCACGGAACAGTCCGGAACATCGCCTTTGTCGGCGGCTGCAACGGAAACCTCAAAGCCATCTCCAAGCTCTGCGAAGGAATGGAAGCGGAAAAGTTGATCGGCATTCTGAAAGGCAATCTCTGCGGACGGAAGAATACTTCCTGCGCAGACCAGCTCGCCAACGCCGTAGAGCAGGCCATGCAGGGCTGAAGACCCAGCCCAGAGCAGGCTGCCGGATACCGGTTCCATCTGCACAAACAAGAAAAACTCTTGCCCTGTCGTTCAGAGCAAGAGTTTCTTTCTGTTCGGATATCGGTCAGTCCTGATCGGAAATCGCTTTCCCGCGCAATTCGGGTCCCGGGTCCCCCTCCATCCAGTGCTTTCTGCACAGCCCGATATATTTGTCGTTCGCTCCGAGAAGCACCTGGTCCCCTATTTTTGTAATACCGCCTTTGCCATCCAGCCTTGCGTTGTTTGTCGCTTTCCTGCCGCACCAGCAGATCGTTTTGATCTCTTCTATGGTATCCGCTCTGGCAAGCAGTTTTGCGCTTCCGGGGAAGAAGTTTCCCTGAAAATCCGTTCTCAGACCGTAGCATATGACCGGAACGTTATACTGGTCCACGATCGGGCACAGCATTTCCACTTCCTCCGGGGACAGGAACTGCGCTTCGTCGACAATCAGGCAGTCATACTCATGCCGTTTGATGCTGTCCCAGTCGATCTCATGGAACAGCGTACATTCCGCCTTCAGCCCGCTTCTGGACCAGACGATCCTGGTGCCTTCGCGCGTATCGATTGCGGGTTTCGCAAGAAGCGCTTTCTTTCCGCGTTCCTTATAGTTGTACCAGACCATGATTGCGTTGGCGGTTTTGGAGGATCCCATCGCGCCGTACCTGAAATACAGTTTTGCCATAAAGCGATTTCCTTTCTTCTACCTGAAAACAGGGCGGACCAGGTCCGCCCCGCTTGCAATCCGTGTTATCTTGATCCCTTGTCGTACGGGATACCTTCCGCCTTCGGGGCTCTCGATTTCTTCGAAGTCAGGATCAGAAGGATCATCGTGATGATATACGGCAGCATCGGATAGAGATACGTGCTGACGCCTTCCACTCCCCTGAACTGCGGCATGAACGGAATGCTGGACGCATAGGAACCGATCACCTTGAACAGCGCGAAGAACAGGGATGCGCCGAGGATGCTCCACGGTTTCCAGTTACCGAAGATCATGACCGCCAAGGCCAGGAAGCCGTATCCTGCAACGGTGGACTGGAATCCGGATCCGGCAGCCAGCGTGAACGCGATGCCGCCGATCCCGCCGAGAAAGCCGGAGATCAGAACGCCCGCATAACGCATCTTGTAAACGTTGATGCCGACGGAATCCGCCGCCTGCGGGTGCTCGCCGCACGCGCGGAGGCGAAGTCCGAATTTCGTTTTATACAGGAGAATAACGGCAGCCGCGAACAGGATGACCGCGATAAACGTGGTCAGGTACATGTTCTTGAACAGCAGGTTCTGAAGGAACTGGCTCTTCATCGTAAGACCGAAATTCGCCTCCGTGATACGGGACCATGTCGGGATCAGGATCGTCGTCTGGCCCTGGCCCTGAACGACCCATGTCAGAACGATCGCCATCGCGGGCGCGAGCATGTTCAGAGCGGTACCGCCGATGGTCTGGTCCGCTTTCAGATTGATGGACGCAAACGCCAGCAGGACGGAGAACACGATCCCGCACAGGCCTGCAAACAACGTTACAATCAGCATGGCAAGCTGAGAGCCAAGCGCTCCGCTCGTCACCGCCGCGTCCATCCAGCGCATCATCAGACATCCCATCAGTGCGCCGACGATCATGATGCCTTCCAGTGCGATGTTGATAATACCGCTTCGCTCTGAGAACATACCGCCCATGGCGACCAGAAGCAGAGGAACCGCAAATACGATAGTTGCGCTGATAACATCTGCCAATACGATCATTTGTCTTCACCCTCGCTTTCCACGGTTTTTTCCGGAACTTCCCCGGAATCGACCGCCCCGGTTTCGGCTGCGGGAACGGGAGCCGCCGGAGGAACCGGCTCAGCGTTCACATTGGTTTTATCCGTACGAATGTACTTCGAAATAATGTTCTTTGTCAGAAGGGCAAACGCGCTCAGGTAGATGATGACCGCGATGATGATGTCGATCATTTCCTTTGCGTAAACCGGCTGGAGCGATTCGCCGCCAACCTGGATATACGAAATGAACAAAGCGCTGAAGATGGTGCCGATCGGATTGGACGTTGCAAGAAGAGCAACGGAAATGCCGTTGAATCCCATGGGCAGAAGCGCCTTCTGGATCGTATAGTCCGCGGTTCCTGCCAGGTAGTACAGTCCCCCGCCGAGGCCGGCCATCGCGCCGGAGATCACCATGGAAAGCACAATGTTGCGCTTTGCGTTGATGCCGGCATAGATGCTCGCATTTTTATTGTAGCCGCAGGCTTTCAGTTCATATCCGAACGTCGTCCGGTTCAGGACCACCCACAGAAGGACCGCAACCAGCGCAGCGATGAAAATGCTGATATTCATGTAATTGGACTGGAAAAGCCTGTCAAGTCCCATCTTGGGTATCATCGCGGACGGGTTCGCATAGGAAAGCGCCGCGGTACGGTCCTTGATCGGGCTGGATACCCAGGCCGTAGGAAGCATGACGAGCTGTCCCGCCGCGTTTTTCAGATTCATGCACAGCAGGTTGACCGCCATCATGCCGATCCAGTTGAACATGATCGATGTAATGACCTCGTTGACGTTAAACAGGGATTTGAAAAGACCCGGGAAGAATCCCCATACCGCACCGGCGACCAGGGAAGCGATCAGGCAGATCCACCAGGGCATCTGGAAGATGATCGCGCAGGCCAGGGCGCAGAACGCGCCGACCGTATACTGCCCGGACGCGCCGATATTGAACAGGCCCGTCTTGAATGCAAACGCCACCGCGAGACCGGTCATAACGAGCGGCGCCGCCTGGTACAGAACCTTGGCCAGTTTCGGAAGGCTGGAAACGCCTGCTGTCAGCAGTTCCCCGAATTTCGGGAATGCCATGGCCGGGTTTACAACGATCAGCAGGAGCAGTCCGAACAGCAGACCGACCAGAATGGAAATAACAGAAGCAAGAACGCTGATCATTCCTTTTTTCATTCCGCTTCACGCTCCTTTCCCTGTTCTTTCGCACCGACGTCGCGGTACATGTTTTTGGCGCCCGCCATGTAGAGTCCGAGTTCCTCGACCGTGACCTCCTTCGGATTGAACTCGCCGACGATCTCGCCTTCGTACATCACCAGGATCCGGTCCGGAACGCTCATGACTTCCTCCAGTTCCAGTGACACCAGAAGGACCGCACGTCCGGCATCGCGCTGCGCGACCAGCTGCTCATGAATGTACTCGATGGCGCCGACGTCCAGACCTCGTGTCGGCTGTACCGCAACGAGGAGATCCGGCACCTTGTCGATCTCGCGGGCAACGATCGCCTTCTGCTGGTTTCCGCCGGACATGGACCGCGCCGTTGTGACAGGTCCCTGTCCCGAGCGGATATCATACTGCTTGATCAGTTTTTCCGCATATTCCCGGACTTCCTTATTGCGGATGAATCCCTTGTTCTGGAATTCCGGCTGCCAGTAGCGCTGAAGGACCAGGTTCTGCTCCAGCGAGAAGTCCAGTACCAGGCCGTGTTTGTGACGGTCCTCCGGAATATGGCTCATGCCGAGCTTGGACCGGTCACGGATCTTTGCGTTGGAAATATCATGCCCGCAGAGCGTAATCTTTCCTTCGGACATCTTGTCGAGCCCGGTCAGCGCGTAGACGAACTGTGTCTGGCCGTTTCCTTCAATACCCGCAAGACAGACGATCTCTCCCGCGCGGACCTGAAAACTGACGTTCTTGACCGCATTGTTCGCGTGGATCTTGGACGGTACCGTTACGTTCTGAACATCGAGCACGACGTCGCCGAGCTTCTGCTCCGCCTTATCCACCTCGAACTTGACGTCCCTTCCGACCATCATGCGGGAAAGCTCTTCCTTGGTGGTGTCCTTGATGTTCACGGTTCCCATGTACTTGCCCTTCCGGAGAACCGTGCACCGGTCGGCGACCGCCATGATTTCGTTAAGCTTATGGGTGATGAACAGAATGGACTTCCCTTCCTTGGTGAAGTTGCGCATGATCTCCATCAGTTCGTCAATCTCCTGCGGGGTCAGGACCGCCGTAGGCTCGTCGAAGATCAGGATGTCATTGTCCCTGTACAGCATCTTGAGGATCTCAACGCGCTGCTGCATGCCAACCGAAATGTCTTCGATCTTCGCGTCGGGATCCACCTGCAGTCCGTACCGTTCCGAAAGCTCTATGACTTTCTTGCGGGCCTCCGCTTTCTGCAGAAAGCCCATCTTGTTCGGCTCCGCGCCGAGGATGATATTGTCAAGCACCGTAAACACTTCGACCAGTTTGAAGTGCTGGTGCACCATGCCGATATTCAGTGCGTTCGCGTCGTTCGGGTTGTTGATCTTGACCTCTACCCCGTCTTTTTTAATGACGCCGGCTTCCGGCTGATAGAGTCCGAACAGAACGCTCATCAACGTCGATTTCCCGGCGCCGTTCTCTCCCAGAAGCGCATGGACTTCGCCATGCTTCAGCTGCAACGTGATATTGTCGTTTGCCTTAATGCCGGGGAACTCTTTTGTGATGTTCAACATCTCAATTACGTACTCGCTCATACAGCGTCCCCTACCTCCAATCATGTTGACGGATTTTGAAAAAGGGGCCGGGCTTTATCGCCCAGCCCCTCAAGTTCGATATGTCAGAACCGATCTGAGACTTATGCGTTGTAGTCAACCGCGATGGTGACTGCCGGCGCGTTCTCTGTATCGTTGGAAACAGCGACCGAACCGTCTTTGACCTTTGCGAAGAGCGCATTGTACTCATCAACCGTGAAGGTGGAGAGTCTCCAGGAACCCTCTGCAGTGGGCAGGCCGACGCAGTCGTCCGCAGCGCCGAGGACAGCGGTCTTTCCTGCGTAATCCGCAGACCAGACACCGTTGTTTGCCCAGAGATCTTCGAGCGCCAGAATGACGGAGTTGCTCAGGCCCTTCATGGCGGAGGTGATGATGCACTCGGATTCACCGCTCTGGTCGACGTCGACGCCGATGACCTTGCCGTTGGCTTCGGTCGCAGCCGCAACTGCGCTCAGGTAGATGCCGCCGCCGCAGGAGAATACGACTTCCGTGCCGTCGGTGAACCATCCGGCCATCTTGATCTTGATATCGTCAGAGGGAGCAAATCCGCCGCAATACCAGTATTTCAGGGAAACCTGGTCGGCGATGTTCATTTCTTCAGCGGCAGCGTTGGCGCCCTGAACGAAACCGTACCCGTAACGGACAACAGCGGGAACCGCCATGCCGCCGAGGAAGCCCAGTTTCTTATAGCCGTCTTTTACTGCGGCATAGCCCGCGAAGAATCCGGCCTGCTCTTCCTGATAAAGGATGTTGTGGGTGTTTGAGGTGGTCTCGTACACGGAATAATCCGCAGCATGAGGTTCGCCATCCAGGAGCAGAAACTGAACCTTCGGGTTGGAGCCCTGTACCGTGTAGATCGCATCTTCAAACAGATAGCCCGGGCAGACAATGACGTTTGCGCCGTTCGCGATAGCTGTGTTGATCGTCTCAACACGGGCTTCGGTGGAGTCCTCGGAAGGACGATAGTAATCGTAGCCTTCGCCCTGCTTGAGGCCTTTGCCCTCGCAGAACGCGACAACGCCTTCCCATGCGCCCTGGTTGAAAGATTTGTCGTCAATGTTTCCAACGTCGGTTACAAGCGCGACCTTC
Organism: Clostridia bacterium; assembly: GCA_017429985.1. Lineage (GTDB taxonomy): Bacteria > Bacillota > Clostridia > Christensenellales > CAG-138 > JAFRNW01. The sequence continues at coordinate 52,559 of JAFRNW010000004.1, read as the reverse complement.
ATTCCGGACGCTGCGGGCTCGGATGCCGCCGGTGCAGCCGCGGGCTTTGAGCACGCCACAACGGCCAGAACCATTGCAAGAGCCATCAGCACTGCGATGATTTTCTTCATTGATATTTCCTCCTATATTTCTTTGTTGTTTTACAAGGGAATCAAATTCCCGCAAGCAATTTTATCATACGCAAATATGAACAGTCAATGAACAAGCGTATCAAAGACGCGATTCCGCGCAGTAAATATTCTGTTCGGTAACGACCATATCCGTCGGCATATCCCAGGGTTCGCCGGGTATTTCCTCAACACGCTGCAGGTCGAATGCGACCGTCACGACAGACGCGTTCGTGCATTTCAGAAGGAACCGGTCATAATACCCCGATCCGCGTCCCATGCGGTTGCAGTGCCTGTCAAATGCCGTGCAGGGACAGAAGACAAGATCGATCTCGCGCGGCTCGATTTCGCGGGAACTGCCCGCAGCGGGCTCTGTGATACCGTACCGTCCTTTCTCCCATCTGTTCTCTCTTTCCGGCTCCTTTGCGACCATTTCACCGTCGCTGACGCAGACGGGATACAGGACGCGCTTTCCTCTTCGTTTCAGTTCCGGAACGATTGCGCTCAGATCGGCTTCCCCTCCGATCGCGTTGTAAAGCATCACGGTCCCGGCACGGTCCAGCATCCCTGACTCCAGAATATGGCGGATGATGCGTTCCGAATACTCCTTCCGAACATCTTCCGGCAGCTTTCTGCGAAGCGCGTCCCGGTCTTTTCTGAGCCAGCGGCGGTATGTCTTTTTGAACGCCCCGCGGACGGCTCCGGCAAGATACAGGGATCCGAAAGCCACGACCGCATGATCCCGTCCGGCTGTCAGCGCCGCCCTGATGCCCTCGGATATGTCCGCATACTCGGTAGCGCGGAGTCCTTTTCTCCTCAGAAATGCCGCGTACTGTTCCGCTCCGAGCGCTCTTTCGCTGAGCGGGGTCAGACAGATGACCTCCCCTGCGATCGGACGGATGATATCGGTGATAGCTTCGTAATCCTTATCCGCTAGAACTCCCGTCAGAAACACCGGTTTGGTAGCCGGCAGAAGTTCCCGGACGGCCTCCGCCAGCGCAAGCGCGCACTGCGGGTTATGGCCACCGTCCAGAATAAACAGCGGATCTTTTGCAAGCACTTCAAATCTTGCCGGCCATCTGGCGTCCTCCATGCCCCTGCATATGTCTTCCTCTTCGATCTGCCAGCCTTTTTCTCTCAGCGCCTCCAGCGCGTCCAGGGCGGTCGCGGCATTGCGTGCCTGATGGCTTCCGGAAAGCCGTATGGAATATGCTTTTCCCCTGTAGACAAAGGACTGCCCGTCCAGGTCGGACTTCAGGACCTGCAGCTCGGCGAAGTCCGTTACTTTCAAAGGCACTTTCAATTCTCTGCATCTGGCTGCAACGACTTCCACCGCTTCCGGGTCTCCGTCATAGCAGACCGCGCTGCATCCCTCTTTGATGATCCCGGACTTCGTCCGCGCGATTTCACGGATCGTTCTGCCCAGGATCTGAGTATGTTCCAGCCCGATGTTGGCAAGCACGGCTACTTCCGGGCTGTCGATGACATTGGTCGCGTCAAATTCGCCTCCCATGCCGACTTCCAGGACGACGATATCGCATCTGCAGTATTTGAAATACAGGAATGCGGCCGCCGTCGTGATCTCAAACCACGTCGGCGTGTCCTCCATGCTTTCCGCCGCCCTCTTTACCTGCTCCGCCGCCTTGGAAAGATTCCTTCCCTCTGCCATCTTCCCGTCAACGCGGATCCGTTCCAGATACTGTTCCAGATGCGGGGAAGTATACAGCCCTGTATGGTAGCCTGCTTTCCGCAGCACGGAATCGAGGAACGCGCAGGTGCTTCCCTTTCCGTTGCTTCCCGTCACATGAACATATCGCATCTCCCGCTGCGGATTCCCGACTCTGTCCATCAGAATGCGGATCCGCTCGAGTCCCGGCCTGGATTCCCTGGCAGGATAGTTTTCAAGAAATTTTACTGCTTCCTGTACGGTCACTGTTGATTGCCTCTGATAATAAATTTGCGGAGCGGCTGGAGAATGCCGGGCAGAATCAGCGAGAACGCCACGGATTTTGCCACGCAGATCAGCAGTCTGATCCAAAAGGATCCGAAAATATACGTCCTGGAATAATATCCGTAAATCATGCTGTCAGCCGCCATTACGGCGGTATTCAGCAGCAGGATCATCAGCTCCGCGATCCCGACTGAAATGGCGATTTCCTTTTTTGACAGACGGAAGTCTTTCTTCTTCGCATAAAGACCGACCAGAAGGCCGCACAGCATATACGGCAGCATCCAGAGAACCGTCGTTGCGGTCAGTCCGTAGCGAAGGATCTGATAGATCAGCGTCCCGATGCATCCTACGATAAAACCGTCAGCCGGACCCAGAATGAATGCGGCAACCAGTACAGGCAGGCTTTCAAATGTGATTTTCAGGTTTCCGAGATCAACGGACAGATATCCCAGCACCGCGCACATTGCAGCAAGCATGGCGTCCGTTGCAAGCTGTCTTGTCTTCAATCGTTATTAATCCCTTCCGGAAAGCGATTCCCCGCTCAGCCGTTCGGCAGCATCGATCACATGCTTTGCCAGAACGCTCGTCGTCACCGCGCCGACGCCTCCCGGCACCGGCGTGATTGCCGTCACAACGGTTTCCGCCTCATCAAATCTCACGTCCCCGCAGAGTTTCTGCTTCTCTGCGTTCCAGTGGATCCCGATATCGATCACAGTCTGTCCCGGCCGGAAGTATTCCTTCCCGATGCTTTCCATCTTCCCGATCCCGACCAGAACGATATCCGCCTGCCGGAGCACCTTCTCCATCTCCTCGGTCCTGCTGTGGCAGACGGTAACGGTCGCATTCCTGTGCATCAGAAGCATGGCGGCCGGTCTTCCGAAAACCAGCGAACGTCCTGCTACCGCCGCTTGCTTCCCCTTGCATTCCACACCGTAATAGTCCAGCAGCTCCATCGCAGCCTGTGCCGTGCAGGGCGGAAACCCCTCCCCGGAGTTCATGAAAACCCCCGCGAGCGAGCCTGCCGTACAGCCGTCGACATCCTTCCCGGGAATCAGAGCCTTTCTTGCCGCCTTCTCGTCCAGCTGCGGAGGAAGCGGCATCAGAAGAAGAATGCCGTGCACCCCGTTGTCCTCATTCAGTTCCCGGATTGCTGACAAATAGGTCTCGTTGTCCACGTCCGCAGCAAAGTGGATCCCGCGTACCGCGATCCCTGCTTCCCGGCATCTTTTCTCCGCACCACGTTCATAGGAAAGATCACTGTCGTTTTCTCCGACCCGGACGATCGCCAGCGTCGGAACAACGCCTCTGTTCTGCAGTTTTTCCGCTCTTTCCGCGCACTTCTCTGTAATGGAGCGTGCGACCAGAGCGCCTTTCAGCAATTCCGCCATCAGGAATATCTCCCATATACCGAATGAAATGTTTCCTCTGCCATCCGGCTGTATTTGCGCAGAGCCTCATCCACATGCGCCTCTATGCCTCCGGCATATGTCCGGTCTTTCATGGCACCCGTGTTCACTTTCACGTTCAGGGCGGCTCCATGGAGCGCCGCCCAGCAGAGCGCGGCTCCGGTGGCGGCGTCCGAAACGACCAGCTTCCCTGCCTTTTCGGAAAACGCTTTATTCAGTACCGCCACTTCGCAGCAGAGGTCCAGTATCTCAAGCGGCGCCGACGCAGCTGTTTTAAGACAGTCTTCCATGATCCGGTCCCTGTCCGGGTCCTCTTTCGGAATCGCGTACGCCTTTGACAGCGGTTCGAACGCGTCAATATCCTTCTGAACGCATGCGCAAAGCTTTTCGCGGAGCAGCTGCGCCCGGTCCATCATATCCTTCAGGTCTTCCTCAACGTCCGCATATTTCTTTTTCCCGACCGTCAGCGCTCCCGACATGCGCCCGAGTGCGGCAGCCAGCGCCCCGACCAGCGCGCTCGTGCTTCCGCCTCCCGGGACCGGCGCCTTGGATCCGAGCTCATCCAGAAAATAATTGATCGATGAATCGAGCATACGTTCCCTCCAAACATCAGAACAGGCCGGATATCACGCCGTTCTCGTCCACATCGATCCGTTCCGCCGCGGGTACGCGGGGAAGTCCCGGCATCGTCATGATGTCTCCGGTCAGAGCCACGATAAAACCTGCGCCGGCGGACACCTTCAGATTCCGAACCGTCACGACGAACCCGTCCGGTGCGCCAAGCAGCGCGGGGTCGTCTGAGAACGAGTATTGCGTCTTTGCCATGCATACGGGCATTTTGTCAAAACCAAGCGAAGTCAGAAGCGCCGCCTGCTTTTTCGCGTTCGGTAAAAGCACTGCGCCGTCCGCGTGGTAGACTTTCCTGCAGATCTGGTCGATCTTTTCCTCGATCGTCCCGTCCAGTTCATATGCCTGCCGGAACGAGTTCGGTTCCTCGCACAGACGCACCACTTCTTCGGCCAGCTCCACGCCTCCCTCTCCGCCTTTTTCCCAGACTTCGCTCAAGGCAACCCTTACGCCGAGCTCTCCGCACTTTTGTCTGACCATTTCCAGCTCGGCACGGGTGTCCGTCGGGAACGCGTTGACAGCGACCACGCACGGAAGGCCGAATACGTCGCGGATATTGGAAACATGCCGCATCAGGTTGGGCAGACCCTTTTCCAAAGCGGAAAGGTTTTCCGTGCCCAGCTCACTCTTGGGGACGCCGCCGTGGTATTTCAGCGCGCGCACCGTCGCGACCACAACGGTGCATGCCGGGCGGAGTCCTGCCATTCTGCATTTGATATCAAAAAACTTCTCGGCGCCGAGATCCGCGGCGAATCCGGCCTCCGTCACCACATAATCGCCGAGTTTCAGAGCCATCCTGGTCGCCGTGACCGAATTGCATCCGTGGGCGATATTCGCAAAGGGGCCGCCGTGCACCAGCGCCGGTGTTTTTTCAAGCGTCTGCACGAGATTGGGCTTTATGGCGTCCTTCAGCAGCGCGGCCATCGCCCCTTCCGCTTTCAGATCGTGCGCCGTGACCGGTTTCCCCTCGTACGTATATCCGACAACGATCCGGGCAAGTCTTGCCTTCAGGTCTTTGATGTCCGACGCAAGGCAGAGCACCGCCATGACCTCGCTCGCTACCGTAATATCGAACCCGTCTTCGCGCGGAACGCCCTGTGCTTTCCCTCCCAGTCCGTCCACGATCTGGCGGAGCTGGCGGTCGTTCATATCGACCGCTCTTTTCCATGTGATCTGTTTCGGATCGATCCCCAGCGCATTGCCCTGCTGAATATGATTGTCCAGCATGGCCGCCAAAAGATTGTTTGCAGCGCCGATCGCGTGAAAATCACCCGTGAAGTGAAGGTTGATATCCTCCATGGGCACGACCTGCGCATGTCCGCCGCCCGCGGCGCCGCCCTTTATCCCGAACACCGGTCCGAGAGAGGGTTCCCTGAGCGCAACGACCACGTTTTTTCCGATCTTTTTCAGACCGTCTGCCAGTCCGACCGCAGTGGTCGTCTTTCCTTCCCCGGCAGGCGTCGGTGTGATGGCTGTCACGAGAATCAGCTTCCCGTCCGGTTTGTCCGCACGGTCTCTTAATAGGGAAAAATCGAGCTTCGCTTTATAATTGCCATACAATTCGATATATTTTTCATCGATTCCCAGCTCCGCTGCGATCTCGATGATTTTTTTCATTTTGTTTTCCTGGGCTATTTCTATATCTGATTTGTATCCCATGCAGTTCCTCCTCGGCCGGGTCCGCAGACCGTATATTCACAAGATGTATTATATCGCCTATAATACATTAAAAACAGCATTCTGAGCAAAATGGCTGTCTTTCATGGAGTGGATCAGAAATGTCTATCGTAAAGGTTCGCGAATACTTCCGTCCGTTTCAGATGGAAAACCGAATTCTGGAATTCCCCGTGTCAAGCGCTACGGTGCAGCTTGCGGCCGAGGCGCTGCATTGCGAGCCGGCACGGATCGCCAAAACCCTTTCGCTGATGCAGTCTTCCTCCCCCGTTCTGATCGTTGCTGCGGGGGACGCAAGGATCGATAACGCTAAGTACAAATCCGTCTTTCACGTCAAGGCAAAAATGCTTCAGCAGGAAGAAGTCGAGCCGCTGATCGGGCATGCCGTCGGAGGCGTGTGTCCTTTTGCCGTCAATCCGGGAGTCCCCGTATATCTGGATGTTTCCCTGAAACGTTTCCGGACCGTCTTTCCCGCGTGCGGAAGCCCCAACAGCGCTATTGAGCTCAGTATTGATGAACTGGAACGGTATTCCAGGTTTTCCGGATGGATCGACGTCTGCAGGGACTGGTCCGGCGGCTGATCGTCCCGTATTTTGAAAAAAGGCTGCATACTCGGGTGAGATCCGAGCATGAAACCTTTGTTCCCTTTTGCAAACCAAACTGTCTGTTTCGGTTTATTCGATCGTCAGGATTTCCGAAAATCCGGTAATATCAAATACTTCCATGATCTCAGGGCATACGTTCTTTACTTTCATCGTCCCCTGATTTTTCATGATTTTCTGCGTGGAAAGAAGCACTCTGAGTCCTGCGGACGAGATATATTCCAGCTTTGCAAAATCAAATTCGAGATCCGTTACTCCGGAAAGCTCTTTGCTGAGGGTCTCTTCAAGACTCGGTGCAGTGGAGGTGTCCAACCGACCCTCAAGAGCAATTTTCAATGCGCCGCCGTCTTTTTTTTTCGTGATTTCCATGCCAATCTCCTCCTGGTCAATATCTTTTCACAATAGTAAGAATATTATTAAGTCCGTCCCGTTGATATGTAACCTCATCCATGGTTTTTTTGACCATATAAATACCAAGCCCGCCGGCTTCCCTCTGTTCTACAGGAAGTGAAATGTCCGGATCCGGCTTTTCCAGCGGATTGAAAGGAATTCCTGCATCCGTAAACCGGATGACAGTCTCGTGTTCGTCCGCCTCTATACGGATCACGGCGGTTCCTCCGCTTTCCGGATAGGCATATCTTGCGATATTTGCAAAAATCTCCTCCGCCGCCACCGAAATCTGTATTGTGGTGCGCATCGGACAATCCACCGCTTCAAGCTCCTGCTCAATCAGAGACAAGACATCCTGCAGACAGTCTATCGAAGCAGAAAATACCTGCTCTTTCATCTTCGCAGTGCCGTCCCTTCCGTCTTGATCAATTCTATTGTATCTTCTGCGTGTTTGATTCGCAATGTCGGATTTTCATCCGGTGCCGCGTTGTTTTTTTATGAGAATCGGGATATTCTAAATTATAAACTGATAAAAGGAGATGCCGTTTCTTTTTTCGGAAGCGGACCGGCCGCATGATTCAGACGATTACGATCGACACGCTCGAAAAAGCGATGCAGCTGCTGGAAATACTGGACTACAACCCGGAAATCGACCGTCTGCGCAGTCAGTATTATTTTCACGGATCACCCGACAGCAGGTATCACCTCGTTACCAGCCTCGCCCGCAACTGCAAGCAGAAGCAGCAGGAGCTTGAGCCCTCCATTCTGAAAAGTTTCACCAAGTATGCCGTCATTGACGATCCGTCGCTCAGCGCGTCGGTCTGGAAGCAAATGATCGTAGGACAGCATCACGGTCTGCCCACGCGCCTTCTGGACTGGACGCTTTCCCCGCTGGTCGCGCTGCATTTTGCAACCACCGAAAACAATCTCCAGAAAATGAATACCCGCGACGGCGCGGTATGGCGGATCAGCGCAGCGGAGATCCATTCGATCCTGCCGGAGAAATACAGGCAGGCGCTTGCCCGTGAAAAAGAGACCATCTTCTCCCTGAACACCATGCAGGGCTGTGCTCCGACGCTGGAGCAATACGATTCGGATATGCAGGATTCCGCTTTCGCTTTGATCGAGCCGCCGTCTTTTGACCCGCGCATCATGAACCAGTACGCCTTTTTCTCCATTATCCCAAGCGGCATGCAGGATATTGAACAGTTTCTGGACGATAAGACCGAACAGACGGTCAAATACATCATCAGCAAGGAGGTCCGGTGGGTCATCCGGGATCTGCTGGATCAGCTGAACATCAATGAGCGGATCATCTATCCCGGTCTGGACGGCATCTCAACCTGGGTCGCGAGACATTACTTCGTAAAAGACTGAACCCGGAATCCGGCGCAACGTTGCAGGGACTGGAGCTTCCTTTTCTCCGCTCACTCCCGAAACGGCGTCCCTTCCCCGTACCATCGATAAAAAGGATCTTCATTTATGAGCACACCGTTCCGTAAGCCCGAATTGCTCAGCCCCGCCGGCGATCCGGAAAAACTGACAGCAGCCGTCGTCTACGGCGCCGACGCAGTCTATCTCGCCGGGACTGCTTTCGGCATGCGCGCGGGAACGGGAAATTTCACCTGCCCGGAACTGGAAGCGGCAATCCGCTACGCGCATAGCCGGAATGTCCGTGTCTATGTCACCTGCAATACCGTTCCGACAGATACGGATCTTGTGACCCTGCCCGCCTTTCTCGAACAAATCGATTCATTCGGCGCGGACGGCCTGATCGTGACGGATCTGGGCGTTTTCAATCTGTGCAGAAAATACGCGCCGCATACGGAAATCCACATCAGCACGCAGGCCGGCGTGATGAACAGCGCGGCCGCGAACGCGTTTTATGATCTTGGAGCAAAACGGGTCGTCCTTGCCCGGGAAATGACCATTCGGGCCATTGCGGAACTCCGTTCCCGGGTCCCTGACGATCTTGAAATCGAAGCGTTCTGCCACGGCGCCATGTGCGTTTCCTTCTCTGGCAGATGCACGCTGTCGGATTACCTCACAGGAAGGGATCCGAACCGCGGGATGTGCGCACAGCCCTGCAGGTGGAAATATCACCTGATGGCGGAACAGAATCCGGGTGAATTCTTTGAAATATCCGAAGAGAACGGCACCTTCATTCTCAACTCAAAAGACATGTGCATGATCGATCATGTGGGGGATATGATCAGCGCAGGCGTATCCAGTCTGAAAATTGAAGGAAGAACAAAATCCGCCTATTATGTTGCCTCATCGACCGCAGCGTACCGCCATGCCCTGGACTGTGCCGTCGCCGGAATCCCGCTGCCAGAAATCTGGCGGGATGAAGTCAACAAGCTGAGCCACCGGCCCTATTCCACCGGGTTCTACTACGGTCAGCCCGGTCAGTCCGCCGGGGACAGCAGTTACCTTTCCCTTTATGATGTGGTCGCCATGGTGGAATCCTGCGATTCGTTCGGAAACGCCTACCTGACGCAGCGCAACGGATTCCGGCCCGGCGATGCGCTGGAGCTGCTCCGTCCGGACGGAGATCCCGTCCTCTTCACGGCGGGAAGGATACTGGACGCTTCCGGATTTCCTGTCGAAATCACAAGACATCCGAAAATGGACCTCTTTATGAAGCTTCCCGTGCCTGCCCCGAAATACAGCTTCCTGAGGAAGCTGCGGACCGAAAACACGCCCGGCAGAAAGGCCGGGCGCAGCGTCTGAGTTCATGTTCATTCAGGAACATGCAGAGATCATTTCGATTCCAGCGCGTCTTTCTTTCTCTTCTTTCTTTCCGCCACGTCATTCGTATCGATGGAATCACGGAAAACAACAAGCCGGTCGAACAGGTACTCCGTCACAAAGTTGATCAGCATGTTGATGATGATGACCAGCATCCCGTTCCAGTTCCGATGGCCCGCGATTACCATTTTTTCAAATATCGTTCCGTCAGACAGATACGCAACCAGCAGAAGGGACAGCGGGGTAAATACCGCATAATATCCCAGGACTTTCAGCATCGCGACCGGAACGTTGTTCGCGGATTGAAAGGTATATTTCCTGTTGAAGGTAAAATTCCAGATAACCGAACAGACCAGCGCAATAAAATAGCAGGTTGCCACCCCGAGCCTCGTAAAATGCGTCAGCAGACCTGAAACGATCAGCTGGATGGCGCCGGCTGAAATGGAAAACAGCGTAAACTTCACAGTGCGCCAGAGTTCTTCGCTTCTGTTCGGGTCAGCGGTTTCTTTTCCCATGGTTCGATTCCTTTCCCAATTACATATGTCCGTCCCGCCTGCTGCTTCCGTTCATCCTTCTTATGCCCTGTGCATTGCCGTTTCTGCAGGCATCCCGGACAGACATTCGAAACGATTGTATCATCGTCATGTTAAAAATGGAACAATCCGGCTCAAAACTTCCTCTGTGGCCAAGCTCGCTTCATCTTCAGACAATACAGGAATTGAAAAAGCTTCAAAATCATATACAATAATTAGCACAAGGTCATTCTTGAAAAGGAAACGAACGATATTTCATGCATCCGGCATCTCAGAGCAGCAATCCAAACAAGATGGAGACGGAAGCTGTCCCAAAACTTGTCATTTCCATGGCGGTTCCGTTCATGCTTTCTCTCCTGATACAGAACCTGTATAACGTTGTCGACAGCATCTTCGTCTCCAGGATCAGCGAGACGGCGCTGACCGCGACGTCGCTCGCATATCCTGTACAGGTCCTGGCAATCGCCATCTGCGTCGGCCTCGGTGTCGGCGCGAACGCGCTGATCTCCAGACTGCTCGGGGAACACCGGTCCGACGACGTCCGTGCCGCCGCAACGACCGCTCTTTTGCTTGCCGGCGGTTTTTCTCTGCTGTTTACGCTGACAGCTCTGTTCTTCATCGATCCCCTTGTCTCCGTACTGACAAAAGACCCCGCTACCGTTCCGATGTGCAGGGAATATCTGTCGGTCTGCATGCTTTTCTGTTTCGGCCAGTTTATCGAGATCGTATCGCTCCGCTTTATGCAGGCGTCCGGAAAAATGATACTGAGCATGTTTTCCATGATGATCGGGGCCGCTGTCAACCTCATTCTCGATCCTATTCTGATCTTCGGTATGTTTTCCTTGCCGGCGATGGGGGTACGGGGAGCCGCAACCGCGACTGTCATCGGGCAGTGGTGCGGCGCGGTGGCAGCGCTTCTGATCAATCACCGGTTCAATCCGGAAGTCCGGCCTGCTTTGCGTCCGTTCCGCTGGAGTCCGTCGTCCGCCCGCGAGATCCTTCGGATCGGCATCCCGACCATGATCATGCACGGCATGAACAGCGTCATGAATTTCGGCGTCAACCGCCTTCTGCTCCCGTTTTCTTCCTCCGCCGTGGCGTTTTACGGAGTCTATTACAAACTGCAGAATTTCCTGACAATGCCCCTGAGCGGACTCGGCCAGGCTGTTATTCCGATTATCGGTTATAACTTTGACGCCAGGAACACGGGCAGAATCCGGCAGGCTATTAAAAACGGCGTGCTCTTTTCCGTTGCGGTCGCAGCCGTATCCACGCTGCTGTTTCAATCGTTTCCCGCGCAGCTGCTTTCCCTGTTCAATGCCGGACCGGAAATGCTGTCCATCGGCGTTCCCGCAATCCGGATCATTTCGGCTACCTACCTGTTTTCCGCTGTAACGACGATTCTCGGTTTTTCGGTATCCGGTCTGGGGAACGGTGTCGTGAATATGGTGGGAACAAGCCTGAGGCAGGTGATTCTGCTGCTCCCCGCGGCATGGGTACTGATCCGCTTCCGTGGCCTTTCCTCTGTCTGGTACGCTTTCTGGCTTTCGGAGACGGCCGCGTGCCTGATCACCGTTCTGTACAGCAGGTATGTTGTCAGAAAAAGACTCCGTTCCATTTCACCCGTATGATGGCGGAATGATGTCTCCGGCGGACATGGTGCTATCAATCATATATGATTCCCTGCAAGCCATATTCCGCGAATGTTTATTCCGTAAACTCTCACGCAGCCTTTCAGGCTAATCATTCTCTTTCAGGAGGTTGTTATGTCCATTGATCCTCGGAAAATGCCCAAACTCGGATTCGGTCTGATGCGTCTTCCGGAAAAAGACCGTGTCATTGACTTTGAGCAGGTCTGCCGTATGGCGGATCTCTACATGGAACACGGGTTCAATTATTTTGACACTGCCTATATTTATCATGGCGGCAATTCGGAAAAAATCGTGAAGACGGCGCTGGTCGAACGTCATCCTCGGAACAGTTTTACCGTCGCCACAAAACTTCCGGGCTGGTGTCTGGAAAAACCGGAAGATATGGAACGGATCTTTCTGGAGCAGCTTGTGCGTACCGGAACCGGATTCTTTGATTACTATTTGATCCATAGCATCGAGGATGAGAAAGGCTATGAAAAGCACACCGCCCTGCGTTCCTTCGAGTGGACCGCCCGGAAACGGGAAGAGGGCCTGATCCGTCATCTCGGATTTTCCTTCCACGGCACCCCGGAACTGCTTAGGAAGATCGTTTCTGAACACCCGGAAGTTGAATTTGTTCAGATCCAGCTGAATTACGCGGACTGGGATAATCCTGACGTCCAGAGCGGCGCGCTTTACAAGATCCTCCGCGAACATGACATTCCCATTATCGTAATGGAGCCCGTAAAAGGCGGTTCGCTTGCGAACCCGATCCCTGCCGTCAAACAGATCTTTTCCGAACTCCCCTCCGCACCGACGCCGGCGTCGCTGGCTCTGCGTTTCGCGGGTTCTCTCGATGGAGTCGCCACGATCCTCAGCGGCATGTCCACAGAAGAACAGATGCTCGAAAACATCCGGACGTTTTCCCCTCTCAGCAGGCTGACCCCCGAAGAAGGAAGCGCGATCCGGAAAGCGGTCGAGATCATCCGCAGTACGCCGCTGATCGGATGCACTTCCTGCCGGTACTGCTGCGACGGCTGTCCGCAGCAGATCCCGATCCCGGACATTTTCCGCATTATGAATTCCATCCGGCAGTATAACGATGCGCCCCAGGAAATCGCCCACTACAGGTATCAGACAAGGAACTCCGGAAGAGCGAAGGACTGCATCGCATGCGGGCAGTGTGAAAGCGTCTGCCCCCAGCACCTCGAAATCGTCAGTCTTTTGGCAGACGGCTCCCGCATCCTGGACGCATAACAGATATCCGGCCGTATTCGGCAGCCTTTCGGGGCAGATTTGCCGATACAACACGGTGAACAAAAGATCTGTTTCGTAATTGACGGAACAGATCTTTGTAGTGAAGATGACAGCCGTTACGCCGCGAAGGCTGCCAACCCCATGCGGCACACATTCAGCAAAAAGAATACGTTTGGAAACGGGCTTCTCAGTCGTCGCCGAGACGTCGGTCATCCTTCCGGACCGTTAAGCTCCGGCCCATACATCGCCGGTTATATAAACGGGCTTAATGGCCGTTCCCGTGATTCCCCGGGCATATTCGAGCCCAGCACGCACCGCTTCCTGCGAAACACCTGCTTCCAGGCCGTCACTGCTTTCCATTTTATCCGGAAATATGATATAGTTCTCCTTGCAGCTGAAACGAAGGAGGCCATTATGAAAGCACCGTTTTCCCCGTATCTGAACAGGATAGCGCCATGCATCAAACAGCTTGTAGCCTCGCTGAGTGAAGAGTATGACTATGTCAGCATTCTTTCGACCGACTCGGTGGGCTTTACAGTGCAGATGTCCCAGCGCAGCAAATCCGTTACCAATTCCACTATGACAACGGAACGCGGAAATGTAGTCCGTGTCTGCAGGGACGGTCTGTACAGCGAATACGCATTCAACGAGATCGATCCGGACCATCCCGAAACAACGATTCAGGAGATCCGCCGAACGCTCGGCCGGCAGATGGACATCCTTCGGAAAACATCCTCGCCCGTGTATCTGACCGGGATCCTGCCGGATGAACCTCTCGAGCTCTTTGTCGAAAAGGAGACGGAACGTCTGCCTGAGACGGATAAGCTTGAGCAGCTCGTGGCATTTCTGCAGTCATTGTCCGACAGAGGAATGGAGACCATCCCCCATGCACTGGACTGCAACGCGAGAGGGATGTCCACGCATATCTCAAAGATGTTTATTTCAAAAAACCGCTTCCTCCGGCAGAGCTACGTTTACACGGAAGGAACCCTTGCTGCGTTTGCTCCCAATGAAGCCGGGGAAATGAAAACCGCGTATAAAGGCGTCTCCGGTCTGGGCGGTCCCGAAATACTGGACAGGCTGGAAGATGTTCTGGCACAAATGCCCAAGCTCATGGAAGAACTTCTCGGATCCGAAAAAATCGTTCCGGGTGAATATGAGATCATTACAGACCCGGGCATTACCGGTCTGATCGCGCATGAAGCGTTCGGGCACGGCGTTGAGATGGATATGTTCGTCAAGGAACGCGCGCTTGGCGCGCAGTATATCGGCCAGCGCGTCGGAAGCGATCTGGTCACCATGCATGAGGGCGCCCGCTGCGAAGAAAGCGTTACGGCGTACGCCTTCGATGACGAGGGGACCCTCGCCGGCGACGTGACGGAAATCGATTGCGGCATCCTCAGAACAGGCATCTGCGACGCCCTGTCCGCTCTGCGTCTCGGCAGTCAGCCCACAGGAAACGGAAAGCGTGAAAACTTTGCGCACAAAGCATATACCAGAATGACAAATACGATCTTCGATTCCGGAACGGCCTCCTTCCAGGAAATGCTTGCTTCCGTAAAGCACGGCTATCTGCTTTCTGGCACGGAAAGCGGAATGGAGGATCCGAAGCATTGGGGTATCCAGTGCATTATCTCGCGCGGCTATGAAATCAAAGACGGGAAGCTGACGGGAAAAGTCGTCTCACCCGTCATCATGACAGGATATGTTCCGGACCTGCTCGGAAACATCACGATGGCCAGCACGGACAGAGTCGTGGAGGGAAACGGCGGCTGCGGAAAAGGCTACAAGGAATGGGTCAAGGTCGCAGACGGCGGCCCTTATCTGAAAACGAAAGCGAGGCTCGGATAATGTTTACGATCATAAAGGAAAAACTGCATGCGCTGGGATGTGAGATCTTCGAGCTGACGGAACGGACGACTACTGCATGGGAGTTTTATTTCATCCGCCACAAACTCGATCAGAACCGCGCCAGCTGCGTCAAAACATTCGAAGTCAAAGTGTACATCCCCCTCGATGACGGAAAGGCGCTCGGCAGCGCTTCCGGCAGCATCAATCCCACCGCTTCCGATTCCGAGATGGATTCCGCTTTGAAAAACCTGATTTATCAGGCTTCTCTGGTCAAGAACCCCGCCTATACCCTGACCGACAAGGCTCTGCCGGCCATAGCTCAGACAAGGGTCGATGTCGATGCCATCGCGGAAACCTTTATCACGGCCATGCAGGCTGTTCATGAAACGGAGACGGAACGGATCAATTCCTACGAAATATTCGTCCGCGAGATCCATGAGCGCTTTGAAAACTCGAACGGGGTCACCTACGAAATCACCTACCCCTCTTCCATGATCGAGGTCGTCGTCAACGCGTCTCATGACAACCATGAGATCGAGCTGTACCGGAATTTCCGCTCCGGCGTATGCAACGGTGAAAAGCTGACCCGCGATGTGGAGGAAGCGATGCGTTTCGGCAAGGACAGACTTGTCGCGGGTGCGACCCCGGCTCTGGAAAAGAGCGACGTGATCTTCTCGACGGAGGACGCGGTCGAGATCTACGACTATTTTGTGTACCGCATGAGCGCAGGCCTGCAGTTTCGGAAACTGTCCGACTGGACAAAGGGAAAAGAGATCGCCGAATACACCACGGGCGACCGTGTCTCCCTGTTTGCGGCAGCATCGCTGGAAAACTCCTCCGCCTCGTATCCTGTGGATTCGGAAGGCGCATGGATCCGCGAACGGTATCTGATCCGCAGCGGGAAATCGGAAGATACTTGGGGCACCCGTCAGATGAGCGAATACCTTGGAAGCAAAGACAGTTCCCAGGTGTACAATTTCATCGTTTCCGGAGGCAGCGCATCTTCTGAGGAACTTCATGAAGGAAATTATCTGGAACTGGTGGAGTTCTCGGATTTTCAGGTGGATCCCGTCGGAGGGGATATCCTCGGCGAGATTCGCCTCGGTTACTGGCATCATGACGGGAAGACAGATGTTATTACCGGAGGAAGCGTTTCCGGAACCATGCAGGAAGCGATTCCCTCCATGCGGTTCACCCGGGAAACCGAGCAGTACAACACCCGTGTGATCCCGAAAGAAACGAGGCTTTACAATCTTACGATTACGGGCATCCGCTGACATCTCCGCCCCGCATATGCCGGGTCACAGCCGGCATTTCCTGTCAGGCAGGCAGGATCCCCGTTTTCATCGTCACAGCAAACGAAATGGCTGCCGCACTGTTCCGGTACGGCAGCCGTTTTTCTTATGTGACAGGATCGGATAAAAGACAATCAAGAATCAAGCGCTGTGCGGAATGCTTGGAAGAACGCCTCTTTCAGACTGTCATATGTATCGGCGGGATCTGCTTCAAACAGCTTTTCTTCCCCCATGAAAACAGACGGTACGCGCCAGTAATCATAGCTGTCCGCCAGAGCGGGCTGCTCTGATTCTTCGATCCATGTAAGCGGAACGGACCTGAATTCCGGGTTTTTCCCAATCAGCGCGTCCACTGCTTTCCTGGCTTTGCGGCAGTAAGGACAGTTTTCCAGATACATCACCGTCAACGGTTTCATGTGCTTGCCTCCCTTTTCGCTGAAGTCTCTCCGCGGTATCTCTTATGACATCTGAACAATACACCACTTCCAAAGAATTGTCCAATCCGTTCCCCTCCGCTCCTTCCCCGTTGCCCATCGTCTTCGTCGCTTGACCTTTTACCGCTTCTGTGATAAATAGTTTGTTGCCCGGGGCTCGGTCCTGGATCCTGCAAACACCCCTGCAGTAACGGAATGAAATCGACGGACAGCAAATCAATTCAATACTCAAAAAGCACGATGCTGCTTCATTTTCTGCAAGGATGCAAGAGTTATTTCGCATGCACCCTTCTTGCGTCGTTTTTCGTTACCCGTCTCGAGATGCTGATCCCGCAGGTTATCCGCCAGACCGTGGACGCCGTGATCGGCAGCGGCGAGCTGAACGCACCGGAGCCTGTCAGAAGATGGTTCTTCTCCGCTGGCGGCGCGGCTTTCTTCCGGAACAATCTCTGGGCCATTGCGCTGATCATCCTTGTAATGGCTTTCTTCCTGATGGTCCTGATCTATCTCCGGGGACTGGCTTCCTCCCTGTTCGCCGAAAAACTGAAGCAAAAGATGCGCGAGGACCTGTTCTACCATATCCAGAGGCTTCCATACGCATGGCACCAGGAGAATAATACCGGAGACATCATTCAGAGATGTACTTCCGACGTGGAACGCGTCCGGACTTTCGTCTCCGAGCAGATGATCTCCATCGTCCGCATCGTCATTATGGTGATCATGTCCCTCGCATTCATGTTCATGATGAATCCGAGACTTACGCTGATCGCAGCGATTGCCGCCCCCATTGTCGTCGCCTATTCCGTTGTTTTCTATGGGAAAATCCGTTCCCGGTTCGAAGTCTGCGATGAAAATGAGGGCATCCTTTCCACGATCGTCCAGGAAAACCTGACCGGGGTCCGCGTCGTGCGTGCATTCGGGAGGGAAGAATTTGAGCGGGAACGGTTCGAAAAGCAGAACACCTATTATACAGGACTCTGGATCCACCTGATCAAGCTCCTGTCCGCGTTCTGGAGCGTCAGCGATTTTATCAGCGGACTGCAGATTCTTCTTGTCCTCGTTCTCGGATCCCTGTTCTGCGTGCGCGGGGAACTCACCGCGGGCGAATACATCGCATTCATCAGCTATAACGGCATGCTGATCTGGCCCGTCAGGTTTCTTGGCCGCGTCATCTCGGAGATGAGCAAGGCGGGCGTCAGCATCGACCGTATCCGCTACATCATGAATTCAGAGCCGGAGCATGACTGCCCGGATCCTGTGTCCAGGGAGCAGACGGAACAGGCGGCGCACGGAGATATTGTATTTGACCACGTTTCTTTCGCCTACGAAAACGGAAAGGATATCCTGAAGGACGTTTCCTTCAAGGTGAAGGCGGGCACTACGCTGGGCATTCTCGGGAGCACCGGCTCGGGCAAAACAACGCTGATGCACCTGCTGAACCGACTGTACGAACTTCCTCCGGGAAACGGATCGATCACCCTCGGCGGGGTCAATATTGCCGATATGCGGGCGCAGGATCTCAGAAACTGCATCGGGATGGTTCTTCAGGAGCCCTTCCTGTTCTCGCGTACGATCGGAGAAAACATCTCGATCCGCAATCACAGCCTTCCGATAGATGAGATCCGCCGCGCGGCGGGAATCGCCTGCGTGGACGAGTCCATCACGGAGTTCAAGGAGGGTTATGACACGATGGTCGGCGAACGGGGCGTCACCCTGTCCGGAGGCCAGAAGCAGCGCGTTGCCATTGCAAGAATGCTGACACAGAAATCTCCGATCATGGTTTTTGATGATTCCCTGTCGGCTGTTGACTCGGAGACAGACGCGAAAATCCGCCAGCAGCTCCATCAATCCCTCGGGCAATCGACCGTTATTCTGATTTCGCACCGCATCACGACGCTGATGCAGGCGGATTATATCCTCGTGCTCGACAAGGGACAGATCATCGAGGAAGGCACCCCGAAGGAATTGGAGTCCAAAGGCGGAATGTACCGGCAGATCTATGATATTCAGTTGGGATACGCGGAGATATGAAGAATGGACGAAACTGTCTTTAAAAAAGAAGAACAGCAATATGTGAAGCTTCCCCATTTCGGCATCCCGAAGCTGATTCCCTATCTGAAACCGCTTCGGAAGGTCATATGGAGCATGGTTGCGCTGTCCCTTCTCGGCGGGCTTATCGATACCGTTATGCCACTGTTCCAGCAGTATGCCCTGAATCATTTCGTGCAGCTTTCCGCTCTCGATACGCTCCTTCCGTTCATCCTTTCCTATGTTGCCGTATTGCTGACCCAGACGATCGGAAACCTAATATCCGCCTATCAGGGAGGCGTGATCGAAATGAGCGTGGACCGGGATATGCGCAGGGCGGCGTTCGACCATCTCCAGACCCTTTCCTTTTCCTACTTTAACCAGAACAGCGTCGGGTACATCCATTCCAGAGTCGTCAGTGACACCGAACGGATCGGATCGCTCGTATCCTGGAGCCTGATGGACGGCGTCTGGAATATCACGTACATCATCGGCGCTCTCGTGATCATGTTCCTTCTCAACTGGAAAATGGGACTTCTCGTGCTCATCCTCGTTCCTCTTACGGCGATCGCCCTGGGATACTTCCAGGGCAGGCTTGTCCGTTTGAACAGGCGGGTACGCGAAATCAATTCTCAGATCACGTCCGGGTTCAACGAAGGGATCATCGGGGCAAAGACGACCAAAACGCTCGTTGCCGAGGAGCGGATGGATCAGGATTTCAGATCGACGAGCCGGGAAATGACGCGCGCCGCAGTAAAGACCGGCCATTTCCGTTCCCTTTTCGCTTCCACGATCTCTTTCGCTTCCTATATCACCCTTGCGCTGGTTCTCTGGCGAGGCGGTCATATTACCGTTTCGGGGCTGATGGAGCTTGGAACGCTGGCTGCATTTACGGCCTATGCCTTGAATCTGATGGAACCGCTGCAGTGGGTCGTGCGCGCTCTTTCGGATCTGATTACCGTACAGGTCAACATCGAGCGGTTCACCCGTCTGATGGAAACGGAATCGGATGTCTCCGACCGTCCGGAGGTCATAGAACGATACGGCGACACCTTCCATCCGAAAAAGGAAAACTGGGAGGAACTGTACGGGGACGTGGAGTTCCGGGACGTTTCCTTTATGTACCCGGACGGGCACGAATATGTACTGGAGCATTTCAACCTGAAGATCCCGCAGGGCACCAACGTGGCGGTCGTGGGAGAGACCGGCGCAGGAAAGTCCACGCTCGTCAATCTTGTGTGCAGGTTCTTTGAGCCCAGCGCCGGGCAGATCCTGATAGACGGAAAAGATGTCCGGGAACGCTCTCAGCTCTGGCTGCATTCGAATATCGGCTACGTGCTTCAGACCCCGCATCTGTTCTCGGGCACCATTAAGGAAAACCTTCTTTACGGCAAGCCCGATGCGACGATGCGCGAGATCGAGGCCGCCGTCAAAGCCGTTTCGGCGGACGGTATTATTGCGAGAATGGAAAAGGGGTACGACAGCGATGTCGGAGAGGGCGGCGACCTGCTTTCGACCGGCGAAAAACAGCTTCTCTCCTTTGCCAGGGCGATCCTTTCCGATCCCCGGATATTTGTCCTGGACGAAGCGACCTCTTCCATCGACACCGTTACGGAAAAACTGATCCAGGACGCGATCGAGCACCTGATGAAGGGCCGCACCTCCTTTGTGGTCGCGCACCGGCTCTCCACGATCCGCCAGGCGGATCTGATCCTGGTTGTCCGGGATGGAAAGATCATCGAGCAGGGAACCCATTCCGAGCTCATGAAACGCAGGGGATACTATTATGCGCTTTACACAAGGCAGTTTACGGAAGAGCTGATGAACAGCGGCGCTGTCTGATTTGTGGCTTCCCGTCCGTCTTCCGGGCATCCCGTTCCCGGATATTCCGCATTCCGTAGTTCGGAGCCGGGTACGGTTGCATCTTTCTGCAATCCCGGGATTCCGGTTGAAGTCAAAGGCAAAATATGATATATTTTCATGCATTAACGGTAGAGAGGTATACCTGATTGTATAAAGAGTGGAATATCACAATCCCGAGCCTTACGGGGAATGAACCAAGAAAAGCCTATGTATATGTTCCGGACAGCTGCATGGCGGACAACAGCCGCCGCTGTCCCGTTCTGTATATGTTTGACGGTCAGAACCTTTTCCGCGACGTAGACGCCTCCTACGGAAAAAGCTGGGGGCTGCTGGATTATCTGACGGAGCATAACGTTCCGCTGATCGTCGCCGCCCTTGAATGCAACCATCACGCCGAGGACGATGAATGCGGAGGACGTCTCTCCGAGTATTCTCCCATTGACTTTACCGATCCCGAATACGGCAGCATCAAAGGCCGCGGAAAGCTCACCATGGAGTATATCGTCAGACGCTTCAAGCCTTATATCGATAAACACTATCCCTCCCTTCCCGGACGCGAATTCACGTTTATCGCAGGCAGTTCCATGGGCGGACTGATGACGATTTACGCCCTGTTGTACTATGGTGAATTTTTCTCGCGCGGCGCCGCGCTCTCTCCCTCTTTCGCCTTCAGTCCCATGCAGTTTAAGAAGTTGATCCGGGACAGCAGCGTAAAGGATGCCGTGCTTTATATGGACAACGGCTCTCTTGAAATGCCGTCCGCGCGGGCCCGCAGGCTCTATGGCGAGATGACGTCTCTTCTGATTCAGAAAGGACTGCTTGTCGAAAGCCGCGTCGTTCCGGGGGGCATTCATTCCGAGTCCTCCTGGGAACTGCAGGTGCCTTTCTTCCTGAACACGATTTTTTATCAGCTTGGAGATCAGTAAATGGAAACCAATTATCTGGAATTCTACAGCGACAACCTGTCGCGGACCATGCCGATGTCCGTATACGGACATGCCGGAAGACCGGTTCTGTTCATTCCCTGCCAGGACGGCCATCATTATGACTTCGCCAACTTTCACATGACGGATACGTTCCAGAAGTGGATCGACAGCGGTTCCTGCACGGTCTTTTCCATCGATACCATCGATATCGAAACATGGAGCAACGAGGGCGGCAATCCGTACGACCGCATCCGGCTGCACGAGCAGTGGATCCATTACATCACACGCGAGGTCGTTCCGTTTATCCGCTCCTGGGTCAACGAGAGAAACGGATGGAGCGGCTATCCCGGCATCATGACGTTCGGCTGTTCGATGGGCGCGACGCACGCCCTGAATCTGTATCTCCGTTTCCCAGATCTGTTCGACCGCTGCATGGCTTTAAGCGGCATCTACAACGCGTCCTATTTCCTCGGGGATTACATGGACGAAGTCGTATACCGGAATTCTCCAACCGACTATATGTCCAATTTCCCCGCGGATCATCCGTTCATCCGGGAATACAACGCCCACAAGGCGGTCGTCTGTGTCGGATCGGGCGCATGGGAGGAACCGTGGAGCACGCATTATCTCGAACAGAGGTTTAAAGAGCTCGGAATCAACATCTGGGTCGACACCTGGGGGAACGACGTCAACCATGACTGGCCCTGGTGGTACAAACAGGCCGATTACTTCCTCCCGTATCTGTTTTCTTAACCAAGCAGCAAAGGAATGAGCGATATGAAAAACTTTGTATTTATTTCTCCGAATTTTCCGGACAACTACTGGCATTTCTGCCGTCATCTCCGTGATAACGGTCTGCGGGTTCTGGGGATCGGCGACTGTCCGTACGACAATCTGACGAACGACCAGAAGTCTTCGCTCGACGAGTATTACAAGGTCTCCTCCCTTCAGAATTACGATGAAGTATACCGCGGCGTCGCTTTTTTCATCCATAAATACGGACGGATCGACTGGCTGGAAAGCAACAATGAATTCTGGCTGGAGCAGGATGCGGAACTCCGCCGTGATTTCCATATTCTGTCGGGTTTCCAGCCGGAAGACATGCCGTGCGTCAAGTTCAAGTCCAAAATGAAGGAACGCTACGCGCTTGCAGGCATCCCGGTCGCCCGTTTCCATCTTGTCGATACGCTGGAACAGTGTGCCGCTTTCATTGAAGAAGTCGGATATCCGGTCATTGTGAAACCGGACAACGGCGTCGGCGCCACAAAAACGTGGAAACTGAAAAACGACACGGACCTCCGGAATTTCTTCCAGAACAAGGACGATACCCGGTTCATCATGGAAGAGTTCATCGACGCAACCGTCAACACGTATGACGCCATCGTCAACAGCCGGGGCGAGCCTCTGCTCGAGACCGGAAACGTCACTGCCGTGGATCTGATGGAAGTAGTCAATCAGAACGGGAACAGCGTATTCTATATCCGCGACCGCCTTCCGGACGATCTGCGGACGATGGGACGCGCCGCGCTGAAAGCCTTCGGCGTGAAAAGCCGGTTTGTACACTTCGAATTCTTCCGTCTCAACCGCGATCAGCACATCGGAAAGAAGGGAGAGGTCGTCGCACTGGAAGTGAACATGAGACCCAGCGGCGGCATTTCGCCCACCATGATGAATTACGCAAACAGCACAGACGTGTATAAGATCTGGGCCGACATGATCGCGTTCGACCGTACGGAAAAGGGGACGGGCGACCGTCAGTACTGCGTCTTCGTCGGCCGGAGGGACGCCAGAAACTATATCCTGAGCAGAGAGGAAGTCCTGACGAAATATGCGTCGCAGATCAAGGAAGAGGGCCGCGTGGACGCCGCACTCGCGGCTGACATGGGAGACTATATGTTCATCGCGTGTTTCCCGACTCCCGAGGAGCTCAGCCGGTATGTCGCGACGATACTGGAGGAACGGTAGACCTTTTCACATTTCATAACGGAAAGCGGGAGGTCCGGCTTGGACTTCCCGCTTTATTTGTTTCCTGATCCTTCTGCGCGCGATCGGCAGATCAATGATAATAGGTTCCCCACAGCCCTATCTGGTTCATCCTCGCCTCGTTCTGGATATTGATAAACTCCCTTTCATATTTGACGTTCGGCTTGAACGAGTAGACCTTCGCCATCCCTGCGCGGAGGATCTCGCGGTTGGCCATGGTCGCTTTATCTTCCAGAAAC
The DNA here is from genome assembly GCA_017429985.1 of Clostridia bacterium. Taxonomy (GTDB): domain Bacteria; phylum Bacillota; class Clostridia; order Christensenellales; family CAG-138; genus JAFRNW01. The sequence continues at coordinate 29,011 of JAFRNW010000004.1, read as the reverse complement.
ACATATGCGAGCGTTCTTCCGTATTTATCTTTCGTGTCCCTGTCATATTCCAGGTAGACTTTCTTCTTCCTCAGGAGCTTTTTCGTGAATTCGGCGGCGGTTTTGCCCTCTTCGGTATTTTCGGACAGATTATAGCTGACGCTTTCCGGCGTATCGATCCCGATCAGCCGGATATAGGTATCCGTCCCGTTCAGGTCGACAACGATCGTATCGCCGTCCACGACCCATCTGACCCGATACGGACCGTACAGGTTCGGTTCGGGTGTAACGACCGGATTCTCGGATATCATTGCGGATGCGGTCGACAGGATGTTCTGAATATCCTGCGACAGGGTCGAGCATCCGTGCTCCGAATAGTACGGATAAATGATGCCGGCGAAAACCGTAACGATCAGAATGGCAGAAAGAAGAAAGATCCAACGTCTTCTTCTCTTCTCGGCTGCCGTTATTTTTTTCTTCTTTTTTTTCGCCATCTTGTCGTCATGTGCCTTTGGAGGATCCGCCGTTTCGTTTTTCCGGACACTACACATCCAATATATCATATGGCATGAAAAAAGAGATTCCCCCGAGGAAATCTCTAACATCTGTCCGGCGATAACGCACTGCCCTGCAATGCTTCCTTCATGATGCTATCTTTGACCACCTGCTTGGAACGGGTTCAGACCGTTTTATTCAGGCTTCCGGTCTGATATCCGTCCAAGTCAACAGCAACATACAAAAAACCGAGTTTATGAAAATAGGAACGTATCTGTCCTGCAGTTTCGGGAGCAACGATCCTCACAAGCTCTGACGGTTCCACTTCAATGCGCGCGGTGTCTCCGTGGAATCGCACCCGCATCTGCCGAAACCCGAGGTTCAGAAGAAGCGCTTCCGCTTGTTCCACCATGGACAGCTTTTCAGCGGTGATCGTCTCGCCATATGGAAACCGTGATGCAAGGCACGCATAGGAAGGCTTATCCCATGTCGGGAGTCCCATCTCATGTGACAGTTCCCGGATTTCCTGTTTCGTCAGCCCTGCTTCCCGCAGAGGGCTCCTAATTCCCAGTTCCGAAACAGCGCGCATCCCGGGGCGATAATCATCTTCGTCGTCCAGGTTGGAGCCTTCTGCCACATAAGCAAGCCCGCGGTTTTCCGCGATTCGGATGATTTTTGAGAAAAGGTTTTTCTTGCAATGATAGCAGCGGTCCTTCGGATTGTCTCTGAATCCTTCCACTTCCAGCACGTCTTCGTCAAGAAAGATCTGTTCGATTCCTTCGCTGCGGCAGAACAGGCTGGCCTCCGCGCGTTCCCTTTCAGGGAAGATACAGGCGCGCGCCGTCACGGCGAGTGCGCCGTCGCCCAGAATATCATGCGCGGTTTTCAGCAGAAAGGTGGAATCCACCCCCGAGGAAAAAGCAACGGCAACCGTGCCCATTTCGCGTATCAGGCCGTGCAGATGTTCCTGTTTTTCATGCATCCGATCCATCTCTGCGCACTCCCGCTATGCTTTTTTCAGAAGTGCTTCCGCTTCTCTGAAACTGATCCCTTTTTCTCTTGCGACCCTTGCAATATCCTCATATTCCAGTTTTTGCCTGGTCACGCCGTACCCGGTCGAAACCTTGCGCCGGACTTCTCCGAAGGGCGTCGGGATCTTTTCGACCGACCTGTCCAGAATGTGCCGACGGAGTATGTTCTCCCGCACGCCCAGCGTTGAGGTATGCCTGAAAAATGCGGACAGGATCTTTTCACGGTCCTGTTCGGAACAGAGCGCGCAGAGCATTGTGCCCGGACGGGATTTTTTCATTCCGACAGGTACGGTAAATACCTCCACCGCCCCTGCTTCAAACAGCTGTTCCTCCGCGAACCCTATCTCCTCCGCCGTCATATCGTCCACATTGCAGGAGAGTTCACAGATCATATCCGTAAGCTCCGCGGTGTCGCCAAGCATTACTCGGACACAGTTGGCACGCTCAAAATCCTTCTTGCCCATTCCATAGCCGATCTCCGAAACAGACATAACCGGCATGCTGCCGAAACGGGTCGCAAAATGTCTGAGAAGCGCCGCGCCGGTCGGAGTGCAGAGCTCTCCGGAGATTTCTCCGCCGTACGACGGGACTCCCTTCAGTATGAACGCGGTCGCCGGCGCAGGCACCGGTAAAACTCCGTGCGCGCACCTGACCTGTCCGCTACCCACATGAACCGGTGAGACCACGGTCTCGTCCGGACGGATCTCCCGCATCAGCATGCAGACCGCCGTGATATCCGCCACCGCGTCCATCGTTCCCACTTCGTGAAAATGGATCTCCGCGACCGGCCTGCCGTGAACGTGGCTTTCCGCCTCGGCAATCAGGCCGTAAACATCCAGGATGTCTTTTCGGATATCGGGCGACAGAGGCAGTTCCTCAACGATATGCTCGATTTCATGCATCCCGTGATGGTCGTGCCCGCATTCCTCCCCGTGAACTTGGCTGCCCTGGTTCATATGCTCCATATCGTGCATACGGGGGCTTTCTTCCGTTCCGTGAACCAGCACTGTCATACTGGTGCCAGTAATCCCGCATTTATTCGTCTTTCCCGCTCTGAATTCCACCCCGGGGATGCCAAGCGTGTTCAGGCGCTCCACAAAGGACTCCGGATCCGGAAGAAGCTCCAGCAGAGCCGCCGTCAGCATATCCCCTGCAGCGCCCATGGAGCAGTCAAGATAAAGCGTTTTCATGCCTTTTTCTCCCTGTGATTGATCATATTCGCATAATATCCGGCGCCGAATCCGTTATCGATATTGACAACGGCGACTCCGCTTGCGCAGGAGTTGAGCATGGACAGCAGTGCAGACAGCCCCCGGAAAGATGCACCGTATCCGACGCTTGTCGGTACTGCGATCACCGGACAGTCCGCAAGTCCTCCGATAACGCTTGCAAGCGCGCCTTCCATGCCCGCAATTGCGATGATCACGCTGGCGCTCATGATCTCTTCCTTATGCGCAAGCAGCCTGTGCAGGCCGGCGACCCCGACATCATATAGCCGGATTACCTCATTCCCGTAAAACTCCGCCGTCAGTGCAGCCTCTTCCGCAACGGGGATATCGCTTGTTCCTCCCGTCGCAACAAGCACCCTGCCGAGTCCGTCCGGCTCCGGAATGGAACCGCAGAAACCTATGCGTGCCTCCGGACGATACGTAATGGGAACCGATTTCCGGATCAATTCCGCGCTCTCTTTGTCAAGACGCGTAATCAGCACCTGTTTCTGCCCGTTCTCCTGCATGGTCCTGATAATCCCGACGATCTGTTCGGCTGTTTTGCCCGCACCGTATATGACTTCCGGAGCGCCCTGGCGCAGGGACCGGTGAAGATCGACCTTCGCAAACCCAAGATCTTCAAACGGCTGAATCTTCAGCCTCAGCAAGGCTTCTTCCACTGTCATGGATCCGTCTCTGACGGATTCCAGGACCTTTCTGATCTCCTCGTTCATGATACCCCTCAAGTTGAAAAAAGGTTCTGCCGCAGCTGCCGCAGAACCATTCCGAAATAACCGTATTAGTGTTTGCCGCGGGAAAGCGCGTTTTTCACAACGCCCTTCGGATCCTTTATCAGAAGGATCACGAGCCAGATGATCAAGCCAAGCGCGATCACGGAAAGGCCGAGGAACAAATCATTCAGCATATCCGCAGGCGCGGGCGTGAAATACTCCGCACGAACTTCCGCGTATTCGAAAATGGCATCGACCAGCCACATCAGGGACGCACCCCAGTAAAGCCAGCAAAGGATCCCGACTTTCATGTCATCTTTCGGCGCGTTCCGATACCAGATCACCGTACAGATGATCGCCGCAAAAAATGTGGAAAGCAAAGTCATCGTCTTTACCTCCGGCAGTGATTAATTCTCTGCAGGCTGCACCTTGGACGCTCTTTTTTCAACAGACGAGGAAACGGCCAGCATCACGCCCCAGACAGCGGTAACCAGCACAGCCATCGTAACACCGATGGTTGCCATTTCATGCAGCATCTCCGCTGCATCCGCCGGATCTGCGGCCGCCGTAAGGAACGGAAACCACGGAACGACTTCGCCGTGCCACACATGCTCAAACGCGAGCAGCGCGGAACCGCCCCACAAGAGATTCCTGAGCCATTTCAACTTTCTGGAAAACGGTACTTTCCCCGCGACTTCCAGTGATTCCGAATCTTTCTGCACTTTTGCTATATCGCGGCTGACCTCTTTGGACTCCATCACCTTCGCGAGTGCCGTTACGGCGATGGCTTCAACCGTCGGAATAAGAAAACATGCCATTATAATATCCTCCTTTTTAAATATGACCTGTATACCAAAAAAGTATACGCCGGCTCCCTTCAGAGAAAACGCATACTTTCATAGTACACATAAACAGTTATTTCATAGCGTTCAGCGCTTCGGCGCCGTTCCTGCCGGCTTCAGCCGGTCAGATATTTATTATAACATGAATGCCGTCTTTTGCCAACTGACGCGTTCTGTTTTCCTCGCAGCTCTGTCCTTTCCCCCGCAGCCTAAAAGCGGCCCATTTGAGATACAGGTTGCCTCAGAACACAAGTGTATCGATCCTGGGGAGAAGCTCCGCGAGATGCTTCCGGCTGTTTTCAATCACCGCACGCCCTTCGGGAGTGTCGAAGCCGTTCCTTCTGATGCTTCTTCTCATGATGCGTGCATGTCCGATCAGCATCGCTTTCTCCTCCGTCTGCCGGACGGTCTTCTCGTCTTTCCCTTTCAGATAGAGGCTCAGCGACTTGTTCCAGAATTCCACCGCCGTATCATACGGAATCCCCAGAAAGGACTCCACGTTGTCATGATTCAGGTCCGCAAATCCTTTGTATGCGTTATACATGCTCGCAAGTTCAAAGATCGGATGCCCGTGCGAAAGGGTATCCATATCGATCAGCAAGGTTTCCCCGTTCTGGTACATAACGTTTTTCAGGTGATAATCACCGTGAAGCATATGATTATCCTTGGGAACTTCCTCGATCAGATCATGAAGCTTTTTGTACTGGGCCGGCTCCAGATAATCCTTCAAAAAGTCTGCCCAGTCCAGCGCGGTCGCCCTCATGTCGGGCATCGTATCGGGCTTTACCTTCGTGGAATGGATCTGCCTGAGAAGTTCAATGCTCATTTCCACCAGTTCGTCCAGCGTTTTCTCGTGGCTGATCAGGAGTTTTGCAAAACTCTTCGCGTTCAAAAGTTCAAAAACGGAACCGTAATCCCCGTTCTGCAGCCTGACGACATCGTAAGGGATGGCCGTCGGTATTCCCAGCACAAACGCGGTACGCGCCAGCTCCCGTTCACGGTTGATCTCCGGAAGGGCATCCGCATTAAAATACTCCTTTACGATCGTGTCCTGGTCGATTCTGTAGACCTTTCCGTTTGCCCCCTGCCCGATCACTTCGCACTGATCAACGGACAGGACGCGGAATGCTTTCTCGATCTCCATCATTTCGGTAAAGCCGGTCATGTTGAATATGTCATAGATCTCGGAAGAGACATTGATGATCTTCGTATCCGGAACTTCTTTCTTGATCCGCAGAATGACTCTTAATCCTGCGCTCGAGATGTACTCCAGCTTTTCACAGTCGATTTGTACCGCCTTCGCTTTGCAGTTTGCGCGGATCTTGCCGATTTCCTCCTCAATCGCAGGGGCGTTGGAGGAGTCGATGTGCCCGCTCAGTTTCAGAATCAGGCCGTCTTTATTGTTTTCGAAACTCAGATTATCCATTGTTTTCCACTCTTTCTTTCCGTTATTCAGGCCGTTTGCCCGGATTTGCTTCTAAATGGCTTTCGCGATTGTCACAAAATTCTTCCCGTCGCTGTATTCATAGCGCAGGTCATCCATTGTTTTTTTCACAAGATAGATCCCCAGCCCTCCGACCGCGCGCTGCTCGACCGGAAGGGAAATATCCGGCTCCGGGGCGGAAAGCGGGTCGAACGGCTTGCCGGAATCGATCAGTGTGATCCGCGCCGTCCGGTCCTTTCCGGAGATGCACACCCTGACCGTTATATCTCCGCCGCGGGAGGCGTAAGCATGATGAACAATGTTCGCGAACAATTCATCGACCGCAATATCGATCTGTATTCGCGTTCTTCTGGAACAGTCATACGCTTCAAGTTCCGAGTTGATAAATGCCGTAACGGCATTGATCTTTTCGGGAACGGATTCAACCGTCAGTTCTTTCACCAGGCATGCGTCCGTGTCGGATTCTTTTCCCTCTGAATCGGGGTCAGTATTGCTCACTTCCCCTTCCGGACCGATCTCTGAAGGATGCTCTTCCGACGAAATACGATCCTGTTCCGTTTCCCGCGTCCGGGCATGGTTTTCCGCTTTCTTTTCCTGCAGAGTTTTCCGTGATGCGCAGCCGTCCGGATCGCAGGTGCCGTCCCGCTCTTCGCAGACGAATGAAACCACATCGCATGGAAGCGGACCCGCATCCTGCGGGGAACGGTTCCGTTCCGGTCTGTTCCTGATTGTATTGTTGTTTTCGGACATGAATACGGCCCTCTCCTGCAGTCCGCGCGTGATCTTCCGGGAGTTCAAATGAAACACTCTGCTTTTTGATTTTATCATCAGACAGGAAATCCATCAACAAACCATGCCTCGTCCGGTCCGGGCTTTCATTTTCAGCCTTTCATTCTCAGAACCATGCATCCGCCTGTATATTGTCCGGTATCCGTTTCAGAATCTGCTGCGTCGGTTCGCCCGGCAGTTTTCGGCTCAAACAAAGCCACAGCAAAATCATTCTGTGGTATAATCAGCGCAATGATACTTGCCGCCGGGAGGAACTTCCTATGCTTTTCTACCGCCTGGGAGATCCGATTGAAGAGATCTCTGTCGACGAAATTTCCGATGCGTTTATTACTGCCGGTTATATCAACGGTGCAGAGCTCAAACAGATCTACAAAAGATTCGACTTTGCTCCGGATACCGTAGAAAGCAGCCAGAGCGTAAGCCCGCTGTTCCGGACCGGCGTGGAAGTCCATGACGATTATACGTTCACCGAGCTGCGCGTTGCGTCCGACCGTGCGGAAGACGACTATATTTCCGTCTATCTTAAAAAAAACTTCCTGCTCGTCATCGATATCCGCGATCATGACGGATCAACGCGGAACAGTTTCATCAGCGCAATCAAGCGGTTTCCCGTCTCCAAGCTTAAAGCGGAAAAAGTTGTCTGTTCTTTCATCGAGTCCCTGATATCCGGGGGAACGGAAAAAATCGAAACGATGCGCAACGCCATGGCAGAAATGGAGGAGGTCGTCATAACGGATACCACCGGAAACGAATTCGAATCCGATCTGCTTGAACTGAAGAAAAAGCTGCTCCATCTTCAGACTTATTACGAACAGATCCTCGATGTGACGGAAACCCTTGAAGAAAACGAGAATGATATCTTTTCTTCCTGCAATCTGTACTATTTCTCGAATTTGTCCAAAAAAGTCGAGCGGCTGAAAAATGACGTCATAACTCTGAATAACGCCCTGGATCATCTTCAGGATGCCTATTCCGCATATTTGGACGTAAAAATGAACCGCACCATGAAAGTCCTGACCGTCCTCACCACGCTCTTTTTCCCTCTTACGATCATTGTGGGCTGGTATGGCATGAATTTTCAGTCCATGCCGGAATTCTCCTGGCGATTCGGATATGTTTATGTCATTGTGCTTTCCTTGGTCGTTGTCGCAATTTTCAGCTTGTTTGCAAAAAAGAACAAATGGTTCTGATCCGCCGTACGGAATCACGGTCCGCTCCTGATTCAAAGGGATTGCCTGCGCAATCCCTTTTTCCAAACAGGAACAATTTTGACAAAGGGACGGATCATAAGGTTGCTGCTCTGTCCCGCTTTTCCGTATCTGAGTCCTTTTCATAAAGACAGATATCTACGAACAGACGGCAGCATTCCTCCAGGGAGCAGCCGGTATCCCCGCTATATCTTAAAAGAACATTGATAACCCGGACGGGAACCACGATATCCCGGATTCGTACTGTCGTTCGGAATGCTTCCGCCATGGAGCGAACGACTTTTCGCACGTCCGCCCCTCCGTACACTTTTTCATATATTTCGGCATCGTGTTTCAGCGTTCGATTATACGATCCGTTGTGCCCGAGCCGGAGCAGCATTGCAATGCAAAATGTGACCGGAAGGATTGTCACAAGCGGAATCCACTTCGGGATGCGGGTCATAAACCCGTAAAAATCATTCCATCCTCCGCGTTCTTCCCCGATTATGACCACCATTGTGACATAAAGAATCGAATAAACCAGAACCGGGATCAGCGGAAGCATTGTTTCCTTTACGGAGATCCGGTGATCAACGATGAAGCAGCAAAAGGCAATGATCGAGAGGATCGGACATACGCCGTGAAGAAAGAACCTTGAGCCGGAGAATATCAGGACGAACCCTTTTGCAGGCGCGAGAATAAACAGGGAAACCAGAAAAGTCAAAGAAACGCATGTTACCCCGACAAACAGCACACCCACAACCCAGTTCGGAAGATGATAATTGTTTTTACGCAAGCCGTCTACCGTGTAGGGAAAAACGATTCCCATCCCAACCGCTGCGGCGAGATTTGAGTTGACTGTGAACATGCAGAATGTCCGAATTCCCATATGGTCAAAGTTCTCATCGTAAATCGTGGTCAGGTTCATCGTAATCGCTACCGCCACACAGATAACAACGACTGCCGAGCTGATCAGCGCGAACAGACATTTTGTGCGTTCCTGTTTCAATACTGCATCCATAATATCCCCCTGTTTGAATCATCTCTTCGGAGTCCTTCTTGTTATCAGTATATCAATAACTTTGAGAATTATTAAATCCCGGGATAAACAGGAGTCGCGAGGCTCGGTTTTTCAATGACGGTGCATTCGGCGTCGCTCCAGGAAGTGCTTATTGCAAGGGAAACGTGACTGTTTGAAGAAAAGAGTTTTCATTTCTGACATTGCTTATTGAATGATTAAAAGGTATAGTTGTCAAAAATGGCATTCGGAAAACGGTGTTCTGGAAAAAGAAATGGAGCGAAAAAAAACAACCGTCACATACCGGGTGATCCGCTGGCTCGTCTGGCTGTTCTCTCCGAAATACACTCTTTGCGGCACGGAAAATCTTCCGGACGGTCCCTGCGTGATCGCGGGGAACCACTGCCACATGTATGGTCCTATCGCTTCAGAGCTGTACACCCCCGGTCCGCATGACACCTGGTGTACCGGTGAAATGATGCAGCGGGAAGAGGTTGCAGATTATGCTTTTCAGGATTTCTGGTCCCGGAAACCGGCATCCGTCCATTGGTTCTACCGCATCCTGAGCCATCTGATCGTCCCCCTGTCCATCTGTCTTTTTACGAACGCGGATACCATCGCCGTTTATCGCGACTCCCGCATTATGACTACTTTCCGGAATTCTGTTGAAAGCCTTTCCAGAGGAAGACGTGTCGTGATATTCCCGGAGCACTATGTTCCCCGCAACAATATCATCTGGGATTTCCAGGACAGGTTTATCGACCTTGCGCGTCTTTACTGGAAAAAAACCGGAAACGCAATCTCTTTCATTCCCATGTACCTCGCTCCCAAACGCAAAGAAATGCACTTCGGGAAACCGGTTCCTTTTCTGCCGGATAACCCTCCGGAGATAGAGCGGGAGCGGATCTGCGGACTTCTGATGGACCGGATCACGGAAATCGCCGTTTCCCTTCCGGAACACACCGTTATCCCGTACCCGAACATGCCGAAGTCCGAATATCACAAAAACATCCCGCTTGAGGTTTATTCCGTTGAAAAAACAGTTGGTTGATTACAGGGGCTTTTCGCTTCGAAAACTGAATGACCCGCGTTTCTCCCACATCAAACTGCTGTGGGGCTGGATCGCCTATTTCGCCATGTATTTTCTGACAGAAAATCTGATTCCCGCCGACCGGTGCCACCCCATTCACTGCGCTTTGGACGACGTGATTCCGTTCAACGAGTACTTCGTCATTTTTTATGTCGGATGGTTTTTTCTTGTGGCAGGCTCCCTGGCGTTCACGCTGTTCTATGATGTGCCGCGCTTCAAAAAACTTCAGATCTTTATCATGATCACCCAGGCCGTTGCGATGCTCTGCTACATTATCTATCCAAGCAGGCAGGATCTCCGTCCCGAAGTGTTCCCGCGCGAAAACGTTATGACCGCCGTCATACGCTTCCTTTACGCCTTTGACACGAACACGGGCGTCTGTCCCTCTCTGCATGTGGCATACTCTCTTGGCATCCTGTCGGTCAGCCTCAAAGACGATATGCTTCCCTGGTGGGCAAAAACCGTCCTGACAGTCATCATCCTGCTGATCTGCATGGCGGTGTGCTTTATCAAGCAGCATTCCGCCGTCGATGTCTTCGCCGCCGCAATCGTAGCACTGTTTGCGGAACTCATCGTATACGGAAAAGATTACTGGCTCCCGAAAATCCGTAAGCAGGCTTAGCCACGTAACGCTATGGCAAAACGCGACGCATGCGGATACAATGATTCCATGGTCGCGATCGTATCCTGCTGCTCCGCCCCTGCATCCGGATCAGCAAAATACTTCCGCCAATAAACCAGCAGAACAGCGAAACCCGAACGCGAAAGGAGTGCAGCGCCATGGCAACAATAATGGATTACCTGGAATGGAGAGGCGATCTCATGTTTACGCTTGATCCCTTCAATGAGGTCGACGGATACGTCCTTGCCAAATTTGGCTGCCCGGACTATACCGGCGCCATCCCGGGCACTCCCGACGCCATCAACATCGGAACCGCTGTCGAACAGTATTTTGCTCTGCGGGGAGAAGAAGGAGAGAAGCTCGGCGTCCTCGCATCTTCCTCCATCATCCCGGCGATCCGGCGCCTTACCGAGCTCCCGCGCTTCCGGGATATCAAGGCTGCGTGCTTCGTCCAGCGCCTGGACGAAGAAACCTCCGAGCAGTTTTCCGCTCTGTCTCTGCTGCTGCCCGACGGAACGGTATACATTACGTTCCGCGGAACGGACGACACGTTTCTCGGCTGGAAGGAAAACCTCCTGATGTCTGTCCGGGACGTCATTCCCGCCCAGCAGGACGCTTTGGACTATCTGGAAAAAACCGCCGCCGCCTTTTCCGGTCCGCTGATCGTCGGAGGGCATTCAAAAGGCGGGAACCTTGCCGTTTATGCCTCCGCCAACGCTTCCCCGGCCGTCAAAGAACGCATCACCGCCGTCTATAACTATGACGGACCCGGCTTTGCCTCCGACTTTTTTCAGCAGGACGGATATCTGCGCATCCGCGACAGACTCCGGACCTATCTTCCGCAGTATTCCATCGTCGGCATGCTGCTTCCCCGGGAAGAGGACGTCACGATTGTCAGCAGCTCAAAGCCAGGAGTCGCCGCACATGACGGATTTCTTTGGGAGGTGCTCGGAACGGGATTCATCCGCTGCCTCGAATTCAGCCGCGGCACGCAGGCGTTCGAAGCTTCCATGCAGAGCATGCTGATCAACATGAATACCGAAGACCGCCTTGCATTTGTCAATGAACTGTTCGATACGCTGTCCGAGACAGGGGTAAAGACCATCACGGACGTTACGGAACTGCACCTGCGCAAAGCGCTCGCCTTGGGAAAAGACATATACCAGAAGCCCGAAGTGCACCGGTTTGTCTCCTCCCTGATAGAACTGATGGTCAAAGACTATGCCGCAGCGCGCTGACGATACCATAACAGCAACGCCTTGAATAATAGTATATGGATTCAGACAACAAGGACCGACCACCGGAGGTGATCGGTCTTGCTGTCCCAATATTCTTATTCCGCCGAAGAAAACCTCTTTCCATTATTCTCCGATCTTCAGCATTTTGTTGATCACGTCAGCTTCCCCCGCATACTGGCCCATGGCAGACTGATCCCCCTTCATTCTGTCTGCATACCGGGCAGCGCGTTCCGTGTCTCCGTGTTCCTGAAACGCCTTATACATCACGGCGTCATTGAAATAGTGCATGACCGCCCAGTGATTCTGGTGATCCTTATCTTCCCCGCTGATGCTTTCCAGGGAGTTGTAATAGTCGTACGTCATCCCGGGATAATCACACTCGCGGATCAGATAGGTTAGATCCGTGGTATCATAATGCCGCCTGTTGTAGGAGCGCAGTTCCGAAACGGCACGCACAGTGCTGATGATCAACAGGACCAGCAGGATAATGATGATAACGGAACTGATCCGCATTTTCTTCTGTGTTTTCATTCGGCACCTCCGAAATATGCCCGCACGGCGTTTTCCAGCATTGTCAGGCGCATCCCTTCCGTCGCGTTCCTGTATTCCATCAGGGCGTCTCCGTCGATGTACAGATACGTATCCAGCAGGAGTCCGATATTCGATTCCATGACGCCCACTGCCCGGTCATGGAGTTCCGTATGCACGATGCTGTCTCTCGTCCAGTAATCGTCCAGCTGTTCGAAAAACCCGCTTAACCCCCTGTTAATGGATGATACCTGGTACTCTGCGTTCCTGTATCCGTCAGCTGCGATCACCTCGGTCAGCGCCCTGTAAAAACTGAAATAATAATCCGCCAGGTAGGACACTCCCCGGAATGAGACGTAAGCATCCCTGCTGTACAGATTCGTTCCGCGTTTCTCCGTAAATGCGTGGTACTCCAGAAACTGCTCGTTGCGGAGATAGTCGTCCATGATCCGGGAGTACTCCGCCTCATGCCGGATAGCGTCAGCTTTTACCGACTCATAGGCTATATCCCATGCTCTGTTTCCGACGAAGATGGAAACGACCAGCAGAATTGCCAGAACCGCAATGATCACGGCATTGGCAACGGTTCCGCTGAACCGTTTCGTTGTTTCCATGACTCCGGCTTTTGTTTCCGCATAGTCTTTTCGGAAGTGCTTCATCGCGTCCGCGTGCGCGGCGGTCTGTTCGTTCAGATTCCCGCAGTACGGACAGTACTTTTCCGAGAGCGAAACCTCTCCTCCGCAGTATTTGCATTTCATGATGGATTCTCCTTCAGGAACTCCTGAACCAGTTTTTCACAGTCCCGATATGGATATACGCCGTAGTTTTCTTTTGCTGTTCTTCTGATCTCTTCCACCTTGCTGTCATCCATACGGAATCGGGTTTTCATGTCCTCGAGATAGGGCTTGGCCGCGTCCAGCACATACCGGTATTCCTTTTCGCTGAGATAAGGATGCTTCTGGTCAAAATCAAGCAGTTGGATCTCATTATACAGAAGCGAAGCAAGATCATGCTCCCCGTTATGCCCCGCCTCTACTTCTCTGCGCAGCGCTTCCGTTTCGCGGACGACACTCAGCCGGTACGCAAATTCGTAGTGCTTCCAGAGCCAGACCGGTTTACTGTCCTCGACCCAGGATGAATACAGTTCCGTCATCTCGTCATACTGTCCGTTCTCGTACAGCCTGTCGAGTTCGGGAGCATGCTCACGGATCCAGCGGTACTCTTCCTCGGTTTTCTGCTCCTCTTTGCGTTCATGAACGTAATAGATCCCTCCGATGACGGCAACCGCAACCGCAAGCAGGATCAGAACCGTACGGATAAATCTGGCGCGGCTTTTCAGATGGTTTTTGGTTTCTTCCATCGGAAGCCGGTTCAGCTCCCCGACGCCCTCCCGCAGATCTTCCATCTGGTCCATGTACTCCTTTTCCGCAGCAGGATAATACATGGTCCCGCAATATGGACATTTCGCAAGCGTATCTTCAAATTCCGCGCCGCAGGACGGGCATATGATCTTCTTGTTCAAACCGGCACCTCTTTTCGCTGACGCATACAATTATAAATCGTTTCTTTTGATTCTTGTACCCCGATATCAGGACGCGGTCTTTTCCCGGGAATCAGTATTCTTTCTCTACTTCCGACAGTCCGTAAAGCTGCTTGAATTCCTCCAGATCCGCAGCGGTGCGGATCAGCATGACTTCCGTAAACTTTCCGGTCTGAAGATTTTTAAACCCCGCTGTCTGCTCTCCCGTACAGATGGAGCACCGGATCACCGGCTTCTGATGCTCCGTATCGTATTGCAGTACTTTTCTTTTCTTTCGGAACACAGCGATCTTCCCCTTCCTGTTGTCTGATTTTCCTCTCGCTTCAACTCATCTTATCCGTTCGGAAACGCAGCGTCAACCGGCTGCACTCTGAACAGACTCCTGTTCCGTATCGATTGACTTTTCTCTGTCCAGTCAATACACTTTTGAATAACACCGGAACGATGAAACACAGGAACTGTTGGAGGTCTTCATGAAACTCGGATTTATCGGACTTGGAATCATGGGCAAGCCCATGTGCAGAAATCTTCTCAGGGCAGGTTACGAGGTAACCGTATTCAACCGGTCCTCCGGCGCGATGGAAGAACTGCGTGAAGACGGTGCCTTGCCTGGCGCAAGCAGCGCGGATGTCGCATCAAAGAGTGACGTCGTTATTACGATGCTCCCGAACTCCCCCGATGTCAAGGATGTTATCCTTGGCAGAAACGGCGTTCTGGAAGGCGCGAAGAGAGATCTGATCATTATCGACATGAGTTCGATCAACCCTCTTGCTTCGCAGGAAGTCTGCGCGGAAGCGGAAAAGCGAGGCTGTTACATGCTGGACGCCCCTGTTTCCGGCGGCGAGCCGAAAGCGATCGACGGGACTCTCGCCATCATGGTCGGCGGAAAAGAAGAGATCTTTCAGCAAGTCGAACCGATCCTCCGGGCTATGGGAAGCTCCGTCAGACTGTGCGGCGGAATCGGCGCAGGAAACACGACAAAGCTTGCGAATCAGGTGATCGTTGCCGCCAACATTGCCGCGCTTTCTGAAGCGCTGGTTCTTGGCAGGAAGGCCGGTGTTGCGCCGGAGATTATCTTTGAAGCGATCCGCGGCGGTCTAGCGGGAAGCACGGTGATGAACAGCAAAACGCCCATGATGCTGGACGGCGATTTCGATCCCGGCTTCCGTATCGCGCTCCACATCAAAGACCTCGCCAACGCGCTGGACGTGGGACACGGTGTCGGCGCGCCGCTCCCCCTGACAGCCTCTGTCATGGAAATGATGCAGTGGCTCAGGGCAAACGGGTTCGATCAGGAAGACCACAGCTCTCTGATCAGGTATTATGAAAACCTGGCGGGAACGGATATCCGGAGATCATAAGGATCCGTACTGCCTGATGCTCCCTCCCGGATAATCAAAAAACAGGTTCCCCTGTTTATCAATTCGCCGCCTGAAAGCGGATCCTCCCCGCGTATTCCTCCGGAGGATCACCGCACATCCTGCTATGTATGGCGGTTTCGTTTTTCATGTCATTCCTCGCCGCGCGGATTGAGGTGGATCATGACATGTTTGACGTTCTCAAAACTGTTTTCGATTCGGTCATGCAGGTCCTGCGCTACTTTATGGGCGTCGGAAAGGCTCATGCTTCCGTCAAGAGAAAGCTCTATCTCGAGATAAACATTGTCTCCGAACAGACGTGAACGGAACAGGTCGATCCCGATTTCCTTCCCGTTCTCTTCGGAATAATCCCGGATCATGTCCCGCACCTTCTGCTCAAACTCCGGAGAACACGCTTTATCGACCATTTTGCCGAAAGCAGACCGGGAAATCCCGTACGCCACGTACAGGATCACAAGGCATATCACGATTCCCGCGACCGGGTCCAGCACCGGAACACCCCTGCGGGCGCCGACGATCCCGATCAGCGCACCAACCGAGGTAAGCGCGTCGGAACGGTGATGCCACGCATCGGCCTGAAACGCGCCGGAACGGATCTTCTTGGCGTTGATGCTTGTATACCAGTACATCCCTTCCTTGACCAGAATCGATACGATCGCGGCAATGACCGCTATCCCTCCCGGAACAGGTGCCGTCCGATACACTCCAGAACGGATCTGGCCGATACAGTTCATACCGATACTGATCCCGGTCACCACAAGGACGGCCGCCAGTATCAGTGACGCGATGCACTCAAACCGGTCATGTCCGTAGGGGTGCTCCCGGTCCGGCGTCTTTCTGCCCATCCTGACCCCGATCCAGGCGATCAGTGTTGCAAAGACGTCGGACAGCGTATGAACCGCGTCCGAAATGATCGCAGTCGAATGGCCGAAGATCCCCGCCGCCAGTTTCAGCGCGGCAAGGAATACATTCCCCCAGATCCCGGCTGCCGCTGTTCTTGCAATCACAGTTTCAGCGTTAATTCTGCTGTTTTCAGGATTTGAATTCTCCAAAATCCGTTCCTCCAATAGATGGAACCGCTCCGTCAGGTTTCCGGCCCATGCAGCGTTCTGCAGGTTGTCTGCCGCAAAGCAATCCGCTTTCTTTCCGGCGATGTGCGGCACGGATGGATGCTTCGTTTGAACGATGCTTTCTCTGAAAAAAGGTATGAACAGAGTGTAGTAGATTTTCTTTACATTGTATAGACTATTCCCAAAAAAAAGTTATGATTAGAAGGGTATCAGAGCATCGCAAAGGAGACGGGGCCATGACATTGGGCGATATGAAAATCGGAGCAAGCGCCAGGATTGAAAACGTCGGGGGAGACGGGGCGCTCAGGCAGCATTTCCTTGATATGGGAATCATTCCCGGAGCGGAGGTCACGCTTGTTAAACTAGCGCCGCTCGGCGATCCCATCGAACTGCGCATCCATGGCTATGAACTGACCGTCCGTCTGGACGACGCCAGGAAGATCGGCGTCATCCCCGTTGAAAAAGAGGAATCTCCCGCTCCCAGGCGGGCGGCAAAAAAGCGGGAGCATCCCGCGCTGGGCGAGCCCGGCATCCATCATGTGAAAGGATCGGGCGATCCCCTGCCGGATGATCATGTGCTTTCTTTTGCTCTTGTTGGCAATCAGAACAGCGGAAAAACGACCCTGTTCAACCAGCTCACGGGATCCAATCAGCATGTCGGAAACTTTCCCGGCGTTACGGTAGACCGGAAGGACGGCCCGATCCGTGGCTACGCAAATACGATCGTTACAGATCTTCCTGGCATTTATTCGATGTCCCCGTATTCCAGCGAAGAACTGATTTCCAGAGACTTTGTCCTGAAGAGCAACCCGGACGCAATCATCAACATCATTGACGTCACCAGCATAGAACGGAGCCTTTACCTAACCATGCAGCTGCTGGAAATGGGGCGCCCCATGGTGATCGCGCTTAACATGATGGATGAAATGACCGGTAACGGCGGACATGTGGACATCAATACCATGGAGGCAATGCTCGGTGTTCCGGTCGTTCCGATTTCAGCAGCAAAAAAACAGGGGATCGGAGAGGTGATCACACATGCGCTGCACATCGCAAAATATCAGGAGAAGCCTCTCGTGCAGGACTTCTGCTCTGTAAAAGACCACGGCGGAGCCGTGCACCGCTGCCTTCACGCAGTAGAAAGCCTGATCGAAGATCACGCCGAAAAAGCCGGGATTCCGCTCCGCTTTGCCGCCAGCAAGGCGATAGAGGGCGACCAGATGCTTCTTGATCAGCTTGAGCTTGACGGGAACGAGCTGGAAACGCTGGAGCATATTACGCTTCAGATGGAAAAAGAACGCGGGATGGACCGGACCGCTTCCATCGCGGACATGCGGTATGCGTTTATTGACAAGGTGTGTTCCGCCTGTATCATCAAGCCGCAGGCAAGCAAGGAACATCTCCGCTCCCAGCGGCTTGACAGAGTGCTGACGGGCAAATGGACCGCGATCCCGCTGTTTATCGGGATTATGGCGTGCGTGTTTTATCTGACCTTCAACGTCATAGGAGCCTGGCTGCAGGGACTCCTGGAAGAGGGTATTGATATACTAACCGCTCTCACCGACCGGGCGCTGACCGCGGGTCACGTCAATGAAGCCCTTCACCGCCTCGTCATCGACGGTATTTTCGGAGGGGTAGGAAGCGTCCTGAGCTTTCTCCCCATCGTGGTCGTTATGTTTTTCTTCCTTTCCATGCTGGAAGACAGCGGCTACATTGCACGGGTGGCGTTCTTTATGGACAAGCTCCTCCGGAAAATCGGCCTCTCCGGGCGCAGCATTGTTCCGCTGCTGATCGGATTCGGCTGTTCCGTCCCCGCCGTTATGTCGACCCGTACCCTTCCGAGCGAGCGTGACAGGAAAATGACCATCCTGCTGACGCCCTTCATGAGCTGCACCGCCAAACTTCCCATTTACGCTTTCTTTGTCAGCGCCTTTTTCCCGAAACAGGGCGGCCTGATCATGACCGGCCTGTATCTTCTGGGAATCCTGACCGGGATCCTGATCGCTCTTCTGTACAAAAAAACGCTGTTCCGCGGTGAGCCTGTCCCGTTTGTGATGGAGCTTCCGAACTACCGTCTCCCGAGCGTTCGCTCCACGCTGCAGCTCATGTGGGAAAAGGCAAAGGATTTCCTTCAGAAGGCTTTCTCCGTCATTCTGATCGCCACGGTTGTTGTCTGGTTCCTGCAAAGCTTTAACCTGAAACTGAATCTGGTGACGGACTCCGGGGAGAGCATCATGGCCGCTGTTGCCGGAATCCTGGTTCCCCTGTTCCGCCCCCTTGGTCTTGGCGACTGGCGTATCGTAACGTCCCTTATCTCAGGCTTCATGGCAAAGGAAAGCGTCGTTTCCACCCTGGAAGTGCTGTTCGGAGCAGGAGGAGGTATCGCTACGGCAATCACACCTGTAGCAGCGGGAAGCCTGCTGATTTTCAGCCTGCTTTATGTCCCATGCGTCGCGACCATCGCATCGATCAAACGCGAACTGGGACGATCCTGGGCGGCGGGTGTTGCGGTCTGGCAGTGTCTTGTTGCATGGGCGGTCGCGTTTCTGTTTCACCTTGTTGCCGGGGGTTTATAAGAAGCATCCCTGCCTGTCATGTTGATCCCTGCTTTTCCATTTCGGAAAAGCCCGGGCTATAACCGGCAGTACATTCCGTTCCGGATCATAATAATAGCCCTGCCGCAGCATGGCAGAGCTTATGATCATTGCCTCGTTCGGACCGGCTCCGTTCTGATCGAACCGTCTCCCTTTTACATGTTCATGATCAGGACCACATCCAGATCAGCAGATGGATCAGAAGCCAGCCTGCCGCAATAAAGATCCCGACCAAAAGCAGTCCGGCCGCTGTTGCCCCGAAGATGTAGGAACGTGTCTCCTCCCTGTTCAGCTTCCTTTCCTCCCAGGGACGGAAGTTTTTTGCTTCCGCTTCGTCCATGATCTGACCGTTTTCTTCCACAACACGATTTCGCTTATGCTCCGGTTCCGGGGCATCGTCAGAAGCCTCCTCGTCACGGGAGGGCGGCGCATCGTCGTGAAATCTGTGGGGTATCCACAGATTCCTCCGGCGGACCCCGCTCATGTCGGCAATCGTTCTTCCGTCGTCATCATCTGACAGCCAGTCTGGTCTTTTCCCGTCCTTTGTCATCAGCATGCTCCCAATAGCAAGTGAAGCAGCATGTCGAACGCTGCTTCACTACTATGACTCATTTTTTATGATAAGCTCTTCACATCGTCATAGAGATGACAGGATACGAAGTGTCCCGGTTCGATCTCTTTCTGCTCCGGCGCCGTTTCCTTGCAGCATTCCATACAGTTTCTGCAGCGGGTGTGGAATTTGCACCCCTTGGGCGGATTGACCGGGGAAGGAATGGATCCTTCCAGGACGATACGGTTCATCTTGATCGTCGGATCCGGGACCGGAATCGCGGAGAACAGCGCCTGGGTATACGGATGAAGCGGGTTGTCGAAGATATCTGCCGTATCGCCGTACTCTACCAGATTGCCCAGATACATAACGCCGACGGTCTCCGAAATATGCTCAACGACGGAAAGATCGTGCGAAATGAACAGGTACGTCAGATGATGCTCGTTCTGCAGTTCCTTCAACAGGTTGATGATCTGCGCCTGGATCGAAACATCCAGCGCGGAAACAGGCTCGTCGCAGACGATGAATTCCGGATTCAGGGCGAGCGCACGCGCGATGCAGATACGCTGTCTCTGACCGCCGGAAAACTCATGCGGATAGCGGTCCTTATGGAACGGCTGCAGACCGCACTCATCCATGATCCTGTCAATGTAATCGTCAAACTCTTCCTTCGGAACGAGACCATGCTCCCGCACCGCCTCGCCGATGATTTCACTGACCGGCATACGCGGAGACAGGGAGGAGAACGGATCCTGGAAGATGATCTGCATCTTCGGGCGCAGCTCTCTCATTTCCTTCGGGTTAAGATCATAAACCTCCCGGCCCTTAAACAGGACCTGCCCTCCGGTTTTCTCGCCAGACAGGCGGAGGATGGTGCGGCCGGCGGTTGTTTTTCCGCAGCCGGATTCGCCGACCAGACCCATACAGGCGCCGCGGCGAAGGTTAAACGTGATCCCGTCGACTGCTTTCACGTAGCCAACGGTATGGGAAACAAATCCCCCTTTGACCGGGAAATACTTCTTTAAGGCGTTGACCTGAAGAAGATACTGGTCATCCGGCTCTACGGGAACAAAGGTGTTGTCTATTTTGAGTCTCTCGTTTAATTCACTCATCGATATTCTCCTCCTTGTTCTCGTAGTAACGGTAACAGCTCACCTTATGGGTCTCGGACAGGCTGATCTCGCACGGATACGCACCGTCACAGCAGGGCAGGCGTTTCTCGCAGCGGTCGCGGAAGTAGCAGTAGTTTGGCATATTGACCGGGTTCGGTACCTTGCCGGGAATCGAATACAGCTTGTCAACCTTCTTGCCTACCACAGGCTTGGACGCCATCAGTCCGATCGTATAAGGATGCGCAGGATGCGCAAAGATATCTTCCGCCGTTCCTTTTTCCACGATTCTGCCGGAGTACATGACCACGACATAATCGGCCATCTCCGCGATAACGCCGAGGTCGTGCGTGATCAGCATGATGGACGAGTTGATTCTGTCCTTCAGGTTCCGCAGCAGATCCAGGATCTGTGCCTGAATGGTAACGTCCAGAGCGGTCGTAGGCTCATCGGCAATGATCAGTTTCGGATAGCAGGCAAGCGCCATGGCGATCATGACACGCTGTCTCATGCCGCCGGAAAGTTCATGCGGGTACATCTTCGCTACACCCTCGCTGTTCGCAATGCCTACCATCTCCAGCAGGTCGATCACGCGCGCGTTAACCTCGTCCATTGTGCGGTTGTCGTCATTGTGCAGGATCAGGACTTCCCGGAGCTGGTCTCCGATCTTGAAGACAGGATTCAGAGAAGTCATCGGTTCCTGAAAAATCATGGAAATGTAGTTGCCGCGCAGTTTCTGCATGGTCTCGATCGGCGTCTGCGCGATATCATATGCCTTTCCGCCAAGATTAAAGCGTATCTCACCTTCCACGATCTGACCCTGCGGTCTCTGCAGAAGCTGCATGATGGAAAGGCTGGTAACGGACTTCCCGCAGCCGGATTCGCCCACGACGCCAATGGTTTTTCCAATCGGTACGTTGAAGGTAATGCCGTCAACGGACTTAACGGTGCCTACGTCGGTGAAGAAATACGTATGCAGGTTCTCGATCTCAAGAACGTTTCCCGGATCATGCATTTGTGTTGTATACTCGGATTCCGGTACATTCTTTCTCTTGTATTTTTTCTCCAGTTCATTGGTGATCTTTCGGTTCCCGCGGGAAATCCGTCTTGATTCTCTTGCGGAGAGATAACCGTCTTTTTTCTTTGCCATTTCCGTTCCCTCCTTATCTCTTCATCTTCGGGTCAAAGGCATCCCGCAGGCCGTCGCCGACGAGGTTGAACGCCAGAACCGTTGCAAGAAGCAGTACGCCAGCAGGGATCCAGATAAACAGATAATGCTGAAGAACATACGTGTCGTTAACGTCGTTGATGATGTTTCCCCAGGAGGCAAACGGGAAACGGACGCCGAGTCCCAGGAAGGACAGCGACGATTCGGTCAGGATCGTGCCGCCCAGACCCATTGTTACGGAGACGATCGTCTGGGGAACGACATTCGGAATCAGGTGCTGGAAAATCCTTCTCCTGTAGGAAAGGCCGGTCGCTTCGGTCGCCGTCATGAACTCCTGCTCACGGAGGGAAAGGATCTGTCCGCGGATCAGTCGGGCAAGTCCCGGCCATCCGAGAACGCCGAGGATCAACATCAGATAGATCATTCTGGTTTTCGGAGGTACCGAAGCGTTATCCATCGCGGCGCCGATGATGATCAGGATCGGCATGGAGGGAATGCAGTAGAATATATCGACGATACGCATGATCAGGTTGTCGACCCATCCGCCGAAATAACCGGCGATGCCGCCCAGAATGAGCGCGATCGCGGTTGCGATGAACTCAACCACAAAGCCGATGACCAGCGAAACGCGGCCGCCGTACATCAGACGGGTCATAACGTCCATTCCGTTTTTGTCGGTGCCGAACGGATGTTCCTTGGAGGGTGCGGAATAGCGGTCGTAGACACGGGTTTCTGTCGCCTGTGTGATCGTATACCTGTTGTTGGCCGGAACAAACGCGAGCTTGTACTCATGTTCCACTCCGTCAACATCGGTAAACACGAAATCGTCAACGCCCGCCTCGATCTCTGCGATCACCTGCTCTTTGAACTCTCTGGAGAGAAAAACATCGCTCATCAGCGCCTGAATGTTGTAGACGCTGATGTATCCAAAGTCCTCGCCGTCCTTCGTGATATTGCCCTCGGCATCCATTACGTAGGTCTCGCCTCCGACGGTATAGGTGCCGCCGCCGTTTGCGTACGCTTTCTGCGTCTCCAGCAGGGCGTCCAGTTCCAGGCTGGTTCCCTGCTTTGCGGGGTTAAAGATCGCCTTATAGGCAATACCGATCAGTTCTCCCGCCTCGTTGGAACAGCGGTAAAGATTGTCCGCCTCCTGCGCAACGTAATAGTTTATCTTATCCCACGTGAAGCTGTCCTTATGGCTGTTGATCGCCAGCAGCATCTGTGCCTGGACGATTGCGGAGAAGTCGGCCGTTCCCTTGTAGCGATACTCCTTGTTTTCGATCGCGCTCGCATATTCCTTCTGCTGATAATCAACGCGGTAGAACAGCTCTGACTCGCCGTACGGTGTGATCAGTCCTCCGATAAAGGAGAAAATGAACATAATGATCAGGACTGCCATGCCGAAAACCGCCGTCCGGTTACGGAAAAACCTCTTGGCAACCATCGCGCCCGGGGATAAGACCTTGACGCGGCGGTCGTCGTTTAACGAATACTCTTCCTGTGCGGAGACATTTTCTTTGTCGGGATTCACATCTTCGACATTATGCAGGTTTTTATCTTCTGCCATCTTATTTGCCTCCTTTCCTTAGGATACCCGTACGCGCGGGTCAACAACGGCGTACAGAACGTCTGCCAGCAGATTCCCCATCAGGGCAAGCAGCGCGGTAAACGTCATATAGAACATGGAAAACGGAATATCCCCGGCGTACATGGCGTGATAGGAATAATAGCCGATGCCGGGAATCGAATACATCGTCTCGGTAAACAACGCACCACCGAACAGGCCGGGAAGGGATCCTCCGAGGAATGTGACCAGCGGGATCAGGGTATTCCGGAACGCATGCTTGTTGATAACTTTCCGCTCCGAGAGGCCTTTCGCCCGCGCGGTGCGGATATAGTCCGCGTTCAGAACCTCGAGCATGTTCGTCCTGACATAACGCATCAGGGAACCGATGCTGATCAGCACAAGCGTCACGATCGGAAGGACCAGATGGTGCGCGCGGTCCAGGAACCTGCCCCAGGCATCCAGCTGTGCATAATTCCGTCCGACAACGCCGATCAGGTCAAACCACGGCAGTTTGATGCAGAATACCAGTTTCAGAAGCGCTATCAGGAAAAATGTCGGCAATGACATACAGGCAATCGCAACGATAGAAATGGCATAATCCGTTCGTGAATACTGTTTTTTCGCTGCGATGATTCCCAGCGGGATGGCGATCAGCCATTCAAAAATCATGGAGATCGCGCTCATCCAGAAGGAGATTCCGATGCATTCCTTGAATTTCTGAATGACCGGTACGGTGTACTGCCAGCTGTCTCCGAAATTACCTCGGATCGCCTGGCCAAGCCAGATAAAGAAACCGGCGATGATTCCCTTATCCATACCGTAAGTTGCCGACAGCTGTGCCATCCATTCCTCGTATGATTTTGAATTTGGCTGCGTCGCTTTCGCGCGTGCCACATTCTCAATATACGAAGTCGGAAGGCAGCGCATGATGGTGTAAATGATCAGGGCCACAAAAAACAATATGACCACCGATAGCAGAATTCGTTTCGCAACAAATCTTAGTGTGTTCACTTATCCTCCTCCGCTCCGCCTCAGGATTTGTCCGTTTTTTTGATCAGATGGCGGCTGCGGGATAAAGACCCGGCTGCCATTTCATCGAAAAAACGGGGCGTTTTTCAGTATTCAGTCACGGATTTTTACATAGGCGTATCTGCCCCGTGCCATCAGCACGAGGCAGATACAATTCAGATGTATTCCTGGATCAGGAATTCAATCCTTTGGTTTTCTTGTACAGGGATATGGGTCAGCCGGCCAGTTCCATGTTCTGGATCTCGCTCATCCAGCCGTAGAAGGTCGTGATATCCGGCGTAACGGTATCAATGTTGACTCTCTCCGTGCTGAAGATGATGGCGTTCTGACGCTGATAGTTCGGGATCTCAACTGCCCAGTCAACGATGATATCGAGGCAGGCCTTGTAGACCTGTTTACGATATGCCTGGTCAGTGGATGCACGGGCTGCAAGAATCAGGCTGTTGAGCTGAGGATCATTGATCGCGTACATGTAGTTGGAACCGCCCGCAGCATTGCCTTCTTCATCACCGGAGAAGTAGATCTGATACATGTCAGGATCCGGGGTTGCGCCCCAAGCAGCGGTCCAAATCTGTACGGACTGTGCGGAAAGAGCGGTCCACAGGTCAGCAGAGTTGGTCAGGTCTTTGATCTTGAAGGTAAGACCGATATCCTCAAACGCCTTCTGCGCCTCGGTCAGAATCATGAATGCAGGATGGTCACCGGTGCCGTCAGCGGGGATCCAAGCTTCGAACTCCATCGGGCCGCCGTCTGCAGGAGCAGCAACGACCTTGCCGTCAGTAACGGTATAACCGGCAGCCTCGAAGAATCCGAGCGCAGCCTGCTTGGCCGCCTCGTATTTCTGCTCAGCGGACATATCGGAAGTGTAGATGTCGTTTCCGTTTACATCGGTGGAGAATGCAATCTTGTAGCCGTCGTCAGAAGGCTGGGGAGCAGCCCAGGATGTATTGGAAATCGGGTACTGGATCGTAGATGCGCGATCGCCGTAGTAGGAATCGTTTGCAACGTCGCGATATACCGCAAGGATCGTTCCGGTCGCCTTACGGAGCGCCTTGGAGGCGTCGGAAGCGGGATCGTTGCCGACCTTCATCTGGTTCGCGTTCTGGCCGATGTAGCCATAGCCGAGGTTGTCAACGGTATTGGTCGTGATCACCGGGCCAACCTGCTCACCGCCGTTCGCATCGGCAATAGTGGCAACCGCCGCGTCGTTGTAGGAAGGATCCGTAACATCGACCGTACCTGTGATAACGCCCTGAACCTTGTCGTTGTCGTTCAGAAGCTGCATGAAGTTGACGTACTTGATCTTCGGTGCACCAAGATAGTAGTTCTCGTTCGCTTCGAAGTTCACAACGCCGTCCGCGAACTGGATGAACTTGTAGGGACCAGCGCCCATGGGCTTGGTCGTAACGGAACGCAAGTGGGAGAGATCGCCCTTGTCAAAGCCGAACTTGTTGTTGTCGTAGTCGTACTTCTCGGTCTCGCCGTAGTAGTGCAGCGGAGCGATCGTAATGCCGAGCTGATAGATCGCAGTAGCGTCGATCTTGGTCAGCACGACTCTCATGGAGTAGTCGCCTGTCTTCTGGATACCGGTGATGTTCGGAA
Source organism: Clostridia bacterium (assembly GCA_017429985.1). GTDB lineage: Bacteria > Bacillota > Clostridia > Christensenellales > CAG-138 > JAFRNW01. The sequence continues at coordinate 3,201 of JAFRNW010000004.1, read as the reverse complement.
CTGCATCAGAAACGGTAACCATGGTGTAAGAATAGTCGCTGAATGTCGGGAAATAGTCGGACATGGTGAGATTGGCTTTCTCTGTGTCGATCATCGTCACAACATCGTCACCATAAGCTTCCCACAGAGACGCTGCAAACGCATCAATAGTATTGTCAGCAATGGTGAAACCCCAGTTAGCAGCAGATCCCTGGATGTCGCCGTCTGTGTTGTAACCATTGCCTACGCAGTAATCGACGATATCCTGAGCCAAGGCCTTAACAGCCTCATCCGCTTCTGCCCAGAACTTGGTCTGAGTCGCTTCATCCCACAGCGTAAAATCTGTATTTGCTTTTCCAGCGCCAACCAGGAGAGAAGAAAGGCTCTTCATGTCGGAACGGTATGCGTCCAAGCCCTCGATCGGCTGCGCAAACAGAGTCGAGGAGCCGTCATAGGAAGGATCGCAAAGAGCGTACATCGAAAAGATGACGTCATCGATGGTGACCGGTGTCCCGTCGGAGAATACCAGGTCGTCACGCATGACGAAGTCATAATACACGGTGCCGTCCGCATTCTCGGTGATCGTAAGGTCTGCCGGTCCGTAGTAGGTATAATCGGTACCATTGTAGTTGATGGTCTCGCCCTCGATACCTTTCAGGATCACAGCGCCCTGACGGTCAGTGGGAAGCAGGTTGATCTGAGTCATAGTCCAGACATCCTGGTCATAAGCAGTCTCGGAGAAGAACGGGGAGAACTTCTCGGAGAACGGAGAATAACCAACTACCAGAGGCGTTGTGTCGTTCTTCGTTTCTTTGCTGGGTTCTTCCTGCTGCGCGGGTGCCTCGGCAGGAGCTGCTGCAGGTTCACTTGCAGTTGTTGTTGTGGTTGCGGTCTCTCCTCCGCTGTTGCTGACGGTGCAGCCTGCCAGTACAGACGCAGCCATAGCAAGAACGAGAAGAAGAGCCACGAGCTTGGACAATTTGTTCATGTAATTTCCTCCTTATTAGTGATAATAGCCTCGTTTTTTTGATTATAGCTTCGGAGTTTGTCTCCGGAGTTATCACAGGGTGAGTATCAGCACTCCATGTTTGTGATTTGCTTCCACTCGGTGTTCTTTACAAAGCGGTAAAGACAGATAGCAATCATACCGCAAAGCATCGAAAGTATCGGCCGAAGTACGGTAAAAGCCGCTTCCCCGTCACATCCGTTGACGAGGATATAAATCGTCTCCGCCAGCGCAGTCAGGAAGGAAAAGCCTGCCGTCAGGAGCGTTCTCATGGGGAGCTTCTCAACCGATGCCTTGTAAACGTATTCGCGCATCGGGTTCTTTCCCCAAGAGATCTTCCAGACCGCATAGGCCGCAAGACAGGCGGTGATGATCTGTCCGAGCCACGGGATCGCCGTAAGTCCGAACCGGCTCATGGCGACAGCGGGAAGGCACTCCGCAGCCACCGAAAGAGCAAGCATCAGAACCGCCGCCGGAATGATCCGCTGAAGATACTGATGATACGTAACGGACTCTTCGACAAATCCGATCATCCTGCCTTCGTAGACGTAATCACCCTTTTCGTTCAGATGAAAATCATTTAAATAGGCGCGTCTGCTCCGGCGTTTTTTCTTCTCTCCTGCCATGATGCAATCCCGGTCATATTGTCAATTGCGCAGCCGGCGCTTTGCATAACGCAAACAGTGCGCAGCATCTTGTCAAATCTATCTCGCAACTGCCTGTCGACTTCAGATTGGATGACGAAAGGTAGTGGCAGGGCAGCAAATCGACACATATACCCAAAATACTACAGTATAAAAGGTATTTTAGCACACTCTCTTTCTGTAAACAATCATTTTTGGGGCAAAAAAGCAGGGAAAAGCCTGCAGTAAATTCGCAAAGTAACATCCACAGTAGAAAAGTCGGTGGAAGTTAGGATGAGAAGAAAAGAAGCGGCGGAAGTTAATCTGAACAATGGTAGACTCTGTTAGAGAGATCATGGCATATCAAGGAGGATGCCATGAATCAATTCAATTCCAAATATCTTCATTTGAATCTAGGACCATTGAAGACTGTCTCCGCAACAAAATGACTTTTAAGGCCATCGCCAAACTGCTGGGCAAAGATCAGACGACCATATCCAAAGAGATCAAGAAACACATCGTCAGCGAGCCAAACAGCAAGACGGTCCGCGACGCGAACAATGTTCCGCTCCAGTGTCCGCAGCTGTTGAGGCCGCCATTCGTTTGCAACGGATGCAATACCAGATACAACTGTCAGTACGAGAGGCGATTCTACCGTGCAAATGAAGCGCAGACTTCTTACAAGTCTCTTCTTTCGGAAGCCAGAACAGGCGTTGCGCTGAACCGGCAGCAGTTCTACCATGCAGACGACTTGATCGCCGAAGGACTCGACAAGGGTCAGCATATCTACCACATCTGCAAGACGAATGACCTTGGCATGTCCATTTCCTCTGTCTACAGAAACATCAACAAAGGGTATATGTCGTCTTCCCGGATCGATCTTCCCAGAGCCGTCAAATTCAAGCAGCGAAAAAAACATACAGAAACCTATGTCCCCAAAGGTGCCAAAGTCGGAAGATCTTTTGAGGATTTCTCCCGGTTTGCTGAAGAAAATGAGATCTGCAACTGGGTCGAGATGGATACCGTGATCGGCGTTCCCGGAGGAAAGGTCCTCGTTACATTCGACTTCACCATCTGCAACTTCATGTTTGCTCTGCTGGCCGCGGACAAGACCGCCGGCGAAGTTTCCCGTCAGATCCGCGCGCTGAAGAACAGACTTCTGAAACATGGCACCTCTTTCGGCGAATTGCTCCCCGTCGTCGTCACGGACAACGGCGGTGAGTTCTCCGACTTCCATGCCTTCGAGGACGATCTCAACGGCGTCAGGGAATCCCGTCTCTTCTACTGTGATCCCTTCCGTTCCTCACAGAAACCCTTCGTTGAGAAAAACCACACCCTCTTCCGAGACATCTGTCCGAAGGGTACCTCTTTCAACGACTTTACCCAGACGGATGTCGATTTGATCTTTTCTCATGTCAACGGGATCAAAAGAAAAAAACTGCAAGGCAAATCCCCTTTCGAGCAAGTCAACTACTCTTACGGATTTGACCTTGCAGGTCTGTTCGGGATTACCCATATCCCGCCAGACGATGTCATACAGTCCCCGAGACTGTTGTCTTTATTAAACCATAAGTAACCTCGTTCCGCTACTCA
>JAFRNW010000046.1 GCA_017429985.1 Clostridia bacterium | reverse complement strand
GAACAGCTCGTTTTCCGAGATCCAGTTAAGCGGTTCCAGAACGTTCTGCATGGCTTCCGCGACATACACCCATCGGATGACACGATCGAGATGCGCCGTTCCTGCGAGAACTTCTACCGGTGTGTTCGACTTCTCGTACAGTCTGACAACGTCAGAACACCGAAAACTCATAAGCTGCCTCCGCTTTTGTCTGGAAAAGACAAAAAAAATAATGGATGGAAATATAGAAAAATGGCAATAAATAAACGATACTGTAAAAAACGGGGTATGCATTGCCGTGCCGCTTTTTGTATCATGTCGACTATTGTACTTCATATCTTGAACCTTGTGAAGCGTCTTTTTGTTTTCGAACTGTGCTGCTGCAGAGGGAAGCATTCATGGAGAGTTTGGAAGACCATCCGGAAAAACAGTATAATAAAAAAGCAAAGCTCAACCGGCTCGATATCTTCGTCCTTGCCTTCGGTGCGATGATCGGATGGGGATGGGTGGTTCTGACCGGCGAATGGATCTCGGCGGCAGGAACGCTCGGAACCGTGATTGCATTTGTGATCGGCGGCGTGCTGGTTCTGTTCGTAGGACTCGTTTACGCGGAACTTGCGTCCGCCATGCCGGAGACGGAGGGCGTCCTTCTCTTTTCCAAGCGTGCGCTCGGCAGAAATGCCGCGTTTGTCTGCACCTGGGCGGTCATCCTGGGCTTTGTCGCCGTGATCGCGTTCGAGTCGGTCGCACTTCCGACCGTTGTGACCTATCTTTTTCCGGGTTACCTGAAAGGGTATCTTTATACCGTAGCGGGATTCGACATTTACGCAACCTGGCTCGCGGTGGGCATCGGCGTTGCCCTGCTGATCACCCTGATTAACATCATCGGGATCAAGTTTGCAGCTTTCCTTCAGACGGTACTCACCCTGATCATCATGGCGACCGGACTTATTCTGTTCGGCGGCACGCTTTACGGGGGCAGCACTACGAACATGGAACCGCTTTTCCATAACGGCATCAAGGGAATCATGACGGTTCTCGTCATGACGCCTTTTATGTTTCTGGGATTTGACGTGATTCCGCAGGCGGCAGGGGAAGCCAGTGTCGCACCGCGGAAGATCGGAAAGATTCTCGTTTTTTCCGTGATTATGTCCGTATCCTGGTATGTACTGATCGTCGCGTGCGTCGGTGCCGCACTCCCTGCTGACAAAATGCTTGCCGAACAGCTTCCGACCGCATCCGCCATGCAGGCGGTGTTCGGGAATAACCCATTGATGGGGAAACTGTTGGTACTGGGCGGTATTTCCGGGATCGTAACGAGCTGGAACGCCTTTTATATCGGTGCGAGCCGACTGATCGCGAGCATGGCACAGGAGGGAATGCTCCCGCGCTTTCTCTGCGCGGAGCACAGCAGATTTCGTACGCCCTACCGCGCGATCATCCTGATCATGGCGGTGACCGTATGCGCACCGCTTCTCGGAAGGAACATGCTGGTCTGGCTGTCTGACGCAGGGGCTTTCGCGACTGTCGTGGCATACCTGATCGTTTCGGTGTCATTTCTTGTCCTGCGCAGGAAGGAGCCTGACATGCCGCGCCCGTACAGTGTCAGGAGGTGGAAGCCGGTCGGGATCATCGCGGTTCTGATGTGCGTGTTCATGCTTGCCATGTACATGCCCGGCATGCCCTCCGCCCTGAAATGGCCGTATGAATGGGTCATCATCGGGGCTTGGACGCTGGCAGGTGCTGTGCTTGCGCTGGTCAATCGTTTTTCTGCCGGGAGAAACTCCGTACCGAAAGAGGATTCAATGCCGCGCCGTGCCGACGGCGCGCACATGGATAGACGCACCGCGGTTTCCGGAAAGGAAACGCGGAACGGAACTACTATATAAGAAAGAGGGAGAGAAAAAATGAAAGTTGGTGCAATTATTCTTTGTATCCTGTACTTCGGCATTTTGACTGCAATCGGCGTAATCGCGGGCAAAAAGGCCAAGAATGCGCAGGAATTCTCAACTGCCGGAAGAAGAATCGGAATGTTTGTCGCGATGTGTACCATTATCGCGTCCGAGTGGGGCGGCGGCAACGTAATCGGCACCGCGTCCGACGCGTACGCGTACGGTATCAGTGCCTACATCTTCCCGGTATCCATGGGTATCGGAATATTCCTGCTGGGTCTTCTTCTCGCCAAGCACTACTGGCATATCGAAGAACCGTCCATGTGCAGATACATCAATAAGCGGTATTCCCAGCGCTGCGAACTGATGGCGACCATTCTGATGCTCCTGTCTATCATGCTGGTGACCGGTTCCCAGCTGAAATCCGGCGGACTCCTTGCGGAGACCCTGTTCGGATGGAACCATTTGACGGCAGTTATCATCTTTGCGATCGTCGTCTGCATCTATACCAGCATCGGCGGACTTCTCGCGGTCGCATGGAACGATACGTTCAACCTCTGCTTCGGAACGCTCGGCGTAATCATCGTCCTGATCGCCGGACTCGGAAAGGTAGGGGGATTTGAAGGGATAGCCGCTTCCATGACACCGGAAAGACTGGATCCCAGGCCGTTTGGTTCCTGGGTCTGGGCAATCGACTATCTTGCTTCCAGCACGTTCGTCATGCTGGCTGTTCCGGAGCTGATCCAGAGAATCTGGGGCTGCAAGACGGATAAGGTTGCGAAGAACGCATGTATGGTCGGCGGCGTCCTCTATATCGTCCTCGGCCTCGCGAGCCTGACGCTCGGTCTCGTTGCCTATGTGGTACTGCCCAACATCGATGCGGGCCTGGCGATGCCGGAACTTGTTATGAATCTGTTCCCGAACCTCTTCGGTGTGACCATCATTCTGGCGGTTCTCGCGGCGCTTGTTTCCACAGCGGATACGATGCTCCTGATCTGCTCCAACATGATCGTGGAAGACCTGATCAAACCGTTCCGCAAGCAGCCGCTGACGGATAAGCAGAACATGGTCCTTCTCCGCGCGTTCATCTTCATCGTGGCGGCGATCACCGTGCTGTTTGCGACCGGATTCGACCGTGTCCTCGGGCTGGTCCTGTTCAGCTACTATGTATACATCGGAATTTCCACGATCTTCATCTTCGGAAGGCTCTGGAAAGGCGCGACGGAGAACGCAGCGTTCTGGAGCATGATCATCAGTTTCGTATTCGCCCTGCTCTGGCAGTTCACCAGTATCGGAGCGAACATCAGCTGGCTCACGACCGGTATCGTGGCGACCCTTACATCGATCATTCCGTTCTTTGTCATAAGCTGGATCGAGAACGCGGCGAACAAGAAGAACGGTGTGATCCCCGAACCGAAGGCGGAGTAACATCATGGCGGATCTTTTGATACACGGCAAATGGGTCTGCACGGAAAAAGACGGGAAACAGGTTCTTCTGGAGGACGGATACGTCGGCGTCCGGGGAGACAGCGTTGCCTATGTCGGGAAGGATCTTCCGCAGGGATATGAAAGCGCGGAGCGCATCGACCGGAAATACGGTCTTGTGATCCCCGGGCTCGTCGATATTCACTATCACAGCGATTCCCCGGCGACGAAAGGCTTCTGCGAGGACTGCGGAACGGTCGATTTGTACGGTTCCATCCTCTATGAATACCTTACGGCTATCTACGCGGCAACGACCGTGGAAGAATGGCGCGCCATCGCGAATCTGACCTTCATGGAGATGATCTCGGGCGGTATCACGACCTGCGTTGAGTTCAATTCCTATTTCCCGGAGGAGATGGTGGAGCTTCTCGGTGCGTGCGGTCTCCGCGGGTATGTGGCGCCGGAGACGAACTCTTTGGACGGGTATCCGTATACGCCGGATGGGAAGCGCGTAATCATCGAGCACAAGACCGGAAAGGACATGTTCAAAAAGCTCGAGCGGAATGTCGCCCTGATTGAGAAATACGACGGCGCGTTCGACGACCGCGTCCGGATGACGCTCGGCCCGACCGAACCGCCCGCCTGCAGGCCGGATCTTCTGCGCGAGGTGAGAAAACTCAGTGCGACCTATCACGTTCCGATCACGATGCATGCCGCCGAGACCAAGATCGAGCGGGAGTATATCCGCAGGGAATACGGGATGGATTCCATCGAACTTCTGGCCGAAAACGGACTGGTCGGCCCTGACGTGATTCTTGCGCATACGGTGTTTGCGAGTACGCGTGAAAAGAAGATCATGGCTGAGACGGGAACGAACGTCGCGCACTGCCCGTCCGTGTTCGTGGTGAAAGGGGAATACATGAAATCCCTGCAGGGCTATACGGACATGGGGATCAACGTCGGAATCGGAACGGACACGTTCCCGCAGGATATGATCCGGGAAATGCGCGTCGCAACTTCGATGTCGAAAGTCTGCGATTATGATTTCAGAAGCGCGAAAGCGGATCTCGTATTCAAATGCGCCACGCAGAACGGCGCGAAAGCACTCGGAAGGACGGATATCGGACGGATCACCGTCGGCGCGAAGGCGGATATCGCCATTGTTGACATGAACGGATTCAACACCATTCCCGTCCGGGATCCGATCAAGGTCCTGATCAGCTGCGCGACCGCGCACAACGTGACGGATACGATCGTGAACGGAAGGATCCTGATGAAGGACCGTGAACTGCTGAGCATGTCACGCGAGAAAGTCAGCGAGGAAGCATGGACCGCGGCAAGGACGATCTGGAGCCGTGTCCCGAACCTGAACGAACTATCACCGATCAGCATACCGATCCTGTAACAATAGAACAGGACAGATACACTCCCCCGGATTGCGGCTGATGAAATTCATCGGCCGCAATTCATATCCGGGATGATACAATAGCATTGACCACGAGAAAGGAAGAGAACAAAAGATGAAGATTCTTGCCGCGTCCGTGCAGATGAAGGCGGAACTGGGCGATATTCAGGGGAATCTAGATGCAATGGCGCGTTATGTGCGGCAGATCAAACGGGAGGAACCGGAAACGGATCTTGTCCTGTTCCCGGAATGCATCCTGACCGGATATGAATGTCCGGATCTCATTCCGTCCCTTGCGGAAACCTGGCCGGATGGAAATGCTATTCGGGCTGTCCGGAAGATGGCTGCGGAATCAGAGACGTTTATCGCATTCGGATTCGCGGAACTCGGCGCGGACGGATCTGTTTATAACAGCGCAGGACTGATTGACCGGTATGGAAACCCGGTCGGAATATACCGTAAAGCGCATCTTCTTGACGGGATGGAAGCAGCCTTATACAAAGCCGGGAATCGCTTTCCCGTATTCGAAACGGAGATCGGCAGAATCGGAATCATGATATGCTGGGATTCGGTATTTCCGGAAGCTGCGCGCATGCTGTCCCTTCACGGTGCAGAACTGATTCTGGTTCCAGAGGCGGTTGAGAAGGGGATCGAGCGGGAGTGGGACCTTGCTTTATCCGCGCGCGCTTTTGACAACGGGACGTATATCCTTTCGGCAAACCATACGGGGAAAGACCGGGAACTGGACTATTTCGGCAGAAGCGCGCTGATATCCCCGTCAGGAGAGATCATCAGGCAGATGGACGGTTCCGAAGGTTATCTGGCGGCGGAAATTGATTTTCAGCTGGTCCGGGATCAGAGAGAGTATTTCTATATGCTGCGGAATCTCCGACCGGATATTTACAGGGATTGAGGTATTGGAATTCATTATCATAAGGAGGTTGTGAAATGGACTATTATCGTGACCGGCAGCGTCGGTGGCATCGGCAGGGGCGTTGCCCTTGCGCTCGAAGATCGTTGTCTGCGATCTCAAGGAAGAGGCGCTGTCGGAGACGGTTAAGCAACTGAATGAGAGGAATATCCCATGCGTAGCTTGTGCATGCGATGTTACCGATGAGGATTCTTTCGCAAAGGTTCTGGATAAGGCGGAACAGACGTTTGGATGTGCTGATATCCTCGTCAACAACGCGGGGATTACCAGAATGCAGAATTTCTTTGATGTCGGAAAGAAAGATTTCCGCGATATCTTCGAGATCAACGTTTTCGGTCTGTTCAAATGCACGCAGATGTTCGCGGAGCGGCTGAAAAAGACGGGGAAGAACGGTAGCGTGGTGAACCTTTCCTCCAACGGGGCGAAAGTGACATACGCAGACCAGGTCCATTACTGCGCCAGTAAGGCGAGTGTCATGAACATGACCCAGTGCATGGCGGACTGCCTGGTACCCTACGGGGTCAACGTCAACGCGGTCTGCCCCGGGGCGGTGGACACCCCGATGCTCCGCGCCTGCATGGTCGCGACGGAAAAGGATTCCGGCGGAAAGATCACGGTCGCGGACTGCGAGAAGACCTGGGACCCGAAGCAGCTGGGGGGCAGGCTGATCCAGCCCGAAGAGATCGGACGGGTGGTTGCGTTTCTCTGCAGCCCGGCTGGCGCTCTGATCCGCGGGCAGGCCATCAGCGTGGACGCGGGAACCACAAGGTTTTAACCTAAGCGGTTCCAAATTTGCAATCTGAGAATTAATCAATACGGGGTTGAGAAAATGAAGGGACACAGAGACGTACTGGTCATCGGCGGATCGACATACGACACAACGTGCGTTGTGCTCGGAGAGCCGATCCCGAAAGATTCCAATCCGAGCAGGATCTACGGAGGATGCGGCGGAGTTGGGCGGAATATCGCGGAAAACACGGCAAGAATGGGCATGCATACGGCGCTCATGACCGCATTCGGCACGGACGCTTTTTCGAAAGAAATCGCGGAATCGTGTAACAGGGTCGGGATCGATCTCAGCCGGTCCTTTGTTTCGGAGAATGCCGGCGCAGGCAAGTATATCTCCATTATCGACGGCGAGGGAGAACTGCTGCTGGGGGCTTCCGATCTCGGGCTGATCGAAGCGGTCGATCCGGCATATTTCACAAGGGATGTACGCTATCTCAACAGCTTTTCAAGCCTGCTTGTGGACGCCAACAACACGGAGGAGATGCTTACCGCGGTCGCGGGGGCGTATAAAGGGAGGATCTTCGCGGATGCTGTATCAATCAAAAAAGCGCCGAGACTCCGTTCCGTTCTGAACCGTCTGGACACGGTGAAAGTGAACAGGGGCGAACTGGCGGGGCTTTCCGGGAAACCGGTCGGGAACGACCGGCAGATCAGGGAGGCGGCAGAGTATCTCATTTCCGAAGGCGTTCATCACGTTTTCGTGACGAAAGGAACCGACGGGGCAAGCTGCTTTGACGGCGAGACGGTGTACAGCGTTCCTTCCTTCCCGGTCAATGTCGTAAATGCTACCGGCGCGGGGGACGCGTTTTCCGCCGCTGTTCTCTACGGTTCCATGCGAGGCTATTCCTCTGCGGATACGCTTCTGCTCGGGACGGCGGCATCGCATATCGCACTGACGAGCGGGTACGCCGTGAGCGGGGATATGACGGAAGAGCACCTGTTGAACACCTTCAGGGCTTTCAGAAAGAAAAAATGAAAGCAGGCATCCGGTAAGGCTCCAAGGCAGCGGGAAAGAAGACCGGAGACTGTCTGGAGCGACGCATGAACGATGCAAATATATGAGCGGGTTTTGGACCGGTTCGGAAAAGAGAGTTGAATGCATATCGGGATGGATCCCGGTAAGTCATCAGCGTATTACCGGCAATTCTTTAGAACCGCTTATCCTGTCCGATGAAGCGGTTCATTTTTTGAAACGACGGCAACAGATGGGTTATCTTTCTTAAAGCCTGCTATCCGAAAAACCATTCTGCAGACGACATCCGACAGAGATGATTCTTCCGGACAAGGATTCGCACAGGCAGATGAATTACGAAAAAAAGCAGCAGAGCGGAACGCTACTTGACAATCGTCAAGTAGCGTTTTATCATTGTATCAATAAATGGAAGTGAGAATGCGCATGGAAACATCGATTATCCGTGAAAAGCAGGATATGACCCATCTGAACTGGACGAGAACGCGCGGTTTCTCGGGCACAGCGGGATCCTTCCTAAAAGCTTATTCCGAGCTGAACGGTGTCAAGACTTATTATAAGCTTTCCAATTACGATGCGGTGAATGGCGTGACCGGGCACGAGTCCGTCAATGAGATCATCGTGGACCGCCTGCTGACGAAACTGGGTATCGATCATCTGCATTACCAGCTGATCCATGCGGCTATTCTTGCGGATGGAAAGATCTTGGAGACGTGGCTTTGCGCTTCGGAAGATTTTAAAAAGCGCAGCGAAACCAAGATCGCGCTCGATCAGTATTATAACGCGGAAAAGCTGCCGGATGAAACGCCGCTTGCGTTTTGTCTGCGGCAGGGATGGGCTGACTACATTTGGGAGATGCTGCTCGTGGATTATCTGATTCTGAACCGCGACAGGCATGGCGCGAACATGGAGATCCTGCGGAACAGCCGGCAGAAGACCTACCGCCCGGCGCCGCTGTTCGACCATGGGCTTTCCTTGATGTGTCGGTGTGCGGACGAAGCGTCTTTACGTGCATTCGATGTAATGGAGGACCGACGCGTGCAGTGCTTTGTCGGTTCCCAGTCTGCATGGGAGAATCTGAAACTGATTCCGGCAGATGCTCTTTCATATATACATCCGCTAAAGGAAACGGATCGGGTAGACCTGTTCCGGAATCTGAACGGTATTCTGCCCCGGGAGTGGTTCGACAAGATGTGGGAAATGATCTGGAAACGGTGGTGCGCGTATGAAACTCTTTGCCATCAAAAGTGACAGCACCGGCGACAAGGTGCTCGGCTATCTCCTGTATTACGAAAAAACCGGTCAATTCTATATCGAACTGCCCGGCGATACGGACGAGTGGGAGACCCCGCTTTTGCTGTCGTCCTTTATCAAGCGGGGGCAGCGTACCGTCAACAGCTATTGGAGTCGTGTATGGGTACAGCAGCGCATCGTTCCCCCGGACAGGCAGAACATCAGCGCTATTCTCAAGGAAAACGGCCTGGAAAGATATGATGAATTTGCTCTGCTGACGCTTGCTGAAGGCCGATGCGCCCAGGATGATTTCTATATCGAACCTTCTGAGGAGACCAATCTGCCCCGGGAGATCCGGGACCGGTTCTCGATTCGTGTGGAGGAAGCGGTGCCGCTCGCGGACGGACAGCTGCTTGTGTTCTTCCGGAACGGTGAAGCGCGCAGATGCGATATGAAAAAGCTTTGCGGGGGCCGGCGCTTTGTACCGATTCTGCAAAGCGGTGAGCTGTTTTCCGCCTTGCAGATCCAGACGGACGGCTATGGAATCACCTGGGGAGAGAATCTTGATGTGGACGCAGGGCGTTTGTATCGGGAAGGGGCGGACGTTCCGCTTTCGATCCGTGATTTCCGGAGCTATGCAGCCCATTGTGTCACGGATACGGCAGGGGCATGCAAACTGCTGAAGTGTTCCCGTCAGAACATCAGTGATCTTGTGAAACGCGGAAAACTTCATCCCATTCATGCTTCAGCAGCCGGCGCTTTATTCCTGCTGAGCGAGCTTCGCGAGCGTCTGTGGCAGTAAGCAACGATGTGAACTCAAAATAGACAATTGAGACGACAGATCTTCAACAATAACTGCGGATAAGAACGTGGAAACAGATTGAGAAACAGCATGACCTGTTTCCTTTTTAACTGTGAGACGAAACACGATGTTTCCAGATACAGGGCCCTATCACAGCGATCTGCCTTACATGCAGGGCCGATCATTCCAACAATTTCACCTTCCTCTTCGACGGGGGACAGTGGCGCCTCGCTCCGGCTTATGACCTTACATACTCCAGTTCCATGGGAGGTGAGCATGCGACCTCCGTCGCCGGAGAGGGCAGATATCCGAGCATGAAGGATATCCTCTCGGTGGCAAAAAAAGCCGGCATCCGGGAATCTGATGCAAAAGAAACAGCGGTGAGTGTGGAAAACACGGTAAAAGAACGGCTGTCCCGGTATTTGTAATATGTTCAGGAGTGTTATACGCCGAGGAAAGCGCGGATCTCGTCCATCGTATAGGTGCCCGGCAGGAAATCGTGCGTCAGGCGGACGCCATGCTCCTTAAAGCATTCCAGAAGCGGGTGCCCCAGCGTTTTCAGGATCCTGCCTACGGTGTCGAATTCCGCTTTGGACAGGGTATGGTTGCGTTCCGAGTGTACGATTGCGCGGAGCGCCCGGTCTTCGTCCACGATCACGGTCAGCTCGTAGTGCCCCAGCGAAAGATAGAACAGCTGGTTGAAAATGTTCCGGTACAGGTCCGCGAATGGGACGGTCCCTTCTGCGCAGATCCTCCGGACATAGGTAAGGTCCGCGTCTCCGGACGACTGCAGCGGCAGCACGATCCGCCCGCTTCCGAGCCGGTTCTGCGCCATCGGGAGACGGAGGAATTCGTTGTAGGACTTAACCGGACGGAGCTTGAACGTGCTGGCCCGCCTCAGCAGATGGAATTCCGTCTGCGACGTTCCGTCGCTGTAGGTCAAAACGAACGTCCACCGTTCCAGAACGTCCGTGAAGGGGGACGGTTTCTCGTCCATCAGCCCGTGATAGAACCTTATGAGCGTTTCGAGCGCGTACTCGCATATACCCGGACAGTATTTTTCAAACTCGTTCGGGATCTCGGTATGTTCATTCTGAAAGAAGTACGATCCGTCCTGCTTTTTGCCTGCGGAAAGGGTATATCCCGCCGTGTGGCAGACCGCGCGGATCGAAGCGATTTGTTCCATACGTACCACGCTCCGCTGACAGATCCTGGTATAAGGCACGGAAACGCCTCTCTGATGATCGTTCTCCGCTACCTTACAGTGTACCGATAATATGAGAGGAAATCAATTCCGCTTCTTCCGCATGCAGTACACAGGAAGAGAGGAACAAAAACGCCGGCTTCAGAGCGCCAGCGTGTTTTTGATCAGCATGAAACCGAGCAGGAGGGATAGGAAACCGAAGTTGAACGCGGAAAACGTCGCGATATAGGAACGCGCCCTGCGCGGCTCATGCCTGAGGTATTCGCGGAAGGTGATGAGGCTCGCGAGCGACGCGATCAGCGTGCCTGCGCCGCCGATATTGACGCCGACCAGAAGATCCGCGTAATCCGGCGTGAACTGCGAAAGCAGGATGGCGCTCGGAACG
>JAFRNW010000045.1 GCA_017429985.1 Clostridia bacterium | reverse complement strand
GCGGCATATAAAAACCCCCTCTGAAGTAGTTTCGTTTTTTCAAGTGTCTACTTTAGAGGGAGCATATCACTCAGGACCCGGTCATTGTTTCAAACGCCTCTTTGAACGCGAGATAGTTCTCGCTCTCCTTTCCGACATGGAATACGGCGTATTCGATCGTCTCGAAGTATCTCCGGTATTTTTCGGTCATTTGCCGGAACACGTCCGCTACAAGGGTGGGCGGATTATGGAACGCCCCGCATCCGAACGCGCCCAGGATCAGTACCTCGTTCCCTTCCGCGGCGGCTTCCAGAAAGATTCTCCGGATCCTTGATTCCAGAAGAACGCGGAGTTCCTCTTCCGGTATTTCGGATGCTTCCATTTCCTCAAACGGATTGAAGTGATGGCTCCATCTGAGATTCGGCGCGGCGCAGGTGATGACATTCACCGGATACCAGTCCTTTTCCTTAAGGCGTTCCGGCTCGGACGTATCCGTCTTGATGACCATCACGTCAGGCGAATAGATCATGTCGTCGTTGTACAACTGGCTGAACGCCGCCCTGTGCGGGTAATAAAAACTGTTCCACATGTCCCGCGTATCCAGGCAGGGATACAGCGTGCTGCACCGGCAGATGCTTTCCTCCTGCGCCCCGGATCCGCCCAGAACGCCTCCGCCGGGGTTCGTCGCTGCCGCAAAATTCAGGACGCACGTCTTCTTTCCCTTATACGAACCGGCCGCTTCGAGCGTCCGCTTGTTGGAAACAATGATTTCAGCGTCCGCGTCCCGTTCGTTTTCCGCTGCGGGAATCGGTTCGTCCGCGGGGATCATCTTCTGATTCCGCCTGGTTGCGGCGATGGCCGTCATCAGCTTGACGGATCCGAGGTAGAAGCTCTGCGTGTCCTGAAATACTTGAATGTTCAGGTCTTTTCTGCTCATCAGCATCTTCGGTTCCACTTTGCACATCTCTTCGATCCATTCTCTTCTCTGGATCACGGCAAGCCAGTCCTTTGGGATCGCTTCATACCCGTAGTAGAGTCCCGCCAGACCTCCGGCGATCGCGCCGACCGTATCGGTGTCTTCGCCCAGGTTGACCGCTTTCAGCTCGCATTCCGCGAAGCTTTCGGTCGTGATGAGGCACCACACCGCAGCCTCGATCGAATCGACCACATAGCCTGAGCTCTTGATCGCCTCCTCGGGGGTCTCCCTGAAGACGCGGAGGTTGCGGAGCCGGTCGTACCGGGCGAGTTCCTCCAGATTGGATTCCCTCTGCTCGTAGAACCGGAACCCTCTTTCCAGTCCGTTCTCGAGCCGCTCGATCAGCGTTCCCGTATCTCCGATCAGCGCGCGGACCATGAAATAGTAGAGGCCGCACGCGATCTTGGCGCGGAGATGATTGTGCGTCAGACCTGACACGCGGTGGATCAGCCTGACGGCGTCCAAATCCGACAGCAGACCCATCCCGCGCTTCTCCGCGCAGTACAGACAGGCGGGCATGATCCGCATGAGCGAGCCGTTTCCGTTGTTGCCGGGCGATCTTCCGCCGCAGGCGCGGACGTCTCTGTCCATCGTGTATCTTGAAACGGCCTGGCTCGTGCCGTGCCCGATATCGAAGGATTCGCCGAACGGCGTGTATTCCCCCTCGTACATCCACTTTACGAACCGGTCCATGATATCCTCATAATCGAACATGCCCTTCTCGCGGATGCTGTCCAGAAGCGCCAGCGTCATGCTGCTGTCGTCGGTCCATGTCCCCGCGGGCAGATCGAACGTGCCGTGGCCGCGCATCCCGCGGACCGAATTCTTCGCGACCGTCTTCCTGCTCAGAAACTGCACCGGACACCCCAGCGCGTCGCCGGTCACAACCCCCATGATCCCGTTCAGCCAATGATTTCCCATTTACGCAATCCCCCTTTCTTACTGTCCGTGTTTTTCGGAATAATGCGCCCTGATGGACGCCATCAGATCCTCCGAGTCGAGCATATCCTCCATCTCCTGAGCGGATTTCGAGGATCTCGCGAAGCTGACCGCTCTCGACATCATCTCGTAGTTCAGCCTCGTTCCCTCGCGGTCGTTCTCATACGTCACCGCGCGGTCTCTCCGGATGCCGAACCTGTCGGCGGTGCGCACCGCGTCCATGTTCGCGCCGAGGAAAAGGAATTCCCAGTGGTACTTTTCCTTCTCCCTCTCGACCATTTCCTTGACCTTCCGGTAGGTATAGATCCGGCTCGCGTTCTCCATCCCGTCCGTCGTGATGATGAACAGCGTCTTTTCCGGAACGTCCTCCTCCCGTGCGTACCGGTGGATCATGGCGATATGGTGGATCGCCCCGCCGACCGCGTCCAGAAGCGCCGTGCAGCCGCGCACATAGTACTGCCTGTCGGTCATCGGCTCGACCTTATGGATGTCGACCCGGTCGTAGAGCACTTCCGTTCTGTCGTCGAACAGCACGACGGAAACGTACGCTTCCCCTTCCTCTTTCTTCTGTTTTTCGAGAAGGGAGTTGAATCCCCCGATCGTGTCCTGCTCCAGTCCTGCCATGGACCCGCTTCTGTCAAGAATGAATACGACTTCTGTCAAACCCTTTTTCATATCTGTCCTCTCTTTCTGCCGCCCTGCCGGCGGCTGCGTTTTTTCTTTTCAAGGACAGTATATCGACCCGGGGCAAAAAAACGGTCGCCCTGAAAGCGACCTTCAAAATTAAATGATAATGCACGGTTCTCCGTGCTCCTCGAGCTGGATATCCAGCTCGGTAAGGTCATAAAACTTCTTTTCAATAAAATAGGAAAAGATGATGTCCGTCTTGTCGCAGGGCGAAAGGGCGTATCCCGCCCGTGACAGAAGATCTTTGGACTCGTCCAGGTTCAGATTCGCGCCGATGCACAGGCGGAGCGCCGTCCGCTTTTCGGGATGGTAATTCCGGTTGTTCTTGATCTTGGAGAAGACCTTCTTATCCAGAAGCGCTCCCTTGTACGCGTCGGAATTCTTCATTCCCTTTTTCTTGATCAGATACAGCAGATACTCGGAAAAGGTGTCGGTCATGTGCTCGATCCGTTCCCTGAGCTTCCGTTCCATCTCCTCGATGGCGTCGTCGTACTGATCCGAGTCTATTCCGAACGCTGCGGACGCGATGCTGGATAGCGCCTGCCCGTCCCGCATGTCTTCCTC
>JAFRNW010000044.1 GCA_017429985.1 Clostridia bacterium | reverse complement strand
TGCACGCCGCACCCGAACCACGCGGAGCTGGCGGAAGCCTGCTGCGATCTTGGGCTGCACATCGCGGTGGAGAAGCCGCTTGCGGCCTCCCTTGAGGACTGCGACCGGATCATCGCCGCGGCGAAACGGAACGGCGTTGTCGGCTCGACCATCTGCCAGAGACGGTTCTACCGTCCGTCCATGCGCGTCAAGGAGGCGATTGACGCGGGCAAGATCGGCAAACCGATCCTGGGCACCGTGAACATGCTCGGCTGGAGGGATCTCGCGTATTACCAGTCCGATCCGTGGCGCGGCACCTGGAAGGGCGAGGGCGGCGGCGTCCTGATCAACCAGGCGCCCCATCAGCTGGACCTTCTGCTCTGGTACATGGGCGAGATCGATGAGCTGTACGGGGTCTGGGACACGCTGAACCATCCCTATCTGGAGGTGGACGATACCGCAGCAGCGATCATCCGCTTCAAAAACGGCGCCATCGGCAACATCGTCGTGAGCAATTCGCAGAATCCCGCCCTGTTCGGGAACGTCCGGGTCCACGGGGAAAACGGCGCGAGCGTCGGCGTACAGACCGACGGCGGCGCCATGTTCATCGCGGGCGTCTCGGGCATCGCCGAACCCCCCGTGAACGATCTGTGGACGGTGCCGGGGGAGGAGAACATGCTAGAGGAGTACAAGCGCATGGACAGCGAGTTCTTCAACAGCATCGACAGCACGCATTACTTCCATATCCGGCAACTGACCGATTTCCTCGACGCGATCCAGAATCACCGCGAACCGCTGATCACGCTGGAGGACGGCCGCAGGACCGTCGAGCTGATCACGGGCATCTACCGCTCCAACCGGGACAGAATGCCGGTCAAATTCCAGCTTGTGCCCGAGAACCGGGACGATTTCGACGGACGTCTTCCGAGATCCTGACGGAATACCGGGAAGCCCGGCGACAAAAGACCAAATCGTCAAATTCGTATAAAGTTCAAACAGGAGCCTAGCACGAAAAAGTGCGAGGCTCCTGCTTATTTCTTTTTCTTACCCCGATTCTAACGATAAAACGCAATAAAATTTATTTTTTATACCCGTCTGATCGCCGATTCCGCATGAAAATGAAATTATCCTTATGTCTGAAGGGCTGTTATTTCATTCCTCTCCCTGCTCGCTTCCCGAAAAATTCCGGAGATGCATATAGACCGTATTCCGGGAGATTCCAAGTATTTCGGCAACTTTCGCTACTGCATCCTTGATGTTGAAAACTCCATGCTCGTAAAGGATACGGATCAATTCCCGGTTCTTGTTCACAGCCGGGATCGTTGTGTTGAACAGCACCTGGTTCCGTGCGTCCGCAACGGCATTCGCAATCGAGTCTGTCGTGCTGGAGGCGAAATACTCGGTTTCCGTCGATCCTGCGTACGGGCCCGTCAAGTCCGCGATAATCTCCGAAAGAGGGGTGTCCAGGTAGAGATTGATGCACATCATCCCGATCAGCCTCCCCTTTTCGCCGTAAATTGGGATCGTGGAGGATTTCAGATGCTCCCCCGTTGCGCTGATCGACCGGTAGGATGCATAGGACTCCGCAGCGGTCAGATCCTGTTCGTTGATCCGCTTCAACATATTCAAAGCAAGATCGGTCAGCGGCGCGCCGGCGGAACGTCCGGAATGATATCCGTTCATGATTTTCACGACCGAGTGATTGTAATCCTCGAGACTGTGAAGACTGATCTCATATGCTGATCCGAGATATGCGGAAAGCTGATCCATCATCGAAGCATAGGAATCCAGAACAAGTTTATCGATTTTCGTAAGCTTCATTTTTGCCTCCTTTTTCCTGTAAAAAAACGCGACTATCCAATCAAATCCGAAGCCTGCTATGTCATGATATCATTCGATGAAACAGTTTGCAATGAAATAAATATGGTTCATTGAATGAAATTCTTTCATATTGACGTTAATTTTGTTCATATGCTATCATCCTGTCATGGAGGGGTGAGTATGAAACCGAACGAACTTGTTCTCGCATCCGGCAGCAGCTTAAACCGCATGAAATGGGAAGAGGAAATCGAGCGTTCCTCCATGGAGGACCTCCTTTGCTTCGGCACGGCGGATATGGATTTTCAGAGTCCGGAACCGATTCTTTCAGCGCTGACAGACATTATCGGAACAGGGCACCTCGGATATCCCCGGGTGACCGATGAATTCTACGCTGCAATCGGGAACTGGCTGCTCCGGCATACCGGATGGAAGTTTGACGCAAGATCCTCTATCGTTCAGAATCTCGGAATCTATCTGTCCGCCTGGAATGCGCTGGACGCCTTGACGCGTCCCGGCGACAGGATCACGATCCTGACCCCGGTGCATTTTTGTTTCCGCCGCCTGATTCAGGTGAACGGGCGTGTCGCTGTTGAGTGTCCTCTTTCCTATGAGAACGGCGTTTACTCCATATCCTACGCGCATCTGGAAGCCTGTTTCGCCAGCGGCAGCAGATTCTTATGGCTCTGCAATCCGCATAACCCGATCGGAAAAGCATGGACAAGGGAGGAGCTGACCAGGGTCGCTGACCTCTGTGACAAGTATCACGTTTTGATCCTATCCGATGACGTGTACTGCGGGCTGACCGCTCCCGGCACCCCGTACACGCCGATCGCATCCCTTTCCAAAAAGATCTCATACCAGACGGTCACGCTGTATTCGACCAGCAAGATCT
>JAFRNW010000043.1 GCA_017429985.1 Clostridia bacterium | reverse complement strand
CGGAAAACGAGCTGTTCGTCATCACGGGAGCGCATATTCAGGACAATCTGGAGGATATCCTGTCGGAACTGATCAGAAGCAGCGTCGGCAAGCATGTCGCGGGAATCGTCATCAGCATGGGCTATATCAAGGAGATCCCGAAAACGGTTGTCGAACTTGCCGATCAGATCGGAATGCCGCTCCTCGCCATCCCCTGGAAACTCGGATTATCCTCTTTTTCCAAAACGATCTGCACGGCGATCGTGGAGGAATCCATGGAACGTGATTCCGACAACTCCACCGTCCTTCAGCTGTTTTCCGGTCAGAGACTGTCATCCGAGATCCAGCTCCGGTTAAAATCGCGTCTCGGCTTCGACGAGAATGCGACGTATATCTGCATAGCGCTGGAGCAGACCGGCTCCGCCATGACCGGCAACGAAAGTCTGGAACTGCGCAACGCCATCATCGATCTGTTCCGGAGACGTCTCCAAATGAATCGGTTTCCCTCACTCTGGAGCAAAATGGACAATTACACGGTATCCATCATCCACTCAGAATCCGATCCGGATCATCTGAAATGCGCTTTGGAAAGTTGCATCCGGTCTGCTGCGGAAGCGTTTCCCGGCATCCGGATCCGGGTGGGCATGGGCTCCTCCGCTTCAGGTTTCGGCGAAATACCCCAGAGTTATTACCAGTCCATGCTCGCACTGAAGATCCCGTTTTCGGAAAACGTGATCCGTTTTGATGAGATAGGCTTGTATTCCCTTCTTCTGACGGCGTTCGACGAAGCATCCCTCGGAAGCTTTCATCAGAAACTGTTCGAACCGATTCTTTCCTATGACAAGTATCACAGTTCGGAATTGTATAAAACAATCTGCGCATACATCTCCTGCGATGCAAACCTGGCGGAAACGTCAAAGATGATGCACGTTCACGAGAACACAGTCAAATACAGGATCAAAAAGATTGAGACCCTGATGAAAACAGATTTGAAGCATCTCGAGAACCTGTGTACCATTTCCGTCGGCATCAAGGCGGGAATCATTACAAACCGGCACCCTGCGGAATCATCCGCCGGAAGCTAATCACAAAGGAGTATTGCGGCCGGAATTCCTGTCCGGAGAAAGCGACATCAAATTATGGGAGAATTCGAAAAAAAATACGCGTGGCTGTTCCTGGTACTCAGCGCCGTATGCTGGAGCATGGCGGGCGTGTTTGTTAAATCGACCTCATGGAACCCCGTCAGCATCGCGACAGCAAGAGGTACCTTTTCGTTCCTGGTCTTTCTGATCTTCCGAATGATCCTGAAGCCGGGCCGGATCGTGCTGACAAAAGCAAAGATCGTCGGCGCGGTCTGCTACTTTCTGCAGGGGATCCTGATCGTGACGGCCAACAAACTGACGACGGCAGGCAACGCGTCGCTTCTTCAGAATACCGCTCCCATGTTCCTGATGGCTTTGAATCTGATCTTCCTTCGGCAGAAACCGTCGGGACGGGATATCCTGACATGCGCCGTCCTGACCTCTGGCATCGCGCTTTGCTGTCTTGGGAATGCCGGAAGCGGGAAACTGGTGGGAGACGTGCTTGCAGTCGTTTCCGGCATGTTCTACGCGGGTGTGTTCTTTGCGGACACCATGGGAGGTGCGGACGCGATGGAATCTCTAATCCTCGGCAATTCGCTGTACCTCCCTCTGATCCCCTTTCTGTGGACGGATGAGGCATTCCGGCATTCCACCGGAAAAGATATCGGCAGCGTACTCGCGTTCTGTCTAATCTCTGGAACGATCGCCTGGTTCCTGTTCTCAAGAGGGATCCGCCATACCCCTTCTCTCCGGGCAAGCTTTGTCACCATGCTCGAACCGGTCCTGGCTCCCGTCTGGACGCTGATTTTCCTCAGGGAAAGGATGTCCCCGCTCTGCATCGTGGGCTTCTTCGTGGTGATCGGCACATTAATCGTCTATAACTTCCGCAGAATCCGCGAGACGGAAGAACCATCCCGCCAGGTCTCGCGTGAATAAGGGTCGGATTCTGCCCAAGCATAATGCACCAAACAGAACAGATAACCGCAGGCCGTTCGTCTCGCGTTATGATTTTGCTCTGAATTACGGTGAATTGCTTCCAGTCCAGCCTCACCGTTTGATACTGCAGAACAAACCCGAATTCCCTTAATGCGCAATCGATTCCCTTAAAATTCGACGGAAAAAAAGGGAAAGTGTCCAACCATACCGTACTATTCTCTAATAGTCCGATGAACGGATGATCCCTTTATCATTTTGAAAAACAAACGGCTGTTCCGCGTTCTGACTTGAATGCTAAAAAAGAAACCAGTCATCGGAGGTAATCGTAATCCGATGGCTGGTTCCTATTTCTTATCCACTGATTCAGACAGAAACTCTTTTCATTTTTTAGTTCGCTGCTTACTTAAAATCACCGGTCTATCCGAGAACGCTTTCCTGCTCCTCACAGATCAATCAGGTTCCCTGCTGCGTCAAACTGCAACGTTTCAGGTTCTGAAAGAACCTCTGTCACCGGCAGGTTCCTCACCTCTTCCAGTATTGCGGGCGATACCTGAATCTCACCCAGATGAAGTGTGTCACGGATCCTCACAACGCGCAGTGAATGAATGGACCGGTCATGTACCGCCGAGGCCAGCATGGCGAGTCGGATTGCGTTCCGATCATTATTCATCACAATCGGTATATGCGCCCCCTTCAACGCCAGCGCTGTAATTGCGTTGGTGTACATAATATCCAGGTCCATCTTCCGATAGATCCGCTCCGTCGTAACATCAGCGAGTCCAACGCCAAGCGCGCTTGTCATGGTTTCCGGCGTCAGTGCCAGCGCTGCAATCTGATTGATACGTATCTCTCTGTTCTTGAAGCCTATCATGCTTCTGCCGATTACGTTCGGATCCATTCCGTCTCCGCTGATATTCTTCCCAATGTAATCAACGATCAGTACATCGATATCATTGAAATGAAATTTCGGAAGTTTGGTCTTAGAGTACGCGAGCAGTTCCGGCTCCCGCTCACGTATTTTTTCACGGGGAATGCATTCAATGTGACAGGTCCGATCATAAGCGTTTTCGATCACAGCGATTCCCATAATAATATTCGCATGATCCAGGCAATATGAGGCAATGTCCTTCAAACGCGGAACCGCCCAGTCCAAACCCGCAGCATGGACAACCTGTGCGCCTTTCTGATCTCCCAGCCCAATCGCGATCATTTTTTGAATGCCGCTTTCAACGTCGCCCTCCAGATCGGTATGCGCTTTGACTCTGCCTAATACAATGATCCCGTCCAATGTCAATGCTTTGGAATCATAAAACACCTTCAGGCCGGAATCCGTTACTCCAAGCAGGCGCACCTCTGTCCCCGACAGAATTTTTGCACCTGTGTATTCCTCCGAGAACCCCAACTCCCGGACAACCTCAGCCTGACCTTCTGCAGTTGCCCCTCCATGGCTTCCCATGGAGGGGACAACAAACGGTTCGATACCAGATTCCTTTAATGATTCAACAATACTTTTCACGATTGTTGGAAGATGGCAGATGCCACGGCTTCCGACCGTAATTCCAACGGTTTTCTTCCCCCGCAACGCTGACCTGACCCAGTCCTGCTCCATTTGAAAACGGATCTCATCCCATGGAGTTTCAATTTCCTGAGAATCAAAACGTTGCCGGATTCTGGTCATCCGCGGAATTTCCACCTCATCCAGCATATGCTGAATCGTATCGTTCATGAGGGCTCCTTACTTTGCAGCCTCTACCGCAGCCATGTAACTCTCATAGACATCAGAGCCGCAGTCTTTTTTAATCATGTCATAAACGACTCCGACTTTGGCGGAGAAAGCGGAAAGCTCTTCAGGGGACAGGTCAATGAACTCTGTGCCGTAATCCTGGATGGCCTTCTTGTTCGTTTCGTAATTGTTGTCCTGGAAATCACGCGCCGCTTTCACGGCAACATCACATCCTTCGTCAACGATCGCTTTCAGATCGTCCGGCAGGTTCTGATAGAAGCTCTCGTTCATGATCCATACGATTGTCTGGAAAATATGGTTCGTTCCGATAACGTATTTCTGCTGCTCATAGAATTTCTGTGAGTAGATCAGCTCAACCGGGTTCTCCTGCGCGTCAACCGTTCCCTGCTGAAGGGCAGTATACAGTTCGTTGAACGCCAGCGGCGTCGGATTGGCTCCCAACGCCTTCCAAGTTGCCATATGGTACTCGTTCTCCATCGTACGAATGGTAAGACCGTTCAGATCCTCCGGAGTTTTCACGACCTTGTTGGCTGTCAGGGTACGGAATCCCTGATCGGAAGCGCCCATATAATGGAGGCCGGACGCTGCATAGGACTTCGCAATATTCTCCTTGAACTTCGCATTGTCCAGAACCTTGCGCCCGAATTCCGTGGTCGGATACAGGAAGGGCATGTCAAAGATAACCGCGTCCGGAACAAAGTTGACCTGTACGGCGTTGGAAGAGGACATCATCGTGATTTCGCCGGTCTGTACGCCCTCGATTGTTTCCCTGTCGCCGCCCAGCTGCGCGTTCGGGAAAATATTGACTACAATACGTCCGCCGGATTTCCCTTCCACAAACTCCTTGAAAGCTACGCTGCCAGCATGGAGCGACGTAGTATCCGCGGTTGCATGGCTGCAGGTGATTGTGTAGACATCCTTTGGTGCCGCCTGTGTTCCGGTCGACTGGGTCGCTTCAGGTTTGGAACCTGCACAAGCCGTGAGGCCGATCACCATAACGGCTGCCATCAATACGCATAATACCTTTTTCATTTTTTCTCCTCCTTTTTCTGATTTACATAATCGGTACTATAACAACGGCGATTTGCCGGTATTATACCTTCATTTTGACGGTTTTCTTGTTCACCGCGTTGTACGGGATAATCTTGTTAATCAGGACATCGATCGCAGACTGGGCCACCTTCTCATGCTGCTCGATTTCAGCTTCCACGGAATTATATGCGCTGTGCGGATTTATAATCAGATTGTCAAGCTTGTAGATTTCATCATCCAAATCCGTCAGCGGCTCTCTCTCGTTCACGTCAAGACCCGCTGCCTTGACTTTCCCGGATTTTAATGCTTCCACGATGTCATCCTGTGAAATAACCGGACCTCTGGACGTATTGACAATGATCACGCCATCTTTCATCTTCGCGATGCTGTCCTTGTTGATCAGATGCCTGGTATCCGTAGTCAGGGGCGTATGCACCGAAATCACGTCCGCCTGTGCGCACAGTTCGTCAAAACTTACGGGTGTCACGCCGAAATTCCTGAATACTTCTTCCGGCAGATACGGATCATACGCAATCACCTTGCAGTCAAATCCGCCGAGATACTTCGCCAGCTGCCTGGCAATATTGCCGAACCCTGCCAGTCCGATGGTAAGATTGTCAATACGGTTGATCCGCCAGCCGGCGTTTCCGCTCCATTCCCCTCTGCGAACCGACTTGTCCAAATACGTCGTCTTTCTGCAGATGTCCAGAATCAG
Organism: Clostridia bacterium; assembly: GCA_017429985.1. GTDB lineage: Bacteria > Bacillota > Clostridia > Christensenellales > CAG-138 > JAFRNW01. The sequence continues at coordinate 24,566 of JAFRNW010000043.1, read as the reverse complement.
CGCCAGCGCATGCGTCGATACATCCTTCAGGCAGTAATCCGGCAGGTTGCAGACCACGATCCCTCTCTCGGTTGCCGCGGGGATATCGATGGAATCAAAACCGATCCCGTAACGGATCAGCACCTTGCACTGAGGCAGACGGTCCATCAGTTCCGCAGAAATCTTGGAATAGATCAGTCCGATTGCATCGGCGTCGGCTGCGGCGCTGACAATTTCATCGTCTGTACGGCATTCCGCGATGACGCACTCGAATCCGTTTTCTTCCAATATACGTTTTTCAATACCGTAGTCCGCACCCGGCAGGGTGTGGGAATCCAAACATACATACTTCATCTTTTCTTCTCCTGTATTTCGTTTTTTCGAGCTATTTAACCAGTAACAGACTGATCTCCGGAATGAACGTAATCAGCATCAGTGCGATAAAGAACGCGATCATAAAGGGAATAGCCTTCTTTGCGATCTTAAGAACAGGAATTCCCGACATCGAACTGGCCACATAAAGGTTCATGCCGACCGGCGGGGTCACGAAACCGATTGCAAGGTTCACGATCATCATGACGCCGAAATGAATCGGGTTCATGCCAAGCGCGGTAACGATCGGCAGGAAAATTGGCGTCAGAATCAGGATTGCCGCCAGCGTTTCCATTACCATTCCGACAAAGAGCAGGAATACGTTGATGATCAGCAGGATTGCCACTTTGCTGTGGAATGTCGCGAGGATCGCTGACGCAATCGCCTGCGGTGCCCCCATCAGGGTGAGGACCCGTCCGAAGACTGTAGCCGCAGCAACCACCAGCATAACCGGAGCAGCCGTTTTCACAGAATCGATCGTGATATTGATCAGATCCTTGAAGTTCAATGACTTGTAAACAAACAGCGCGATAATCAGCGAATAAACCACTGAAATGTCCGCGGCTTCCGTCGGTGTGACTATGCCTCCGTAGATTCCGCCAAGGACGATGACCGGCGAAAGCAGCGCCCAGAAACTGTGTTTAAACATTCCCCAGAACCCGCGCGCATGCAGCTCATTATAGTTCGATTCCAGCTTCTGCCTGTCCTCTCCGTGTCTGCCGCAGTAAATCCATGCGTAAATCATCAGGCACAAGCCGATCAGCAGGCCCGGGAGAACGCCCGAAATGAAGAGCGCTCCGACGGATTCACCGGATGAAAGGCCGTAAATGATAAAGGGAATAGACGGCGGAATGATCACGCCCAGGCCGCCCGCAACCGCCACCATGGATACCACAAACGGCTTGTCATAACCAAGACTGATCAGAAGCGGTATCGTCATGGCTCCAACCGCTGCAACCGTAGCAGGCGCGGAACCGGAAATAGCGCCGTAGAACAGGCAGGTAATAATGACTGCCATCGGGAGACCCGCTCTCACTTTTCCGATAAAATAGGCGAAAAAGTCAAACAGTCGTTTTGAAATGCCGCCCTTTGCCATCAGGTTTCCGGAAAGAATAAACAGCGGAACGGCCAGAAGGCTGGTCGAATCCAGAGCCGTGACCATGTTCCTGAAAACATACGACGGATTGCATGGCAACGCCGGATTGAAAACAGAAGCGGAGATCGCCGTAATCGCAACGGAAATTCCGATTGGGCATCCTACTGCGAGAGTCACAACAAATACGATAAACACCAGTAAAATAGTCATGTCTGTGCCCCCTTCCTCCTCGCAACCAGCTTCTTAATGTATTTCTCGATAAACCGGATTATGACCAGCGTAAATCCAACCATAAAGGACATGTAAACGATCCACATCGGGAGCCGCATGGCCGGACTGGTCTGGTTGCTCAGCCGAAGATTGACCCAAGTCGTATACGCATGCCGCAGGATAAAGATGGAGAACGCAAAGAACAGCGCATCACCTATATATTCCAGCGGCTTTTTCAGTTTCGGATGCAGCGTTTCAATTATGTCGATCCTGGTATGTGCGCCCTTCAGCACGCCGTAACTGAGGCCCAGATACGTAAACCATATAAAGACATATCTGCACACTTCATCCGACCAGGAGAGAGAGCTTCTAAATACATATCTGAATACGACACCCAGAGTCATAACAATGACCAGAGCCCACATCAGAATGATCAGTAGAACCTCTTCAAAATGATCATCGATCCATTTCAGAACCTTCACTTGAAGCGACTCCTTTCTGTCAATGATTATTTACAGCTTTCCGCAGCCGCCTTGACCCCGTTGATATAGGCGCTTGCCCCGGCATAGAAATACGAAACGTCCATGCCCAGCACGCCGTCAAAGCCCTGCTCAAATTTCGCTTTTGCATCCTCCGGAGACCCGGACAGGATCCAGCAGAACTTGTTGTGTTTGTGGCAGACATCCAGCACATGGGCAATCGCTTCCAAAAACTCCGGTGCCTTGAACTGTTTCGGGATTCCCATGGAAACAGACAGGTCAAACGGTCCGATAAAGATGCCATCAACGCCTTCCAGCGATACGATTTCCTCAATGCAGGCCAGCGCCTCTGCCGTCTCGCACTGAGGGATGATCAGGTTCTGCTTGTTTGCAAAATCAAAAAATCCCTGGAGATCGCCCAGGAGAGCCGGATTCACGGCAAAATCAGCTGCCCTTCCCGGTCCGAAGCCTCTGTCTCCGACGGGCCTGTATTTTCCGTAGCCCACGGCTTCCTTTACCTGCTCCACCGTTTTAACAAACGGCACCAGAATTCCCTGACTGCCGATATCCAGCATCTTCAGAATGGAATTTCGGTTGTAATCCTTCACCCGCACCATAGGAGTCATCCCGTGCGATTCACAGGCCATTACAAAACGTGCCGCCGTTTCCACGTCATAGGGTCCGTGTTCCGTATCGATCATAATGAAGTCCATCCCCAAATCGCCCAGGATTTCCACTGCGGGTACGGAATCAAGACCGAAGAAGCAGCCGACGACCTTCTCCCCACGCTCCATTTTTTCCTTGACTTTATTCACGCGCATCTAGCATCCCTCCTTTTCGAGAATCGTTGATATTACCCTAAAAAAATGATATCATTGAGGAAATTAAGGTGTCATAAAGTAATCCATTCTCGCTCCGTTTCCGTCTCTTTGCACAAAAAAAAGAACAATACAATTGCCTTTTTCAATGTTTTGAATAGTTATGCATTTTTCCGTGCTGTGATTGTCCAAAGATACGATTCATAACCATTTCGTGAGAAATCAAATTCGTACTCTCCCGGGAGGATACCATGGCTAATCTGAATGAGAATCATCTGGAGTCTTTACAGGAACACCCGTTTGATCCCATATGGAAAAGGGCCTATAAGCGTCTGGTCAGGATGATCACCACGATGGAGCTGAAGCCCTATGAAAAGCTCTCTGAAACCTATCTGGTAAACAAGTTCAATATCGGCAGGTCTCCTGCCAAAATGGCCCTTGAACAGCTGGAAAAAATGGGGCTCGTCTACAAATCCGGGAAGAATTATCTCGTTTCAAGTCTGAGCGCAAGCGACTGCATGAACATCTGTCACCTGCGCATAGGTCTTGAGGGTGAAGCAGCATATATCGCCGCCAAAAAGATTGGGCAGAATCAACTCTCTGAAATGCTGTCATTGATCAAGCAGCAGCAGCTGCTGACGGAAGAGACCCAGGAAGATTTTGCGAACATCGACCACAGTCTGCATCGCATCATTATCGATGCTGCTGAGAACCCCTATATCAGCGCAACCTACGCTGCATACGAGGCTCAGATACTGCGCTACCGTTTTTTCAGTCTGATGGCCAATCATTCGCTCTCGCCGGATTACATACTGAAGTGCCATACTGCAATCTATTATGCGCTGAAGCATCACAACAGCAAAGGAGCAAAAGAAGAAGTGATTCAGGATATATCAGGGATGGTCTTCATCGCCGGGTTCCTGCCAAAAGCAGCAGAATTGAATGCAGATATCACTTGATAAAACAGCAGAATCAGAAAACCCGCTCCGTGGCAAAATCCCGGGGCGGGTTTTGAATATCAAAACTTATGATATTTCGGGAAAAAAAGTAGCTGTTTCTAATCCTCGGCTCTGTTTGCTGCAGGTCTGGTTCATTTCAATTCCGGCATGAAAACAGCACTCGCAGATGCGGGCGCTTTTCATAACAGAATATCAGCTTCAAATAATAAGTCAAAGATGTCTTTCTGCATTTCTTCCGCTGTACATGATACGAAGAACCGTCACAGTCTCCATTTCGAAATCCGGAATATAGAACACGAGATACTGATCCACAGGCATCAGACGAAGTCCCCGGCTCTTCCACGGTTCCCGTTCATAAACACGGAACCGTCCGGGCAAACTATCAAGCGAAGCGATTCCGCGCTCAAGCCTTTCGAGCTGCCCTGCTGCATTCTGAGGAGCCTGAAGAGCAAGTGCAATATACGCAAAGATATCGTCAAGATCCTGCTCCGCTGCCCTGGTCAACCGGATGCTGTAACTCATACGCCGTACTTCCCTCGGATCCCCGCAAATGCATCGCTCATGGAAACGGTATCTTTCGCCTTCATCGCAGCATAGCCCTTTTCAAGCTCGGTATCGAGTTGTTGAGGCGTAAGCTGTGCAGCATTCAAAGGATGCTCCGGAAGCTTGACCTCAAAGGGAAGGCCCTTTTGAAGAATGATCTGCTTATAGAACATTGTGATGGCATTGGAAGCGGGAATACCAAGCGCACCGAGAATGGCTTCCGCCTGTTCCTTCACATCGGGTTCTATCCTAGCATAAAGATTTGCGGATTTTGCCATGCTGATCCCTCCTTTTTTCTATATGATACACTAATGTATTGACAAAAGCAATACAATTATCATCTATTTGAGATAAATAGGTGTTGGATGAAACGAACGCTGCTATTTGAAGGGTTCACGTCCCGGTCAAAGTGCGCTTTGGCCGAACACCGTTATGGTCCAATCACAAAAAACCGTCCTGTATCGCAGCATGACACAGGACGCGGATGGGATCCGGTATGTGGATGTGGAGAAGTATCTGAAGGATATCGGTTGAAGCGGTCGTCTTAGCGGATCAGTCCGCATCAGGACTGTTTCTTGCGCTCGTATTCGTCAAACTCCCAAATCGTTTCTTTCGCAACAAGAGCCTCCGCCTCGCCTTCGGGAAGATGGATGCAGTCTCCGAAAAATGCCAATCCATTCGGAATTATAGAAACATAATCCTTGCCCCCGATACGGTCAAGAATCTTATCCAGCCCGTAAACCACAGAAGGAATACCCGCTTCACATAGCGCATTGGCGGCAACGATCGTATCCGGCATGCGGGCAGATGATTCGCCGGAGAGGACGAAATAGCCTTCGCCGGAAGTGTTCTCGCACGGATAAAGATGCATGCTGTTCGAAATGCTGAATGAGGGGATGATCTCCCAGGGATGTGAGCCGTTGAAATCATAATACGGTCCTTTTCTGTTCCTCCATTCCCTGAATGCAGCGGAATCATCCATCGGAACATCTTTCAGACCGTCGTCCCTTCCGTCTGCGAGTGCATAGTACATTTCTTTCGGCGTTTGCTCTGCGCCGCCATAGCGTGCGCGTTCCGCGTCTGTCTCCTGATACACATAGGTTTTTGTGTCGCGATGCAATCCAAGCGAGTTGTAGATGACTGCGCATGCCTCATAAAAGACACGTACCGTCATCTCAGGCAGCAGCGGTATTTCAGGCTGTCCGGATTTGAAACGCCTTAAAAATGCCTTTAAAGCGTTCCGGTCAAACCGTTTGAAGAATCTCCTTTTTGATGCGGGATATGCTTTCCATAGATCGCTCCGCCTGATTCTCCCCTCCCGGTAGACGAACGGGATCTTATCCAGCACGTTCTTTTTATATGTCCCGTTCAGTACTTCACGGACAAAAGCGTCTGCTTCTGCGATGGCCCAGCTGAGCAGGTCGGTTCCTTCTCTGACAGCACTGTCATTGCAGTCATTGATGGAAAACAGATAATGGTGATCAACGAAAAAGCCGTAGAATTCGGTGGTCTCGTCTCTGGAAAAATGCTTTACCGATACCTGGTGCCATACTTTAGGAGCAGGGTAACTCTCTTCATATTCTTTCCGAATCCTCTCGAGAGCCCTTTTGCTTGCCTTTTGATAGGGCATATCGTATCCGTAATGGTATTCGTAATACTGCCGGAATGTCGGACGGGGTACTTTTGCCCAGATCGTATGAAGGTTATCATCGCCCTGCGGTTCCAATTGGTCGAGAATCCCGGCAAGATGAATAATCAGCGGTTTCGTTTGTTCTCCCGCGTCATATCCTATCCACCGGTCACGAAAGCTCAAATAATGTTTGATATTCAATTCATTGAATCTCATGTCTCTCCTCCCGGCAGTTCATTATGGGTCCGGTAAGTGTCTTCGATTCGGGGGATGGCGCGGGGTTTTATTATTAAAACGAGTGCCTGCGATGATTCAAACTGGAAGCAGAGACTATGTTTCGCAGCGATCGGGGCACTCCAGTGAAAAACCTGTCTGTTTTTCCTTGGTCCTTAAATCATAGATCCGTTCGTTTATATCCTTGTCCGCGGGACAGAACGCGTACAGCGGGATCTCGTCCGGCCGGATCCATTTCAGATCGTTATGCTCGAGAAGCTTCGGCTCCCCTTCCGCGATCTCCGCGTGAAACAGCGTCATATGGATCGTGATGTCCGGGTATACATGAGTCACGTCCATAAAGGGCTCCTTCACCGCCAGGGTGATCCCCAGTTCTTCCCTGCATTCCCGGATCAGCGCCTCTTCCTTTGTTTCCCCCGGTTCCACCTTGCCCCCGACGTATTCCCAAAGCAGGGCTCTCGCCTTGTCCGCGGGACGCTGGCAGATCAGAAACCGGTCTCCGCGCCAGATCAGCGCGGCAACTACTTCCGTCATGCTTCCTCTCCGATCCTCCTGACAGTCAAACGGCATCTGCGCGATCCGCTCCTGCCGTTAAAAATCATCCCAGAATTCCTCTTCCTCTTCCGCTTCTTCGTCTTCCATTTCCTCCAGACAGAAATCGCAGATCATCTCGCTTCCGAACTGGCTAACCATATCCGAAGGCCAGTATTCTCCGCAGCCGTCGCATTTCGCGAAGTCCGCGTCGAGGCACTGAAGGCAGATCCGTTCGTCATCGTTCAGGATGATCAGATCCCTGTCTTCTTTTCCGCAGCACATGCACGTTCCGTGATCCCTGCTGGAAAAAGGGATCTCCGGGTCGTATTCCTGAAATGTCCAGATGTTCTTCATGCTGATCCTCCTCTGTCGTTTGCCGGGCAAAGGCCTGCGGCGGAAAGATGTTCGAGATATTTCCTTTCAAGCTCATCCGGGGACAGTATCTTCATTTTCCCGGGGAACTGCGCAAGCCATCCGAAGAACGTCGGGGATACCTGTACGCTGACTTTGGCCTTCAGCACGCCCTTTCGGACCCTCCGCACAGCGACGTCCTCCCCGAACTGATCCAGGACCGGATTGATCAGGGATTCGTCAAACTCCAGCACGACCTTCTGCGCGGGACCGCCGAACATCGCGAAAGCCTGTTCGGTATATACGGCAAAATCGGAAGTATTGAGCGCGTCCATGGCAGTACCGGAAATGGGTTCCTCCTCCGCCTGCACGCCGTCCATCCGGTCCACGCGGTAGGTCGCTTTCCCGTCCTCGTTCTTGTCGTCAAAACAGACCAGATAGTAATTGTCGTTGTTGAAGATGAGCGCGAGCGGCTCCACGGTATACCTCTCACCCTTTTTGCGGAACACGCGCTTCCCCTTTTCCGCCAGGTCAAAATAGCAGAAGGACGCCTTCACCCTGTTCCGGATCGCGTCCTCCAGAGCGTTCACGTTGTAATAGATCGACTCATTGCTGTGCTTGCGGGTATTGAAACAGATCAGGCTGCTTTTCAGAAGTTCCGCCTCGTGGCTTCCGCCGAGCGAAGCGATCTTATCCATCAGATCCGCGGTCTTGGATTCCGTAATGAAGCTTGCAGCCTGAACGGCGTCGATCAGGATCTTCAGCTCCGGAACGCTGAAACTGCGGTCGGCGATGTAATAGGCCTTGTTGTGGCCCTGCTGCAGGATCATGATCTCATACCCTTCCTCGTTGAGCAGGGCGATATCCTGGTACAGCACTTTCCTGTCGCACGGGATGCCGATGTCCGCCAGCTTGTCGCAAAGCTCCTTCGTCGTCAGGGGATGCTGCTCGTCCGTCTCCTGACGGAGGATCTCCAAAAGCTTGACCAGTTTGATCTTCCTCTGGTTCTGAACGTGATCCATGACTGCCTCCTGAAAGCAATAGCCTTTACAACATCATTATACGTCCGCCGCTGCCATATTACAAACCATATTGCATGCAAAAGTCCCGAAATCGGGATAGTAACGGTTCCTTTGACAAGCGGAACGGCGCAGCGCAGCTGAACATGAACCGGACAATCGGCCTTCATTGCCTTGTACAAAACGCTGTCATCGTATAAAGTGGAATCAGAAGAACACCGCTTTCGTATTGCTATGACGGAGGATTGCCATGAGCGCATTGATGGATGCCGTTTCGGACGGACAGAAATGGAATGACCCCAAGATCAGTACCCTCTACCGTGACATGCTGGATTCCTTCCGGCAGCGGAACGCTGACGCCTGCATGGAAGAGATCGCCGGCGCGGACGACCTGCGCTGCCTTGCTGCTGACTTTCTCAATCAGCTGGAGGCAAGATGGAAAGGATTTTCGTTTCTGTCCCGCTCCGGGAAACAGGAAGACGACAAGCTGAAGATCGTCACCTTCCTTCTGCCCATGCTCCTTGGAACGGGAGACCCCGCCTGTAACGCCTTTGTCTCAGCCTTTCAGGAGGAATGGAACGGACGGTATCCGAAATGGATCCTGCGCGCAGCGTCCGGCGAGGAGATCGCGGGCGGATTCCGAAAAACGTTTCTCGGCTTTCACATCCCGGATAAGAAATCATAAAGACGATCCGAATGCAAGAGCACCCCTTTCCGAATGGAAAGAGGTGCTTTGTCTGTATGCTGTTTAGTTCTGCCGATCTGCGTATCGGATCCGTCATGCAGGCGGCTGCCAGACGAACAGCCCCTCTCCCGCAGCGATGGTCCTGATCAGGTCCAGCAGTTCTTCATCCGGATGATATAGCGTCATGCTGAGATCGTCCGGTTCGGACATGATCATCGAATCGCCCGTCAGAATGCATAGATGCCTTCTCAGCATCTCGTCCGCGATTCGTTCCGGAGAGGGATTGACAAGGGGTTCTTCATCAAGAGATATGTCCCTGTAGCAGTTCAGTTTCAGAACCAGTCCGATATGCTTCCGCTTGACTTCTTCCAGCCGATCCTTCGCAAGATAGTATTGTTCCACGGCAAAAAACTGACCGGGACTGTCTGCCGGCACCTGCCTGGGAAGGATATCGATGATCCAGTATTCTGTCTGAAGCAGTTCTTCAATCGTCAATTTCATTTCTTCCTTCTGTAAAACCTATCGGTTTCACATCGTTCTTGGTCTTTCAATTCTTAAATACTTTTCTCTCAGATACCAGGCCTGTTCGCTGGTAATAACCAGATTGACTTCCGCGCTGTTGATGTCCGCCTGAAGGTTGCAGTAGTCGCAGTCCCACCTCAGGTATTCCTCACCCCGGTCCAGCTTCTCCCACGCGCTTTTCATCGCTTCAATCGATTCCGTTAAAAACGGAGGGAGTGCCTGTTCAAGATAGGATCTGTCTTTGGGAAGACCGGTTTTCGTATCGTACAAAATCGACAGTTCCATGATCTCTTCCATGGTACAATTCAGTGCCTTCGCAAGCTGATGCACGGTCTTTGCGGAACAGCGCGCAACGTCACTTCTTCCTGCGCAGATATCCATGATCGTGGATTTGGGCACCCCGCTTAACTTGGACAGCTGTTTTTTACTGATCTGGCGCAGATCGAGCAATCCCTGAAAATCCATAGTTTCCCTCCTTGATTACTTGAAATCATATCGGTATACCAACCTAGCGTCAAGGGGAAACGATCCATATACGGAATGTGCCGCGAAACAGATATGACTCCATTTCCGGCACACATGGTCTTTTCTAACACATTGAAGCGATTCGATCACAGTAGTTTATTCGAGACGCAGCCTTTCACATCTTACTCAATTTCTATGCCGTATTTCTTCCGGATCTTATTCAGCCGCTCCAGCTTCTCCGGATCCGTGATCGGTTCCGCGTTCAGGATATCCTCTTCGGTCAACGCGCTCCGCGATATGACCATTTTACCGTCTTCATCCTGATGCAGGAAGGTCATCCGCTCCTTCTTCTTCCGGTTATCGATCTCCTCCTGCACCATTCTTGCGAACAGGCTGTCCGACAGTATCTTCATCACGCGACCTCCCAGGTGACCGTCACGGTATCGGACGTCTCGATATCGTCCGGCTCGATATCCATGGCATAGGAATCGCAGCATTCCATCTTTGCCATCCTGAGCTCGTTCACCGGACGGACCTCAAAATCGACCTCGCCCCAGGAATAGTCGATGCTGAAGATCTCCCCGAGCGCGACGCCCGCGGCATTCGTCAGCACCTCCGCCTTATTCTTCGCGTCCCGGACAGCAGCGGCCAGCAGTTCGTTTTTCGCCGCCTCGGGATCGCTTACGGTATAGCTGATCCGAAACTCCGGATGCAGGGGACTGTTTGCGAGCGCGTACAGGATCCTGCCCAGGCGTCCGTTGTCGGACGGGAACTCGGCCTTCATCACATGACGGTATCTGTAGCCGGTCAGCCGCTGTTTGTAAGCATTCCTTTCCTTATAGCTCTCATACTCCGGATCGACGGAAAAATGCAGCGTCTTCAGATCGGAACGCGCGAATTCATATTTGTTCAGCAGGTCCTTCATCTGTTCCGTGCTCTCCGAGGAGCCGCGCAGCGCGTCCCCGTATTCCGGAAAGAGTCCCTCCAGCGTCAGGGTGATCCTGGTCGTGTCGGGCCTTACCTTCATCGTTCCTTTTCCGGTTATGCGAATCGTTCTCATGTCTTCTCCTCTCCCTCGGTTGATGCGCCGGCGGAACGGGACGCGCCTCCGGCCGTCCCCCCATCCGCCCGGACTCCGGAGACCGCTCCGTCTTCCGTCAGCAGCCGGAAAGCAACGTACCCGGACCCGCCGGCAACAGTATTCTATCAGCTCGAATCTGGGAATGCCATACGGCCGGACGGAAGAGTCCCGTTTTTCGCCCTCTTTTAACATATAAACGTCAAAAAAGACAGTTCCGCCGTCCATATGCGGAACAGGCAGGCCTGATTCTCTCATCGGAAAACAAAACCCCCGGTCATCGGTTCTTTGCCATTGACCGGGAGTTCCTGCTCATATCGTAAATCGGGTTTTATTCTTTTCTCCTTACCGGCACCCAGATCGCGCTGCGGTAGTCCGGGTCCGTCTTTTCGCCGTTGACACAGTCATACCATTCCACGGTGGCGTTCCCGCACAGTTCGTACTCCGGATTGCCGGGAAGCCATTCCCGGAAAATCCGGGTGTTCACCGTCTGGAGCGCTTCCGGGATCGGTCCGGTGCAGTTGAACACCGCCCAGTCTCCGCGTGGAAATTCATAGAGAACCATGCCTTCCGGCACCTCCCCGCCTGTGTATTTCCCGGCAATGAGATACCGAAACTTCCCGCCGCCTATATCATCGATACAGACGCCGTACTCGCCGATGCAGTTGTCCACCAGTGCCTGCTCGTAGGGATTCGCCGGCGCATTCCCGGCGTATACATTGTATGCGTACTTCTCGCATATCTCATCCCAGTACTTCGGGATCTCGGCGTACGCGGTCTCGTTGTCAAACACCTTCTGAAATCCGATGACCCTGAACGGGAACATCGGTGCGATCCTGTAGTCCATCTGTCTGCCTCCCTGAACGGATAATGTGATTGACAGGGGAAGAAAAACGGTAACCGGAGCTCCGCCGCGCACCTGTGAAGGGGTTGCACCGTGGAAACGGGAAAAGGCTTTCGTAAAGCTCTCCGGCGTTTCATAGCAGTACCGCAGCGCGATATCGATCACTTTATCCTTCGTTTCCTTCAGGTCAAGCGCCGCCAGATACAGTCTGCGGTTCCGGATGTATTCTCCGATCCCGTAACCGGTCATCAGCGAAAAGCCCTTCTGAAGGAAGAAAGGCGAAAGATACACGCGGCCTGCAACATCCTGCGCGCTGATGTCGTCTTCCAGATGATCCTCCATGTAATCAATAGCGTTACGGATGCAGGTCAGCCACTCCATCGCCTGCGCCTCCTCTCCCTGACGGAATCATGATATCCCGTAAGAAAAGTACCGTCCTGTGATTTCCTGTCCGGATCTGTCCGGGCAGATGACTGCCCTGAACCCGGAAATCATCCTTCGATACGAAGTTCGAACCGGATGTCCTTCCCGTCCAGGCTCGCGATCGCTTCCTGCATTTCCCCTCCGACCGAAACCATCTCGAGGTCGGGAAGGTCAATCAAACAGCTCAGATCCGTGATCTTCTCCGCGTCGCCGATCCACAGGCGGCGGATTTCCGGATGGTCCGCGGCGAACGCAGCGAGATCCTCATTGGTACGCAGACATCCATGCGCGTAGAACGAGAAGAGGTCCGAATCCCTGAGGGCGGGCATCCATACGGCGGGATCCTGATTGCTGATGGACAGATGCTCGTAGGTCCTGACGGAGCCGAGCGCCGCGAAGTCCTCTTCGCCGAGATCCAGCCCGTTGGCGTCCAGATGAAAGCCGCCCTGTTCATAGGCAGCGGAAAGATCGCAGTCCGAAAGCGGCGAAAGATCCGTGACATTGGTATTCGAAACCGAGAGGGAGGTCAGTCCCGTCAGGTTCCGGATGCCCTGGATGGAAGAGATCCCCGATTCGTTCAGGTTGATCTCCCTGAGACTCTGGACGGAGAATGCCGCGGAGGCGTCCGAAAGCTTCGGACACTGCGCAGCGGTCAGGTGCTGCAGTTCGGGGAAGCTCTGGATGCCGTCCAGCGATCCGATCGGCTGGCCCTGCAGGATCAGGAGTCTGAGACCGGTCAGCCCGGAAAACGCACTGAGATCCGTGACGATCCCGTCGCCCGCCGGGATCTGCTCCTCCGTCCCGCGGACCTGAAGCAGAAGCTGCGGGCTCCCGTCCTTGTTCCGGTGCTCCCAGTCGGTCACGATATCGTATTCCTCCGGATCGACGATCTGTCCGCCCGCCGCGCAGACGCTCGTGATGCGCTTTAGCAGCGCCTTCGGAAGCGTCGCCAGCTCCTCCATGCTGAGCAGCGCCATTTCTCCCTCGAATGGCTGCCAGCTGGCGTCCGGGTACGCGACTTCATAATCCCTGTAATTCCCGTTCTCCACCAGCTCCTCCGCCTGCTCGGCGACCTGCGGCGGCACGGTGAGATGCTCGCCGTGCAGATTCCTGAGCGGCGTCAGGTCATAGAGCGAATCAAGACCGGTCAGGTAGAGATTGAGCCCGTCGCCTCCGTTTACCCCGTCCAGAATGTGCAGGTCGCTCAGATCCTCGATGCTCTCAAGGAACAGATTATGCATGCGGAACCGCGTCAGGTCCGGAAGGGTATAGACGCCCTGAAGCTTCAGGGTCTCCAGATTCGCCCCGTCAAGAGCCGTATAGTCGGTCAGTCGCGGGCAGCCGGTGATATCCAGCTCCAGCCGTCCCTCCTGAGGAAGGGTCTGGATGTTTTCGATTCCGTCAAGCGAGGAGAGGTGCCGGCAGTCGTACAGTTCCAGAACATCCCGCGAATAGGGTTTCAGTCCCTGAAGGTTCTCCAGATCGCCGTAGCGGATGCTCAGGATCCTTATCCCGTCCGGAAGTTCGGAAAGGTCCACGCCCCTGCAGGTGTACAGCATCAGTCTGTCGATCTCCGCGTCGCGGATATACGGCAGTACGGCGGAAAACTCGCCGCCGCGCGCCGCTCCTCCGCCCCGGGGATTGATATGGAGATACTCGTAGCGGTGCATATAGGCGAGTCCGGAATAATCCCGGATGTGCCCGGCAAAGCCCAGCAGGATGCGGTCCTGGTGTTCCGCGATCCCCTTCAGAAACTCCATGTCGCGGAGGTTGCAGGAATAGAGCCCGATGTCAAACAGTTCCGGCAGGTCCGAAAGGAACGAGGCGTCCCTTAGACCGTCCGGGTTGAAATCGCCCTGGACATGGATCCTCTGCAGCGCCGTGCAGCCGGCGATGGGCGAATAATCCGAGATGTTCGCGGAATACCCGATATACAGGTTGTCCAGCTTCTTGAGGCTCCCGACGGCGGAAATGTCGCGGAGCGCGTCCATATACTCGATCCTGAGCCTCTGCAGACTTTCAAGCCCTTCCATAAAGGACAGGCTGGAAAGCGGAAGAAGGCTGATCTCCATCTCCCGAAGCTTTTTCAGTCCGGAAACGGCGGAAAGATCAATGCTGCGGAGCCCATGCCCGTTCGAGATGCGGAGCTGTTCCAAAGAAGGCGGCGCAAAGCCGGAAAGATCCGCCTCCGTCTGTCCGTACAGGTCGATCCCCGCTTCCTTCAGGGCAGCACATTCCGTCAGCGGCGAAAAGTCCGTGACGCCCGACCGGTTGTACTGGATGGAAGTGATGCCGGATCCGGACAGCCAGCCGAGGCTTTGGATACGGCAGTCGGTGATCCGGACGTCTCCGCCTTTCAGAAGGCCGGTCATATCCGGCAGCGCGAAATCCCCCGCGTCCACGAGCGCCATGTCCAGGGTGCGGAGATTCGGCATGAGGCTTATAAAGCGCAGATCGTCATAGGCGGTCATTCTGTACTCGTGCCCGTCGTCCTTGCTGTACCAGTGGGCGCCGTCTTCCTCCCAGCTGCCGTAGGTGTTCGTGTAGAGATCCACGCGCTCCCCGCCCGCCGTTCCGTACAGCAGCAGGTCTCCCACGATCGTAAGACTCGTGATCTGCGCCAGATCCTGTTCGGTGATCCCGGCCGGAACGGGGATCTCCTGCCTTTCCGATACTTCCGTCCCGGCAGAGGGATCCTCCCGCGGAACGTCCGGTCTTCTGATCAGGATGACGGCAAGGATGACCGCGAGCGCACCGGCCCCCGCGACCGCAAAGGGCAGCCATTTCGGCATGCCGGATCCCGGCACGGCGGCACGGATCCGCTCCGCTGCCTGTTCGGCCGTGCGTCCCTCCGACGAGATGATGTTCCGCGCGTACAGCACGTCCTTGAGATCCCGCGGGACGGGCGTTCCGTCCAGCTGGAAGGGAATGACCGTCTTCACCCCCGCGGCAACGCTGTCCAGGACGGTCTTCCGCTTGTCCGGATCAAGGAAGAACGCTTCCGTCAGCACGGCGAGTACCGTATCGTTTTTCCCGGGCATATTCTGAAGATCCTTTGTGCGGAATCCCATCGCGCGGAGCGCAGTTAGGACCGGCGCAAGGCGCTCACGGTCCTGCTCGCAGGCAAGCACGCGGATCGTCCCTCTGTTTTTCATGGCAGCCCCCCCCAAAAGGTTTTGTATGTATGTCACTGTTCAAAAGAGATATCGAACACGTTCCGTCCCTATCCCTCGATCAGCAGTTCAAACCGGATATCCTTTCCGTCCAGACTCGCGGCCGCCTTTTTCATGTCTGCGCTTACCGTGACGGTTTGAAGTTCCGGGAGCTCCGTAAGGACGGTCAGGTCCGTCACGCCGGTATCCGAGATATCCAGCGTTTTCAGACCGTGCAGATTCTGTATGCCCTGAATAGATCCGACCGGCACCGAGCGGAGGCAGATCTCCGTCAGGCCCTGCAGCGAGAACAGCGCCGATACGTCCGAAAGTCCCTCGCATGCCTCCGCGCGGAATACCTGCAGTTCCGAAAACTCCTGTATCCCGTCCAGGTCGCTGAGCGGCTGATGATAAAGCGCGAGTTCGGTAAGCCCCTTCAGCACGGAAAGTTCGGAAACGTCCCCGATCGCGCCGGGGCCGAGCGCATCCCGTTCCTCCCGCGTCAAAGACGCGAACCGTTCCGGATCGGCCGGGCCGCCGCCCGCTACGAAGAGACGGCGTACGCGGCGCAGAAGCGCCGGCGGAAGCGACGTAAGCTCGTCCAGGCTCTGCAGTTCGTATTCGTCATTGTCCAGGTTCCAGCCTCCCTGCGGATAGCTGACGGAACAGCTTTTGAAGATCCCGTCCGCGACCAGGTCCCGCGCCTGTTCCTCCAGCTGCGGGGGCACGGTAAGCGAGTCGCCCGAAAACCGTCTCAGCGGCTCCAGGTTCTTCAGCCCGTCCAGCCCGACGAGCTCCACGCTGCGGAACGGGGATGCTTCCATCCGGTCCAGGAAACGGAGATCCGTCAGGTCGGGAATGCTTTCCAGATGGAGGACGCCGGTCCGGAGGTTTTCAAACGAAGGCAGCGTATAGCAGTTGCTGACGAGCAGGGTATCCAGTTTTAGGCCGTTGAGCGCGCTCCAGTCCGTCAGGTCCGGGCAGTGGTAGACTTCCAGGATGCCGTTCCCTTCCGTCCGGAAGCCTGCAAGGTTCTGAATGCCGTTCAGGGAGCGGAGCCCGCGGCAGTCGTAGAGCTGCACGCGCCTCGCCGGCCAGCCATCCGGGATCGAGGAAAGATCGCGGATATTGCAGTCGATCAGCATCAGCCGGTCTTCGGCTGCGGGCAGCAGGGACAGGTCCAGATTTCCGACCCGCCGCAGATACAGATAGGAAACGCCTGCGTCCTTCAGGCCCTGCAGGACGCTGTTGATGCTCCCCCCGTACAGGTCGATCCCGAGCATGCCGTAGTGACGGACGGCGGAAAGCGCGGAAAAGTCCCGGACGTTTCCGGAAAAGTCCAGACGTTCCAGCGACTGCCGGCTCTGTCCGGCCGTCTCAAGGAAGCTCAGATCCGGCAGGTCGATGCTGTACAGCCGGATGCTTTTGAGATCCTTCAGCCCGGACAGGAACGAAGCGTCCCGGAGCCTCTCGTCCCATCCGGCGTAGATCATCACGTCCTGCAGCGCTTCGCAGCCCGCGACAGGGCTGTAATCGCGTACGGGCGGACAGTCGTCAAGGTTCAGAGACGTCAGGTGTTTCTGGGAAGAAAGCGCCGAAATATCCGTAAGATCGGTCCCGTTGACGATCTCCAGTTCCGTGAGGTCCAGACTTTCAAGCCCCGAAAGGCTCGCAAGCCCCTCTGGTTCCATCAGCTGCAGCTTCTGAAGAGCGGAGAGTCCCGAAAAGGCGGACAGATCCCGCGTATTGGAAAAGCCTGCAAACCAGACGGATGCCGTTTTCAGTCCGGGAGGGGCAAACCCGGAAAAATCCGCTTCCCCGTCCGTTTCCCGCATGTCCAGATGCAGCGTCCGGAGATTCCCGCATGCCGTCAGCGGGCTGAGATCGCGGACCGGGGTAAACCGGATCATCATCTCGGAAACGGACGAGCCGGAGAGCCAGTCCAGCCGGTCGACCGTGCTGCTCAGCACCGCGACGCCCTCAAGCTTTTCCGCACGGGAAAGATCGGGGAGCATGTCCGATGGCACGTCGACCAGCGCCAGCGTCAGATACCTAAGATTCGGCATCCGGCCGATGAAGCGAAGATCCTCGTAACGGGTCAGGGAAAGCTCCTGCCCGTCCTCCATGCCGTACCAGCGGATGCCTCCTTCGCGGTCGTTCTCGTTCAGAACGGCATACTGATCCACGTCAAAATAGATGAACGGGGCTTCTTCGTCACCGCCCGCCATGTCGCGGACTTCCTCCATGGCGGTCTGAAGTTCCTGCTCCTCTAGGAGCACCACGCGGCCGCCGACGATCACCACATCGACGATCTTTAAAAGATCCTCTTCCGTCAGTCCCAGTTCCGGGGGCAGTACGATCACTTCCTGTTCATGAACCTCCGGGGGCTCCCCGCCCTTTCCGTGCCGGACGATCATCACCGCCGCCGCGATCAGCAGAAGGACCGCCGCAACGCCCAGAATCAGGGGGAGCCGGCTTTTCCTTTTCGGAAGCGCAGTTCTGATCCGCTCTGCGGACTGTTCGGCCGAACGGCCTTCCGCCGAGATGATGTTCCGCGCGTACAGCACGTCCTTCAGATCCCGCGGAACGGGCGTTCCGTCCAGCTGGAAGGGAATGACCGTCTTCACCCCCGCTGCGACGCAGTCCAGGACCGTCTTCCGTTTATCCGGATCGCTGTAGAACGCTTCCGTCAGCACGGCAAGCACCGCGTCGTTTTTCCCAGGCGCGTTTTGAAGATCCTTTGTGCGGAATCCCAGCGCGCGGAGCGCGTCCAGAACCGGCGCAAGGCGTTCGCGGTCCTGATCGCAGGCAAGCACGCGGATCGTTCCTCTGTTTTTCATGGCAATTCCCTCAAAGTACGTTTTTTTATGATGATCCCTGTGGCAAAAAGAAACGGCGTGTCGTCCGGCAGCGGGCTTTAGGTCCATGCTGTCATCGTTTTTTTCTCGGAGGCAGCGGTATGACGCCGTCCGTATCGTGAAGTGTCATCTTTCCCGCCAGGCTCCAGTCATCCTCGTCGGGGCCCTCTTCCTCGTCCAGGATCCACCTCTCCTCGTATGTCATGCTTCCGCGGCCGGAGACGATCCTGTTGAGCTGCACGGTCGCGCTCACGGTCTCTTCATGGCGGCAGACGGCGGTGAAGGAGGCGTCCGGAAACAGTTTGGAAAGCGTCAGGCATAGCTGCGTGAAAAAGTCCCGCGGGCAGAAGATGTCGACGGGGGACTGGATGTCCGCGCAGCGTTCGGCAACGACCTGCGACTGTTCCTGCCTGAGCCATTTCAGAGCGCAGTTCGGATGTTCCGGAAGCGGATCAAGCTTGACAGCCTTGGAACCGAACCGGAAATAGCGGTTGCAAAGCGACGGGATCCCCTCCGCCTCCGCCTTCCATGGCGTGCCGTCCGGGACGTAATGCAGTTTGATCATGCTCTCCGTGACGGCGAGCGCCGCCCCGGCGGATTCCGCGTTTTCAAATTGAACCGTGATGCTGCAGCAGTTCGCCATATCCTGTTTCTTCCCTTTCATATTCCATTTTAATTTATCATACAAAACGCTGCGGGTCTACTGATGGGCACGTGGTGGAGAACGGAATACCCACATGAAAAACAGCTGCGCGAAGGCGCAGCTGAGTTCCGCTACATAACGGAGAAATCAGTATCTGGACTTTGAGGTCAGGCCCCTGCAGACCGCTTTCAGGACGGGTTCCCTGCAGCTTTCATAGTCCTTTCCGGACAGGATCAGCTTCTCGACCCGGATCTTTCCGATATCCTTCTTGTCGACCGTGTACGGGTCGGCGGACAGGATGACCATGTCCGCGGTCTTTCCCTCCTCCAGGCTTCCGCGTTCCTTTTCGTCGAACGTGGTCCAGTACCCGTTGTATGTGCACATGCGGAGCGCGTCCCGGACGGAGACGGCCTCCGACTCGTTCGCGTTGTTGACCGCGCGGTCTATCCAGCTGATCGGATCCGGTGTGGTGCACGGCGCGTCCGATCCGAAGGAGACGGTGATCCCGTTACTGAGGAATGTTTTCAGCGGATTCAGCCGCATCCAGCGCTCATGTCCCATGATTCGTTCAAGGTACTCATCCGGCTCCTGCTTCCAGTTGATGAACGCGCTCTGGACCGGCATCTGGATACCGTATTCGCTGCAGATCCGGATCCCCTCCTCCGTCGGGAGGCAGTCGTGGATGATGCCGTGGCGGTGATCCTTCCTGGGATAATCGTCCAGCGCCGCCTTGAGCGCCCTTGTCGCCTGGTCGAACGCCCTGTCCCCGATCGCATGCATCTCGATCTGGAGTCCCGCCCGGTTCGCCTTTTTGCAGAACTCAATAACCTTTTCGTCGGAATAGTACAGAACCCCGTTGCCGCCCTCCTCATCCGAGTAAGGCTCGTTCATCGCGGCGTCATGCGAGCCGAAGCATCCGTCGAGCGCGCTCTCGAAGCATCCGCCGATGCGGGGGAGCTTCCTGCTCTGCGCGACGCGGAGATCCATCGGCTGGGGGAACACGCGGATCTGGAACCCGTTCGTCAGGGACTTCGCGAAGATCTTCTCGAACGTGATGTCCATGTTCATCGCGAACCCGATGCCGCTGACCGTGTGGACCATTCCGATGCCTCTCGTCGCATAGAAGTCCACGGCATTCTGCATGTTGCTTACCATTTCGATGAGGCTCAGCGAACCGGAGATGTAATCCGAAAACTTGAAGAACGCCTCCTGGTTCATTTCCCCGGTATCCGGATGATACCCCCTGAGGTCCTTCACCTTGCCGTCCATCTTCGCGAGGAGTTTGGAGTTGACGATGCACGCGTGCCCGTCGTACTTGACGACCATGATCTCCTTGTCCGGGCAGACCGCGTCGAGCTCCTCCCTGCTGATCAGCCTCCTCTCCCTGACGGAATACGGCGACGCGCCGAAGGCGATCAGCGTTTTGGCTGACGAGCGTTTCACAAAGTCGCGGACCATTTCGGAGATCTCCTCGTTGGATTCCGCGTCCATGACGTTCAGTCCCGCAAAGAAAGTGGAAAAGGACGCGAAATGCTGGTGCGTGTCCGCAAAGGACGGGACCAGCGCTTTCTCTCCGAGTTCCATGACCGAAACGCCCGCGTACTTCTCCGGCACCTCGTTGCCGACATAGACAATCTTTCCCCCGTCCTCGACGAGATAGCGCGCGACATCGTCATTCGCGTTCACTGTAAGGATATTGCCATGATAACATCTCATCTTTTCTGCTCCTCCGTTCAGTTAATCCGCCATTTCCGCGGAACCGGCAGCCCGGTTTTCGGACGGTTCCCCGGTTTCAAAAACTCTGAGACTTGTTTCTCTCCGCAACAGTTTTCCGGAAAACATGTCCTTTGTTTTATTGTACCGCATTTCGGCTGTGTGAGCACATTCTCTTCTATTGAAACGTTTTATCCTGTCGCAGCAGGTATACAAGAATCAGACAACTTCCCGAAAGCGCATGTTTCTGCGTTCTTTTCAGTTCATTGTCAATAACATGCGAACATAGTCAGATTGCAGCCCTTATTTCCCTTTATGGATCCATCATCCGCAACGCCAAGCAGAACGAAACCGGTTCCATAGTTGGCAAAACCACTGAGCGTTTTCAAAAAAGTACCTGTAACGGATTCTATGAACTCCAGATCTTTTGTTTCCTACCGCATGATTTCCTTCCTCTGCCGTGTTTTGTGCGTTTTTACATGTGATTTCGGCCGCAAAATCAACCGCAAATTTTTACGTCCGCTTTTTTGTCCGTTTTTTATTCATTCAGAATACGAACGAATCCGACCGTCTGGAACGACACAGATACAATGGCGGGACTGTCTCTGGGAGGTTAGGATGGAATTCCCATCTCCATACAACTTTCAGGACTTTACTGAAACGGTTTGACAATGCGGTTTCCCGTTCGAAGCATCACCAAATCATTGCATGAATATACGTGCATGCCGGACCCCCTTGAAAAAGCAACTTTCCGGCTGATGAAAAAGCAGAAGATTTCACGGTCGTATCATTTCACATTCTGTTTGCATTTACCGACCCATTTCACGGTTGACAACTGTAGTCTGCACCGTTATCATCATATCCAGACTACACGTGTAATCTTGTTTGTCAGGAGGTAAGGGCCATGACGTTCAGACCGGTCCAGAAGATCAGCGACGCCGAGCTCGAAATCATGCGGGTGCTCTGGCAGTCGGAAGACGCTCTTCCCGTTTCGGAGATTCGCAAAAGGCTGAAGGAGAAGACGAACTGGGAAGACACCACGATCAAGACGCTCGTGAACCGCCTCGTCAAAAAGGGCGCCGTTACGCAGGAGTCCCGGAAGGTGTACTACTACCGTCCCGCCGTCAGCGAAGCGGAATACGGCCGCAACGCGACCGACGAACTCATCGAAAAGGTCTACAGCGGAAGTGCCAGGAATCTGGTCGCCGCCCTGATCTCGGCGGATACGCTCTCCGACGAGGATCTTTCGGAACTGCGCGCGATGTTTGAGAACGGAGGAAAGGCATGAGTCGGTTTCTTGAAACGCTGCTCTTTCTGAGCGCCGCGGGATCCCTTCTGGGGCTCCTTCTGATCCTTATCCGGAAGATCGCCGGGACGCGCGTCCCCGCCGTGTTCTTTCACGCGGCATGGGTGATGCTGTTTATCCGGCTCGTCATTCCCGCTCCGGGACTGGTTCCCGGCCTTTCCGAAGCTGAGGCGGCGGTCTTTCCGGAACCCGCTTCCGTCGTCCGGACGGAACCCGTTTCAGCGGTTCCCGCAGCGAAAACCGGAACGGACGATGCTCCGGCAGCGCAGGATATCGCCGTTCCCGGCGCACGCACCGCAAACGCGGCCGTTCCCGCTCCCGTCCAGGCCCAGGCTGAACCCTCTCACGCGGATGCACGGGACGATGACGCCTTTCCGTTCAGAGCGGTCCTGACGGACCCCGTGCTGTGGTTTCTGATCTGGCTCACGGGCGCACTGGTCTCCCTCGTTAAGCAGCTGACCGGCTACTGGCGGTTCCTTTCCCTGCTGAGGCCGTCTTTTGTCCCGGTGACCGGGGAAGCGGCTGCCGTCTGGGATTCCTTTGATGGGCCGAAGCCGGAGCTCTTCGAAAGCGCGCTGATCCGCACGCCGATGCTGGTCGGATGCCTGCATCCGAAGATCCTTGTTCCGGAAGGCGTCCTGCCCGGCGAAAGCGCGGGGATGATCCTCGACCATGAACGGACCCACTTCCGTCACGGGGACCTGTATCTGAAATGGTTTACGGTCCTGGTCTCCTCCCTCCACTGGTTCAACCCCCTGATGCGGCTGTTCCGTTCGGAACTGGACCGCGTCATGGAACTCAGCTGCGACGCGCACGTCCTCCGCGGTCTGACCTCTGCAGGCCGGAAAGCGTACGGGGAAGCCCTGCTGGATGCCGCGGCGCGGCGGCCGCATTCCTGTCAGCTCGTGTCCATCACGTTCGTGACGGAAAAGCGGAATCTGAAAGAAAGGCTTGTTCAAATCATGCAATATAAAATACCGAAAAAGAGTCTCCTGATCCTTCTCACGCTTGTCATACTGCTGTTCGCGGGCTGTCTCGCCGTTTCCGGTCCCGCGTCCGCATCCCCTTCCGCTCCGCCGCCGCTCGCGCTCGAACCGGAAGTGCGTAATGTGCCGGCCGAAACGGTCTCCGCTGAAAAGACGTCCATCGTCTTCCCGGGAGGCGCGTCCAGCGCGGAAAGCGCCGTCGTCGTGAAGGATGTCGATTCCTTCCTGAGCGCGGTGCGTCCGGACACAGTGATCGAGCTCGCCGCGGGCGTCTACGACCTGACGCAGGCGAAAAGCTACGGTTCCGCAGAGCCGGACAGCGAATGGTACCGCTGGGCGGAGGCGTACGACGGATATGAGCTGGTCCTTCAGAACGTATCCGGTCTGACCGTCCGCTCCGCGTCCGGAAATCCTTCCGACGTGCAGATCGTGACCCGTCCTCGCTACGCGAACGTCCTGTCGCTGTACGACTGTGTTAACGTCAGCCTTCAGGGCGTCACCGCGGGACATACCATCGAGGCGGGCGCCGGGGAGTGCACCGGCGGCGTCATCAATCTGGTTCGCTGCACCGGCACGGACATCCGGGACTGTTCCCTCTACGGATGCGGCGTGCTCGCCATCTGGGCGGAGAGCTGTTCCGGGATCCATGTTTCAGGCTCCGATCTGTACGAATGCTCCTACGGCGCGGTCGAGCTCAGCGGCTCGTCGGACGTCCTGTTTGAGAAGTGCATCTTCCGGGACTGCGGAGAAGTGACGGACGATCCCTACGCCGACCTGATCAGCGTGCTGTCCTGCCACAATGTCGCGTTCCTCGACAGCACCTTCACCGGAAACCGCACCGCCACGGTTCTTGCGACCGACTGGTCGGATCAGGTCTATTTCCTCGGGAATACCGTTCACCACGAGAAGATCGGTCGGAACAGCTTCGTGT
This sequence comes from Clostridia bacterium, assembly GCA_017429985.1. GTDB lineage: Bacteria > Bacillota > Clostridia > Christensenellales > CAG-138 > JAFRNW01. The sequence goes on along the minus strand of JAFRNW010000043.1, from coordinate 736 downwards.
TCCGCTTTTTCGGCAAGCCCGTGGCGGTCGTGGACGGATGCGCCTTTACGGGCACCGCGCCGTTCTGTGAACCAAGTTCCCTCCGCCCCCTGTCCCTGAGCCGCGATCCCCTTTCCGATGAGGATCTGTCCGCGATGCGGCAGTCCGCTTCCGATTTCAAGGGATTCGAAGCGCTGGCCACGCCGGACGTGAAGGAACTGACGCAGGAAGAGATCTCCGGGCTGGACCTCCCCGCGTCCGCGGAAGGCATGCGAACCGTAAAGGTCTCGAACGTCGACGAATTCCTCGCCGCGATCGCGCCGGATACGGTCGTCTATATGGAAAAAGGCACCTACAATCTGTCCGAAGCCTCAGGTTACGGGTCGATCTGGAACGACTATCTCTCCTGGGAAAACCCGTATGACGGGCCCGGGCTGATCCTGACCAGCGTCAGCGGCCTGCAGATCGTCGGCGCAGGCAAAGACGAGACGTTCCTTGTGACGGAACCCCGTTATGCGGATGTGCTCACCTTCGACAGCTGCAGCGGGATCGAGCTGACCGGACTGACGGCGGGACATACCCAGGAGCCGGGCGAATGCATCGGCGGCGTGCTCATGTTCCGCGGCAGCAGCGGGATCGGCGTCACGTCCTGCGGGCTCTTCGGCTGCGGCATCCGCGGCATCACGGCATGGGAGACGCAGCAGGTGACCGTAAAGGACTGCGAGATCTACTCCTGCAGCCTCGGCGCCGTGCAGCT
>JAFRNW010000042.1 GCA_017429985.1 Clostridia bacterium | reverse complement strand
TCTCTTCATCGACGAAGTCTTCATGAAGGACGGCGAGCTTTTCGCAAGGTTCATGACGGATACAGGACGCTCGTGGGAATGGAAGCTTTTCCCGCTCGGCGGGAACGAGTTCGGAGTCAAACGGTGGTATTCGGTCGTGTTCAAATTCGAAGAAGGCACGATAAGCTACGGCGGATACACTTGCAAAAAGTTGTAAGGGTAATCTGTCAGACAGATTCCCGTTTGCCGAAATGCTTTTCATTCGAATTATATGGAGAATATGAAAATGAAATATGAAATAATACCGTGTGTCGAGGAGGACGAAGATTACATTGAGGAAAAGCTTGATGCGTTTTGCTATTCCATAGTTCCTCCTGAAGAAGGCGCAAAAGATGAAGATATTGTTTTCAAGATTACCGATGGTGAAGGAAATATCATTGCCGGATGTATCATGGAGATTGAAAGTTGGAAGTTTGCGTGTCTGTTTACTCTGTGGGTCGATGAGAAGTACCGCGGAAAGGGCCTTGGCTCATCTTTGATCCGAGAGGCCGAAAAAACCGCAAGAAAAAGAAACTGTTATGCGATGATCATCGGCACGTTCGATTTTCAGGCCAGACCGCTGTACGAGAAACACGGTTATAAGATGTGCGGAATTACCAGGGATTTCCCGAGAGGACATGAACTCTATGATTTCCTGAAACGTCTTGATCGTCCCGTTCAGGAATACGTTCCTTCAAAGGATCTCTCTGCGTGCTTTGAGATCAATCAGGGAGACGAGAAGGATGCAGTGATCATACGCCAAGGCCTCAAAGATTACGATACATCGCAGGCAGGCCGCAGTAACGAGCAGATACCGCTCAACAAAAAAGCACTGGATGAAAACGGCAACATGATTGCTGCAATCTTCGCAGGTGTTGGTAGATGGAATCATTTTTATATTGACATGGTGTGGGTTGAAGAGCCTTACCGGAATCAGGGCATAGGCTCTGAACTGCTCGCCGAAACAGAACGTGAAGCGAAAGAACGCGGAGCATATTTCGCCCAGACCGAACTGGCAACTGATTGGAACGTGGAGTTTTTCAAAAAGAACGGCTATACGGCAATCGGTGCATGGGAGGATGTTCCTAAGGGACATGTCACATATATTCTGGAGAAACGGTTTTGACGCGGTGACGGACTAAAGACAAATTCCAGTTTGTCGGGATGACGCAAAATCGGCGTTTAGAGGACAGTCATGAAAGTTGTATGCGAAGAAACAGACTGGCTGCTATCGGAAGAAGCATTCTCGATCTATGCTTCCTGCATGTATCATTCCACATACGAGGACTATAAAGCACTGATGGAAGGCTATTTTCACGATTGTTCGGTGAAAGTCTTTGTATGTGTAGATCGAAATGGGAAAACGGGCATGATGGTTCTGAAGCTTTCAGAAGCAGCTGCAGAGATTATCGGAATCGCCGTGTCTGAAAAGTGCAGACGTCGGGGATTTGGAAAACAGCTGATCTTAAACGCAATGGAGTTGGAAGGAATAGGAAGAATTAAAGCGCAGACGGACGAGGATTCAATTGGTTTCTACCGCAGATGCGGCTTTTCGGAGGAGAAAAGCATCATTGATTATCCTGATGGGTCAGTCGTTCGTTATAACTGCATTCTGATCAAATAGACAAATCCAAGTTTGTCGAGATGCTGCTAACTCGGGATTTGTGAGGCTTTTGGCATGGGAAAAGATTTATCAGAAATGGCATTGGAAGAGTTGTGGGAATTGTTTCCCATCTTTCTTGTGGCGCACGATGACCACTGGAAAGATAACTTCAATGAGATCGAGAAAACGCTGACAGGACTCTTAGCCAATCAGCCTGTTGTCCGGATCAGTCATATCGGAAGCACCGCCATTCAGGGAATATGGGCCAAGAATATAGTTGATGTGATGGTTGAGATTTCTCAAAGCGCTGACATGAGAGATATGGCCCGGATATTGGAACAGAATGGTTTTATCATCATGTCCTCCGAGTCAAAACGAATCTCGCTCAATAAGGGATATTCTATAAATGGATTTGCGGACAAGGTATATCATATCCATCTGCGATACGCCGGGGACAATGATGAACTGTACTTCCGTGATTATTTGAATGAGCATCCTGTTGTGGCAAAAGAGTATGAAACATTGAAGCTCCGGCTTTGGAAGCAATATGAACATAACCGAGATGCTTATACAAATGCAAAGACCGATTTCATCTCCAAATGGACGGCAGAAGCACGAAAGGAATATGGAGACCGATACTGACAAATTCCTGTTTGTCGCGTTGACCATCTCGCACACGATTACCCTATCTCGCACACGATTACCCTATCTCGCACACGATTACCCCATCTCGCACACGAATACCCCTTTCTCGCACACGATTACTCCCATCTTGTACACGATTACCCCCATCTCGTACACGATTTCAGAGTCGGTCGGGATGGGATTTTTGCTGCAAACGGTCGAAAAATGTCAGGATGAGCATGAATTGTGAGATTGCCTGAACAGATATTCGTGTGCGAGAAGCCGAAAAAGCCTATAGTATAAGGGTTTATTCACTTGGGAGGGGTGCAAAAAAGAAGGACCCTTATTGTATCCAAATTAGAGTCCTTCTATGGTACGAATAGTAATAACGGATTGGCACCGGCAACCGGCACATGTATTTCATTTTTAGAACACAATCCAATTCGGTTATACTATCCGGCATTTTCAGTCCCCTGTATAACTAGAATGAGGAGAAGCTCCTCGTTCGATTGTGATTTAATCCTTATACGAAATGGGAGAATCAAAGAAGTTTGGAGATACAAGAAGATACCAGAAAATAAAAGATGAAACGTGTTGGCCCTCACCAATAAGGGGTGTTGGTCCACCATTTCATCTGATTTCATTGTACTTTTTTTAACTGAAAAAGAAAAATGCACAGCAAGAAAGACAATCGTGCTTTCTTGCTGTGCCTTATTATCCGGCGGCATTTGAATGTACCGGCTGTATGATTTCTTTACTTGATCAGCTTTTCCAGCGTCGTAAACAAAAGCTCCGGCTCGATGGGCTTGCTCAGATGCGCGTTCAGTCCGGCCTGCAGAGACCGTTGAACGTCCTCGTCGAAAGCGTTGGCCGTGAGGGCAATGATCGGGATGCGCTTTGCATCGGCGTGATCAGAGGCTCTGATATGGCGCGTTGCCTCGAGCCCGTCCATTTCCGGCATGCGCATATCCATCAGGATCGCGTCGTAATAGCCCGGCTCATGGCTTTCAAACAGGTCCACGGCGACCCTGCCGTTTTCCGCAAGATCGACCTCCATCTCCCGCATGGCAAACACCATCATCATAATTTCGGCGTTCACCGCCACGTCTTCCGCCAGAAGTACCCTGCGGCCATTCAGGTCCGCTGTTTTCTCTTCCAGCGCCTCATGCTTGCGCCGGAAAGCCTCCCGGAACTCGTCCATCACGTTTTCTGCAAACAGCGGCTTTGACACGAAGGTGTCTACGCCGGCCTCCTTGGCCTCATCCGTTATCTCCTCCCAGTTAAACGACGTAAGGATGATAATGGGCGTATCATGACCGACGATTTCACGGATATGCCGCGTCGTCTCGACGCCGTCCATTTCGGGCATTTTCCAGTCGATCAGGATCAGATCATAGTCCTCCCGACGCCCGTGACGGATGCGGACCTTGTCCACGCCCTCCCAGCCGGATTCCGCCGTATCGCAGCTTACACCCACCTGGCCGAGAATGATCTCCGCGTGTTCCAGCGCGATCCGGTCGTCGTCGATCACCAGAACGCTCATATCTTTGGAAACCAAATCATCCTCTTCGGTCTGGAGATTCTTTCTCTCCGATTCGCCCAGCGTAACGGTCACCGTGAACACGGTGCCTTTGCCTTTTTCGCTTTCTACCTCAATGTGGCCGTTCATGAGCTCCACGATGCTCTTGGTGATCGGCATGCCCAGGCCTGTCGAGCCGTAGCGGCTGGTGGAGGTAGAGTCCTCCTGGCTGAAGGCGTCAAAAATCCGGGGCAGAAACTTCTTGCTCATACCGATGCCGGTATCGCTGACAATAAAGCGAAGCGTCGCCTGCCTTTCATAGCGCGGCCCCTCCTCGATCACGAAGCGGACCGTTCCGCCCTCCGGGGTGAATTTGACCGCGTTGCCGAGAATGTTGATCATCACCTGCTTGAGCTTCATGGCGTCGCCGACGTAGGTATCGTCCACATTCCCGGTGATGCGGCAGTCGTAAACGAGACCCTTGTCCCGGCACTGGCCGCTGACGATCGTGTTGACCTGCTCCAGCGCCTTGGCAAAGGAGAATTCCTCTTTTTTGATGGTCATGCGGCCGGATTCGATGCGGCTCATGTCCAGGATATCGTTGATGATCCCCAGCAAATGCTGGGCGGATTCGCCGATCTTGGTCAGGTATTCCTTGACCTTATCGCTTGCCGTGGGATCGTTCATCGCGATATTGTTCAGACCGATGATCGCGTTCATGGGCGTGCGGATCTCGTGGCTCATGTTGGACAGGAATGCCGTCTTGGCTTTATTTGCTTCCTCGGCTGCGCTGAGCGCCTCCGCCAGCGCCTGGTTTTTTGCCATCGCCTGGCGCATTTCCTCGTCGATGACGGTCAGGCCGAGGCCCACTGCATGCACGATATTGTCGTCGCGATCCTCCGCGTGGCGCACGCCCGCCATACGGATCATTTCATAATACTCTTTCCCGTTTCTCTGGGCGAGATACCGATAGGCAATGATCAGTTCGTTCGATAGAGCCGACCGTATGTGCTCGGGATCGATGAAGCGCAGGAAACCTTCGCGGAAGTTCTCCGCGACACAATGCTCTGCATACCAGACAAAGCGTTCATGATACGGAAAGTGGATCCCTTCTTTCGTCTGCTCGGAGTCTGTGGGATCTTCTCGATAACAGACAGCATCGTCACGATCCAGATCGACGTGATATACGCAACGATAATCCGACGCCAGAGCGGTGATCATCTTGTCCTGCTGCTCCCGGCGCGATTGCTGCTCCAACAATTCCTCCTGCAGTGCAAGCCGTTCCTCCAGCTCACGCTGCTTCGCCGCCTGGCTCTCAGCCAGCTCCGTATTCGCCTTTTCCAGTTCGACCCGGGCGTTTTCCTTGTTTTGGATCTCCCGCCTGGATCTTCTGGCGTCGCGAACGAGAAACAGGATGATCAAAGCGGCGATGCCGAGGATAATGCTGCCAAAGAGGGCCATGTTGTTTCGGATCATGTCCCATACGGAATAGGAATACAACTGATCCGTATAGCGGAACGCAAGATTCTGCGCGTAATCGGAGCCCAGCACGTTAATCCCACGGTTAAGAAGACGCAGCAATCCTGCGTCACCGATCTGAACGCCGAAGCATCTGTCGTCGTCGTGCGTCATCTGGAGCAGGGCAAGGCCGCTGTAGCGGCTGTTGCGCAGGATATCGTTCGCTCTGAGTCCGTTCAGGGTGGTGCAGCCCACCTTTCCTTCGCTGACCGCCTTCAGACAGTCGTCGATCGAGGGATAGAAAACGATCTCAGCGTCCGGATAATGGGTCAGCACGAAGTAGTACTGCATGCGGTTGTTCTCATTGACCGCGAAACGGGCTGTCGTTTCCTCCGTGTACTCTCCGCGGTGAACCAACTCCGTGGCAGCAGATACAACGGGGGTGGACTGGAAAATGCCGCTTTCCTCAGAGTAATACAGCCCGCCGCCCACAGGAAAAGCCGTATCGACCTCTCCAGCGCCAAGGGCGGTGATCATGCTGTCGTAGCTGTCATAGCCGATAAAAGAAACGGTGACATGATTGATCCCGAGCTCATCCAGCATCCGCGGAACAATATCTCTGATGATCCCGGTCGCATTCCCTGAATTATCCGTATCGCTGTATGGGAGATAGTGATTCAGATAACCCACACGCAGCTTGTCGTGCTCGGTGAGCCACTGCTTCTCGTCCGCGGAAAAGGCTCGGCTCGAAATGCTGACAGGATAGTATCTGCTTCGCAGCGAGTTGATATAGTTCGGCTCATTCGCCGCAAGCTCCGCCTGCGCTTCATTCAATTCAGTCAACAGCTCCGGGCGCGACTTCGCAACGCAAAGATAATAGTCTGAAGCACCAAACGCATATAAAAGCTCTGCGTTAGGCCGTCCGTATGCTCCGTCTCCCTCCGCGGCCATAACGTCAATGTCATGGTTGTCAAAAGCGTCAAAAAGGGGCTCATAGTCCCGGAAAAGAACGATTTCAGCCTGTATCTCATGCTCCTCCAGATACGCTTGCAGCACACCCGCCATTGCACTGTCGAGGACGCCGATCTTTTTCCCGTCCAGCGTAGAGGGGGCGACGGTTATATCCTCATCGGCGTCATGCTTAACGAGGTTATATGTCTCATTGCCCATAGCCGCGTCCGGATACCCTATGATCTCCTCACGATCCTCCCGCCAGGCAAGACCCGCGAGGAAATCTATATCGCCGTCCAGAAGCATCTGGTACAGGTCTCCGAATTCGCCGTAAACATAGTCATACTGCCATCCGGTATACTCCGAGAGCTTCTGATAGTACTCATAAGCGTAGCCGGATTTGACAGCGCCCTCCTGTGCGCCTTCCTGGAAAACCTCGTTTTCATAATAGCCAACGCGGACGGTAATTCCCTCGTGGCCCGCAGCCGCTGCGGTTATCGGAACCGGAACTCTGAGCGACAGGACGAGGAACAGCAATATTGCGGTGCATGTCAAAAACGCCGTATTCTTTCTGATCTTCATGCTTTTTCCTCCGTCTGCTTATTGTCCGATGATCCTCTCATAGTCCGCATAGCTCGTGTTCACTGATCGACTATATACCGGCACAGTGTTTTTATCAAATCGTCAGGCTGGAAAGGCTTGGCGATATGAGCGTTCATCCCGGAGTCCAGACTCGCCCGAATATCCTCGTCATAGGCGTTCGCGCTCATGGCGATGATGGGAAGCGTCCTGTAATACTCACCCGGTAATGACCGGATGGCCCGCGTCGCCTCGTAGCCGTTCATGACCGGCATTTGAATGTCCATGAGCACGGCGCTGTAATAGCCGGCTTCGGCAGTCATCGCTTTATCTGCGCCGATCCGGCCGTTTTCGGCGTGGTCAACCACGATCCCGTACTGCTCAAGTATGATGGTGGCGATCTCCGCGTTGATCGCATTGTCCTCGACCAGCAGGACCCGCTTGCCGTTCAGAACGGATTGCAGCATCTCGTCCGGCTCTGCGGTATCATCGTCCGGCTCGGAGGGCTCCAGAGCAAGCTCTACCGTGAATTCCGAGCCCTCGCCCGGCCTGCTTTTGACCGAGATCACACCGCCCATCATTTCAACGACTCTTGCAGCGATCGCAAGCCCGAGGCCCGTGCCTTGCACGCGGTTTACTGTTGTTTTCTCTTCACGTGTGAAGCTCTCGAATATATGAGGCAAATACTCTTTGCTGATACCGATGCCGGTATCTCTGACAATGAAGCGATATTTTATCTTTTTGTCTTCTGTCGCTCCGAGTTCTTCCGCGATCAGCTCGACGCTCTTCCCCTCCGGCGTGTATTTGATGGCGTTGCCGGTGATATTGATCAGGACCTGCTCGATCCGCAGGTCGTCTGCCATTACCTTGTAATGATGTACTGTGTCGTGCGAATAGGTGATCGTAATGGACTTGTTCTTCGCCTGCAGCGCCGTAATATCCTCGATACGCCGGAAAATATCTCTGAGATCGCAGGTTGCCAAGCTGAGCTGCATTTTTCCGCTTTCGATCTTGGAGATATCAAGAATATCGTTGATCAGAGAGAGCAGAAAATGGCTGGAGGAACCGATCTTATCCAGCGCGTCCGCTACGACCTCCGGCTCATCCCAATGGCTTTTGGCGATGTTCGTATAACCCACGATGGCGTTCATCGGGGTGCGGATATCATGGGACATGTTGGCAAGAAAATCGTTTTTCGCGCGGGTTCTTGCATCCGCCATATGTTTCCGGAATTCCTCCTCGCGCTTCATCTGGGCGTCGATGTTGGTGAGGCCGATGATCAGTCGGCGTTCGTTCCGGTTTTCCAGAAGAGTTGCCTTCATGCTGACATACGTAGGAATGCCATTGAGCATAAGACGGTATTTTGTCGTGAAGTGGCCGTCCCGTTCGATGATTTTCAGTACCCTTTCACGGGAAAAAACCGCCATAAAGCGATCTCGATCTTCCGGATAGATCAATGCTTCTATGTTTCTGCGGCTCAACTCAAAGAAGTTCGCCCCTTGCGTTTCGATACCCAGATTCTTGTACTCCTCTGAGGAGCTGTACTCGACAAAAGCTTCTGTGTCGGGATCGACCACATAAATGCTGAAATAGTCCCCGGCGAGAGCCTGTGCGACGCTGCTGAAAGTGAGGTGATCAGCGTCCATCCTGCCGATGGTCTCATTCAATGTGACGATCGTCGCTTTATGACCTTCCAATTCCGACACGATCCGTTCATGCTTCTCCGTGATGTCGGAAATAAAGACCGTATAAACCCCACCGTAAGCGTCTGTCTCCAGATAGTGGCCGTAGTCGTCCACCCGTCGGACGGCGCCGTCCTTGCGGATGATCCGGTATTCCACATAGTCCATGTTGTCATCGCTGGCGTCGATCTGTTCCGCAACGGAGGCCGAGATGCTGCTGTAATCCTCCGGGTGCACCATGCCCCGGAAGGTATAGCCCGTCAGCTTTTTGAAATCCTCGAGATCGTCGCAGCCGTAGATATCAAAGACAGGCTTGTTTGCATAGAGAAGCTCTCCCGGCTCTTCGGCTTTGTAAATGAAGAAACCTCCGGGCATGTGTCCGCCCAGCTCCCGGATCATAAACACCGCCTGATCATTCATCTGGAAAACCTTATTCGCCATGATCCGCCTCTTTTCGTGCATACACTTCATCAGCGTTCACGTCGCCCCGGACAGAGCCTGCGCTCTGACGTCCCCCGACGGGATTCGCGTCCCGTCAGGTCTGCCTGAAAAACGCTATGCGTCCGCATCAGACGCGCCGTCCGTGAGGGGCGCCGCCGGGATACTTTTCGCGTGTCGATCATTCAAAGCTTCCGTACATTGTTACGGCTTCATCCACGGTGATCTCGCCTTTCCCGACCTGGAACGCAGCAATTCGTATTTGAGCCGTGAGAGCATCCGTAATGCCAAGCACTTCCGGGGAAATGGTACGGTTTGAGGGCACCTGCCCGAAGGGGGCGTAAACCGAGTCAAAGGACAGATCCGTGGTAGGCGTTACCAAACGCTTCACAGAAGCCATCTCATTTAGCTCCGCCTTTGAAATCAGAAACCGCATGAATTCATTTGTCATCTCCAGATCATCGCAGCTCTTGTTAACGGAAAACTCCACAGAAGGACTGTCTATAAAATATCCGCCTTCGTCCGTCAAGGGGATCGGGGCAAACGTGTAATCAAAAGGCGCATTGATGAAGGCCTCAGACTGGCTCTCCCGCTTTCTGGTCCCGGATACGGTATCCCCGGCACAGATCATCATCGGCACATCGCCTTCAAAAAAGCGCAGGATCACCTTGGTATAGTTGTCCTCGATCATATCACACGCATCAAGATCGACACAGCCGTTCCGGATCAGCTGCTCCACCGCTTCCAGGGCCGGACGCATGTATTCTCCCGCCGCGGGGTCCAGTTCAACGGCAAGCGAAAGCGCCTCCGGGTTTTCGGCAAGCGTGGCTGCAAACAGCGGGTAGGCAACCGTGTACATGAAACAGCTCGTCGATTTGAGACTGTAACCCATCATGGGGCTGCCGTAACCCTTGGCTCGGAACGCTTCGCACACAGCCAGCAGCTCCGTCCATGTGGTCGGAATGTCGAGCCCTTCCTTTTCGAACAGGGCTTTGTTTACCAGCATGCCATAGGACCTGGAAAAAACCGGAACCATCAGCACATGGCCTTCCGCGTCATGGTTGATCAGACCGGGACGGATACAGTCCAGATCCAGACCGAGTGCCGGATCCGCAAGATCCTCCGCAAGGGCAAATACCGGATCGTAGTTTTCGTTCCCGATCATCGAGGCGGTGGTGAAGAAAATGTTGGGTTTGTCCTTGCCTTCCAGCGCGGTGCCGAGCGTGTTGCTGTAGTCGTCTAACTTCACATAGCTGAAGTGCACGTTCGGATAGAACTCGTTGAACCGGTCAAATTCCGCCTCCAGCGCCTCAAAGTTGTCATAGCTTCCGACTACCGTGATGCTGCAGCTTGTATTGGTGTCGAGAGCCGGCTTGAATCCCGTGACCGTCTCCTCCTGCGTTTTGCCGCCGCAGGCAGCCAGTGAAACGACTGTGCAAATGACTAACAGGATGCAGATCAGCTTTTTCATGATTTCTTTTCCTCCTTGATTCTGCGAATCTCTTTGATGACAAGTCTGATGTCTACAGGTTTTGCGATATGTCCGTTCATGCCGGCGTTCAGGCATTCTGTAACATTCTCTGAGAAGGCATCCGCCGTCATGGCGATGATCGGGATAGAGGATGCCCACGGATCCTCCAACGCGCGGATATGCCTCGTGGCGTCCAGTCCGTTCATGACCGGCATTTGGATATCCATGAAGACAAGGGCGTATTGTCCGCGTTCCGCTGTCTTCATCTTTTCGACGCATATCTGACCGTTCTCCACACGCTCCGTCACGATGCCGAACATCCCCAGCATGGCGGAGATGATCTCCCAGTTGATGTCGTTATCCTCCGCGATGAGAATGCTCATCCCGGCAAGGTCGGAGTAATCATCCTCCGGCTCCGCAGCCTTTGCTTCTATTCCCAGCAGCTCATTGATTTTATCATATAGCTTTGAGCGGAAAAGAGGCTTGCTGATGAAGCCGTTTACGCCGACTTCCTTTGCCGCGTCTTCGATGTCGGACCAGTCATAGGCCGAAATCAGCAGGATCGGGATGCTCTCGTCGATCTCCGAGCGTATGCGTCTTACCGTTTCCACGCCGTCCATGCCGGGCATCTTCCAGTCCAGGATCACGACGCCGTACTGCCTGCCGGACTCCTGGCGGTGCCGGATCATTCCCAGCGCCGTCATGCTGTCTTCGGCCTTCTCTGCATTGACGCCCAAAGACTCCAGCGCGTCCACGGCGGTCTCCAGCAGGACTGCGTCGTCATCCACGATCAGCACGTCGATGGGCTCGAGATGCATGTCGTCGAGCTGCTTGTCCGCGACCGGAATATCCAAAACAATGGTAAAAGTTGTGCCTTTGCCCTGCTCGCTCTGGCAGTCGATGACGCCGTTCATCAGATCCACCATCTGCTTCGTGATCGCAAGGCCGAGACCGGTGCCCTGAATGGTGTTGACGCGGCTGTCTGTCTGACGGGAGAAGGGCTCGTACATCTTCGCCATGAACTCGGGGCTCATTCCCATGCCCGTATCGGCAACAACGTAGGTCAGCTTGACGCAGCCGGGCGTTTCGCTTTCCTCCTCCCGCATATCTACGCTGACGCTTCCGCCAGGCCCCGTGTATTTGATCGCGTTGGAAAGGATGTTGATGTAGATCTGATTCAAGCGCAGCTGATCGGCATACAGGTATTCCTTTTCCATACGATTGATCCGGAAGCTGAAGTTGATATCCTTTTCCTTGATCATCGGCTGGGAGATATTGACCAGGTTCTCGACCGTATCGACGATGGAGAATGTCAGCGGGCTCAGATTCAGTTTGCCGCTCTCCACCTTGGAGATATCCAGAATGTCGTTGATCAGAGACAAAAGATGATTGCTGGCAAGGCCGATTTTTCGAAGGTTATCTGCAACCGATTCCGTGTCTCCCAGATTCTTCTCCGCAATGGTCGTCAAGCCCATAATGGCGTTCATCGGCGTGCGGATATCATGCGACATGGTGGAGAGAAAATCGGTTTTTGCCCTGTTCGCCGAGGCCGCTTCTCTGGCCGCCGCCTGGAGCTTCTTATTGAAATTAAGCATGACAGACAGGTCAAACACGAAGAGGAGCAGAAGGGCTGCGGAAATAACGCCGATCAACAGCCAGTTTTCGGTATTTACGCGCAGATCCTTCATCGGCATGAAGCTGAGAAGCGTCCATCCTCCTGTCGCGTCGACCGGGGTATAGGCGAGGATACATTTCTCCCCGCGGGAGTTGAGCATAGTAAAGGAGCCGGTCGAAGACGTGATGGTTTCAAAGAACTCCTGCGCGGAGGCTGGATCAATGGTGTTGTAAGACCTGTAAAACTCGAAGAAACTGGAATTTTTGAAGGAATGGCCCTTGATGATATAATCGCCGTTCGCATCAATCATGGACAGTTCGGTGTTTTCAAACCCTTCCTGCGGGAAGATCCATTTCTGCGCCATCTCCGCGATCGGTAGCACGCGCAGCAGCACGGCGTCACGGAGCTCGCCGGTTTCTGAATCTTGAAGCGTGACATAATTGCAGAAGGCTATGGACTGTTCCCCGTTGACCGGGTTTGTATAGGCGCGGGAAATGTTGACGGATTTCCCGATATCATTGATCCAGCTCACATCGTTCAGAAGACCTATCCGTCCGTAAGAGACGGCATAGTCGTCGGCGGCATCCTGCCTTGCCCTCGTAGACAGACCGGACAGCGTATCGAGATACACGATATGCGCAGAGGCGGTCTGCGTCACATGAGAGATGCGGATGAAGGAGGCGGCCTCCTCGATACTCATACCCTTGCTGTTGATATAGCGCGCCCACACGTCGCAGATGTGCTGTTCGCCCGCCATATAATTCTCCGTCACATGCTCCATCGCGACGGTGGTGCTCACAAAGCTCTCCACCTGTCGGCGGAGTGCGGCCTTGCCTTCATAGCTGGAATACAGAATGACAAAGATCAGTATTCCCACCATGATCGCGATATTGACAATGGCGATCCGCGCTTTCTTCATACCGAAACCCATCCTTCTTTCAAACGTCTCCCGCCTCCGCAGGCTCCTTTTCTCAGGATACCTGCAGAGGACATGCCTTTATTTGCTGCAGGATCGCAGAAATCAGTGAAGAAAGTGATTATTCCTCACAGATGTGTGCCAGCTCGTCCCGGGCTTCGCGGATCTGATTGATCAGCGCTGAATAATCCGTCTGCGTTCTCGCGCGGAGAAGCTCCGTGATCTCACTGATCGGAGCAAAGATCGGCGTCAGAGAAAGATTGCCGGCGCTGCCCTTGAGCGCATGCGCGGCTTCAAAGGCAATATCCAGGTCGCCGTTTTCAACGGCGTCATAGAGCTTCGGGAAGCTCGCGTCTCCCGGGATCATCTTCACCAGCCGAAGATAAAAGCCCTCGTTGTTCATGCAGCGCTTGAGCCCTTCCTCCGTATTGGCACCATAGGTTTTCAGATCGTCGATCGTCATTTTCTTTCTTCCTTTCTCGTTGTTGATCAATATACCGCATAGCCGGAATGCCGGATCTCTCTCATCCGCCGGAGCGCTTTGTCCGCATCCTGAAAGATGTCTCCACCCGGCTGCTCCCGGTCGGAGAAGGCGATGCCCACGCTCAGCGTGACAGGCAAAAGTTCCTCCGTTCCTTCCCGAAGGGCATGGGTAACAGACTCGATTTTGGAGAAGACCAGTTCTTTTTGCGCGCTGGTGATCCTTGACATGATTACGACAAACTCGTTTTCTTTCAATCGGCAGATATGATCTACCGAGCGGAAGCTGCTTCGCAGAACTTCCGCCACGCGGCGAACCAGGCTGTCTGCGTATACCCGCCCCCGGCTTTTCCTGAGTTCGGCGTAGTCGTCGATGTCGGCGATAAGCAGGGCAATGTGCTCCTGGTCTGCGTCATGGAACAGGATCTCAAAGGCACTGTTGTTATAGAGCCCGGTCAGAGAGTCGTGGAGCGCATTATATGTATAGTTGTCTTTTCTTGTCAGGCTGCTCGCTGCTTCTGCGGGCGCTTCGATCTCCTTCCTCTCAGCAATAAACACTTCAAACTCTTCCGCGGGGAGAGGGCGCGAGAAATAATAGCCTTGGATGATCGCGCAGCCCATCATCTTGAGAGTGAACATCTGTTCCGCCGTTTCCACGCCCTCGGCAATCGTCGGCAGTTCAAAGGACTCTGCCAGCAGGATCATGACCTCAATAAGCCGGGTGTCCTTCCGCTCCCTGAACGCGTTTCGGACAAACTGCATGTCCAGCTTCAAAGCGTCGATGGGAAGCGACGAGAGCATATTCAGGGAGGAATAGCCCGAACCGAAATCATCCATCTCGATCCGAAAGCCCAGCTTGCGAAGCTGCGTGACAGTTTCGATGATCTGTTCCGCGTCCTCCGTATAGGCAGATTCTGTGACCTCAAGCAAAAGCTCCCGCGTGGTCAGCCCGTTGCGCGTCACGATCTCCTGCAATTTCTCGATCAGCCCCGGATCGAGCATATCGACACGGGAGACGTTGACGGATACGGGCAGCGTGACCCCGAAACGATCCTTCCACTGTCTGATCTGCGCCGCAGCTTCGGACCAGACATATTGATCCAGCGTCGAAATGAGTCCGTTGTTTTCAAAAAGGGAGATAAACACGCCCGGATTTACCATACCCAGCGTCGGATGCCTCCAGCGCACCAGAGCCTCCGCGCTGTTGAGGATCGGCTCGTTGGACCGCACGTCGAATTTGGGCTGGTAGTAAACCTGGAATTGACGCTCCCGGATCGCCGCAGGAAAGTCCTCGATCAGCTGTTCGGCAAGCAGCTCCGCCTCGTGCATAGAGTCGTCATATCGCCCGATCACCCTCGTAACGCTGCCCTTCACGGTGTCTGCGGCAAGCTTGGCCCGGTCGAAGCGGCGCTCGATGTCCAGCTCCTTATCGACGTTGGAATACACGCCCATCCGCAGGCGAATGCGGTTCTCGCTCTGTCCTTCTCCGTTCAGATCGCCCTGCACCGCTTCGAGGATCGCGCCATAATCCATGTGCTGGGGACAGTAGATCCAGAAGTTGTCCGCCTCACTTCTGCCTGCGATGCCGCCCGATTGTTCAACGAGTTCCAGGATCTTCTCCGCAATCAGACGGAGCACCTCGTCGCCGTAGACCTTTCCATAGCGGTCATTGATCATATGAAACTGATTGACGTTCAGTACGATCGCGTCCATAGGGCAGTCTCTGTGATGGATGTCGAGCTGGGCGGCGTAGCGATTGAAGAACTCCTTGTTATATAGCCCGGTCAGATGATCGCGCTCCGTCAGGCTCAGGGTATCCCGATCCTCGGACAGCTCGATGGTGCGCAGCACTCTCGCCAGAACGACTTCCTGCCGCGGATAAGGCTTGGAAATAAAGTCAATGGCGCCAAGCGTCAGGCACTCCACCTCCGCGTCGCCGTCGGAGGTCGCGACAATGACCGGCAGGCGGGCGGTTCTGGAGTCTGCCTTGACCTGACGCAGAATGTCAAGTCCGCTGAGATCCGGCAGATTCAGATCCAGCAGGATCAGACTGAGCATCTCATATTGAGAACGAATGATGTTCAGAGCCTCCGTTCCCGTTCCCGCCACAACAAGGTCATATCTGTCCTCCAGGAACATTTTCAGGATCTCCTGGTTGACATACTCATCCTCGATCAGCAAGATACGCCTTCTGTCGCGAGAAGGTCGAAAGGTCGTCTGGTTTTCCTGCATAGCGTCCTTCCTCCTGTCTGTTTATAGCCGGGTCACAGTGCCAAGGCTTTTGAGCAGCTTCTTCTCTTCGCGCACCTGCGCGTCGGCCTGTTCAAAGACCGCACGGCAGTTTTTCGTCTGCCCGGGATCGCATCCCGTCAGTCCGCGTCGTGTCCCTGTGTGTTGCTCACATATTTCAGTCCGTTCACCTATACAGTTCGTTCTTCGGAAGATATTGCCGCTGCCTCCCGGCATCACGATCTCAGAACCGATCGGAGCGTTTTTGTCAGCGCGCCGATGTCGATCGGCTTTGCGATATGCGCCTGCATGCCCGCGTCCATGGCAGCCTGCACGTCCTCCCGGAAGGCGTTGGCCGTCATGGCCAGGATCGGCACGCTCGCCAACTCTGTATTGTCCAGAGCCCGGATCGCCCGCGTGGCGGCGTAGCCGTCCATGACGGGCATTTGAATATCCATCAGGACAGCGTCAAAATGTCCGGGCTGCGAGGCGGCGACCATGTCCACGGCAGCCTGTCCGTTTTCGGCGGTCTCCAGGGAAAAACCCATCTGCTCCAGGATCATCTTCGCGATCTCCATATTGATGGCGTTGTCCTCCACCAGCAGAAGGCGTTTTCCCGTGAAATCCACCGTCTCCTCGTCCGCCGCCCCGACAGCGACGCTCTCTTTGTGGATCTCCTCATTCTCCGCCAGCCGGAACTTGAAGCGGAGAAGGATCTCCGTGCCGCAGCCGGGGGCGGTGAGCACCTCGATGGTGCCGCCCATCATATCCACGATGCCCTTGGTGATCGCCAGCCCAAGACCGGTGCCTTCCACGCCGCTGTCCGTGGAACTGCGTTCGCGCTCAAAGGCGCCCCACATCCGCTCGACAAATTCCTTGGACATGCCGATGCCGTTGTCCTGAATACGGATCTCATAGGAGCCGTAGCCGTCCGCCGGGCTGCCCAGCTCGTAGAGAGAGGCGGAGATCGTGCCGCCGTCGTCAGTGAATTTGTAGGCGTTGGAGAGGAGATTCAGCAGCACCCGGTTAAGATTTTTACTGTCGCACCAGACCCAGCGGTCCTGGACCTGGGCGGTGTGGACGGAGAAATCCATCTGCTTCTGCTTCATCTGCTCGGCAAACAAGTCGTACAGGGAGTCCAGGATGCCGCACAGATCGGCGGGAGCGTACTCCAGCTCCACCTTTCCGCTCTCGATGCGGCTCATCTCCAGAATGTCATTGATGAGCGCCAGCAGATGCTGGCTGGAGCTCTCGATCTTCGTCAGATAGTCGCGCTGCGTATCGGAGGTAGGTTCCTTCAAAGCGAGGTTCGTATAGCCCAGGATCGCGTTCATGGGCGTCCGGATGTCGTGGGACATGTTGAAAAGGAACCGGCTCTTGGCAAGGCTTCCCTCCACGGCGCGGATCTTCTCCCGCTCGGAGGCTTCATGCTTGATACGGACCAGCCTTTGGATGTATAGCATGACCGCGAGTCCCACAAAGATGATCAGCAGGAGAACGAAGCCGCCGCCGAACAGCGCGGAGCGGATCTCATCCACGCTCTGCTTTCCAGCCAGCTGCTTGCCGAGCCACATGATCGCCGTGTAGATCAGAAACGCGAACAGCACCGTGCCGGAGGTGGACATCCCGCTGTGTTCCGTCAGCATGCCGTATTTGATCGTCCGCCAGTAGAACACAAAGCCCAGCAGGCACCACAGGGACAGCAGGAGGAATGCCTGGCTCCCCATGGCCTCCATGGCGGTCAGGCTGGGGACGAGCTGCACCACGGCGAACAGAGCGGAGATCACCGTGCCGACGACGCTCAGGACAGCCTGCTTTTTATTCCCCTCCGCTTTCGCGATCTTCCATGCGGCGGCGCAGGTGTACCCGAAGCCGACGATGGCCCCGAAGGAGGTAAGGTCGACGAACCAGTTCAGGGTGTTCCGTCCCAGGAACGCCAGCACGATGGAGATCACCATGATAAAGAAGATACTGAAGCGCGTCCGGGAAAACCGCTCGGAGAGGATGCGATCCTCCGCCATTGTGGAGAGGATCCTGGTGGCGGCGCGGTACCCGCCGATAATCCCCGTCAGGATGCCGGAGAGCGCGGCGACGACAATGACGGCGAGGCCCGCGGTCCCCATGATGCGTCCCGCGGCGAAGAAGGTCGGCACGGAGGTCAGGCCGGTCAGGCCGTCCAGGGAGGAGACATACTCCTGCCATGAAGAGAATCCCTCCGGTACGGCGGATACGGCCGTCAGCGTCATGGACACATAGGCGAAGGCCGCCAGGATGATGGAGACGATGATCAGCCCCTTCGACTTCCGGATGGGGAACTTGAAATGCGCCGTGTCGAAGGACGTGACCTCAAAGCCCACGAAGGCCCAGGGTGCCAGGATCACCAGGCTGAAAACGGCGTAGACCTTCCCCGTTCCGCCGGACCCGAACTCCGTCAGCGCGCCGCTGGAAAGCGCGTGGGGGACGCACATGACCGCAATGACCGCCACGCCGATGAAAAGAACCGCGGAGAGGACGGTGTGGAGGCGCTGCAGCAGGGGCTTCGCCACGATGAAGAGCACCCCCACGCCACCCAGCACCAGCGCGGACACCAGCGTTTCCGAGAGATAGATGGTGTTCCCCGCGATGGCATAGTGGACGCCCGTCTGCACGGCCCCGTCCAGCAGGATCCGGAGGATGAAGAACAGGGCTGTGCCGTTGAGGAACACGATCGTCAGATAGGAAAGGCACAGGAACCAGGAGCTCAAAAAGGCGTGATCCCGTCCGAAGGCTTCCTTGGTATAGGAATAGACCCCGCCGGTGATGGACGAGCGTCCCATGAGATAGGAGAAGCTGCTGCCGATGACCAGCATGATCGCCATGCCGATGAACATGGAGATCAGCGTGCCGGCGGGTCCCGCCACCGGGAGGAAGGTGTTTCCGGGCATGGCGAACGCTCCCCAGCCCACCATGACGCCGAAGGCCATTGCCCAGACGTCAAGAGGGGAGAGATATCGGTCCAGGGCTTTTATCGTTTCCTTCTTTTCATCCATTTTTCAAACCCTATGATCATTCGCGTTTGAAGCGCTTACTCCTCACTGATGCTCTCATCCTGCCGGACATCTGGAACGGTCTCCATGATCTCCGTGATGCTGCAGTTCAAAGCCTTACAAATCTTCAAAAGAGTGTCTGTTGTCAGGTTTTCTCCCTTGCCAAGCTTCGCTAATGAGGCAGTGCTGATGCCGCTGAGCTCGCGGAGCTGTTTTTTGGTGATTTCCCGTTCGGCAAGCATGACCCATAGCGGCCTGTAGCTGATGCGCATCTTTTCCCTCCAAATGATGATGGAAACACAAGTCTTTTTTGCGGATATCCCTACGTTTTACACACGTTTTGCAGCACAAATAATTCTGTCAGGATTTTACCACAAGAGATCGGTTTCGTCAATTTCTGATTTGTATTCGCAAATCTTCATTTCAGGATTGACGTGTCGCAATATGCGGTTGCTTGTGCGTAGTGTTTATCCCCAAACCGGCTTTCGGATCATTCCGGTGGATAAAGACCGTCATAGCGTTCTATATCCCGTGACAGAGCGCAGGGAAAGGTGGACCTGATGAGGCTGTGCCAGAGCTGCCATGTGCAGAGTCTCCTGCAGGGAAGCATTGGAGAGCTATTCAAATGAAGCGACAGCTTATATCAACCCAAAAGATTCGTAACAACAGGAGCGAGCATATTGGCCAGTTGTGCGTGCCCGCGGCGTGTCAAATGGGTGAAATCTACAGGGTTGAATTCGCACTCTGCTGCATCAAGAAAATGCGCATTGTTTCGGCAGGCGACAGCCTCCATATATGGCGGCAACGCAACGGATTTCTCCACGCAGCCATTGCCCATGACCTCGTCGTGGAATCCCTCGCCCAGCGGAGGCGGACAGACGACTAAGATGTTGGGCTGATTTCCGCTCCAGCAAGGAATGCTTTTGCACTTGAGAAGCAACCTCTCCATTCCAACTGCGATTGCCGGAGCATTCGCCGCAAAACGCTCTTTGGTATCGTTGGTACCCAACATGATGATAAGCAGATCCACAGGCTCGTGGCTCATAAGGCAGGTGTAGACCGTCTCTATTCCGGGCATGCTCTCGTGCAGAGGGTCAGAGAACACGGTTGTCCGACCGGAAAGCCCCTCCTCCAGCACCAAATAGTCCTCGCCGAGACTCTTTTGCAACAAACAGGTCCCGCGCTCGTTTTCGTTAAAGCGGTCACCACCGTCGGCGCAGTCGTTTGGGTCTGCGCAGTAGCCGTGGGTGTTGGAATCACCAAAACAGACGATGTGCTTTTTCATTTTGCTTTCTCTTTTCTGTAGTTATTTTTTGTAGACCTATTTGGACGAAGAGATGCAAGCCGTCCTTTTGGCAGCCATCGAAAGCGAGGATTACCACGAACATGATTGCCAATATGGGCAAAGAACAAAACATCAGTATGAGTACGCTGGCGAGGATCTGCGAGGCGCTGGACTGCCAAATCACCGATGTGATTGCACTCGCGCCTGGCGATCCTACCATTGTTGAAGGAAAAAATGATAAGGAAAGTAATAAAACTGATTCTTAAAGCATTTATGGGGGATCTCCAGATTAGTTAACTATAACACAAGCCCTAGATAGAAAAACAATAACCAAAGATGATTTTGGAATCAAAGTGGTGAAGGGGGGCTGAAAAAATGAAAAAATACATAAAAAAGCTTCCTTCGTTTACCGTTCCCCTGATTGGATGTATCCTGGCTGCCTGTGCATTAGTGATTGCACTCTATTACAATGCTAATGCAACTGCTATGGGCAGTGGCATAGGTCAAAAAACCGGGACACTGGTTGGGAAGGCCATAGGTTCTCTTGAAGGGATTACAAAGGGTAGAGAAGAAGGAACGGCTGCAGGAAAAGCTGCTGGGCTCAGCGCAGAGGATACTGAGGCTGATATTGCCAATGAGATCCGCAAGCTTGAGAACCTGGAGGTCCTTGTCGCAAGTGTGAAAATCAATGACTTCCATTCTATTGGAGACAACGTCGAATATGCAGCCCTATATCTGCTGAAGGGAGATGTGGTCTTCAGCGTTGACCTGAGTCAGGCTGAAATAGTGACCTCTAATAATGGAATTCAGATTACCCTCCCCATGCCTCATGGCGAGTTGTACATTGATCAAAGCCAGATTGAAAAGGTAGCTGAATATCAGAAACATTTCTTTAGCGGAAGCGCAGAGGATGGATATCTGGTGCTCTTCTTTTTTGCCCTCGATACATAGAAAGGAGGTGAGCAACCCTAATCTAGGTTTTTTCTTCCCTCACCAACGACTACATATGTTGGCATAAATGAACATGGTCTGGTTTTTTGAGTTCATAATGCTTGCATTTCCGCATCAATGGCCGGAAATATTGTTCTTTGCTTTTAGAACTGCTTCTTCCTTAAGCGCTTGATATTTCATGTCCTGCTGAGGCGGCTTTTCATAGCGCTCCCCGCCTTTCCATTCACGCTCTTTCTTCTTTCCTTTCACCTGATCCCTGTAGTCTTTTTCACGGATAATATCCAGAACAAGGGGGGTTGCAATCGCCAATACAAGGATGATCAGGATCCAGATCCACGCTTCGGTGACCATGTCGCGGCCTCCTCTTCAGGTCTCTGCGATTATATATTGGATCATTTATATAGATAAAATATACTATACGGCATTTTCAAGCTCGAGTTGACCCTTCTGATCCTTGTACTTGTCCTTCAGAAGATACCTTTAACGACTCTTTTGGTTTGAAGAACTCATTTTCCTGCGTAGCGGAAGCGATAGCTGTGCAAGGTGCTTGTAACTGCCCGCAGATTTGCAGATGTCACACTGGTGGGAATGGCACATTCCGGACATGGCATCGTGATTCCTTTTGAAAGAATCCGTCCAGTCTCTGCAGCAACCCGACGAGGCGAATACTGTGAAAGAACAACCGGATTGTTTACAAAACCTGCAAGACGTATCCGATTGTCGGAATCTGAAATCAGTTTTTCAATGTTGTTTCTGGAATCTGCATGGAAACAGGAGAACCCCGTTGTTGAAAACAGCTTCATCCGATCTTCCACATTGCCGCAGCAATGCAGGATAATCGGGCCGAACTGATTTAATTCTTCTGCGGCTGCACGGTGTACTGGGTACAGGGTTTCCTCATATAGCGCTGCGCTGACAAGATCTGAAGTTACATGATCCGCCCAAACGACGGCATCTGCTCCCGCAGCAAACTGAGCCTTTGCAAACGTAATCGGAATTGCTGACAGTATCATCAGAATCTCTTTTGTATGTACCGGATCAAGCAATGTGTCCAGGAGCAGATTCTCCACACCATGAAGATGGTAAAGGATCGTCCAAGGGCCGATGACTTTTCCGATTACGGCGACATTGTCCCGATAGCGATTGCGGAGAATGCCGATTGTGCGAATCAGCGCGGACGGAATCGGAAGACTGCAGAAATCTTCCGGAAGAGTCAAATCTTCCAAAGAGGAGAGAGCGTGACCGACCACGAAAGGTGTTCCGGCAGGATCGCTCCAGTTGATTTTTGCTCCCAGAGCTGCGGCTTCAAGATGAATTGAAAAATACGGAGAGACAGAATCGAATCCGCCCTGATCACGGCTTTCAGCTGCAAGTGCAGCCATGGAGATTGGATTTGTATGCGCATCCGGGAAAAACGATTTGCTTTTGCGCATGGCTTCAACCGTTGCGGTAGATGTGATGCTCAGCGCAGCAGGGACATCCGTCGGCATACCCGCAAGGGCAGCCAAGACCCTTTCCCGTCCTGTCATAGATGAATTCCTTTCATTAAAAGCCTAGCTCTTCCCCAATAATAAGAACCGAACATCTTCCGGGATGTCTTGAAAAACGCGTGATAAGAATTTGCGAACATGCGCAGTCCGGCACAGTACAGTCACTGCATTCCCCCGTCAGAGAACAGGGCGTTCTGAGATTGTGACGTTTCACGTTCGCAACGCAAGCGACCTTGTGAACGCGTTCGATTGCAGCGTTAAGATCCTTCACAATCTTATTGACTCCTACGGTAAATATGACATTGTGCGGACCGAAACTGATGGACGCGCATCGGTTGCCCCTTCCATCGATGTTGAGAAGTTCACCGTTTTCTGTCAGTGCATTTGATCCGACCAGATACCAGTCGCAAGTCAGTGCGCCTCGCAGGATTTCTTCCTTTCGGACAGTGTCGTTTCCTGCGGCGTCTCTGTCGTAAACAGTATACGGGCCGTTTCGAAAGTGTTCTTTGACTCCGGTTGCTTCCAGCGTTAGTGAATCGCCCCAGCCGACTGACACTCCTTTCGGTACCGTTTGTATAATCCACTTTCCTGCTTCGGCTGCAGTATTAAAAAAGAAAGCGTTCATTTGCCGACGTTTTATGCTTGTAAGGATATGTTCTATTTTCACAGAATCAATGTTAATCATATTGCCATTATTTTACAGTATCATGGAGTAAAAGAACAGCAGCCACTGCGCTTCTGCGAAGTACTCCGGCTGCTGCATGTTCATACGACTTTCTTATAAGGTCGTTTTGATCCTGTCAAAGATCGAACCAGCAGGATAGATGCCGCTTTTCCCGAGTAATTGCTCCATGCGGATTGCTTCATTCCATTTCACGGTTCGCTCCGTGCGCGCAACCGATCCGACTTTAAGCTGACCTGCGTTCGTAGCGATTGCCAGATGGACGATCGTTGCGTCTTCTGTCTCGCCGCTTCGTGCGCTGATAACCGGCAGGTATCCGTGATTCTTCGTATATTCAATCGCGTCCAGAGTTTCAGTAATTGTTCCAATCTGGTTCATTTTGATCAGTACGGAATTACAGGCTCCCTTTTCGATGCCAGTGCGGATCCGGTCGATTCTTGTTGTAAAGAGGTCATCTCCGATGATCTGGATCCTTTTTCCGAGGCGCCTCGTCAATTCAACGGATCCCTCCCAATCAAACTCGCTGCAGCCGTCCTCAATGGAAACAATCGCATAGCGGTCAACCCAATCACATACCATATCGACCATTTCCGAAGTTGTCAGTTTCCGGTTCTCGAGTTTCAATTCATACAAGCCGGTTTCTCTGTCATAGAATTCACTTGCGGCGATATCCAGCGCTATGCCGATTTCTTTCCCGGGCGTATAACCTGCCTCTGCAATGGCTTCGGTAAGCAGGGAGAGACCTTCTTCGTTCGTTTTGAAATTGCTTGGCCAAAAGCCGCCCTCATCCGCGATCGAAACCGGACGGCCGGTTCGGATAAAGAGCTTCTTAGCCGCATTATATACATTGACTACGGCGGCAAAGCCCTCTTCAAAAGTCGGAAGGCCTATCGGTATGATCAGGAAATCCTGAATATCGATCGAATGCAGGGCGTGCGCGCCTCCACCGATGATTTGGATCATGGGAAGGGGAATCGTTCTTGCGTTTGCGCCACCAAGATACCTGAAAAGAGGTTCGCCGCTTGCTGCTGCCGCAGCATGTGCTGCAGCCATGGAACAGCCGAGGATCGCATTGGCGCCCAGACGGCTCTTGTTCTCCGTTCCATCCAGCTCAATCATTTTTTGATCGATCAGTGCCTGATCTCTGGCATCCATCCCCAGAAGGAGAGGAGCGAGTTCGTTCTCAACATGAGAAACTGCTTTGCGGACGCTTTTCCCACCGAGTTCTTTTTCCCCGTCACGAAGTTCCAGAACCTCATAGGCTCCGGTTGACGCGCCGCTAGGAACGGTTCCCCGTCCGAAAGCGCCTCCCGCAAGACGAATATCTACTTCCACCGTGGGATTGGCACGGCTGTCAAACACCTGTCTTGCTTCTATTGCCGAAATCTCAAATGGATTCATGTCTCTGTCTCCTTTTAATTAGTTTGCGCGAAGAACTGAAAACAATGATTTCCAGTCCGAGATGTTTTCCGCGAACATTATTTTTACGATATTCCTTGCTTTCTGTTGTTTTTCATCATCACCGACAAGATACTCGACCGGCGATTTTCCGTCAATGCGAGCAATGAGAAGGAAGCGCAGGACCGACAGCGTTGCATTCTCCATTTCCGAACGGTCCATGAATGTCATTTCACGCATATAGATTCCGACCATGTATTCCAGCATGGAAAGATAAGCATCCCTGATTTCCGGAAACCGTATCGATTTCAAAATGAAATGATTTGAGAAGAACGCAAGATCAAAAGCCGGATGCCCATAATGCGCTACTTCATAATCCAGAACAGAGATTCCGCGGCCTTTCGTGACCATGATGTTCTTCGGACTGTAGTCTCCATGCACGAGAGAAATACCGCTGTCCATCAGAAGGCTGATCACTTTCCGGGCATCTTCGTTCCACTCTGGATATTTGTTAACGGTAAACTCAATATATGGATTAATGCGAAGATTATAGAATACTTCTTTATCTCCGAACCGTTCCCGGACTGCTTCATCCCCGGCACAGCGATTGTGGACAGTGACCAGCGTCCGGATTGATTTCTCCGCAACCTGAAAGTCAAGGAGACCGCTCATCAGATCAGCTTTCCACATCTGGCAGTCGTCAGGAACAGCTTCCCGTCCATAAATATAGTTTTCTTCGTCATAAAAGTATACTTCAGGCGCATTTTCCGGCATCAGCTCGTGATAGATTCGATTGCTGTCATATTCTATCCCCATACGGTTCGGATCACACAGCCATGTCTCTTTGGTTTTCAGCTGTGCCAGCGCCTGCTTGATGATCATCGGCGTTTTGCCGACTCTGTCTACATACACTACGGTACCGGAAACACCGCCCTTGCAGTAAGTGATAGTATGATCCGATCCGTTTGAGATCAGTCCTTTTTCCGCAAGGTATTTCTCCAGAACGTTTATATCTTTAATGTCGATCATAAAAAACCTCCGCTGTCATCTGATGGCATGTTCCATGTCAGATGATAGACAGGGCGTCGCTTAAGGGGAGGGCGGCGCCCTGCATCAAATAGATTAGTGTACAAAGAAGGAAAGAACAAGTATCGAAGCAAGCGCTACCGCGCCCATTATGAATGTCGTTGCCGTTACCGCTACATAACCTTTCTTGATATCATATCCGGCAAGCTTGGAAACACACCAGAAATAGCTTCCCATCGGAAGAACGCCGCAGAATGAACCGCCCGCGATCGCGATAACCGCAAGTTCCGGAGAGATGTTCAGGGCTGGAAGCAGCGGAAGGATAATGCCCGCTGTAGTTGTAAGCGCTACCGTTGCGGAACCCTGCGCAATCAGGACGATTGCAGAGATCATGAACGGAAGGAGAACGCTCGGAAGACCAGTGCTGGAAATGAGAGCGGCAAGCGTATCGCCGACACCGATGTTCTGCAGTACGCGCCCATAACTGCCTGCGATACCGGTGATCAGAAGGATTTCGCAGGAAGAGCGCAGCGCCTCGGTGATCCAGTTTTCAGTGACTTCTTTAGTAAGCTTGGACGGCAGCAGGAAGCTGATCAGCGCACCGATAAGAAGAGCGATATAGGGTGTTCCGATAAAGCCGATGAATTTTACAAAGCCCAGTTCCGTGTTGCCGTACTGGTTCAGGAAAGAACGTACAACAATCAAAATGATCGGAACGATGATCGGAAGGTAGGACATGAAGGTCGACGGCGCTTTTGCAACGACTTCCTTGTAGCTTTCATTATCCTTGACGTCGGAATCATCTACCGGCGCGAGTTCGGGATAACGCTTTTTGAGGAATTTGGAATTGCACCAGAGAACCGTCACGAGAATGACCGGGACCGAAACGATCAGGCCGTAAATCATGACTTTGCCTACGTCTGCACCGAGAATGCCTGCTGCAGCAACCGGACCAGGTGTAGGAGGAACGAGGGAATGCGTCGTCAACAATCCGCACATTAACGCGGTTACAAGGCACATGTAAGGGATATTGCCGTTCAATGACAGCGCCTTGATGACCGGATTCAGAATAACGAAACCGGAATCGCAGAAAGTGGGAATGGAAACAACGCCGCCTGTCAGTGCGGTAGCAAGCGTCACATGCTTCTTTCCGACAAGTTTGATTACAGAATCCGCAATTTTCTGCGCGCCGCCGGTCTTTTCAAGAATTTGCCCGATGATAACGCCGCAAACAATGACGATACCGATGTTCTGCATCGTGCCGCCGAAGCCTGCTGCAACATGGGTCGCAACTTCACCCAGAGGCAGTCCTGCGGCGATGCCCAGAAGAAGCGAAACGATGAGCAGCGAGAGAAACGCATGCACATGAAGCTTGGAGATCATGACCATCAGCAAAACGATACTGAGGATCAGCAAAATGACGGAATACATGTTACACCTCCCATAAAGAATAAAAGTAGTACTACGGATGCTTCGATAAGTTAAATGTATCCGTTCATGTTTGCTGTTTCAATTGCACGCTGCCGTCAATAATGATAAAATATACATAGTTCAAACAGATAGATATGCAAAATGTATATTATTCGATACTTTTTTTAATTCTATTTTATATACATTGTGCATTTTGTATATCATTATAATATTGTATTAGTATTTATATAATATATTGCATATATTTGATGGAGAGACGAATGATAGACACTATTTATCTGCAGTTGCTGCTTTCTAAATACCGTGAGGAGCAGGTACGAATCTACATCACGGATATGTCGACTCGTATTATTGCTGCAACGGAGGAAGAACGGATCGGTTCATCCGGGACAACTGCCGCGTATATTCTAAGGATTCGTCATGCTGCAATCATTGATAACCCGGGAGAAGAAGACGGCAGGAACGATGTGACAACATATGGAGTGCCGTATATGGAAGGGGGAGAGGTAGCAGGCGCGATCATTGTCCACGCACCAGGACAGCGTTCCGCGGAAATCGGATCATATCTTCATAAAGCAATCGAAGCTTCAAGCGAATACAAAGCTTATCAAAATAAGCTGGAAGAAAACCCACGCAGCGAACGTTATCGTATCGGCCGCATGCTTCTTTCCGAGGAACCGGATAACGAAGTCCTAGCGGATCTTATGAACCGAAACGAGCTTGATCCGGAGCTTCTCCGCTCCGTTATCGTGATACGGCTGGCATATCTTCGTCCCAGCTACTTCAATATCAATTTAAATCTTGGATATCAGTCCTCATATGAAATGTTACGACAGGAAGCCGAGGCTCAGGTTCGAGCATGCAGGTCGCTCAATTCTCAGGATCTTGTCTTCTTCCTGAACCGCGGCTTTCTGGTAGTGATAAAAGCCTTCCATCCGACCAACAGCGATAGCACGCGACTTTATCTTACTATGGATAGGGTCTGCAAAGATTTGGCAGAGATTCTTCGCAGATTCACTTCCTTTTCATTTCATATTGCATACGGCAATCTTTACGAAGGAATCGGTTCGCTGCACATGAGCCTGCAGGAAGCGGTGGATATTCTGGATGTCGGCATGCGCTGTAGCAACTCAGAGATTTACAGCCTTAACGATCTGCTGTTTGAAAACGTGTACCTTCGTCTGCATCCGCAGATAATCCATAAACTGATACGCCCTGCAATAGAAAAAATGCGCTCTGATGACAGACTTCAGTATCAATCCTTGATTGAGACGGCGGAAGCATTCATCAGCAGCGGATTTCGTTTGAGCGAAACTGCCGAACGAACCGGCCTTCACCGGAATACAATCAGTACGAGGCTGGAAAAACTCCGCATTTTAACCGGGCTTGATGTGACCAGCGGCTTCGATGATGCGTTCTTGCTGAAGATGCTTGCAGTATATCTGCGTCTTTCCGAAAGCGGAGAAGGTTCTGTTTCATAATATTAGTATGATTCTTTTGGCTGAGGGTATGCATCCATTTGTTGCTCTTACCTGTACCCTGCCGCGGCAAAGGAACGCGGAGGGAGACGGAGCTGCCCGTTTATAGCCACGGCTCCGTTGATCGCGTGCATCACGTACCTCCCCTCCAGAAGGTCTGAACTCCATTCCGCTGCCTCCGGTGAAGGGTTGATTGCCAGAATCAGATCGCCCCTCCGGTAAACGAAGGGAGGGACAGCCTCGGCTCTGAGTACTTCAAAGTCCGCGTCCGCCTGCAGCACCTCATGTGCGTGTCGGAGAGCAATCAGCCTGCGGACCTCAGAATAAAGAGAATTCTCATCGTTTGCCTGATCTGCCACACACGGCGCGTCCGGAGCGGGATCCTGCGGCAGATAAAGCCGTTCTTTCGGTCCTTCGGAAAAGCCCATATTTCTGCTCCGGTCCCACTGCATCGGCGTCCGGCTTCCGGTTCGCGCATAGCCGCCTTCCTTCGTCCTGACTTTGAGGTACCGCATGCCGATCTCGTCTCCGTAATAAACAAACGGAACGCCAGGCATCGTCATGAGAAAAGCATACGCAAGCTTCAGCTCATCCGCGGATAACGTTCTCGCTGGACGAGGCGTGTCATGATTGCAGGTAAACATCGAGATATAGCCATTTCCCTTCGTCTGCTCGTATTTCGGCAGATAATCCTGGAGGAAGCGCCGTATATCGCCGCCGGAACCGCTCCGGAAATAGCTGTGGTCACCGCCTTCGGTCTCATAGTCGCGCAACAGCGTATTGTAGCCGTTATAGTGATGATCCAGATAGAAATCCATGTGAAAACCAGCCTGGTTAATGGCGGAGGCAGGATTGGACCATTCGCTGACCATCGCCGCCTCCGGATAATCCTCGTCCAGCATCCTGCGAACGTCCCTCCAGATTGCGGAGGTGGCGCTTTTGCTTTCATCGTCGTTTTTGACCAGAGAATCAGCCATGTCCACACGGAATCCGTCGCAGCCCTGATCCAGCCAGAAGCGCATAACGTCTTTCATGGCTTCTCTGGTCGCGAGTGCTTCCGGTGAATCGACGGCGGACATCCACGGCCTGTTTCTGTGCAGCCATCCATAGTTCAGCGCAGGCTGGGAAGCGAAGAAATTGAGCATATACGCGCCGGCCCTCTCGGTCATGCCGGAAATATAAGGTCTTCCCTCGATCCCCTCAAAAGCATGGTCTGTCCAGATGTAGCGGCCGGAGTATTCGTTTTCTTCCTGCTTCGCGGACTCCCTGAACCACGGATGCTCATCCGAAGTATGCCCGGGGACCAGATCCAGCAGTACACGGATCCCCCGCGCATGAGCCTCGTCAAACAGTCGGCACAGATCCCTGTTCGTACCGTAACGCGGCGCGACTTGTTTATAGTCCCGGACATCATAGCCAGCATCCCGGAATGGCGAATCAAAGCAGGGATTGATCCACAACGCATTGCATCCCAGATCCCGGACATAATCCAGCCGGTCGATAATGCCCTGCAGATCGCCGATCCCGTCTCCGTTCGAATCCTGAAACGACTGGGGATAGATTTCATAAAAGACAGCGTCTATTAACCACTCCGGCGTCATATGCCCTCCCTGAAAACCGCGATGCTGTAGGCAGGCAATGTCAGCTTGCCATCGGTATAAGTGATGTCTTCTTCGTTCGTATTCAGAACTGCGGCCAGAACAAATCCGCTGCCCGCAGACATCAGGTCTTTCTCCTGCGTCTGACCGCGCAGATTCATGACGATCAGCAGATCATCGTCCGTTTCGCTCCTGCGGTAAAACGCAGCCACGTTTTCGTCACTGACGGAGTCTGCGCTTTCCGTGATCCCCCGCGCGACCGCGGGAAAAGCGTTCCGCACGCGGATCATGCACCCGTGAGAACCAACGGCAATGCTTGCGCTTCTAGGAACACCAGATGTCAAGTAATATTTTTAACCGAAAATAGTATAACTTTCAAGCACAGATACAAGCGTTTACTCAAGAGAATGGTCTGAAAAATTGCCTCCGATTTGCTCGCTGCGGCATTTATCGGCCTTTTCGGATTCCACTGCGCAAAATAAACAAACATGCCGGGATTCCCCACAATTGGAAAACACGGCATGTATTTTTCTTTCTATTGAGAAGTTGGATAATTTATGAAGAAAGTTCTCAACGGAAGTGTTGACAAATGTGGTAGGCTCGCGTATGTTTTTTGTTGAGAAGTTGCATAATATACTAAACAAGTTCTCAACGGAGGATGCTATGGAAATCAAACGCGACATCTATCTGAACCGGATTATCTCTTATATGTGGGATGGGCAGGTAAAGGTCATCACCGGCATTCGGCGCTGCGGCAAGTCCTATCTGCTGCGCAACATCTTCAAGCAATATCTGCTGAATCAAGGCGTAACCGAGGATCATATCCTCAGTTATGAACTGGATCTGGCAAAAGACATTCAGTACCGCAACCCCCTGGAGCTGGCAAAGGCCGTGAGGGAGCAGGTCGAGGATCAGCCGGAGCGATACTACCTTTTTGTTGACGAAATACAGATGGCCGACATGGTGCCGAACCCCTACAATCTGGACGGGAAAAAGATTACCTTCTATGACGCCCTCAATGACCTGAAGTCCTTGCCCAATCTGGATATTTACGTGACCGGCAGCAATTCGCGTATGCTCTCCAGCGATATCCTAACCGAGTTTCGCGGTCGCAGCGACGAGATCCGCATCCACCCGCTGCGATTTGCGGAGTATTACGCGGCGGTGGGCGGCGATAAGGCGGAGGCCTTTGAGAACTACGCTTTCTTTGGTGGCATGCCCTTGATCCTCTCCCGGCCGGATGACACAGCGAAGATGAACTATCTGAAATCACTCTTTTCAGAAGTCTATCTCAAGGATATCGTTGAACGAAAGAAGATCAAGAGAGAAGACGTCCTGGCAGCAGCACTCGATCTGCTCTGTTCCTCGATCGGCTCACTGACCAACCCGAACAATATAGCCAACGCCCTGAACTCCAGGCAAAAGCGCGCCGGAGAGAACACGGTTGCCGCAAACACGGTCGCGTCCTATATTGGCCATCTCCTGGACGCCTACCTGTTCGAGGAATGCCGTCGCTATGACGTAAAAGGCAAGGACTATTTCGACTATCCCAATAAGTATTACTGTGATGATGTTGGTCTGCGCAATGCTCGCACCGGTTTCCGTCAGCAGGAGATGACGCATATCATGGAGAACATCCTGTATAACGAGCTCCGTGTCCGCGGCTGCGAAGTGGATATCGGCATCGTCTATTGTACAGAGAAAAACAAAAAGGGGCAAAGCGCCCAGGTCGCACGGGAGATCGATTTCATAGCCTCGCGAGGCGGCAAAAGGACTTATATTCAGTCTGCGTATGCCCTGGACACCGATGGAAAAGTTTCGGCGGAGAACAGGCCCCTGTCTATGACTGGTGACGCATTCCCGAAAATCATTGTCCGTCATGACATCCGTAAACGATGGTATGATAACAACGGCGTGCTGAATATCGGTATCCTGGACTTCTTGCTGGACGATTCGCTTGTATAATCTGTAAACTGGTGTAAAAACTGCAGTACAAAAACAAACTGCAGCATCGGATTGAATGAAAAGAATGCCTTTTATCATTAGGGAACATTTCTGCTCTATAAAAAGTGAAATGTTCCCTATCGTTCGAAGGAACCCGTTAGAGTTAATGTCGGTTGCTTTATTGCCACAGACGCTGACGCAGTTCGCTCAACAGAAATAAAGCACCGGCTGCGGAGGCGTGAAGCGGATGAAGCTTGCCCCGTTTCACAAGATCGCTGATGTTCTGGCGGGAGCACCGCAGCAGCTTGCATGCTCCAGCCGTGTCCGTTACGCAATGGGAGGTATAGCTTTGAAAATCACGATTTCTG
Source organism: Clostridia bacterium (assembly GCA_017429985.1). Taxonomy (GTDB): domain Bacteria; phylum Bacillota; class Clostridia; order Christensenellales; family CAG-138; genus JAFRNW01. The sequence goes on along the minus strand of JAFRNW010000042.1, from coordinate 182,261 downwards.
TCTGTCCCTTCCCGATACAGGCGTTCTGCATTGATATCAAGATTCTCTCCCCATGTGATTCCATATCCAACATTAATCGCTCCACATTTTAATCATGAGTTCAAAGCTTTTGACATCACTACCCAGAAGCACAATGCTTAGGTTTGAATAGTGATAGCCATTTGCGTATTTGTTCTCATCGATATAATCAACCGCGGTTTGTATTTCTTCTTCGGTCGCACTTCTATCCATTATAGGAGACGCAGTCCATAGCATTTGCTCACGCAGATCCAAGGTAGCTCCATCCAAATAGATTCTGATAACGCCGTCACCGGTATAAGGCTTACTTGCTACAATGACAACTGTCGCCTCACCATATCGATAAAACATCCCTACAGCATCAGAATATGCACTAAGCCTAAACTCAGTCCTATAATGGCCACTATAGCGGTCAGATGGAATAAATGTTTCCACAAACTCAAGCGCAATTCTACTGTTGGAATTGAATTCATTAACAAAAGCAGTGATCATTTCCTCTAGCGTATCCGCTTCATTGTAGCTTGGTACTTGGATTTCCTGGGTAGAATCTTTTCCATGCAAAACCTGAAGGAGTTGTGCAGGGTCATCATATTGAACAGCATTGGCTCCCGGCTGTATGAGAAAGAATCCGGGCTGAAGATTATGAGAAGAAGCATAACTTTCCGAATAAAAAGCCGCTGAATACTGGAGAAATGAAGGATGGAAAATTCTGAAAAACGCGTTTTGACATTGGCAAACACAACGGATCAACACACCTTTTTCGTGCTTAAAAAAAGCAGAAAACCCCAGAAAATCTGGGGTTTTTGGTGCCGGTGGTGGGACTCGAACCCACACGGATGATTAGTCCAACGGATTTTGAGTCCGTCACGTCTGCCAATTCCATCACACCGGCAAAATTTCTGTTTTCTCGGAAATCGGAGGTCGATTTGGAGGTCGATTTTGAAAAAACACTGTTATGAAGTTTTCAAAAAGCCCTAAATCATGGGGTTTTTTGGACCTTGGACGTCGGAGAGCCCATCGGATTTTGAGTGCTTGCCCCGATTTGGAAGATAAAGGAACAAAAAGTCTTTCCGTGGAGGTTGAAGCACTTGAAAAAAACACCCAAATCAAAGGCAATTTGTGACAAACCTAGGAAAAATGTCCGACGCGTCTGCCTTTTCGGTTTTTCTGCACTTTTTGGACAAACCGTGAAAATCAGAGGTCGATTGGAGGACGATTTCCGAAATGGTTGTTCCGATCTATGATCGGAGGTCGAAATCAAAAAGATTTCATGTCAATCTTCCGTCGCTGACAAATACGATAAAGGAGATTGAATACATGAGACGAATTGAATACGAACGCCTGTTTGCAGACTATCCGGATGTCGTCACGCTGCCTGTTTTTCGCGAGATGCTCGGCGGCATCGGCGACGGCACCGCCCGCAAATTGATGTGGGAGAACCGCGTCGAGCACTTTATGATCCGAACGACCTACTATATCCCGAAGGAGAAAGTGATTGACTATCTACTGAGTCCGCACTATAGGAAATATAAAACCAAGTTGCAACACCGTCTCGATTGACAAAATTACCTGCCGAGTAATGTACCCTGTCAAGTAGACACACGAAATAGCCAAAAAAGGCATCCTTTCTGTCGAAAGAGATGCCTCATTATTTATTCACTTCTTGCTGTGTTATATTAGAACGCTAGCACTCTTGTTGCCAATGATTACTCTACCAGTTCTTCTGGAAAGTTCATCCAAAAGCTCTTTTGGAAATCCCGTATCGGTAAATGTACGAAAAGGCTTGGTGATATGCAGGCCCATCATTTCCCAGTGGCCTGTCATAGTGTCTTTTCCTACACTCGCTTCACTCAGCTTGGTATAATAAGCCATTGGAGCGTGAACAGGTTCTACTTGTTTTAAATGATGAAGATTGGCCATTCCAAGCTTTTGGAGAGTCGGGATTCTAGGTTCTTCAACGCTTTGAGAGATGTGGCCAAGGGTGTCGGTTCCTCCATCGCCATAGGCATGGGCGTCCGGTAATGCACCTACACCCAGGGAGTCTATTACAATCGTAAAAATCCTGCTGTATTTATGTTTGCTCATGGTTTACCTCGGATTTTGAAATTATTTTTCCCGATCTTCTTTTATCAAATTTCGTAAAGCCTCAATCGCAATCTTAATAGCCACTTCTGTATCGTGAACAATGGGATTATCCAGACCAAGTGCGTTTCTCTCCTGATTGCCAACCACAAGGAAGTTGGAACCACACCGGACTTTCAAATGGCTTGCTACAATAAACAAAGCAGCAGACTCCATTTCTGATGCCTTGCATCCCAGACGTTTCCATGCTTCCCACTTGTTTAGGAGCTCATAGCTGACAGGCATCCTTTCAGGTTCGTGCTGCCCATAAAATGCATCCTTGCATTGTACAACGCCGACATGAAAGGGAACGTCCAGTTTCCTGCAGGCTTTGACAAGAGCATTCGTCACTTCTAAATCAGCCACGGCTGGATATTCGATAGGGGCATATTCGCGGCTAGTGCCTTCCATGCGTACAGCACCTGTTGCCACAACTATATCACCGCTCTTAACATCAAGGTCAATTCCTCCAGAGGTTCCTACACGGATAAACGTATCTGATCCGCAAAGTACAAGTTCTTCAAGTGCTATGGAGGCGGATGGGCCTCCGATACCAGTGGAGCAAACACTTACCTTTTCTCCCTCAAGGTACCCTGTGTAAGTGACATACTCTCTGCTGTCTGCTACCAACTGGGCACTGTCGAAATAGCGAGCAATTTTTTCACATCTTTTCGGGTCTCCTGGCAAAATAACATAACGACCCACATCACCGGGGCGAATCTGCAAGTGGTATTGCAGACCGGCTTCACCTGAATAGTTTTGCATTTAATGTACTCCTCACTGTATCTTATTATGTTATGTATTAACTGGGTGCAGAAAACAATCTTAAACCTAATGGTATTTGGTGATTACTGGACAACTAAAGATTATATCTCAGTATCTTTTGCTTCAAGGTAGTCGGCAAGGCGCTCTGCGATGGTCACATTATCTGCCCACAGTAGCGGGCAAGAGCGAAACATATCATAGCCGTCACCACCAGCATAGCGGTAGCTTGTGATGCAGAGAGTGAAAAGATCACTGTCCTCCACCTTCTTGCCATGGTACTCAAGGCTCACAAGTCGTTCTCCCCGTGGTAGATCAAAGTCAAAACGATAGTCAATGCCCATATAAAAGTCATAATGAAACAGTCGCGCTTTGGGTTGCAAAAACTCGGGGGCTATAACATAACCATCGCCCTGCCGTAGCAAAAAACAGGCGGTCCACTCCATTGCCTGCCGCAGCACAGCTCCGCTGCACTGTATAGTACAGAGACGGTTTGCGTTGGGATAGCTACGGAAAACATCACCCCGGCAAACCCTGGCAGGCAAATCCACAGCAGAAGCCGCAAGGCAACCAGCTGAAATCTGGGCTCCGCTGAGCTTTAGCTGCATTCGGTTTATCAGCTCTGCCAGCGGCGAGCCATTGAGCGCTGCATCCACACGATCACCCACCGGCACCCTGTCTGGCAGGGTACAAAGCGCTTCCTTCTCCCAGAGGGAAAAGGCCTCCTGCGCTGTGTTCATGGCCATTTCTGACTCCATCAATGGGGCAGGTATCAGTCGGGCAGAGCAATTTATCTTTGTCTGCTGTTCATATTCAATCTCAATATGGCTGTAAAACTCACCGAAACTGCCGGGTTGCACTGCAAATGTCCCGCCGATTAGTTTCCCTGACTCCAAAATATGCTGATGACCGGTCAGCAGCACATCGGGCTTTAGCTCCCGACAAATAAGTTCAGCCTGATGCTCGTCACAAGCTTCGCTATAGCCCTGAAAGCCGCCGTGGTATATACAAACCGTCATATCGCAGCAGCCCTGCAGACTTTTCATCGCCCGATGGCCTGCAGTCAGGATCGGCTCAATATTTAGTTCTGCCAATGTTTCTACCCGCTCCCAGCCTGACAGCGACGGAGTGCAAAGACCAAACAAGCCTATGCGTAGCCCATTTTCCATAGTGAAAATTCGACTATCGAAAATTGGCAACTTGCCAGCTTTGTCTTTGATATTGGCACAGAGGCAGATAGCGTCCAACTCTCTCAGGTAGCCATCCAGATATTCAAGACCGTAATTGAAATCGTGATTGCCGAGAGTAATAGCATGATAACCACAGCGGTTCATTATCCGAGCCGCTTCGTTTGCCCCCTCATGGTAACGAGATAAAAAAGCCCCTACAGGCCCACCCTGTAACAAATCGCCTCCGTCAATAATGAGGCAGTTCCCATCCCGAGGAAAACAACTACTCGTATAGTCGAGACCCGCTTTACCAGGGGCAGCAAAAAGCCTTGCATGTATATCGCTGGTATAGATGATGCTTAGCTTTTTCATTGCCTCACCTTCTTTCAAAAATTGCATGAGAGGACGCACAAGCGTCCTCTCACAATCCTCAAGAATCCAGAAATTCTCTCATGATATTACCGCGGATTTCCAGAAAAGCAGAGTCTGTTCTGTCTCTGGGGAAAGGCAGGTTAACCGGCACGATGCTGCGCACAACACCGGGATTCTTGCCCATAACCACTACGCGGTTACTCAGGAAGATAGCCTCGTCGATATCATGGGTAACAATTACCATAGTGGTATTGTCCTCCTTCCAGATACGAAGAAGCTCCTGTTGCATGTTCATACGAGTGAAAGCATCCAGTGCACCGAAAGGCTCATCCAGCAAAAGCAACTGGGGGCGAGTTGCCAAAGCGCGGGCAATACTAACGCGCTGCTGCATACCGCCGGAAAGCTGATTAGGAACTGCGTTCATAAATTCGGACAGACCTACCAGCTCTACGTAGTGCTCCACCATCTTTTCCTTTTCAGCCTTGGGTACACTGTCGGGGATGACAAACTCAATGTTCTGCTTCACAGACAGCCAGGGGAAAAGACGGGCCTCCTGAAATATCATGCTACACTTAGGAGAGGGGCCGTTTACCGGGTCTCCGTCCAGCAAAATTTCACCGGAGGTGATGTCTTCTAGCGTAGTAATGAGCTTGAGCAGAGTGCTCTTGCCACAGCCACTGGCGCCTACGATGGCGACTATCTCGCCCTGCTTCACCGTCAGATCTACGCCTGCCAGCACTTCACGGCGCTGTCCCTTGATATAAAAGTCCTTGTGAAGGTTACGGATATCCAGAATGTTATTCGTTTCAACCATTATATTCTACCTCCGTTACTTCACATCAGCTATACCGCGGGTCTTCATCAAATAATAACGTTCCAATCGAGTCAGCCCCTTATCAATAAACAGACCGATAACACCGATTACCAGCACACACATGTACATGACACGAGCATTAGCAGTTTCTCTGGAAAGAGTGATAAGATACCCAATACCAGTAGAGGAAGCTATCATTTCAGCTGCTACCACGCTCATCCATGCGCTACTCATGCCCAAGCGAAGACCAGTCAGAATAGCTGGTATAGCCGAGGGGACAATAATTTTAAATGTGGTTTTGAGCTTGTTTATCCGGTAGGTATAAGCAACCTCGATCAGCTTATTATCAACAGTTTGTATACCGTGGATGGTATTAAGCAGCACAGGCCAGAAAGAGCCAATGGCGATAATAATTACCTTTGAGGAAAATCCGATACCTGCCAGCAGTATGACTATAGGTACCAAAGCGATGGTAGGTATAGGTCTGAGTACGCTGACTATACCGTTAAGAGCAGCGTTGACACTCTTGAATAAACCCATTAGAAATCCAACCAGCACACCAGCCACAGCACCGATAAAGTAGCCGCAGGCAACGCGGACAAAACTGACACTCAGGTTTTTCCACAGTTTGCCGGACTCAAGATGGGAGAGGAATGTCTTAACGATATTCAACGGTGCCGGAACCAGAGATGCCTTAATAAGCCCGACAGTTGAGGCGTACTGCCAAAACAGCAGCACTAGAATGGGGAAGCATATTGCAATAATAATGCGGATACGCTTCTGCTTTAGATTGTTTTTCTTTTGAAGATCAAACATAGCGTAAAACCTCATTTTAAGGGATAAATACCTGCCGTCTGCAGAAGCAGACGGCGGACTAAAAACTTAACGATAACCGGCAATCTGCAGGTAAGTCAAATCAAGGATATCATCCATCTCCATATCAGGATTGGAGAGAATATCATTGGCTTTCATGAAGTCGAGAACTTCGCCCAGAACGCGTAGGTCCTGCTCGGTCAGGTTGGCACCAAAGTTGGAACCGCCATACATAGTGGAGAACCAGGTAACTTCACGCTGGGTAATCTCAGCGAGAGTTTCAAATGCGAGCTGCTGATTCTCTTCGCTCTCAGCCATCCAGTCATCAACACGCTGAACAGCGCGCAGAACCTTTGCAGCGATTTCGGGGTACTGTTCGCAGAACTCGTCACGAGCAACAAAGGCGCTAATCTGGCAGGTATTGCTGGCGGTGCCGTCAGCAATAACGTAAACATCACCTGCAGCCAGCATGTCGTTGAACTTTGCCAACTGGTCGGCAGCACCGTCAACCTCGCCGGATGCCAACAGGGTAACAGTGTCGTTGGTGTTGACCAGCTCAATGTCATTCTCGGTCAGACCCATGGACTCCAGATAGGTGAGCAGCAAGTAGTGAGCGCTAGTACCAACGGAAACAGCAATCTTAGCACCCTTCAAGCCTTCAACGTCTGCAATATCTTTGGATACAACCAAGGGATACATGGTTTCAGTGTCGCAGTTACGGCCGATAATCTTGAAACCGTAGCCTGCGGAGATGCCAGCGATAGCTGCCTGTTCACCAAATTCAGCAAAGTCCAGATCACCAGAAGCAAAAGCCTCAGAAATAGCGGGGCCGTTCTGGAAATAGTCCATGGTAAAGACAACGTTGCTGCCTTCAAATTCTTCCTGGAGGTAGCCCAGGTTGTAGGCCAGGTTCAGCGGGAACTGACTATTAATGTCGCCCAGGTGGATTTCCAGAGTCTCACCAGTATAAACATAGTCATCCAGAGAAACGTCTTCAGTAACAGGAGTCTCCTCATCGGGAGTGCTAGTACCGCAGGCAGCCAGAGATAACAGCATGCACAGGGACAGAATAAGTGCTAAGATTTTCTTCATTTCATTTTCTCCTTTTTAAGTTAGTTGCAGCAGCTTGGCTGCGTTATCATAAAAAAATCCGGGTAATACGGATTTCTTTATCCCACAATTTTCATAGTAATCCGCCATATCCACAGCACTGAGTATGGGGTAGGCAGAGCCAAAGAGCATCTGCTTTTTTAGCAGGGTATTTGCGGCATTGACATAGTCTTCACCGCCCGGGCCGTTTAGCCCATACATATCCGGCACAATATACACATTAGGAGAATTGAATGCCATGGCTATTACTTCCATGTGCCATGGCCAACCACCGTGACCTACCACTAGCTTCAGTTCCGGAAAGTCACGGACCACCGTGCCCAGTTGGCGCACCGTGTCCGGGTCAACCACCGACAGCAACTTGGCGCTGTAGCTAATAAACAAGGGTAAACCCATTTCCTGCAACTTTTCGTACAGAGGATATGCCACAGGGTCATTGAAAGCGTATGGTTTTTTCTGGAAAGTCGGCTCAGTGCTGATACCACGAATCCCAGCATTGTCCCGCCAGTAATCCACTTCATCAAGGGCGGAGGTGCCCTGAGTGGGATCTATGTAAGGAAAAACAACAAAGCGCCCAGGATAGAGCTTTTCCAACTCCATCATCTCGCTGTTTCCTACGCCCAGAAACTGCCTGCCAGGTACCACAGACAGTTCAATGCCAGCCTGGTCCATCTCAGAAACAAATTGCTCCAGATTCCCACTGCGCTGGGATGCAGACACGCTCATATCAAAGGCATCTGCCAGCCGAGCAAAATGGGCCTGCTCAGTTTCAAACATTGTCATATAATATCCGTGAGGTGGACGAACGCGAAAATCTATCTTCCGGTGCATAAAAAGTCCTCCCGGTCATCTGCAGAATAATTTTGGTAGAAAAAACAAAATTTCCTTGCATTCCCTCTTGTGTTATGTATTATATTATGACAAGAGAGAAAATAGACATGAGATTTCTCATATTACTAGAGGGAATAATATGAAAGAAATAAAAAAACAGAGCCTGATACAGAGCTATTTGGATAAAAGTGGTTTTCTAAATCTGTTTTCCTTCGACGTGCGGCCCTATATCCGTTTGGTGGAATACAGCAAGAATGAGCATGTCATAAACAGCGACCATCTGCTGACCAGACTTTTCTATTTAATAGAGGGTACTGCCAAGCTCTACGGCATACATAAAAACGGCAAACAGTCTCTTATTGACTTTGTGGTTCCGCCTTGCGTGCTTGGCGAGACAGAGCTTTTTAACGAGGGTAAACACCCCTCACCTCTAGTGGCTCTCACTCCCTGTGTTTTTATAGAGCTGGACCTGCTCCGCTGCCGTGCCCTGCTACTGGAGGATGTAGTCTTCCTGCGCAGCCTTTGCAACATGATGCTTAAGCGACGAGTAGCCCAGAACCAGAAGTATATAAAACTTGCAGCCTATCCTACACGGAACAATCTGGCAACCTGCTTGTTGCTACTGGAAAACGATGGTTTGTTTTCGGAAAAATACACTGAGATAGCGGATTATCTCAGCATCAGCTATAGGCACCTAATGCATCAGATAGCTACCATGTGTGATGAAGGCATTCTGGAGCGCCGAAATGAAGGCCTATATCTGCTGGATAGAGAGCAGCTGGAGACTCTAGCTGGAGAGCTAATAGATTAATCAATTGGACGGTATCTTGCTCATTTCTACAGATAATAAATAATGCAATATTGTCGTCTTCTTTTGACCGTTTTCGACACAATGACTCTCGTATAATTTCTCCATCACTCGAAAGGAGAAATTACTCTATGAATTACACATCCCAGGAGCTCATCCACTACCAGGCTATTCTAGATGCCTTCCGTTATTACACGGTTGCCTCACCCTACTTCGATATTTTGTTCACCCCAAAACAAGGGTACATTTTACTCCGCATTGAGAAAGACTTTTTAGAGGCCACCAGGATATAACGAGAAGGGTATTACCCTCCATAGCGAAGACAGTCTGTCCAAACCGTTACAGGGCAACGGGCGGGTATCCTTCACTGCTGAGATCAGTATTATGGACGCGAATGTGGACTCCATGGCACACGTGGGGCTTTTGAGCACCATCTACTACACCTTCTCCTTCGACCTGGATGAGGCGTTGAAAGCCTCTAACGCCAACACACACATCGCGGAGCGCCGACTGTCAGGGAATGTGGTGCTGACCCAGGAGGAAGGAGAAAAGATGTGGAACACTCCCGTGGCCCTGGACGGGGTTGTTCTGACCGAAAGCATAAGCTATCGTAGCACCGGCGTATACCTTAGCTATCAGGTAAAGGAGGTTCCCACTGATTGGACCAATCAGATGCAGCGAGCGCTACTATTCCCCACCAACGAAAAGGGTAAGTTCGAGGGCATGTCCGTGAGCTACACCCTTAGCGGGGACGAAAAGGTCTACGAGCCCAGTTTCCCAGAGGTCATGGTTCAGGATGACGGTACCTTCGCATACACTGTGATCCTGCCAATCTTTCCCTCAGACTACGATGCTCTGAAGGCGCAGGGTATCACTATTCACCTGACACTTCACGCCGTAAATTCCTTCAATGATGAGCCAGTGGGCGATACCTGGTCCTGTTCCAGCTGGCCTGAGGAAGGCTGGGACACCACCACCTCGTATCAGCCCCTCATCAGTTTCTCGCTGGACCTGCCGTAAGTGCAAAACTGTAGACAGCGCACATTTAAAAAATATGAGGCTTCTTAGCCTAGCAGGTTAAGAGACCTCTATCGTCAAGATAAATGCCAAGGCGGACACACTAACCGTTTCTCTCCAGCCATGCTAATACAACTTGTTTGCAACCTCTCTTTTCCTGTCATGATATCATATGCACTGGAAAAGAGAGGCGATTTATATACTTATAGTCTTTTTTCAATTTCAATGCATGAAACTGTCTTCCTCATGCGTTTTATTGGTGAAAGGAGGCGGACATGAAAAAAATAAAAAACGCTTACTTAAGTGACAGCGACATTGTTCGCATCGTAGAGACCTATTCGGATATGCTGCTCAGGATAGCCCTGAACCGGGTAAGGAGCATCCCTGCAGCGGAAGATATTGTACAGGGCGTATTTGAACGTCTTATGCGTCGAAGGCCGGCTTTTGAGAACGAAGAGCATGAAAAGGCCTGGCTTATTAGAGTGGCTATTAATCTTTGCCTAAGTGATCAGAGAGATGACAGCCGACGAGGTGAGATGCCTTTGGACGAAGACATTGCACAGTCTTGTGGAGAAGATACTTTCGAGGTCGTTGAGGCTATACAAACTCTTCCCGTGCCGGATCGATATGCGGTGTATCTCTATTATTACGAGGGATATAGCATAAAAGAAATCGCTCAGCTTTTGAAAGAACCTGAGGGCACAGTCAGCTCCCGTCTCTCCCGTGCTCGGAAAAAACTTAGAATAGTCTTGGAAGGAGGGCCCTATGGAAGACAGATACAGTAACGCATTTGACAAAGTATGCGCTTCTGATGAATTTAAAAACCGTATGAAAACAATCATGCGCGAAATGAATACAGTAGAGGAAACAGTTACCCGGACCTCAGGCAATGTGCCTTATCGACTGAAAAAAAGACCCCCGATAATTCTAATAGCAGCAGCATTATTCTTGATTGCCGGTACAGCCCTTGCCATCGGTATCTCCGCGATGATCGGTGCGCGCGACCGGGCCTCGGAAGCCGTTTCTTCCTACCAAGCTGTACTGGAAGGCAAGGGGCTGCCGGAGGACGGGGCGAACCTGCCGGGAAACAGCGTGCCCGTGCCGTCCCCCTACATCACCTACAGCAAATTCCAGGCCGACGAGGACGGCAAATGGATGCCGGACGAGATCAGGGACATCGACGTCAGCGCCCCGGCGGGCGAGCTCACAGTGCGGCTCACGGCCCTGATCTCCCGGACGGAGTTCGAACAGCTGGCCTGCTATCTGCAGGTGGAGGGACCAAGCCCGTGCCCTACGCCCTGACCGAGCTGCGCCTGTCCATCAACGGCGGGGAGCCCCTGAAGACCCGTTCGGAGCTGGAATGGGAGCAGAACCACAGCAGCTACCGCGCCACGCCCCAGCCGGTGGCAGACTGGAACACGGACAATAGCGACACCAATTACCTGACCTTCCCTCTGGAGGGGAATCCCCTCCGAGCCGGGAGCACCTTCACCCTCACCGGCAAGCTCAACGGCGAGCCCTTTACCCTGACCTACATCTTCACTGAGGAACGGTATGAGGAGCTCCGCCAGACCCAGCTCCAGGAGGTCAACGCCATCGGCGCGGTGATCAACGCCATCCCCGACGAGACCATCCCCGTGAACGTGACCGGCTGCGGGTACATGGTGGAGGAGATCGCCCTGGTGGACCACTTCATCTACTTCACGGTGACATTGGACCCCGCCTGGCCTGCGGGCAAGGACCATCCCGGCGCGCCCTACGACACCTACGACCAGGGCCTTTGGATGGCGGTGGACGGCATGCTCTATGAGGCCGAGTTCGTCAGCGCTGCCGACGACGAGAACGGGGTCAACCACGCCATCTACCGGGCCTACTTCCCCTACGACGAGGGGAACCTGCCCAAGGAATCCCTGCTGTCCATGATGCGGGTCATCTTCCGGATCGACTGGGCCACGAAGAAGGTCACGGGGCCGGTGGAGGACGTGGAGTACAACGAGTGGCGGAAGGAGAGCATGGAGCTCAGTGCCCCGGACTACGGCACGGACTATATCGCCAAGGTCAGCGCCAAAGCGGACACCTTCCGGGTCACCCAGGCGGTCTTCCTCAACAACTGGGCCGGGTACTTTGCCCTGGTGGTGGAGACGGACCAGGCCGTCGACAAGCCCCTCCACGGCATGGACCGGCAGCCCGAGGTCACGCTGAATGGGATGCGGCTCAACAACCACACCAACTACATCCAGGACCCCAACGACTTCATGGGCGGATATGACCATGACGGCAAACGGGTGGGCTTCTGGCTGGACGCCCCGGCCCTGCGGCTCCTGCCGGAGACTTTCGAAGTGACCGTTTCCTACAACGGCAGCCAGGTCACCTTCACCCTCCATAAAACGGACTTCCAGCCCGGTGACGCTCAGAGCGGGGAATACCATAAGCTGTTCGGGTTCTGATATAACTTAAAAGAGGCCTCTTAGCTCTGTTTGGCTAAAAGGCCTCTTTTGATATTACAATAAAATATCCAGGCTTATATTCATGTACAAACTCAGACTTGGGAGGCTGTGCACCTGGAATAAATTCGCATATGTCCTCTAATGCAACATATTCTTTCTCAATCATCGAACTTCAGCCCTCCCATCTGCTTTATGACGCTTTCTTCTTATTCTTTACCAGCATTGAACCGCTGAGAAAGGCTTGTAATATATGCATCCATTTTTCTTTGTAAAATTTACAGAAAAAATTGTTCCAAAAGACAAAAAACATCTGAACCTTATCGGCTCAGAGGTCATGCTTTATCTTGTTTACCGTCATGGGACGACGAGAATCACAGGGTTTACAATCGTGGGAAGTTTGCTAATGGTCATTGTAATAAATAATGGAGCGTGCACTAAGAAAATGCTCGCTCCGCTAAATTCTGATATTAAGTTTATTCCAATCCTTTTTTACATCCTTATTGCTTTTATGTCATGACTACGGGAGAGGAATCTCAAGTGTCATTAGCTCCTGGGAGGCGAGGTCGAAATCCAGTGTCATTGAGCCGGATCCGATTGCCAGTTCCCAATTTTCGTCTATTGGCGTCCCGTTAAAGGCGGTGCCGTAGTATTCGGTCAACCGAAGGGTGCAACCATCCTTCTTCACTGTCTCGTAGTCCGATGGGAAGATAGGCAGGATTACGGTCTGCTCCCCGAAGTTCCCGTGGTTCTCGTGGCCAGAAGCTGCCCATTCACCATCCTTGCCTAGACGGTAATCCACGTACAGGCCGTACCACTTGGCTTCCCGGTTGGGGTATACCAGAGAGGTTTTCATAGCTTCAGTCCAGCTCTCGGGAGCCTCCTTAACGGTGTAGGTCACGTAGATGCCAGTATGCTTGTAGTGGATCTCCTCCTGAAGTACCACTCCGTCCAGGCTCACCCGCTTGTTATAAAGCTTTGGATTGTCGCGGTCAGTCCAGTCATCCACGGTCATGACGATACTGCCGGAGAGCTTGCGCTCAGTGATATGGGAAGGCGCCACCTCTGTGCCTGCTGCCGCATCAAAGGAGAAGGTGTAGTAGATCCGACCCACGACACCCACAAGGGCCATATCATCCACCCGGGCATCCCTAAGGCCAATTTCCACTGTCAATTCCACCCGGCCTTCGGTTGGGAAGTCCACCCCTTGCTGGTCCAGGATCACGTCAGTGTACAGAACTGCGCTGGTATCTGTCACCATACTGGGGTTGATGCCACCCCCGCCCTCAATGATGGTGTGGGTCATTGCTTCTCCCTCACGCCGGAAGCTGATACTGTCCACCAGGGCGTCCACCCACTGTCCTTCCACGTCCGGCCAGGTGAAGGCCTTGGCATGGTCCGTATTCAGCCGAATGTTGAAGGCCAGGGTACGGCCGTCGATCAATACCTCATCTACTTCAGGCTTAATGTCCCGAATCCAGTTCCAATCGGCCTCATTGTATTTAGGCTGGCCCATCTTCACCCGCCATTCGTCCTGCTCTAAAGCGTTTTTGAACTCCGGCAGCATGACGATCTTGTAGTCTCCGGATTTCGGGGCAGCGGATTCGATGGCCTGCTCCAGATCAGGGATCGTCTGTCCCTGCTCCTCACGCTTCTCCTTCGTATCCTCTATATAGCCCGCGGGGTTGTAATTGTCCCGCAGCAGTACACTGGCGGCCAGGGCCGTCCCTATTACCAAAAGCATCAGGACCGCCACCAAAGGAATCAGCAGACGTCGGTTCAGCCTGAGTCCTCCCCAGGTTATTTCTGTCTTTTCACTACGGCAAACGGAAAGGCTCCTTTCCACCGTATCATAAAAACTGTTAGGCGTTTCGGGGATCGTGTCCCGTACGCTATACCTTTTCTTTTCCATTATTGTTCCTCCGCCAGGATTGCTCTCAATGTTTTCTTTGCCCGAAAGATGCGAGATTTCAGTGTCCCTACGGGTACATCCAAAGCTTGGCTGATCTCAGCGAGCTCATATCCCTCCTGCTGCAGGAGCAGAGCTGTCCGCTGATCTTCGCCCAGCTTTTCGAGGGCTGCTTTCAGATCCAGTCTGCCGGCTGTATCCGGGGCCTGAATCTCTCGTTCCGGTATTTCTTCCACAGGGGATGATCTCTGTCGGCTGCGCAGCACATCATATGCTTTGTATCGGAGAATCTGTAAGAACCACGCGCGAAAACTGTCACGTTTATGAAGTTTTCCCCGGTTTTCATAAGCCGAAAGGATCGCTTCACTCATGGCATCCTCACAATCAGCGCTGTTCCCCAGAATCAGATATGCCACTGCAAATGCCGTGTCTGTGAGATCACGTATTTCCTGTGCAAAGGCTTTGTCTGAGATCATGTTCTATCCTCTCTTTGTTCGTCTTGGAATGATCATTCTACCCTATAGTCGCATAAGCATCCTCAAAAGTTCCCTTTATGTGGCATTATTATAAACCAAGGACATATATTCAACTACTAGATCAACTTTTTATACAGATAACACAACTCGTTTTCAACCATGGAGGAATTCCTGCAGCATAAGGCAGACTGTTGCAATAAAAAAAGCGAAGCGCGCATCATGATAATGCTCGCTCCGCTAAATGCTGATTGCGAAAACAGCCCGCGCAGGGAGGAATCTGCGCGGGCTGCTGCGTTAAACAGAGTTACCATTCCTCGTAGAATTCTTCGCCGGTGATGGTGTTGACATAGAGGCTGTCGGCGGCCCAGCCGCAGACGTTGCTGCGCTCGGTAGCGAAGTGCTGGATCTCGGTGAGCATGCCGCCCTCGAAGAAGAACTCATACCAGCGGCCGTCGGTCATGTAGGGGTCGATGGTGCAGTAGTTGCCGTCGTAGACTGCGTTCACGTCCACGTCCTTTACATTCTCCTTGCCGAAGGTCTGTTCCGCGATGTTCCGCACATAAGCGATATACTCTTCGCCGCCCATGTGGTCGTAGTCGATGGACCTCAAATCCAGGGCGGGGTCCTGCTGGTTATAGAGCTTGCTGCAGTCCGCCCGGACGATATAACCGGACTTGGCGGCGATGTCCATGATTACGAAGGTGTCCTGGATATGGTAATAATTCTCCCGGTATGCGGACTCATCCCGGTAATAGACCAACTGACCAGGAGAAAGCTTATAGCCGATGTCTTTTGTTGGATCATTGGGATCGAAATGCGTAAAACAGCGGACCGACAGGCATGCCCCCGCGCCGTATCAGATCTGTCCTTTCTATTTGCTTCCGGTCAGTATTTCCAGCGAACGGGCATCGGTTCCCTCAGGCGTAAACCGGTCCCGGATCCCTTCCGTGATCAGAATGCGGTCCTTCATGATCAGGATCATGTCAAAATCCCCGCGGTTTCTCCAGAAATCCACAGCCTTTTCCCGGCCCATCACAAACAGGGCGGTGGACAATCCGTCACATCGGGTTCCGTCGCCGCCGATCACCGTCGCGGAAAGCAAATCGCTCCCTGCAGGGCGTCCCGTATCCGGATCCAGGATATGGATGTACGTGATCCCGTCCTGTTCAAAAAATCTTTCATATCCTCCGGATGTGATGACCGCCTCATCCGCGGCAAGGTAAACGCCTGCCACGCCGTCCCCGGAAGGGTCCTTGATGCCGATCCGCCAGAAGCTGCCGTCCGGCTTCGTCCCGACCGCATGGATATTCCCGCCCAGATTGATCAGTGCGCTGCGGACGCCTGCTTCCGACAGATCCTCCGCGAGCTTTTTCCCGATCCATCCCTTGGCGATGCCGCCGAGATCGATCTGCTGGCCTTCCGGAAGAAAAACCTGTCCGTCCGAAATCAGGATCTGCCGGTAATCCGTCAGCGGAAGGAGCGTCCGGATCTCCTCCTCCGGCGGGACTCTGTAATCGCCGTTCAGAAATCCCCACGCTGAAACGACCGGCTTCAGCGCCGGATTGAACGCGCCGTCTGTCTCTTCCGCGATCGCGACCGCATCCAAAAGAAGTTCCAGCGTCTCGGCGGAAAGCGCCGCCGGATCTCCCCCGTTCAGTTTCCCGATCTCGCTGTTTTCATCCGCGGCGGAAAACTTTTTTTCCCAGTTTAGAAGAGCCGTCTCCGCCCCGGTCAAAGCCTTCCGGTCCGGCGCGCAGACCGTCAGATCGATCACCGTATCGAGAGCGAAAACAGTATCCTTCTGCACGATGTTTTTCACGGAACAGCCGCACAGCATAAGAAGCCCCGCCGTCATCAGCAGGGCGAATGAACTTTTGAAAAACCTTTTCATCAGTACGTCTTCAGACATGCTTCTGCTTCGCTTACGCCGTCCCGGTCCGCCCTGGCGATCCTGCCGGAGCCGGAAAGAACCGCGTCATTCCGCATCAGTTCCCGGCGAGCTGCAGTTCCTCCGCATGCGCCTTCATTCCTTCGATCACGATCTCCGCGACATCCCTGATATCCATGCCGAGCATTTCGCATCCCTTCAGGATCAGCGGACGGTCGCATTTGGCGGCAAATCTCTTGTCCTTCCACTTCTTCATGAAGCTCTTGGTTTCCATATCCGTGATCCCGTTCGGCCGCATCCTCGCTGCCGCCTGCACGATGCCCGTGAGTTCATCCACGGCGAACAGGCTCTTTTCCAGATCGGAGAGCGGTTTCACGTCCGAACAGATCCCGTATCCGTGCGACAGGATCGCGCGGATGTCCTCTTCCGGAACGCCGAGTTCGCGCAGGGGTTTCTCCGTGTGCTGCAGATGCTCATCGGGATACTTCTCATAATCATAATCGTGCAGCCAGCCGACCGCTTCCCAGTGCTCTTTATCCGCGCCGAAATGATCCGCCATCGCGCCCATGGCAGCGGACACGTTCGCGGCATGCAGAAGCAGATGCTCCTCGGTGACCATCGTCGAATTGATCTCTTTTGCCTTCTCAAGTGTCAGTTTATCCATCTTTTTTCCTTTCCTCCGCCCTGTCATCGTGTTTCGGACCGTTCCGCGGGTCCTTCGTATCCCGGTCCGGTATCATAACCCTTCCGCCCTGCAGTACGGATGATCCCGAAATGCCGGCGAAAGGATTGATCGTCACTGGATAGAGCATACTGCAACGCGCCTGTCTTTTCAACCTGCGCGTCACGGATCAGCGTATCCGGGATCCCGTTCCGTCCGCGGATCCTGCCGCGCTTCACCGGAAACGGACCTTAGAACCATCCGTGAGGAATTGACACGTATGGGGTCTTCCCGTATAATTTGATTAGTCAAAATTGGTATGAAATTTTCCGATACTTGCATATTCAACGGGTGATAATATGAAAAAATATCTGCTGGGTATCGATAACGGCGGCAGCGTCATCAAGGCAGCGCTGTTCTCCGCCGA
Organism: Clostridia bacterium; assembly: GCA_017429985.1. Lineage (GTDB taxonomy): Bacteria > Bacillota > Clostridia > Christensenellales > CAG-138 > JAFRNW01. Next base: position 164,621 of record JAFRNW010000042.1, on the reverse strand, counting down.
CGGCCAACTGATCGCCTCCTCCGGACGAAGCGTTCCCATCCGTACTTCGTCGGTCGGATACGTGGAGCGGGATCCCGCGGAGATCTGGAAATCCAACTGTATCGTGATCCGTGAAACCATCGAAAAGAGCGGGATCGATCCTTCCGCGATCTTCGGGATCGGCGTCACCGGTTACGGGAACGGGATTCTGCTGGCGGATGACCGCGGCGATCCGGTCGGACCGGCCATCGTCTCCACGGATTCGAGAGCGCAGTCCATGGTCAATGAGCTCCGGAAAAACGGTATCGAGGAACAGGTCTTCGCCCTGAATCATCAGGGGCTGTGGTCTGCACAGACCTCCGTCCTGCTTTCCTGGCTGAAACATCATTCCCCCGAACTCGTCCGGCAGGCCAGATGGTTCCTCGGGATCAAGGATTATATCCGTCTCCGTCTGACCGGAGAGTTTACGAGCGAGATCACGGAAGCTTCCTCCGCCGGACTGATGAATCTCCATACGCTCGCTTACGACAGAGAACTGTTCCGGCTTCTTGACATTGGAGACTGCTTCGATATGGCACCGCCGTGTCTTTCCTGTACGGATGCATGCGGGACCGTCACCGAAGCGGCGGCGCTTGAAACCGGCCTGAAACCCGGCACGCCCGTGACCGGATCGATGTTCGATGTAGACGCCGGTCTTCTGGCTAGCGGGATCCTGGACGGGAAAACCGCCTGCATGATCGCGGGCACCTGGTCCATCAACGAATATCTGGACACGCAGCTGCGGTACGGGTACGGCGAGAGCACGAACTCCGTTTCCTGCGCCTTCCTTCCGGGACATTATCTGGTGGAAGAATCCACGCCGACATCCGCGAGCAATCTGGACTGGTATCTCCGGGAGCTTTCAAAACTGGATTCCTCCGGCAAAGAAGTGTATTCCTCCTGCAACCGCATCGTCGACTCCGTCTCTCCGGACGAATCCGATGTTGTGTTTGTCCCCTATCTGTTCTCATCCGCGACGCATCCGGACGCAAAAGCCTGCTTCTTGAATGTCAGCGCATATTCCACGCAGCAGCACATGCTCCGCGCGGTCTATGAGGGCGTCGTCTTCTCCTCCGTCTTCCATGTGCGAAGGCTGATGGAAGGCGGCAACACGTTCTCCAAAGCCCGTCTCTCCGGCGGACTGATCCGTTCCGAGGTATGGTCGCAGATGATGGCAGATGCGGTCGGTATCCCGATGGAGATCCCGGAGGGAGACGAGCTGAGTGCGCTCGGCGCGGCAATGGCCGCAGGGGTCGGATGCGGACTGTTCAGCGATTATCAGGCGGCAGTAAATGCCATGACCAGGATCCGCAGGGTCTACGAACCCGATCCCGAAGCGGTACCGGTCTACCGCAGAAAATTCCGTCTCTATGAAAAAGCGCTGAAAGCGCTGGATGTATTCCACAGCTGAAAGGATTAATAAGCATGTTTCAGGTGCTTCCCTCTCTTGCAAGCAGCAACCTTGCGGACCTTGGGCGCCAGGCGGCCCGGGTGCGCCCCGCGGGCGTTCTGCATCTGGATATTGAAGACGGCAACTTCAGCCCCGGCATCACGTTCGGACCCGATACCGTGCGTGCCCTGTCTGCGTTTACCGACGCGGAAATGGATGCGCATCTGATGGTCACCGATCCGGAAAGCTATATCGCGGAGCTGGCCGAATGCGGCGTCAGAAAGATCGCCGTTCATCTGGAATCGACCCTTTATCCGTCCCGGGCGCTGAATCTGATCCTGCAGTACGGTATGATCCCCGGTCTCGCTCTGAATTACGGAACGCCGGTCGAAAACGTCATGCCGTATCTGGATCTGGTCCGTTATGTGCTCCTGCTGACCAACGAATCCGACCGGAACGGGATCCGTTTCAAGCCCTACAGCATCACGCGGATCCGGCGTCTCCGTTCCCTTCTCCCATCCTCCGTCGAACTCTGGACGGACGGAGGCATTACCGCGGAGATCCTTCCTTCGGTTGCGGCTGCAGGCGCAGACTGCGCCGTCATGGGCCGTGCCGTTTTCAGTGCCGATGATCCGGCCGAAGCGGTCCGGTCCTTCTGCAAAATCGCCGAAGACGCGAAAAACCGGGAGCGATAGACAGATGTACAGATACGGGATCTACGAAAAAGCACTGTATAAGCGGCCACTGCCGGATCTTCTGGATCATGCCGCGCGTGCGGGATACGATAATTTCGAACTCAGTCTGGACGAGAGCGATGAGCGTCTGTCCCGGCTGGAATGGGATCGGTCGCAGCGGCTCTCCTTTCAGCGCGCTGCTTCCGACAGCGGCGTTCAGGTCTATTCCGCGTGTTTCAGCGGGCAGAGGCGTTTTCCCATGGGGAGCGCGGACGAGACGCTCCGCAAAACATCCATGGACCTGATGCGCAAGGCGGTCCGCTTCTGCGCCGACACCGGGATCCGTGTCCTGCAAGTCGCGGGATACGACGTCTGGTACGAACCGAGCACGGAAGAAAGCCGTAAGCGCTACCGCGACGGTCTTGCCCGAGCAGCCGTTCTCGCGGAACGCAGCGGGATCCTGCTCGGGATCGAGCCTGTCGAAAGCCATATCACGTCCGTCCGCAAAGCCATGGAACTCGTCCGCGAGATCGGCTCTCCCGTTCTGCACGTCTATCCGGATGCGGCAAATCTTGTGACTGCCGGACTGGATCCCGTTTCCGAACTGACGCTCGCCAGAGGCCATATGCTCGGTCTTCACATCCGGGATGCCAATCCGCACACCTGCTTCAACCTTCCGATCGGTACCGGCACGCTCGATTTTGTTGGAGTCTACCGATGCCTCGCGGAACTGGATTTTCATGCGCCGGTCCTCGTGGAGCTCTGGTACGAGCAGGATCCGAACGGAGAGCACATCATACGGGAACACCTCGATTATCTGAAAACGACGGAACGTTCGGTCCGTTTTGAAAGGGGAATGAAGGATGAAATATGAAAAGGAACGCCGCGAAATGATCCGTGCGGCACTGACCATGCTGCAGTATCAGCTGATCTCCCTGTCGGGCGGGAATGTTTCCATGCGGATGCCATGCGGAAACTTTCTGATCACCCCTTCGGCAATGGCCTATGAGACCATGCAGCCTGAGGACATCGTACTCGTCGATGAGAACGGAAAAACCCTCGACGGAAACCGCCGTCCCTCCTCGGATATGCTCGCTCTTCTGTATATCTTCCGGCACAAACCGGAAGTCAACGCGGTCATCCATACCCATCAGCCGTACGCGACCGCGGTCGGCCTGGTGGAGGATGAAATGCCCGGGTGTCTGGTGACCGTGCTGGATGCCTGCCGCACCGCAGTCCCCGTGGCGCCCTTCACCATTTCTTCGGATGAAGGCATGGGAAAGCTGACCGTCGATCACTGCGGTGACGCGCTTGCGGTCATCCTCAGAAATCACGGCGTCATCGCGTTCGGGAAAGATCTCGAGGAAGCCCTTCACAGCGCCGTCTACCTGGAGGAGGCAGCCAAGACCTACCTCGCCGCCCGGGCAGTCGGGCCTGTCCATCTGCTTTCCACGGAGGAGATCGCAGCAGAAAGCGCGCCGAGAAGCAACTACCGTCAGCCGTAACGGATCGCCGGCACATACCGATACGCAGAATGAAAGACCTGGGCAAGCGCTATGCTTCCCGGGTCTTCTGCATGCCGTATTCGGCAGATCATTCCACGGCCAGTCTGGAGGCAGCGTGTGCCAGCTCAGCCGTCGCGGGATACAGTTCGTCGTAGATCCGCTGATATGCCTTGTATTTTTCATGCGCGGCCGGATCCGGCTCATAGACCTTCCCCGTGCGGATCAGCTTCGTCAGATCCGCATAGGACTCAAATCCTTCCCACCGGATGCCGAGAGCGGCCATCATGGCGTCCCCGTAGCAGGCGCCGACCGTCTGCTCCGGCGTTGCGACGCTTCTCCCCAGAATATCCGTGATGATCTGCATCCAGACGGGATTCAGGGTCCCTCCGCCCACCGCGATGATACGGTCAAGCTTCACCTCCGGATGGGATTCCATCAGACGGATCTGCTGCATGATGGAAAAACCGACCGATTCAAGCGCGCTCCTGTAAAGATGCGCGCGCGTATGTCCGAGCGTCAGTCCGAACAGGACCCCGCGCGCGTCAGGATCGTTGACCGGCGTACGTTCGCCGGCAAAATACGGGAGCGTGATCAGCCCGTCGCTTCCGGGCGGGATCTCTCCGACGCCCTTCAGCATGGTCTCATACGCGTCGGGTCCGCCCTCTTTCTCGAGTGATACCGCGTCCGGGAACAGGACGTCCCGAAACCATTTCGTCAGGCTCCCCGCGGCGTTGGTGCCGGCGGAAATATCACAGAGCCCGGGCACGATGAATTCCTCGCGCCACAGTCTTTCATCGTCCACCAGTGTCTCCGTTCCAAGGATCATATAGACCGATGATCCCAGCTGGAGCATCATCTTCCCGGGTTCCACGACCCCGCAGCTGATGGCTTCCGCACCGGAATCATCCGTGCCGGTAATGACCGGTGTCCCTTCGGCGAGACCAGTTTCCCTGGCAGCCTCCGCCGTCACGGTGCCCGCGAGATCCGCCGCTTCACGGATCTCCGCAAGCTGGTCCGGCCTGCACACCGGCGCGCACAGCTCAGGCACCGGCTTCCAGGTTTTCGGATCATACAGCGGATTGAAGCTGGCGAGGCCCAGAAAACGGTCCACGACATAATTCCCGGTCAGCTTCGCGGCAAGAAAGCTCGATCCGGTCAGAAATTTATGCGTCTTTGCGTAGATCTCCGGCTCGTTGTTCTTGATCCAGAGGATCTTGGGCATGACGTCGCTGGAGCAGAGCGGACGCCCGTACCATGCGCGGATCTGCTCTTCCCCGTAGAGTTCCGTCAGCTGTTCCATCTCCTTTACCGCGCGGGCGTCGATCCCGTACAGGATCGCCTTGCGCAGCGGACGGCAGTTCTCATCCACCGGCAGGCAGTCCGCGCCGAGCGCGCTGAGTCCGACCGCCCTGATATCCTTCGGGTCCACGCCCGTCTTCTCGATCAGCGCCCGGCTGATCGTACAGAAATCGCCCCACCAGTCGCGGTCTGCGTCATGTTCATAATAATTCGGACGCGGGTTTTCCATGGCGTGTGAAGTCGTATGCAGTCCGAGGACAGTCCCCTGCGCATCGATCAGAACGCCCTTGCTGGAATTGGTCCCCGTATCGATCCCCATAAAATATGCTTTTCCCACCTGTGTAACTCCTTTCATGATTCATCCTGAATTGCGAGCAGCATCTCCGCGATGTCCGCCGCCGCATCGTGATCGTTGTCATTCGGTGTCACATAGTCCGCCGCTTCCCTGACATGCGGGAGCGCGTTTGCGACCGCTATGCCGATCCCCGCCTTCCGGATCATTTCAAGATCATTGTCGTAATCCCCCGCTGCGGCAATCCGCCGATGCGGGATCCCGATCATTTCCGCCAGGCGGCGGATCCCTTCCCATTTCGAAACGCCTGCGGGCATGATATCCACGCAGTCCGGCTCGGAAGCCAGGCACATGAGCGGAAGCCCTTCCCGCTCGATGTACCGGGTCACGGGCACCAGATCTGCCGTAACCATAAACCCTTCGAGATGCGTCCACGGGACCTCCGAAAGCGAACCGTACGGAACGGGCGCTCTTCCGAGCTCCTCAACATATTCCGTCAGACCGTCATTCCAGCGGTTGACCGCCCAGTACATCCCGTCGAGAACATGCAGCTGAAGCCCCTCGGCAAGGCAGTGCGTGATCAGCGTTCTGGCCGCTTCCGGATCGACCGCCTCCCTGAACAGGACCGTCCTGTCCGACGTTCGGACCAGCTTCCCGCCCGTATTCAGCAGAAGGTAATCCGCGAACCGGTCATCGTCCCCGAAGGAAAGCATGTCGACTTCCCTTCTCCCGGTAGCAAAGCAGACGATATTGCCCCGCGCGCGGAACCGTTCCAGCGCCTCTTTCGTCCGCTCGCCTAGCCGCGCCCGGCTGTTGCACGCGGTCCCGTCCAGATCCATCGCGAGAAGGAATGGTCCGTTCAGCCCATCGCTCATAACGCCTCGCGGACGCGGAACACCACGTTCATGAATTCACGGACGCGCTCCACGTCGACGCGCACGTTTTCCAGTCTTTCGTTCTCCAGTTTCCCGTCTTTTTTAAAGTAGGTCCCGACAACGGCCGCGTCGCTGACCGCGAGCTTGCGCTCGATCGTATTCGGACGGCATCCGGTATTGCACAGCACGACGACCTCCGGATTCTTCGCTTTCACGGAAGCGATCAGATCCTCATCCACGTCCTGTCCCGCCGCGCTTGCCGAAATGCAGAGCCCGTCCGGATGCACCTTGAAGATCGTGGAATTCGCGATATCGGCAAGCGGTCTTAGATCCAGATTCCGGTCCGACTCGGGATTGATGAAATAAAGCATTTTCAGATCGTCCAGCGGAAGCGCCGCCTTCCGGCGCATCAGAGCGGAAAAATCATTGTTGTACAGTCCGCCGTCTCCGACATATACGCCCGAGAACGTGCCCCGCACAAACTTCGCGCCGACACCGGCTGCCAGTTCCAGACAGGCGGCGCCGTCCGAGATCGCATCCACGCCGAACGGAACGCGCAGTTCCGATTTGAGACATCCGATCACAAACGCCATCGCGGCGGGCGTCACGATATCCATCTTCCGCTGATAGGGAAGGCTGAATTCGTTGGAGAATATGATCCCGTCCACGCCGCCGTTCTGAAGTGCAGCGAGGTCCGCCGCCGCATGATCGACGATCTGCTGCATGGAAGTACCCTTTTTGTATCTCGGATCCCCGGGAAGCGCGTCGAGATGGAGCATCGAAATTATCGGTTTTTTGACATGAAACATGGACTCGGTCCAAAGCATACTGATCATTCCTTTCATTATTGATATATTATTGTTCAGCAGCGGGAGGGGAAAGGATCCCGCGTTTCCAACGGGTCCCCGCATACCGCCGGGTCATCAGGATAAATCTCGTCATATTGTCTGCCACCATGCAGCACCAGACTGCCCGGAGTCCGAGATGGAGCCTTGTCACGCAGATAAAGGTGAAGAGGATGCGGACTCCCCACATCGACACAAGCGCGAAGACCAGCGGCGCCTTCACATCCCCGACGCCGTTGAATGTCCCCTCGAGGATAATGAACACCGCGTAAAACGGCTCGGAGACCGCGACGATCCGGAGCACGGCGGCGCCCATCGCGATCACGTTCGGGTCTTTGGTAAAGATCTTCATGAAAAAGGACGGAAACAGAAACAGAAACAGCCCGAGGAACCCCATCAGCAGCGATGCGATCAGCATGATCGAGGAGGAAAACTCCATCAGCTTCTTCTCGTCCTTCGCTCCGTAATAGTATCCGGAAAGCGTGGCGGCGGCAGTCTGCATGCCGTACCCCGGCACGTAGAACGCCGATTCCGCGGTCAGCGCGATCGAATGCGCCGCGACCGCGATCGTGCCGAGCCTTGCGACCAGCGCGGTGAATACGACCTGCCCGAACATGGAGATCATTCGTTCCCCTGCGATCGGCATGCCTATCCCGAGGCATTTCCCCATGACCTCCCGGTCGTATTTCAAGTGCAGTTCCGAGAAAAGATCGCACTTTCTGAAGGCGGCAAACATCAGGATCCCGCCCGCCGCATAAGCGGCGGCGGTAGCCACCGCGGCGCCGGTCACGCCCCATCCCGCTCCCCAGACGGTCACAGAAAGCGGTCCGACACGGACCGTCCTGACCGGGTTGATCAGAAGATAGTTCAGCACGATATTGATCACATTCATCAGGACGTTGATCCGCATCGGCGTTCTTGTGTTTCCCGTTGCCCTGAGTGCGGCGGCAAAAATGACGCTCGACACCCGGAGGAGCATCGGAACGCAGCAGATCCCGAAATAGAGCGCCGCATCCCGCCGGATCTCCGCCGACGCGCCGAGCCAGTCCGGAAGATGCGGACTGATCAGAAGGGTCACCGCCGTCATGACGGATCCGAGAACGAGAACCAGAAGCAGCGACTGGTCCGCCGCGCGCGATGCGCGCTGCCTGTCCCCGGCACCGAGCGCCTGCGCGATGCATGCCATGACCCCGGTCCCGATCGCCCAGATGGGAGAATTGACCAGCCACGTGGTCGTGGAGGTCAGCCCGACCGCCGCCGACGCCGCTGCGCCGAGCAGTCCGACCTGCGCGGTATCCACATACTGCACGACGGTCTGCAGCGCCGTTTCCGTCATGGTCGGCCAGGCGAGACGGAAAATGGTCCGCCTGGCTTCCGGGTCTTTCAGTGTCTGAATGGGATTCGGGATCATGGGTTCACCTTTGGTTTCTTCATTATTTCTCGGGAAGGTACTGTCTGATATATTCAGCGGAACGCGCCACGGAGGTATACGGATCCTCCCAGTAGATGGAATCGTTGATCTCAAGATCCACGCACCCCGCATAACCGTTCTTTTCCATGGTCCGGACATATCCTTCCAGTTTCCCGCGGCCGAAATCGCCGTCACCGAGGATCAGATGATGGCTGTCCGAATAATGGACCCAGCGGATCCGGTCGCCGAACGCTTCATAGTATTGGTCCAGCGTTTCCCCCGCCACTTCCATCGCCACGAGATCCACGCACACGTTCAGGGCGGGCGAATCCACCTCTTTCAGCATGCGCACCATATCCGCAAGCGTGATGCACAGATTGCTCTCGTAGGGCTGGAGCTGTTCGAGGATGAGCTCGATCCCTTTCTGCTCCGCCGTTCGGCTCAGCATCTGATAGCTTTCAACCGTGCGCTTGAAGCCTTCTTCGCGCGGAAGATCCCTGGAATGGCAGCCCGTATTGAGAAACAGCTTGTTGGTGCCTAGCGCCAGCGCGTCGTCCATGGCGGCGGTCATAAAATCAAGCGTTCTTCCCCTGAGAAGATTGTCCGGGGAGGAATAGCTGAACGGATAGGCCAGCGTCTCCGGCGTATAGATGACCACTTCCATACCGAGATCCTCCGCTTTTCTCCGCATCTCTTTGAGTCTCCCTGCCGATTCCCAGGATGACAGATGGTCAAGGCGGCAGTAGTGCGGGGAGCCTCCCCAGAAGTCGATCTTTTTGAGTCCGCACCTGCGCATGGAATCAAGATAATAATCAAACGAGTACTGGACGAACTGCACGCTCATCACGGCAACGTCATTCATAGTGATTCTGGACATCGCTCTGCTCCTTTCATTCCGCACGATATACCGTCTTCCCCGATACCAGGGTCTCCGCCACTTTCAGAGACCGCGCCTGTTCTGCCGGAACGGCAAACACATTCCCCGTAAGGACCGTGATATCCGCTTTCTTTCCCTCCGCCAGCGTGCCAAATTCCTGCTCCCGGTAAAGATTGTAGGCCCCCCCGTACGTCCAGGCTCTGAGCAGTTCGCCGGTCTTCAGCATGTTGCCGGCGTTGAATGGCTCCCCGCCCTCGGGGAAATAACCGCCCACCGCATGGTATACGGACTGCGGGATGTCGTCGATCAGAAGCGGAAGGTCCGTTCCGCAGCTGAGGATCATGCCCGCATCCGCCATCCGGCGCCTGTTCCAGTAATTCTTCCCGCGTTCGGAACCGATCTTTTCCGCGATCATCGCGAGCTTTCCCTCCCGGTCCGCGATCGACTGGATCTGGGGATAGATCTCCGCGACCGCTCCGATCCTTCCGAGCCGGTCAAGATCGGCGGGATCGCTGCATTCAAGATCCGTCACGCTGTGCCGGTTGACAAGCCTTCCGTCTTCATCCCGCCGGCACGTTTCCAGGATGTCCGCGACCTTCGAAATCGCCGCATCTCCCTGCGCGTGCAGTGAAAACCGGAATCCCTCCCGGTCGGCCGCCCTCGTATCCTCCGCGATGCGGTCCCAGTCGATCGAAAGTCTGCAGCAACTATCCGGTGCGCAGAGGTAAGGCGCCTTCATCTCGCCTTCGAGCTGGCTGATCGATCCGTCCGTCATCCGGTTGAATCCGGAAAAACGGAGAAAATCGCCCGTGAACCGTCCTGCGCAGGCCCGTCCGAACGCAAGATCCATCGGCGCGTTCACCGGCTGGCTCATGAAATGGACCCGAAGCGTCAGCTCTCCGTTCTTTTCAAGATCCGACAGAAGATCGGGAAATCCGCTGAAATCGTCAAAGCCCATCTCCTTGACGGACGTCACGCCTCTGCTGTTCATCAGCTGCATATACGAACGGAATTTCGGAAGAATATAGTCCCGGTCCGAAAGCATCGCGTCGCGCGCAGCTCGATCCTCCGGATCGATCCCCTTCTGCTCCGCCGCCCATCCCGTAAAGAAACAGTGTACGTCGGAAAAACCGGGCAGGACCGTTCTGTCACCGAGATCCGTGATCTTCGTGTCGGGGCCGACCAGCGATGCCGGGACCTGTCCGGGTCCGCAGGCGAGGATGCGTTCCCCTCGTACCGCCACGTATCCAGAAAAGGGCACGTTCCCCTCGGCGGCAAAAACGCTCTCGGATATCAGTATAAAATCCGCAGTCATAATTCTTTCTCTCTCCCCCTGTTTTCTCGAGTTTTTTGCGTATAGACTGATAAATGATATTTTCAGACCAATTTTTTCAAGGGTTCCGTACGATTTAACGCCCTGAAAAAAGACATAAAAACCGTACCGCTTTGCAAAAAAGCGGCACGGCTCTTTTTGCTTATCCTGTTTTTCCAACAGGCTGGAGAGACAAAACCGGAATGCGGAACGCTGCACATCGTCCCGAATCCACAGTTGAACTATAGCATCAATGCCGAAAAACCGCAATAATCTTGGAAAAAAATATTTTTTCCGACTGATCCTCTTCCTCCATCGAAATACCGTCCGCATGTTACTGCGCCGCCCATCCGGGACTCCGTGCAGGTCTCCTTTCCTGGACAAGGATCCTCTCCGGAAAAGGTCTGCCTCCGGGATAACATATTTCTATTTTTTTCATACCAATTTTTCCAAATCGATTGACAACCCTTATCCCGCCCATTTATACTCGATTTTGGAAGTGGTATGTTTTCGTTGTAATCTTATCTGCTACTCTGCAGCATGCTTCATTCCGTTTTTTCATACCCCCTTCCGAATTCTTTAAGGAGTTTTTCCCCCATGAAAGCAGCCATGATCGGCGACAACTGCATCGATGTTTACCGCTGTATCGACGGAAAAGAGGTCAACCGTCGCTATCCCACCGGAAACGTTGTGGATACGGGCGTCAACTTGAGAAAGCTCGGCATCCCCGTCTCAGTCATCAGCACGACCGGCAGCGACAAGAACGGCTCCTGGATGCGCCGGACGCTGACGGATCTCGACATGGATCTCACCCGTTTCAAAACGGGAGACGGTCCCACGGCCATCACCTATATGGATATGGACGGGACCGAGCGCATACACGGCGTGTACGAGGAGGGCGTGATGGAAAACATCGTTTTCGACGATGCCGACATCTCCTTTGCCGCTTCGCATGATCTCGTGCATACGGCGCTCTGGGGAAGAGCAGAAAACACGCTTGAAAAGATCAAAAAGCTGAATCCATCCGTCCTGACCAGTTTCGACTACTGCGACCGTCTCACCGATCCCCTGATCGAGCGTACGCTTCCCTTCGTGGATTACGGATTCTTCTCCTGCCATGACAAGGACCGTTCGTTTGCGGAAGCGTTCCTAAAGGACAAAACGGACCGCGGGATGAAAACGGCCGTTGCGACGTTCGGAGAACTCGGCAGCCTCGCCTACGACGGACAGGCGTATACGTTCTGCGGGATCGTTCCCGCGGAGCGGGTCGTCAATACCGTCGGCGCCGGAGACAGCTATATCGCCGGTTTTCTGTGGGGCGTCCTGCAGGGGCTTCCCGTGATCGGCTGCATGAAAAAGGGCGCGGAAATCTCGTCCCGCGTCGTTCAGGTATTTGAGCCCTGGGTCGAAGAATGAAGTTCATCAAAGTAATAAAAGGAGCAATGATTCTATGAAAATCGGCATGTTCACTTCCGGCTATCAGCGTAATCCCATCGAGCACTGCTTCGAAGATGCCAAGGAGTACGGATATGACTATATCGAACTATGGGGCGGCAGGCCGCACGCCTATGCCCCGGATCTCCGCGACGGCGAGATCAATACCGTCCGGCGCCTGATCGATGCCTATGAGATGCCTGTCATCGGGTATACGCCCGAGCACAACGCCTATCCTTACAACTATATGATCGGATCGGAATCCCAGCGCCGGGACGCGGTCGACTATCTGAAGCTCTGTCTGGACATGGCTTCCGAAATGGGCGCGGAGTTCATGCTCACGAGTCCCGCAAACGGCGGATATCTCGCCACCTATGACGATCTCTGGCCGCGCCTCGAGAAAACCATCCGGGAGCTCGGGGATCATGCCGCAAAGCGCGGCGTCAAGCTGACCGTAGAAGCGTTGACGCCCTATGAATCCAACTTCTTTACGAGAGCCAACGATCTCAAGGAACTCTTCCGCCGCATCGACAACCCCTGGGTCGTCGGCATGTGCGACGTCGTTCCGCCGTTTGTACAGCACGAGAGCATCATGGCGTATTTTGACAAACTCGGTCCCAAGATGGACCACATGCACATTATCGACGGCGATCAGGGCACAGACAGTCATATCCTTCCCGGAGAAGGCTCCATGCCCCTTCAGGAGATGTTCTGCGAACTGAAGCGGATCGGTTACGAAGGGACCGCCACGCTGGAACTGGTGACCGGTTATATCAATGAACCGAGATTCTACGCTCGCAGAGCGATCAGCAATGTGCGTGCAATGATGCAGAAGGCAGGTTTCTGAGAGGTTACGCCATGTTTATCGACATCCATGTGTTTCCTGCTTTTTATGAACCGATCAACGGGGATCCCGCAAAAGAGGAACTGCGTCACCGGGCGCTCAACATCCATAAGAACGGGACCGCGCCGCTCAAACACATTTTCAACCAGATGAACTGCGCAGGTCTCGACCGTCTCTGCCTCCTTCCGCAGGACTATACGAGCCGGACCGGCTCTCCCCTGGTCACCAACGACGAGATCCGGACGCTCGTCGATCTTGCGCCGGATCATTTTATCGGGTTCGCTTCCGTGGATCCGAATGAAAAGGACGCGGCGGACAGACTCGAAGACGCTTTTGCCCGTCTGGATCTGCGCGGACTTTACCTCCATCCCGGAAGACAGCGCTTTTTCCCAGCAGATCCCTGTGCGGAACCGCTTTACCGGATCTGCGAACAGTACGACCGACCGGTGCTCTTCCACGCGGGATTCTCCTATGAGCCCGATACCGTAACCAGATACGGTCATCCGCTCGCATTCGAGGAAATCGCCGAGCAGCACCCGAAGCTGCGAATCTGCGTCAGTCAGTTCGGCTGGCCTTGGTGCAGGGAAACCGCCATGCTCATGCTGAAATACCCGAACATCTATACGGATACCGCGTGCCTGTACTTTGATTCCGCAAGCGAGTTTTACAAGCAGATGCTGACGCAGGACGTTCCGATCACCTGGATCGACCGCTCGCTGCGCCATCAGATCATGTTCGGATCCGCAAATCCGCGGTTTGAACAGATCCGCATGGCAAACAGCCTCAGCACACTGGATTTCCGCGATTCCACTCTGGACCTGATCCGCGGAGGAAATGCGCTGGCGTTCCTCGGCAGAAAGTTTTAACGGGAGATTCCGCCATGTTTGTGAAAGCCATCCATCTCTGTACGAAGACCTATGTAGAGATGACCGTGATTACCCCGCTTGTGGAAGACATCGTAGCGGAAAGCGGGATCAGAAACGGCATGGTCACGGTGCAGACCAAGCACACCACGACCGGCATCACGGTCAATGAAGCGCTGGAGTGTCTGGAAAGCGACATACAGTACGCCCTTTCCCTTTTTGCTCCGGAAGACCGGCCGTATTGCCACGCGAGGATACTCCCCGATTACGGAAGCACCGCGGGAAATCCGACGGGGCATCTCAAAGCGATGCTGACCGGCAATCACTGCCACTTTCTGATCCAGGACGGAAAAATGATCCGCGGAGGCGCGCAGGAGATTTATTTCTGCGAGTTCGATGGACCCGCGCAGCGAACCGTTCTGGTCATGGTCGAAGAGAAATGACTGCACAATTGAATCCGGGCACGGCCTTTTTGAAAGGTTGAACCAATAGAGAGACAAAACCAGCAACCAACACTAATCCGGAATGCATGGGGCGGCCTGCACAGCTTCCCCGGGCAAAAAAACAAAGGAGGACAAAATGGAAACCAAAACCAAAAATGAACTGGGCCGCAAGCTGGGCGTATGGGCAGTCATAGCGCTCGGTGTCGGCACCACAGTAGGCTCGGGCATCTTTTCATCGCTGTCCGAAGTCGCAAACGCTGCCGGGAGTTCGCTTTTCCTGTTCCTGGCATTCATTATCGGCGGTCTTCTTCAGATCCCCGCCAACTTCTGCTACGCGGAACTCGCATCCGCTTTCCCGGAAGACGGCGGCCAGTACGTCTATTTCCGTGAAGCGGGATCTCGTCCGCTCGCATTCCTCTGCGGATGGATCAGCTTCTGGGCAACAGACCCGCCGTCCATCTCCATCATGGCTCTCGCAATTGTGAACCATCTGGCATTCTTCCTTCCCGCCATCCACGGCATCGTGCTGAAGCTGGTCGCCGTCGTATTCGTACTGATATTCATGGCGATCCATCTCCGTTCCGTTGAACGCGGCGGCGCATTCCAGACCATTATCACGGCTCTGAAGATCCTGCCCTTTGCGCTCATCATTGGCATCGGCCTGTTCCATCTGAGAGGCGATCTGCTTCTCTCGCCTGCACGTCTCTCCGGCGCTGCATCCGGCGGCATCGCTGCTCTGATCGCAGGTATCGCATCAACCACCTGGTCCTATGACGGAATGGGCGCTCCCTGCTACATGTCCGGCGAGATCAAGAATCCCCAGAAGAACATGCCGCTCGGTCTGATCCTCACTGCCATCGTCGTTCTGGTCCTCTACGGCGGACTGACCTTCGTCGCTTCCGGTATGCTGACCGTCGGCGAGCTCGCAGCCTCCGATGCTCCGATCGCTCTGCTCGCTTCCAAGCTGCCCGGAATCGGAAACTTTGCCGGTACAGCCGTTGCAATCATGGCGATCATCGTCGTCATGGGTTCTCTCTCCAGCTGCATCATGTACCAGCCGAGAATCGAATACGCCATGGCCAAGGACAACCTGTTTTTCAAATCCTTCGCCAAAGTCCATCCAAAATACGAGACCCCTTACTTCTCCATCATCGTTCAGTGCGCTGTGGCGATCATCCTGATCTTTGCCACCAGCCTTTCTGATCTGCTCGGCTATTTCACAATGGTCGCGCTGCTGAAAAACGTTGCAACATTCTGCACGCTCTTCGTCTTCCACCGCAGAAAAGACTATAACCCGGCATACCGTATGCCCGGCGGTCTGATCATGCCGATCATCGCCAGCGTCATGACGCTCACGCTGATCTGGGGCGAGCTGACCTATGCTCCGATCCCCGCCATCATCTGCGCGGTCATTGCTGTCGGTACAGGTCTCCCGGCGTTCTATCTCTGGGACCGTAAAAACAAAAAAGAGAACGGCGAAGCCAAAGCATAATCGATTCTTTTGAATTGACACTCCCTTGATCCCTGCCGGCATGATAAGATGACTCAATCCCATGCCGGCAGAGATTTTCAAAGACGATCATTCCCCTGAGGTTTAATATGAAGCACAAGCAAGGTCTTCGGCCGAGAGAAGAGGCCGCCGAACTGATTGAGTGCTATATCTGGGGGCACAGACTTGCTCCTCATCAGAAACTTCCCAGTGAACGGAGCATGTGTGAAATGTGGGATCTGAACCGTTCCACGCTCCGCACTGCGATCCGGCAGCTGACGGAAGAAGGTCTGATCTATTCCCTTCAGGGCTCCGGCACATATGTTTCTCCTCCGAAACTGGAGCGGAATCTGCAGGATGCCAGTTCGCTGACCGAATCCGTGCAGAGAAGCGGACGCGTTCTTTCCAGCGTCGTTCTGAATGCCAGTGTCATGCCCTGTCCCGACCATGTCGCTCACAGACTCAAAACCGCTCCGGAACACAAGATTTTCTATCTCCGGA
The DNA here is from genome assembly GCA_017429985.1 of Clostridia bacterium. Taxonomy (GTDB): domain Bacteria; phylum Bacillota; class Clostridia; order Christensenellales; family CAG-138; genus JAFRNW01. The sequence goes on along the minus strand of JAFRNW010000042.1, from coordinate 148,549 downwards.
GAGTCCGGAGTCTGGACGGCGTCCCGTTTACAATCGAAAGCGCTTATCTGAATTACGATCACTGCCAGGATATCGGATCGCATGATTTCGAAAAGGAATCCCTGTATCAGGCGCTCGAAGACCACGGTATCCTCCTTACGCACGGCAGTGAAAGCATCGGAATCACCTACGCGACGAACGAAGAATCCAGACTGCTCGGAATCCGTGAGAATTCACCCCTCTATTATCTGTCCGGGATCAGCGATCTGGAAAACGGAAGCCCCATCGAATACTTTAAAGCGGTCGTAAGGACCGACATCGTACGCTTTTCCTGTGTCCTGCACAGTCCGGGGTACAGACAGGAAGGAAGTGAAAGATTATGAAACTTGCAGCTATCGGAAGCAATTGCATTGATTTTTATACCAATCTTGATGGGGGAAAGGGCTTTCCCGGAGGCGGTCCCGTGAATATGGCTGTTTATACGGTCCGTCTCGGGGGAAGCGCTTCCTATATCGGACCGATCGGCGATGACGACAACGGCAGTCTGATGCTCAAAACCATCGCTACCAAGGGGGTCGATGTCTCGCACCTCGCCGTATTGCCCGGACGCACAGCCGTCTCCGAGGTCGCTCTGATCAACGGTGAACGTGTATTCGGAGACTATGATGAGGGCGTTCTCGCCGACAGCACGCTCTCGGATGACGATATTGACTTCATCCTGAAGCATGACGTCGTGATCTGCGATCTCTGGGGTAAAGTCGAAGGCCGTTTCAAGGACCTGAAGCAACGCGGCATGACGACCGCTTTCGACTGCGCGACCAGACCGGAGGATCCTGCGGCGCAGACTGCGATGCCGTATACCGATTACCTCTTCTTCTCTTCCGATGACGGGGACACGCCCGCCCTCAGAGAACAGATGAAACTCTATCAGAAACGCGGTCCGAAACTGGTCATCGCCATGCTCGGCGTCAAAGGAAGCATCTGCTACGACGGCAGTGAATTCCATACGTTCGGCATTGTCCCGTGCGACAGTCTGGTCGACAGCATGGGTGCCGGAGACAGCTATATCGTGGGCTTTCTGTACGGGATCACGGATGGACTTCCCATCGAATCCTGCATGGAAAAAGGCGCCGCCAACGCGACCGAAACCCTGAAGTATTTCGGGGCTTGGTAATGGTTCGACCCGCAGAGGGATGCATATATGAAACAAACGGCTCATGACGGCACTCAGCTGAGAGACATCCTTCGTGCCGCCATCGAAGAAGGTGAATATCCGCCGTGTACCGCCCTGCCATCGGAAGCAGAACTGGCGGAACGGTACGGCATGCAGGAATCCGTTCGCAACGCGCTGGAATCCCTGACGAATGAAGGCCTGCTCAAGAGGGGCTCGGCGAAAAACTACTATGTGCAGAGCCGGAAAATGGAGCGTGACCTGGATAAACTGCAGGGCTTTACGCAAACGATGCTCGACAAGAACATCACGCCTTCCTTCAAGATCATTTCACGCAAGATCCGGAATGCGGGCATGAAATACAGTTTTATGTTCGGCATCAAATCGGACGATCCCGTTTTCTATATCAAAAGACTGTGCTACGCCGACGCGGAGCCCGTGTCGCTTGAAGAGATCTTCATTCCGAGATACGTCGTGCCGAAGCTGGACGGCATCGATATGAACGTCTTCTCCATCTACGAGGTTTATCAGATGTACGGAATCAAGACGGAGCGCGCGATAGAAACGCTCGACATCGTGCACCTGCCGCAAAACGACGCCAACATCCTCGGAATCGATCCTGCTCTTCCCGTGATGCTGTTCCAGTCCAGAACGATCGATGATCAGGGCAGGGTCATAGAATTCAACCGGAATCACGCGCGCGGCGACAAATGCAATTTCAGCGTACGATTCCAAAAGTAAGCAGCAAGGAGATCAATCATGGGCCTTTTTTCGGGAAGTTTCTATTCCGAAAACCTGAAAATGAATACCTATCTGAGGATCATCTTTCCTGATGAATCCAATGATGTCACACCTGCAGTCATCGGAGAGCCGTCCCTCCTCTATCTCCTTCACGGCCTTTCTGGCAACAGCGAGGAATGGATACGGTTTTCGAAACTCGAGTATTACGCAAAGAAATACAATCTCATCATGATCCTTCCGGAAGTTTCCCGCAGCTTTTACTGCGACTATCCGGGCGGGCAGCGTTTTTTCACCTATGTCGCCGACGAGCTCCCGGAGCTTGCCGCCTCCTGGCTGAAACTTCCCAAAGAACGCAGCAAAACATTCATTGCCGGAGAAAGCATGGGCGGATACGGTGCGGTGAAAATCGGCCTGAGAAGGCAGGAGCGCTTCGGCGCGATCGCTTCCCTTTCCGGAGTACTGGATTATGCGTCCCTGTGCCGTTCCGTCATGAGCGGAACATGGACGGATATGAATGCCGGTGAACTGATCGCGCTTCACGGGCCATCCGGCATACCCGGTCCCGAAGATCTTCCTCTTCATCTTGTCCGTGAAGCGGCTTCCTGCCCGGATCGTCCGAGACTAATCCAGCTCTGCGGTACAGAGGACTTTCTCTATGAAAACAATCAGACATTCCGCCGTGCGGCAGAAAGCGCCGGATATGGACACACCTATGTAGAAGGCCCCGGCGAGCATGCCTGGCCGTACTGGGATATCGCCATTCAGCAGGCGATCCGCTTTTTCCTGAATCTCGAACCTCTCTCAAATCCGATATATTGAAAAAGGAGTGAAAAATCGTGAGCTATAACGCAGCAAAATGGCAGGAGCAGAATAGACCCTGTCTCAGAAATTTCAATGAAACCGAAGCGATCGACAGTGTAAACGGAGCGCTCGCTCTCCGCCCTCAGATCGAGTCAATCATCGACTCTATCTGGAATGACGGATTCGACGGCATCTACTTTATGGGAATCGGCGGAACATATGCGTCCGGCATGCAGGTGGAAGTCTACATGCGCGGCAAGTCATCCCTGCCCGTCTATGTCGAAAACGCTGCCGAGTTCCTGACAACCGGAAACAAGCGCTTCACAAACCGGTCTGTTCTGATCTATTCCTCCGTTTCCGGCAACACGAAGGAAATGGTCGAGCTTGTTGACCGGGTGCATGAAATCGGTGCCCGCGTGTTCGCGTTTATCGATACGCCCGGCTCCGTTCTGACAGCGCCCGATAAACAGGACTATCTCATCCTGTATCCGAAGAACGAACAGCTCAAATTCTTCATGACCGCGAACTATCTCATGTACAAGAACGGTGAATTCCCCCAGTATGCGGACTACAACAGGGAAATGGAATCCAGTCTCGCTCTTGCGCTTGCTGAAGTGGAAAAGACATCGGATGCATGGGCCTACGCATATGCGGAGAAGAAAGTGGCGTTCCTCCGCGAGCATCCCGATCTGCCCCACTACTTTATCGGATCCGGGAATCAGTACGGTGCGACTTATTCCTATGCCATGTGCTACTGGGAAGAGCAGATGTGGATCCGTACGAAATCCATCAGCTGTCAGGAGTTTTTCCACGGCATGCAGGAGATCATTGTTGCCGATACACCGGTCACACTGTTCATCGGAGAAGATGAGCAGCGTCCGCTGGCAGAGCGTGTGGCAAGATTTCTCCCGCAGGTCAATGCCAATTATACCGTCATCGATACCAGTGAATTCGAACTGAAAGGGATCTCAAAGGAAAACCGCGGTTCGATCTCACACCTGGTGATGCACGGCGTCAACAACCGGGTAGACGCGTATATGGAGCTCTTCCTCCGCCATCCGCTCTCCATACGCCGTTACTACCGGCAGTTCGATTACTGATTTTTTCTCCACAACCTCCCGATAATAGAGAAAAGACCCGGATCACCGTCCGGGTCTTTTCTCATCATCTTCAAGGAGGAAATGCAGTCTTTAAGACTGCCAATAGGCTAATTCATCGTCTGTGCAAAGCACCTGGTGCGTACCTGAGATCTCATGATATGTCCCCTTCGTGTAATCGATGCCGGACGTCGCATAATCATAGGCGATCGCCACTCTCTTCTTCTCCACATGAGGATCCGCGATCGGGATCGCCGACAGCAGGCTCTTGGTATACGGATGGATCGGATCCTCAAAGATATCCTTTGTGGTTCCCGTTTCCACCAGGTGACCGAGATGCAGCACGCCGATCCGGTCGGAGATATATTTGACCATACTGAGGTCATGCGCAATGAAAAGATACGCCGCTCCGAGTTCCTTCTGCAGATCCTTCATGAGATTGACGACCTGTGCCTGGATCGAAACATCCAGTGCTGAGATCGGTTCATCGGCAATGACCAGTTTCGGTTCCATAACAAGGGCACGGGCGATCCCGATACGCTGTCTCTGACCGCCGGAAAACTGATGCGGATAACGGTTCGCCTGTTCGCGGTCCAGTCCAATCTTCTCCATGATTCGGTAAACCTTCTCCTGCCGTTCTTCTCTGCTTTTGCACAGATGATGCACATCCAGACCCTGCGCGATAATATCGCTCACTTTTTTTCTCGGATTCAGACAAGCCATGGGATCCTGAAAGATCATCTGCATCCTGGTCCTAAGATGCCTCGTCTCGTTTGCGCCCATGTTCCCCGAGATCTCGACACCCTCGAAGGTCACCTTCCCTGCCGTCGGCGTATACAGACGGATGATGGAACGTCCGATCGTGGACTTTCCGGAACCGGATTCTCCGACCAGTCCGTATGTTTCACCGTCATCAATGTAGAAGGATACGCCGTCCACCGCCTTGACTGTAAACTTCTTGCTGACCTGAAAATATTGCTTCAGGCCGTCCACAACCAAAAGATGTTCAGGCATGTGAAACCCCTCCTTCTTTCATGGCATCGATCCTCCTGCGCAGGGAAACCGGCATCTCCACATGCGGTGCACGCTCATCCAGCAGCCAGGTGGCGGCAAAATGCGTGTCGCTGATCTTGAAAGTCGGTGACTCCTCCTTATAATCCGCTTCCAGAGCAAACTGGTTGCGGGGTGCGAACGGATCTCCCGCCGGCAGATTGACCATGTTGGGCGGCGACCCCGGAATCGTATAAAGCCTCTCGCTGTTGTCAATGGAAAGATCAGGCATGCTGGACAGAAGTCCCCAGGTATACGGATGACGCGGATCATAGAAAATATCATCGACTGTTCCTTTTTCCACGATCCTTCCGGCGTACATGACCGCCACGTAATCCGCAACTTTCGCAACGACACCGAGGTCATGGGTGATATAGATGACGGAAATGCCGGTCTTTTCCTGTATCTCCTTGATAAGCTCCAGTATTTTTGCCTGTATGGTCACATCCAGCGCTGTCGTCGGCTCATCGCAGATCAGAATGTCCGGATTGCAGGAGAGCGCAATCGCGATCACGACGCGCTGCCGCATCCCGCCGGAAAGCTGGTGCGGATAATTGCGCATCCTTTTCTCGGAATCCGTTATGCCGACGAGCTCCAGCAGCTCCAGCGCCCGTTTCCGGGCGGCCTGCTTGCTGAGATGAAGATGATGCATCATCCCCTCCATCAGCTGCATCCCGATCGTCATCGTCGGGTCCAGACTGGTCATCGGATCCTGAAATACCATTGCGATATGCGTCCCGTTGATCTGCTGGCGCATCTCGTTGTGGGTAAGCTTCAGCAGTTCCCTCTCCGTCCAATTCTCGTTCTGTTCATACCGGTACAATATGGAACCGCTTTCGATCGTCTGATTGTTGGAAGTGATCCCCATGACGGCCTTCACCGTGACACTTTTACCAGATCCGGATTCGCCCACGATGGCAAGCGTTTCTCCCTTGTACAGATCCAGATCGACATTCCGCACGGCACGCACCGTACCGTTGCTGGTTGAAAATGAGACGCTGAGATTTCGGATCGTTAATGTCTTTTCCATACTCACATCTCCTTCATCTTGGGATCATAGGCATCTCTCAGCCCGTCCGCCATCAGGTTGAAGCTGAGCATCAGAAGCGCCAGGACGATCACTGGATAGGCAACAAGGAACGGATACATGGTCATCGATTTGAATCCGTCACTGATCAGAGATCCGAGGCTTGCCAGCGGAGCGGGAATTCCCAGTCCTATAAACGCAAGGAACGCCTCCGTAAATATGGCGTTCGGAATGGTCATCATGCACATGACGATGATCTGTCCGAAAATATTCGGAAGGATCTCGCGGAAAATGATCGAACGGTTCGATTCTCCCATCGTCTTCGAAGCCAGAATGAATTCCTGCTCCTTCAGACGCAGCGTCTGCGCTCTTGCAACACGGCTCATTCCGATCCATTCCGTGATCATCAGGGCAACGGTGATGCTGGTCAGTCCCGGCTTCATGACAACGATCAGAAGCGTCACAATAACGGTCGTCGGAATTGTTGAAAGGATCTCGACGACCCTCTGAAGGAAGAAGTCCACCTTGCCTCCGTAATAGCCTGAGACCAGCCCGAGACTCATCCCGACCAGGGTATCGATCAAAATGGCGACCAGCGCCACGAACAGAGAAACGCGCGAACCGGTCCAGACCCTGGCGAACTGATCCCTTCCCAGGGCATCCGTCCCGAATATATGGGTCACATCCTTGATGCCCTTCAGCTCATACATATCCGTCCGGATCGGCTGTCCGTTCGCATACTGTGTGGATACCCCGCTGAAGATCGGAATGAATTCCAGTCCCGGTATATGCGGCGGAAGATTTCTCTGGGACAGATTCTGCGTCCTGTAATCATATCCGCTGAGCGGCGGGCCTGCAAAAGCCATGACCACGATGATCACGATCATGATCAGTCCGAACACCGCGCCTTTGTTTTTTGTAAACCTGCTGACGGCATCCCTGAAAAAGCTCTGGGACCCGTAAACCTTGTCCACGCCGATATCTCTCCGGTTGGCAAGGACAAAATCCTGTTTCTCCACCCGGGAGGCATATTCTTTCGCGGTCATCATCGTTTCTCCTCCTTTGCCAGACGGATGCGGGGATCTATGATCCCATAGAGGATATCCACGATCAGCATCACCGAAATAAACATGATGCTGTAAATGAATATGACCGCCAGCACAACGTTGTAATCATTAAACTGGATGGCGGAAACAAGCAGCGATCCGATCCCGGGAATGGCGAAGATCTGCTCCACCACCAGACTGCCCGTCATCAGTTCGACCGTGAGCGGCGCCAGAACCGTAATGATCGGGATCAGCGCGTTACGGAGACCGTGCACGCCGAGAAGCCGAAGGGTCGTAATACCCTTGGAATCCGCTAAAAGCATGTAGTCGCTTCCCATGACTTCCACCATTTCCGTCCTCGCGAATCTCGCGACCGTAGCGAGAGAGAACATGCACAGAGAGATGGTCGGCATGATCGTGGACCGCGCGGCGTCAGTCGTGCTGTACAGAAGTGGAAGCCATCCGAGGCGAAAACCTATAAAATAACTCATTGCCATCGCAAAAACATAGGATGGAAATGAAACTCCGATTACGGAAACCACCGTTGCGAACGTATCCAGAAAGGAATTCCGTTTCAATGCAGCGATGATCCCCAGAATCAGACCGATCACCATCCCGAGAAGTACGGACTGAATACCGATCCTGATGGATACCGGTATTCTTGCCCGAAGCAATTCCGAGATAGGCATGTTTTTCTGAATCACGTAGGATATTCCGAAATCGCCTGCCAGCATTGCCTTCAGGTAATTGTAGAATTGTACGGGAAGCGGTTTGTCCAGCCCGTATTTGGCTTCCAGATTCGCCCGCTGAACCGCAGTGATCTTCTCATCGTTAAACGGCGATCCGGGCATGCTGTGCAGCATGGTGAACAGCACGGCGAGAATCACCAATACGGTTACAACCGAGATCAGGATCCGCTTGAGAACGTATTTCAGCATTTATATCACGATCCTTCCGCAGCATTCCCGCTGCCTGTCCCAAAGAGGAATACTGCAGTTTATTACAGAAATGTTTTCCGGCTATGGCCGGGAACAGAAAAGGGGCGGCCACAGAGACCGTGGACGCCCTCCTCTTATTCAGATAAACGCTTAGAATGTAACGTCAACATCCTTGTAGATCGTACCGACGCCGACCGGGAAGAACGCAAGACCGCTAATGCCCGGACGCACCATGGCAGCAGTACCTTTCTGATAAACGGGAAGGATCACTGCGTGCTCCATGACAAGGGCTTCCGCTTTCTTCAGAGCTTCCCAACGCGCTGCGGGATCGGTGGCAAGTGCGCCGTTCGCATCCGCGATCAGCTTGTCATATTCCTCATTGGACCATTCACCGTAGTTGTAGGTGGAGCCTGTGGTCCACATGTCAAGGTAGGTCATCGGATCGGCATAGTCCGGTCCCCAGCGGGTCAGACCGAGCTGATACTCTCTGTCCTGCATCAGCTGTGTACGGCTCTTCTTCGGCTGCGCCTTCAGAGAGATATGTACGCCTTGCAGGTTGTTCTCGATCTCGCTCTGCAAGAACTGCGCGATCAGCGGCGTAGAATCGGAATCGTCATAGAGAAGTTCGATATTGACTTCGGACACACCGAGTTCGCTCTTGGCGGTCTCCCAGTATTCCTTCGCTTTAGCCTTATCCGTTGTCAGATAAGTACCGGTGGTCTCACGGAAGTCCTTTCCGTCCGGACCGATGGCGAGCTTGTTCGGAATCGCGAAATCAGCGGGCGTGGAGCCGTCCTGGAGGATCTCAAAGCAGATGGCATCCTTGTCATAGCTCAGAGCGATCGCCTTGCGCAGGTTTTCATTCTCAAGACCGGTGGAGTATTCCGGGCTCTTTGGATTCAGATTCGGAGAAAGATACCACAGATATCCTTCCTCAATGCGGGTGAATCCGTCCATCGTTTCGTATTTGACGATCTGATCGCCGGAAAGACGGACGTAATCCAGATCTCCGCTCTCATACGCGAGCATTGTCTGCTGGGGATCCTTGATAATCTGGAAATTGATCTCGTCAAGCTTTACGTTCTCCGCGTCCCAGTAGGTCGGGTTTTTGCGGATTTGGTAGGTATTGCCGCCGACATCCCAGGCAGACATGTAGAACGGACCACAGCAGAGCAGATTGTCTGCACCGAGCGCGTACTCGCTGCCTTTTTCCGTCGCATAAGCCTCATTGATCGGGCAGAAGCTCGGGAACGCCATCAGATTCAGAAAATATGTGACTGGGCGGTCAAGCTCAACGACCAGGGTCTTGTCGTCTTCGGCACGGACGCCGAGGTCCTCCAGCGGTTTCTCTCCGGTGATGCAGGCCGTCGCATTCTTGACTGCGGCAACTTCCATCATGAAGCTGTATTCGGAAGCCGTTACGGGATCCACGAGACGCCGCCATGCATATACAAAATCATGCGCCGTTACAGGAACGCCGTTCATCCAGTTTGCCTGAGAGCGGATGTGGAAGGTATACAACGTTCCATCATCATTCATCTCATAGGATTCGCACATCGCGGGTGTGGGTGTTCCGTCCGCAGCTGTAACGAAAAGGGGTTCAATGATCGCTTCGATCACTTCAAGGCAATCAGCTTCCGTCGCAATCGTGGAATCCATGTCAAACAGCTCGGCCATGCGTCCCACATTCAGAACCTTGGCACCATCCGGTGCCGGAGCAGCCGGTGCAGAACCGCTCTGTTGCGGTGCGGCGGCGGAACCTCCCGCTGCCGCCTGCTCCGGTGCGCCAGCACAGCCTGCAAGCAGACATACGATCAGCAAAAAGGGCAGCCATCGTTTTGCTACTTTCATTTTTCCTCTCCTTTTCCGGACTTGTATGCCGGAGAAATTCATTTTTCAGGCGTTAACCTGTTCTCAAAAAATCATAGCATTCAACATATAACATGTCAACTATTTTATACCACTTATACCCGATGATATTATCATCCGCGCCATTTTTTTACGTTTCGGGAACGTATGTCAAAAAGTACTGAATTTCGAAGATTTTTTAGGTTCCGGCTTTTCGTCTTCAACTTGATTCTCCGCAAATATATGCCGTATTTCGTTTCAAAATCAGACCAATTTCATTAATATTCTTCAACTGGTATGCTTGTATTATGTTCTTATATGTTTATTGCCGGACCCGCGCTCCGGCATTTTCACTGCCGGTGCGTTCCGTATTCCGGACATGCAGGCTCCGTCCGCACAAATAAAAAAAGCCGTGCAGCCAGCACAGCCTCGTAAGAATTGGAAACGACTCATTCCCGTTCATAATGAACTTGATAGATGCATCGGTCTCCCCGCGTATAGGTCCGGGCATATTCCACGATACGTCCGAACTGATCAAAACTGGTCCCCCGGAATTTCATCACGGCGAACGAGCTGTCCACGTCCAGAAGTCTCGCGTCTCCCTGATCCAGTTCCTCGATCTCCAGCGTCTGTTCCACTCTGGATACCCGGATCCCATAAAACTCATAGATATCATAGAGAGAATACAGCTCAAGATCCACCTGAGGAAGTGTTTTGATGATGGTCTGCGGAATATAAATCTCCTCCAGGGAATAAGGTTCGTCCTCTGCGTAACAGACGCGCTTGATATAAAAGATGGGATCTTCGGAATCGATGCCGAGACGCCTGCTGTAATAGGGACCCGCATTCCTCGTAGCTTTTGCAATGATCCTGGTGGACGACGTATGTCCGAGCTGACGCATGGTCTGTTTGAATCCTCCGATGATCTCCATATCACGAAGGTCTTTTTCCCCGTTGACAAAAACGCCTTTCCCCTGAACGCTTTTCAGAAGTCCCTCGTAAATCAGCGAGGAGATTGCAGAACGAACGGATAAACGGTGGATCCCATAGGTCTCTGCAAGCGTATTCTCCGACGGAATCGCCGTTCCGGGCGGATATTCTCCGCTCTCGATCTTGTTTCTGATCACTTCGCGAAGCTGCAGGTAGAGCGGAGACCGGGCGTTGATTTTACTGTCTGTCATGACCGTCCTCCTCTACCCCTTCTTCGGCAGGAAACCGTTTGAGCGTGCTCCGCAGCACGACACGGTCCGGCCGTGCTATGGAACGGGTATATTCCAGCATGTTTCCGTCCTGATCGCAGGTCTTGCTTTCGATCCGGAAAATCGGGGCGCCGGTTCCAATTTCCAGCAGCTTCGCCTCTTCCTCCGACGCTCCGGTGGAAGCGATGAGTTCATCCCCGCGTGTCGGTATGACTCCGTACTCTTTCTCAAAAACCCGGTACAGGGAATCCGTTTCAAAGTCAAAACGGTCGATGTTGGGAAAACGTACGGCGGAGAAGTAGGAGCTGTCGATCATCAAAACTCTCCCGTTCAGATGGCGAAGACGGACGAGATTCCAGACCGGCGTTCCCAGGGTCAGATCAAGCAGTTTCCCGAGACGCTTGTCACATTCCAGATGCTCGAGGGAGATCAGCCGGCTGTCATTTATGCTGTTCTGCAGCATTGCATCCGTTGTGAAAGAAGTCAGTCCCTGAAGCATCCGCATGTATTTCGGCGGTGCAAGAAAAATGCCGGACCCGTGCCGGACTTCCAGCAACCCGGCCTGAACAAGTTTGCTGAGCGCAGACCGGAGCGTGCTCCGATTCATCTGCCACATCTCGCACATTTCTCTCTCTGCGGGAAGACGGTCGCCGGGATCCAGATGATTCTCCTGAATATATGCCAGAATGTTTTCGAGCGCCGATTCTCTCGGACGAACGGTGTAAGATCGCATGATTTTAAGCCCCAGAACTCTGATAATCGTTGATAATCAGTATACCACAGCGGAATGTGGTATATCAATCGATATAGTATTCATACCAATTTTGATCTGACATCCGACTTAAAAGGGGCCTGCTCTTTTAAAGCAGCACCCCTCGTATTCAAAGGAAATTGACAAATTTCTTCGATCAATTATTTGTCTTCAAAGGAGAAGTGATAGGGAAGATTCAGTTCATTGCGCAGATTGATGAACTCCTTCTGAATGGCTTCGCCTACCGGAACGCCCTTGTCCTTTCTGTCGCACCAGGCAAGATATTCCTTTTCGCCCGCCGTATAGATGCGCTCGGCATCCGGCGCCTTTTCGGAATTCCTAAGACCGCGGCAGATATCGCCAGCCGTTTTCTTGAATGTATCGAGACCCATGAAGAACTTGGGATTGACGACAAAGAAGAAGTGGCCGAGCCGGTACATCTGGTTGTTGCCGTTCTCATCCTTGCCGCTGAGCTGCTTCATAAACGGACCGCCCGCAAGCGCCGCGGAAAGGATCTCAACGATCGTCGTAAACCCGTATCCCTTGTATCCGCCTGTGCCTTCGCCGAGACCGCCGAGCGGAAGCAGGGCGCACTCGCCCTTGCGCATGTCCTTGAGGATCTTATCCGGATCGGTCAGCGTCTTTCCTTCTTTGGTGACGACCAGACCCGCGGGGGCTTCCTTGCCTGAACGGGCGTAGAACTCGAGCTTGCCGTTCTGCACGATGGAGGTCGCGCAGTCAAAGTTGAACGGGAAAGCCTCGTCGGTCGGCAGCGTGACCGTCAGCGGGTTGGTGCCCATCATCGGCTCGACGCCGAAGGTCGGAGCGACGGACGGCCTTGCGTTCGTGCCCGTTACGCCGATCATGCCCGCTTTTTCGGCCATATCTTTCAAAATTTCCCCGCGATCAACCCGCAGCTTCTTTAGGAATCTTCCTATACTCGTCAACATGGGGCCTTCCTCCTTTTTTCTTAAACCTTAACGGTCGATGGAAGTATAGCACATGAATAGCGAAGGTCAACCATGCGGTTGAATAATTTTACCGCAAGATTTAACACAAGGGCAAAATGCCATATTTATGAGCAATTTCTAAGGCCGTCCCCTGCATAAACCAAAGAAAAATCATGTGTTTTCAAAAAACATCCTAATTTATCTTGACGAAATCGGTTATCACCACTCGACACGGTTTTTTTGTCTGTAGCATCTTCAGCTTCAGTAACAATGTTAGAACTTTCTCCAGCAATTCTCCCGGAGGAAAGCCGTGATCTCTCCGTTGTCCCGCTCCTCATAATATGCGACCAGCAACCGTTTGAATTCCGGCACGACAGCCTCAGGGATGACAAGCAGTCCCTGCCCATGCGCAATCATGTAATGATTCGCCACGATGACAGCGGCGCGCTTGTTGCCGTCATTGAAAATCTGCGTCTTCATACAATATAGGCATAGCCGAATCGCTGTCCCGACTTCATCTCCGGAATCATGCAGAATCCTGTCCAGTTCCTCCCGCACGATCTGCTCAATGGGCAGCGGCGGAATATAGGTTGTCCCACCGATGGTCACTGGGACGCCCCGGATCCTTCCGCCATCCAGATAGAAACCCTCATTGACAAGTCGGGCAATATGACAGAGCACATAATAATCTGTCGGACATGTAATCACATCCTTGTCCATGATAAAGTCCCAAGCATGCTTTAGATTCAGCACCTTTTGCACATCGGAAGCTGTCATGCCCGCTACCTTGCCATTTTCGATGATATCTTCTGTCTGGGGGAAGGTCGTTGCCACCCCTTCCAAAACAGCCTGATCATAGATGCTGGCTTTCATATTCGCCCGTGCAAAATCAAGATTTAGTAGGACCCGCGATGGTAGATTTGCTTCCGAATAACCAAGCTCTGCAAGTCTCTTTTCAATGCGTCGAATCTGTTTGCGAAGTTCCTTTGCCTCTCGGCCGTTGCGCAAAAGCAATTGGTATAAATCGTCGGTATAGATGCCGACATATTCAGAGGTCACTCTGGAAGCAATCCGTTTACGAATATAAAGATAACGGCCTTCATTTCGTTCTTTGATCTCCGGTGTCCCATCATACGGTAATAGATTCAGACGAGCCTGATAGTCCGCTTTCTGCTGCAACAATTCTTGAATGGCCGAAAATGTGTTGTTTTCCATATCACCCTCCGATTGGGGAACATTTCTGATGTATACAATACCACATTGTTCCCCAAAACGCAACGAGCATTCGAAAGAGGGAGTATTTTGATGATTTTTTCTTAATTATGTTCCCCAAACTACTCTGAGGCAGGTGAACATACCTTGCACCTTTTTAAAACGTTAATAGACAAGGAGCACCTTTATGCAATAGAAACCAGATTATTTGCATTAAACGAATAATGATGGATAGGAGCAGTCGCGTTTCTTCTACCAATCTCGCACATGAAATGCCTATCTCGCACACGATTTTTAAAGCGGAGTTTTGTTCCAGAATTGCAGACGTCCTCGGCAAAATAATCTGTCGGGGACTTCGTTTATTCTGCAGCTCGTATGCAAGAAACTGGAAAAGCCCATGCCACAAGGACTTTTTCGCACGAGCGAGTTGCAAAGAATAAGGACCCCGATTGTATCCAAATCAGAGTCCTTATATTGTGTGGGAGGTCGATCACTCAGCTAATGGGTGATTTCATACCCGATTTTTACCAACTCATAACAGATCTGGTAACAGTCATATAAAGATAACTGCATACGTATTCTTTGTTATCATAACTATTAGTTTCATGACTGCTTCTTCTTATTAGTCCGGAACAGTCCTAGGACGCAAGTCTTCAGGGATGACCACCGAACCGTCTACAGCGTTAATGATTAGCGCATCATGTACTCCGCCACGATCGTTTCGTGTCACAGCACGATCTTCAGCTGTCAATTCAAACAGCCCGTCAAACAAGACAACCCAACACGGTACTTCGTAATAGTCATCCGATTCCGGCACGCGCATTGTTTGTGTGGTAAGCGTCATTCGATAGATTTCAATTGCAAACGTGCGTGCATCGTCTCCAGATGCCCAAGCGGGAAGAGAAACGGACAGCGTGTTTTTAACAATGCGCTGAATATCCTCAAACGAAAGAAGTTCTACATCCGGATTTACTTCCTGCAACACCTTTTTCCGGCCTCCGAAAATGAAGTATTCAACGCCATTTTCATCGACAAAAGCCGTAATAGTCTCATCTCTGATGCGATTGTTTTCAAAGAGCCCGTTACCGGATCCGAACTCCAAATGGCTACTAGCTCGATAGTTAATGTCGATCAGCGGGTAACCGAAGCTGCGTTGTAGTTCAAAGCCCCAACCGCCTGAAACGTTAACGGTTCGCGTATCCGAGGTGTCAAGCAGAGTCGCCCGTTCAGCAAAACGGATCTCAAAGTCGTTCAGTCCGAGCCGGTCCAGGGTCTGCCGCAACTTCGCTTCGGCATTTTCCCGTGACAAAGCGGTGCCCAGCCAAAGCTTTTCATTTCCGAATTCAGGGTCACTCTGATCCCGTTTATACTGCGTTTCGTAATACACATACCCATATCGTCTGCAGCGGTTTGAGATTTGTAAAGTATTCCATGAGTTCTTTACAATAGTTGAGATCGAGGCAAACTCACCGCTCTCCAGCTGATAGCCCACGCGCTGTCCGATCCGATAGCCGGAATAGTCCGAAACCGGCGCGGTATCGAGCGTATCCGGGGCGTTCTGGATCTCCTTTTTATAACGATCCGTCGTTTCCTTGACTTCTTCCGGATCAAAGCCCGTATCATCGCGATCTCCCTGCTTTCCGTTTGCCACCCACTCTTCCCAATCGGCGACGTCGTCGAGATATTGCTGAAGCTCCGCTTCCAGTTCTTGTTTCGTTTTCGTTTCGATCAGTTCTCGCACAACAGGCCGCGGCAAAAGTGTATCGGCTATACGAACGACGTCTTCCTCCGTGAACGGTTCCATCCGTGTGCGATAGGTGGGATACTGTCCGTCCGCGCGCGTTACTACATCCGTATGGATGGAAAGCGTCGCATGTTCACGAAGTTGAATGTTATCCTCGTCCCAACGGTCCGGAAAGGACTGCGTGCTCGACGCTGCCGTCGGATCAAATATACGGTCGTCATTCGCCGCGTCGGAAGAATTAGCGTTCAACGAAGACGAATCGGTAAGCGGTTTCGGCGTCGCATACAGTTTTTGCTCCCATACGTTGTCGCTTTTATTCACGACAATCTCGGCCCCCGGCGTCGGTTGACAGGCGCAGGCAAGGAAAAGGGATGCGATAAGAATAAGAAACAATCTTTTTTTCATCGAAAAAACTCCTTTCGGTTTGCTGCTTTCAGCATACCGACCCGCCATAGGAAAAACATTGCGAAACTGTAATGAAACTGTAATGCAATTGCGTTATGGCAGGGTGACCGAAACCGTGGTGCCTTTGCCTTCCTCGCTGTCCACGATAATGTCTGCACCGTGCGCGTCGGCAATTGCCTTGACAAGCGCAAGGCCGAGGCCGCTGCCCCCCTGCTTCCTGCTGCGGGATTTATCCACTCTGAAAAACGGCTCAAAGAGGCGGCTTTGCGCGTCCTTCGGGATGCCGCGTCCGCGATCTGCGACGGAAAACGTCTTGCCGCTGACCGTGAGCGTGATCGGCTTTTCCACTGCGTCCGCGTCGTACGCGTTTGCCGCGTTAACGATCAGGTTGTTGAGAAGGGACCGGATCAGTTCAGGATTCAGCGTTAGCATCTCCGTTTCGCACTTCACGGAAAGTGTTGCGCCGCATTCGTTCAATTTCGGTTCAATACCGTCTTTGACCTCAATAAGAAGGTCCGGGATATAGATGGATTGCAATTCGATTTCGTCGTCGGAGGTCGTAAGTTTCAAAAGGTTCTGCGTCAGCCGTTCGAGCCATGCTGTCTGTAATTCGATGTGTTCAAGCGATGCGTTGCGTTCGTTTTCAGAAAGATATGCCCAGCGCAGAAGTCCCGCGTGGAGCAGCAAACCGGTCAGTGGAGTTTTGAACTCGTGTGTGACTCCGCCGATAAACAAACGCTGTCGCTCGTTGCATTCTTCGAGCTCGGAAATCTTCGTTTCGACCGCGTCTGCCATACGGTTGAAGTCCTCACTTAAGCTCCCAATTTCGTCCTTCGTACGTACCTCGACGCGTTTTTCGTATGCGCCGTCGGCGATTTCCTTTGCTGCATCGGAAAGCAACGTAATCGGTTTTGTGCTGCGCCGGACAAGCAGTGTCACCGCCATCGCACCGAACGTAATCGCCATAACACTGACGCCAGCAAAAATCCAGGCCATACGACGAATGCCACTATGGACTTCGGTTACATCCTCAACCACATATACGTCGTAGGATCGACCACCAACGCTGGCATGGCTCCCTGCAATCAGCAGATTTCTGCCTCGTACGGTAACGGCGACTGGCGTGCCTTTCGAAAACGCTTCACTGTTCGAAGGAACATACGCGGAGGGATCAACGACCACACTCGAAACCATCTCTGTACCGTCGCGCAGTAATACGCCGTACTGATCGGAAAAGCGCGCGAAGCAGAGCTTGATCAGAGAATCATGTACGGCATCAGAATCGTCTGTGCGTGCGTAAAAGCACGCCATCTCGGAAAACGACGTACGAAGATTCTGCTGCTTACGCTGCACCTGTTCAATTGAAAGCGACAGGGTCGCATTCTTTACATACAGGAGGAGCGAAAACGATACGCCGAGAATGATTGCGACGAGAACGATTGAAACAAGCAGCGTAATGCGATTACTCAATTTCATTTATCGTTCCTCCAGCCGATAGCCGATCTTGTGGATTGCGCGGATCGCGTCCTCTAGCCCGAGCTTTTTTCGTAACGCGGAAATTTTGACGTCGACCATGCGCGTTTCGCCGAGGTAGTCAAAGCCCCATACCTCGTTTAGCATCCGCTCGCGCGAAATGGTCATATTCTTGTGCCGCAACAGTGCGATCAGCACGTCGAATTCTAGCGGTTGCAACTCGACCGGCTCGCCGTCCTTCGTGACTGTATGTGTTTCGGTGTTGACCACGACGTCGCGGACACGGTAGACGGCGTTCCATTTGCCGACACGTTTCAGCACTTTTTCGACTCGCACCATCAGCGTGAGCGGATCGAAGGGCTTTACGATATAGTCCTCCGCGCCGTCCCGAAGCCCTTTTATCTCGGACGCTGAATCCGTCTTTGCCGTCATATAGATGACCGGAATACTGTACTGCTCCATCAGCCCGAACAGCTCAAATCCGTCCATGCCGGGCAGCATGATATCCAACAGCGCAAGGTCATACGCGTGATCGCTTTCAAGCGCTTCCGCGGCTTTCTTTCCGTCGTCAAACGCGACGGTGTCGTAATCCGCAAATTGCAGGTTCAAAAGCACTGCATCTCGAATCGCCGCGTCGTCCTCCACCACAAGAATCCTGTTCTTCATGCCATTCTCCTTCGGCTCTTTGACAACAGTGTACCCATATTTCGTACCTTTCGCGCTGTTTCGTTGTAACCAATATGTAATTTCTTGATGAAAAAACTCGTAAACACATTACAATCATGCGGAAATATAAAAAACAAGACAATAAATGCTCTCTAACCTGTGTAAGAATGCAGGAGTTTGGTTTTCATAGCTATCTGAACATCTCCCCAAAATTCTTCCAAGGAATGAGTATATGAAACTTACACGCGTATAAGTTTTGTGCAAGTCCGTGCAAGTTTACACGGAGAAGCGCATAAGAAAGAATTATTCTTTTGCAAAAAAGCGGAACGCAGCATATGAATCGTAGATAGAAAAGCCACCATATCAACAAAAGCGGACCCCCATGTTCGTCTGTTAGTGCACTTCTATGTGTCCCGGCTCTTTTTGTCCGGAGATTATGAGAAAAAGAAGAATAGCCATAATAAGAAAAACAAGAATTGACGAGTTCGGTCAAATTATTACGTCTTTTCCTGGCTTTCTTTTCCTCTCATATACACAAGATTTCTGGATCAAATCATCCATCAATTGACCCTATTCTTGAAAACCTAAAAAATATATTTTCTTCTCCACCCTTCAAAATGCCATTTATCAATGCAGTTATAGGTAGAGGGATAAATTGCCTTCCACCTTGACAACGGAATAACCGATCTCGGGTAACACCAGAATGAAACTTCCGCCTTGAACGCGTCACAGCATTGGGCGGCCCGGCGGGATGCGGGGGTTCGAGAGAACATGCGTGAGAACGACGGCATGGACCGGCAGGGAAAATATATTATTTTTTCCACCCTTCAAAACGCAAAAATGGATGCCGTTATAAGTAGAGGGGTAAATACTTATAAGCCCGATTCTGGAGAAAAAAGTGCCGTTTTTGTCTTTTTTAAGGAATCCATGCATAAAACGCCCTTTTTTCGGCCTATATAGTGAAAGGCTTTTTTGTAAGCCCTTTGCACCTTGACAACTGCATAGAAAAGCACGGCTCACAGACAATGAAACTTCCGCCTTGAACGCGTCACAGCATTGGGCGGCCCGGCGGGATGCGGGGATCCTGAGACGGATATGCGGCTGTGCTGTGACAGCGGTGACGGATATGACGGTGATTTCTCTATAGAGATTATGCCGTCACTGCCGTCACACCCGTCACATAGAAAGGAGGCGACGCTGAAACAAAAAACCGTATCGCACCGTTCGAGGGAAGTGTACTGCAAGAGAAAAAGAAAGGAAAACAAAAACATGAAAGAACTGAAAACGATCAGTGCGGAAACGCTGATCGCAACGCCCTATGAACCACGCAAGCAACTGGTCAGAGGGCTTATCGGAGAAGGGATCACGATCATCGGCGGTCCCTCAAAATCAGGCAAATCCTGGATGATGCTCCGGCTTTGCCTGTCCGTCGCGGAGGGACGCCCCTTCCTCGACATGGAAACCGAGCAAGCAGAGGCACTGTACCTGTGTCTGGAGGACAACCTCTCCAGATTGCAAGACCGTTTGTTCAAGCTCGTACAGGATGCCGCACCGGAAAGTCTGCATTTCGCCGTACGCGCAGGCATGCTCGGCAACGATCTGGAGGATCAGATCCGGGACTTCAAAAGCAAGCATCCGGCGCTGCGGCTTGTGATCATCGACACGCTGCAAATGATCCGGACACCGGATCCATACCGGAACGCATATGCGGATGACTACAAATGCCTGTGCAGTCTGAAGGAACTGGCGGACGGCATGGGGCTGTCGATCGTGCTCGTTCATCACCTCCGGAAGCTGAGTTCTGAGGATCCGTTCGATATGCTGACCGGTTCGACAGGACTGCAGGGTGCGTCCGACGCCATGATCGTGCTAAAGCGCGAGCGTGAGCAAAACACCGCTACGCTGTATATCACCGGTCGTGACCTGGAACAGCAGAAGCTGAAGCTGCAGTTCATGAACGGAGAGTGGTCGCTACTTGAGCGATACAACGAAGAAGAGATCCGCGAATTGCAGATCCCGGACTTTATTCATGCGGTTGTCGCATGGGTACC
This sequence comes from Clostridia bacterium, assembly GCA_017429985.1. Classification (GTDB taxonomy): domain Bacteria; phylum Bacillota; class Clostridia; order Christensenellales; family CAG-138; genus JAFRNW01. The sequence goes on along the minus strand of JAFRNW010000042.1, from coordinate 128,400 downwards.
GAAGGTCGGCTGGGAAGGTACTGCCACGGCGCTGCTGTCCGAAATGCAGGTGACGGATGTTCCGACAACTGTGGTCACGAAGCTCCTAAATCAGCACCACGCGTTCCTGCAGGAAAACGGGATCGTCTACGGTTACCGCCGTACGCGAGACGCCCGGCTGATTACGCTGCAGCGTGTACCGGATTCGGAAGGAAGTGAATGTGAATGCTGAACTTTCCTCCGGTACACCTCCTTGTGAATCCTGAACCCTCCTCGAGTACACGTCCTTGCAAGCATGGGATTTGTATCCACACATCCCGCTTGTCAGGGTGCCCCTGAAACCCTATGCCGCCTTCAGGCGGAAAATGTGTTTGACCGGAAGGAAACACAAAAATGAACAAACACAATCACCAGGTCCATATCATGCTGTACGACTCCGGGCGCGCAGTGCTCACAAAGCTATGCGAGAAAGGAGGTCTGAATATGTCCGCACTTCTAAGAAAACGGATCATGAAGACTACTATTCCGGAAGGGCCGAACATCGACCGGCGCCACTTCGCTGAACGGATCAACGCCCTGAGCGGGAGCTCAACGAGATTACCCGTACCGCATATGAACGCGGAACCGCCACAGAGCATGTTATCAAGATCGTTCCCGGAATCATTCGCCGCGCACGTGCCGAACCGGAGTTTAGCTCCATATGCACAGAACAAACTGAAATCAAGAAAGGTATGTAAATGACAGAGAACTTGCATAACAATCCGCACTGGAACAGTGTGCGGAAAGCACTCGGTATACCGACAGATCCAGCTGCGGCAGACGCTCCAGCTGCGCCGATGACCGTTACAGCGCTGCCGCTCTCCCGGCTGCGTCCGTTTCGGGATCACCCCTATCATGTAAAGGAGGATGACGCGCTTTCCGCGCTGTCGGAGAGCATCTGCGAGAACGGCATTTTGTCGCCTGTGATCGTTCGCCGCCTGGAAGGCACGGATGATTACGAGATCATTTCCGGACACCGCAGAACGAAAGCAGCGGAACTTGCAGGGCTCACCAAAGTTCCGGTCATTGTCCTCGACATCGACCACGACGCCGCCGTCATCCAGATGGTGGACAGCAATCTACACCGGGAGAATCTGCTGCCTTCGGAAAAGGCATTCGCTTACAAAATGAAGCTGGAAGCCATATCGCATCAAGGCAAACGAACCTCGGCGCAAGTTGCACCGAAGCTGAGCACGGATCTGATCGGAGAAGCGGAGAACGTTTCCAAGGACACGATCAAACGCTACATTCGTTTGACCTATCTGGACCCGGATCTCCTTGCCTTGGTGGATGAAGGCCGCATTTCCTTCACGCCTGCGGTGGAGCTCTCCTATTTGTCCGAAGAAATGCAGCAGGTGCTTCTGACAGCTATTGAGAGTGAGGATTGCACGCCCTCGCTCTCACAAGCCTGCCGGATGAAGAAGCTGTTTGCAGCAGGTCAGCTCACAGATGACGATATCTTCGATATCCTCGCAGAAGAAAAGCCGAATCAGCGTGAGATGGTGAAGATCCCTCTGGATACCTTGCAGCACTTCTTTCCGGATTATACCCCCAACCAGATCCGAAACGCGATTGTACGAATGCTGGAACAGCAGGCTAAAGTCCGTCAGCCGGAAAGAAAGCCCTCCCGTGATTCCGGCGTACGATAGGAGACCGTCATGAGGAAACGCGAATTACAGGACTACTACAAGGTGATGTTCACGGATTATCCAGACGTCGTCAATGTCGAGCAGCTTTCCGAAATGCTCGGAGGCACCAGCACGAAAAGCGTATATCGCCTTCTCAAAAGCGGCGAGATCAAAAGCTACTGGATCGGAAAACGGTACAGGATCCCGAAGGTATTTGTGATCGAATACCTGACCGACCTCCAAAAATCCGTTGGGTAAAACCCAGTAGATTCGCAAGGCGGCACGGACAGGGCATATCCTGTCCGTGTCAGCGGCGGATGTACACAGCTACACAGGAAAGGAGTAATAAATAATGGAAATGGTAGCAGGACATCTCAGAGAGAAGGATGGATATTATCACATCGTTCTGAGCTACACAGACGAGAACGGACAGCGCAGGACGCCGTCCCGTTCCACAAAGCTGCCCCTGAAGGGCAATAAAAAGCGTGCCGAGGCCATGCTGTTCGAAGCGCGCCGGGAGAAGGAAGAAGAACTGCGTTACCGGATCATGGCAAAGAAAAGCGGTCTGAACGTCGATTCGGATATCCGGTTCACGGTATTTCTGAAGGATTGGCTGAAGATGATGCGTTCCAGCGTTACGGACGTCACTTACAGCTCGTATGAAAAGGCAATCAAGAATAAGATCATCCCATATTTTGATCGGTTTCACCCGAATCTTTTGCTGCGGGAGGTCACAGCTAAACAGATCCAGGATTACTATTCATACGAGATGGACGTCAATCGCGTCAGCACAAACACCGTCATTCATCGCCATGCGAACATCCGTAAAGCGCTTCAGTACGCCTTCAAAACGGACCTTATCGCGAGCAATCCTGCCGACAAGGTTCAGCGTCCGCGCAAAAGCCCGTTTCAGACAAAGCCATATAAGGCGGAAGAGCTGGAAAAACTATTCGAGGCTGTAAAGGGAACCAACCTGGAGCTTGGGGTGATCCTTGCCGCATTCTATGGGCTGCGTCGCAGCGAGGTGATCGGTCTCAAATGGGACGCCATCGACTTTGAACGTAAAACGATCGCCATCCAGCACACGGTCGTTCAAACGACGGTGAACGGAAAGGAGGTTCTGATCGGGAAGGACAGCACCAAAACAAAGTCCTCTCATCGGACACTGCCTCTTGTTGCACCATTTGAAGAGTTCCTGCTGAACCTGAAAGAAAAGCAGAACATCAATCGCAAAATATGCGGGACCAGTTATTGCAGAGACTATTTGGATTATGTCTACGTTAATGAAATGGGAGAACTGATGAAGCCAAACTATCTGACGGAGGTGTTCCCAAAGTTTCTGAAGAATCATGGACTGCGCCAGATCCGATTTCACGATCTCCGGCACAGCTGCGCGACGCTTCTGTATGCGAATGGGGTGGCGCTGAAGGACATTCAGGAGTGGCTCGGGCACAGCGATATTGCCACCACGAGCAATATCTATACGCACCTGGATTACTCGTCCAAGGTCGCTTCGGCAAACGCGATCATGGGTGTTTTTCAGAATTCAAAGGCCACCGAACGGATTTCACCGACCTCCGAATCGACCTCTCAAAGTCCGGAAATGCCCGTAATTACTGGAGAAATGAAGGATGGAAAATTCTGAAAACCGTGATTTGACGATGGCAAGCGTAACGGATCAACATGCCGTTTTCGTGCTTAAAAACAGCAGAAAACCCCAGAAAATCTGGGGTTTTGGTGCCGGTGGTGGGACTCGAACCCACACGGATGATTAGTCCAGCGGATTTTGAGTCCGCCACGTCTGCCAATTCCATCACACCGGCAAAATTGCTCGTTTCTCGGAAATCGGAGGTCGATTTGGAGGTCGATTTAGGAAAAACGCTGTTATGAAGTTTTCAAAAAGCCCTAAATCATGGGGTTTTTTGGGCCTCAAACGTCGGAGAGCCGAGTTAATTTTGAGTCCGCCACGTCTGCCAATTCCATCATTCCGGCATTTCGCGTGTTTTACTGTAGCATATATTCTAAAAGAAATGCAAGACCCTCTCGCGTGATAGACTTGCTGTACTCAAGAATCAGCTTCTTCAGAGGCGGATGCTTGCATCGGGTTCCATTCCGTAACTTTCATCTTCTTGGATAGAATCCTGTAGACGCTCTCATCCAGTCTCGCTTCCGTAAGTGCTCCGCTTTCAGCTGCATTGGTCAATCCTTCCATGATTTTTTCCTGCAAATCATGTCTTGGACCGCACAGGATAATATCACCCCCGGCAAGAATAAACTGGACGGCAGCTTCCCCCACCGTATGCTGAGATGTAACCCCCGTCATACGGAAATCATCACTCATAATCAGACCCGTATGCCCCATTTCTTCCCGAAGCAGTTTCGTAATAAATATCTCAGACAACGACGCAATATTTTGATCGTCAATCTTTGGATAGGAAATGTGAGCAACAAGAACGGTATCCACCCCGTTATCCACCGCAGCCTGGAAGGGAATCAGATCGTATTCCTTCATTTCCTCCAATGATTTCCTGATAACCGGCGTAGTGGCATGTGAATCCTGCGTTGTGCCTCCATGTCCCGGAAAATGCTTGGCGGTGGAAAGGCATTTTGCGTCTCTGAGTCCGTTTATTATTGCATTTCCAATATTTGCAGCCACTTCCGGGTTCCCGCTGATGATTCTTGATCTGAGGACTGTCTTCATGGCGTTTTCTGAAATATCCAGAACAGGGGCAAGATTCATATTGATGCCGACATCCTTCAGCTTTTCCCCGACACGGAAGAATTGTTTATATGCAAGGTCATAGTCGTTCTTCTTCCCAAGCGTACGCGCAGAATTCGGAGCGGAATGCCACCGGAACCGCAGAACAACACCGCCTTCAATGTCAATGCTGATCAGAAAAGGAATCCCGGTTTCGTTGGCATTCTCCAGTCTTCGTGTCAGTTTCCTTGCGGTATCGAATCCACCGCTTTCATCCGATTTAAAAATATTGCTTCCATACAGGACAACATTTCCGACATGGTACTTGGACAGTATTCTTCGAAAATCTTTGCTGACCGTCGATGTTCCCGAAAAGCCGAACATTACCAGCTGCCCGATTTTATCCTGAACGGACATCCCGGCAATGTATTCCTTCAGCAGCTCCTCCTCCGTCCTTCCCTGCAATGTTTCCGGTCCCGGTGTTGGGTCAGCGGATAGATTTTCAGTCGGTTCCTCGGTCTTCGGCAATTGGGCAGGCGAAGGTTCGAACGTCGGTTCTTCAGGCGGATTTTCAGTCGGTTGCGCCGTCTGCCGCAACTGGCTTTCAAAAGACGTTGGTTCCGGTTCTTCCTGTACCTGCTCCACGACCGGCTGAGGAACGGCCGTCCTGGACTTGAGCGCATGAATACCCGACCATACTCCTGCTATCAATATGGCCAGAATGAACAGTGCTCCTATCATCCATTTCAGGGATTTTTCGCGCAAAAATAATTCTCCGGTACTTCAGTTTGCATTTATTATATTGAAACCGACCGGCCTTTTCAACTTTCAGAAATCTCTCCGCAGCCGCCTGCTTCCGCGAAGGAAGCGGTCCGCGAGCGGATAGGCCAAAATGCCTGAAGCCAAGGATACGAAACGGCATGCTTACGTCAGCGCTTTTCCAGGCAACTGATTGTTGTTCTGAAACCCGAGGAATAGCGTCGTAATCCCGGCATACAGATTATTTGATGAAAATCACCCCTGATGAGCAGCCTGAATGATTCCCGGGAACGGGGCCTTTCCCCGACCCAAGTTGAATGAAATAATATTATAAGGTATCATGATGAAAAAGATAGATATCGGATTATTGGATTTCGGATCATTTCATCAATTCTATTTTAGGTGAACGCAATGAGAGAACGGATTTACCGCACGATAGAGGCATCGGACGGACAGGATGTTTGGAGCAGCGTCTATGACGCCTTTATGATGGTCATGATCATCGTCAGTCTTCTGCCGCTCAATTTCAAAGAAGAGATACCGTTTTTTAACATTACAGACGAGATCACGACGGTTGTATTTATCATTGATTATTTATTGCGCTGGTCAACGGCGGATTTTGGGAGCAATGACAAACCTGTCATTGCCTTTCTGCGATACCCGTTCACACCGATGGCTATCATCGATCTCATTTCCATACTGCCCTCGGTGACGCTTCTTCACCGCGGGTTCAAGATGCTGCGTGTTTTCCGAATGGTAAGGGCAACGCGTGTTCTGCGCATTTTTAAGTTTATCCGGTACTCAAAAAATGTACAGATCATTCTAAATGTAATCAAAAACTCAAAGAAGGCTCTCCTGACCGTCGGCATTTTTGCTCTCGGATATGTTTACATATCCGCTCTTATTGCTTTCAACGTTGAACCGGATACGTTTGATAATATCTATGATGCTATTTACTGGGCGGTTGTTTCCCTGACAACGGTGGCGTATGGGGATGTGTATCTTGTGTCAGAGGTTGGAAGGGCGATCTCCATGTTCTCCTCGCTTTTCGGCGTTGCTTTTGTCGCGCTTCCTGCGGGCATTATTACGGCCGGTTATATGAAAGAAATAGAAAAAATAGATCCGGAAATAGTTCCTGCTGAAGACAGTCAATTGCCGAATCAGTAAGATGAAATCATTCCGTTTCCGATCCGGCCGGCGAATGGGCAGCATATCGGATGGCGCAAGACAGCTTTGACAGAAAAACAAAAACTCCCTGTATTCAGGGAGCTTTTTTGGTGGGAATGAGGGGGCTCGAACCCTTGACCTCCTCGATGTGAACGAGGCGCTCTGACCAGCTGGGCTACATTCCCGAGCCACAGATAGTATTTTATCCCAGATGCAAAACATATGCAAGGCATTTTTCATTCCGAGGGTTCCCCCGCACGGTTTACGACTGAAAATGAACGGACTGCCCGCCTCGCTTCACTCCGGCGAATTCTTCTTCTGTCCCGTGTCTTTTTAGGATATAATGGTATGCAAGATTAGGAAAGAGGTTTTGTGTCCTTGAATATCCTTGTCACCAATGATGACGGCATCTCCTCCGAGCTGCTTTTGCAGCTTATAAAAATAGCTTCCGGCTTTGGCACTGTTTTCGTCGCGGCACCGGATCATCAGTGCAGCGCCATGTCCCATCACATTACCATCAACTCGCGTCTGACCGCCACGGAGCGGGAGCTTCCCTTCGCCCGGAAATCATGGAGCGTTTCCGGCACGCCCGCTGACTGCGTGAAGCTTTCCGTCGCTTCCTTGCTTCCCGTAAAGCCCGACATTGTGTTTTCAGGCATCAACAAGGGTTTCAACGCAGGATTCGATGCTGCCTATTCCGGAACGATCGGGGCAGCAAAGGAAGCGCTGATGAACGGAATACCCGCCATGGCTTTTTCTGTCGGCTCCGTGCAGTCCCCTGCGACCGTGCAGGACACGGTGGACAGGTTCCTGCCTTCCATTATCTCAGAGCTGGTCCCGCTCCCGATTGGCCGCAATGCGCTATGGAACGTCAACCTTCCAGGGATCCCCTCCGATGAGATCAGGGGGATCCGGAAAAATGTCCGTCTTGCCCCGATCAACCTGTATAAAAACGGATATGCGCTGATTTCCGAAGCGAACGGAAAAACCGAGTTTCAGCATTCGTCGACCCATATTGCCCCTGAAGAAGCCCCGGATGATACGGACGTATACTATCTTCTGAGAGGATGGATCACGATCGGGCAGGTCACAACAGATGTATTGGATCCTTAATGCTTCGGGTGGATGATATGTAATGTCGCGGGAACGATCGGGGCAGCATATTTCGGTCCGGCATAAGTCCGCGCGCAGTACCTTGGTTGCGGTTCCGCCGATCGTTTCGTATAATAATGAATACAATGCAGTCGAAAGACGGATTCGTTATGTAACATTTATCATAAGGAGGCACAGCAATGAGCAAACCGGTTCTGGTCGTTATGGCAGCAGGTATGGGGTCCCGCTACGGCGGACTGAAACAGATCGATCCCGTCGGCAAGCACGGGGAAATCATCATTGACTACTCGATTTTTGACGCCAAGCAGGCAGGTTTTGAAAAAGTCGTCTTCATCATCAACAGGGATCTTGAAGAACGCTTCAAGGAAATGATCGGCAACCGTGTTGCGAAGGAAATGGAAGTCGAATACGTCTTCCAGCAGCTGGACAGCATGCTTCCGCCGGGGTACGAGATCCCCGAAGGCAGAAAAAAGCCCTGGGGAACCGCGCATGCCATCCTCTGCTGCAAGGATGTGATCGACGGACCGTTTGCCGTCATCAATTCTGATGACTACTACGGAAAACAGGGCTTTAAGCTTTTGTATGACCGGCTCACGAGATCAGAGGATAAAAAGGACAAGTACGACTACTGCATGATCGGTTTCCTGCTTGACAACACTCTGACCGATCACGGTCATGTTGCCCGGGGAGTTTGTGAGACAGACCCGAACGGGACGCTGATCAATGTCGTGGAACGCCTCCGCATCGTCCGCACGCCCGACGGTCCCGCCTTTACGGAAGACGAAGGAAAGACCTATACGCATATCCCCGCTGACAATCTGGTGTCCATGAACATGTGGGGATTTACCCCGAGCATTCTGGATGAGATCTCGGCAAGATTCCCGGATTTTCTGAACAATGAAGTGCCGGCAAATCCCGAAAAGGCGGAATTCCTGATTCCGATGGAAGTCGGGAAGCTGCTGAGAAGCGGCAAAGCCAGTGTTGAAGTCATACCGAGCCCCGACCGCTGGTATGGCGTTACCTACAAAGAAGACAAGCCCTCCGTAGTCGCCGCATTGGAGAAAATGACAGAAGCGGGACTTTATCCGGACAAAGCGCTTTTTTGACCGTTTCCCGGGATGCCTGTTTCCCGCAGGTATCCGGAAGGAGATCTCCTATGAAAATCAATGAATCCGCCGAAGATTATCTGGAAGCGATCCTGATTTTTCAAATAAAAAACGGCGCCGCGCGTTCCGTGGACGTAGCCAGACATCTGGGCGTGACAAAGCCCAGCGTCAGCCATGCCATGAAACTGCTCCGCGAAAACGGCTACATCCATATGGATAAGGACAGTGCCATCACGCTCTCCGATTCCGGACGCGCAATCGCCGAAGGCATCTATAACCGTCATAAAGAACTCGCAGGTTTTTTAATGCGCCTGGGAGTCGATGAAACCATTGCATTTCAGGACGCCTGCAAAATGGAGCACGATCTTCACGAAGAAAGCTTCCAGGCGATTCTCGCCTGTTCCAGCCGGCTTGACTGACAGACTGCTTCCTGCTGCGGCGTTCCGCCCGGGCGGATTGTCCGCATCCGGTCGAATACTCCGGTCGCTTCTGCACACGCAGGAGCGACTTTTTCGTTTCCCGTGTTTCAGATGGTCCCGGAGCATTCCATATCCTGCCCCGGATCCGCTGCATGCCGTCTGTTGAACGGATTTGGCAGCAAATCCACTCTGTATCGTAAACGCATGGCTAAATATTCATACTGACTCGGAACGCATTTCTGTGCTACAATCATCTGTATTATGAAGATTATCGACTCACACTGCCACGTATATCCCGACCAGATCGCCGACCGCGCTTCTTCGTCCATCGGCACGTTCTACCACGAGCCCATCTGCTTCGACGGAAAAGTCAGCACGCTGTTAAGGGAAGAGCACTCTTCCGGCATCTCCCTCCACATTCTCAGCAGCGTTGCCACTACACCGCACCAGGTCGCTTCCATCAACCGGTTTATTGCGGACTCCGTACAGCAGCACCCCGAAAAGTTTCTGGGGCTCGGATCCGTGCATCCGGACACATCGGATCCCGAGGAAGACTTCCGGCAAATCCGAGAACTCGGGCTCAAAGGGATCAAAATCCATCCCGATTTTCAGCAGACTTCCGTGGCGGATCCAAGGTTTCTCCGCATTTTTGCGTTATGTGAAAGAGAAAAACTTCCAGTCCTGTGCCATTGCGGTGATGACCGCTACGCATATTCGAATCCGGTCCAGATCCTGGAAGTCCTCTCAAGATTCCCCGACCTGATCCTCATCGGAGCGCATTTCGGCGGATGGACCGTATGGAGAGGCGCCGTGGCGGAACTGTTCGACCAGAAAAAGCTGTATGTGGACTGCTCGTCCTCGCTGTATGCCCTCGGCAGGGCGGAAGCGACTGCTTTTATCCGCTTCATCGGCGCGGAACGCGTTCTTTTCGGAACAGATTATCCAATGTGGTCCCCTGCAGAGGAAGTCGAAAAGTTTAACGGCCTGTTCCTCACGGACGAGGAGCGGGAGCAGATCCTCTGGAAAAACGCCGCATCCGTTTTCGGGATTCAGCCTGACGAGCTTAGAGGATGATTCTTTGCATAGTTTTCTGCCATCAGGAGCTTCTCCGTGCGCGGGAGACGCTTGATTGCCGCTTCTCTCCGTAACGCGGCGGAGTAGCCGCAGCACGGCTCCCTGTAAACCAGAACCGCCGGCAGCCTGGATCGCGTATATTTGGCTCCCTTTCCGGAATTATGCATTTCCGCGCGGCGCTCGGCATCCCGGGCGATCCCTGTATACAGGGATCCGTCCGCGCAGCGAAGCATATAAACCTCCCAGCGTGTTTCCCGAAACTGTTCCATGTATGCAGTATATCACGGTCTTTGAACGGAAATGAGGTAGTACCCATCGAACTCTCGGAAGGAATCCGCATTCTTACGGAAGAAAAGAGAATCATCTCCGGCATCAATCTCTCCTTCGGAAACGCCCGCTCATATGAACAGCTCTGCTGCGGGCTGATCCAGGAATGCGAGCGGACGGAAGACGGCCGTTTTGTCTCAAGCGAACGCAAATCGGAGCCGGAGTCCATATACGATCTTGCCTCTGTCACAAAGATCTTTACGGCCATTTCCATTCTTCAGCTGAGGGAGGCAGGCAGGCTGTCCTTTGACGACCCGATCTCCAGACACGACAGCCGGTTCCGTTTTCTGAACGATATTTCCGTTCTGGACCTTCTGTCTTTCCAGAAAGCTGTTTCGACGGACGAACGGATCGACGCCCAGCGGAATCCCGGGGACGCGCTCGACCTGCTGTTCAGCGCCAAGCCGTCTCCGCGCCCTGAGAGACGGTACTACACGGATATGGGCGCCATGATCCTGAAATACGTGATTGAAAGCGCAGCGGGAACGGATTACTTTTCCTATCTCAGGGATCATATCCTCTCCCCGCTAGGAATGTCACACACGTATGCTGTCGTCCCCGCGGAACTGTATTCCAGGACCGCCTGCTACAATTATGAGCGGCGCATTCTCCCGGACGGGACCAAGGTTCTTGACACCGACTGCCCTGTCGGAACCGTTCACGACCCGAAGGCCCGGATCATCAGCAGGGACGGTTCGGATCTGTGCGGCCACGCCGGGCTTTTTTCAACGATCGGAGACATGACGCACCTCGCCCAGGGCCTTCTCAACGGCTGCGTCCTTCCCCGGTCTCTCCTTATGGAAATAGGGAAAAACCGGACCGGATTCCGGCTTCCGGACGGATCCTATACGCATTATCTCGGTTATCTGTGCTACGCGAAGCACCCCATCCAGACATTCAGCGAAGTCCCGCAATGCTTTACGGACGGAACCATCGCCCTGAACGGCTTTACCGGAAATCATTTCTCCGTCGATCCGAACAGGAATATGTTCATGGTTCATCTCTCAAATCGCATCCATAACCGTGTTACAGTCGCGACAGGGCGCCCGGACCCTGAAAACCATCTTGAGTCGGTTGTCTGGGACGACGGGCTGGAATATCCCGTATCGCAGAATTATGTATATTATAAGGACAGGCACCTGAAGAATCCGATCGGTGAAATATTGAACCGTAAGTACAGAACCTGAGGCAGAAAGATGAGAACCTATATCAAAGCAACCATAACGCCAAAAGGAGAGCGCGCGGTGCGCGGAGGCCATCCGTGGGTGTTTTCCGATGAGATCCTTTCCGTGGAGGCGGTCCCGGCGGACGGCAGCCTTGTCGACGTGTGCTCGCAGAAAGGGAAATACCTCGGAACGGGATTTTACAACAGCAACAGTAAAATCCGAATCCGGATCATTTCACGCAACACGAATGACCGCTTCGACGATGCTTTCTGGGAAAGACGGGTCCGTTACGCGATCGCGTACCGGCACCAGGTCATGGGAAATGATTTTTCCTGCTGCAGGCTTATCTTCGGCGAATCGGATATGTTTCCCGGCCTGACCGTGGACCGTTTTTCAGATATCCTGGTTGCCCAGGTCCTGTCCCTCGGCATCGAGCTGAAAAAAGACGTCATTTTTTCCGCGATCATCCGCGTCCTTGCCGAATACGGCGTTTCCGTTTCCGCCATATATGAACGAAACGATTCCCCGCTCCGCCTGAAGGAAGGCATGCAGCCGGAAAAACGTTTTTATCCCGGGAACGGACTGCGGACCGATCTCAGCGGTCATACGGAGATCACGGAAAACGGCATCCTTTATGACGTGGACTATTTCGACGGGCAGAAAACGGGATTCTTTCTGGACCAGAAATATAACCGTCAGGCCGCCGCGCGGATCGCAGGCGGGAGAACGGTGCTCGACTGCTTTACCCATACGGGCGCTTTCGCGTTAAACTGCGCAAAAGCAGGCGCGGAACACGTCACCGCGGTCGACATCTCCGAGGACGCGGTCCTGGCGGCCAAGGCAAACGCCTCCCGAAACAATCTCCTTGACCATATGGATTTCATTTCGGCGGACGTCTTCCGTCTCCTGACGGAGTATGCGGACGCCGGAGACCGCCGGTATGATTACATCATCCTGGATCCCCCCGCATTCACAAAGAGCACGGCGACCGTAAAGAACGCCATGAAGGGCTATAAGGAGATCAACATGAAAGCGATGAAACTCCTGCCCCGCGGCGGATACCTTGCGACCTGTTCCTGTTCGCATTTCGCAACGGACGAACTCTTCCGCGAAATGCTGGCAAGCGCGGCAGCGGACGCAGACGTCCAGCTCAGACAGATCGAATGCAGGCAGCAGGCGCCCGATCATCCCATCCTCTGGAATGTTCCGGAAACGAACTACCTGAAATTCTATCTTTTCCAGATCGTATGATGCCCGACTACAAACTGATCCGTTCAAAAAGGACAACACTGTCTGTCGAGGTCGACGCCTCCGGGCATGTTCTTGTGCGGGCTCCCCGGCGGATGCCGCTGTTCATGATTGAGGCTTTTCTGTCCCGCCGCTCGGAGTGGATCCGCAACGCTGCGGAGAAGCAGCGGAAAAAAGCAGCGGCAGCTGTCCGGGTCAGCGAGAAGGATATTGACCGTCTCCGCACTCAGGCCAAAGAGATACTTCCCGGCCGGATCGCTTTCTTTGCAGGCAGGATGGGGCTTGAACCGCCCCCGTTCCGGGTCACCTCGGCAAGAACGCGTTACGGAAGCTGCAGCGCAAAGAACAGTCTCAGCTTTTCGCTGTTTCTCATGGTCAACTCTCCCGAAGCTATCGATTACGTCGTCGTTCACGAACTCGCGCATATCCGGAACAAAAACCACGGTCCCCGGTTCTGGGCGGAAGTCGGATCCGTTCTGCCGGACTGGAAAGCCCGGAAAAAGACGCTCGTTATGCCGGTTCTGGACACAGACAGCAGCCACGAATAAGCCTGTCTGATTCATTGAAATCCCTTTTCTCGCAATCTGCACGGAGATCATCTCCCGTATCTGCGCGCTGCTTCCTTGCCCCGTTCCTTCTTCCGGAAATCCTTCCGGTATCGTATTGTGAAGAAACCTAACACTAAATGTTACGTTTATTTTAACAATAGACACAACATATTGTGTTCAGGTGCTTAGCGATGCTATAACTTGCTTGAAAGGAATGCCGATCGCGGCATTGATGAAAGGATGGGGTTCAAATGGAAGTTGCAGTAAAGCCGAAAAAAGAAGGTCTGCTCGGTCTCCTGCTGAACGGGCATGAGGCTGCAGAGATCACCGCCGACGAGTGCGAGAATTTTGCTTACCGGCGCTCACTGCTGTTCTATGCCAACGAGTGCAGATACTGCCGTTACGCTCAGAAAATCAATGGCGGAAGAGGCGGCAGGGCGGATTACATGTGCACGTTTGCAGGACGCGACAACGGCTGACTTCCTCCCGCAACAATCGATATGCATCAACCGGGATTTTGCCCGGTTTTTGTTTTTCCAAAAATTATTAGCATTTCAAACTATTATTTAGGCTGCGTGATTGACTTTGGATTTTGATAACGATATGATGATACTGAGCCGAACGGCAATTATCTATAAATAATAAATGGAGGTTGTTATGAGCAATTATGTGGATCGAGTAATCGAATCCGTCAAAAAACGTGATCCCAACGAGCCCGAATTCCAGCAGACGGTGGAAGAGGTTCTGAAGTCTCTGTCCGTTGTCATCGACCAGCATCCCGAATATGAAAAAGCAGGTCTTCTTGAGCGGCTGGTCGAGCCTGAAAGAGTGATTGAGTTCCGTGTACCGTGGGTAGACGACAAAGGCGCTGTACGGGTCAACCGCGGTTTCCGCATTCAGTTCAACAGTGCAATCGGTCCTTACAAGGGCGGCCTCCGTTTTGCTTCGCATGTCAATCTGTCCGTCATGAAATTCCTCGGCTTCGAGCAGACCTTCAAGAACAGTCTGACCAGTCTTCCCATGGGCGGCGCCAAGGGCGGCTCCGATTTTGATCCCAACGGCAAATCCGACGCGGAGATCATGCGTTTCTGCCAGTCCTTCATGACAGAGCTCTACCGCCACATCGGCATCAACATCGACGTGCCCGCCGGAGATATCGGCGTTGGCGGCCGTGAGATCGGATATCTCTTCGGACAGTATAAGCGGATCCGCAACGGATTCGAAAACGGCGTCCTCACCGGAAAGGGCCGTTCCTACGGCGGAAGCCTTGTCCGTCCCGAAGCAACCGGCTGGGGCGCGGTCTATTATCTCTGCGAAGTTCTGAAACACCAGAACGACAAGCTGGAAGGAAAGACCATTGCGATGTCCGGATTCGGCAATGTCGCGTGGGGCGTCGCCATGAAAGCCAGCCAGCTCGGCGCGAAGGTCGTTACGCTTGCAGGTCCCGACGGGTATGTTTACGATCCGGACGGAATCGGAACGCAGGAAAAGTGGGATTATATGCTTGAGATGCGCGCCTCCGGCAGAAACCGCGCTCAGGATTATGCGGATAAGTTCGGTGTCAAATTCTTTCCCGGCCAGAAGCCCTGGGGCGAAAAAGTCGACATCTGCATGCCTTGCGCATACCAGAACGAGATCGGCATGAAAGAAGCCGATCAGATGATCGCCAACGGTGTGAAATACTACATCGAAGTTGCGAACATGCCGACCACCAACGAAGCGCTCTATCACCTGATGGCGGTTCCGGGCATGATCGTCGCCCCGTCCAAAGCCGTCAATGCCGGCGGCGTATCCGTATCCGGTCTTGAAATGAGCCAGAACTCCGAGCGTCTCGCATGGAGCGCGGAGGAAGTCGACAAGCAGCTTCATACCATTATGAAAAACATTCATGACGCGTCCGCTCAGGCCGCGGAAGAGTGCGGTCTCGGATACAACCTTGTTGCCGGCGCAAACATCGCCGGATTCAAGAAGGTTGCCGACGCCATGATGGCGCAGGGCATTGTCTGAGTCCTGAAAAGGCACTGCCGTCTGACCGGCAGGCTGCCGCATGTATGCAAAAGCGCCGCTTCTTCATGAAGCAGCGCTTTTTCATTTTGATCCGGTTTTATTGACGGGCGTCCGTGGTACCGTCCGTTCCGTCTGCCTGTTTCTGCTTTTTCCGTTTTCTGCGTTCCCGCCGGTCTTCTTCCCTGTAATTGTCCGCGATCAGGTAAACCGACGTGATTGCCGCGCAGACCGCAAGAGCGGCGAATACGGTCTTGCTCATTTCGCTCGTCATGAACGCCATGTATTCATTGAACTTGTCGATGACAAAGAAGGTCAATGTCATGGCGGAAAGAACAATGGTCAGGTGCGGTATGATCTTCTTCATCCTGCTTGCTCCGCCTCCGCTCTGTCCGGTTCTTTGAGATAGATGATATCGCTCATATCCCGTCCTCCGCTCAGCGTTTTGCTCCATGCTTTTCCGTTGAAAGCCATGACCGCACTCTTGCCGCCGTCCAGATTATATGCGGAAGCACATCCGAGTTCCTCGAAAATCTGTCCAAGCTCCACCAACGTTACACCGCCCGAGTCCTTGGTTCTTCCTTCCACGTTGACGAGACAGTAATGTCCGGGCTCATAGTATCCGATTGCGCAGCGCGGATTAACGTTCGCAACAGAAGACTTGTACTTTTCGAGGGCATGCCCGTTCTCGTCCAGCATATTGGGACCGAAGTCCCAGATCTGATACGGTTTTCTGGAATAGATCGCTTCTACGTCGATCTCGTCCGCCGAATAGACCTCCATCGTTCCGTCATAATAGAGAACGCAGATGTCCTGTTTTTCGTTCGGCTTTGCGACATATTCGAGTCCGTTCCGGACAGCGAAGACGCCTGCCTGCCTGTGCGCGTAAAAATGGTCTCCGGAAGTCGCCATAATTGCGCCTGCGGCGTTCGCCATTTCCACCGTGGACATATAATGTTTCGAAAAGTCGGAATAGACGGCGGTGCGCAGGCATTGGATATCGTTGATATAGATGTCTGCCACATGAACCTTGCTGTCAAAACGCTCAATTGTATTGATTGCCAGAGCAATATTTCTGCTTCTGTAAGTTCCGTCTTCCCCGAGCTCGATACCGTCTGAAAACTTCTCGCTGTATTTTCCCTTCAGCAATCCGGCAGCAGCGGCCGCGGGAGCGGGCGTCGCTTCAGCGGGATCCGTGTTCTCGGGCTGTGCCGTCACTTCCGGATCCCCGGCGGGAACGTTTTCCTCCGCCTGCGGAACCGGCGTCAGAACGGGCTCGTCCGGGGAGGCAGGGGCTGCCTCTGCGATTTTGACGGGCTCCACGCTTCTGATCCGGACATGATGAAAATAGGCAAACGCATTGATCAGAACCGCAAACAGCAGGACATCCAGGAGTACCGTCTTGATGATTCGCTTCGTTTTTCTTTTCATCCCTCTATTTTAGCCTCCTCGGCCGGAAACACAAATCTGCGCTGGAAGTAGAAACTGACCGGGTACAGCACGGCTCCCGCGATGATTTTCGCCAAAAACTCGGGCATGATCCTGGAAAGCACTGCCAGAATGCCATAGTCCGCAAGCAGGATCCCTACGGCGAGTATATAGTAGCGAACGATGCTGGACGCGCCTTTCCCCTCAAACACGAGTTTTTTATTGATCAGATAGTTGCATACGGAGCTGATGACGCGGGCAATGACTTCCGCGGCAAGCTGACCCCACGCGGGAAACAGCAGCCGCAGGAGTTTGAACGCAAAAATGTCAATCAGAAAGGACGCGAGGGACGACGCCACAAACAAAAGGATCATCTTGTAAATGCGCCACGCGTCGCGGACAGCGTGAAAATGGGAAGAGGCGTTGTCTTCGATATACACCGTATCGATCGTCACTTCACGAATGGGAACGCGGTGCCTTGTTGAATAAAGGAGCACGTTGATTTCATATTCATATCTGTCCCCGCGCATCTCGAGCATCATCGGGATCCGCTTCACGGAAAACGCGCGGAGTCCGGTCTGCGTGTCAAACACCCGCACGCCGGTGGAAATATGAAACACAAACCGGGTGATCGCATTGCCTGCCCGGCTTTTAAAGGGAACCTTTCCCGTGAATCTTCTGGATCCGAGAACAAGCGTTTCCGGATGTTCCTTCCAGTCCTCGCAGACCCGGATGATATCCTTCACGAGATGCTGTCCGTCAGCGTCAGCGGTGACGACCCCTTCGCCGCCAGGCATATGCTCCTGGATATAGGCAAGCGCTGTTTTGATCGCAGCACCTTTTCCCTTGTTTCCGTCATGATGAATGACCGTCGCTTTCCCCTCAAGCGCGTCAAACACCGGCTGTGCCTTCGGGGAACTGCCGTCGTCGACAACAACGACCGAGTACGCGGTCTCCTTACGGATTTCATCGATCAGTTTGATTAACTTCTGATCCGGTTCATATGCCGGGATCACAACTATCATGCCGTTACCTGTCCTTCATAATCATGCGGGAATGGCCGCCTCAGGTCGCAACCATATCTTATATATTATAGTAGAACTTTCCATGTCTGCATAGACGGGATTTTTCTTGAAAAGAGTGTGAACTATTATGTCTTTGAGCCCCTGCCCGCACGATATGGGATATAATAATGGTTCAATTAAGGAGTGAGCCATATGGATGATAAGCAATACAGAAACCGTTATGCGTCCGGCAGGATCAAACGTGTCCAGTCAGGCCAGAAACCCTCGGAAGTAGAAGAGATCTCCCCGGCCGAACTGTGGGACGAGGATGCTCCGGATAAAAAGCGCATTTCAGGAAAGAGGATCGCCCTTGCCGCTGTTCTCGGCGTGCTCGGTCTGATCTTCTGCGTCGTGTTTTTCTATCTGCGTCATCTTTCCAAAAATCCTTCCTCCCTGTTCCAGACCCAGGATCCCGTCACGCTGGAGCTTGCTACTCCTGCGCCGTCTCCTGAAAGCACGGCGACTGCTGCCGTTGTCACGCCCGTCCCCACCCAGGAACCCACTCCCGACCCTTATACCGTTCTGGAACAGCAGGCTGATAAGACCATCATGCACAATATTGTGAACATCATGCTGATCGGGGTGGATTATGCGCAGGAACGGGAAACCTGGTCCGGCAAGGACGGCCTTTCCGCCGCGCATGCGGATACGATGATCGTCCTCGCGGTCAATTTTGACAACAATACCGCGGACCTGATATCTCTGCCGAGGGATACCTACGCGAAGATTCCGGGGGTGGACGGCATCTATAAGCTGAACGCCGCCCTGGACTGCGGAGGAGGGCTGAAAGCATCCAACGGGGCGGGCTTCAGAAAGGTCTGCGAAGCGGCTTCGCGGATGATCGGCGGCCTTCCGATCAACTATTACTACGCCGTCACGATGCCTTCCGTCAAAAAACTGGTCGACGCGATCGGAGGCGTGGACTACGATCTCGACGTTTCGTTCAAGATTCAGGGCAGATCCTATAAAAAGGGTCCGCAGCACATGGACGGCCAGGCCGTTCTGGATTATCTCCGCGTCCGGAAATCCGGATCCGGTCTTTCTTCCAGTGAGACCGGGGATTCAAACCGGGTCGACCGGCAGAAAAAAATGCTCGTTGCGATTTTCGACAAGCTCAAAACCGCAAACATGCTGACAACCATCCCGCAGCTCCTTGAAAGCATGTCTTCCGACAGCGAAAACATGTTTTATACAAACTGTTCGACCTCGCAGACTGCCGCGCTTGCTCTTTACGCGTATAACATGCCGACCGAAAACATCTCCATGCATTCCATGAGCGGTCCCATGAAGAACCTGTACAGCTGGAACTTCTGTTTCCCGAAACCTTCTGTCCGGAAGCAGATTCTTGAAGATGTATACGGCATTTCCGCTTCGGAACTTCGGGACTGCACGCAGGAATATGCGGTCTATCTGTATCAGGAAACGGTTGCCGCCCAGTATCTGGAGGTCTGCGAAAAACTGACTGCTTTCCTGAAACGCAATGTTGACGCGGATGCGCTCCAATATGAAGAAACCTATTATGATTCGGATCCCGGGGTCGTTCCGGTCGTTCCGGTTTATCTCGACGACAATCCGGACGGAGAAGAAGATGGCTCTGATCGGGAAGACACGCCGGAATACGATTCTCCCGCCGAAACGGTTCCCGCTGTTTCATCGGCCTATATTACTTATACCGAATACATGACGGCATATCAGGAACTGTCCGATCTTTTGACGGAAGCCGGAAAACGCGCGGTCAAATACCTGAACGGAGACGCAAAGAACATGTCGGACTATGCTTCCTCTCTTTCCGCCATTTCCGAATCGCTCTCTTTCCGCGCGGAGCGCGCAGCGGCCACGTTTGGATATTCCGGTTCTCTGAACTGGGATATCACGCCGCTTGCCGAAGCAAATGAAATCTATGTGGATTTCCGATAATCCGCTGTCTTTCAGGACAAAGTCTGATATAATGAATAGAATGCTTCTTCACAAAATTCAGGAGAACGAATAATACGGTGAGCAGCCCTGACGACCTCCATCAGAATGAATCCATCCAGCCGCAAAATGCGGATCAGGCGGATTTCATCGGTGAGAATTTCAACCCGGTCGATTATTATCCGGATCAGTTAAAAGGCGCGCGGAAAAAGAAAACGCGCCTTATTATCTTATTCTCTGTTCTGGGCGTTCTTCTTGCAGCCGTGCTCGTCGGATTCCTTTACTGGAACAAACTGACCAGACGCCCTGCCGAGGTGTTTCAGGAAACATCCAGCACGCCGGGCCCCATCCCGACACCTTCCGCGACGCAGGCTTCCTCCATCGCCAATCTGAAGGTGCTTGCCTCCGATCCTTTTGAATCCGCCTCTCCCGTCTCCACGCTTGACCTTTCCGGAATGGACAACATCGTCAACATCCTGCTGATCGGTGTGGATTATTCGGAAGAACGCGAGACATGGTCCGGAAAAGACGGCCTGTCTGCGGCGCATGCGGACGTCATCATCGTGCTGGCTGTCAACTTTGATAAAAACACGGCCAGCCTGATCTCCCTCCCCCGCGACACCTATACGCTTGTTCCCGGGGTTTCAGGGGTTTACAAGCTCAACGGTTCGCTCAACTGCGGGGGCGGCCTTCTCGCCGAAAACGGAGCCGGTTTCAGCAAGGTATGCGAAACCGCGAGCTACCTGCTCGGCGGGATCCCGGTCAATTACTATTACGCCGTCACCATGCCCGCCGTCAAGGAGCTTGTCAACGCCATCGGCGGGGTGGATTACCGGCTTGACGTGTCCTTTTCCATGCAGGGAAGAAACTACTACGCCGGCAAGCAGCACATGAACGGTCAGGCCGTTCTGGACTATCTCCGCGTCCGGAAGGAAGCTTCCGGGCTGGAACCGGACCAGACAGGAGACGCGCACAGGGTGCAGCGGCAGCGGAAAATGCTGGTGGCCATCTTTGAACAGCTCAAGAAGAAGAATATGCTTTCCAAGATCCCCGAAATCCTGGAGGCGTTTGACGGCCAGCTTTTCACGAACTGTTCGTTTGAGCAGACGGCAACGCTTGCCCTGTATGCCTACAATATGCCGAGCAAGAATATCTCCATGCAGTCCATGGTCGGTTCGGGGGGAAACCTGTACACCTGGAATTTCAGTTTCATCAAGCAGGATAAACGGATCGAACTGATCCGGAAAATTTACGGCGTCGATGTGCCGAGGATCCCCGAGATCACGGAGTCCTACGCAAGGAAAGTGAACCAGCTGAAATATGCCGACCAGTACATCAACACCTGCGCGCCGCTGACGGCGTATGTCCAGCAGCTCTTCGAGGACGACGCCGCGAACGGGACGGAACTGTATGGCGTTACCCATCACAATATCTACCAGAAATATCTCGACATGATGGATGCGTGCATCGCAATACGGGAACGCGGAACCGCTTCCCAGATCAACACCGCCCGTTCCAAACTGAAAAGGGCCGCGCTGAAATGCGCGTCCACTTTCGGGTACCCCGGCACTCTGACCTGGACCATACCGGATCTGGCGGATATGAACGAAGTATACGTCGACTTCCGCTGACCGTCCGCAGTATTTCTTTTCCTGTTTCTTTCTCCCGTCCCGCAATGGAACAGAAGCATTATCCTGCCTGATCCGCGAAAATCGGAAGCAGTTCCCGCAGGGAATGAATGATCGGCGTCCCGCACTTTTCGAGGACCGTGCCGGACTGATTGCCGGAATCGATGAGAATGCAGCCTGCTCCTATCAGTTCTGCGACCTCGAAGTCATGATTTGTGTCACCGATCAGGACCGTTTCCTTCGGGTCCATTCCGCATTTCTGCATGTACAGACGCCCGCGCTCCGATTTCCCGAAGGCAAGGTCGTTTTTCTGGCCGAGAAGCTCCTCGAATATCCCCGCCATCCCGAATGTCCGGATATTCTTCTCAAGCGTATCCTGTCCGGTTGCGGAAAGAAGGATCTGACGGTACCCGCGGTCCTTCAGTTCGGCCGTCACCTCTTTCGCCCCGTCCTTTAATCCGCATCCCGGAAGCATCCGGTTATACAGGATCAGGAATTCGTCCGCGACCTGTTCATACGTCTCCTCTTCGAAGGTATATCCCATGCCTACATACCAGTCGATCACGGGAAACCGAAATATCCGCCGGTACTGTTCGAAGTCGGGAATCGTTTTCAGACCGCGCTCTTCCAGCATGATATTCGCGATCTCATAGCAGATCCACGTATCATCCAGCAGCGTTCCGTTCCAGTCCCAGATAATGTTCCTTACCATTTGTTGTATACCTTTTCCGCAAAGCCAAGAAAATCCGACAGGAAGAGTTCTGTCCCGTCATCCAGAAGAATTCTGCCAGTGAATTTTCCGAACACCTGATGCTGGTCGGAGCAGATGACCTTGATATCCGTACAGGAAGCCCTGTCGATGACCGGCTCGAAATCCATTTCGAATCTTCCGTCGCAGGAAGTGAAGGTCCACGGCGCGAGAAAATCATCCTTCCCGTCTTCCGTCTGGGGAATATTGAACGTCAGCCTGTCGAGTTTATGCGCCTTTCCGTCAACAAACACCATGTTCTCAGACGCTTTCCCCGTATTCCCGAACCCGTAGCCGATATTGAACCCGACCACATGTCCTTCTACGATTCCCTGCGCGGCGCCCCAGTACCAGGTGTTTTCATAGGTCCACACGCCTCTTCCCCAGTCGAGAAGCCCGAACGAATCCCCGTTCTGAAAGCGGTACGTGTTCCCGTTGAACTGTACTTCGCCGCTTGCGCGCATGCCGATGATCTTCTGGTTGTAGTAGAAGGCGGTTTTCTTCTCCGGGAACGGCGTCGCGATGACCATTGAATCCGCAGGCTCCTCCGTCAGAAGAACATCGCACCGGAACGGCTTGCCCTCATGGAAACGGTCCATACTGCAGACGAGACGACGTCCTCCGTTTTCATGCCGGAACGCAAAATCCGCCCCTTTCATTTTCTTTTGCACGTCTCCGGAATCGGAGCTTGCGGGAAACCCGGTGCTTCCGAACGGGAGCCAGAACATTTTCGAAAGCGTTTTCTCCGTTCTGTTCTCAAAATCCAGAAAACTGGCGGACACGAGGCCCATATAGGAGTTGTCATCCACGGTCAGCGCGATCCCGAACCGGTCGTTGTAGATCAGATAATAATCCCATTCCTTGATCCGGCTTTTTCCGCCGCGGATTTTGGAACGGTCGTATGTCTTGATCAGGCTTGTCGCATAGCCTGCTTCCGTCAAATGTCCCCTGCCGTCCAGCAGCGGTCCTTCGGTAAGGCGATACTGTTTCATGTCCGCACCTCCTGTTCCTTCCTGATTCAGTATAACTTGCCGTGAAACAGCACTTCAAGCAACAAAACGGAATCATCCCGTGATTCCGTTTCGCTCTGTTTCCTGTCAATATTCGGTTGCGGCCCGTTCAGAATCTCCCGGGATGTCCTCACCCGATCTCGCCCGATCTGACCGCCGCGTTGAAAGCCTTGACCCGCGCGTCCTTCGACAGCAGGCGTTTCCTCATTCGGATCGATTTCGGTGTGATTTCGACAAGTTCGTCGTCCGTCACGAATTCCATGCACTGCTCGAGCGTCAGCTCAACCGGTGGCGTCAGCCGCAGCGCTTCGTCCGATCCGGCGGCACGCATGTTCGTCACGTGTTTTTTCTTGCAGACGTTGACGACGATATCGCCGGCCCTTGCGCTTTCGCCGACGATCTGTCCCTCGTAAACGGGAACGCCCGGTCCGACGAACAGACGTCCGCGGTCCTGTGTGTTGAACAGGCCGTAGCTGGATGTGCTGCCCGTTTCATGCGCCACAAGGCTTCCCGTACTTCTCTCGGGGATCGGTCCCTTGTACGGTTCGTATGCATGAAAGATATGGTTCATCACGCCGTTCCCTCTGGTGTCTGTCATCAGTTCGGAACGGTATCCCATCAGTCCGCGGGCCGGAATCAGGAATTTCAGCCGAGTACTGTTCTCTCCCTGCGGCGTCATATCCACCAGTTCCGCCTTGCGGTTGCCGAGCTTTTCCATGACCGGTCCGACATATTCCTGCGGCACGTCGATCGTCAGCTCCTCGATGGGTTCGGTCGGTTCGCCTTTCTCGTTCTTCTTCATGATGACTTTCGGGCGTGAGACCGCAAATTCGTATCCCTGTCTCCGCATCTGTTCGATCAGTATGGAAAGATGCAGCTCGCCGCGTCCCGACACGCGGAACGCGTCTGTCGTACCGGTTTCCTCCACGCGCATGGCGACGTTCGTTTTCACTTCGTTAAACAGGCGGTCGCGCAGATTCCTTCCCGTCACGTACTTGCCTTCGCGTCCGGCAAACGGGCTGTCGTTCACCACAAACAGCATGGACACAGTCGGTTCGTCGATTCTGACAAACGGCATGGGCTCGATCAGCGAAGGATCGCATACGGTATCCCCGACGTTCAGGCTGTCGATTCCGGCAACACAAACGATATCCCCCGCATAGGCTTCTTCCACCTCGACCCTCTGGAGTCCCTCATAATGATAGACCCGCGTGATCTTTGCAGGGGTTTCCTGGTTCTTTTCCCCGCCGCAGACCACGACCGGCATCGCCTTTTTCACGACGCCTCTCTCGATCCTTCCGATTCCGATCTTTCCAACATAGTCGTCATAGTCGATCGCGGAAAACAGGATCTGAAGCGGCAGGTCAGTATCCATCTGGGGCGCGGGGATCGTCGAGAGGATCGTGTCGAACAGCGGAACCATGCTGTCCGTCAGGTCATCCGGCGAAAGCCCCGATTTCCCTTCCCGCGCGGAAGTATACACGACGGGAAAATCGATCTGCTGATCATTCGCCCCGAGTTCAAGGAACAGTTCGAGCGTCTCGTCCAGTACTTCGTCCGGTCTCGCCTCGGGCCTGTCGATCTTGTTGACGACAACAACGGGAACCTTGTTCAGCTCCAGAGCTTTCCGCAGAACAAACCGGGTCTGCGGCATGCATCCTTCGAACGCGTCAACGAGGAGGAGCACACCGTCCACCATCTGCAGGATCCGTTCCACCTCACCGCCGAAATCGGCGTGGCCGGGTGTGTCAACAATATTGATCCGCGTGTTTTTATATGTTACGGATGTATTCTTGGAAAGGATCGTGATGCCTCTTTCTCTTTCGAGATCATTGCTGTCCATGATCCTTTCCACGCCCTGTTCGCTTCTTCTCAGAACGCCCGCATCGCGCAGAAGCTGATCGACAAGGGTCGTCTTGCCGTGGTCAACGTGCGCTATGATAGCGATATTGCGAATGTCCATGTGTGAAATAAACCTCTTTTCCTCAAAAAACGGGGATAATTATAGCAAATCCCGCTGTCACGGTCAATATTTCCCCTTCAGATCCCGAGCGATGCCCGCAGTCTCGCGTCGCAGTCGGCTTTCATGCTCTCAAGCTTCTGATCCAGTTTCTTCTCGTCTGCATCGCTGGCGCCGGCATAGAGTTTCAGCTTCGGCTCCGTTCCGGACGGACGGACAACGATCCAGTCCCCGTCATCAAACAAGTAGCGGATCATATTGCTTCTCGGGAGCGTCAGGCAGGTCTCGCTTCCGTCGTCATAGGTGCGGATCCCGGACGAGTAGTCCTCGACGGCGGAAATATGATATCCCGCGATCTCCTCCCAGGGTTTTTCCCTCATGGAGCGCATGGATTCCGCGATTTTCTCGATGCCTTCCTTCCCTTCCAGCGTGTAGCTCGCAACGCTTTCCTTGTAGTATCCGTAGTCGGCATACACCTGACGGAGCGCGTCGTAGAGCGTCATCCCTTTTTCCGCGCAGCAGACGCACATTTCCGCGGCAAGCATGGAAGAGCAGATCGCATCCTTGTCCCTGGAAAAACCGCCCGCGAGGAATCCGTAGCTTTCCTCGAACCCGAACAGGAAGGTCTTCTCTCCCGTTTTCTCGTACTCGTCGATCTTTTCGGAAATGAACCGGAAGCCCGTCAGAACGTCTTCCATTTCAACGCCGTTTCTCTCCGCGACTGCCCTGGCAAGCTGCGTGGATACGATGGACTTGACAGCGACGGCATTCTTCGGAAGCGTTCCGGTCTTGCTTCTCTCGCTGATAATGTGCTCAAGAAGCAGGCTGCCGATCTGATTACCGGTCAGCAGCATCCATTTGCCCTCCGTCGTCTTGACCGCGATCCCCAGCCTGTCCGCATCCGGGTCCGTTGCCAGAATCACGGTTGCGCCTTTTTCCTCCGCCAGCGCGAACGCCAGGCGGAATGCGTCGGGGTTCTCCGGGTTCGGCGCGGTGACCGTCGGAAAGCTTCCGTCCGGTTTTTCCTGCTCCGGAACAACGGCCACGTTCGTCACGCCGATCTGTCTCAGGATCTCCTGCACCGGGATGCTCCCCGTTCCGTGCAGCGGCGTATATACGATGGAAAGGTCCTTTCCTTTTTCGCGTACGAGTTCGGGACGGAGAAGGACCGACTTGGTCACTTCGTAATATGCCTCGTCCTCTTCCCTGCCGATCAGCCCGATCTTCCCGGAAGCCACAGCGTCCTCATAATCGCAGGTTTTCTCGCTGAAGAACGGCACCTTCTGAATGCAGGCCAGGATGTCCGCGGCCTGTTCCGGCGCGACCTGTCCGCCATGCTCCCAGTAGACCTTGTATCCGTTGTACTTTGCCGGATTATGGCTGGCCGTGATGACGATGCCGGCGATGCAGTTCTGGTGCCGGATCGCATAGGACAGCTGCGGCACGGCATGCAGCGTCGAGAACAGTCTCACCCGGATGCCGTTCGCGGCCAGGACGCACGCGGCCTCCCTGGCAAACACGTCTGAAAAATGCCTTGAATCATAGGCAATGCAAACGCCCCGCTCCGCTGCTCCGGGCAGCGCGTTCATATAATCGGAAAGTCCCTGCGTGGCTCTGCGGACGACGTATCCGTTCATTCCGTTTGTTCCCACGCGGATGATCCCCCTCAATCCCGCCGTTCCGAATTCGAGTTCCGTATAAAACCGCTCCTCGATCTCCTTCCGATCCTCCCGGATCGATTCCAGTTCCTTTTTGTCAGCTTCCAGAAGCGCGCCCGACGACAGCCAGGACTCGTACTCCTTCATGAAATCCATTGCCTGTTCTCCTTTCCGTATTGTTTCAATCCAAAAGTTTTCTTATCACATAACTGGCGGCAGCCAGTCCTTCCGCAGCAGGCACCGGCGCAATTGACCCGATCACGGTCTGCCCCGGCTCTCTCTTCGCCGGTTCCCTCGAGATGACAACAGGAAGCGCCCCGATCCCGGCTTTGCGAAGCTCGCTCCTGAATTTTCTGGCAAGAGGATCTCCTGCTGTCCGGAATATATCCGTTATATAAAACGCCGTGGCGTCCAGTCTGTTTCCCGCGCCAAGGCAGGAAATGACCGGTATCCCGCGTCTGAAGGCGTAAACGGCAATCGCAAGCTTTCCCTGGACGGAATCGATCGCGTCGACGATAAAATCGGGATCAGGCCCCGGAAATGCGGTTTCGACCGTTTCCGGCGTCACGAACACTTCCGTCCTCGTGACCTCGCAGTCTGAAACCAGACGCAGTCTCTGCTCCATCGCGGCCGTTTTCAGCATCCCAACGGTTTCCTTCGTAGCGATCAGCTGCCGGTTCAGATTGCTCTGCTGCACAACATCCGCGTCGATCAGGTGTATCTTCCCGATTCCCGCGCGCGCGAGCGCCTCCGTGCAGTGTCCTCCGACTCCGCCCAGTCCGGCTACCGCCACGAAACTGTCCTGCAGTTTCCGGATCCCGTCCGCGCCGATCAGCAGCGCGGTCCGCTCCGTCCTGGCATCATCCTTCATCGCACTTCCTCCGGCAGACGCACCTCTTTGCAGCTCTCAAACAGCATTTCCCCGACACACATCCGCTTGCAGAGCAGCTGCTGCGTTCTGGAACGGTATTGTTTGTTCTGCTCCCGGTTTCCGTATTTGTCGTCGCCGAGGACCGGGTATCCCGCATGCGCCATCTGCACGCGGATCTGGTGCGTGCGGCCGGTGAGCAGGTTGATCTCCGCCAGCGCGCATCCCGCCTTTTCCTTCAGGATTCTGTAATCCAGTTCCATCCTCTGCGCGCCGGGCGTTTTCTCCCCGCAGATACGGACGGTTCCCTCTTCCGGATCCTTGACCGCATAGTCCTTCAGGTGGCCGCTCTTTTTTTCCGGACATCCCGCAAGGACAGCGTGATAGATCTTTTCGATTTCATGCCGGTAAAACGCCTCCTCGAGCTCCTGCCTCTTTTCCTCTGTCCTGGCAAAGATCACAAGCCCCTGCGTGTTCGCGTCCAGTCTGTGGACGGGATAGATCTCCGGAAAAACGGTGCTGAGCTCGGAAAGGAGTTCTTCCTCGACCTCGACCCCCGCTTTTTTGTCGCAGACGGCCATCGTGTCGTCCAGATAGACGCCGGAGCAGACGGAAAATGCCGGAAGCATCTGCATCTGGGCGGAAAACCTCTTCCATTCCTCTCCTTTCGGAACAGAAAAGAACGTCATTTTCTCTCCCAGCGTGGGGTGTTCCAGCGTCAGAGCATAGGACCATAGACAGATCTGCGTGCGTTTGAAAGGCAGCCCGGCGCCGGCGGCCGCCACGGCGTCCGGGTGGTAGCGCTGATCGCCCAGGATCGGAAGACCGGCATGCGCCATCTGGACCCGGATCTGATGCGGTCTGCCCGTCTGAAGGGATACGTCCACCAGCGAAAGGTCTCCGTCCCTTCCGATCGTATCGTAGGACAGCCTTGCCTGCTTCGCGCCCGGCACGTCTGCGTTCACCACCGCCGTCATATTGGTGCGTTCGTCCTTCAGAAGATAATCCTTCAGCGCGTCATGGCTTTCCGCACGTCCGCAGACGATCGCCACGTATCTTTTCCCCGCCGCGTGCGTCTTGAACTGTGCCGTCAGTCTGGCGGCGGCTTTGCTGGTTTTCGCAAACGTCATGACACCGCCCACCGGACGGTCCAGCCTCTGCACGATCCCGAGATAGGCATCCCCGGGCTTGTTGCCTTCTTCTTTCAGATATTTTCTGCACCTGGTGCAGAGGTCCTCGTCTCCGGAGATATCTGCCTGCACGGGCATGTTGACCGGCTTTTCGACGACCAGAAGATGATTGTCCTCATACAGCACCGTAAGACCGTATTTTTCCGGCAGCCCCGGAACACGTTCTGTTTCAGGCATCGGGTCCCCTTTCTGCCGTTAATCGGTCGTGCCCGATGCCCAGCCACAGGATCGGAAATGCAGCGGCTTCATGTTTGAACCAGGATCCGAATCCTGGCTCGAACACAAAAGACATCAGGAAAAACGCGATGATGAACGAATAAACGGCCGTCCGCGCGTAGGCTCTTCTGCTTTTGATCAGCTCCATCAGAATCAGGATATCCAGGATGATCTGAAACACCGCGAACGGAATGTCCGTAAAATCAGCGCACAGTTCCGCAGGAACAAGCATCCTGATCGCAGCGGAAAGATAATTCACGATGAATCCCGCGACCGAAGTATCCATCGGCATCAGATCCATGATCACTTTGTCCGGGGCGGGCGTGTGTTCAAATCCCATATTGGTCTCTGTCCGGATCAGGAACAGTTTGTTCGCCGACTCCGGCGCGACAAGCCGCAGCACCAGGAGCGCGATCACGCACAGCATCGCAAAGCCGATCAGAAAAGCCGTCTGCTGTCCGATCGTTTTCGGCTTCCGGTACAGAAGCGCAAACAGGTACATCACCGCCGCGAGGAACGCCATCAGCGCATAGTAGTCCCGGAAAAGCAGAATGACCGGAAGAAGAAGGAGCTCGCCGCAGATCAGCTTCCATATCTGCCCGGGCACGAACAGCAGAACCAGCGCCATGAGAAAGAACACCGTATACTGGATAAAATCCACGCACGGCATGAACACAAAGTAGGGAAGAAACACGGAAAAGGCTATCATGACCAGCGCGGACGCGAGATTCTGGGCAGGCGCCTTCGCTGCGATCAGCGCAAACATTCCGAACCCGGGCACCAGCAGGATCCACCCCCATGCCCGCATGGAAAGCGGGCCGAACACGGAAACCAGGGCATGCGCCAGCGAGGCCGTCAGCACAAAAGCGCTGTCTCCGCCGGAAAAATCTCCGCTGTTCGCGGCAAGCATGATGTGATACGCATCCGTAAATCCGGACTCATGATAGAGCGTGTATTTCAGAGCCGTGATCAGCACCATGACGGCAGCGCAGAACAGAATCACCGTCCATTTATGCCCGGCTACAAACCTGTCGCTTTTCACGAACCGTTCCCACAGCCCGGATCTGCGTTCTTTGTTTTGACTTGTCTTTTCCATCAGTATGTCCACCGGCCGCTCGATCCGCACGGGAGAATCAGCCCTCTGTTTACGATCGGCAGACCGACTTCGTCCGCCTCCGCCTTCCCGCCGGGGAGCGCGACCTGGAGAATGTTTTTCAGCACCTGCGGGGCAAGTCCCGTCGTATAGGAATTGATCAGGAAAAACAGCGGCTCATCGGAGATCAGCTCCGCGCAGTCTTTTACAAGCGCAAAGATCTGATCTTCGATTTTCCACATTTCCCCGGAGGGTCCGCGTCCGTAGCTGGGCGGATCCATCAGGATCCCTTCATACCGGTTCCCTCTCCGGATCTCCCTCTTTACCAGTTTGACGCAGTCGTCCACCAGATACCGGACGGGTTTCTCGGAAAGGCCGCTGGCGGCAATATTGTTTTTTGCCCACTCGACCATTCCTTTTGCAGCGTCCACATGCACGACCTTCGCTCCCGCAGCCGCGCACGCGCAGGTCGCTCCGCCCGTATATCCGAAAAGATTCAGTACGCGGATCTCTCTGTTTTTTGCCGTCTCAGGCTTGATCAGTCCGCTCATCCAGTCCCAGTTGACCGCCTGCTCGGGAAAAAGGCCCGTATGCTTGAACCCGGTCGGCCTCACGATGAACCGGAGTCCCTTGTATCCGATCCGCCACTCCGCGGGAAGCGTTCTCCTGTATTCCCAGCTTCCTCCCCCCGAAGAGCTCCTGTGATAAACGGCATCGCATTCCGTATTCGCGCCGATGGGCCACACAGCCTGCGGGTCCGGTCTCAGGAGCGTCACGTTTCCCCATCTTTCCAGTTTGTTTCCGCCGCCCGCATCCAGTACCGCGAAATCTTCCCATTCATTTGCCAAATACATCTGATCAACCGGCCTTTCGTTTCAACGCATATGATAACAAATTATTATATCATGTTTTGCAGGAAAACGCTCTTCCGCGCGTTATTGTAACGTATCCGGCCGTCTGTTAAAATGAATTGTACTTTATGCTTTCGGAGGCGGCCACGCATGGCTTATAATGCCGGACAAATCAAAGAGATCCTTTCGAACGCGGGCCGGCGCGCCAACCGTGCTCTCGGGCAGAATTTCTGCACGGATACCGAGCTGCTTTCCCGCTGTGTAAAGACGGCCGGATTTTCAGAAAACTCCCGTGTTCTCGAGATCGGTCCCGGGCTTGGCGCGCTTACCCGGGAGCTTCTTGCCGCAGGCGCCTCCGTCACCGCCGTCGAGAAAGACGGCTTCCTCGCGGATCTTCTGCCCGAGCTTCTCCCCGACAGCAGGCTGAATGTGTATCATGAGGATATCCTTCGGTTTCCGATATCGGAACATGTTGATCCCCCGTTCTCCGTTGCGGGCAACCTGCCCTACTATATTACGACACCGATCGTGGAGCGTATGCTGCCGCTGTTCCCTGACGTCATGCTGTTCATGGTGCAGAAGGAAGCCTCGGCACGGTTTTTTGCCTCTCCCGGCGAAAGAGTCTACGGGCCGCTGTCCATCATGACCAGATGCTTTTACCGGTGTGAAGTTCTTGCCGACGTCCCGCCGGACAGGTTTTACCCTTCCCCTGACGTTGCTTCCGCCTTTGTCCTCCTGCGCAGAGCAGACCCGGCCCGGTCGTTCCCGGACGGCGCGCGTTATCTGAGATTCCTTCATTCGGCATTCTCGAAACGCCGCAAAACCCTGACCAACAACATTACGGACCCCGGACTGCCCGCCGTCATGAACACGCTCGGGATTCCTCTTTCGGTCCGTGCCGAAGCCCTGTTTCCCGAACAGTTCCTCTCGCTGTACGCTCTGTATGCGGAAACCGCTGCGCCGCAAAGCGCGGACACATGAGATGAAGTTTTTACTTTTTTGCCACCATCTGGCTCCATGCCGGTGATATAGTATTATTTAGTCAATAAGCACATAAGGAAGTTTTTATATGAAACAAGACAGCAGCCCTGCCGGACCCGCAGACCGGGAACAGCTCGAAAAAAGAAAAGCAGATGCTGCCCGTCGGCGCAAAAAAAGGCTGCGTCAGCAGCGCATCAACCGGATCTGTCTGATCGTCGTCATCGTTCTGGCGGTGGTCCTTGCTCTGGTCGCAGGCGCGTTTTTCTATGTCCGCCATCTCCGTAAGGGCGTATCGACCATGTTCGCCGCCGCGCCGGCCGCTGCCGCTACGGCGGTCCCGGCCGCTTCCGCAGTCCCGGGCACACAGGCGCCGGATCTTCCCTCTGAACCGGAAGACAGCGGCAACCAGCCGGAAAGCACGGAGCAGCCGTCCGAACCCGGGCAGAGCCTTCTGACCGCAGGCGGCACTTCCGATTACCAGCTTTCGGACAACATCGTGAATATTCTGCTGATCGGAGTCGATTACGCGGAAGAGCGTCTGACCGAGGAATGGCTCGACGAAGGCGGTTCTTCTGCGGAGCACGCGGACGTCATGATCGTCCTTGCCATCAACTTTGACAAGCAGACCGTCGACATGATCTCCCTTCCCCGCGACACATACGCCAAGATACCGGGGGTGCGGGGCATCTATAAACTGAACGCCTCCCTCGACTGCGGAGGCGGTCTGTACGAAAAAGATGAAAACGGGAAACCCGTTACCGATGAAAAAGGCAGTTTCATCGTCAACCGCAAAGGATTCGAAAAAGTCTGCGAATCCTGTTCCAGAATGATCGCCGGACTCCCCGTCAACTATTACTATGCTGTCACAATGCCCGCCGTCAAACAGCTCGTTGACGCGATCGGAGGCGTTGATTACAACGTCGATGTGGCGTTTGAAATGAACGGGCGGGAATATGCCGCCGGTCCGCAGCACATGAACGGCCAGGGCGTTCTGGATTACCTTCGCGTCCGGAAAGCGGCCAGCATGAAGGGCGCCTCGCAGGATGATGTCGGGGACGGCGCGCGCGTCAACCGCCAGAAAGAAATGCTCGTTGCCATCCTGAACCAGCTCAGGAGCAACGGCCTGCTCCTGAAAGTCCCGGAGATCCTGAAAAGTTTTGACGGGCAGATGTTTACCAACTGCTCCTTCGATCAGACCGCCGCGCTTGCCATGTATGCTTACGATATGCCCACGGGCAACATCAAAATGTGGTCCATGGACGGAACCTGGACCTCCAAGCGCGTCGCCAGGCTGAATTTCTGTTTTACGGACCAGGAAAAACGCGTGAGCATCATCAAGCAGGTCTACGGGATCGATGTGCCTCAGGACCGGGAATGCACGATGGCATACGCCTATTATTTCTGGAACGATCTGGTCGCGGAGCGGTACCTCTCGACTTCCCATCCGCTGTATAAAAAAAGCGCCTCGGGATCCGAGCTTCGCAAAGCCTATTCCAAGGTCAGCAATCTCCGGAGAGCATGCGCCGAATCTGCGGAAAGATATCTGGCGGGCGAAAGCGACTACCTCTTCGGCGCGGCGGAGAATCTCGAGCGAGCAAACGCGAACCTGAAGGCTGCGGCGGAATCCGCCCAGCATCACCTTGGTTCGTCCGGAAGGCTCGATTTCTACAGCACGCTTGAACGCTACAACGAGATCCAGGTGGATCCGTCCTGAAGCCAATACCATATGATCAGACAAAACAGGCGGGATCCGACCGGATTCCCGCCTGTTGTTCTGTTCCACCCTTTTCCGCAGGTTATATGCTGATCTCCCCGCTCATGTTGATGACGGTTTCGATCCCCGCGTTTTTGATCAGTCTCCTGCAGATCACGCAGGGTTCCGCGTTCATGATCGGCTTCCCGTTCTCAAATCCTGCAAGGTATAACGTTGCCCCCAGCATTTCCCTTCTGCTGGCGGAAATGATCGCGTTCTGCTCCGCGTGAACGGCAACGCACTTTTCATACTGCTCTCCGTGGGGGATGTTGTTCCGCTCCCTCCAGCAGGTCCCGATATCGCAGCAGTTGTCCTCGCCGCGCGGTGCGCCGTTGTATCCGGTCGAAACGATCTCATCATTCTTTACGATGACCGCCCCGTACTGCCTTCTGAGACATGTGGAGCGCTTGGAAACTTCGGCGGCGATGGACAGATAATAGTCCCTTTTGCTGATCCGCTGCATGATGCCTCCTTGATCAAGATTGCTTTTTGCTGACATTATACATTAAACCGGAACAGGGTGACATCCCCGTCCTGCATCACGTATTCCTTTCCTTCGGATCTGACCAGTCCTTTTTCCTTGCAGGCCTGCATCGATCCGAGTTCGGCCAGGGTATCGTAGGGAACGATCTCGGCCCGTATAAAGCCCTTTTCGAAGTCCGAATGGATTTTTCCCGCCGCCTGAGGCGCTCGGTCTCCCTTCCGGATCGTCCAGGCGCGGACTTCCTTCGGACCGGCGGTCAGGAAGCTGATCAGGCCGAGAAGCCGGTAGCATGCCTTGATAAGCTTGTCCAGGCCGGCCTCCTCGATGCCCATTTCCTCGAGAAACGCCTTCTTCTCATCCGGCGACAGTTCCGCGACCTCTTCTTCGAGCCTGGCGCATACCGTGATCGCCTCTGCATGCTCTTCCGCCGCCTGACGGTACAGGGACGTCACATGCGGATTCCCGCTGTTCCCTATGTCGTCTTCCGAAATGTTCGCCACATAGATGACGGGTTTTGTCGTCAGCAGGAACAGCTGCTGGACGGTCTCCGCTTCCGCCTCCGATGCCTCCATGTTTCTGACGGGCTTTCCGCTCTCCAGATGCGCTTTGATCCTCTCAAGAAGCGCGCCTTCCGCGATGATTTTCTTGTCGCCCGTCTTCTGAAGCTTCCGGTTGTGGTCGATGCGCTTTTCAACCGTTTCAAGATCCGCGAAAATGAGTTCCAGATTGATCGTTTCCATATCCCGGATCGGGTCAATGGATCCGTCCACATGAACCACGTTGTCATCCTCAAAGCAGCGGACGACGTGCACGATCGCGTCCACCTCGCGGATATGGGAAAGGAACTTGTTGCCCAGGCCCTCTCCCCGGCTCGCGCCTCTGACCAGTCCGGCGATATCCACAAATTCAACCGTTGCCGGAGTGTATTTTTCGGGATGATACATCTCTGCAAGCACATCCAGCCTGTGATCAGGAACGGCCACTACTCCCACATTCGGTTCTATGGTGCAGAACGGATAATTCGCAGCCTGGGCACCGGCCTGCGTAATGGCGTTGAACAATGTGCTTTTCCCGACATTCGGAAGTCCTACCACACCGAGTTTCATTTATGCGTGTTCTCCTTGTGCTCTGCGATTCCTCAAAGTGTATTTAATTATACCGCACCCGCATTCTTTTCTCAATCTCTTTCGGCGCCGTGCACATGCGATCAGCAGGCACAGCAAGCTGCGTGATCCCCGCGGTTCAGCCGATGTTGTGAAACATATTCAGACGCGCCCCATGCTGCCTTCCGTTGCGAGCCTTTGATAAACGGTAATAATTCCGCACAGCGGAGATATACCGTCGGCTGAAGTGCGGACGGTTCGGATGAAATGGATCGTTCCGCTGTTTGCGGATTCATTTTTCTACGGCAGTTGAAGGGTTAGGTTTTCCCCGGAGATGCCGGTGAACGCACCGTTTTTTGCCTGGGGGGAATCCGGATGGCAGGTAAGCCATTTGTTGCGCATCCACAGGAGTTTTTTCTCGCCGGGCGCGCCCGTGTCTATATGTTCCAATGGAGTGTTTGTATTCTTTTCCAGCACCACGAGGCAGTTAAACCCTTCCCCGGAGATCCTGCACGGAGCGAAATGCAGCACCAGCGGATGGATCTCCACCAGGACCTGAGGAGGCAGATAGAACCCGACCACGTCACGGGAATCGAGACATCCGTCGTGAAGGCTGGAGGGAAGCGCCAGAAGCAGAACCAGTCCTCGGGTGCTGTAATTGACCTCGCTGGATTTATGATACTCCAGCGCGTTCAGGCGGAAGCCATGGCCGTTGCAGAAGCCAGCCTGCACCGGCATGTCTCCAAAGACGTCGGCTTCCAGCTCCCCGCACAGGGGCAGCGCTTCCAGTTCGGGGAGGGATGCGACATAACGGTTTCCGGCTTCGGGCAAAGGCGTCGAATCCATGAAGGAAGAACTGTGCGGACTGTTCGAACTGAGAGACCCCGAACTTGCAAGACGGAAGTGGACAGACTGGTTCGAAGGAGCGAAAGCAAGCGGAATCCCTCAGCTGATCAAATTTGCCGAATTGAAGGAGAAACGCATGGAAAGCCTTGTTTCCCATGCTGTTTTCCCGATCAGCACCGGAAAACTGGAAGGCTTCAATAACAAGATCAAGGTCGCGAAGCGCACCGGCTACGGATACCGTAACGACGATTACTTCTTTACCTTGATCCGTTATCTTTCAATCCCTGTTTCTAGTAAATTCCAAACTTAACGTTGAAGAACCGCAAATTATGGTTCACATGTGCGGCGCGTGATCCGGTCAGTTGTCGGAAAGCTTATATCCGTTTTTCATGTGCGTGCTTGCCTCGTGCAACACTTTGTTCAGGGTATCCGTCGTCAGCTCCCTGGCTCTTTTGCAAATCTTCTCATTGGCTTCTTCCGTCATAGAGAAGTCCGCCTTTTCCGTCATTTTCCGGTCATATTCCAGTATCGTCTGACGTCCTTCGGTCTGAACCGCGCTATGATATCTCTGAATCAGCTGAGAACAGTCGGAATAGCACGGATCCGCAAGCGCTCCGATGAGCCGGCTAGTCCAATACAGGTTGTCCGTCGAAACGTCCGTTGATACCTTGCTGAGGTATCCCGGCATTCTGGAAACGTTCGCATACAGCGGAACAAAGCACGAGAACGTGGTGGAGCCGAAGCTGATCCACTCGATTCCCCGTAACGCTTCCGGCACGCCGGAGCGGATCTGGCAGATGGACGTCACGCCCGTCCGGTTGATTCCGATCGAACGGTACATCCCGCGCTTTCCGGTGTCACGGTTCCGATACGGATCGTAGTCCGTTCCCTGATAATGAGAGGAAAGCAGATACTGTACGTCTTCGGCCGTTACTTTCCGTTCCGGCACGAGGGACCACGGGATATCGTCGCTTTCCGGTCCGAACTCCGCATTTTCCCCGTCCCAGGTATGTGTTTTCGGCGTGAGGTATCTGCCCATAAACCAGGCGCGCGGCGTATTGTAGATATGGTCCGTATCCAGACGGGAACCGAAAATATCCCTTGGATTTCCCTTCCCCTCCGTGTTCAGGTCCAGATCATGATTTTTGATGAATTCGAGCAGGTCGTCCGAGCAGAGGTGGTTCTCCTTTTTCCCGAACGCGTCCCCGAAATCGAATGCATCCATTCCGAACTGGTTCGGATTGATCACCACCCGGTCATCCGGAACTTTCCTCGCCATCCAGTGGTGCCCGCCGATCGTTTCAAGCCACCAGACCTCGTCGCAGTCATTGAACGCGATCCCGTTGGATTCATACGTTCCGTATTTCTCGAGCAGGGAAGCAAGCCTCAGCACGCCTTCTCTCGCCGAATGGATATACGGAAGCACCAGCAGGACAATATCCTCTTCGCCTATTCCGCCCGGGACATCTTTCTCTCCGCGTTTCTTCGCCTTGCGGTATTCCACCAGCGGGTCCGCCGCCAGTACCCGCGGATTGGACGTGATCGTTTCGGTCGCGGTCATGCCGACATTGGCGGCATTGATCCCGGTCGCAGCCCAGATTCCCTTGGAACGGTCCACGCTCGGACACGCAGTATACCGCATGGGATCGTCAGGCAGGACGATCTCCACATGGGAGATGACGCTTTTATACTTCCTCGGCTGTTTTTCCGGATCTACGACAACGCATTTCTTGACGTCAAAATGTCCGTCATCCGTTCTGGCGATCATCGTGGAATGATCATTGCTGGCTTTCTTTCCGACAAGCACTGTTGTGCATGGCATAACCTTTTTCTCCTTTATCCGGCACTTTCCCCGGCGGGAGACCGGGTTTTTTCTTGCGGGACGAGGTTATCCTTCCTCCCGTCCCTTTCAAAAAGACCGAGTGCCTTTCAGCGCCCGTTCCTTACTCTCCGTTTGATCAGTACCCTGCCTCGCGAAGCTTTTCTCTGCCGGCATGAAGCCTTCTGAGAGACTCCTCCCGGCCTATCAGCATGGCGATCTCGATCGCGCCGCCCGGTGTGACTTCCTGCCCTGCCAGTGCGATCCGGACAGGCCAGAGCATCGTCCCGTTTTTCATGCCGCGCTCCTGCGCCATGCCGAGCAGCAGATCATGAACAGCGGTCTCGTCCCATGCCGGAAGGTTTTCCAGAGCAGGGATCGCCAGATCCAGCACGGACGCGGCGATACCCGGATCCGTTTTGGATTTCTTATTGGTAAACAGCGATATGTCATAGTCCGGAAGGCTGGTCAGAAAACCGACGATCCCCGGGATCGCGGTAAAGACATCGACCCGCTCATGCAGGCACTTGAACAGGATGGAGGTATTCATTCCGTCCACGCCGGCCTGCTTGTAATACGGCATTGCATACCTTGTAAAGTCTTCTTCGGACAGGTTCTTGATATACTGCTGGTTCATCCAGGTCAGCTTCGCGGGGTCAAAAATTGCCGGGGACTTGCTCATGCCTTCCACACTGAACGCTTTTTCCAGTTCCGGAAGCGTGAAGAACTCCCGCTCGTCGCCCGGATTCCATCCCAGAAGTGCGACATAGTTGACGATTGCCTCGGAAAGGTAGCCCTTGCTGATATAATCCTCATAATATGCGTCGCCGTCCCGTTTCGACAGTTTATGCTGTGCGTCCCGCATGATCGGCGTCATATGGATATAGACCGGCTTTTCCCAGCCGAACGCCTCATAGAGGAGGTTGTATTTCGGGGTGGATGCCAAATATTCATTGCCGCGCATGACGTGCGTGATGCCCATGGTGTGATCATCGATCACGTTCGCGAAATTGTAGGTCGGCATACCGTCCGCCTTGATCAGGATCATGTCATCCAGCTCGGAACAGTCCACGGAGATATGTCCGTAAATGATGTCGTCGAAGCTCGCCTCTCCGCTTTCCGGAACGTTCTGGCGGATAACGTAGGGCTCTCCGGCGGCGATCCTTCTTTCAACTTCTTCCTTTGGAAGGTTCAGGCAATGCTTGTCAT
This sequence comes from Clostridia bacterium, assembly GCA_017429985.1. Classification (GTDB taxonomy): domain Bacteria; phylum Bacillota; class Clostridia; order Christensenellales; family CAG-138; genus JAFRNW01. Next base: position 89,302 of record JAFRNW010000042.1, on the reverse strand, counting down.
ATTTCCAGACTTCGCCTTTCTTTTCGGATTCGGCGCGTCTTTCGTCCAGTTCGTCCTTCGTGCAGAAGCAGTAATACGCCTTGCCGGCTTCCACGAGCTGCTTTGCGTAAGGAAGATACAGGTCTTTCCGTTCCGACTGGACATACGGGCCGTACTCGCCGCCGATGTCCGGTCCCTCATCCCATCGGATCCCGATGCCGCGGAGCGTATTGTAGATCACATCGACCGCTCCCGGGACATATCTTGCCTGATCGGTATCCTCGATCCGGAGAATGAACCTGCCTCCGTTATGCTTTGCATACAGGTAGGTATACAGCGCGCTTCTGAGATTGCCGAGATGCATAAACCCGGTCGGCGACGGCGCAAATCTTGTTCGAACAGTACCCATGTATCCTCCTCAGATCTTAAAACTGTCTTTCAGTCCGACCGTCCTGTTGAAAACAGGACGCTCCGGAACGGAATCCGTATCCTTGCAGAAATACCCGATCCGCATAAACTGGAACGTGTCTCCCGGCTGTGCCGTGTTTACGGCAGGCTCGACATATCCGTCACAGACCGTCAGGGAAGACGGATTCAGCCGGTCCGTAAACGAAAGCTCCGGGTCTGCCTCCGGATCCAGCAGCTCTTCATACAGGCGGAATTCCGCAGGGACGGCGCTCGTCCTCGGCACAAACTGGAGGGTCCCCTTCACCTTGCGCTCGCACTCTCCGCCCCTTGTCTCGGGATCATACGTGACATGAACGGCGGTGACGATCCCTTCGTCGTTCGTTTCCCAGCCGGTGCATTTCACGACATATGCGCCTTTCAGCCGTACTTCGCCGTCAGGTTTCAGCCGGAAATATTTCTTTGGGGGATCGATCGAAAAATCCTCCCGGTCAATATAGAGTTCCTTTTCGAACACGATCTCATGCGTTCCCGCTTCGGGGGATCCGGGAAGGTTTTCCACCTGAAACGCTTCGGTTTTCCCGTCCTCCCAGTTGTCCACGATGACGCGCAGCGGATGAATAACCGCCATATAGCGCCACGCGTGCGCGTTCAGATCCTCGCGGACACAGTGTTCCAGCATCGCGGTCTCAACAACGGAATCCGCTTTCGCGACACCGACCCGCTCCAGAAAATCCCGGATCGAGGCGGCAGTATATCCTCTCCTCCGCATGGCGCAAAGCGTCGGCATTCTCGGATCGTCCCAGCCGCTCACATAGCCTTCCTCGACCAGCTGGCGGAGATAGCGCTTGCTCATGACGGTATTCGTCAGGTTCAGCCTTGCGAACTCGATCTGTCTCGGTCTGTTCTCAAAGCCGCACTGCTCGACCACCCAGTCATACAGCGGCCGGTGGGCTTCATATTCCAGCGAGCACAGAGAATGCGTCACGCCTTCGATCGCGTCCTGGATGGGATGCGCGAAATCATACATCGGATAAATGCACCACTTGTCCCCGGTCTGATGGTGGCTGACATGCTTGATCCTGTACAGGGCGGGATCGCGCATATTGATGTTCGGAGAGGCCATATCGATCTTCGCGCGCAGCGTCCTCGCTCCGTCCTCGAACTCCCCGTTTTTCATCCGTTCAAACAGATCCAGGTTTTCCTCGACGGTTCTGTCTCTGAAGGGACTGTTTTTCCCGGGTTCCGTCAGCGTCCCTCTGTACTCGCGCATTTCGTCCTTGGACAGATCGTCCACATACGCGAGTCCTTTTTTGATAAGTTTGACCGCAAGCTCATAGCACCGGTCAAAATAGGACGATCCGAACAGGAGCTTGTCCCAGTGAAATCCAAGCCATTCGATGTCTTCCTTGATCGCTTCCACGTACTCCACGTCCTCCTTGGTCGGATTCGTGTCGTCGAAGCGCAGATTGCAGCTTCCGCCGTACTGCTCGGCCATCCCGAAATCAATGCACAGCGCCTTCGCGTGCCCGATATGAAGATATCCGTTCGGCTCTGGCGGGAATCTGGTTTTGACCCGTGGCTCCTTGCTCCGGATATCCTCTTCAATGATTTCTTCAATGAAATTTTTGCTTTTTGCTGCTTCTTCCATATTCCCTCCGAGTCATGGCGTGTCTTTTAGGATCAATTTAATATAATATCGTTATACCGTTCCGATTGTCAAATCATGCGCCCTTCCGCATGGCCGGACAGCCCGACCGTTTCCTGTATCCCGTCACGGCCGAAAGAAAAATACGCCGCACGGCATGCGCGGCGTATTCGGGTCATGAAATGATTTATTTTCCGACGGGCCGGTACGCGTCCGGATACAGTTTGACGATGCTCCGGTCTGCCGTCCACTCATCCTGGGTCGTTTTCCAGACCTCTTCCTGTTTTTCGGCAAGCGCCAGCTTTGTCACGGCCTCGCGGATATCTTCCAGCTGTTTCTGGCCGGGTTTTTCCGCTCCGACCATGTACACGATATGGAACACATCGTCTTCGGAAAGGATCTCCGAATACTCGCCCGCCTTCAGGCCGGAAGCGGCGTTCCGGATGGTTTCGCTCCAGTATCCGTCTTCATCCGTCAGGAGAATCAGATAGCCTTTTTCTCCAATTTCCGGATACGCCGTGTAGACGGTGTCCTCATTATATTCAGCAAACACTTCGTCAAAGGAAGCGCCGCTCTGAAGTTTATCATACGCGTCCCGGATCTTTTCTCTTGCAGCGCCGATATACTCTTCCTGCATCACGTCCGCGGAAGCTTTTCTGTCGGCATAATCCTTCTCAATCTCGGCGATCCTGTCCTGGTCTTCCGATCCCGACAGCACCAGCTTTCCGTATTCCGCTTCCAGATTCAGCATCTCGGATCGGATCGATTCATAGCTTTCATCCATCGCGCCTTCCGGCTGGACGGTCAGCACCTTGATCCTCGCATAGTTCTCCGGTACGACAACGACGATATCGCCAGCACCCATCTCGTAATCCATTTCACCGCTCAGATACTGCGTGGCATCTTCCATCGTTACGGTCTGATCCTCGAGAAGGCTGTCGTAATAACTCTGTACTTCCTCCGCCGTGACTTCCGCGCCCTGCTTGACCAGGTTTTCAAGGTTCTGGCTTGCATACGTTTCCCTGTAGTAATTGCGGAGATATTCCATGTATTCCTCGAAACCCATATTCCAGCCGTAATTCACCAGATCCGCGTTGATCAGGTCAATTGCCGCCTCGCGGGCCTTTTCGTCGGAAGGATCGCCTCCTTCTTCCAGATAGTAATTGATCAGATTCGCTTCTTCGTCCGCCACCGCCTTTTCGAGTTCCGCTTCCTGTTCTTCCGAAAGCACGTCACAGCCGTTCTCTTTCGCCTTTACTGTCAGGATCTGCGTTTTGACAAGCATTTCCACAACCGTGTCCTGGACGGTCTCAATATCCGCGTCTTCTGTCGGCACAGGCTGCCCGTAATACGAGTACATCTGGACGTATTCGTTGTAAGCGTCCTCCACCTCGCCGACCGTGATGACTTCGTCGCCCACGGTCGCTGCCGTTGCGTCACGGTCCAGCACGGAATTCACCTGAACGGTCTCGATCTTGTCCGCAGCGTCTGTCGAAGAACAGGCCGATGCGGAAACGAGCATCAGAACGCAGACCAGCACGGCCGTCGTTTTCTTCAAAAAATGCATGGTTTCTCTCCTCATAATTCTCAATAATTCTCTTGCATTATAAACATCAGGATATGGCAACACAATGCCCAATTGTGTAAAGAAATTGTGGCAATTCTTCTATGATTCTGTCGGTTGGCTCTTTCCTTCTCGACAGCACGATCCCAAGCGGTTCTGAGGCAACGATTCGCGCGCCTTTGATCTGGGAGACCGCGCTGATCAGCATTTCCCCGTCAAGAGCCGCATGCTCGGAAAACAGGAGCCGAGTTTCCTTCTCGCTGACGGTGACCTTGGACAGGCAGGCACGGGCGGCGTAGTGCTTGATCAGCGCGATCCGGAACAGATTCCGCACCGCTTCCGGTATCTCGCCGAATCTGTCTTCCATCTCCTCTTCCAGCAGCAATTCCTGTTCCTTGCTGTCCACGTCCGCAATTCTGCGGTAGAGTTCCATCCTCTGGCCTTCGCTCGCGACATATTCCCTGGGAATATGGGCGTTCAGCGGAATCTCTACGGAAACATCCGTTTCGAATTCAACGGATTCCCCGCGTGCCTCCTGCAGCGCGTTCCGGATGATCTTCAGATAATACTCATACCCGATATCCGCAATATGCCCATGCTGCTCCGCCCCGAGAAGGCTCCCTGCGCCGCGGATCTCCAGATCTCTCATCGCAAGCTGGAACCCTGCGCCGAACTGCGTGAATTCTCTGATCGCCCTCAGCCTTTTCTGAGCCTTCTCGCTCAGAACGTGACCGCTCTGCACCGTCAGATAGGCATATCCGAGACGGTTGCTCCTTCCGATTCTTCCCCTCAGCTGGTAAAGCTGCGCCAGGCCGAATCTGTCGGCATCCAGAACGATCATCGTATTGGCGTTCGGTATATCCAGGCCGCTCTCGATAATGGTCGAACAGAGCAGTATGTCCGCCTCTTTCTCCATGAAGGAGATCATTGCCTTTTCGAGCACGCGCTCGTTCATCTGTCCGTGCGCGGAAATGATCGTGGCGGAAGGGACCAGCTCCCGCAGATGCGCGGCGATCCCTTCAAAATTCTGAACTTTGTTCGAAACGACATAGACCTGGCCGCCTCTCGCGATTTCCTTTGTGATCGCGTCTGTCACCAGCCCGTCCGTATACTCCAGCACAACGGTCTGAACAGGATATCTGCCCTCCGGAGGGGTTCCGAGCACGCTGATATCCCTGATTCCGGTCATCGAAAGATTGAGCGTTCTGGGAATCGGCGTTGCGGTCAGCGTCAGCACGTCGACCTGCTGCCGGACGGCTTTGATCTGTTCCTTGTGATTGACCCCGAACCGGTGTTCCTCGTCTATGATGAGCAGCCCCAGGTCTTTGAACTGCACGCTTTTGGACAGCAGCGCATGGGTTCCGATCACAATATCGATCTGACCGTCCTGCAGCTTCTGCCTTATCGCGCTCATCTCGTTTTTGGATTTGAACCGCGACATGCAGGCGATCCTGACAGGAAAGTCCGAAAACCGTTCTTTGAAGGTGTTGTAATGCTGCTGGGCGAGTATCGTCGTCGGAACAAGCAGCGCGACCTGCTTGGAATCCTGTACCGCCTTAAAGGCTGCCCGAAGGGCGATCTCCGTTTTTCCATAGCCCACGTCCCCGCACAGAAGCCGGTCCATCGGCCGGGGTTTTTCCATGTCTGCCTTGATCTCCGCCATGCTCTGAATCTGATCCGGCGTTTCCGTATACGGAAATCTTTCTTCCAGCTGCTTCTGCCAGGGGCTGTCGGGCGAAAACGCGTGACCCTTGATCTGGCTCCGCGCGGCATACAGGGCGGCAAGGTCTACCGCCAGTTTCTTGGCCGCCTCCCTTGCCCTTCTGACTCTCCCCTGCCATTCCGTCCCGCCGAGTCTGGACAGGTTCGGAACCGCGTCTTCATCACCGCCACCTATATACTTCTGGACTCTGTCCATGTTTTCGGTCGGAACATACAGCCGGTCTCCCCCGTGATACTCGATCAGAAGGTAATCACGGGTATTCCCCTCGGTGGTCAGCGGTTCTATTCCGATAAATCTGCCGATCCCGTACGTTTCGTGAACGACATAGTCTCCGTGCGACAGATCGGACAGCAGTATCGATTTCCGTTTTCCGCTCTTCCGTCTGCCGATGTCCTTCTTTCCGAACAGATCCGTTGCCCCGAGGACGACGCGCCGCAGCGACGGGTAATAAAAACCGGACAGCAGATCCTCGCATGAGACGAGGATCTCCGAGAAACAGTCTGTCCGTTCGACCTTGTCCGTGACCCTTAAAGACACGCCGCAGTCTCTCAGCTGATCCGCGAGCGATTCCGCGTGCTCTCCCGCACACAGGATGACCGCGTTCCCGTCCGCTCTCCAGCGTTCCGTGTCCGCCGCCAGTTCCCGGATGTCTCCCATGTATTTCGGTGCGGGCCTGGTCGTGAACTGGACGATCTCCTTCGGCGTAAACAGAGGGTGCGACCGCAGGAACGCATACATCACGGCAGTCGATGGGCCGGAAAGCCTCTGCATGATTTCCCTTTCTGACGCCAGCAGCTGCCACTGAAGCGGATCCCCCTCCTGACGGTCCAGCATGGTCGTCACCGTTTCGCTGAAAGTCAGCTCCGCCGTCTTCGCGGCTTCTTCCACCCTTGAAGGCTCATCCACGATGATCACGGTGTCGTCCGGCATGTAATCCAGCAGCACATCCGTCTCGGGATACAGCATGGGGAGCAGCGCCTCCGCTCCCGCGCTGAACTGTCCGAGTTCCCACATCGCTCTCTGTGCTTCGAAGCCCGTGTCGTTCCCCGTCAGCTCCATGGCGCGGGCAACCGCCTCCGGCCCCTGCGGCACTTCAAACGCGGGGGACACGAGCAATTCCGTCCGCTGGCGGATGGAGATCTGCGTAACCGGATCGAATTCCCGCATCTGGTCCACCGTGTCGCCCCAGAATTCGACCCGGACGGCATACCGTTCCTGCGGGGGATAGATGTCGACGAGATCTCCCCTTGCGGCGACCTGGCCGCGCGATTCAACCAGTTCGACCCGTTCGTACCCCGCCCCGCAGAGTTTTTCCACCAGCTGTCTAGGTTCCATCGTATCCCCGCTTCGGATCCGGTAGCACTGTCCGCAGAACGCCTGTTTCGGCGCAAGTTTCTGAAGCACCGCCTCGACAGAGCAGAGTATGACCGGCCTTTCGCCCGTTACGGCCTTTGTAAGCGCGCCGACTCTCTGTATGCTCCGTTCGTCGGAAACGTTCAGAACATGCACCAGCGGGACGTCGCGGGGAAGAAACAATGCTGCCTCCGGGAAAAAGCCCTTCGTCATCTCCCACATTTCCATCGCTCCGGTATCTGTCGCGCAGACATACAGCACCGGGCGTTTTTCGCCCGCGCAGGCAATCAGATGCGCTTTGGCAGCGTCCTGAAGTCCGAATACCGCAACAGGACCTTTCCTGCCGGCCACGGCCTCTTCAAACCGCCGGTATTCCGGCATTTCATTCAGTATGCTGCAGAGGGAATGATTCATATCGGGCATCCTTTTTTTCTGTACCACAACAAGGCGAAAAGCATGTGCTTTCGCCTGTCGTTCTGTGTTCTTTTACACGGGGTGTCAGCTCCGTGACGGAGCCTTGTTCTCGTGTTTTTTATTGAAAAGCGCCTGTGCGCCTTCCAGCTTCCCGTCAAGGATCATGACCGCCGCTTCCGCCGCATTGCGGAAAGCGGTTTCCAGAAGAACGCTTTCTTCCTGCCCCGGTTTGCCCAGGACATAATCCTTCAGGTCGTCACGCTCTCGGGAGGACCTTCCGACGCCGATCCGGATTCTCGGGAACTGGTCTGTGCCGATTGCGTCAACAACCGAGCGCATTCCGTTATGTGTTCCGGCGCTTCCGCTCGCACGGATCCGGAGCGAGCCGACGGGGAGGTCGATATCGTCATAAATCACGATCAGGTTTTCAGGGGATACCTTGTAAAAATGAAGTACTTTCTGAACGCAATTGCCCGACAGATTCATGTAGGTCTGCGGTTTAAGAAGGATCACGCGCTCGCCGTTACGGATCCCGTCCCCGTAAAGCCCGCTCATGCCGTGTCTGGTGACCCTGATGTGCAGCTCTTCCGCCAGAATGTCAAGCGTCTGAAATCCCGCATTGTGTCTTGTGTTTCTGTACTCAAGTCCGGGGTTTCCCAGTCCGGTGATAATGTGCATGAACCGCGTCCTCTCCTCTCTCCTGCTTTCCGATTCAGTTTATCACCCGCTCCGATTTCTTGACAAGACAAACATCCGAATGCTAAAATTTTTAGGTTGACCGATAGACCGCTTTGATGGGGAGAGTAGGCGAAACATTTCTTGCAGAGAGCCCGCCGCACGGTGAAAGGCAGGCAGAGATTATCGCTGAACATGGCCCCGGAGCGATGCGCAGGCGAATGGCGGTTCCGCCTTGAGCCGGCACGGGAATGCCCGTTACAGCATGACTTTATGCCCCTGTTTTTCACAGGGAAGTAGGGTGGTTTAAGATCCGTATCGTTTTACATGCGTATCGTCCCTTCGGGCGGTACGCCGTTTTATTTTATTTGCATATGGAACAGGAGGCACTACGATATGTGTAACTGCAGCAGAAAACCTTATTATATTACGACAGCAATCGCCTACGCTTCCGGCAAGCCGCACATCGGAAACACCTATGAAGCCGTTCTTGCCGACGCGATCGCCCGGTACAAACGTTATCAGGGCTACGATGTCTTCCTTCAGACCGGCACGGACGAGCACGGGCAGAAGATCGAGAACAAGGCAAAGGACGCGGGCGTCACGCCGAAGGAATACGTGGACCGTGCGGCCGCCGAAATCAGGCGGATCTGGGATCTGATGGGGACCAGCTACGATAAATTCATCCGCACGACCGACGCAGAGCATGAGGCGCAGGTCCAGAAGATATTCAGAAAACTGTACGATCAGGGAGATATCTATAAGGGCTATTACGAAGGACTGTACTGCGTTCCCTGCGAATCCTTCTTCACCCCCTCCCAGCTTGTCGACGGAAAGTGCCCCGACTGCGGCGGGGAAGTGAAGCCCGCGAAGGAAGAGGCATATTTCTTTAAAATGAGCAAGTATGCCCCGAGGCTGATCGAGTATATCAACACGCATCCCGAATTCATCCAGCCCGCTTCCCGCAAAAACGAGATGATGAACAACTTCCTGCTTCCGGGGCTTCAGGATCTCTGCGTGTCGCGGACGACCTTCAAATGGGGGATCCCGGTCGATTTCGACCCGAAGCATGTCGTTTACGTCTGGCTGGATGCGCTCGTCAATTACATCACCGGAATCGGGTATGACTGCGACGGATCGTCCTCCGAACAGTTCCGTAAGTTCTGGCCGGCGGATCTGCACCTGATCGGAAAGGATATCATCCGCTTCCATACCATCTACTGGCCGATCTTCCTGATGGCGCTGGATCTCCCTCTGCCGAAGCAGGTTTTCGGTCATCCCTGGCTGCTTCAGGCAGGCGGAAAGATGAGCAAATCCAAAGGAAACGTCCTGTATGCGGATGACCTTGCGGGTCTGTTCGGCGTGGACGCGGTCCGGTTCTTTGTCCTTCATGAGATGCCTTTTGAGAACGACGGCGTCATTACCTGGGATCTGATGATCGAACGATTCAATTCCGATCTCGCGAACACGCTCGGCAATCTGGTCAACCGCACCGTTTCCATGTCCAACAAGTACTTCGGCGGGATCGTAACCTCAACCGGATCGTCAGAACCCGTCGATGAAGACCTGAAAGCGGTCGCCGCAGGGACCGCGGGCAAAGTAACGGCGTGCATGGACGCGCTCCGCGTAGCGGATGCCCTGACAGAAATCTTCGCTCTGTTCCGCAGATGCAACAAATACATCGACGAAACGATGCCCTGGGCGCTTGCGAAAGATCCCGGAAAAGCCGACAGGCTGAGCGAGGTCCTTTACAACCTGGTCGAGGGGATCAGCATCGGCGCAAACCTTCTGAAGCCGTTCCTCCCTGAAACCGCGGAAAAAGTCCTGAAGCAGCTGAACGCGCCCGAGCGGGAACTGGATTCCCTGGATGTGTTCGGCGGATATGCCTCCGGTTCAAAAGTAACGGAAAAGCCGGAGATCCTGTTCGCGCGTATCGATCCCGCTGTCATCTCCGTTCAGATCGAAGCGCTGGAAGAAGCGCAGCGCGCGACATCCGGTCAGAAGGCAGAGCCGGGGAAACCGGAGATCGAATACGCCGATTTTGAAAAGCTGGACCTCCGGCTTGCGAAAGTAACCGCGTGCGAAGAGGTCAAGCGTTCCAAGAAGCTGCTGAAGCTGACCCTTGAGGTTGGCTCCGAGACGCGCACCGTGGTCTCCGGAATCAAAAACTGGTACAAGCCCGAGGATCTTCTCGGGAAAACGGTCGTTCTGGTCGCCAATCTGAAGCCGATCACGCTGTGCGGCATTGAAAGCCACGGCATGATCCTCTGCGCCTCCGACGACGCCGACAGCTGCCTCTCCGCGATCACGACTATGAGCGACATGGAAAGCGGCCTGAAAGTGCGGTGATCCCCCGCATCCGGCATTCGGTCCCCCAAAGGCGATTTTTGAACGATGAGCGCTACAGACCACATCACGATCGACTCCCTTACCGGCGGCATATACCGTCCGGTATTTGATACGCACGCGCACTATCTGGATGAGGAATTCGACGCCTGCCGTGAAACCCTCATCGAGACGCTGCGCGCGTCTTCCGTCGTTCACGTGATGGAGGCGGCGTGCGATCTTTCCGATGTTCAGAAAATCGTCCGCCTCTGCGAAGACTATCCCGGTTTCTTTTTCGGCGCGGCAGGGATTCATCCCCACAATGCGGATTCCTATTCGGAACACAGCCTCGAATCCCTCCGCTCGTCGTTTGCCGCGAACCGCTCGCTGCGCGCCGTCGGGGAAATCGGGCTGGACTATCACTATGATTTTTCGCCGAGGGAAACGCAGAAAGCATGCTTTGACGCACAGCTCTCTCTCGCCGGAGACCTTGACCTGCCTGTCATCATCCACGACAGGGAAGCGCACGGGGACTGTCTGGACCTTCTGAAGGCGCACCGGTCCCGGCTGTCCGGCGTGATGCACTGCTTTTCCGGAAGTTATGAAACCGCCAGGGAGTGCCTGGATCTCGGATTGTATCTCGGCATCGGGGGATCGCTGACATTCCGGAACGCGAAAAAGCTGGTTGAGATCGTCCCGAAGCTGCCGCTCGACAGGATCGTCCTTGAAACAGACTGCCCTTATATGGCGCCGGAACCGTTCCGCGGCCGGATCAATGACTCCCGGTATATACAGCTTGTGCTGAAACGGGTCTCCGAACTGCGCCACGAATCCGAGGATTTCCTCGCTTCGGTTTTCCTCGGGAACAGTCTTTCTCTGTTCCGCATGTAGCGTTCTTCCGCTTTTCTTTTTGCCCTGTTTGCTGTAAACTGTTTTTATGGAAAGTAGCACCGTAATCAAAAATCCGGCATGGTTCCTGATCGTGGCAATGCTTGTTTCTGTAGCCGCGCTGTTTGTTCCGTTTCTGTATTTTATCGTCCCGGCGCTTTTCGCGGCCGTACTGATCCGGTCTGCTTCGCCGAGGATCGCTCTTCCGCTGTTTGCCCCCAGCATCGCCTGCTTGTTCGTATTCACCGACCTCACCGACCCGACGGGAAGTTCGTTTATTCCTTCCCTTTCGCTCGTGCTGGCGGGAATCGCTGCAGGCATCGCGATCTGGCAGCTTCAGAAACGCAAGGCCGGAGGCTTCAATAGCGCCTTTGCTGCGGCTGCAGCAGGTATTCTGGGCCTTTACTGTGCAATCTGCCTCCCGGGCATTCTTTCCGGAGCAGGGGCTTTCGCCGCCTCCGAAGCGGCTTTCAGGGAGACCGAATCCATCCTGAAGGAAATCCTTGCTGCCAGCGCTACAAAAGAAACGCAGCCCATGATCGACCAGTATCTGGCCGGATTCTCGGCATATTCGGATTCGATCCCGACCGTCATCGTCCCGGGTATCTGCATGATCGGATGCGCTTCCGGTCTGGCAAACACTTTGTTCTTCCGGGCGTTTATCCGCAAGCAGGCGCCGGCGCTCGGCATCCCCCCGCTGACCCCGTTCCGGAAATGGCAGATCCCTTCCAGCTTTACTTTCGGTCTCGCGATCCTGCTCGTCGGTACCCTGATCGTTCATCTGACCGGCTCAGAATACTACAGCGGCATCAGCACCACGGTGTCGTCCCTGATCGCGTTCCCGATGGGCATTCAGGGTCTGTGTTTTATTGATTATCTGATTGCGCGCAGCAGCAGGAACCACACCGTAAAACGCGTGCTCATATACACCGCCTGCGCAGTGTTCCTCCCCCTGCTGCTGACCATGCTTGTGATGGCGGGCTGTTTTGAGCAGGTCTTCCGCGTCCGGCAGAAACTGGACCGGGGTTCCGGCCCGCTCCTCAATAATCCTTTCCGAGGTGACGACAATTGAAGAATCCTCAGCGTGTATTAATTCCCATCAGCATACTTCTTGTACTGATGCTTCTCGTTTTCTGTTTCATCCAGTACTTCGAGCCATACCGCCTGATTCTGCTCATCGCCTTTGCGGTCGCCGCCGTTGCCATTATTGTCGCCGCCGCGATCGTCCTTTCAAAGGATACCAAACAGATCCAGAAACGAATGGACAGCATCTTCCTGGACAACTCCCATTCCGCGACCGATCTCATCATGGGCGTCTCGGTTCCCTGCCTTCTGGCGGATGCAAACGGCCAGATCGTCTGGCGCAACGACTCAATGGAAAAGCTGATCCCGGGAAAAACGCTCAAGAATATCCTCCCGGACTATAACTTCGAAAACCCTGCCGCGGCGATCAAGTTCAACTATGCAAACAGTTCGTATCAGATACTGAGCATGCAGGTCAAACGCCGTTCGACAGACAGGAATCTGACCTTCCAGTACTGGCTGGACAGAACGGAAGCCGCCCACTACCAGCGTCTGTATGAGGAGAACCGCCCCTACATCGCGTTGATTTACGTAGACAACTTCGACGAGCTGATTTCCGACAGGCAGTTCCACCGGACTGCGGTGCTCACCGAGATCGAAAGGCTGATCGCCCAGACCGCGGAATCTCTGGAAGGCGTTTACAGGCGGTATGAAAACGGCAGATTTTTTCTCGTCTTTGAAGCCAAACATCTGCAGGAACTGGAAGACGGGAAGTTTTCACTGCTTGAGGCGGCGCGCCAGATCGATACCGGAACGAACGTCGGCGTTTCTCTTTCCATCGGAGTCGGTGTTGCGGATTACCTTTCCCAGTCCAACGAGGGCGCAAATCAGGCGCTCGAGCTTGCGCTCGGGCGGGGCGGGGATCAGGCGATCGTCAAAAACGGAATCAATTATTCGTTTTACGGCGGCAAGCTGCAGCTTGATTCCCTGCAGTCGCGTGTGAAGACCCGTCTTTTCGCGAAAGCCATGCGCCAGCTGTTTGAAAACTCCGGCGACATTATCATTATGGGACACCGGAACGCGGATATGGACTGTTTCGGAAGCGCACTCGGGATCGCCGCCTGCGCCAAAACGATCGGGTCACGGTGTTTTATCGTGCTGGATGACCGCAACGAGACGATCGACGTCGCGCTGGATGTCGTAAAAAGCAATGCTTCCTATGCAAGCTGCATCGTTTCCCCCGAACAGGCGGAGCACCTTTTCAAGCCGTCTTCCGTCCTGGTTATCGTCGACACGCAGAGAATCCGCACCGTCGTTGCGCCCCGTCTGATTGAAATGGCGTCCCGGATCGTTCTGATCGATCATCACCGGCGCAGTGCGGACTATATCGATACCAGCACGCTTCATCTGCTGGAATCCAGGGCGTCTTCCGCGTCTGAGCTTATTACGGAAGTCATCCAGTATTTCGATGACAATATGAAGATCCCCGCATTTGTCTGCAGCGCCCTTCTTGCCGGCATTACCGTTGACACCAAGCACTTTGCGTTCAATGTCGGGAGCCGGACATTTGAGGCAGCGGGATATCTTCGGAAAAACGGCGCGGATATCAGCATGGTCAAGCAGATGTTTCAGGATGATATGGCCAGCTATCAGGCCTGTTCGGAAGCCGTCCGAAACGCGGAAATACTGCCGGGCGGGATCGCGATCAGCAAGTGTCTGAAAACCGAAGGGTGCGAGGAGAACGAAAAGCTCATCGCAGCCAAGGTCGCGGATCAGCTGATCAATATCAAAGGCATCACGGCAGGATTTGCGCTTGCATATGACGGAAACATCATCAGCGTCAGCGGAAGGTCCCTCGGCGCTGTCAATACGCAGATCATCTGTGAAAAGCTTGGAGGCGGCGGGCATCTGACTATGTCCGGCGCGCAGCTGCACGACATCGATATTGACGCAGCGTATGATCTTGTAAAAACGCAGATTCTAGAATATGTAAAGGAGGTTGAGCCAGAATGAAGGTATTGCTGGAACAGGACATAAAGGGAACGGGAAAAAAGGGTGACGTCGTCAACGTGTCGGACGGATACGCACGCAACTATCTTTTCCCGAAAAAACTGGCCTCGCCGGCAGACGCTTCCGCTGTCAACGCATCCAACATTCAGAAAAGCGCCGCAGCGCACAGGAAATTCGAAGCAGGCGTAAAAGCCCGCGAAAACGCGAAAAAGCTGGAAGGACAGGTCGTCACCATCGTGGCGCGTGTCGGGGAAAACGGCAAGCTGTTCGGCGCGATCGGAGGCAAGGAGATTGCCGCCGCGCTTCAGGAGCAGAAAGGCATCACCGTCGATAAAAAGAAGATCTCCCTTGCGGAGCCCATAAAGGCCACGGGTGAATACCAGGCAAAAATCAGCCTTTATGAGAACACATCCGCAACCATTAAGGTCATCGTCAAATCCTAAAAACCGACAGGAGTTATAAATGGAACAGTCTGTGCAAAAACTGCCTCCTCACAGCGTGGACGCGGAACGCTCGGTATTGGGCGGAATGCTGCTCGACGGGAATGCGCTCGAGCTTGGTCTGGAGCAGCTTCGCGAAGAAGATTTCTATCTTCCCTCCCACCAGGTTCTTTTCACCGCAATGCGGACCCTCCGCAACGCTGGAAGCGCTGTCGATCTGGTTACCGTCAGCGACGAACTGGAAAAACACGGGAAAATGGATCTGGTAGGCGGATATTCCTATCTGTCCGACCTGATGTCCTTTGTTCCAACGGCCGCAAACACGCAGGAATACATCCGCATCGTCGAGGAAAAAAGCGTCCGCCGCATGCTCATTCACGCCGGTAACGATATCATCACCGACAGCATGAATGACGAAGGCGAGATCGAGACCGCCCTGAACGATGCGGAACGCAGGATCTATAATATCTCCATGCGGAAAAGCACCGAGTCGATCATCCCGATCGACCAGGTGGTCCCCCAGGCCTTCAATGAGATCAGCGAGCTGCTGGAGCGCAAGGGAAAGATCACGGGCGTTTCCACCGGTTTTACCGAGCTCAACCGCATGACAAACGGTCTGCAGAAAAGCGACCTGATCATCATCGCTGCGCGTCCCGCAATGGGAAAGACCGCCTTTGCCCTGAATATCGCCCAGTACGCCGCTCTCCACGACAACCGAAGCGTCGTTATCTTCAGTCTTGAGATGTCCGCGTCCCAGCTTGTTCAGAGAATGCTCTGCACAGAGGCCACCGTTCCCTCCCAGAAGATCAAGGACGGGACCGTCACAAACGAAGAGCTGAAAAGCCTGATCGAAGTCATGGAGCCCATGAGCAAGGCAAAGATCTTCATTGATGATACCGGCGGCGTCAGCGTTGCGGATATCCGGTCCAAATGCAGACGTCTGAGAGCCAGACACGGTCTTGACATGGTAATCATCGATTATCTGCAGCTGATGCAGTCAACCAGCACCAGAAGGTCCGACAGCCGTACGCAGGAGGTCTCGGATATGACCAGACAGCTGAAACTGCTTGCGCGCGAACTGGAGATACCGGTTGTCCTGCTCGCCCAGCTGAACCGCGGTCCTGAAACAAGGCAGGATCACACGCCTATGATCGCCGACCTGAGAGAATCCGGCTCGATCGAGCAGGACGCCGATATGGTCATTCTCCTGTACCGGCCGGCCGTTTATGATGAGGAGGCGGACAATACCTCTCAGGCAATTATCGCAAAACACAGGCACGGTCCGACCGGCACCGTCATGCTCGCGTGGCAGGGCGAATACACAAGATTCGTCAACCTTGCGACCGAGTTTTCCTGACATCTCCCCGTCTCCGGGGAAGAAGGTTTCCTTCCCTTCAGCAAACCGAATGATTCTCCTGACCTTTCCTTTCCGGAAAGGTTTTTTGATAAGTGGGGAATACGTTCCGTTGTATCGCTTCTTGATTTCCGGCATTTGTTACTAAATTTTGTGGATTATGTAAAGTTAAAATTAACATATATTGTGTTTTCATGCCCATTTGGGACACTAATGCTAGAATCTGAAATATGATACGAAGTGGGGAAAAGATGCCCTCAAAACACCCTGTTTTGGCTGCATGTATTATACTGCTCTTTGCTTTGTCATGGCTGATCGCAGCCGTTTCTTGTCATCCGTCTCAAAGCAATGGCATTCGTATCCTTATTTCCACAGAAAAATCTGACCGGCTGGATTTTGCCGTATCCGGTACCGTCCGCCTCAAATCGCTGACGCTGTCCCAGGGTTCCTTCCATATTGAACTTCAGAACGGGACCCTTCTTCTGTACGATTCGCAAAACAACAAGCTGGCTTCCGGTAACACCCTGGTACTGTCCTCCGGCAGTTCAGCAGGCTTTGTTAAAATCTACAACCGTCTTTACGGCAATGCCTGTTATGCGGGGAGCGTCACCGTTTCTCCGGACCGGGACGGACACCTCCGCGTCGTCGAAACGATTCCGGTCGATGCGTATATTCAAAGCGTTGTCTCCTGTTGCGGCGATTCCCTGCCCGAAGAGGCAATTAAAGCGCTGACGGTCATCGTTCATAACTACACGGCGGCATGCGTTCGCGGAGGCTCTTCCTTTGATACCTCCGACGAACCCTATCCGTATGCAGGGTCTCTCTCCTGTCCCGAATCCTATCTTCCGGTCATGCGGCAGGTTCTGAATGACCGCCTGGTTTCGGACGGCTCGTTCCTCTGCCCCGAGCTGCGCGGCTCCAACGGAGGAGTATACCGGATCATACCTTCCTCCCCGGAAACAGAAGCTGTTGAAATATCCGACCGGTTCGACGGAACGGATCCCGGGAGCGTCTCCCCGACCCCTTCCGGCTCCTGTATCAGCCTCCGGAGCGTGCAGGCACGAGCGGAGGCGGGACATTCCTATCAGGAGATCCTGTCAGCCTATTTCCCTTACGCATCTCTGGTCCATGACGGAAACACGATCAATCTGTCGGACCCTCCTCTCCAACAATAAAAAACCCTCCGCGGGGGAGGGTTCTGATCGGTCTGAAGTATCGGCTGCAAGAATTACTTGGAAGGCACGCTTCCGTCTGCGGAAACATACGACGCGTAGACGAATCCCTTCTTGCCGGTTTCCACAACCTGCACATAATAAAACTCGCCGACTTTGTAATAAATGTACAGCGCTTCTCCTCTTTTCAGCTCCTTGATCGCGCTGTCCGATTTGTTCGGTCCCGTTCTCAGCGCCACCTTGGAGGCGGAGATCTTTCCGGTTACTGCGTCAGACGGTGCGTTCGGCGGTATCGTGACCGCGGCGCTGTCGGACACGGTGATAAATTTCTTTGACATGAACCCGACTTTTCCGTCCTTATCCATCTTCACGAAATAGAAGTCGCCGTCCTTCGCGTAGACCGCCATGGTTGCGCCCTTGTTATAATTGCCGATGCGCTGATAGTCCGTGGACGGACCGCTGCGCAGATTGACGCCGTCATTGTTCAGAACGCCGTACTTCGCCTTCTTCTTCTCGGAAGAAGTCGGAACGCGCGGGGAAGCCGTAGGCGTGGGAGCCGGCGTAGTCTGGGAAGCCGGCGTGCTTGTTCCCGATTCAGGAGCAGGCGTTTCCTCTGCGGTCTGCTGCTCTTCCCCGGCAATGACGGGAGACTCCTCAGGCATCGTTTCCGTCGGATTCGGCGTGACGACGGCCTGTACAGGCGATTCCGCCGGACTGCTCTCCGGCAGCACTGCCTGCTGAGGGGTCTTTGGTCCGCTGAGCGCACGTATGATCGCATAAATGCACAGTACGATAACCAGAAACAGAATTCCCAGCACAAGATACCCTGCAGGTTTCAGTTTAAACCTCTTTCTCATGTTCTCCTCCCGTACCGGCCGCGTTTGTCACGGGCCGATACGTATTAATCTTATCGCGTTTGGAGAATAAAGCAAGCAACTTCACACAAAGTTGACTTTTTGCTTACAACACCGTTATTTCTCAATCAGGACGGCACGGCACGGCGCCGCTTCGCCGCCTTTGATCTTCAGAGGCGCTGCGGACAGGCAGTAATCCCCGTCACGCACTCCGGAAAGATCCAGATTTTCGAGTATCGCGATCCCGTATCCGAGCAGGGCGACATGTGCGGTCCTTTCGTCAGAAGGCGATCCGATGCTTTCCCTGTCGGTTCCGACCAGTTTCAGCCCCCTGCTGTAAAGATATCCGATCGCGCTTCCCGTCAGCTCGCCGCCTCCGCGCAGGATCAGCCTTTCCTCGAACTTCTGCGTCATAAAGAACATCGCGTCCAGCTTTTTGGAGGGTACCGACATCACCGTGCACGGACCGACAAACACATCCGCTGGAAACCCGGCTATATCCGCCCCTTCCTTGATAAAATGCAGCGGGGCATCCACATGCGTTGCGGCATGCAGGCTCATTTCAATCCTGGAAAGGTTATAGCCGTCTTTTTCCAGTTTTGTTATCTTCTTCAGCTTCGGAACGGGATCCGTCCCATAAGGTTTTGTACTCAAAATCTCTCTGCTGATATCATAGATCTTCATTCTCTCCACCTCTGCAAATAGAATAGCAACGGAACGTTTCGGATGCAAGGTGCTTCGCTGCACGGCAGGAGTGCCGCATGAAACCAGTTTCTCGGTTTTCTTGTCACCGTCTGCATTTTCCGCTATACTGAACTGGAGAACTAATGAATGCAAAAGGAGTCCGAACATGTTTCAAATTGTCAAGAAACGCGCTTTGCATGACACGGTAACCTTGATGGAAGTCAAGGCGCCCGCGGTTGCAAGAAAAGCAAAACCGGGTCAGTTCATCATTCTCCGCATTGATGAGAGCGGCGAGCGAATTCCCCTGACGATTGCAGGAAGCGATCCCCTCAAAGGCACCATTACCATCATTTTCCAGAAAGTCGGATATACCACAAAACGTCTCGACCTTCTGAATGAAGGGGACGCGCTTCTCGATTTCGTCGGTCCGCTCGGAAAAGCGTCTGAGTTTGAAGGCATGAAGCGTGTCGCCGTCATCGGCGGCGGCCTGGGCGTAGCAATCGCCTACCCACAGGCAAAAGCGCTCCATGAGATGGGCGTCGAAGTTGACGTTATCGTCGGATTCCGGAACACGGGTCTGATGATCCTGATGGATGAGCTCAAAGCAGCCTGCACAAATCTGTATGTCATGACCGACGACGGCTCCAACGGTCACAAGGGATTCGTCACCACGGCGCTCGAAGAGCAGCTGAAGGCCGGCGTCCCCTATGACCACGTCATCGCCATCGGTCCTCTGGTCATGATGCGTGCCGTCTGCGGATTGACGAAGGAATACGACATCCCGACCATCGTCTCCATGAACCCGATCATGATCGACGGAACGGGCATGTGCGGATGCTGCCGCGTCACCGTGGACGGAAAAATGAAATTCGCTTGCGTGGACGGACCGGATTTCGACGGTCAGCAGATCGACTGGAACGAAGCGATTTCCCGCAGCCGCATGTACCGGCAGGAGGAAGCGGAAAGCCTCGAAAAACACGCCTGCAACCTTCAGAACATTGAACTTCAGAAAAAACGCGGAGGTGAAGATTAATGCCTAACATGAGTTTGAAAAAACTTCCTGCCCGTGAGCAGGATCCGAATGTCCGCAACAAGAATTTTCTGGAGGTTTCCCAGGGCTATGATGAAGCGATGGCTATGGAAGAAGCTTCCCGTTGTCTGAACTGCAAGCACCGTCCCTGTGTTTCCGGCTGTCCTGTCAATGTACGGATACCGGAATTCATCAAGTTGGTTGCGGAAGGCAAGTTCCTTGAGGCATACGATGTCATTACTTCCACCAACGCCCTTCCCGCGATCTGCGGGCGCGTCTGTCCCCAGGAAACCCAGTGCGAGTCGAAATGCGTACGTGGTATCAAGGGAGATCCGGTCGGGATCGGCCGCCTTGAGCGGTTTGTCGCAGACTATGCCATGCAGCACGGTGTAGCCGGCCCCAAAGAGGAGATCCCCAGCAACGGAAAGAAAGTGGCTGTCGTGGGCAGCGGCCCCGCAGGGCTGACCTGTGCCGGAGACTTGCGCAAACTCGGCTATGACGTAACGGTGTTTGAAGCGCTTCATACGCCCGGCGGCGTTCTGGTGTACGGAATACCGGAATTCCGTCTCCCGAAAGCCCTGGTTCGCAGGGAGATCAGCAAGCTTGAAGAAATGGGCGTTTCCATCAAGACGGACATGGTGATCGGACGCTGCATCTCGCTGGATGAACTGATGAGTGAAGAGGGTTACGACGCGATATTCGTCGGCTCCGGCGCCGGTCTTCCGAGATTCCAGAACATCCCCGGTGAAAACCTGTGCGGCGTTTATTCCGCAAACGAGTTCCTCACCAGGATCAATCTGATGAAAGCCTACTCCTTCCCGGAAACGGACACGCCGATCAAGGTCGGTAAATGCGCCGCCGTCGTGGGCGGAGGAAACGTTGCCATGGACGCCGCCCGGTGCGCCAAGCGCCTCGGTGCGGAAACCGTCTACATCGTTTACCGCCGCAGCGAAAAGGAAATGCCCGCGCGTGTTGAGGAAATCGAGCACGCGAAGGAAGAAGGCATCATCTTCAAACTCCTGACCAATCCGACCGAGATTCACGGGGATGAAAACGGATTCGTCAAAGCCATGACCTGCGTGGAAATGGAACTGGGAGAGCCGGACGCCTCCGGACGCCGCCGTCCTGTCGTCAAGAAAGGCAGCGAGCATACGATCGACGTCCAGACCGTCGTTATCGCGATCGGCAACAGTCCCAACCCGCTCATCAAGGATACGACTCCGGGTCTGGAGTGCCAGAGCTGGGGCGGCATTATCGCGGATGAGGAAACCGGGAAGACCAGCAAGCCGTTCGTATACGCCGGCGGCGACGCGGTCACCGGTGCCGCCACCGTCATCCTCGCCATGGGCGCCGGCAAGAAGGCTGCCGCGGCCATTCACGAGGAACTGTCCAAATAATCAGCGCAGAATATATGATCCATAATAAATGTTGGGGTCGAGTTAAAAGGACTCAGCCCCAACATTTTTCATTGTGTCACAAATAACGCCGGAAGACGAGGTGCCATACCCTGATCCGGCGATGTCGTTTCAGAAAAGCTTGCAGAACAGAATCGGCAGAAAAATGGCAGGAAGGTAGTTTGCCAGTTTCAGTTTGGTCACTTTCAGCATATTCAATCCGATCCCGATGATCAGCAGCGATCCGACGCAAGTCATTTCCGCTACAACCTCTTCTGCCAGCACAGGGCTCAGCAGCCCTGCCAGCAGCGTGATTGCCCCCTGATACAAAAGCACGGGGAGTGCGGACAGAAGGACGCCGCTTCCCAGTGCGGCGGCATAGACTGCCGCCGAAACGCCGTCCAGCAGGGCTTTTGCGAACAGCACTTCATGATTGCCTGTCAGCCCGCTCTGAAGGGATCCGACCACCGCCATGGCGCCGACGCAGAATACCAGCGAAGCGTTAATAAACCCCTCCGCAAAGGTGTTCCCCTCCTGTCCGCTGGAAAGCTTCTTCTGAGCATATTCCCCCAGGCGGTTCAGTCCCTTATCGATATTGATCCAGGTCCCGATCGCGCCGCCGACCACCATGGAAAGAATCGCGACAAGCGTCTTTTCACCTTCCAGCGACCCGGATATTCCCACGTACAGAACCGTCAGGGCGACGCCGCTCATGACCGCATCGGAAATACGCTCCGGAAGTCTTTTCCGCAGCAGCAGGCCTATTGCGCCGCCTACCAGAATCGCGGCGGCATTTACGATCGTTCCCAGCATCATCCGAAGTTATGCTTCCTGTCCGAATCCGTTGAACCAGGCGCGTTCCCGGAACGGTTTCTTTTTCGGGAGCCTGACTTCTTCCGCTGCAACGCCGATCGGGAGCATGCACACCAGTTCGTATCCTTCGGGAACGCCGAGAACTTCCGCCATTCTGTCCCCGATCCTGTCGTCGTCGGTCAGCATCCCTTCGTACCAGCAGCTCCGGTAGCCCAGCGCCTCCGCCGCAAGAAGCATGTTCTCGATCGCGGCGGCATAATCCTGTACCGCGAAGCATTTGTCACGGTTTGCAAATTTGCGCTGTGTCAGCACGCAGATGGCCGCCGGCGCAGTCTCGGCAAAATCCGGTGTCATCACGCCGTGAAGTTTCCGGAGCACTTCCGGATCATCCACCCCTATCAGGGATGTCGTCTGCGTATTGCATCCGGACGGAGCGGCAAGTCCGGTCTCCATGATTGCCCGGAGATCCTCTCTCGGAACCGGCTGCGGAAGGTATTTCCCCCTGTAGCTTCTTCTGGAATTGATCAGATCAATCGCGTTCATTCTTTTTTCACTCCGAGCGTGACGATTTCGCCGTTGATGTTCCATTCCTTCACATAGCCTTCCGGCTGTCCTTCAGTCAGATCGTCGCCGAGGACATCCTTCAGGATCCGATCGCCGTATTTGTCAAGAACGGCCTTGATCCGGTCATTGCCAGAGAAGGAAACGGAGATGTGGTCGGCCACTTCGAATCCGGCTTCCTTGCGCATGGTCTGAAGCTTTGACACCAGTTCCCTCGCGAAGCCTTCTTCGATCAGTTCCTCGGTCAGGTTCGTGTTCAGAACGATCGTGATTCCGTTATCGGACGCGCTGACATATCCGGCTTTCTGCTGCGCCGACACCAGGACGTCGTCCGCTGAAAGCTCAATCTCGGCTCCGTTGATCACGGTCTTGTATGTGCCGCCGCCGGCAGTCGCCTCGACCACCCGGTCGCCCGTTCCTTCTGCCGCAAGATGCGCGCTGATCGCGCCGAGCAGCTTCCCGTAACGCGGTCCGAGCGTTCTGAGCTGCGGCTTGACCCGGTAGGAAATGAATCCGGACGCATCCTCCACAAAATGCACCGCTTTCACGTTCAGCTCTTCGGAAATGATGGCGGTGAATTCCTCTCCCATCGGCTCTCCCTGGACAAACATCTCCGAAAGCGGCTGGCGGATCTTCATGTTCGATTCGTTTCTGGCCGCCCTGCCGAGCGTTACGAGGCCAAGGACCCTTGCCATGTTCCGCTCGAGATCCGGATCGATCCTCGAAGCGTCGGAAACGGGATAATCGCAGAAGTGCACCGACAGCGGAGCGTTCTGATCGACAGAACGGACAATGTTCTGATAGATCTGCTCCGACATGAACGGCGTAAACGGTGCGGTAAGGCGCGCCATCGTCTCAAGCACGGTATACAGCGTCATATAGGCTGCGACCTTGTCGGGCGTTTCTTCGCTTCCCCAGTAACGATCCCTGCAGCGGCGCACATACCAGTTTGAAAGCTCATCCACAAAGTCCTGCATGTCTCTTGCTGCTTCCGTGATGCGGAAGTTTTCAAGGTCGCTGTCCACGCCGGCCACCAGCGTATTGAGGCGGGAAAGGACCCATTTATCCATTTCGGAGAGGACGCAGTCCTTAAGCGAATACCGGGTCGGATCGAATCCGTCGATATCCGCGTACAATACATAGAACGCGTAGGTGTTCCACAGGGTCCCCATATACTTCCGCTGCGTTTCCGACACCGCCTCGCCGGAAAACCGGCAAGGCAGCCACGGCATACTGGAGGAATAGAAGTACCAGCGGACAGCGTCGGCGCCCTGTTTGTCGAGAACGGACCACGGGTCCACGACATTCCCGAGATGCTTCGACATCTTGCGGCCGTCCATATCCTGGACGTGTCCCATGACGACGCAGTTTTTAAAGGCAGGTTCGTCGAACAGGCATGTCGAAATCGCCAGAAGGGTATAGAACCAGCCGCGGGTCTGGTCGATCGCTTCCGAAATGAAATCCGCGGGGTAGCGTTTTTCAAAAATCTCTTTGTTTTCAAAGGGATAATGCCACTGTGCGAAAGGCATGGATCCGGAATCGAACCAGCAGTCCAGAACGACAGGCTCGCGCTTCATGATCTTACCGCATTCCGGACAGATTACCTCCACCTGATCGATATACGGCTTGTGCAGTTCGATATCGTCCGGGCAGTTCCGGCTCATCTTTTTCAGCTCTTCCCGGCTCCCGATCACATGCGTGCAGCCGCATTCGCAGGTCCATACCGGGAGAGGCGTTCCCCAGTAGCGTTCGCGGCTGAGTCCCCAGTCGATCACGCCCTCGAGGAAATTGCCCATCCGGCCTTCCTTGATATTGTCAGGGATCCAGTTGATGCTCCGGTTGAACCGGATCAGCTTATCCTTGACCGCCGTCATTTTAATGAACCAGCTCTCGCGGGCATAATAGATCAGCGGCGTGTCGCACCGCCAGCAGAACGGATAGCTGTGTTCAAACGGAAGCGCTGCGAACAGCGTCCCCTTCTCTTTCAGATATTCCAGGACCTTCGGATCCGCATCCTTCACAAACATCCCGTCGAAAGGCGTTCCGCCGCACATGCGGCCCCTGGAATCAACCAGCTGCAGGAACGGAAGATCGTACGCCTGGCCGACGCGGTTGTCGTCTTCACCGAACGCCAGCGCGATGTGCACGATTCCGGTTCCGGCATCCAACGTTACGTAATCATCCGCGACGATTCTGTAACCGGTCTTGCCTCTGAAGTTCACCGGGAGGTCAAACAGCGGCCTGTAGGTCTTTCCGACCAGCTCCGCGCCAAGGACTTTCTTCAGGATCTTGACGTTGTCGCCGAGAATCTGCCCGATCAGCGCTTCCGCGAGCAGGTATTTGGTTCCGTCCTGCTCGACATACGCATATTCAAAATCCGCGTTTACGCAGAGTCCCGTATTGGAGGGAAGCGTCCACGGAGTCGTGGTCCACGCCAGGATCGCAACATCCGGTTCCTCATCCAGATAGAACTTGGCGATGGCGGAAGTTTCCTTAATGTCCTTGTATCCCTGCGCCACCTCGTGGCTTGCCAGGGCGGTCCCGCAGCGGGGGCAGTAAGGCACGATCTTATAGCCCTTATACAGGAGACCCTTCTCATGGATCTTCTTGAGCGCCCACCACTCCGATTCGATGTAATTGTTGTCGTAGGTGATATAGGGATCCTTCATGTCCGCCCAGAAAGCGACCCGGTCCGACATGTGCTCCCATTCGGTCTTGTACTTCCAGACAGATTTCTTGCACTCTTCCACGAAGGGCTCGACACCATACTGTTCGATCTGCTCCTTTCCGTCCAGCCCGAGGTTGCGCTCCACCTCCAGCTCGACCGGAAGGCCATGGGTATCCCAGCCGGCTTTTCTCAGCACGTCGTACCCTTTCATGGTCCGGTAACGCGGGATCAGATCCTTGATCGCCCTGGTTTCGACATGACCGATGTGCGGGCGTCCGTTCGCCGTCGGCGGTCCGTCGAAAAACGTATAGGCCGGTGCTTCTTCCCTGAGTTTCACGCTCTTTTCAAACACCTGGTTTTCCTTCCAGAAATCCAAAATCTCCTTTTCTCTGGGCACAAAGTTCATGTCCGTCGATACTTTTCTGTACATTCTGTTTCCTCCATTGATCAATAAAAAAAGCTTTGCGTCCCTCTCATGGGACGAAAAGCTTGATTTCCGCGGTACCACCCTGATTGGCAGGTCATACCTGCCCTCTCTTACTCTGTAACGTGAGCACACGTCGCTTCCTACTCTGTTCAGAAGCGCCCTCGCGGGTGATGCATACAGGGCATTCCGTTCCGTCTTTCACCGCACACGGCTCGCTTTTTCCGGCTGTATCCTGCTGTTTGTCCCGTTCCTCGGTTTACTGCCCCATTATAGCCGTAACAGGGTCTTTTGTAAAGAATCAACCGATCTGCGTCTTCCCGCCCATATACGGTCTCAGCGCCTCGGGGATGCGGACGGTGCCGTCCTCGTTCAGATTGTTCTCGAGGAACGCGATCAGCATGCGCGGAGGAGCCACAACGGTATTGTTCAGCGTGTGGGGGTAATAATTCCCCTTCGCTTTGTTCCGGATTCGGATGCCCAGCCGCCTTGACTGCGCGTCGCCGAGATTGCTGCAGCTTCCGACTTCAAAGTACTTTTTCTGTCTGGGCGACCATGCCTCCACGTCAAGGCTTCTGACCTTCAGATCCGCGAGATCCCCGGAGCAGCACTCAAGCGTTCTGACGGGAATGTCCAGCGTCCGGAAAAAGTCGACCGTGATCTTCCACATCCTGTCGAACCACGCCTTGCTCTCTTCCGGCGCGCAGACGACGACCATTTCCTGCTTTTCAAACTGATGGATCCTGTACACGCCTCTCTCCTCGATGCCGTGCGCGCCGACTTCCTTCCGGAAGCAGGGAGAATAACTCGTCAGGCACTGCGGGAGATCGCTCTCCTCCAGAAAGCTGTCAATGAAGCGCCCGATCATGGAATGCTCGCTTGTGCCGATCAGGTACAGATCCTCTCCTTCTATCTTGTACATCATGTCTTCCATCTCGGAAAAACTCATGACGCCGGTCACGACATTGGAACGGATCATATACGGCGGAATGCAGTATGTAAAGCCGCGGTCGATCATGAAGTCGCGCGCATAGGAAAGCACTGCGGAGTGCAGCCTCGCGATATCCCCCTTCAGATAGTAGAAGCCGGCCCCGGACGTCTTCCTGGCGCTGTTCAAATCCAATCCCGAAAGCTGCTCCATGATTACAGCGTGGTGGGGAATCGGAAAATCCGGTACGACCGGATCGCCGAACCGTTCGATCTCCACGTTTTCCGTATCGTCGCGTCCGATCGGCACGGCATCGTCGATGATATTCGGGATCACCAGCATCCGCTTCCGGATCTCGGCGGCAAGCTCTTCCCGCTTTACATCCAGGGCAGCCATCTCGTCCGCGATCGCGGCGACCTTTTTCTTCGTTTCCTCTGCTTTTTCTCTTTCTCCCGCAGCCATCAGCTTTCCGATTTCCTTGCTGGTGACCGTTCTGAAATTGCGGAGGTCGTCTCCCTTCTTGATCGCTTTCCGAAGTTCCGCGTCCAGTTCCGCGACCTCGTCAACAAGCGCGATCTTTTCGTCCTGGAACTTTTTCCTGATATTCTCTTTTACCAGTTCCGCGTTTTCTCTGATCAGTTTGATATCGATCATACTGTAAATTACATCCTTTCCGGGGCAGAAAGCCCGATTAGATTCAGTCCGATTGCGATGACGTCCCGCGCCGCCTCTGTCAGTGTCAGCCTTGCATTGCGGAGCGCAGCGTCATCCGTCATGATCCTCTGCTCATAATAGAAGCGGTTAAACGCCTGGCAGATCTGCATGACCGATCTCGAAACAAGATACGGCTCATACTTTTCCGCAGCTTCTTTTACCGCGTCCGGGAATGCCCCGAGCGCCGCGATCAGCGATCTGCTCTCGTCATCGTTCAGAAGGCTGTAATCCGGATCGCCTTCCGGCTTTGCCTTCCGCAGCACCGAGCAGGCTCTTGCGTGCGTATACTGCACATACGGCCCCGTTTCCCCGTCAAAGTTCAGAATGGTATCCCAGTCAAATACAACGTCCTTGATCCTTCCGTTGTACAGCATGCTCCAGACCAGTGCGCCGATCCCGACCTCCTTTGCGATCCCGTCCGCATCCTCCAGATCGGGGCTTTTTTCCCGGATGATCGCCCTTGTCTTATCGATGGAGGCCTGCAGAACGTCACGCAGCTTGACCATGTTTCCCTTGCGCGTCGAAAACGCACCTTCTGTCCCGGAAACCATTCCGAACGCGACATGCGTCAGGTCCTTGGCCCAGTCGTATCCCATCAGCTCGACTACTTTGAACCATTGTCTGAAATGCAGGTTCTGCTGATAGGCGACGACATAAAGGCACTTGGCAAAATCGTACGTATCCTTTCGGTACAGTGCGGCGGCGATATCCCTGGTCGCATACAGGGTCGCCCCGTCAGAACGCAGGATGATGCAGGGGGGCATCTTGTATTCGGACAGATCGACGATCTGTGCGCCCTGGTCCTTGATCAGGAGATGCTTCTCGCGGAGTTCGTCCACAACGCGGTCCATTTTGTCATTATAGAAGCTTTCCCCTGCATAGCTGTCGAACCGGATGCCCATCATGTCGAAGACCTGCCGGACTTCCTTCAGCGTGATCTCCTTGAACCAGCTGAAAAGCTCCATCGCTTCCGGATCGTTTTCCTCGATCTTTCGGAACCACGCGCGCGCCTGATCGTTCAGGCTTTCATCGCGTTCAGCCTCCTGGTGGAACCTGACGTAAAGCTTGACAAGCTCGTCCACTCCGCCCGCTTCTATCGTTTCACGGTTGCCCCAGAGCCGGTATGCGACGATCATCTTGCCGAACTGCGTTCCCCAGTCGCCGAGATGGTTGATCCCGACGGAATTGTATCCGATATGCTCATAAATACGGTAGAGGGAGTTCCCGATGACGGTCGACGGAAGATGCCCTATGTGAAGGGGCTTTGCGATATTCACCGAGGAATAATCGATGCAGACATTCCTTCCGCCGCCCTCGCTGCTTCCTCCGTACTTTTTCCCTTCCGTTCTGATTTTTTCCAGAACGGTTTTTGCCTGGACACCGCGGTCAAGGACAAAATTCACATAACCGCCTGCCGGCAGCACCTTCCCGACGCAATCCGGTTTCTTGACGGTTTCCGCCAGTTCCGCGGCAATCAGCGCGGGGGCCTTCCGCATCGTTTTCGCGAGACGGAAGCACGGAAACGCATAGTCTCCGAGTTCAGGATTCGGGGGGATCTCCAGCATGTCGGAAACCGCGGCCGTATCGAGTCCGGTCGCCTCCGAAAGCGCTTTCGCAATCTCTGCCTTAAACATCGCACATGTCTTCCTTATTGAATCAGTCTGCCTTGTATTATATCCCAGCAGATACGGAGTTTTCAATTCAGCACATGTTTTTCTGCAGTTTTTTAATCGCGGGTACGAGAGAGAAGCCCGCGCAGATCAGCGTGTCGACCCCGATGGTCAGCATGTTGTAGAGGAAAGAATAGGTCCACGGATTCGCAAAGCCGTAATCCAGACCGCTGTCCGCAAAAAAGATCGCGCCGGACACCGTCGATACCAGCATACGCGCGAAACCTGCAACGATCACCCCCAGGGTCAGCTTGTCGCGGAAAAGGCTCGGGAGTCCAAGGCAGGTAAAGGCCACGAAGTAGTCCAGAATGAACTGAACCGGATGTACGATCCATGCGCCCTGAATAATCTGAAGCAGAGAATACGCAAAAGCGGCAGCAAAGCCGTAGAACGGTCCGAATGCCGACGCGTACATCATGAGCGGCAGCATGGACGCCAGCGTGATGGATCCGCCGAGGGGCATGGAAAACAGTTTGATGTAGGACAATACGAACGACAGCGTCAGGCACAGCGCGCCATATACCAGCGCCCTCGTCGTGTTGATCTTGTTCGTGCGGTTTTCCAGTTTCTGACGGTATCGCACCGCAATGAACAGAATCACCACGAACAGCGCCGCGGCGATGATCAGCATGATGAGATCCAGTCCCTCCAGGGAAGCCAGTTTTTCAAACAACTTGAATTTCATTTCTTTTCTCCTTACAAAAAAACGGTGCCTTGCAGCACCGTCAAATGAACACCGTTATGTGTCACTTTCCTGCGCTGGCATGATCCAACAGGTTCCAGGAGTACCTCTCAGCCCGCATCTGTCGGCGGACGCCCCCGTGACAATAGCAATCATAACACCTGATCGCCAACTTGACAATCATGTATCTTTCCACATACGATTGAAAAAGAGCAATCATTCATAGGAGAACGCGTATGCGCCTTGATAAGTATCTCAAAATCTCCCGGATCATCAAACGCAGAACCGTCGCGAACGAGGCGGCAGGAGCAGGACGCATTTCCGTCAACGGAAAAACCGCCAAGCCTTCTACCGACATCGGCGTCGGCGATATGATCGAAATCCGGTTCGGGTCCAGATCCATGACCGTCCGTGTTGACAGTATTTCCGAATTCGCGACAAAAGCCGGCGCGGCAGAAATGTACACGGTGGTTTCAGAAAGCGGGGCTGTACAGAATGCAGAATGAGCGCATCGTAGGGATCCTTCTCTGCGCAGGTTCGTCCCAGCGCATGGGTTTTGACAAACTTATGCGCCCGCTTGCCGGCAAATCCGCTATCGAACGGAGCATGAAAGCACTGGTAGACGGCGGAGTAACCGAGCTGATATTTGTCGTCAGCGAGTCAACAGACCGTTATGTCCGCGCTTTGAACTGCCCCGTTCCCAGCAGCGTCGTCGGAGGCGGCTCAACGAGAAGCGACTCCGTCAGGAACGCGCTGCTTTCCTCGGACGGAGATGTCGCCGTGATCCATGACGCCGCACGATGCCTGGTTTCTCCCGATCTCGTCCGTTCCTGCATCCGGTCCGCGGCCGAGTTCGGAAGCGGTGTCGCCGCGATTCCCCTCACGGATACCGTGTTCCGCAAAACCGATTCCTGCGTTTCTCCCGTAAGCCGCGAAGGGCTCATGCGGATGCAGACACCGCAGGCTTTTCATTACGAAAGCATCCGGAAGGCATACGCCGAGCAGACAGTCCCGGCAACAGACGACTGCTCCGTGTTCCTGCAGAGCGGGAATACGCCGTGCTTCGTACCCGGAAGCGAGGATAATTTCAAGCTGACCTTCCCGGACGACTTCACCAGGGCGGAGCGCCGTCTTCTTCTGTACGGAACCGGTTTTGATACGCACCGGCTCGTTGAAAAACGCAAACTGATTCTCGGCGGCGTTGAGATTCCTTTCGACAAGGGTCTGCTCGGACATTCCGACGCGGATGCGCTTACCCACGCTGTCATGGACGCGCTCCTGAGCGCAGGCGGACTCCCCGATATCGGTCACCTGTTCCCTGACACGGATCCGGAATTTGAGGGAGCCGACAGCATCCAGCTGCTGAAGCAGGTCGTTTCCCTTCTTGCGGCAAAGAAACTGCATCCCCGTCAGATCAGCGCCACCATCATTGCCCAGCGCCCGAAAATGGCGCCGTATCTTCCGGAAATGTCCCGCCGCCTTGCAGAAGCAGCCGGCATTCCGCCCGCAAGCGTTGCGCTCGGCGCAACGACCACGGAAGGGATGAACGACGAGGGCCGGGGGCTGTGCATTTCCGTCCAGGCGATCGCCTCTCTCTGCTGATCTGTATCCGCCGGCAGCAATATCACCCCATACAAAAAACGGAGCCTGTCAGGCTCCGGTTTGTTTCATGGCAGTTCGTCCTATTTCCCGAGGTATGTCCGGATTCCCTTGGCAATAGACTGGGCGGCTTTTGTGACGAACGTCGCATCGTTCAGATTGTTGTCGTCCGTCTTATTGCTCAGCTGTCCCAGAACCAGTCCCACTGCGGGAACTTTTGCCCCGGTAAGAACGGATTTGTCGGTAACGACCCGGATCGTCCCGGCCGTCGTCATACGGATCGGCATGCCGGTTCCTTCCGTATATGCGGTCAGAACGCTTGATGCAAGCTGTTTGGATTTCTCCACGGAATCGTTGTTCTTTGCCACGAACGCCTCCGCGCCCCTTGTCTTGGAAGAATCGATGTCGTTGCAGAACAGAGAGACCAGAAGCACTGCGTCGCTGTTGTTGACCGTCGAGATCCTTGCCTTGGAATCCACAACGGAATCATTGTCCGTTCGCGTCATGACGACTTTCGCGCCGAGCCCCTCCAGCTCTTTCTGAAGCGCCTGTGCAAAGGTCAGATTGATGCGGTACTCATACGTTCCCGAGGAGACGCCTCTGTGTTCTCCGCCCCGGCTTTTTGCAGCGTCCACTGCGATCGTTATGCCCGACAGCGGGAGATTTTCCGGGACCGGGGTCTCCTCCGCCGTTCCCTCTGCCGTAACCAGTTCGCCCGTAACGGGATCGACAACGGTCGCCACATTCCCTTCCAGATTCTCCACGTCGATCTCTTCTGCAGGTTCTTCGGTGGGCTCAGGCGTTACGACCGCCTCCGGAACTTCTGTTGCCCTTGCTGCGGCAGCCTCCCGGACGGCAGGTTCAATTACGCCAGCTGCCAGCGCATAAACGATCCCGGCCAGCAATACCAGCAGAACCGCACACAGTATGCCGAAGGCGGCAGGTGTATTGACTCTGAATATCCTGTTTCTTGGACGGATCTTTTTCACAGCTAATACCTCATTATCCTATAGATGGTTTTATTTTAGCATACCCGTTCTTTTCGGTTCGTACCGCGCCGAAAGGTTCACAAATTCTTCAACGAATCGTAAAAACAGACCGTAAAGGTCTGTTTTCATCCGTGCGTCTATTCATTGTTTCCCGCCGTAATAATCCCGGTACCACTCGTAAAACCGTTTCAGTCCTTCCTCCAGCGGCGTCTTCGGACGGAAACCGTAATCTCTTTCCAGCGGTCCGATATCCGCATATGTCTTGAAAACATCTCCGGGCTGTGCGGGAAGGAATTCCTTTTCCGCCGTCTTTCCGATCGTTTCCTCAAGGATTTCGATGAACCGGAGCAGCTTCTCGGGATGGTTGTTCCCGATGTTATACAGCCTGTGTCTCACGGCCGTCCCGCTTGCCTCCGGCGGATCGTCCAGGAGTCTCATGATTCCTTCCACAATATCGTCGACGTAAGTAAAATCCCGGTACTGGTCTCCGAAATTGAAGACGCGGATCGTTTCACCGGCAAGGATCTTTTTTGTAAAGCTGAAGTATGCCATGTCCGGCCTTCCCCAGGGACCGTATACGGTGAAAAACCTCAGACCCGTCATCGGAATCCCGTAAAGATGGCTGTAACAGTACCCCATCATCTCGCCGCTTCTCTTTGTCGCGGCATACAGACTGATGGGATGGTCCGCCCTGTCGTCCACGCTGAACGGCGTCTTTTCCTGATTTCCGTAAACGGAAGAGCTGGACGCATATACCAGATGGTGGACCGGATAATGCCTGCAGGCTTCGAGGATCCGGAAAAACCCGACCAGGTTGGAATTGATGTAGCATTCCGGGTTTTCGATGCTATAGCGCACTCCGGCCTGCGCCGCAAGATGCACCACGATATCCGGCCGGTTCTCAAGAAACACATGGTCGATCAGGTCGGAATCCGTTAAGTCTCCCCTGATAAACCGGAAGCCGCTCATCGGTTCCAGTTGTTTGAGCCTGGCCTTTTTCAGTTCCGGATCGTAGTAATCGTTCAGATTGTCCAGCCCGATCACAGTGTTTCCTTCCGAAAGAAGCCGCCTGCTGAGATGGAATCCGATAAATCCTGCCGCGCCGGTAATCAGTATCGTCATGCTTCTGTTCACTCCTTGTCCGCCGTTATCACTTTCTCAATATAAGAACGCCATTTGTCCGCAACGGCACGGACGTCAAGCCTTTGCCGGATCCGTTCCGCTTTTTCGCCCATTCGGGCGGCAAGCTGCGGGTCGTCCGCGATCCTGCACATGGCTTCCGCCATCCCCGCGGCATCTCCGGTCCGGACAAGAACGCCGTTTTCCCCCTGACGGATCAGGGATGCCGGACCGCCAGCTGGGCAGTCCGTGGATACGCACGGAATTCCGAGCGCCATCGCTTCTATCAGCGCGTTCGGCATGCCTTCATAATCACTGGACAGCACAAACATTCCCGCGGTCCTGATCGCCTCGGCGATATTCCTGTTCTCTCCCGGCAGAAGCACCGTCCCCGCTCCCGCTTTTCCTGCCGCTCTTTCCAGATTGTCCCGTTCGGAGCCCTCGCCGTATATGACGAGCCTCCAGCCGGGGTGCGTTTCTGAAAACGCCCTGAACGCGTCGATCAGCAGGGGAAGGTTCTTCTGCGGCGCAAGCCTGGCAGCCGTAACGACCGTCTTCTCCCGCGTTCCCGTAAACGCAGGAGGCAGTTGTTCCGCGTCGAGAGGATTGTCGATAACCGTTCCCTTTTCCCGGATTCTTTTTGGAAAGAAGGCTTTCTGCTGATCCGTCTGAAACACATATCCCTTTGCAAACCGATAGGCCGGTTTCCGCAGCATCCTCTTGAGCCGGCTGGCAGGAAATCTGGCGGGATCATTCCTTTCCGAGACGATAACGGGAACCCCCGTTCCGGCAAGGAACAGCGACGTCCATACATTGATCATGTCCGGCATCGCCAGAACCGCGTCAGGCTTTCCCTCCCGAACATATTTGCGGAACAGGCGGAAAACCTTCAAGGTATCCTGCGAGCGTCCTTCTTCCCGGTCGTTCAGGGGAAAAACGGAAATCCGTTCGTCCAAAGGATAAAAACTGTCATGCCTGTATAACGTAAACAGGCTGACATCCGTTCCGGTTGCGCAAAAACGGTTCGCAAGCTGCGCGATCACGTGCTCGCATCCACCCGCCTTCATGCTTCTCGTAATGATATACAGCTTTTCGAGCCTTTTCCCTGTCACGGTTCTCCCCGTACTGTTTCTACCTGATCCCGGTAAAATTGCAGCAGTTCCTCTGCTGTATCCGTTCTTTCGTATCCTGCTTCTCTGACGCGCTCCGTCCCCGACAGCCTTGTTTCTTCGTCTTCCGGGACAGCGCCTGCCATGGCGTCCGCCCATTTCCCTTCATCCAGGGGAAGAAACCGTACCAGACCGGTAATGGCGGCGTCTCCGGTCACGGCATCCGATACCAGGCAAGGAAGGCCGGAGGCCTGCGCCTCGATCAGAGAGATCGGGAACCCCTCATGCAGGGACGGCAGCACGAACAGGTCCGCTGCCGCAAGCAGTTCCGGCACATCCGACCGCTTCCCGAGAAAGCGTATCCTGTGGTCGCCGCCTGCTTTTTCCATGACAGCGTCCATCCGTTCCCCGTCGCCGACAAAAAGCATAACCGCATCCCTGCGTCTGTCCATCGCTTTACGCAGGGGCGGTATCAGAAAAATCTGGTTCTTGTAGTCATTGAACCCGCCGACATGCAGTATCACAAACCGGCCGTCAAATCCCAGTTCATTCCTGACGCGTTTCCGGATGTCGGGACGAAATGCAAACCGATCTGTTTCGATGCCGTTTTTCAGAACGGTAAACGGCCTGCTGTGATACAGAAACCGCCCGGCGGCGTCTCCGCAGGCCGCCGCGGAAGTATAGCTCCGGTCAAAGAAAGGACGAAGTGCGGCATGAAGGAATTTCTGATTGCAGGTCGTATTGTGCGCGTGCGTGATCCGGATCTTCATCCCGGCTCTTTCCGCCGCAATCATCTCCGTCAGAAGCGTGCAGCTGTTTCCGTGCGCATGCACCGCGTCATATGCGCCTTCCCGGATGATTTCCGAAAGCCTCCTGATATACTCAAGCGGTTTCCTGTTGCGCATCTTAAGCACGAACAGCTTCCCGCCCAGTCTTTCAATATGCTGTTTCAGCGGTTCATCCGGTTCGTTCACCATAACGAAATCGCTCCGTACCCGGTCTTCCAGCGCGTCCATTTCCGTAAAGACATAGGAAATGATCCCGTTGTTCACAGAGCGCATGTTCAGTATCTGAAGTATTCTCAGTTCCTTGCTCATTTCCCGAATGCCTTCAGCTCTTCGATCCCGCCGCCGAATTTTTCCTTTTCGAATATTTTCGCGTCCACGAGAAAACGGTAGGAATAGCATTCAAGCCAGTGATAGATATATCCTTCCGTCCCGTCGAGAAAACCAAGCCTGAAATAGTAGTTATAGCAGAACCACAGAAAGCATCTCAGGAATTTCGGAGCGCGGTAATAGATGGAAAACTTGTTCTTCCGGTGCTGCTGCAGTCTTTTCTCCGTATTGACTTCCTGGGACGCGCCGGCCTTGAACGCCATGTAGTCCTGAACTTCACGGATCGCGTACCAGTTGCACTTCGCCACGTAGTGATCAATGTCCTTGAAATCATAATGAACAAACCGGTGCTTCGCCGTCACGTACCTTCCGTCCGCGATGATCGTATGGGGATCTCTCTTTCTGTCCTCCATGCAGCCGTGCCCGACGCGGAACAGCATGATCTTCCGCCTGTTGGCAAGCCCGTGTTTCATGAGCTTTCCGAGAAAATACAGATCTGCGTCCATTGCGATGCCGTTGATATCCGTACCCTCCGCAGAGGCAAGCAGCTTTTCGCACTCCTCGCAGAGTTCCGGCGTAAAGCGTTCGTCCGCGTCCAGGCGCAGCGCCCATTCCGTATCGACGCCGGTATTGTTCAGCCCCCAGTTGAACTGCTGCGCGTAATAAAAAAACGGATTCTCGTAAACATCCGCTCCAAGCGCTTTTGCCATTTCCAACGTCTGATCTTCGCTTCCGGAATCCACCACCACGGCCCGCTTGACAAATCCCGAAACAGACTCGAGGCAGGCACGAATATTCTTCTCTTCATTCTTTGTCAGAATAATCGCCGTAACATCCGCCATTTCACTACCTCCAAAAAGCTCTTGTGTATCTTATCATCAATTCGTCATCATTGTCAAAAACCCTTAATTTTCTGCCGTTTTTCGTTTTTTCTTGCCACATCCCCGTTTGTGACGTACAATGGATTCGCAAACAAATCTTATTGAAAGGAGAACCGATATGGACGCCGGGCCTGTACACAGGTGCGATACTTCTGAAAGCACAAACACAACCGCGGTGTCCGTTTCTCATATGGACCACCGCAACTGAGGAGGAACCATATGATCGACCGTGTTCTCGAATTGCTGCGCTCGCGGCAGTATGTCGCCCTGAAACAACTGATTTCGGATATGCATGAGGCGGATATCGCCGAGGTCTTCTCGGAGATTTCCGACCGCGACAGCATGCTGCGCTTTTTCCGGCTTCTTCCCAAGCAGACGGCTGCAGATGTTTTTACCTATCTGGAACCTGACATTCAGCAGAAGATCATCGAAGCCATCACCGATGTCGAGTTGAGAAGCATTCTTGACGACATGTTTCTGGATGACTGCGTCGACCTGATCGAGGAAATGCCCGCCAACGTCGTGCAGCGTGTTCTCCGAAACACGCCGAAGGACGAACGCGCCCTGATCAATCGGTATCTGCAGTATCCGGAAGACAGCGCCGGAAGCCTCATGACAAACGAATACGTTTCCCTGAAAAAGGGCATGACGGCCGGAGAAGCTCTGAAGGAGATCCGGCTTACCGGTGTCGACAAGGAGACAATCGAAACCTGTTTTATCGTGTCGCGCGACCGGAAGCTCGAAGGCGAGGTCACGCTCCGCGAAATCGTTCTTGCGGATCCCGACACGCTGGTCGACGATCTGTCCGAAGATTACATCATTTCCGTTCAGACCCATACCGACCGAGAGGAAGTCGCGAACCTGTTCTCGAAATATGACGTGACCTCCATTCCTGTCGTGGATCAGGAGAACCGCCTTGTCGGCGTGATCACCATCGACGACGCGATCGACGTCATCGTCGAGGAGAACACGGAAGACTTCGAAAAGATGGCCGGTATGAATCCTTCGGACGAGACCTATCTGAAAACGCCGGTATGGCAGCTTGCCCGGAACCGTATCGTCTGGCTTCTTGTCCTGATGGTGTCCGCCATGCTGACCGGCGCCATGCTGGAGCATTATGAGGCGGCGATCGCGGCCATTCCGCTTCTTGTTTCGTTCATTCCGATGCTGATGGACACCGGCGGCAACTGCGGCTCGCAGGCTTCCACCATGATCATCCGCGGACTTGCGCTCTGCGAGATCGAAGGAAAGGACCTTTTCCGTGTATGGTGGAAGGAGATCCGCGTTGCCCTGCTCTGCGGCGCTGTCCTCGCGACCGTCAATTTCATCCGGATCACCATTCAGTATCATGACAGCGGCATCGCTGCGGTTGTCTGCTGCACGCTGGTATGTACGATACTGATCGCAAAATCATTGGGCTGCCTTCTCCCGATGCTCGCCAAAAGCCTGAAGGTTGACCCCGCACTGATGGCGTCCCCCATGATCACGACGATTACCGACGCGGCGTCCATCCTTGTCTTCTTCCGGTTTGCGCTCGCCTTTTTGTCCGCAAGGCTGTAAATTATACGATAGGAGGTTTGTTTCCGTGCTTGAATACGTTTTTGACACCCAGCTGCTGATCGAGGGGGAAAACCTTTCCGAGGATGAGATCAACGATTACATTATGGAACATTTTGACGGCGACTCGCTTCTTGCCGTCGGCGATGAGACCCTGATCAAAATCCATTTCCATACCAACGAACCCTGGCAGGTCCTCGAATACTGCGCCGGTCTGGGAGAGATCTACGACATCGTGGTCGAGAACATGGAACGCCAGGAGCGAGGTCTTCAGGGATAAATCCCTTTTTCGGGCATATTGAAAGCCAGCGTCAAGCTGGCTTTCTGTATTTCTGCTATGATCCTTTAACCCGGTTACAGAAGCGCAACGCCTGCCTCGGAGCACCGTTTCAGCGTTTCCGGATCCCAGATGGAGGACTGCACCTCTCCGATGTGCGCTTTTTCCAGCATCATCATGCAGAGACGGGACTGCCCGATGCCGCCGCCGATCGTCTGCGGAAGTTCTCCGGAAAGAAGCGCCCTGTGGAACGGAAGCTCCGCCCTGTCTTCACATCCGGAAAGAGCGAGCTGTCTGCGGAGAGATTCCGCGTTAACGCGGATCCCCATGCTGGACAGTTCGAACGCACAGTCCAGGATGGGATAGTATACCAGGATATCGCCGTTCAGCTCCCAGTCATCATAGTCCGGCGCGCGTCCGTCATGCGGCATGCCGTCGGAAAGCTTCCCGCCGATTTTTTCTATAAACACGGTTCCGTATTCCTTCACGAAAAGGTATTCCCTTTCCTTCTGGGTTTTTCCGGGATATCTGTCGAGCAGTTCCTGTGAAGTAATAAAGGTGACGTTTCTGCACATTTCCATTGTGAGTTCGGGATACTTTGCCTGTATGACGGCGTGGGTATACCAGACGGCGTCCACAATCGAAAGCACGGTCTTCTCCAGAAATTCGCGTGTTCTGTCCTTTTCGGAGATGACTTTTTCCCAGTCCCACTGGTCCACATAGATCGAATGCAGGTTGTCCAGCGCCTCATCGCGCCGAATCGCGTTCATGTCCGTATAAAGGCCGCGGCCTTCAATGAAGCCGTATTTCTTCAGGGCATACCGTTTCCATTTTGCCAACGAGTGTACAACCTCCGCGTCCATTCCCGCCGCAGGGATATCGAAACGAACCGGACGCTCTACTCCGTTCAAATTATCATTCAGGCCCTCTGCCGGACTGACGAACAACGGTGCGGAAACACGTTTCAGCCTCAAAATGCCTGCTAAAGCGTCCTGAAAAGTACTTTTGATCAGGGCAATAGCGCTTTGGGTATCGTAGAGACCGAGTTTTGAACTGTACCCGCTTGGAATTTCACTTGTTTTCATTGTGATCAACTCCTTTTTGCGCTTTTTACCCATTCTAGGAACCGCTTGTTCATCTGTCAAGCGTTTCCCTTGTTCAACCGTCCGGAACTCGTATATAATGAATGTATCAGATGACATTCTTTTCAGGAGGTAACCATGAAGCAGCTGAATCTGACTCCTCATATCGTCTGCAGTCCCGAAGATTTTGCCAAGACCGTTCTGATGCCGGGAGACCCCCTCCGTGCAAAAATGATCGCGGAAACATTCCTCGACGCGCCGGAGCTTGTAAACAACGTTCGCGGCGTGCAGGGATATACGGGATACTATCAGGGAAAACGCGTCTCCGTCATGGCAAGCGGAATGGGCATGCCGTCCATCGGGATCTATTCCTACGAACTGTTCAACACGTTCGGCGTTGAAAACATCATCCGCATCGGGTCCGCGGGCGGCGTACATCCTGATCTGAAGCTTTTCGATATCGTGATCGCGCAGGGCGCCTGCTACAGCTCCGTCTATCCGAACCAGTACGGCCTTAACGGAACCTTTGCTCCGATCGCGGATTTCGGACTGCTCCGGAAAGCGGTGGAAGAATGTGAACAGCGCGGGCTTCCCTATAAGGTCGGAAACGTCCTGTCGACCGACATTTTCTACGACGAGGGAGGCGCTGCGGCGGCTCTGAACTGGCGGAAGCTGGGGCTGCTTGCCGTGGAGATGGAGGCTGCCGCCCTTTACAGCAACGCGGCGAGAACGGGAAAGAAAGCGCTGTGCATCTGCACGATCTCCGACCTGTTCGAAGGCGGTGCCGTCACCACTGCGGAGCAGCGTCAGAATGCCCTGACCGATATGATCAAGGTAGCGCTCGAGATCGCCGAATAATCGGCCACGATTCACCGTCAATATATGAACAGGGAGTATGATGCCATACTCCCTGTTTTATTACTTATTATGTTGCTTTTGTCTTTCTTCCGTCAGGAAATCAGATCTCCCTGATGCGCAACCAGCGTCGCGTCATAAACCCCGGGTACACGGAGGAATTTATCGACAAAATCCGTTTCGGATTCGTGTACACGCAGCTCGATCGTCAGCTCCATATTGTCGCGCTGAACGGTCTTGCTCTTGACATGCGCCTTCGGAAGCTGCTTCACCAGCGATTTGATCTGCTGCGATGCACGCTCGTCATAATGGAGGATCAGCAGGTAAGGCTGTGTCCCGTTGCTCCTTGCGCTTCCGAGCACCAGCATGATCACGCCGATCACCAGCGCGCCGATCAGTCCGACGTCAACAAAACCGGCGCCAAGGGCAAGCCCTTCTCCCACGGCCCAGAACATAAACACGGTATCGATCGGATCCTTGATCGCCGTTCTGAAACGAACGATGGAGAGCGCGCCGACCATGCCGAGAGAAAGTGTGAGGTTCGAAGAGATCAGCATCAGAACCAGCGCGGAAACCATGGTGAGCAGGATCAGGCTGACATTGAATGAACGGGAGTAGACGACCCCCATAAACGTTTTTTTGTAGATCAGAAACAGAAATCCGCCCACGCCGAGCGCGATCAGAAGGGTCAGCACCACTCTGATGGGGTTGAGCGTTCCGGAGAACAGATCGCTGATGCTAAAAGTAGAGAACATATTCAGATTTCCTCCTTTGCCGTTGGCAATTGAATGTTAGCAGAATTCATACCGTCTTGCTGCAACGTACTTGCTCGCCGCAACATGCTGACTCGCGCCGAGCTGTATTAGCGTATGCACATATGTCGGAAGATAACGGTTAAACTTGATTTCCAGGATCATGCTGTTCATGAGCTCCGTGGCAGGATAGGTCGGAACATCCGGATTGAAAATATCGGTGCAGCGCATCGCCGTCCTGATATTCTTGTCAAAGGTGATCCGCACGTCCTCCACGGGGTAGACATATGCTTCCCTCGTATAATCGACCAGCACTTTCGGTTCCAGATGCCTCGTCCGGATGATGCCGTACATCTGCTGCGCGAAAGGCTCGGGACGGTCCAGAAGAAAACCGTATTCATCATGCAGCAGCGCTTCGCACTCATTTCTTGTCAGGAGCAGCGAGCTCTTGCTGATGTACTGCCCGTCCTTATGCTTTCTCTCCAGCTTGATGCTGGAATCCGAATAATTGTAGATCCTGATACGGAATTTATCACGGACCTGGATGCCGCTCGCTTTCTCCTCCATGGCGGTGTCAAACGGATCATCATAATACAGGCTGCGGATCAGATACTCCCCGCCGTTTTTCTTGGCAAATTTATCCTGCGTCAGCGCGCTCTTCAGCCTGCGGGCAAGAATTGCGTGCTCGCCGTCGGAGATCACGTATTTCAGTTCATGTCTGTACGGTCTTGCCGTAGGTTTCGATGCCTGGTCCATTACTTGGAACTGACCTTTCCGAACAATTGTATCATTTCCGAATCCGAAAGGCTGAAATAGCTCTGGCAGTATTTCAGGAAGTACTCCGGAACGTTCTCCGCGGAATCCTGCAGATTCGCGATGCTGCGCTGCCAGTTTTTCAGGGAAAATCCGTCCCACCTTTCGGTATCGTAGTTCATTTCCGTTTCCATTTCGCCGGCAAGCGCATTGATGCGGGCCAGCATGTTTTCCGTAGTGAACACTTTATTATACATCAAAGCGCACTTTTGTAAAAACAGCGCCCTGAAGTTGCTGTTCTTCAGCAGCCCTCTCGACAGAACCGTTGAAAATCCCTTTGCCACGCCGTGACCGGTAGGATGGAAGTATTTCTCAAAGAAATTCCTGCGGTATCCCGTTGTTGTCGATTCACCGTTTTCGTCGTTTCTGTTAAAGGCCCAGTCAAAATCATAGGGTATCCAGCGCCATTTGTTGTCGTACTGTTTGCTGCGCCAGAATTTAATGTTTCCCGTATCGGTGTTTCCGACAAAGATCTCCATGGCGCAGTATTCCGCGAAGCTTTCCACGTCGATGACCGACTGCACATACGAATAGTTCTCCGAATTGGACAGATCGTGCGCGCCGACCCATTCGATGAACTGCTTATACTCCAGATAGGAGTTCTGCCCCGAAATCTGCGAGGCTTCCGAATTTCCGTTTCCGACCAGGATTTCGATCGACTCCGGATTTGTAATATTGTAGCGCTGCGCAAGGAAATACTTGTTAACCTTTTCCCGGATGTTATAGAGGCCCCAGTACTGTCCGTTGATATAGAGGATCGCTCTCCTGTATGCCTGTGTCGGAAGAATGCTTCCGTTTTCTTCAAGGAGCCCCTGGATCAGGATGTCGCGGATCTTTGACATGAAGCAGTCCATCGCGGACGGCCTCAGCGTGAACGACTGATAGCTTGTATAGCTTCTCGTGTCGAAAAGCTTGTCGTCGATCGATGTCGCACCGTATCCCGCCCTGGTCACCACGGAAAAGCCTTTCTGGGACTTAAATCTGGAAAACGCGCCGAATATCCGGATCATCAGATCATCCCCGTATTCCAGCTTTCCGTTTGAATCGATGATCTCAATGTGCGCGGGCCGTTCCCATTCAAGCCCGAGCGGATCGGGATGCGTATAGTGCTGCGCGTTAAAGTTGGCATA
Source organism: Clostridia bacterium (assembly GCA_017429985.1). Taxonomy (GTDB): domain Bacteria; phylum Bacillota; class Clostridia; order Christensenellales; family CAG-138; genus JAFRNW01. The sequence goes on along the minus strand of JAFRNW010000042.1, from coordinate 46,629 downwards.
CTTCCATTCCGGGTTCGCGGTATCCTTTTTCAGGGTAAACGCTCCGGCGTCCTCCCCGGTCCGTTCCGCAAAGACCTGTCCCGCAACATATATCCCGTTCACGGGTCCGAACATGTTGTCCCGGTCCGTCACGACGCTGACAATGGAAAACGGGGTCTCATGGCTTTCCATCGTGTTGGTCCCGTTCAGGATAAAATAGCTTGCAGTCGCGGCGTCGCTTGGCATCAGCCCCGTTTTAAAGGCCCGTGCCCGCAGCACCGTGTTGGAAGAAACAATAACGGGGCCGGTATAGACCGTGCTGTTTTCCGTAGGCGTCGATCCGTCCGTCGTATAGGTAACATTGCATCCGAGCGGAACCGCGATGTCTATCGTCTGGGGAGAATTGTAAACTCCGGCCTGAACCGTGAATTCCGGCATTTCGGCATATCCGGGAAAACCCTCGGCATTTGCGGTTCCCGGCGTAGGCTGGGAATAAAACAAAAGCCGGCTTCCGCTTCTTCCGTAGGAAACGTCAGCATGCGCGCGGCCGAATACCAGTTTGTCCACCAGTTTGTTTTCCGGGGAAAATAAAAAAACCCTGTCGCCTTCAGCAGAAAGCGAAAAATTCGTTTCTAAATTTTTTTTTTGCGTGTCGGTCACGTTCTTTCCTGTGGCCAGCACAACATAGAATTCGCCGGGATTAATGGTCACATCCGGAAATGTCCATTTCGCGGGGTTTTTCGCGTTGTTGGACAGCGAATACCCTTTCAGGTTCACCGGCTCCGGAGACTGATTGTATATCTCGATCCAATCGGGGTAACTGAGGTCCGCCTGTCTGAGGGTGCTCCGGTTCGCGCTGATCAGTTCCGAAATGAACAGTTCGCCGGTGCCAAAGGAACTGGCCGCCATAAAGGCGGCAAGCCCGGCGTCGGTATTGGGATATCCCGGAGTCGGCTGCGTTGTTTTCTGCCAGCTTCCCGTTCCGTCGGGGGAGCGCATGGTTGATACGTCTGTCTCCTGCCGCTCATAGGAAACGGAATCCAGGATCTTGCCCTGGGGCGTGGCAAACACAATTTCCTCTTTATAGGATCTCAGCCCGAACGGCGCTTCCACCGTAACGGGGTCCGTCCCCTCTTTTCCGGTGCAGTAAATCAGAAGGACGCCCTGCGCAGGAATGGTCGTTCCCTTCGGGAACACATATTTCAGCGGCTGGGTGGATGTGTCGGAAATCCCGTACCCGGACAGGTCGACTGCGTGATTCGTGGTATTATACAGTTCGATCCAGTCGCAGTATGTTCCGTCCGGCCCCATGATCGTGGACGCATTGGACGCCATGAATTCATTGATGAATACGCCGATGCTTTCGTTGGAAACGGCGGAAATCGTTTCTAGAAACTTCTGCTGTCCCGCGCTGTCGTTCGACTGTCCGGGACTCGGGTTCATTTCCTCGAATTCGCCCGACACGTTCCGCGCGAGCGTCTTCCCGGAACCGACCGGCTTCAGCTGGATCTGCTCGATGATGGTTCCCGCTTCGGTCGAAAACGTAATGACATCCGAAGAGGACAGCTTAAAGGCAGCATGGAAGGGCCCGCGGGACGGATCGCCGGAACAGTAGATGATCAGATATCCATTCGGTTCAATTTTTGTGCCCGCAGGGATCGTCCATTTGACGGTGCCGAGTTTGTCGTCTGAAAGGCCGTACCCCCCGACGTCGATCGTTTCGCCCGTCTTATTGTGGAGCTCTATCCAGTCGGGGAAATTGCCCGTTTCATCCGGAACCGTGCCGGAATTGCTCATCATGACTTCACTGATCGTGACGCTGTGCGAAACAGGCTCGGCCGCTTTTCCGCCGCCCCTTGTCAGATAAACGATCAGGGCAACGATGCAGATGACGCCAAGCGCAATGATCCATATCCCGTTTGATCCGGGACGGACAGAAATGGTTTTTTTCGCCGGGCGGCTTCCGCCCGATTTTTGCTGGCTGCCTGCGTTTCTCGGCGTTTCCGCCTGTACGCGTGCGGAAGAAGCGGGGCCCTCGGCATAAGGCCTGCGCTGCGCAGTCTGCCCGGCGGGTCTGGACGCTACGCGCGTCTGCCCGCTGCCTCTCTGTATGTTTTTATTCTGCATATCACTGTTCAATGATATTTCTTTCCTTTCACGCCCGGGGAACCCTTTAAGTCCCCATTCTGCGACAGTTTACAGTGTACCATACACCACAAAATGTAGCCACTTTTTCCCCAATAATTCACAAATTATCCATCATGTAGGACGTATTCCGTTCCCACGCAGAATGATTATATCTGTATTCCGGGACGGATCGATACGAAAAGAAGGCGGAACCGTCCGTTCCGCCTTCCTGCTTCAGCGCCCTTTTATTCGTTTGACGGTTCGCTCTGTTCCACGGGGGATTCCGCATCCTCCGGCGGTTCCTCCTCCTCTTCGCTGTGCGGAACAACCGCCACGGAAACGACTTTGCTCATGTCGTCGACACGGATCAGCTGAACGCCCTGTGTCGAACGCCCCGCTATCCGGATCTGGTCCACAGGCATCCTGATAATGAACCCGTCATCCCGGATCAGCATCAGATCCTCGTCTCCCAGTACCATTTTCAGGCAGGTCAGGTCTCCGGTCTTTTCCGTCAGCTCCATGACCTTCATGCCGCTTCCGCCGCGCTTATGAACCGTAAACTCGTCCGTTCTGGTTCTCTTGCCTTTGCCGCGCTCCGAAACGGTCAGAACGGTGGCTTCCGGATCAATCTTGACCATATCGACCAGTTCGTCGTCCCCGATCAGCTTCACGGCTCTGACGCCCGTCGCGTTTCTGCCCATTGCGCGGACGTCCGTTTCGCTGAACCGCACGCCCCTTCCCTTCTTCGTTGCAACCAGGAATTCGTCTGTGCCGCTGGAAAGTTCGACCGCGATCAGTTCGTCGCCTTCCCTGAGGTTCTGCGCGATCAGTCCGTTCTTCCGGATGTTGCTGTAAGCGTCCATCGGTGTTTTCTTGATGATTCCCTTCTTGGTCGCCATGATCAGGAAGCTGTTTTCATCGATATTCTTCGGCAGCGGGATCATTGCCGTCACCTTTTCGCCGGTCTGAAGCTGGAGCAGATTCACGATCGGCGTACCTTTCGATGTCCTTCCCGCTTCCGGAATCGCGTAGCATTTGATCTGGTAGGTTCTTCCGAGATTGGTGAAGAACAGAATCGGCGCATGCGTGCTCGAGAGCAGGATCCTCTCGACAAAATCTTCCTCCCTTGTTCCCTGTCCCTTGATGCCGCGGCCGCCCCTTCTCTGCGTCCGGTATGTGTCGGGCGTCAGCCTTTTCACATATCCGAAATGCGTCATGGTAACGATCATATCCTCAACCTGAATGATGTCGTCCAGATTGATGTCTTCCGCGGACTGCGCGATCTCCGTCCGTCTTGCGTCCTTGTGCCGTTCCTTGACGGCCAGCGCCTCCTCCCGGATCACGGCCGTGAGTTTCTGGTCGTCATTCAGAATGCTCTCATAGTACGCGATCCGCTCGGCGAGCTGCTGCTGCTCGGCAAGGATCTTTTCCCGTTCCAGACCCGTCAGGCGCTGCAGTCTCATGTCCAGAATTGCCTGCGCCTGGCGTTCGGACAGCCCGAATCTTGCCATCAGTCCGTTTTTCGCTTCATTTGCGTTGGCGGATTTTCTGATCAGCGCAACGACCTCGTCGATGTTGTCGATCGCAATGATCAGACCTTCGATGATGTGCTGGCGCTCCTTCGCTTTCCCGAGATCGAACGCCGTCCTTCTCCGGACAACGTCCTCCTGATGCATCAGGTAGTAATACAGCATGTCCCGAAGCGTCAGTATCGTCGGCTTTCCGTCAACCAGCGCGAGATTGATCACGCTGAATGTGCTCTGAAGATCCGTCTGCTTATACAGCTTGTTTAAAATGACATTCGCGTTAATGTCCTTTTTCAGTTCGATTACGATGCGCGTTCCGTTTCTGTCCGTTTCGTCGCGGAGATCCGAGATCCCTTCCACTTTCTTTTCCTTGACGAGCTGCGCGATCCTTTCCACCAGCTTCGCCTTGTTGACCTGGTAGGGGATCTCCGTGACGATGATCCTGGAACGGTCCGCCTTGTACTGCTCGATCTCGGTTTTCGCCCGGATCACGATCCTTCCCCTGCCGGTTGTGTACGCTTCGGCGATTCCCGATCTGCCCTGGATGATGCCGCCCGTCGGGAAATCGGGACCCGGGATATAAAGCATCAGTTCCTGCGACGTAATATCCGGATTGTCGATCATGGCGATCAGACCGTCGATCGCTTCCCCCAGATTGTGCGGCGGAATATTGGTCGCCATGCCGACCGCGATGCCGTTCGAACCGTTGACAAGCAGATTCGGAATGCGGGCGGGCAGGACCTTCGGCTGCATCGTCGTCTCGTCAAAGTTCGGCATGAAATCGACGGTGTCCTTCTCAATGTCCGCCATCATTTCCGTTGCCATTTTGGAAAGCTTGGCTTCCGTGTATCGCATCGCGGCGGCGCCGTCGCCGTCGACCGAGCCGAAGTTCCCGTGTCCTTCGACAAGCGGATATCTGGTATTGAACGGCTGCGCCAGACGCACCATGGCGTCATAGACCGAGGAATCTCCGTGCGGATGATATTTACCAAGGCAGTCACCGACGATACGCGCGCTCTTTCTGTACGGCTTGTCGGGCTGCAGGCCGAGTTCGTCCATGGAGTAGAGGATCCTCCGGTGAACCGGCTTGAGGCCGTCGCGGACATCCGGCAGCGCGCGGTTGATAATGACCGACATCGCATACGCGATGAAGCTGGTCTGCATTTCAGTTTCCAGATTATCCTTGATAATATGATCGTTGTATCTTTCTGTGCTTTCGCTCATGAATTGCTTTTCCTTTCCAGTATCCGGCGGATCATACGTCCAGTTCTACAACAAGCTTGGAGTTCTGTTCGATAAACTCTCTCCTGGGCTCGACCTGATCGCCCATCAGAAGCGTGAACAGCTCGTCCGCGAGGATCGCGTCTCCCACTTCGACCCGCTTCATGACTCGTTTTTCCGGATCCATCGTCGTTTCCCACAGCTGGTCGGGGTTCATTTCGCCAAGGCCCTTGTACCTCTGGATCGTCGGCTTGGGATCGCGTCCGATTTCCTGCAGCGTTTCTTCCAGCTCCTCGTCGGAATACACGTATCTCTCAAAACTGCCCCGCTTGATCAGGTAAAGAGGCGGCTGCGCGATATACACATATCCCTTTTCAATGAGGGGACGCATGTAGCGGTAAAAGAACGTCAGCATCAGGATCCGGATATGACTTCCGTCTACGTCGGCATCCGTCATGCACACGATTTTATGGTATCTGAGCTTGCTTTCGTCAAAGTCGTCGTTGATGCCGCAGCCGAACGCCGTGATCATCGATTTGATCTCCTCGTTCCCGAGCGCGCGGTCGATCCTTGTCTTTTCCACGTTCAGGATCTTCCCTCTCAGCGGGAGAATGGCCTGCGTCAGGCGGTTTCTGCCCAGTTTCGCGCTCCCGCCCGCGCTGTCTCCCTCGACGATGAAGATCTCGCATACGGACGGATCCTTCTCCTGGCAGTCAGCGAGCTTTCCCGGAAGCGAAGTGGAGTCGAGCGCCGTTTTCCGCCTTGTGGCCTCCCTTGCTTTCCTCGCGGCGTCTCTCGCCCGGCTTGCATTGATGCACTTTTCCACGATCGCCCTTGCTTCCGCGGGATGCTCCTCCAAAAACGTAACAAGTCCTTTTGAAAGCGCATTGCTGACGAGCGGGCGGATATCCGCGTTCCCGAGCTTGGTCTTGGTCTGTCCCTCAAACTGCGGCTCGGCAAGTTTGACGGAAATGATGGCGGCAAGGCCTTCGCGGACGTCCTCGCCGGAAAGGGACGCGTCTTTTTCCTTCAGCAGGTTGTACTTCCTCGCATAGTCGTTGACGATTCTCGTCAGCGCCCCCTTAAAGCCGTCCATATGCGCGCCGCCTTCATGCGTCGCAATATTGTTCGCATAGGACAGCACCATTTCGTTGTATCCGTCGTTGTACTGCATCGCGATCTCGACAGACGCGGGGTTGTCCCCGTCCATGCGTTCGTCCGTGAAGTACAGCGGCTCAGGATGCAGGGGGTTCTTGTTTTTATTGATGCTTTTTACAAAGGAAACGATTCCGCCCTCGTAATAAAACTTGCGGACAAGCGGCTGTTCCTCGGGTCTGTCGTCGGTAACCGTGATGGTGATTCCCTTGTTCAGAAACGCCAGTTCGCGGAACCGGTCGGCAAGGATGTCGAGCGTGAACTTCACCTCGTCGAAAATCTCCTCGTCCGGATGGAACGTGATGGTCGTGCCCGTTTCCTCGTCCTCCTTCATATCGCGGACATAGACCACGTCCGACGTTTCGTTGCCGCGGGAAAACTCCTGCCGGTATACTTTCCGGTCGCCGCTGAACCGGATCTCCGCGCACATATAGTCCGACAGCGCATTCACGCAGCTGACGCCCACGCCGTGCAGTCCGCCGGCGACCTTATACCCTCCGCCGCCGAACTTGCCGCCCGCATGCAGCATGGTCAGCGCGACGGTGAGAGCGTTCTTCCCTGTTTTCTCGTGATATCCGACCGGGATGCCCCTTCCGTTGTCCCGTACGACGATCGAATTGTCCGGTGTGATCGTTACCTCGATATGCGTGCAGTAGCCCGCCATCGCCTCGTCGATCGAATTGTCCACCACCTCGTTCACGAGATGGTGAAGCCCCCGGAAATCGGTTGACCCGATATACATCCCCGGACGGCGGCGAACCGCTTCCAGTCCCTCAAGTACCTGAATTTGTGATGCACCGTAAGTTTGCTGTTCCTGTTCCATTAAATAACTCCATTTCCTGTCTGGCGAAAGCCGCATCAGACCATCGCCGCTGTTTCCAAAATAACGTATCGAAATAAAACGCTGTTTTACATCTCGTTTACGGTCCCGTTCCTGACCGAATATACCTGCATCCTGTCCACGCCGGCCGAAACAAGTTCCTCCAGGTGCGTGCAGGTGATAAAGGTCTGGCAGTCGGAAATCGCTTTCAGCAGCAGTTCCTGCCGTTTCCTGTCAAGTTCCGAGAAAACATCGTCCAATAGCAGGACAGGGGACTCGTCGCGCATGCCGCGCATGATCTCAAGTTCTGAAAGCTTCAGGGAAAGGACCGTCGTTCTCTGCTGTCCCTGAGAGCCGTATACCCGCACGTCGGTCCCGTCCAGTTCCAGCATGATGTCGTCTCTGTGCGGTCCGACGGACGTGTATCCCCGCGCCAGATCCTTTTCCTGATTTGCCCTGAGCTTTTCGAGAATCGTCTCCGTCAGCCGGTCCGGATCGTCCGCGGGAACATCCGGTTCATACGAAACCAGAAGGATTTCCTTGTTGTCCGACAGGGCCATATGCATGTCGGCCGCGATGCCGGATAATTCCTCGACGAATTCATCTCTGTCCAGTATGATCTCGCTCCCGAGCATGGCGATCTGCTCGTCCCATATGGACGCCTGCGCCGCGTCAAAATGATCCGGATCCTTCAGCAGCGCGTTTCTCTGTTTCAGGGCCGTATTATACCGCTGCAGGGTATAGTAGTAGGAGGGCTTGAGCTGTGATATCTCCATGTCCATAAACCGTCTACGCTCCCCCGGACCGCCTTTGACAAGCGTCAGGTCTTCCGGCGCGAACATGACCACGTTCAGGCAGCCGAGCAGTTCCCCGGACCGGGACAGTGGGGCTCCGTCTATGGACAGCTTCTTTCTGTCTCTGGCAAACAGTCTGCATCCGATCGTTCTGGTGCCTCCTCTTGTGTCCAGCACCAGCCGCACGCCGCCTTCTTCCTTGCCGTACCGGATCAGTTCCGCGTCTCTGGATGTGCGGTGGCTGCGCCCCAGCGCACACAGAAAAATGGACTCAAGGATGTTCGTTTTGCCTTCCGCATTATCGCCGGACAGAACGCAAAGCCCTTCGTCGGGTTCCAGCACAAGGGATTCGTAACTTCGGAAATTCATCAGTTTCAGCTCGCGGATGCGCATGAGCAAACTGTCCTCCACGCCTATTTTTCGCCTATATAAATCATACCACAAATTGTCGAGAAAATCTAGAAAAATTCGGCGTTTTAACGCTTTGGAAACATGTCCGAAACAAACAAAAAGCCGGCCTTTCGGGCCGGCTCCGAGCACCCCTGTTTTCAGCCTCTTCTTCTCGAGGAACGGCTGATGGAAAGAAGCCGGATAAAGCTGATCAGCGTTGCCAGCGTTGCCCAGACATAGGTCATGGCGGCTGCTTTCAGGACTTCTCTCGCCTGGCTGTTCTGCTCTTCGCTGATATACGCTCCCTCTTCCAGATACTGCAGCCCGCGCCTTGACGCATCCAGTTCAACCGGAAGCGTGACCAGCTGGAAAAGCAGGACTGCGCCGAACAGAACCACCCCGACCATGGCGAGCGGTCTCAGTCCGAACACCACGCCGCCGATCACGACCCACGGCGCGAAGGCGGAGCTGATCCTGGCAAACGGAAGTATCGCGTTCCGGACATTCAGCGCCGCGAAACCTTCCTGATGCTGGACCACATGCCCGATCTCATGCGCCGTCACGGCTAGGGCGGAAACCGAGTTCTGCCCGTACACCTGTGTGGACAGCCCCACTACGCCCGTCGACGGGTCATAATGATCGGTCAGCGTTCCATTCACCGCTTCGATCCCCACGTTATACACACCGTTGCGGAGAAGAATCTGCGAGGCCATTTGTTCCGCGGTGATGCCGGACGATGCTTCCGTGTGCGCATACTTCTCGAAAGTCCGCTGGACTTTTCCCTGCGCGATGCTGCTCAGTACGAATATCGCGATCAGCGCTAAATATAGTATTTGAGGTGATGAAAAATATCCTTCCATATTTTAATTATACTATACGGAATGCGTCCTGTTCCATCCTTTTATATATGATTCCCTTTTTGCGCCATAATCTGTCACATTTTCAGAAAGACCGAAAGCGGGATGCCCTGACCCGGTGCGGGTGTTATAATGAGAATCAGGCCTGCATTCTTCCGGCATTGTCCGTGTTCGGGCTGATTCAGTTTAAACGGTCGGAAAGTGAGAGATGAAGGGAAACAAAGCAGCAGAAAAAAGGCCGGTTGGAATCCGCCGGTTTCGTCGGGAAGCGACGCTTGAGGTATGGCAGTACCGGATGATCACCGCCTTACTGCTGATGATCCCGGTCGGTTTGATGAACGAACTGGTGAATACGGTTGTCAATTCAACCCATTCCGCTCTCACTTCCGCCAATCCCGGTCTTCTGCTCACCTGGCGGACGCCTTTGGTCCTTCTTCTCGGGCTTGCCATCGTCGTCTGTTATGTTGTCGTCGAGGTTTTCTCGCAGATCTATCTCTGCCACGATATCCTTGCCGACAGTCCGGGCGGTGTTTTTTATGAGCTTCGCCGCGGATTTGAATCCGTCAGACGGTTTGCCACACCAGCCGGCTTTCTGATGCTCTTTTATGTTCTCGTTGCGGTTCCTCTCTGCGGCGTCGGATTCTCCGTCAGCCTGACCGAAGATTTCTATATGCCGCATTTTATCAGTTCTGTAATAGAGAACCATCCTGTTACCGCCTCCCTGTACTACGTTTTCATCCTTTTACTAATGCTTTTTTCGGTGCAGCACGCTTTTTCTTTTCATGCCGTTCTGATTGACGGGATGAAACCCTCGGAAGCGCTGAAATTTTCCCGGGCTCTCATAAAACAGCACAGGAAAGAATACCTGATCCTGATCATTAAAACCGCGGTGTTTACAACCCTGGTTTCTCTCCTTGTTTTTATCATTACAGACATGATCCCATCCCTCTGGCTGGAATGGACCGCTGATCGGATATCCTCCGGGGCTGTGCTCTCCGAGGATGCTCTCCTCCTGTATCGAGCGCGCTGCGCGGGTTTTCTTCTGGTAGGAAAATACATCTTTTACATCACGGGCAAACTTCTCTCAAGCAATATCCTTCTCCGGCTGACGGGAGCTTATCTTGCTTATACGGACAGGAAGCGGGAGCAGCACTTCGCCAGATTTTCGGCAAAACGGTACGTTGCGACCGTGATCGCTTTCCTGATGGTTCTGCTTGGTCTTTCGCTGCTGTCCTTCTGCATGGCGCGCTTCTTTGACGATATATTCCCGCAGACAGAGCCAGTCCCCATCGTTGCGCACCGCACCGGCGGCTTTCTGGCCAGCGAAAACTCCCTGGAAGGAATCGACGAGGCGGTCAAACAGGGCTGTTACGGAAGTGAGACGGATTTCCAGCGGACAAAGGACGGACATTATATCGTAAATCACGACACCACCTTCAAACGCCTGACCGGGGTAGACAAAAAACCCTCTCAAATGACACTGGCGGAGATCTCGGAACTGCGTATCAAAGACACGACCGGTTCCGGAAAACTGCTTCCCGTACCAACGATGGAAGAACTGCTTGATCGGGGCAAGGGCAGAATTACGCTTTTCCTGGAGCTGAAAGGCGAAACTGCCGACCGTCAGATGGCCGATGCCGTGGTGGCCGCCGTGAAAGAGCGTGATATGATCGGGGATGTTATCATTATTTCCCTCAAATACGACGTTCTGGATTATATCGAACAGGTTTATCCGGAATTTGAAACCGGTCTGCTGATATTCTCGGGGCTCGGTGATCTTTCGAAATTGAACTGTGACATGATCATCATGGAAGAGGAGATGGTCTCCGTTTCGAAGATCAACCGGCTCCATGATGCGGGCAAAAAAATCGGCGTCTGGACTGTCAACACGAAATCCGCGCTTCATGATTTTCTGGATATGAATGTTGACGCCGTTATAACAGATGAGATTCTGCTCGCCATGGAAACGCGGGAAACCCTGCAAAACCGCTCCGATCTGGAGCGGATGCAGGACGCTCTCGGAGACATATTTGGTTCCTGATTCCGTGCGGCGGTTTGCTTTCCCTCAGAATCGGTGGAATTTCGGCGCTCATGTGGTATAATGTGTTTTAATTTCAATAATGGAGCAAGTAACAATGGTCAAATTAAGCGAACTTCAGAAATCTCCCGAAGCCTTTGCCGGCTCTGTTTCGGTTTGCGGATGGGTGCGGACTTTCCGTGAAGGGAAAACCATGGGATTTATAGAACTGACGGACGGTTCCTGCTTCCGTCCCGTTCAGATCGTCTATGAGCGCGACGGAAAGAATCTCGGCACAGGGCTGACGACCGGATGTGCCGTTCAGATCGACGGAACGCTGGTCCTCACGCCGGACGCCCCGCAGCCGTTCGAGATCAAGGCGGATTCCATTGTCATCGAAGGAACCTGTCCGCAGGATTACCCGCTTCAGAAAAAGCGCCATACGCTCGAGTATCTCAGGACCATTCAGCATCTGCGTCCGCGGACCAATACGTTCCAGGCAACCTTCCGCGTCCGTTCCGTTGTCGCCGCGGCCATTCACGAATTCTTCCAGCAGAGGGGTTTCGTCTATGTCCATACCCCGATCCTGACCGGATCCGACTGTGAAGGCGCGGGAGAAATGTTCCAGGTAACGACCCTTCCCATGGATGACCTTCCCATGGAAAAGGACGGAAGCATCGACTATTCCAAGGATTTCTTCGGACAGCCGGTCAACCTTACCGTCTCGGGTCAGCTTTACGGGGAAGCGTTTGCGCTCGCGTTTCGCGACATTTATACGTTCGGGCCGACTTTCCGCGCAGAATACAGTTTTACAGCCCGGCATGCCGCCGAGTTCTGGATGATCGAGCCCGAAATGGCTTTCTGTGATCTTGCGGGCGACATGGACGTTGCGGAAGCGATGGTGAAATACATCATCAGCACGGTTCTCGAACGCTGTCCCGCAGAAATGGAGTTCTTCAACAAGTTTGTGGACAAGGATCTTCTGGCCAGGCTTGACAATGTCGTAAACTCCGACTTTATCCGCATCAGCTACACGGAAGCGGTCAAGATCCTTCAGGAAAGCGGCCAGGATTTCAAATATCCCGTAGCATGGGGAGATGATCTGCAGACGGAGCACGAGCGCTATCTGACAGAGCAGGTATATAAGAAACCGGTTTTCGTAACGGATTATCCCGCTGCGATCAAGGCTTTCTATATGCGTCTGAATGATGACGGAAAGACGGTTGCCGCAGCAGACCTTCTGGTTCCGGGCGTGGGCGAAATCATCGGCGGAAGCCAGCGTGAAGAAAGATATGATGTCCTGAAACAAAAATGCGACACCCTTGGTCTGGATATGTCGCAGTATGACTGGTATCTGGATCTCCGCAAATACGGAGGCGTAAAGCATGCGGGCTTCGGTCTGGGCTTTGAAAGGATGGTGATGTATGTCACCGGCATGGCAAATATCCGTGACGTTCTCCCGTTCCCAAGAACCGCCGCCAATCTGGAAATGTAACCTTTGGAAACACCACGTGTTTCGGCCTCTTCGGAAGAAGAGGCTTTTTTGATTGCGGCTCCTCTTGCATGCAGGCAGAATGCTCTGGGGCGTTTCCCGTTATTGTCCGGAATACCCGCTCAGATCCAGCGCAAAGTCTTTCGTCAGCGGCTTGATCCTGGTTTTGATCGGAGACTGGCACAGCAGGTGTACAGTCTGTGCGGGAACATCGATCTCGAGCAGCTGGACACTGCCGCGCCTGGCCTGACGTTCCTGAAAATTGTACATCACGGTCTGCACGAACCGTCCGTCCGGTCCGGCCGGCCAGTCCGTCCGTACTCTTGCGCTGTGATTGTGCCCGCACAGCACCAGTCTGACATTCTGATGCGTCGCGATCACTTCGTCATAAACCCTTCTCCCGGGCGCCGTAAACCGGCCGTTGGATTCAAGATAATTATGAAAGAGAAGAATGGCAGGATAATCGGGGTATCGTTCCAGCACATCGCTGATCCATTCCCGTTCGGCGTCTCCGCACGAATACGACATGCCTATGACCAGCCAGCTCAGTCCTCCGTCCTTTACGATCGCATACCGTCCCCTCCCGTTTTTGTAATACTCGTCCCCGGAGCAGTCGTCATTTCCGTATATGCGTTCCAGAAAAGGACGGAAATCCTCCGTCAGAAGACGGTAATCGTGGTTTCCTGCAATATAAAGACCCGGAACCGTTCTGTTCATGATATCAAGAAACGCTCCGAACTCTTCCCATTGCTGCTCGCTGTACCATTTCCCGACATAATCGCCGGTACCCATAATGAACGACACATGCTTTTCTTCCGCCAGAGCGCGGCACCATTCGGCAACAAAAGCATACTCTCCCGGATGATATGCACAATCCTGCAAATTCGTGATCCACAGGAACGACGCAACCCCCGCACCGTCATCGTTCTGTTCGGCGGCCGGAGGCTCGGCGCCGCTGTCAGCCCGCACTATGCCCGTACTCAGGCATATGACACAACAGAGCATGAAAAAGAACAGCCTTTTACTCCGCTTCATTTTCGATTTATCCCTGTCCTTGTAAATCGATCGGTATTTCATGCCGGGCAGGCTTTGCCCAGTCGTTTATCGGCGAAAAGTACTCGAAGTCGATCACGCCCCTGACCGTATCAAATCTCAAAAGCTGTATACAGCCCTTCTGCCGGTCGAAATTCTGGCGGTTGCAGAAAATGGTCTGCATATATCCGCCGTCCTCCCCGCCGCGTTTGTCCGTCCGGATATTAAAACCCGTGTTATGGCCGCACAGGACCAGCTTCGCGTTTTTGGATGGCTCCAGCGCGACGGAAAACATGGTTTTCGCGTTCTTCACAAGCGTTCCGTCACGGAACAGATAATCATGGAACAGCAGGATCGCGTTCCGGTCCGGATAAGTATCGAGAACGCTCTTTACCCATTGCGCCTCTTCCTTCCCGTAGTCAAAAGACATTCCAACGATCAGCCAGTCCGTTCCGCCTGCTGAAAACAGTTCGTATTTTCCCTGGCCGGAATGATAGGACTGTTCTTCCGTACCGCCTTCCCCGTATATATGATCCACAAACAGCCCGAACGTGCCGTCCTTTAATCTCATATCATGATTTCCTGCGATATAAATGTCCGGAATCTGGCCCTGGAAGGCTTCACGGAATTTCTGAAATTCGTCCCACTGATATTCCATGTTATACGTCTGAACGTAATCCCCCGTCCCGACAATATAGCGGATATTCTCTTCTTCCCGGTGCGCTGCGATCCATTCGCCGAGCTCTCTGTATGCATCGCGTTCAGCGGTCAGGTACTGCGTATCCGTGATCCAGACAATTGAAAAAGGCGTTGGCGCAGGTTCTTCCGTCGGGGCAGGCGTCGCTGTGGGCGCCTGCGTCGGCTGAGGCGTTGACGCCGGCGCAGCCGTTTGCTCGGGAACCACTGTTTCCGTATCTGGGCCGGACGGTTTCGCGCACGCTGAAACCAGCAGAAGAACGAATACCGGCAGCAGAAGCCCTGTTTTCCGAATTGTCATGCGGCGTTTTTCCATTCCTTTTCAAAAATCAGGCATGTGCAGAACACATGCCTGAATGACATTATACTATACCGAGACGTTTTAAGCCAAGATTACAGAGTGTTGGCTCTCAGTTTTGCGGATTCTTCCAGTTCTTTCAGCTTCGCGGAGGGATCTTTGACCTTGGCCAGGAAGATCATCGCGGCAATGATGTACGGCTTGAAGGAAGCTTCCTTATAGAGCGGGTCGCGATAGCGGTCAAATACGGAGGCGTCCACTTCGCCTGCTTCGCAGGAAACGCCCGTGATGTCGGCGGGCAGGCAGTGCAGGTAGAGTGCCTTTCCGTCCTTCGTTGTCTTCATCAGTTCTTCCGTGCAGGTCCAGTCCTTATGCTCCGCGTTCTGCGCAAGCAGGCGTTTTTCCAGCGCCTTGATCCCGTCCATATCGCCCTTGGCGTACAGCTCCGTACGCTCTTCCATCGCTTTGAACGGCGCCCAGCTCTTCGGATACACGATATCGGCATCCTTGAACGCTTCTTCCATGGAATTCGTGATCTGGAATTTCCCGCCATAGGTTTCGGCATTCTTCTTCGCAACTTCCACAACGTCTTCCATGACTTCGTATCCTTCCGGATAGGCAAGCGTCACGTCCATGCCGAATCTGGTCATCAGACCGATCACGCCCTGGGGAACGGACAGCGGTTTGCCGTAGCTGGGGCTGTATGCCCATGTCATCGCTACCTTTTTCCCCTTCAGGTTTTCCACGCCGCCCATCTCATGGATGATATGGAGCGTGTCCGCCATGCACTGCGTCGGATGGTCGATGTCACACTGGAGGTTGACCAGCGTCGGCTTCTGTTCGAGAACGCCGGCCTTGTTTCCTTCCGTAACCGCGTCGACCACGGAATGCATGTAGGTGTTGCCCTTTCCGATGTACATGTCGTCACGGATTCCGATCGCGTCCGCCATGAAGGAAATCATGTTGGCTGTTTCGCGTACCGTTTCGCCGTGCGCGATCTGGCTCTTGCCTTCATCCAGGTCCTGGACTTCCAGGCCAAGGAGGTTGCACGCGGAGGCGAAGGAGAACCTTGTCCTCGTGCTGTTATCGCGGAACAGGGAAATGCCGAGGCCGGAATCAAAGATCTTTGTGGAGATGTTGTTCTCGCGGAGATGGCGAAGTGCGTCCGCGACGGTGAAGACCGCGTTGATTTCATCCTGTGATTTCTCCCAGGTGAGGAAGAAATCGCCTTCATACATCTTGGAAAAATCCAATTTGTCGAGGATATCCGTAAACTGTTTTACATTACTCATATTTCTTCTCCTGCTCTGTATATTTGTTATTTGATATCGTTATTGGTTTTTCCCGCGCGGAACTGGCAGACGTCATCATCGTCCTTGCCCTTGTAAAAATACGGGGTCAGCGCATACACCGCAGCGCAGCGGACCAGGTCTTCCTTCCACGTGATCTCGTTCGGCGCGTGTGCCTGAGACTCTGCGCCGGGGCCGAATCCCACGCAGGGGATCCCGTACCTGCCCTGAATGGAAACGCCGTTGGTGGAGAAGGTCCATTTGTCGATCAGCGGTCTGTCGCGGAGCGCTTTTGTGTCGGGATGGCCCATGCGTTTGTCTCCGTAAAGAGCTCTGTGCGCGTCTGCAATCGCCTGCACGTGGGATGCCGTCTCTTTATTGATCCATGTCGGGAAATAGCATTCGGTTTCATATTTCAGTCCGGTCCATGCCGGTCTGTCATACATATACATGGAAACCTTTGCGCCGTATTTCTTGCAGGCGGGAAGGTCTTCGATCTCCTTCAGGCAGGAATCCCAGGTCTCTCCGGCCGTCATGCGGCGGTCGATGGAGATGGCACAGGAGTCCGCGACGGCACAGCGGCTCGGGCTTGTGTAGAAAATCTGGGAGATCGTGCAGGTGCCGCGTCCGAGGAATCTGGCATCCTCATAATGATCCGGATTGAATTCCGGTTCCAGCATCTTCACAAGACCTTTGATCTCATCGTCTTTTCCGCATCCGTTCTCGTTCAGCTGCTTCACCTGGAGGCAGATCTCCGCCATTTTATAGATGGCGTTGTCGCCGCGCTCCGGAGCACTTCCGTGGCAGGAAACACCCGCGACATCCACGCGGATTTCCATGCGTCCGCGATGTCCGCGGTAAATGCCGCCGTCCGTCGGTTCCGTGGAAACCACGAATTCCGGTGTGATGCCGTCTTCGTTGTGAATATACTGCCAGCAGAGACCGTCGCAGTCCTCTTCCTGCACGGTCGCAGCAACGAGAATCTTGTATCCCTCGGGGATCAGGCCGAGATCTTTCATGATTTTGGCGCCGTAAACAGCGGACACAACGCCGCCTTCCTGATCGGAACCGCCGCGGCCGTAAATGATATCCTCCGTTTCGTATCCCTTGTACGGATCCTCTTTCCAGTTGTTGATGTTTCCGATGCCGACCGT
Organism: Clostridia bacterium; assembly: GCA_017429985.1. Lineage (GTDB taxonomy): Bacteria > Bacillota > Clostridia > Christensenellales > CAG-138 > JAFRNW01. Next base: position 29,782 of record JAFRNW010000042.1, on the reverse strand, counting down.
ATCGATATGGCCGTCAAACGCAATGATTTTGTCCCCTGTTCCGACATAGCCCAGCGCGTTTCCTTCCGGATCAATGAAAGCTTCATCGAAGCCGAGCGCTTCCATTTCCTTGATCGTACGGCGGATAACGCCCTCTTCTTCACAGCTCTCGCTGGGAATGGCGATCAGGTCTCGCAAAAAACGTGTCATCTGGGGCAGATACTGTTCTGCTGCACTTCTTACGGCGTTTACATCCATCATCATTGTTTCCTTTCTGATTTTATAAGATTGTTCTGTTCCGCATTTCCCCTGTGCGGACGTGACGGTTTCCGGTTCAGGTTTCGTTCTTCTTTGTTTTGATATCAATATAGGAATAAAGGGTGTATTTTGAAATTCCGAAATAGTGAGATACCTTGTCCCCGCTTCGGGTAATCAGAAATGCGCCAGAGTCATTCAGGTATTTGATCGCTTTTGTTTTGTCCTCTTTATTCATCATCGCAACGGGCTTGCCGACAATCCGGACGCTCTGATCGATCAGATCGTCCAGCAGCTCATTCACGCTCTGCGGAATGCTTTTAGGCTGTTCTTCCTTGTCCTCTTTGTGATGCAGGATCGAATCGATCGCCCGCTCCGCCATGATCATTTCCGTGATGTCGTAATTAATGGAAAGAACCCCTTCCACGCTCCCGGCCGCATCTTTCAAAAAGACCGTGCTGGATTTCAGCACCCTTCCGTCATGCGTTTTGGTCAGGTAGGCAAGCATGTCCTCCGGAACGCGTTCCTTATGCTGAAGTGTTTCGAGGACGATTCTGGAGGGGCCGTCTCCGAGCTGACGGTTTGAAACGTGTCCGTTTTCCGCAGCAACGATCGTATGATCCAGATCTTCCGCTTTCAGATCATGGACGATCACTTCACAGTTTTTCCCGAACTCGGCGGATATGGCTTTTGCAAGCCGACGCAATAATTCCAGATCCATAGAACAGCTCCTGTTTCCTATTCCTATATTCAATAATAATGCATGGTTTTATATGTTTTCAACCAAATCAGACAATTTTTTTATGAAAGGCAAAAAGATTTTTTGACGGATAACTAGATTTCACTAAATATAGTATATCATGCCGTTTTCCTTCCTTACAAGGCAGGGCTTTCCGCTTTTGTTTCACGCCATAATTGTTCATCATATGTTCGCTTTTTTTTTGCCCGTTGCGGGGGTAATATGATAATTGAGGATACATATTTTTTAGTATAGGATGGTGTTTGCTTATGGAAGAAGAACGCGATCTGGTTACCTTTTCGGATGAAGACGGAAACGAGTTCGATCTGGAAGTCATCGATTATTTCGATTATGAGGGCCAGGAATACGCTGCCCTGATCGACGCGGAGCCGGACGAAGAAAGCGACGAGCCGCTGGACGTATATATCATGAAAATTGTCGTCCACGATGATCTTGAGGAATTCCTTCCGGCCGACGACGGACTCTTTGAAGAGCTTTCCAGGGTCTTCGATGAACGGATGAAGGAATGTGAAGCGTGCGATGCGGAAACATGCCCCGAGGAGTGTCCGAAAGACCGCAAAAAGGAATAATTGCCCCGGATCGTTGAAATAGTCGGTTTTCGGCCCGGTCAAATTATAAATTTTTTGTGACATGATTTTCCATAATTAGTGGATTTTTATAAAAAAGGCCACTAGATATTGACCGAAAATCGTTTATTTCACAGTTTGTTCATAAGTGAGGAAATGCCGGAAAAGCCCAGTATTCTTTACTTTTTTGGATTTCGTATGCTATACTCACTGTGTTTTAGTATACCCTGTATTGGTATAATCATGTACATAGAAAGGATTGGTTTACATGAAACGTACTGTTGCAATCTTGCTTACGGTTCTGGCCGTGATGCTGCTGATCCCCGCGATCGCACTGGCGGCCGACAAGAAACCCGTCAGCATAGAATATGTTGACTTAGGCGACTTGAAAAAGGACACCTACGCGGTGGGCGAGAAGTTCAATCCTGCCGGGTTGAAGTTTACGGTCACCTACGATGACTCTTCCACTGAGACCATCAAGTACAGCGCGGCCGGGCTGAAATTCAGAACGACCCCGTTTGAAATCGGCGACGTCGGAACCGGTGTCGACGTGAACTATACCTTCACGAAAAACGGCGTTTCGGTTTCCTGCGATTCGTCCAAAACAATCAAAGTTGACGTCTATAAGCTGGACTCCATCTCGATCACGTTCCTTCCCGGCAAGGATTATTATATGGTCGGCGAGAAGTTCAATCCGAACCTGATGGTCGTCACGGCACACTATGACCCGTCTTCTGTCATGGGCGACAAGGTCATTGTGAACAATTATAAATACACGCCTACGACGGCATTCACGGAAGATGACGCGCTGAAAGGCACCGTTGACATTAACGTGTCATATTCCGAAGGCGGAATCACGGTGTACGACACCGCTTCCGTTACGGTCAAAGTCAACAAGCCGGTCTCTCTGGATATCGAAGCCCAGCCGAAAAAGACGGTATATGCAGTCGGGCAGAAACTCGATCCCGCCGGCATGGTCGTGGTCGCGACGTTTGACGACGGTTCCAAAAAGACCGTAACCCCTTCCTATGATAAAAACTACACATTTACGGAAGAGGACGCCATAAAGGGAACCAAGGACTTCCTGCTCAGTTATACGTCCGGCGGCATCACGGTCACCGCGACGCTGACCGTGGAGATTATGGAACTGGACAAAATTGAGATCACGCAGAAGCCGCACAAGCTGAATTACCATTGCGGTGAAACCCTGGATCTGACTGGCATGATCGTCACCGCAACTTACTCTAACGGGAAGACGAAGGTCATTAAGGATTATACAGTCAGCCAGGTAGGTCCTTTCACCATTGCTGACTTTGACTATACCTACAAGGATATCGTGATTTCCTATTCGGAAAACGGCGTGGTCTGTACGGATGCCTTTACGGTCAATCTGGTTTACCCGAAGAAAGTGAAGATCATTGCTCCGCCTGAGAAAACGACATACAACGTTGGCGAATCCTTTGATCCGACCGGAATGATCGTTTCCGTTGAGTACTCAGACGGTTCGGAACATGAAACAAACGCTTACACCTTCTCTTCAAAGCCGTTTGAGGAGGGTGACGATCACATTACCATCTATTATGCCGACCCGGGCAATACCCGCGATATCAGATCGACAGATCTGGATATCACGGTCACCAAGACAGCCGCCATGTCCATTCATATGAGCACGGGCAGCCTGAATATGGTTGCCGGCGACACCTACGTCCTGACCGCGACCGTATATCCGACAGACGCAGATTACGATCCGATCAAATGGGAAGTCGTGACCGGAACGGGCATCATCGATGTCGACCAGAACGGTCAGGTCTATGCCGTCGCTCCCGGCAATGCGATCGTAAAGGCCTCCGTCGACTGCGGCGGAACGACCCGGTATGCTTACTGCTATGTCTGCGTCATCCCGAAGGTAAACCTCACCAGCCTGAAGTTCAAGTCTTCCGCGCTGGAGCTCCTCCTCGGCGACTCCACGACTCTGACGCCGGTCGTATCTCCTGCGAACGCTACGGTCACTTCGATGGTCTGGAAGACTTCCAACTCCTCCATCGTTTCCGTAACGGACAGCGGAAAGATCAAGGGCCTGCAGGTTGGAACCGCAACGATCTCCGTAACGGCCGGCGGCAAGGTTGCCACATGCCAGGTCACGGTCGTCAGCGCGCTTTCTCGCTGGGGCATCGTCTACAACTGCAAGAGCAGAGTCAACGTACGTGAGAAACCGTCCGGAACGTCCAAGTCCGTCGGCTACGCACCGTATGGCTGCAAGTACAAGATCGTCGGTGAATCCGGCGGCTGGTATCAGATCCAGTTCGGTACGGAAAAGGCATGGATCTGGAAGAATTACCTGAAGCCGATCTCTGAATCCGAGAAGACCTATGTTGCCGAAGAAACCTCGACAACCACGCCGTCCGTCCCGACAACGACCACCGGCGGTCTCGCAACCGCGACCAAGGTGACGATCATCAACTGCACACGTTATGTGTACATCCGCAAAGGACCCGGCACAACGTACGGCAAGATGGGTCACGCAACGCTCGGTTCCACCTACTCCCTGAAGGGTGCGAGCGGCGACTGGTACGTCGTTGATGTGAACGGCGAGACGGGCTACATCTACAAGATGTTCGGCAGCGTTTCCTGATCAATTCCAATCCTATAACACGGCAGGATGTTCGAAAGAACATCCTGCTTTTTTTTATTAATTGCCCCGTCTTTTTCCCGTTTCAGATCAAGAGGAAAAAACTTTGGCGAACGGATTCCGTATCGCCGGTAACGGCTTCATTTTGCTTCCCGTTATTGATTTTTAAGCGGTTTCATGTATAATTTGTTGCAGACAGGTTCATTATTGTTTAAATAAAATAACTGCTGGTTACAGAAAACTATATCGTCAGAAAGGATACGAATATGGCAGCACTTGATTTGACAAAGTACGGCATCACCGGAACCAAAAGCATCAGCTACAACCCCTCTTATGAACAGCTTTTCAAAGACGAGATGGATCCGTCTCTCACCGGATATGACAAAGGCCAACTTACCGAGCTGGATGCCGTCAACGTAATGACCGGCATCTACACCGGCCGTTCCCCGAAGGACAAATACATCGTTATGGATGAATTCTCCAAGGATACCGTGTGGTGGACGACGCCCGAGTACCCCAACGACAACCATGTCGCGACAAAAGAGGTCTGGGAAACCTGCAAAAAGCTCGCTATTGATCAGCTTTCCGACAAGGATCTGTACGTTGTGGATGCTTTCTGCGGTGCAAACGAGGATACCCGCATGGCCGTGCGGTTCATCATGGAAGTGGCCTGGCAGGCGCACTTTGTTGAGAACATGTTCATTAAGCCGACCGCGGAAGAGCTGGAACACTTCGAGCCCAATTTCGTCGTATATACCGCTTCCAAGGCTAAAGTGGAAAACTACAAGGAGCTCGGCCTCAATTCCGAGACGGCGGTCCTGTTCAACGTTACCTCCCGTGAGGGCGTCATTCTCAACACCTGGTACGGCGGCGAAATGAAAAAAGGCATGTTCTCCATGATGAACTACTATCTGCCGCTCCAGGGCATCGCTTCCATGCACTGCTCCGCGAACACGGATATGAACGGAGAAAATACCGCCATCTTCTTCGGTCTTTCCGGGACCGGCAAAACGACACTGTCCACCGATCCGAAGCGTCTGCTGATCGGCGACGACGAGCACGGCTGGGATGACAACGGCATCTTCAACTTTGAGGGCGGCTGCTACGCCAAGGTCATCAATCTGGACAAAGAGTCCGAGCCGGACATTTACAACGCGATCAAGCGCAACGCGCTGCTGGAAAACGTCACCTGCGACGAAAACGGCAAACTTGATTTTGCGGATAAATCCGTTACGGAAAACACCCGCGTTTCCTACCCGATCGAACATATCGAAAAGATCGTTCTGAAAGTTCGCCCGACCTCTTCCGGTCCTGCGGCCAACAACGTCATTTTCCTCTCCGCGGACGCATTCGGCGTACTTCCGCCCGTTTCCATCCTGACCCCGGAACAGACGCAGTATTATTTCCTGTCGGGATTCACGGCAAAGCTTGCCGGAACAGAGCGCGGCATCACGGAACCGACTCCGACATTCTCCGCCTGCTTCGGTCAGGCTTTCCTAGAACTCCATCCGACCAAGTACGGTCAGGAACTTGTCAAGAGAATGGAAAAGAACGGCGCAAAGGCCTATCTGGTCAATACCGGCTGGAACGGAACCGGAAAACGTATTTCCATCAAGGATACCCGCGGAATCATTGACGCGATCCTGAACGGCGACGTCCTCAAGGCGCCGACCAAGACCATTCCGTATTTCAACCTCGAAGTACCGACCGAACTCCCGGGCGTCGATCCCGCGATTCTGGATCCGCGCGACACATACGCAGACCCGTCAGAATGGGAAGCGAAGGCAAAGGATCTTGCCGGCAGGTTCCAGAAGAACTTTGTTAAATATACCGGAAACGAAGCAGGCAAAGCGCTGGTTTCCGCCGGTCCGCAGCTTTGATGTTTCCGTTGCACCATCGTTCGCTTCAGGGGCCCGTCAACTGACGGGCCCTTTCCTTTCCCGTACGCGTCGCGCGCTGCCGCCGTATCCCGCCGATACAGAACAGGAAGACCCCGTTCTGCCGGAATCCGGCAAACCGGGGTCTATGATTGGTTCTTTTCAGATAACAACGGGGTTTCTTCTGGTGATCAGGCCGTTGCTCCATATGCCGGGCAAGCACTGTCAGAGCGGTTTCTTTGCGGGGGTTCCTGCTTTTCTGGGATAAGCGGCTGCCGTTTTCTGATCTTTTCTTATCATGACGAGCGTCCGGACGCCATATCTGGACGGAACGGTTTCCCATGAAAGGCTTCCGTGGAGCTTGTCCGCGGCATTCGCCGCCACGGCAATTTCCTCTTTCGCTTCTCCCTTGTAGCAAATGCTGTATCCGCCGACCTTCAGAAGCGGAATCGTCAGTTCCATCAGGACGGGAAGCCCGGCGACCGCACGGCTCAGCGCGAAATCATATTGCTCCCTGTATTTTGGATCCCTTCCTGCATCCTCCGCGCGCATATGCACCAGTTCCGCCTGTTTTTGAAGTCCCAGTTCCGTCAGAAGCGCTTCCAGAAACACAAGCCGTTTGTTCAGGCTGTCCAGCAGCGTTACCGACAGGTCCGGTCTGGCAATCAGAAGCGGGACGCCGGGAAATCCGGCTCCTGTACCGACATCGATGCATTTTGCTCCCGCCGGAAGATGCGGCAGGGCGGCAAGGGAATCCAGAAAATGCTTCTGCGCGATTTCTTCCGGATCGGTGATCGCTGTCAGATTTATTCTGGTATTCCAGTCTGAGAGCATTTCATAATAGATCTGGAACTGTTCGCATTGCTCTCCGCTGAGCGCGGGAACAAGCGCGTGCATCCTTTCCGCAATTTTCACTCTTTTCTCTCTCCCTGCGCCGATTCCAGTTTTTTCAGATAAATCAGCAGAACCGATACGTCGGCCGGGCTTACCCCTGAGATCCTGGAAGCCTGTCCCAGATTCATCGGGCGCTGTTTCTGCAGTTTCTGCCTCGCTTCCAGGCGAAGCCCGTGAATCCCCAGATAATCGATTTCTTTCGGAATCGTCAGCTTCTCCATTCTCTTCTGCCGTTCAACCTGCTCCTTCTGAATCCGGATATATCCGTCATACTGCGCCTGTATTTCCACCTGTTCGCGGACCTCATCCGTCAGCGGCGCCAGCCTGTCATACAGCGCCGACAACGCCGTATAGGTCACGCCCGGTCTTTTCAGCAGGTCATACAGCCTGATTCCGGTCTTCGGAACGGTTTCCCCGATGGACAGAAGGAAGCTTTTCAGGGCCTCGTCCGGCGCGGCATATGCCTCAAGCGTATGAAGGGCTCTCTCAACCGCCTCTTCTTTCTCAAGCAGGCGGCGGTATCTTTCCTCCGTGACCAGACCCAGACGCCTGGATTTTTCCGTAAGCCTGATATCGGCGTTATCCTGTCTCAGAAGCAGCCGGTACTCGCATCTGGACGTCATCATCCGGTACGGTTCCGGCGTCCCCTTTGTGGAAAGGTCGTCAACCAGAACGCCGATATACGCTTCGTCCCTCCCCAGGAAAAACGGCTCTTCCTGCTTGACGTACAGCGCCGCGTTGACGCCAGCGTAGAAGCCCTGCGCCGCAGCTTCCTCGTATCCGCTGCTTCCGTTCACCTGTCCCGCCATGAACAGGCCGGGAATCTCCTTGCACATGAAGTGCAGGTCCAGAACAGTAGGGTCGATACAGTCATATTCGATCGCATATCCGAGCCGCATGACCCTGCACCGGCGGAGTCCCGCCATCGTGTGAAGCATTTTGATCTGTACATCGGCGGGAAGGCTGGTGCTCATGCCCTGAACATACATTTCATGCGTGGTTCTTCCTTCCGGCTCTATGAAGATCTGATGCCGCTCCTTATCCGCAAACTTGACGATCTTGTCCTCTATGGAAGGACAGTACCGTGTTCCCGTCGCGTGTATCTTGCCGCTGTACATGGGGGATCTGTGCAGGTTGTCCAGAATGATCCTGTGCGTTTCCTCGTTCGTATAGGTCAGATAGCACGGCGTCTGCTCACGCTGTATGGACGGATGCAGGAAGGAAAACGCCGGCATGGGCTCGTCGCCGTCCTGACGTTCCATTTCGTCGTAGTCCAGCGATAACCCGTCCACTCGAGCGGGCGTTCCCGTTTTAAAACGCTGAAGAGGGATCCCGAGATCCGCAAGACCTTCCGACATGGTTTCCGCTCTGCCCAGTCCTGCCGGACCGGAATTTTTCGCAAAATCTCCTATCAGAATTCTGCTTTTCAGATATACCCCGCTTGCCAGCACCGCAGCATGGCACGGGAAGACAAAGCCCTCTGCGGTCCGGACGCCGGAGATCTTTCCGTTATTCGTCTCAAATCCTACCGCCTCGTTCTGCAGGATCGTGAGCCCGGGGCATTCTTCCAGCGTCCGTTTCATTCTTTCGTGATAACGGCGTTTGTCCATCTGCGCCCTCAGAGAATGCACAGCGGGCCCTTTCCCCGTGTTCAGCATTCTGATCTGGATCAGGGTGTCGTCGGCCGCGAGGCCCATTTCGCCGCCCATCGCATCGATTTCACGTACCAGGTGGCCCTTCCCTGTTCCGCCGATGGCGGGATTGCAGGGCATCATCCCGATAGAATCCAGGTTCAGCGTCAGCAGGAGCGTTTCAAGCCCCATTCTTGCGCAGGCAAGCGCCGCCTCGCACCCGGCATGCCCCGCGCCAATCACGATAATATCAAATTGTTTTTCCCTGAATTGTTCCATATGCGCCATTTTAGCACAGTCAAAATATCGCTACAAGCCGAACGCACATTATCACGGCGCTATGTTATAATGACAAAAACAGCTGTCGAGGTTTCCGTTATGTCCAGAATGAAGCTATTAAACGATCTCCCGGTCGGAACAACACAATTTGAGGGATTCTGCCTGATTAAAAACAGCATGATCCGGCAAAACAGCCGGGGTGTCGATTATCTTGATCTGATTCTTGCCGACGAAGAGGGCGAGGCGGTCGCGAAATTATGGGACTATAACCACGCTGTGCATGGTGATTTTCAACCCGGCGACATCGTCAAGGTCCGAGGCGTCATCACGGTATGGAAAGATGCGGAACAGTTGAAAATCGAACGGATCCGCCTGGCCAATGAAAAGGACAATGTGGACATGAGCAGGCTGATGCCATGCTCTCCCCTGGATCCGCAGTGGCTGTATGACGAACTGTACCAAACCGCAGACAGGTTCTCCGACCCTGATCTCAAAAGCCTTGTTCAGTATATTCTCAGGACAAACAAGGAGCAGCTGCTGTATTTCCCTGCTGCCGTAAAACTGCACCATGCAACCAGAGGCGGCCTTCTGCATCACAGCTGGACGATCCTCCAGATGGCCAAATCCGTTGTTTCCATTTACCCGCTCCTGAATCCCGATCTTCTTTACGCAGGAGCGATTCTGCATGATATCGGCAAGCTTGACGAACTGCAAACGAATTCCTTCGGCCTGGCTTCCGCGTATACCGCGGAAGGCCAGCTGCTGGGACATATCAGCATCGGCGTCAGCATTGTCGCAAAAACGGCCGAGCTGCTGAACCTCTCGCCTCATACCGCCATGCTTGTCGAGCATATGATCCTTTCGCATCACGGAACTCCGGAATTCGGCAGTCCGAAAGCCCCCATGTTCCCCGAAGCGGAAGTCCTTTCTGATCTTGATCTCCTGGACAGCCGTTTATATGAAATGTATTCCACCCTGGAAGGAATCCAGCACCACGGATTTTCGGAGCGTCAGTGGGCGCTTGACAACCGGCAGCTTTACCGTCATGATTTCGGATCGGAGAATCCCGGGGAATGATGGATATGCTTTCATCCTTTGACATCATCATTTTTGTTCTCGAGCTGATCGGTACCATCGCTTTTGCTATTTCAGGCGTTATCACCGCCGTTGAAAAAGACCTCGATCTGCTGGGCGTTCTTGTTCTTGGCATCATTACCGCGGTCGGCGGCGGCGCGCTGAGAGATATTCTTCTCGGAAACATCCCGCCCATGCTTTTTCTGAAGCCGATCTATGCGATCGTCGCCTTCGCGACGTCGCTCATTTCTTTTTGTTATCTGTATTTCAGAAAAGAAATCCCCTCGAACACGTCCGAAGAGAACAGCAAGATCATTAATCTTCTGGACGCCGTCGGCCTGGGCGTTTTTGTCGTGGTAGGTGTCCGTGCGTCGATCACGGCCGGGTACGGGGATAATTTCTTTCTTGCGGTTTTTATCGGCACGGTTACTGGGGTCGGCGGCGGCCTGATGCGCGATCAGCTTGCCGGGCTGATCCCCATGGTCCTCAGAAAACGAATCTATGCGATCGCCGCGCTTGCCGGCGCATGTATTTATTATCTTTTATATCAGCTGCACGTCAGCGAATACATATCGGCCCCGTCCGGGATCGTACTGATTATCCTGATCCGGCTCCTGGCTTCAAAATACCGCTGGAGCCTTCCGCATATCAGAAAAAAACAAAGCTGATCGTTCTATCCGCAAACAAAAAGGATTGCTGAAATGCAATCCTTTTATTGTTTGCGTGTTTGAATCGTATTGTCAGGAAACAACGATATTGACTATATTTTTCACGACGATCACTTTCCTGACGGTTCTTCCCTGAACCTGCTTTACGATCTCCTCGGAGGACAATACGGCTTTTTCGATTTCCTCCTTGCTTATGCCGGCAGGCAGGCTGATTCTTGCCCGGATCTTCCCGTTTATCTGAATTCCGTATTCCACCTGTTCTTCTATCAGGGCTTTCTCGTCATATTCCGGCCAACTGCTGTGATGCAGCTGCTCAAATCCAAGCTGCTCGTTCATTTCTTCGGCAATATGCGGCGCAAACGGATTCAGAAGCTGCAGGAACGTGTGAAGATCTTCCTTTGAAAGCGTTCCTTCCGCATAGACATCGTTAACGAAACTCATCATTGCCGCAATGGCCGTATTGAATTTCATTCTCTCAATGTCTTCCGAAACCTTTTTGATACATCCGTGCAGGCTTGAATAGATCTTTGCGCTGGATTTTTCGGAATCCGATATCATTTCCTGCAACCGCCATACCCTGTCGAGGAATTTCCGGCACCCTCTTGTCCCCTGTTCGTTCCAGGGAATCGGCTGATCAAACGCTCCCATAAACATGATGTACATACGGAAGGCGTCCGCGCCGAATTCATTGATATAATCGTCCGGATTGACAACGTTCCCGCGGGATTTTGACATTTTTTCTCCGTTTGCACCCAGGACCATTCCGTGGCTGGTCCGTTTCATATACGGTTCTTCCGTTGGGACGAGACCGCAGTCATAGAGGAATTTATGCCAGAATCTGGAATACAGGAGATGGAGCGTCGTGTGTTCCATGCCGCCGTTGTACCAGTCAATCGGAAGCCAGTACTTCAGTTCCTCCGGATCCGCGAACGCCTTGTTGTTATGCGCGTCGCAATACCTCAGGAAATACCAACTGGATCCCGCCCAGTTCGGCATGGTATCCGCTTCTCTCACGGCAGGACGGCCGCATTTCGGGCAGGTGGTCTGCAGCCAGTCTTTTGCTCTTGCAAGACAGCTGGATCCGTCATCCGTGGGCGTAAAATCATCCAGCATCGGAAGCGTCAGGGGCAGTTCGTCTTCGGGAATGGGCACCCATCCGCACTGGTCGCAATGAACCAGCGGTATCGGTTCTCCCCAGTATCTTTGTCTGGAAAACACCCAGTCGCGCAGCTTATAATTGATTTTTCTTTTTCCGATACCTTCCTTTTCAAGATAATCAATGATTGCCGCTATCGCGTCCTTGACCTCCAGGCCGTTCAGGAATCCTGAATTGATCATTTTCCCGTGATCGCAGTCCGTAAAGGCTTCTTTCTCAATATCCCCGCCTGCAACCACTTCAACGATCGGAAGATCGAACTTCTTGGCAAATTCATAGTCGCGGGTGTCATGCGCAGGCACCGCCATAATTGCACCGGTGCCGTATCCCATCAGAACATAGTCGGAAATCCAGATCGGTATCTCTTTTTTCGTAACAGGATTGACAGCGCGGAGCCCTTTAACCTCAACGCCTGTTTTTTCTTTTGCAAGCTCGCCTCTTTCAAAATCACTTTTCAGCGCTGCCTGTTTCTGGTAATCGGAAACCTCGTCCATGTTCAGGATTCTGTCCCTGTATTTTTCGATGACGGGATGCTCCGGGGATACCACCATATACGTTGCACCGAACATGGTATCCGCGCGAGTCGTATAGATCAGCAGCTTGTCGTCCGTCCCGGCGATCTGGAAGTTGACCTCTGCGCCTTCGCTTCTGCCGATCCAGTTGATCTGCTGCGTCTTGATTTTGTCAAGATACTGTACTTTGTCGAGATCATCGATCAGCCGCTGCGCATATTCCGTTATTTTCAGCATCCACTGCGAGCGGATCATGCGGATTACTTTCCCGCCGCATCTTTCACAGACCCCGTCCACGACTTCTTCGTTCGCAAGCCCGACCTTGCAGGAAGTACAGAAATTGATGGGGATTTCCGCCTTATAGGCAAGGCCTTTTTCATAAAACTTCAGAAAGATCCATTGCGTCCATTTATAATAGGCCGGATCCGTCGTGTTGACCTCTCTGGAATAATCAAAAGAATATCCGAGTCTTTTCAGCTGTTCACGGAACCGCTGAATATTGTCATGCGTTACTTTGGCGGGATGTATGCCCGTTTTGATTGCGTAGTTTTCCGTGGGAAGGCCAAATGCGTCATACCCTATCGGAAACAGGACATTATATCCCTGCATCCTGCGTTTTCTTGAAATGACATCCATCGCGGTAAACGGTCTTGGATGTCCTACATGAAGTCCCTGCCCGGACGGATATGGAAATTCAATCAAGCCGAAAAATTTCGGTTTATCGTGAGATGCTTCTGCTTCAAAGCATTTCTGCTCTTCCCATTTTTTCTGCCATTTTCTTTCGATGATCTGCGGATCGTATCTTTCTGTCATTTGAACCCCCAACATTTTTACAGGTTATTCCATCGGATAAAGTTTAAGGTGATTGAAGTAATCATACCACATATATGATGTTTTCTCATTGTATTTTTTCGCATTCTCATTCCGGTTTCCTGTTTCTGACGTTTTTTCCGGCAGTCCCTTTCCTGCCCTGCGAACTTTACATTCCATCCCCCGAATGATAAAATTTAATATTGCACATATGTTATTTCTTATGGAGGAGGTTTCCATGGGCAGCTATAAATCAGCCGTCTTATCGCCCGGAGAAATAGAGCACAAAAAGAATTCCTCGATTTCCTTGGTGCTCGGAATCATTGGCGACGTCCTTGTTTGGTATCCGATTATCGGTATTGCCGGATTGGTGTTGTCTGTTCTTGCTCTAATCAGATCCAACAGAAACCGTTTGTTTGCACAGCAAAACGGTGTTCCGGAAAACGGAATGAACGTTGCGGCAAAATGGTGCGGAGTCGGAGGAGTATTGGTCGGCGGTATTCTCGCGATTATCTATATTATCGTTTTCATTGTTTTGCTGCTGATTGCAATCGGAATCATTGAATACACCGGAAAATAGTTTATTACTGAGGTAGTGTATGCATCCCTATTTTCAGCTTTTTTCTTTTCAGGTACCGGCTTATGGTCTCATGGTCACGCTTGGAATCCTAGCTGCCATGATCATGGGCAGATTCCTCCGAAAACATCTGGTCATTTCAGAGGATGATTATTATTCCGCTATTATTTGGCTGCTTGTATCCGGACTGATCGGAAGCAAGCTGCTTTACTGGATCGTTGAATTCGATGAAGTCATTAAAAATCCTCACTTCCTCATTGAATCGCTGACCGCGGGCTTTGTGTATTACGGCGCTTTTCTCGGCGCTGTCATTGGCATTTTTATCTGTACAAAAATCAGAAAGCAGTCTTTTTTGTCTTATATGGACATGCTGTGCCCTCCCATCGCCCTGGGGCAGGCGATAGGGCGAATCGGATGCTATCTGGCCGGCTGCTGTTACGGCGCACCTACCAGCAGCGCGTGCGGTGTGATCTTTCCTGCAAACGTCGGCTCCTCGGCGCCGGCAGGCATTCCCCTGATTCCGACACAGCTTTATGAAAGCGCTTTCTGCCTGCTTCTTTCCGGGTTTCTTGTGTTTATATTCCTCCGTGAGAAACGAGCCGGAACATCTCTCGGTTATTACTGCGTCCTTTACAGCATCTGGCGTTTTATCATTGAATTTTACAGATCCGATGACCGCGGAACGGTCGGCGCCCTTTCCACCTCTCAGTTTATTTGTATTTTCCTTTTTCTGATCGGCGTTGTGCTCTTGTATCTGGCGTTCAAAAACAGACTGCCGGTGATTCAAAGGTATCCTTCGGACGAGATTGTCATGGAAGCTTCTGACGCCTCTGATGAAACCGAAATACAGGAAACCGATATTCCGCAGGAAAACTGCGTTGCGACAGCACCGGGTCAGACTCAGGATACGGATACTGTTTCTGAGGAAAAGGAATAACAGAAGAAGAACGAAAAAACGCAGTCGGTTTCCCGATTGCGTTTTTTGTTTCACGTGAAACAATTCTCTATTCGCCTATCAGGCAGTCATATACCTGCTGAAGCTGATCCTTCGATGCGTAATCAAAGATGATTTTCCCTTTTTCTTCCGTTCCGGTGATATGTACCCTCGTTCCTGTTCTTTCCCGGAACATCTTTTCCAGCTGCTTCATGTCGGAAGACAACGGCTGCTTCTCTTCTTTTTTCTTTTTATGATTCAGATTTTTAATTCTGTTTTCAAGCGCTCTGACGGAATAACCGAGATTGACGGTTTCTTCGGCAAGTTTCGTCTGCATCGCCGAATCGCTGATACCCGCGATGGCTCTCCCGTGACCTGCTGTAATGATTCCGTTTTGAATCAGTTTAGTTACTGTTTCCGGCAAAGACAGCAGCCGGAGAGAATTTGCTATGACCGGCCTGCTTTTTCCCAGGCGTTCCGACAGCTCCTCCTGTGTCAGTCCATATTCCTTCATCAGGGACTGAATGGCCTTCGCTTCTTCAATGGGATTCAGGTTTTCTCTCTGTATGTTTTCAATCAGAGAGATCTCCTGCATCTTTTTCTCGTCATAATCAACGACCATTACGGGTACTTTCTTCAGTTTTGCAATCCTTGCAGCGCGGAATCTTCTTTCCCCCGCAACGATAAGATATCGATCTCCGTTTTTTCTGACGATCAGCGGCTGAACGATTCCGTGCGTTTTGATAGACGCTGCCAGATCATTCAAAGAATCCTCAGAAAAACTCTTTCGTGGCTGGTGAAGGTTTGTATCAATCGACAGAATATCTACTTCCGTAACTCCGGAACTTTGTGATTCTGCAGAATCATCCATTACATGCGGGTCCAGAAGCGCGTCCAGTCCCCTTCCAAGTCCTCTTTTTGCAGCAGCCATATCAGAGTTCCTCCTTATGGATCATTTCCTGAGCAAGTGCCTGATAGGCAAAAGCTCCGGTACTGTTTTTTGCATAATGCGTAATAGGAAGACCGAAGGATGGCGCTTCACTCAGTCTGACACTTCTGGGAATGATCGTTTCATACACCTTGTTTTTGAAAAACTTCTTTACCTCTTCCACGACCTGCATGGAAAGATTTGTCCGCGCATCAAACATCGTCAGAACAACGCCTTCAACATCCAGATTGGGGTTCAGGTTTTTTCTGACCAGTTTGACGGTATTCATCAGTTGCGACAGTCCTTCCAGTGCATAAAACTCGCACTGAATCGGAACAAGGAGCGTATCCGCCGCCGTTAGGGCATTCAATGTCAGAAGGCCGAGAGAAGGAGGACAATCGATAAAAATGTAATCATATTGGTCTTTTACTGAGGAAACGGCTTTTTTCAGCACTTGTTCCCTGGCCATTTTCCCAACGAGCTCAACCTCAGCTCCGGCAAGCGAAATATGCGACGGAGCCAGATCCAATGTCGAAATCATCGTTTTTCTGATGATATCGCGTAATTCCGTATCATTTATGATCACATCATATAAAGACAGTTTGTCACCGGATTTTTCCACTCCCAATCCGCTTGTTGAATTACCCTGAGGATCCGCATCGATCAGCAAAACGTTTCTTCCCGTTTCAGCGATACAGGCAGATAAGTTGATTGAAGTGGTTGTTTTCCCGACTCCGCCTTTCTGATTGGCAATAGCAATGATTTTCGCCATAACTCCTCCGTTGCTTCCTAATAATCCGGCGTATCTGACATTATATGTTTCACGTGAAACATTTGCAATGATCTGCAGCTGATTATGTTTCACGTGAAACAAAAATATAGCGGGGAACGCTCCCCGCTATATTTGATTATTGTCAGACAATATCATAACTAAAGGACACTACATTCGTATCAACGGTATAAGTAAACTGTCCTTTCGAAACACCTTCTGCCTGCACCTGCTCTTCCGTTTCATTCAGATTCTCTTCTGAAACACTCTGGAGAGCCACATCGAAATCCATATCTATTTCATCCAAAATGGATTTCCAGGTTTCTTCTGTCAGATTTCCGATAACAGAAAGAGCAAAATCGTTTTTGAAATAGTCAAACAGCTTTTTACATGCATCCGGATTGTTTTTATATTGATCGGTGAACACGTTGCAGACAACTTTGGAAACCGTATTCTCATTATACGACATGATGACGCTTCCGATGGCTTTGTTCAGGTCTTCACTGTTTTCTTCAGGAATCACATAGAAAACAGTCTCTGAAAGATCATCGTTTGTGACGACGGAATATCCTTCCCATTCTGCAACATCATCATTCATGACGGAATCCACATCCGCGTCGCTGATCAGAATTCCTTTCATGTCGTTTCCGACTTTTTTGGGTTCCGGTGTGGCAGTAGGCTTCGGGGTTTCAATCGTAATAATTTCAGGCGTTGCAGTCGGTTCCGCAGTCGGCTCCGGCGTTTCTTCCACTGGCTCCGCTTTTTTCGAACAGCCGAAAATGGCAAATACCATCAATAAACAGCACAGAATTGCGATAGCTCTTTTCATTTTTCTCCCTCCAAATTCATTAGGCATAAATTCTTACTGGTACAATCAGGTAATAATATTTTTCCCCCTGCAATGGTTTAATCACGCACGGGCTTACTCCGGATAAAAGATCTATGCAGATTTTTTCATCTTCCACGTTTTTCAATACGTTCATCACGTATTTCGGATTGAAGGCAATATCAATATCATCACCGCTGCATACGGCATCAACATTCTCGTCAAAAACGCCGATAAAGCTGCTTGCGGAAATTTTCACCATATTGTTTGTAAAATGCAGAATGATATTGTTTCCGCCTTCCCGTGCAACGAGCTGCGCTCTGTCAATGCTGTCCAGAAAATCGTTTCTGTTAAGAATTACACGCAGTTTATGGTCCTTCGGCAGAATTCTCTTATAATCGATATAGGCGCCGTCCAATAATCTTGCCGTTAATATGGTATGTCCGATATCAACCCGAACATGCGTCCTGGTAAATACGAGCGTAACTTCCTTTTCCTGAGATTCCGACATCATATGGGAAATCTCGTTCAGCGCCTTGCTGGGTACGACATAACTCGCATCTTTTCCAGTAGACGCAATCTGTATTTTTCTCATAGCGAACTGATAGGCATCTGTCGCTACCGCCGTGATCGTATTATCGTTAATTTCAAGGAGCGCGCCGGTCAATATCGGTTTACTGTCATCCAGAGCAGCGGCAAAAACCGTCTGTGAAATCAAATCTCTGCATTCTTCTTTTGATACCTTTACGGAAAAATGATCCCCGTCAAATCTCATTTCAGGGAACTCTTCATATTCCATAGGCTGAAGTACGGTATTGACGCGACCGCATATAATGTTGATTTCCTTTCCGGTAATGGAAAAAGTCACGTCCCCTTCCGGAAGTTTTCTTACAAATTCTGCAATGATCTTTCCAGGAACGATCGCTGCTCCTTCTTCTTCAACGAAACTCGGAATGATACATTCCTTCTGGAGCATCAAATCAGAACATTTCAGATGCAGTCCATCTTTTTTTGCTTCAAAAAAGATTCCTTCAAGGCAGGCCAGCGTCGTTCTGACAGGCAAAACTTTTACCACCGACAATACGCCGGAGGTCAATTCTCTGGAATTAACATGAAAAATCATAAGAACACCCCTTTTATCATGATTAGATCATGGATACGTTTTTATTATTAAAACAGTAGCAGTTGTAGTAGAAAAAGGGAAAATGTGGAAACATGACAAAAACCCTGATTCTGCCATCATAACCGCTGTTCAAATCTTAGTGATTTTCCTGTGGAGAACCACCAAAAACTTCCACAGAATTTTAATTATCAACATTTTTCCATAATCTTCCACGTGAAAAAATGGAAAACTGTGGAAAAATTATCCCAGCTTTGACTTGATGTCGTTGATATCCGATGCAAATGCGGCGTCTTCGGACATCATTTTATTGATCCTCTCGCATGCGTTCATTGCTGTTGTGTGGTCGGACCGGTCAAACAGATTGCTGATGCGGAGATATTTCATGTTTAATAGGTCGTGGCAGAGAAACATGGCCACCTGCCTCGGAAGGACGATGGGTCTGTCCTGTCTCTTCGATTTCATGTTATCGACGGAAATGGAGTAATAATCCGCCACTGTTTCCATGATGTATTCCGGCGTCAGCTCTCTTGCCTTTGTTTCAGGCAGAATATCTTTTAATGCTTCCACCGCAATTTTCATATTCAAGGGTTCTCTGTGCAGCTGGGCGAATGCGATGACACGGGTCATGCAGCCTTCCAGTTCACGGATATTACTGTAAACATGTTCCGCAATATATGTCAGAATATCATCGCTGATATCCTGGTTGTTGGTTCTTGCCCGGTTTCGCAAAATCGCGATCCTTGTTTCAAGATCAGGGGGCTGGATGTCCGCGATCAATCCCCATTCAAACCGTGAGCAGAGACGCTCTTCCAGCTTCGGAATTTCTTTAGGAGGACGATCGGAACTGACAACGATCTGTTTGTTGACGTTATGCAGCGTGTTGAACGTATTAAAGAATTCTTCCTGCGTTGCCTGGCTTTTACTGATAAACTGCACGTCATCGATCATCAGAAGATCCACATTTCTGTAGCGGTCCCTGAATTCCTGCCGTTTATCCTGCTGAATGGCGTTGATCAGCTCGTTTGTAAACGTTTCGCTTGTTACATATATCACGTTTGCATCCGGATGGTTCTCTTTTACATAATGACCGATCGCCTGCATCAGGTGCGTTTTTCCAAGACCGACGCCGCCGTACAGAAACAGAGGGTTATATGCTTTTCCGGGATTCTGCGCAACGGCCTGCGCCGCAGCATGCGGAAATCTGTTTGATGCTCCGACAACGAAACTGTCAAACGTATATTTGGGGTTTAAAGAGGGGTAATCCGTGTTCGCAGTCTTAATCTTGTCATTTTGGATATATTTTTCACGGTCTTCAGGAAGAACCAGAAGAACGTTTTCTACTTCTGCGCTGGCCTTT
Organism: Clostridia bacterium; assembly: GCA_017429985.1. Classification (GTDB taxonomy): domain Bacteria; phylum Bacillota; class Clostridia; order Christensenellales; family CAG-138; genus JAFRNW01. The sequence goes on along the minus strand of JAFRNW010000042.1, from coordinate 10,178 downwards.
TTTGCGGCTTCAACAAGATAATCAAAATAAAAATCGTTCAGCGTCTTCAATATATCTCTGCTTGGAATCTGAAGGACCAGGATACCGTTCTTCAGAATCAGCGGCTCGATCCCCTCGATCCAGGCATGAAAGCTAAGATTGGTCATTTGAGGTCTGATGTTTTCGCGGGTGTTACTCCAAACATCGTTAAGGTTCGCCATAAAAGATACCTCTCCATTTAATCAACTTATCATATCAAAAATTGAGGTTTTCTGCAAGATTGCTCCGATACCGTGCTGCCTGGCGCCGTCTTCTACCGGCAAACAGGCTGACCGCATATTTTTGGAGACGAGCAAAACAAAGGATCAAGAAAACCAATTGGAAGACAGGGTTAACAATCTGTTACAACATCTGCCAGTTCGTTGCAATTAACAAAGGCGGTCAATACAATATATATGAAAAACTATAATCTCAGATAAGGGAGAAGAATATGGAAGAAACCTTAAGCGGAAAACTGTTTGTGAATTCCAGACAGGTTGGAGATTATATTGATATTATTATGCCGGAAGGGGACAAAAGACCCGAGGAACAGATCCGTATCCATTATCTGGAGGCGGGGATCGGCGAACCGCTGCTTCTGATTCACGGTCTCGGGCAGTCCCTGTATACATGGAGAAATCTGTTCGCGGAGCTGTCGGAAAGCTATCGGGTAATTGCCATTGATCTTCCGGGACACGGTTATTCAGACAGGCCGGAATACTTCTGCTATTCCATGGACGAAATGGCGGAAGCGATCAAGCTTTTCCTCGATGAAAAGGAAATCATTTCCGCGCATATGATCGGTTTTTCAACAGGCGCAATGTATATGCTCCGGCTTCTGACCATGTTTCCGGACTATGTTGCGAACTGCATCGCCATATCTCCCGGAGGCATATCCAAACAGATGCCATCCCTGATCAGAAGCATGAAAAGCCCGATCAAGGCGGTATTCACCAGAAATCTGTTTTCCTTCGGAGATGTTAAAAAATGCCTTCAGGAATGTTTTTATGATCAGACGGCTATCGATGACCGTGTGGTGAATCAATACTATGAACCGCTGTCTGACGGGTATACGCGGGAAGCGCTGATGTATGCGGTTCAGAATTTTGATCTTCGTTTTGTAACAGACCAGCTGAAAGAAACGGATCATGAGATCCTGCTGCTCTGGGGGAAAGAGGATAAATGGCATCTGCCGAACAACAGTGTTTTTTATCAGAGCATTCTGCAGAACGGGAGATATTTTCTGGTAAGGAATTCCGGCCATATCGTACAGGAGGATACGCCCGAAAAACTGTATCAGGTGATCCTGAGCTATATTCCTTCCGCAACGTACGGATACTATCCTCCGCAGTATTTTTCCTATGACAAGGACACAAGAGAACAGGAGGTACCCGGCGCGGAAGACCTGGAGCCTGAACAGACCGAGTACGAGCAGGAAGACGAATTGGATACGGAGATAGAAATCAAAGAAGAAGCGGATCCGGCCGCTGAGGAAGAAGAGCCGGAGCAGAGCGCTCCTTCTGCAGAGGAAGCAAATGACGGAGATCTTTGAGCTGCGTGATGTGGTGATGATGAAAAAGCCACATGCCTGCGGAACAAACTCATGGACGATCATCCGCGTCGGAGCGGATATTAAAATAAAATGTAATTCCTGCAACCGTATTGTCATGATGGACCGTACGGATTTTGTGCGTTCATGCAAAAAAGTGATCGCACATTCCGAACCGGGCAGGAATGCGGAACCGGAAGCCAATGATACGATTTAAACAGTTTACGGCAAAACAATACAGAATTCTCCGCAATATGGCGGAAGATGAGATATACGCGCAGAAGGGGACGAAAGCCTGGAGGGCCATCGATGCGGGTGTTTATTTTCTCCTGGTTATCATGATTGCGCTGGCGATCCGGTGCTATATCTTCGAGCCGGTCCGCGTTGAGGGCAGTTCCATGGTTCCGACGCTGCTTCATAATGAATATATGTTTGTGGAAAAAGTCTCCTACTGGTTTGATATGCCGGAAAGAGGGGACATCATTATCTGTTACTATCCGGGCTATAAGGAAAGTTGCGTAAAACGGGTAATCGGTCTTCCGGGTGAATATGTCAGCGTTTCAGACGGGCGCGTGCTGATCAACGGTGTGCCGCTGGACGAAACAGAATACTGGAATGATGAAATTTATGATGATTACAGCGGAACAACGGTAGGAAACAGAGAGGTTTTTGTGATCGGCGATAACAGGAACGGGAGCAAGGACAGCAGAAATGAGTCCGTCGGCTGCATTCCGATGTCAAAAGTGGTCGGCAAGGTGCGCGCAGTTGTATTTCCGCTGAACAGATTCCGGATCGTCAGGGGAGCCAGATATCCATGATGACGCAGAGAAGGACGGAAGTCTATCGACCGATACATATCTGGAATTCCATTCTGAACTGGCTGATAGCCATCGTGGTGGCCGGACTGGTTCTTTATTTCCTGTTTTTCGTGTGGTTTACTCCCGCCAGAATCGACGGTACCAGCATGTCTCCGATGCTGAAAGAAAAGCAGATCGTTCTGATTGACAGAGCCAAGAAATATCTTTTTGTACCGGAACGGGGAGAGATCATTGCTTTTTCGGATCCTGTCAGCGGATCACTCCAAATCAAACGGATCATAGCGCTCCCCGGCGAAACGGTGGAAATCCGGAACGGGCGGGTATACATCAACGGACTTCCGGTCAGCGAAGCCTATGCGGTCAATACCGACGCAATGGATGCGATGAAAGAGATAACGGTTCCCCAGGATTCGGTGTTTGTTTTGTCGGATAACCGAGAAGTGATCTACGACAGCCGGAGCATTGATATCGGCTGTATTCCCTATCAGAAAATCACAGGGATTGTGAAGCTGAGGATTTTTCCGTTTCAGCAGATCAATCTGTTCATTTAACCGGGCCGCTTTGCGAGGGTGTTTTCCATTCTGCGGATGATTGCCCCCGCATCCCGGCAGATCCTGTCAGGATCATCATGGATCAGATAGGATCCGTTCTCATACAGTATTTTTCCGCCGATCATGGTCAGGCAAACATTGTCCTTGCTTCCGCTGAATACCACATTCCGCAGGATGTCGTTTTCCGGCTGCATATTCGGCTTGGACAGATCGATCATGATGATGTCAGCCAGATTCCCCGCTATAAGATCATCACACTGATCCAGATACATGGCTTGCGCTCCGGTGGAGCATGCCATTGTCAGGATATCCTCCGCGCCGCATGCGTCCGCTCCGCAGGTTAGCCGCTGGAGACCGGAGACGAGAAACATTTCCCGGAACATATCGAGACAGTTGTTGCTCGCGGGACCGTCGGTGCCGATCGCAACGGGTATTTCTTTTCTGAGGAGAGAAGAGACCGGACAGATCCCGGAGGACAGTTTCAGGTTGCTGGACGGACAGGTAACGGCGTAGACATGGCGGTTTTTCAGAATGTCATAATCCGAATCATTCAGATGAATCAGGTGATAACCCGTTCCGCCGAAAGAAAAGGCGCCTGCCCTGTCCAGCAGTTCAAGCGGGCGCATGCCCGTCCTGGAAACGCAGTCCAGGACTTCCTTTTCCGTCTCATGAAGATGAAGACAGAACGGTTCCTTCCGGGCTTTTGCAAAAGATGCCATGGCCTCCAGGTCTTCCCGTTTTTCCGTATATTCGGAATGAACGCCCAGCCGGTAGGAAATGAGCGGATGATAATGCTTGAAATAGTCATACTGACGGACGGCGCGGTCCAGGGGACTTCCGCCGCAGCTGATGACCATGCGGAAACCGCAGTCCACGGAAGCCTGCGCCGCGGCCTCAGCAAAGTAATACATGTCCATCGCGGAAGTGATCCCGGACGAAAGGTATTCCAGGATGCCCAGCTTCACAAGCGTATAGATATCGTTTTCCGTCAGCAGATTCTCATAGGGAATGACCTGGTCGAACAGCCAGTGCTGCAGCGGAAGCTCATCTGCATGGGAACGCAGGAAAGTCATTCCCGTATGCGCGTGAGCGTTTTTAAATCCGGGAAGAAGGAGATTTCCGCCGCAGTCGATCTCCCGGGAAAAAGACGGCGTTATTTGTTTGCCGGAAGGTCCGACATACCGGATGCGCTCGTTCTCCGTCCACAGTTCCCCTTCCACAATAAAAGGTTTTTGTTCCGAAAACTGAGCGATTTTTGCATTATAAAATCGAATCATGCACATAAATCAAGTATAATGAGATGAAATATCAAAATCAACAGCCGAGGGAGGTAGCATATGGGCAATGAAATCAGTCTGCTGGCAGAGATGATACGCAGCGCGTCCCGAATTGTTTTTCTAGGAGGCGCGGGCGTCTCCACGGAAAGCGGAATCCCGGATTTCCGTTCAGAAAACGGGGTATTTCAGGCAACAAAAGAATTCGGTTATCCCCCGGAAGTGCTGATTTCGCACACCTTTTTCATGAAGCGAACGGCGGATTTTTACCGGTACTACAGGAAATATCTGCTATATCCGGAAGCGAAACCAAATGCTGCGCATACCGCACTTGCAAAGCTGGAATGGGGAAGCGCTTTTCCCGGAAAGGAGGATGTTCCGCGCGGAAAACTGACGGCGGTCATCACGCAGAACATCGATAACCTTCACCAGGCGGCGGGAAGCAAGAATGTTCTTGAACTGCACGGATCCGTATACCGGAACTATTGCATGAGATGCAGGAAGTTCTATTCTCTGAAGGATCTGACGGACAGGCTGGATGAGTCAGAGGACGGAATCCCGAGATGTTCCTGCGGCGGAACCATCAAGCCGGATGTCGTATTATATGAAGAAGGACTTGATCAGTCGACGCTGATGCGCTCGGTTCACCATATTGAGCAGGCGGACATGATGATCATCGGCGGCACCTCTCTGATGGTGTATCCGGCGGCCGGCCTTTGTGACTACTTCCGGGGGAAACACTTGGTTGTCATCAATCTTTCGAATACGGCAAAAGAGACGGGCGCCACTCTGGCAATTCACCGTCCGATCGGGGAAGTGCTGCATGAGGCTGTTTCCCTGCTTCAGGAAGAGGAAACGGACCGGGGCTAAGCAAGCGGAAGACCCGGGATCGCATTCAGGGAAAGGTCGTCCGGCGGAGCAGCCAGAAAACGGAAGAAGCCGGCGGAGCCGACCATGGCGGCGTTATCCGTGCAATAACGGAGATCAGGACAGCAGAAACGGATTCCGTTTCTGCTGCATTTTTTTAACAGAGCGTTGCGGAGCGCAGAATTGGCAGAGACGCCGCCGGCAAGCGCAAGCGTATGATCTCCTGACGCCAGGGCGGCGCGGATCGCTTTTTCAGAAAGGATTTCCACCACCGTGTGCTGAAATGAAGCGGCAATATCTGCGGCGGATGTTTCTGTTCCGTTCTGCTGCCGGACCTGCAGTTCGTGAATGGCGGCGGTTTTGAGCCCGGAAAAACTGAAGTCAAAAGAGGTGCCTTCGTTAAAAGCGGAATGGAACCGGATGCTTTTCGGATCTCCTGATTCCGCCAGTTTTTCAAGCGCGGGACCTCCGGGATAAGGAAGACCCAGCACACGCGCGATTTTATCGAACGCTTCTCCCGCGGCATCGTCCCTGGTTGAGCCGATCAGGGTAAAACGGTAGTAATCGTCTACCCGGATCAGATCGCTGTGGCCGCCCGAGGCGACAAGACAGGTAAACGGCGGTTCCAGATCGGGAAAGGTAATATAGTTGGCGGCGATGTGAGAGGCGATATGATGAACGCCTGCGAACGGAAGATCCGCCGCAAAAGCCAGCGTCTTCGCGTAAGTCAGGCCGACCAGGAGAGAACCCACAAGACCGGGGCCGTGCGTCACAACGATCCCGTCCAGGTCTTCCAGGCGGACCCCCGCTTTCTGAAGCGCAAGATCCACAACGGGGGTGATCATTTCAACATGATTTCTGGACGCAATTTCCGGAACAACGCCGCCGAACGCCTGATGAAGCGGTATCTGTGTATGGACGACATCCGAGATTACGGTCCTTCCGTCCGCAACGACCGCCGCAGCGGTTTCGTCGCAGCTTGATTCGATGCTCAGGAGCAGGGCATGCCGGGATTCTAGAATATGACGATATTTGGATTCCGTGCTCATCTGTTATTCCGCACCGCTTTCATTGGAATCTGTACGGTCGGGCGACGTCGAGGATACGGTTTTTTCAGAAGCGGTTTTTTTATGCGATTTCTTTTTTTCCATATCCTTTGCCCGTCTGTGGTTGTAGGAGAGAACCAGAATGACGGCAATGACCAGAAGCAGAACCAGCACCCCGGCGGCATATATCACGATCCGGATCACCATGTCATGGAAAAAATGCTCGGGAAGGATGTTGATCATTCTGCTGGTAGTCGGATCGAACAGCCACAGATCGTTCCAGAACAGCGTTTTATGGAAGGAGGTCCAAAAGCTGGAAAAATCGAGCGCTGCCCATGTCCCAATGAAACCAATGAAAAGTGACATGATAAAAGCGCCGAGAATGTATCCCTTCGCGATGGAATGGATCGCGCTGCGGAAAGAAAGAAGGGCGGCGAGCAGATAAAGGACAAGAAAAGCGACGATTCCCATGTCGCGGTATCTTTTGACGGTCAGATACAGTTTCTGCACGTCCTTCATATGGACGATTTCCTGTTCCTGGTCAAACATCAGGGTTTTTTCGCCGTCAATCGTTACCATAATGTCGATACTGTCCGTCTTCCCCTGCATGTAATCGATCAGTTTTTTACATGAGTTGACAAGATCCTGCTGGCTCATGTTCATTTTCTTCGCCATGCCGAGCCGCGTATATTCGTTATTGATGAATGCGGTGTCGCGGAGCGCTACTTCCAGCGCGGTGAACATGATCACGAAAATCAGAATCATGGAGCCGACCGTAGCAAGTGCAACCGAAATCTTCTTCATTTGAAACCTCTGTATGATCTATCAGTGAAACAATAGTATATCACAGACTGGTGATTCCTCCAATACGGGAGCCGTCTTGTAAAAGATCCGGCAGATAAGATACAATAATACCCGACAGAAAGATACGAGGAGGAAGAACCGTGATACTGGAAATCGACGGCATTTCAACAGACGTCCGCGAAGGGGAAAGCCTTCAGGATATCGTTAAAAGACTCCAGCTTGATTCCGATTCGCTGAAAACGCGCCCGCTTGCTGCGCAGCTGGCAGGAGAAACGTTCACGCTCGGTTATGTTCCCGTAAAGAAAGCGGCAGAAGAGGAGACGCGTTCCATCCGAAGGGCGATCAGAGCGGCAAAGGGGAAGATCTCGCTTATCCGGTATGAGGATGCCAGAGGGAAGAGCGTATATGAAAGGACCATGCTGTTCGTGTTTCTTCTCGGCATGAGAAATCTGTTTCCGGACGCCCGTGTGCATGTTGACTATGCCGTCGCGGAAGGGATCTATGCGACGGTCACGAAAGAGCCGGCCTTTTCCAAAGAGGACACGAAGAAGCTTCTGAAGGAATGCAGGAGGATCGTGGAGGCGGACTATCCGCTGAAAAGGGTCAGACTAGATGTAGATGAAGCGATCGAGATGTTCGAGAAAGACGGACAGACGGATAAGGTCAGGCTTCTGGAATGGCGGATGTTCCCGTATTTCGACGTATACAAGTACGGAAAATTCATGGACTATTTCTATGGCGAAATGGCTTGCTCGACCGGATATGTTTCTGTCTTCGACCTGCATCATACAAAGGACGGCGTCGTGATCCTCCGGCCTGACGAGGACGATTACGACAAACCCGCAACCTTCAAGGAAATGCCGATTCTGGCGAACGGATTCAAAAAAAGCGCAGACTGGGGCAAACTGATGGATTGCTCCGTTGCCGCGGATTTGAACGATCTTGTCCGGAACGGAGAAATACGGCAGCTGATCCGTGTCAATGAAGCGCTTCATGAACAGGAGCTTTCCCGCATCGCGGACCGGATCATCAAGAAAAAAGCGAAAATCGTCCTGATGGCGGGACCTTCCAGTTCCGGGAAAACGACGACGGCGAACCGGCTTGCGGTTGAACTCCGTGTACACGGAAAGAAGCCCACGCTGATTTCGATGGATGACTATTATATGGACCGCGACAAGGTCGAGCGGGAACCGGACGGATCCATCGACCTGGAGCATGTCAAGTGCCTGGACAACAAACTTTTCCGCAAACATCTGAAAGATCTGCTGGAGGGGAAGGAAATCCTGAAGCCGACGTTTGATTTCGTCCTTCAGAAGCGGGCGAGCGAGGGAACCAACCTCCGTCTCGACGACGACTCGATCCTTCTGATCGAGGGAATCCACGGACTGAACCCGATGCTGCTCCCGAAGGATGTCGATACGGATCGGATCTTCAAGCTGTATGTGTCCGCGCTGACCACGCTGAACCTGGATGACCACAACAGGATCCAGACCACGCAGATCAGACTGCTCAGAAGAATGGTCCGCGACTATGAGACCCGCGGCGCGTCCATTGAAAAAACGCTGTCCATGTGGACAAGCGTCAGGGCGGGCGAGGAAAGATGGATCTTTCCGTTCCAGGAGCAGGCGGACTGCATGTTCAATTCCGCATTGGTCTATGAGCCGGTGATTCTGAGAAAGCATATTTATCCCCTTCTCATGAATGTCCGTCCGGACAGCAAGTGGTATGAGGAAGTGCACGCGCTCCTGAAATTTCTGAACTACTTCCTGGACGCGAACGTCGAGGACGAGATCCCGCCCACCTCCATCGTGCGCGAGTTTATCGGCGGAAACACTTTTTACAAAAAATAATGCGGAATTGTAAAAAACACTTGCAAAAGCCATCCGACTGTGGATGGCTTTTATACATTTTGCGAAATGATGATACATCCTGCGGAGGCTTCATGCACATGACGGGCGGACTTGAAAAAACTGCTGTTCTATTGGCCTGAAGAGAAGCGGAAACATAAAAATTTGCAGGATGCAAATGCAAATCCTGCAAAGCGAAAAAGTGGAAAACAGGCGCATAAAGTGCACAAAAATGTGGATAACTATGGAAAAACCCCAAAAACATGGACTGCTTTCTGTGGAAAACCCTGTGGACGCTGTGGACAGTACACAATTTGGACATAAATTTATATCGAATTATTTTTTATACATTTCATTAATAAAACCGTATGAAAAGCAAACCGGAAACAGAATAAAAGACGCGGAAAACAGCGCCGGTTCTGACCGGTAAAACGGTGCATGATTATTCCGGATCACGGATCACTTGTGATACGGCTCGTTGGAAAGGATCTTGAATGCCCGGTAGGTCTGTTCCAGAATCAGCACCCGCGCGAGCCTGTGGGGAAAGGTCATGGCGGACAGCGAAAGAGAGGCATCGGCACGCTTCATGACGGCGGAGGAGAGTCCCATCGAACCGCCGATCACGAAGACGATCGTGCTCTTTCCGCGGTTTTGAAGGGAAAGGATATAATCGGCGAATTGCTCGGAGGAATAGACGTGGCCCCCGATTGCGAGCGCGATGACATAGTCGCTGGGTTGGATTCTGGAAAGAAGACGGTCCCCTTCTCTGTCGACTGCGATCCGTTCTTCGGCTTCAGAAGCGTTATCGGGGATTTTTTCATCCTGCACCTCCTGGATATCCACAGAGGCAAACCGGGACAGCCGTTTGCGGTAATCGGCAACGGCGTCCGTGAAATACTGCTCCTTCAGTTTCCCTGCACAGACAATGCGGATCGTCATCTGCAGCCCTCCTGATGTCTCTTCGTATTTGAAAAAGGTCCCGGCGCTTGCCGGGACCTTCGTGACAGTAATGCGGATTATTCAATAACGCTCGCAACAACGCCGGATGCAACCGTACGCCCGCCTTCACGGATAGCGAAGCGGAGTCCCTGTTCCATCGCGATCGGCGTGATCAGCGTCACTTCCATGCGGATGTTGTCGCCGGGCATGACCATCTCAACGCCGTCGGGCAGCTTGATCGTGCCGGTAACGTCCGTCGTGCGGAAGTAGAACTGCGGACGGTAGCCGGAGAAGAACGGGGTATGACGTCCGCCCTCTTCCTTTGTCAGTACGTACACCTCGCTGTTGAAGTGCGTGTGCGGCTTGATCGAACCCGGCTTCGCAAGAACCTGGCCGCGCTCGATCTCGTTGCGCTGTACGCCGCGGAGCAGTACGCCGATGTTGTCGCCCGCGATCGCCTGATCC
>JAFRNW010000041.1 GCA_017429985.1 Clostridia bacterium | reverse complement strand
TCCTTCACCATGACCGCTGAGACATATCCCATGTCGATGTCTTCCAACATCTGTTGGAACCCGGGTCTGTTGAAGTTTGTGCCTGTAAAGCCGTCGTCCACATAACAGCGGGTATTGGAGAGTCCGTACTCTTTGGCTTTCTGCTGCAGAAGCAGCTTCTGATTGGAAATGGAATTGCTTTCGCTTTCCGTTCCGTCGTCTCTGGACAGACGGCAGTAAAGCGCGGTGATCCCTGTGGATCCTTTTTTTGTATTCGGCTGCATTTATTCCTCCTTTCCGGCAGCCGGACACATATATTCCGCCTTCATTGTATTTTCCGTCTTGTTTTCCGTCAAGGCAGCGAACCCTAAGCACCGTTTCAGACAAGCGGCCAGAGACTTTCCGGGGTTCTCGGCAGGAGGAGCAAAACGGGAGGAAACAAGATAATGGACTCCGCCGATTTTGTAGTCACTGGTAAAGGAACAGTGTTTTCTCTCTGAACGGTTATTCTTCATTTCATATTCTCCCTGGGATTCATTTGAATGTGTTTTCTCAGATCTTCCGGAATCTGGGCCAGAAGTCTCTGCATCTGTGCCATCTGGGAATAGAGTGACTGTATCTCCGCTTCTCTTGCAGCCATATCGATCTGAAGATCAGCGAGTTCCTTTCCCTGTAGATCCGTTTCCTCTTCCAGTCTCTTCCGTGCTGTCTCCAGGTCCCGGATGTAGTCTTTCGTATCGTGCATCCGGTCGGAGAAGCGTTTCATCTTCCCGGCGTACTGTGACAGGATATGTAAGGCATCGTTGCGCTTCTTTCCGGAATTGAACGCGTTAATGTCGTTCAGCGCTTCCACGATCTTCGGATACGCCTGATCCAGTTCTGTCGCCTGTTTGAATACGTAAGGCGGGATATGCTTCCTGTGCGTGACATGGGAAGGGATCCCCCTGGACAACTCGGGATAGGCCCGGGACATGTGCTCAAAAAACACATCCTGCCACTCTGAACAGGCTTTCCGGTTTCCCAGTACATCCTTGGCAGAGAGTCTCCCGTCGGACGTGACGGGGCAGAAGCAGAGATGCATGTGCGGCGTCGTCTCATCCATGTGGACCACAGCGGAAAAGATGTTCTGCTCTCCAACCCTTGAACCGATGAACTCCAGCGCTCTTTCAAAGAACCGTTTCTGTTCTTCCAGACTCATTCTGTTCAGGAACTCCGGGGAAGCCGTGATCAGCGTCTCCACCATGACCACGCTGTTGGAGCGGACCTTACAGCCTGCGTCCCGTATGATCTCCGAACACATCTGTTTGTAAGTTCCGTTCGGCTGTACCAGGTGGTAATTCAGATGCGACTTGCTCTGGTCAATATTGGGATTGCTCTTGTAGGCAGCCTTCTTCCGTTCGTTGTGGCGGTCGGCGGATGCTACTCCTCCAACCTTTCTTTTGCTGAATCTCAGGATCGCGTAATTTGCCATATCTATTTCTTCAATTTTCTCCTTTCCATCTTTTTCCCTGCGGGGGAAAGAATACTGCCGTGCTGCCCTGCACGCTCAGGATCCTGTAAACGTCCTTCGCATGCCCTGCCCATTAACGTCCTGTCCTTACCGTCAGACAGTCCGTTACTGCGCAGGCACGGGACCGCGTGAGAGGTCCCGTACGCAGCAAGGCAGTATAACCCACTACACTTACTGCGTAAGTGGTGGGCTCCTGCGGAGAGCTTTTGCTCAGACGAAACAGATCCATATACCAAGGAACTGTTTCCTCTGAGGTGAGCGGGAGGGACCTATCGGTCGCCGCTCACAGGAGTACGCACTGCGGTGGGCTTTCGTGCACGGCTGCATATCCATTTCAGGATCCCCGCTCCCGCCAGGCCGTCCAATGCTGTGACGCGTTCAGGACGGAAGTTTCATTGTCTGTTGGCCGTGTTTTGTTATGTAATTGTCAAGGTATTAGGGACATAAAAAATAAACCCCTCTATATATCAAGGACAGAAATATGCCGAAAATTGCACCCGGAAATGTGTTAAAATTGGAAAATAAAAACAGTCCCAGGAGCGGGACTCTTGAATGGCGCAGGTTGACTGTATGGCAATGAAATATTTATTATTTAATTGGGTTGAAAAACTGCTCGACGAACAACTTGTCATTTAAAGCATGAGGCAGTCTCCATAAAAGCTATATCCTGTATCCTGCTTTAAGCAAGTTACAAAACGTGATACCTGAACGACCCGCCAAAAATGATGAATCGTTCAGCTATCCATTTTTTTACTGGCTTCATCATGTTTTCATAAGTAAAGACATCACAATACTACTTTGCTTTCTTGAATACTGCACAGAAGAAAGGACATGGCAAATGGAACTTTTAGTTATAAACGGAAGTCCTCATCGCTCCGGAAATACATCTCGTTTGCTGAAAGAAGTTATGAACAGTGCTGAGGATGGCGGAATGCAGGTGACAGAATTCTTTGCAGACGAAAAAAAGATCCGTGCCTGTAGAGGATGTGATTCTTGCGTCAAAAATCACAGGTGTATTATCAGAGATGACATGGACGAACTGTATGAGATGCTTCAAAGAGCTGACGCTGTTGTGATAGGAACTCCTGTATTCTGGTTTGGTATGACTGCTCAAACAAAAACAGTTCTTGACCGGATGTATGCATGTAATACTGAGGGGATCAAGGCGCGTATCGGGGGAATCGTAGTAACAGCTGGAAGTTCTGGGGTTATTGATACGATAAAGCATCTTACATTTGTTTTTTCCACCATGGGAATCATTGTCGCGGACAGTATCGGGAGTTATATACCTGTTGAATCCAATGGCAAGGCGGCTGAGGCAGCGAGAAGAATGGGAAAAACTATATCAGTGATTTGCAGTGAATATGGTGATGGTTTACCAAAAGTAAAAGCGCATCATATTGCATATGGGACACATACCAAATGAAACTGCTTTTTCTTAAACGTCCCGACAAAAATGGTGCATCGTTCAACTGATTCGGAATAGATGTGCCGGTTGCCAGTGCAAATCCGTTATGGTTATTCGTACCAAAAAAAGTCCGATTTTTTCGGGCTTTTTTCTTTTTCCGGAAAAACCTTACGGCAGCATGGCGTCACGGCTTATAATGCGCTGCCTGACTGTCCGGTTCCGGAAAAGCAAAGAACGCTCTGTGAAAAACAGAACGTCCCTGAAAACTCTTTCCTGTATCCGCGCAGAAGGCAGAGTGCTTCATGCCGTATAAAAGCCGGAAAAGAGATGCTGGCCCCGTTTAAAACGGCCCTCTCAGCGCGATCTCCTGATCCGGAATGATCCCGAACCGTTCCGCGAATGCAGCGGCCTCCCTCAGATTGTTCGGCGCCGCAAGGTCGTTCGGGGTGTGTGCGTCGCATCCGAGAACGGTCCTGCACTGCATTTCCCCGGCAATCTTCCAGAAACGCTCCGAAGGATAAGTCCTATGATCGCGAAAGCCGAGCAGATTAAGCTCCAACGGAACGTCCAGCGCTTTTGCGCTTTCACAAAGGCGCGCTGCTTCCCGCGCATAAGCGGACGGATCGCCGGTAAAGCAGAACAGATCCGGATGCGCCAGATATGAGAAGCATCCTGTCCGCATTGCCTCGATGCACCTGTCCGTATATCCTGCCAGGGCAGCTTCATCGCTCTGCGGTATCGTATTGTATATCCGTTCGCCGCTGTCGTTATAGTGCTGTCCGAGCAGAAAATAGTCGACAGGATAGGGACGAAGCAGCTCTCTCATCCTCTCGAATAGATCCGGGTAGTATTCCACCTCGAATCCGAGCAGGATCTCAATCTCCCGCGCGTACTCCTTTCTGAGAGAAAGCACGCTCGACACATAATCTTCCAGTCTTGCGATCGGTACACGGTGATGCGACTCGTGTCCGTCCGGAAAAGGCATGGGAACGTGATCCGAAAATCCCAGTACGTTCAGACCGCGCGAAATCGCCATTTCCACGTATTCCCGGTCTTCTCCTTCCGCGTGCCCGCAACGCACGGTGTGTGTGTGATAATTGACGCGCATATCAGTCCTCCACGACCACTATACTACACGATTCTGCCCGTCGGTAAAGTCCTGCGCCGTTCAGAAGCGGAAAAGCGATCCCGGATCAAAATTCGGTCCATCAGATGAGACCGGCTCTCTGGGACGCCGGGTAACATAAATCAGTCTGTCCTTTTTTGCCGCAGGGCAGTTTCCTTCCGGCACATCCAGCGAAAAACGCTCCGATACGTTGATAACGCGGGTCTCTCCAGACATCTGCTCCCTCTCGATACCCGTTCCATAGGACAGATGCGTATGTCCGTGCAGGAAAAGGCTCGGATGGTATTTGTCTATCAGCCCGCAGAACGCCTCGAATCCCCTGTGAGCAGGGTCGTCCATGTCGCCGAGCCCTCTCGGAGGTGCGTGTGTGGCAACGATGTCCACTCCCCCCGCTCTCCTGATGGCGAAGCGGAGTTTTGCTATCCTGCGCTGCATCTGTCTTTCGGTATACTGATGCGGCCCTTCGTGGTACCAGAGGCATCCCCCGAGCCCCAGGATCCGGACGCCGTTATAGATCACGAGCTGGCCGTCGATGTTCTCGCAGCCTTCCGGCGGTTTCGTGGCATATCCGACGTCATGATTGCCGTGAACGTACAGAAGCCTCGCATGGCTCATCGTGACGAGGAACGAAAGGTATTGCGCCTTCAGATCCCCGCAGGAAAGGATCAGGTCGTATCCGTCGAGACGCCCTCGGACGAAATGATCCCAGAACGCGGGACATTCCACATCGGAAACCGCAAGTATCCTCATGGCGCATCCTCCGTTTCCGGGGGGATCCGGTCCCTGTGCACGCCCAGCTCGCGCACCAGTGCGCGTGACATCGGGAAGATCTCGTCATACTCGGGAATAAACCCTTCGACACACTCGGCAAGCCGGTCCATCTTCAGTATCTCCATCGAGGAAAGCGGGGTTTCACCGTCCGAAATCAAACTGCCGTCCTGCGCCGCAAGCCTCTGGCCGAAGGGATCGAGCTGACCCTTCTTCAGCATGTCCATCAGGGTCTCCGCAAGCGTTCTGACGCCTGACGGCACCTGCTCCGAAAAAGTCACATCTATAACGCCGGAGTCCATCCCCCACCAGTAGTTGACCGCCTGGTCCTTCTTCTCCGCACTTCCGGAGAGAACGGAATGAACGATATTCTCATACAGCTTCCCCCAAAGCCAGCACGGTGAGGCAAGGGGCTCGAGTTCCCCGTCGCTTCCGATGAGAAATGTGCCGTACTGTCCGTGCTTCAGATAATTGGCATCCGGCACAGGAATGTCCCGGTTCGAAATGACGCGGACGCCTTTTTCCCGCAGCGTCCGGATGCAGTCGGCGTTCATGCATGTCCATTCGAGCAGGATCCTCGCCCTCGGATTCGTCATGCGGACACCGAGCGCAAACGCGTTGATCGAAGCGGGCACGCCGAGGATCGGATAAGACCCCACATACCCGACAAGGTCGTTTTCCGCAAGCGCGCCGGCGATGACGCCGGTTATGAATTTCCCCTCATACGTACGGCAGTAGTAGCTTTTCACGCTAGAGAGCGGCTGGCATGCCGAGCAGTTGAAGAACCTCGCCCTGGGATATGTTACCGCCGCCCTGAGCGTTGCGTCGAGCATCGGGGGGGTTGTGGTAAAAACAAGCTCCGCTCCGTCGGATACGGCCTTCGTGATGATCTCTTCCGCCGTTTCGCCCGAATCGGCATGGAAATAATGATTCACGGTAACGGAATCCGAAAGGGCTTCCGCAAGGTATTCGGCGCCTTCCGCATGTCCCTTCGTCCACGGGCTGCTGTCCGGATCCTTTTCATAGACGAAAGCGACCGACAGGTGCTTCGGGGCGGGGAAGATCAGCTTCTGGATCACGCTGACCTTATCATCGTCTGCCGGCGTCGTCTCGACTTTTATCGTTTCAGGCTCGGAGACCGCTTTCACGTCGCCCCAGAGTCCCGACAAAGCTTTCCTGAGCTCCGCCCGCGACATGTCGGCCAGCGCCTCGTATGAATAGACCTTGAGGAAAAGCAGCAGAGCTTCCTCAGGTTCGCGCCCCTGCTTCATCCCGCCAAGCGAGTTAAACGCCTGTTTGAAGAAATAATACGTTGAAATGAGCATCCGCTTTTCGGAGACGGTCCACATTTCGCCGGGCTTTTTCCCGATGGCAGAAAGAAGGCGGGAATAATCCCCGGGCTTCTTAAACTGGATATCCCAGATGCCTGTCGCCTTCTGAAACTCCACGAACTCCTGGTAGGCGGCATATTGCGGATCGGAAAGACCGGAGGGCAACACCCTCGTAACACGCGCGGGAATCCTGACAGCGCCGAAATACCTCAGAACGCTCACACGCTTGTTCCCTTCGACGACATAGAAATTGCCGAGATACTCGACGCATTCGATCGGATCCCGGATTCCCACATCGGAGAGATGCGCAGTGCACAGCGCCTTCCATTTTATTGCGAATTCACTGCCCGGATCGGGAAGCGGAAGAAAGGAAGCGGAAAATGCGTTCGTTCTGCCCGCGGCTTTTGTACCGACGATCCGATCCGCCGGAACATCCGAAACCGGAAGTTCCTGCACGGATGCGCTCGCCACATCCGGGAAGACCTCGTCAAGTACAGCAGGAAACGGATCCATTCCGAGTGCTTCAAGCTCCTTTTTTTCCTTCTGCCCCATCCGCTGGGCCTTTACATATTCATCCAGAGCGATCGTGTTTGATGAGATCATTTTTACGTCCTTAAAAAAGTTATTTCCGAAGTATACCACCTGCTTACCATGTAATCAAGGGGGGCAGGCATCATGCAGAAACCCCGAACCGCTGTTCAGACCGGTATCCCCGCTCCTGATCTTCCTTGATTCCTTCAATCTGTATGTTCACCAAATCTTCACCAAATCGGTATTCGTTTTCACTGAATCAGCGGTAGAAATCCGGACAGTTTTATTCTACAATAAAATCGTAAGATGAAGATCATCTTGACCAAAGAATGAAAACATCGAATTAAGGAGGCTCACACAATGGATTTGAAAGATCTCGTAGAAGCAACGGCAGAAGACCTGAAAAATGTTGCAGGCGGTGCACTTACAACCAGGTATTACATTTATACGGTCGTCAAAGGTGATACGCTCCACAAAATCGCCACCAGATTCGGAACAACGGTGGACGCGATCTATAACCTGAACCGTGATAAGATCGAAGACCCGAACCTGATCAGAATCGGCTGGAAGCTGATCATCCCGGTCACCGAAATTAAATAATCCGCATCTTCTTCAACGGCGGTCCGGTTTTTCGGACCGTCTTTTTTCAGTTGGTTATCTTTTTCTGCAATTGCCGGGATTTCTATGATACTATTTATATATAACCCGTACGGAAAATGCTTCGTTCCGCGTTCCGGATCCGTTCGTCCAATTCAGGCAAAGAGTGAAGAGGGTAGATAAGATGGCACAATTGACGCTTAGTGATCTTGAATACTCCAACCGGAAGAAAAAAACAAAGCGGGAGCTGTTTCTTGACAGAATGGACGCGATCCTGCCCTGGCAGGACTGGGTCGAACTCGTCCAGCCCTTCTATCCGGCAGGAAAAAGGGGCCGGCCTCCTATTGAGATCGAAACGATGCTCCGCATGTATCTGATGAGAATCTGGTTCAGGCTCTCGGATAAATCCATCGAGGACGCCGTCTATGACAGCTATGCGATGCGGACCTTTATGCGCGTCGACTTCTTCCGTCAGCAGGTCCCGGACGCGACGACGCTGCGGAGATTCCGCCGGCTTCTGAGCAAGCACCACCTTGCGGAGCGTATCTCGGGAGATGTCCGCTCCTGCCTCCGTCAGGCGGGAATCGTTCTGCACAAGGGAAGCATTGCCGAAGCATACGTCGCGAATGCCGGAGCAGCCGGAAGCCGCAGCGAAAAACAGCGCTGAATCGTTCTCCCCGCGGGAACACGGGGTTTTGTCCGCAGGTCCGCACATGCAGCAGACCGAACAGCTGTCCCTGCAGCTGATCCGATTCTTCCTGCTGTGCCGATCTGCTTTTTCTTTTGTCATTCAGCCTTCTTCCCGCATGCATTACGGAAAACCGGCTGTCTGCTGCGCTGGAGATGGTTGCGGAAGATACACCGTGCGGAACGCCGCCATGCAGCAATTGAATCCCGGCGGAAAATGCAATATAATGATGGACAGTATTCCGCCTTCATTCCGAAGGAAGTTTACGATACGAATTGATCCGCCTGCTAATTCACAGCACGGAACGGAAATGGATAATACAAAATGTCAGCAACGCATCATTCCTGTCTGAGCAGAAAAGCGGCCTTCCTGCTTGCCGCCGTCATCCTTTTTGCAGCCGTATCAGGCTGCGCGTCTACAAAGCCTGCGTCCGTACCGGAGCCTTCCGCCCCGCCCGCAACCGCAGAACCTTCTGCGGAACCTCTGCAGATCGATCTGGTTGCCGCCGAAACGCCGGAGCCTGCGCCTGCCGTCACGCTGACGCCTTCCCCCTCTCCGACGCCGGAACCCGCTCTGAAAGGCTTCATCGTCGGGATCGATCCCGGACATCAGCTGCACTACGATCCCTCCGACGAGCCGGTCGCTCCCGGTTCCAGCACCATGAAGAAAAAAGTCGCAGGGGGATGCCAGGGCGTCAAGTCCAGGATATTCGAGTATGAGGTAAATCTCGCTGTCGGACTGTGTTTACGCGATCTGCTGGAGGCCGACGGCGCGACCGTCGTCATGACAAGGACCGTTCAGGACGTCAATATTTCCAATTCCGCCCGCGCAATTATGTTCAATGATGCAAATGTGGATCTGGGTATCCGGATTCATGCGGACAAGGCAAGCGACCACAACAAACGCGGCGTCCATATGCTGATCCCAAAAGAATACCGTACGGACTGGTATGATACCAATCTGAAAGCCGCGCAATGCATTCTGGAACACTATCATTCGGTAACCGGTATTCCCATCGTCAAAGGCACCGGTATTTCAGAACGCGGGGATCAGTCCGGCTTCAACTGGTGCACAAGGCCGATCGTCTGTATTGAAATGGGGTATCTCAGCAATCCGGAAGACGACGCTCTGCTTTCCGATCCGGATTTCCAGAAAGTTATGGCGCGCGGTCTTTATGAGGGCATTCGTGCGTTTCTTCTGGGAGAACCTTCCTTTGTCGAAGCAGAAATTAATACGGGAAGCGATACGCTCGAAGATACGGAGAATTCCGACGAATAACGCTATTACGATAAGGAGAAAACTGTCCGTCATTTTCGGACCTAATTCCAGCATCTTATGAAAAAACACCTGTTTCTGTTGATCCTCCTTCTGCTGCCGCTCCTGATGCTGACAGGCTGTGAGGATTCCCTGCCCGAAATGGTGGCGATCGTTTTCAGCACCGCAACCCCTGTCCCAACCGCTGTTCCGTCAAAAGCTCCCGCTACGCCGGTCCCGACAGCGGAACCGACACCGGAACCGACCGCGACGCCAGAACCGACGCCGGAACCCACTCCGGAGATCGTCCTTACGGAGTTTGTGGACATCGGCCGCGCACGGGAAGCGCTGCTCCTGGATTATGACGATGTAAAAATCGTTACTGCAGCAAGGAACCGGGTGACCCTTTACCCGGAGCCTTCCCTGGATTCCACACCCGAACAGCTGCGGAACAAGAAAACAAAATCCTGTGCGGATATCCTGATCCTGGATACGGTCCGGGGAGAAGACGGAACCGATTTCTATTACGTACAAACCGCTTTTTCCAGTCAGAGGGGATATGTTCCTGTCGACAAGACCGTTGACTCCAAATTTGCGGAGGAAGGCATCTCCGGATTCGCACTCATGAAGCGCCCGGGGTGCCCTGTCTTCTACAACTATAATGTCGAAGACAAGGTCAACGCGCAGGAAAGCTATCATGCCGTCCGCATTCTCGGCTCTTACCGGGGCTTCTACTACGTCGTCACGGAGGAAGGGCATTTCGGGTACATGGAGCCCGTGGTTCTGGAGCAGGTCACCAAGGACACCATCGAGGAGTATCTCTCTCTCAGCACGGCAGAAAACGTGCTGGATTCCTTCTCCCCGGAAGCGTTCGCCGAAACGCTTGAGTCCATGATCGGATCCGATGTCGGTCCGATGGAAGAACTGCTCTATGAGCAGCTCACACAGTTCGGGTTCTTCTTTTCCCCCGGATATTATCACTTCTATACGAAGCCTTTGAGCGACAGAACGCTTTATCCCCAGGGCTTCTATCTGGATGAGGTTTACAATTCCCGCGTCTATAAGCTTTGGAACACCTCCGGAAGGCTGGTTCGCTATGCGGGCAAGGAGACCCAGTGGGATTATATCGACAGCTATGCAGCTCTCGAGCGGGGCGATCTGATCTTCTTCACCGAATACGGCGCAGGAGACACCGCCATCGTTCCCGGGACAGAAGTCGTGTTCCGCGGGAAGTATTCCGGTTATGTCACGGACTGCGGTGTTTATCTTGGAAACGATACCGTGCTTCTTTCCGAAAACGGCGTCCTGACAGAGAAAAGCAATTTCAGCTCCCTGGGCAAAGCGCTGTATTTTGACTGCGGGAGGCGCATCAATACCCGCGTCACAGACGTCCGGGATCATTTTTCCGAAACGATTATTTCCACCATTTACGACCGTCTCGGAACCCCATATGACAACTTCACCAGGGTCGGGGACGCGAGCTATGACTGCTCTGGCATCATCTGCTGGGCTCTCCGTTCCATGGGTGTTCACCGTATGAAAACCAAAACCACTGCGCTCATGCTTGAAACGACCGCTTCCGGCTTTGCCAACACGAAACTGTTCTACCTCGCGGACGGAACCAAGCTGGACTATGACTATATCAATCCCTATCCGAAAACGCTCGAGGATCTGAATTCTCTCGAGCGCGGGGATCTGGTATACCTTTACAGCATGGAAACGCACCGCGTCGGCCACGTCATGGTATACCTCGGAAACAATTTCGTCATCCATTCCACGACCATCGACGAGAAGTACCGCGGCACACTGGTCGCGGGGATCCGTCCCGAACTCCAGGCTCTGTATTACGGCGCAACCCGGGTCATGGGGGTCGGCTGAGCCCCTTCCCGGAAGATCCGGCAATATATCAATGCCCTCTCCCGAAAGGGAAAGGGCATTGTTTGTTTTTGTCTGCTTCGGGTCGGACGG
The DNA here is from genome assembly GCA_017429985.1 of Clostridia bacterium. Lineage (GTDB taxonomy): Bacteria > Bacillota > Clostridia > Christensenellales > CAG-138 > JAFRNW01. Next base: position 2,489 of record JAFRNW010000041.1, on the reverse strand, counting down.
CTTCTCAGCGTCCCGGCATTCCTATCGTCGCGGGGAATTTCATTTTGCGGGGTATTCCACCATGCCCTGTTCACGGGCATTCAGAAGAAGCTCTTCCACAAATCCCTCGCCGATCCTTTTCTTCAGGGAATTCATAAGGCTGTCCGGAAGCTCTTCCCATCCTTTCGGTACAGAGGGGTCGTCTGTTCTGCGGAAAATCAGGGTTGCTGCTTTTTCTTCGGTCCTTCCCGTGGTTTCCCCGGGTTTCAGGCTCAGGATTTTCCCGAGTGTTTCCTCTGAGAACTGCGCCGAACCGGGAAATACGACGGCAGTTCTCTTTTTCGCGTTTTCGCCGTAAAACGCCTCTATGGCCTCAAATTCATCGGTATCGGGGCAGTTTTCATCCAATGTGATATATTCCACGCATACGGCATCATCCGGAAAAAACAGAATGGTTCCTTCCTCCACATAGTTGCCCAGATACTCCGGACTGTCCTCCTTCACCTTTTTCTGCTGTTCAAGCAGCCGGTCGTAATACGCTTGAATATCCGAGTCTTTGACTTCCGCAAGATCGCTCAGATACTGATAGCAGAGGTTATATACCTTTGAACTGACATATTTCTCAACGTAGTCCTCTTCGGTGCAGCCGAAGAACGCGAGCATTTCAGAGAGCGTGACGTCCTCCCTGTTCTTTGCGGTTTCCCGCAATGCCGCAAGTTCTGCGTTTCCCTGATTGTACCAGACGGACATTTCGTCTTCCGTCAGCGGATCCATTCCCTTCTGCAGCGCCAGCGCCGGAACCAGTTTAAGGTCGATCAGGGCGTCCAGAACACCTTCGTACAGGGCTTTCCTGGACTCTTCGTTTCCGTAGAACTCTTCCTCCGATACCCCGTAGCTCAGGTATTTCATTTCCATGGATTTCACCATGGATTCCACATCAGACTGCAGGATCCTCTCTCCGTTCACTGAAGCAAGCCAGGTGTCGTTCTCCTGCTGTCCGGCATTACAACCGCACAGTATCAGGGATGATGCTGTCAGGACAAGGGATAATACCGTTATTCCCGCTTTTTTCAGTCTGTTCATCTTTACCTCTTGTATCCGAATTTCAGCGCCATGCCTGACGCGCGCTCTGTATTCAGTATACTGCCGCGTATGCTTGTCGGCAATTGTATTACTGCAGTTTTGCCTGTCTCTGTTCCTTTTTACGGGCTTCTGGAGTATAATAACAATATATAATTATTGTTTTGTATCCAGCTCATTGAGGAACAACCCGTTCCACATTTCATCCTAGGAGGTATATATGAAACTCGATTCCATTCAGCATGTTGCCGTTATCGGTTCCGGCATGATCGGTGCAAGCATGGCAGCCCTCTTTACGGGAAACGGTTACAGAACGACGATCTATGCCATTAATGACAAGGAAGCGCAGCGTGGACAGGATCGTTATGATTCCTGCTATCAGGATCTGATGGCGGAAGGCCTTGTTACGGAAAAGCAGGCAAAAGCTTGCAATAAACTTCTCAGCGTCACGCAGACATATGATGATATCGCAGACGCCGACTTTGTGTTTGAATGTGTTTTTGAAAACAAAGACGTCAAGTTTTCCGTATACCGGGAAGTGGAAAAACATTGCCGTCAGTTTAAAGCCATCGCGTCCTCCAGTTCTGCAATGTCCGCGGACGACCTTGCGGAGGGCCTGACGCAGAAAGACAAAATGGTAGTCGCGCATCCGTGGAATCCGCCGCACCTCGTCCCCTGTGTTGAAGTAGTAAAAAGCAAATACACGAGCAATGAGGCGCTGAATACGGTCGTTCAGTTTCTGGAATCCGTACATCACAAGCCTGCCGTCATGCTGAAAAGCGCCCCCGGTTTCATTGCCAACCGTCTCCAGCACGCGATACTGCGCGAATCGGTTTACATGATCGAATCCGGTATTTGTACAGCGAGGGACATCGACAGCGCTCTGATGTACAGCTTTATGCCGCGGTATACCTCCATCGGCTTTTTCGAGCATCAGGACAACGCCGGTCTCGACATGGTCAAATCGATCGACGACTATCTGTTCCCGGATCTCTGCACAGCCCAGAAGGCGCAGGATCTGATCAATCAGAAAGTTGCCGAGGGCAATCTCGGCATAAAGACCGGAAAGGGAATCTACGACTGGAGCGGAGTGGACCTGGCCGCCTTCCGTAAACGCGCCAGCGCCCCGTATTTCAAATTCTTTGACTGGGATCTGCCCGAAGAATAAAGGATTACCGATAATCGAGTAGGAGGTAGGCAATTAGTTTGCCTGCCGACCTCTCACACCACCGTGCGTACCGTTCGGTACACGGCGGTTCAATCAACAATGCATGGACTCGTACTTGGCAAGGATATCAAAGTATCCCGCCTGTGCGAGTCTTTTGTCTGTAATGGTATGTGTCAGGATACCGCTTCCTGCTACCGCCCAGTAGCCTTTTCTCGTGTTGCCATTTCGGTATGCTTTCCACGGCTCCATTCCGAGTTTGATC
>JAFRNW010000040.1 GCA_017429985.1 Clostridia bacterium | reverse complement strand
TTCCGCAATACGGCACCCTGTACGAGGCCATGGTGGACCTCTACCGCGAGGGAAGCGCCGTGGACATGATCACGCTCCCGGAAAAACTCCGCGCCAAGGGCGTTGCGGAGGAGGTTGCCGGTCCGGCTACCATCGCCGAGATCATGCAGGAACTGCCCTCCCGGCCGCAAGACACGGAGGAGGCTTCCGGAGAAGTCGTCAACGAGTTTTTCACCATCCGTTCCTCTCTCGCGAGAGCCCGCCTGCAGCAGGCCTCCCTGCAGGAACAGATCCATTACCGGGACGATCTGCTGACCGAGGAAACGCTCATCCTTCTTCTTACCGGGAATACCCTGTCGGGCACGCAGCGGCTCCTGCTGACGCAGGTGCTGCCCTACGACCGGTTCGGCGTGATCCTGATCCAGCCGAAAAACCTGTCCGAGGAAGAAAAAGAGGCGTCCGTTCCCCTGAATTCGGAACAACTGCAGGATCTGGAGACCAATCTGTCCGTTTTCCTGCAGAAATCGCTGGTCACCTCCGCTTACCGGACGGTGACGATCGGATCGCAGACGGTCGTCGTGCTGAACGACCCGGATATCGGAGAGCCGATCCTTCCCGCGGCGTGCCGCGATCTGACCGACCGGCTGCGCGAGGATTATCCCGAGCGCCCCGCTCTCCTTTCCTATTCCGCAGCCCGGACATGCGTCGATGCCCTCTCGATCTGTTACGAGGAGGCTTTCTACACGCTGGAATACGAGCGGATCTTCGGTGTGGATTTCCGGACCGTCCACAAGAACTGGCAGCAGGGCTGGGTGATGCCGGAGTATAAATATGACCGGCAGGATGAGGAGCATCTTTCCCTGTACATCTCCCAGGGAGATGTTCTGCGGACGCACACCCTGCTGGAGGAGCTCTGGAAACTCAATATCGAACGCAAGATCTCCCATCCGATGCTCCACTGCTTCCTGTTCAACGTGGCGGGAACACTGCTTCGGATGTGCAACGTCATCACGCCGGCCTCCACACTGATGCCCGGCATGAACGATATGGTGATGCAGCTCTCGCAGGGAAGCCAGGAACTCGACGCCTGTTTCCAGACGGTCTGCCGCTTCAGCGAAGAGGTCTGCCGCTGTTACGACCGCGAGTATCAGCGGACCAACGTGGTTCTGAAGGATCAGGTGCTGGCCTATATCGACGAACACTGCGGCGATCCGAATCTGAGCGTGGAGTCCATCAGCGACGCGTTCGGAAAAAGCCGTTCCTATCTTTTCACTCTGTTCAAGGAATCCACCGGAAACTCGATTCTCTATCATATCAATTCCGCGCGTATGAAGAAAGCCAGACAGCTGCTTCTGGATAACCGGCTTTCGGTGCGGGAGGTTGCCGAAAGCTGCGGCTTTAATTCCACCGCCAATTTCACGCGGGTATTCAAAAAATACGAGGGCGTACAGCCGAGCGAGTACCGTACCAGAAGACGGCTGTAACTCTCATTTTTAAAGGGGCTTCCGGAAAACCGGAAGCCCCTTTTTAAGGAGAAAAGAATGAATTATCGACGCGGGATCTGCAATACTTATACTTTTACGGGCGCCCCGGTTTCGGTGGACTTAAAGACGGCATCGATAATGGACGAAATCACGATGGCCTGTTCGGGTTTGCACGGGACCTCGGTATCCTGTAGAACGGCTTTCACAAACGCGTCGCGCACAGTAAGCCTCCGGGAGGGTGCGGGGATCTCCTCCACCGTCACTTCTCCCTGTTTTCCCGTGATCACGAGGGAGCATTTGTCGCAGCCGGCCTTGATGACGGCTCCGCCTTCGGAACCGTAAAGCCGTGTTTCGATGTTATCGGACGGCAGCTCGCTGTTGGAGGCCCAGGAGGCTTCCACTTCCATCAGCATACCGTTTTTCATCGTGACAAGGGCGACGCCCATATCTTCCACATCCAGGTTGTTGAAGCCGTGATCCGCAGCCTCGCGGTAGGCGATCTCGGAAAACGCTTTGCCGCTCACCCAGTCGGGTTCCGGATATCCGCACAGCCACATGCACAGATCCATCATATGCACGCCCAGATCGATCATGGGACCTCCGCCGACCTTGCGTTTGGCATCGTCGAGCGGATACCACCACGGCACCCCGCGTACGCGCTGCCATTTCGTGGTCGCGTAGTAGATTTTTCCGAGATTTCCCTGATCGATCCATTCTTTCAGAGCGAGGCTCGTATCGATATACCGGCGGTTGAAGTTTACCATCAGTTTTCGGCCGGTACGGCGCGAAACCTCCAGAATCTCCCGTCCTTCGGCGGCATTCCTGGCAAGCGGTTTTTCGCATAACACATCGGCGCCGGCTTCCATGGCATCGGAAGCGATCTGTCTGTGCAGGAAATTCGGCACGCACACGCTGACGATGTCCGGCTTTTCCGCCGCAAGCATTTCCTGGTAATCGGTATAAGACTTCGTAAGCCCCGTCTTAGCCTGCACGGCAGCGATTTTTTCGGGATTGGTATCACACAGTACGATTTCCCCGATATGAGGGTTCTTCAGATAATCCGTCACGTAAGAGGCGCCGACGGTCAGCCCGATCACGGCGGCTTTTAATTTTCTTACCATATTTTTCTCCTATGCTTCAAGAGCGCTTGCGTAAATGACGATAATGCGAAGATCTTCCGTTTCGCTGGTGTTCACCAGGCCGTGCTCTCCGCCGGCACGGCATACGCTGATATCTCCCGGAAGGAAGTCTCTCCATTCGCCATCCAGATACATGCTGCCCTGCCCGGAAACGCAATAGTAGAATTCCTCCACCGGCGTTTCCGAACGGTGAAAATGGTTGCCGAAAGTCGAATGCGGCGGAATGATGTCGTCGTGGATAAACTTCACATACTGTTTATCCATGTCCTTGATCATATTGGTGATCAGATAGGGGCCTTCCCCACCGTGGCACTTATATTCCGTTTCCCGTTCTTTCCATTTTGCGAAATCCGTTGTTTTCATGGTTATTATCCTTTCCTGCCCGGAGGTCAAACATGATGTTTCCCTATATCGTATCAGGCGGCTCGGTTGACAAGGGCTTAAAACAAAGTGAATACGGACTGAACAAATCGTACCGCCCGCGAATGACGAAAATGTCACCTCCGTGAATAAATTATGAATTGTCCGTGGAATTGTTCCATGCTACAATTTCATTAAAAGAAAACGTACCGGAGGTCACAAGAATGAACAGCTGTCAAGTCATTTCGCCCAACGGCCGTCTGGAGCTAAGCTTCCGGATGGAAGGCGGGACGCTCTACTACAGAGTGATTAAAAACGGACAGGAAGTTGCCGCGCTTTCTCCGCTGGGCCTTGTCACCGGGGAGGCGGATCTGTCGAAGGGGCTCGTGCTCACCCATGCGGAATACGGAAGCATCGACCATGAATATACGCTTCCTGTCTATAAAAAGGCCCGCTGCGCGGACCGCTGCCGCACCGTTCTTCTGACGCTCGAGCCGGAAGGCACAGAGGGTGCGGCTTCACGTTATCTGACGGTGGAAGGCCGCGCCTACGACGAAGGGGCTGCGCTGAAACTGACTGTCTGCGAAAATCACCCGGCGGAATCCGGAACAGACCGCCCACTCTGCCGCGTTCTGAAGGAAACCACGGGATTCCGCCTGCCGGAAACCGTACAGGAAGCCTACTGCATGAAATGGCTCGCCTGCTACGAAGACAATTATCATCCGGTCCCGGTGGAAGATCTGCATCAGAACCGTTATGTATTCCCCGTGCTGGTACCGTTCGGAAGCGGCCTGTTTGCCGTTCTGACGGAGGCTGCCGTTTTCGGAAACTACGGTGGGAGCACGCTTTCCTCCGAAAAATGTGACAAAACGCTGCTTTCCGTCACGAAAGCCGTGGATCAGACGGAGCCCATCTGCAGTCCGTACCCTCTCTC
>JAFRNW010000039.1 GCA_017429985.1 Clostridia bacterium | reverse complement strand
GTTCCGCGGCAGCAGCGGGATCGGCGTCACGTCCTGCGGGCTCTTCGGCTGCGGCATCCGCGGCATCACGGCATGGGAGACGCAGCAGGTGACCGTAAAGGACTGCGAGATCTACTCCTGCAGCCTCGGCGCCGTGCAGCTGGAGTCCTGTATAGACTGCACGTTTGAACAGAACGATATTCATGACTGCGCCTATCCGACGTTCGAACTGTTCGAATGCAGGAACGTCAATCTGGACGGAAAGGCTCTCATGAACGGATCGCTCGATCTCCCCGGCGCCGGCCCGTATAAAAAAGCCGGGCTCTGATCCTCTTTCCCTTTGTGACGCGGGTCCGTACGGGTCCGCGTCTTTTTTTTGTTCTGCGCGGTATGCGCCATGTCTCCGGAACAGAAAAAGAGAGACCGCCAAGTTTTGACCGGTCTCACAGATGCGTTCTGTTCTTCTGTCCGTTTCAGCTCAGGATCTCCCGTACTTTCTCCGTCATGGCCTCAGCCAGCGCAGCATGCCCCTCGGGCGTCATATGCAGGCAGTCCTCCTTGCTCGGTTCCGCGTAAAGGGAAGCATCCATGAAGAACGTGCCCTGCTCCCTTGCGACCCTGCCGAGTTCCTTTGATAGCAGTCTGGAAAACGGCGCGCTCATCTCTCCGAACGAGCAAGTCCTGTCGATGTCCTCCCCAATCAGGATCGGCGACACGATCAGGATCTCCGGATCCTTCTTCCCGTTTCCGTACATGCCGCTCCGGATGACGCGGACGATGTTCTCCATTCCGCATGCGGACGCATACGGCGTCGCGCAGATGTGACGCTTTGCGTCGTTGCTGCCGAGCATAACGATCACGAGATCCAGCGGGTAGTGCGTCTCCAGACTCGCGTAAATGCTTTTGAACCCGTTGTGGAACGGCCAGGTCGGGTCGTCGTAGCAGGTCGTCCGGCCGTTCATGCCGTCCTCGATCACATGATATTCCCCGCCCAGGTTCTTCTGCATGATCCCCGTCCAGCGGACATGAAGGGGATAGCGCTCGCCCGAAACAGGCGTCCATCCCCACGTGTTGGAATCCCCGTAGCACAGGATGTTTTTCAATTCGGTCCCCTCCCCGCGGCTTTGCCGCCGTGCGTCATTTGTTTTCTCACATAAAAACACGCGGCCATGCGCATTGCATGACCGCGGATCGTTTGGTTCTCACTCCAGTTCGAGGATGTTGCCGTCCTTGATGGAGACGTAGACCTGTTCGCCGATCTCGAAGATGGAAGAGGCTTCGAACAGGATGTCCGCGTCGAGCTCGACGCCGTTCGCGTCGATCGTGTAGCGGACGATGTTCCCGTGTGGGATCTGGTTCCGTACCGTGCCCTTGATAACGATGGCTTCCTCTTCCGGCTCCGTCCTGCTGATTCCGATGATCTCCGGGCGGAACGCGAGGCAGCCGCTGCTGTATTCCGTTCCGGCCGCCTTGTTGAACGCGTCGGCCTGCAGGATGTTGTAGTGTCCGATGAACGAAGCGGCGTACTTGCTCGCGGGTTTCGTGTACATGTCGACAGGGGACGCGGACTGCTCGATCGTGCCCATGTTGAACAGATGGATCTTGTCCGACATGACCATCGCCTCGTCCTGGTCGTGCGTGACGAACAGCGTCGTGATGCCGAGGTCCCTCTGGATCCTGCGGATCTCGATCTGCAGGTTCTTGCGGAGGAGCGCGTCGATCGCGGACAGCGGTTCGTCAAGGAGCAGCACCTTGGGTTCTACGACAAGCGCGCGCGCAAGCGCGACACGCTGCTGCTGGCCGCCGGAAAGCGAACGGGGATACTGGTCGTACTTTTCGGAAAGACCGACAACATCCAGCATTTCCCTGACCTTCGTCTCAATCTGCGCTTTCGGCATCTTCTGCATCTTGAGGCCGAACGCGACGTTCTGCGCGACCGTCATGTTCGGGAACAGGCTGTACTGCTGGAAGACCATGCCGCAGCCGCGCTTTCTCGGGCTGACTTCGGTGACGTCCTTGCCGTCCAGGAAGATCTTGCCCGAGGTCACTTCCTCGAGACCGGAAAGACACCGGAGCAGCGTGGATTTTCCGCAGCCGGACGGCCCCAGGAAAGTCACGAGCTCGCCCTGCTCGATATCCAGTGTGATGTCCTTCAGAACGTGGTTCGTTCCGAAGTATTTGTTGATATGCTCAAAATGAATGTATGCCATAACTTACGCTCCTTATTTCGTCTTTTCTGCGTCCTGCTTCTCGACCTTGTGCTGCAGCCTGTAGGATGCCGTTGCGATCGTGAAGATGATCAGGAAGACCATGATGATATACGTAGACGTCTTCGGCCCGAAGCCGGATCTCTGCTGGTTCCAGAGGAACGTCTGCGCCGTCTCGTATCGGTTGCCGCCGATCAGCTTGACGATCGGGAAGTCGGTGAACAGCAGTCCGAACGAGAGCAGCGCCGCGACCGCGATACCGGTCAGCATGTTCGGGACGATGATGCGGAAGAACGTGTAGATACCGCTCGCGCCGAGTAGCTCCGCCGCCTCCACGATCTGCTTCGCGTTGATCGCGTACAGGTTGTTTCTCAGGCCCCTGTACACGAACGGAAGGATGATGACGGAGTAGACGGAGAACAGCATGATCGTCCTGTCGGAAAAGATCGTTCCCTTGCCGGCGTACAGCGTCAATACGGAGATCGCGAGAACGACGCCGCGCAGCGTGTACGGGATCATCGAGATCGTCTGGATCAGTCCGTCCAGCTTCGGCATGTGCATGACGATCGTGTACATGACGAGGATCATGCAGACCAGGCTGATGATGATCGGAATGACGCACAGATAGATGCTCCGGAGGACGTTCTGCCAGAACAGGGGCGAATCAAAGAACAGTTCCTTCCAGTAGGTAAAGCTCGGAAAATCGCTCGGAAGGATGTCCAGCCAGCCGTTGGAGAAGCCGTAGATCAGCGTAAAGAGGACCGGCACGATCATCACGACGACGGTCACGCCCAGCACAATGTAATGGCCGACTTTGTTCTGCTTCATACGGAAACACCTCTTTTCGCGCTGATTCTCTTGCCGATGTTGCAGAGCACCATGACGATGAGGATCATCATGATCATGATCACGGACAGCGCGCAGCCCACTTCCGGCCGCGCCTTGAGGTCGCCGCCGAACATCGTGCCGATCTTGATCGGCAGCAGGGCGGCGTTGCTTGAAATGATAATGTAAACAGTCGTATACGTCGTGATGGAGTCCGCGAACACGACGCTCAGCGTTCCGAGAATCGTCGGCATGACGTTCGGGATGCCGATCCTGGTCCAGAATCCGGCGGAAGAGCATCCGAGAAGTGTGGACGCCTCCTTCCACTCCCTGTGGACCGCGTCGAAGCCCGGTAGCAGAAGCAGAACGCACAGCGGGATGCCGAACCAGATATACAGCGGAATAATGCCTTCGTACGAATACAGGCTGTAATTGTCAAGCAGTGAACTCCCGAGTTTATTGAACAGCAGGCGGAAAAAGCCCTGCTTGCCCAACATCAGGATAAAGGCGAACGCAAGCGGAAATCCCGCGAAATTCTGCGAAATGTTCATGATCGGCATGAACCATTTCTTCGTGGTGATCCCCGTGCTGAAAACAGCAAGCGCGATAAAGAACGAGGCGACCATGACGACAGCCGTCGCGATGCACGACACCTGAAGGCTGTTCTTGATGGATGCCACGTACGCTCCCTTCGTAAAGCATGTCTGATAGTTCACGAAGGAAAAGGCTCCGGAACTCGGATCGGTAAAACTGGATCTGACCATGCTGATAAAGGGAAGGATCAGAAAGCCGATGGCCAGAATAAAGAAGGGTATGGTCGGAGCGAGATACAGCACGCTCTTCAATTTTTTCTTGAGAAAATGCATTCGGGCTACCTCCCATCATCCAAAAGATGAGGATCGTACTGAAAAACGGAGGGGAAAGGATTCCTCCAACCCCCTCCGTTCATCGCAATGACGGTTCAGAAGTTCATTAACCCATGAGCGGTACGACTTCGTTCTCCCATGCTTCGGAAATCGCTTCGCATGCTGCGTTCAGCTGCGCTGCGGAATCCGGCGTGATGATGTTGGTGTAGTACTCGTCGCCGAGGATCGGGCAGTCATCCGGGATGTCGATCTGATCCGCACGGATCGGACGGGCGCCGCCGCGGGCACGGTCGATCTGGCCTTCGTCGCTGAACAGGTAGTTCAGGGCAACACGTGCGGCATAGGGATGCGCAGCCCATTTGTTGAGAACCAGCGCGTAGCCGGTGGAGAGAGCGCCATCCTGCGGGATCACGTAGGTGATGTGCACGCCGGGGATGTTCTTCTCATTCAGGTCTTTCGCGAAGTTGGAGCCGTTGAAGTCGAAACGGCCGCAGCCGCAGACGATCTGGCCGGTCTCAAAGTCGGTCTCGCCCGCATCTCCGCCATCCAGACGGCCTGCTTTGGCGAGCTCGATGCACTTGTCGATGCAGGGACGGATGTTGTCCCATGTTCCGCCGAGTGCGAAGTTCATGGCCAGCATATCGACCTGGGAGGAAGCACCGCCGATGACGTTGCCGAATGCCAGGTTGATGTCTTCTCTCTCAAGAAGCTCTTTCCACGTCGTGGGAAGTTCGCCTTCGATCGCCGCATCGTTGAAGATGAACGCGGTGCTGCCGGTGTAGGAGAGCGCCCACTTGTGATCAGGATCCTTCGCCCAGTCGGGGATCTTGTCCCAGACGTCTACGGTGTAGGGCTGGACGCAGTCCTGCTCGACAGCCGTGATGGTGAAGGCGTAGCCGATGTCGCCGAGGTCCATCGTCGGGTCATCCTTTTCCGCAATGAACAGCGCAAGTTCTTCTGCGGAGGAGAGGTCCGGGTCGACGTTCCTGTCGATGCCGTACTTTTCCTTGATGGTCGCGAAGGAATCGGACCACAGTGTCCAGTAATCCGGAAGACCGGCCGTTCCGACGTAGCCTTCGGATTTCTCGAGCAGCTGATCGAGCGTAAGGGAATCGAAATCAACCGCTGCGTCCGCGGCGGAAGCCGCAGCGTCCGTCTTCGGGGCTTCCGTTGTAGCCGCGGGTGCGGAGCATCCGAAGCAGAACAGAGCAAAGACGACTGCAAGTGCCAACGCAAGATACTTCTTCATTTCTTTTGTTTCCTCCTTGATTTATCTATGAACCCCTGAAGGGGATCATTCCGAACGAAAAAACAAATAAAAAACGACGACCGGAAGGACGCGTCTGCGCCGTCCGACGCCGCGGGCGGCGAAGGTCCTGCTGGAACCGATGCACTGATTGTATGTTAGCATTCCATGAATGAAAATTCAACATAAAAACATCAAAATTGTACGTTTCGGCACTCCCGTCCCCAACACCGCTTTTCGATGCTATAATGAGAATATATTCCGACACAGGAAAGGACCGCATATGAGAACAGAATATCTCCCCCGCGTCTGCGTCTGCAGAGGCGCTTTCCAGACCGATTTCACACTCGATTACGACTGGTTTCCCCGCGTCGTCGCGGCAGGAAAGGAGACCGTCATCCATATCCGCCAGCTCGGAGGCAGCCCGCGCTTTCTGCCTGACACGGACTATACCCTGATCTGGTGCCCGACTACGCAGGGCAAGCCGGTCGACTATCCGGTGATGTCCGGCTATGAGACCGAAACGGTGCGCACGGACGGCGAGGGCAATTTCCATCTCAGGCATACGTTTTCCTCCGAACAGGAGTATTATCTCCGCTTCTACAGCAGTGAGGACCGGCTCCTTGACCAGTTCCCCGTCTACTGCGTCGCAGAAGACCTCGTCGGCCTTTACCCCTTCATCGGCGACACGCATCTCCATTCCTGCCGTTCCGACGGCATGCAGATGCCCGCGGTCGTCGCGGCAAACTACCGGAAGATCGGCTACGACTTCCTCACGATCACCGACCACCACCGCTACTACCCCTCCCTGGAGGCGCTGCGGTTCTATAAGGACGTCCCGACGGAACTGTGCATCGTACCAGGCGAGGAGGTCCAGCTCCCGGACGCCAACGGGCTGCACAACGACGTGCACATCATCAACTTCGGCGGCCTCTACAGCGTCAACGCCCTGGCGGAGGGCCCCAACCGGTCCGAAGCGGGCGACGATAAGATGATGCGCTCCCTAAACGGCGACGCGCCGGATTCCATGATGCAGGCGGAGTACGATGCGCTCATGCAGAAGCTGACCGATGAGATCGACTGTCCGGACGGCATCGACCGCTTCCCCGCCGCGAACTGCAAGTGGGTCTTCGACGAAATCCGGAAAGCGGACGGACTCGGGATCTTCGTGCACCCGTACTGGATCAGCGACGTGTACCACGTACCGGAGCGGTTCACGGACTACGTGGTGGACAGCGGGATGTTCGACGCGTTCGAGGTCCTGGGCGGAGAGCGCTATTACGAGCAGAACGGCTTCCAGACGATCCGCTACTACGAGGACAAGGCGAAAGGGCATGTCTACCCCATCGTCGGTGCGACCGACAGCCACAGCTCCTATCCGTCCAACGACGGCGCGTACGTTGCGGCCACGATCGTCTTCGCGGAAAAGAACGAAAGAAAGACGCTGATCAGCGCCATCAAAAACTTCCATAGCGTCGCGGTCGATAAGATCAGCAGGGAATTCCGCATGGTCGGAGACCTGCGCCTCGTCAAATACGCGACGTTCCTCTACCAGTATTACTTCCCGATGCACGACGAGCTCTGCTTTGAGGAGGGGCGCCTTCTGAAGCAGTACGCCACCGGTCTTCCCGGGGAGCGTGACGAAGCGCTCCGCACGCTTTCGTGCATCTGCGGACGCGTCGGAAAACTGAAGGACAAATATTTCGATTTCTGAGATCCCCCGTCCGTTATCGATCCAATGAATTGTGAGGAACCGGTATGCATGATTCATCGAAAAGGTTTAAAAAAATCGCGCATTTCTACGGCAGCGACCGCGTGCCGGGATGGCTGAAGAAGATCCAGTCGAAAACGCTCACGACCGACGCGGAGCTTTCCGCGTTCGTCATTTCGTGCCGGGACCGCTCGCTCCATAAGGATGTGCTTTCGGCTGCCGACCGCATCACGGACCGGGACGAGCTTCTGAAGATCGCCGCGTCGGACGCGGACAAGTCGGTCCGTCTCCGCGCGCTGGAACGGTTCCCCCGCGACCGCGCGTTTCTTCTGTCGGTAAAAGCTTCCGCAAAGCACTGGAGCCCCTCGCTTTCCAACCTGTATCCGGTCGAAGCGCGGGCGGTCGAACTGCTGAAAGCTCTGGAAGCGGACGCCCTTTCAGTAGCGCCGGACGAGAACGCCGTCGCGGAACTTCTGATCGGCGGGACCGTGACCGAATCCATTCCGGAAGCGATGAAACGGATCACAAGCGAATCCGTCCTTCTGGATCTTCTGAACAGAAACGTCAGCCCCGAAGTCAACGCGGCTGTACTGGGCCGCTCCCGTCATCCGGACGCGGCGTGCGGAGCGGACTTTCAGCGCGCCGTAACGGATCTGAGCCTCACGGGACGGTTCCGCGGACTGGAATCCTCCGTGACGGGCTGTCTGAACGATCCAGCGCTTCTGACCGAGATCCTGGACAAAAGCCGCAATCCGGCTCTTGCCGCTTCGGCCGCGGACGATCTGTTCTGGCTCTATGACCTTGCAAAGCGGAGCGGCACTGCGCTTCCGCCTCTGTCGGATACGCAGCAGGACATTCTGGTACGCCACCTCGCAGGTCAGAACCGCCTATGCCGCAATCACGCGCTGGCGCTGCTGGATCCGAGGCACCTGAAAAATCTGTATGCGCAAGTCAAAGATGACGAAGACCGGCTGGAGATCGTCCGCCGCCTGCCGCAGAATGAGTTTACGGACGAGCTGATAGACGAACTGCTGAAGATGCCCGGCGGCAGGATCCGTGACCAGTGGGAACGCGGGCTTGCAGGTTTCTCCACCGAGCGCCTCATTGAGATCATTGAGACCCATCCCGACTGGAGATACCGCATCAAGGCGCTGGATTTCGCGGTCGCAAGGCTGAAGCGCGAGGAAAACGGAGAAGAGCGCATCGACGCAATCGTCCTCCCGATGATCGATGAGATCCGCACCGAAAACGGGCATATCGGCAGAATGCTCATCGACATCTTTCACGCGCTGCCAGAAGAGCTCTATTCCCATTTCGGCTTTGAGCCGGAATATGAAGAAGGCGAAACGATCGACGATGCGGAATGGAGCACGCTCAAGGTCCGCTACGGCGGACATCAGTACTGGGTCTATTATTCGCAGACGGACGGCGGAGGCTACTGTCCGCCGTATGGCGAGCAGATCTCCTGACATAAGAAGAGCAGGAATACTTGACGTTTTTTTCAGATTATAGATGATTTGCCTGTCAAAAGGAGGCAGCAATATGGAAGAACAGATCCGTCCATCCGCTGATCTCAGAAATCACTATGCCGATATATCAAAAGCCTGTAAGGAGTCTCGTCAGCCGGTGATCATCACTGTCAACGGACAAGCCGATACGGTCATATTGAGTTTACAGGATTATCATCAGATGCAGGCAGAACTGGAGCTGCTGCGCATGCTGGCAGACGGCGAATCGGATGTTTCCGCGAATCGTGTTGCCCCGATAGAAGATACCTTCCGTAATCTGCGTACGCGTCTTTTGGAAAACAATTGACTTCGCCGTACGGCGCAGTTATCATGAGTCCGAACGATATTTAGCCGTTCGGCTCATTTTATTGGAATCTGGTGCTAATTTAGCCGTTCGGCGAAGGAGGATACATGATCGTTACGGATGCAAAACAGTTCGGGGAGGCAGTCCGCAAAAGAAGAAAGACACTCGGGTACACACAGATGTTTCTCTGTGAGTTCAGCGGGCTGAGCGTCAGTTTTCTCTCTGACCTGGAGAACGGAAAAGCGACGATCGAACTGGAAAAAGCGATCCGCGTCGCGAACCTGCTCGGTATGGACTGTTCGTTGTCCGTAAGGGGATAACACATGGAATACATTGTCAGCATCGAAAGAAACGGCGTGTTCGTTCCGGTCGGCACCATTTCCGGAGAAAGCAGCGACAGCGCACAGTTTTGGTACGCCGATTCGTTTCTGGAGGATACGGAAGCCGCGCCGGTCTCCGTAAGTCTGCCTCTGCAGCCCGAAGCCTTCCCCGCCGGTCGGACAAAGGCATTTTTCGACGGATTGCTTCCGGAAGGTTTCACGCGCAGAGCCGTCGCTGAACAACTGCGTCTGGACGAACGCGACTATGTTCGTATCCTGCACCGGCTCGGTCGCGAGTGCATCGGCGCGCTGCGCATACATGAGCGCGGCGAGGAGCCTGCTGCGCGGTATGAAAAGCTGTCGTCCGAGCAGGTACGCCAGCTTGCATCCGAAGGAGCGGAAGAATGCGCCGCGTTTATGATCGAATCCCGGCTGTGTCTTGCCGGCGCGACGGGAAAAGCAGGACTGTATCTCGATCCCGAAGCGGGCGGCTGGCACCTGCCGCAGGGGACTGCGCCAAGCACGCATATCGTAAAGCAAAGCCACGTGCGCTTAAAACAGATCGTACCGAATGAGCTCCTCTGTCTCCTGACGGCAAAGAACTGCGGCATCGATGTTCCGGATTCGTTCATTATCGACCTGGGAGCCGGTGACGATGCGGATATCCTGCTCGCGTCCGGACGTTACGACCGGTTCTTCCCGCAGCAACCGCGGAATATCAGCGGATTGCAGGTGCCCCTGCGTCTCCATCAGGAGGATTTTGCGCAGGCACTGGGTATCCCTGCTTCGGATAAATATGAAAGCGGGGAACCGTATCTTGGAAAGATGTTTGCGCTGCTGCGCACGCATTCTGCGCACCCGGTGGAAGATCAGCTGAAACTGTGGGACAGGATCATATTCAATTATCTGATAGGAAATACGGACGGGCACCTAAAGAATTATTCCCTGCTGTATTCGCCTGACCTGAAAGCACTCCGCCTTGCGCCGGCGTATGATGTCGTCAATACGACGGGCTACCCCCGGATGACGCACAGCATGGCGTTTGCGATCGGCAAGGCAAGGCAGATTGAAGAAGTCACACGGGACGCTTTCCGCATGGCCGCGAAGGAAGCAGGCCTGGGTCCCCGGATGGCACTGGACAGGCTGGATGATCTGTCGGAAAGGTTCTGTCCCGCCCTGGATCAGGCGGCGGTATCGCTGGAAAGCCGGGGCGTTAAGGGAATCGAGCAAATAAGGGAATCCATTCTGAAAACCGGCGGCATTGCCATGATGGAAGACATGCCGGAAAAACATGTCACAAGGCATCGCAGCGGTCCGGCCCGATAAGGTTATTGCAATTTCCTCTTCTGCAGGGGTTCGTCTTTCCATTCAGGGACAGCCGGAAAATACCCGTTCCTCTCTGTCATTTCTCCGTCACTCTGCCGCCGGCGTGTGACGGACTTCCTTTTCCCCGCAACGTGATTGTCCGCAGCTGTCGTGGAATGAAAAAAGCCCGAAAAATCGGGCTCTCGTCTTATGTAATTTATGGATCTCCGGCTATGCCTCGGGCTCCTCGTTCAGAACATCCCCGATGGCGTCGCCGAATCCGACGCAGGTCACGGATTTGACCTTCAGCGGGCCGAAGTCCGCATCCTCGTCAAAGTCATAGTTCTCGTTCGGCACATAATCCCCCTCCATGACCATCTCATAGGCAAAGGGGCCGTGTTCCATCGTAAACGTCATATCGTCCAGCTGCCAGCCCGAGAGGATCCATCCTTCGTCCCTGAGCTCCTGCCCCGTCTTGCCGATCAGGCTGTTGAGCTCCTCCTGGTCAGGAATCTGCTCGGTCAGGTTGTCGATACGGGCAACGGGGAGCGGACCGACCAGTTCCCGGACCTTCTCGTCACGGTGCTCGTCGAAGAAGTCCAGCGCAAAAAGGGCCTCGGAAACATCCGCGGGCAGGTCCGCCACCGCGCGGTACGTGACGCCGTCCTTTTCAAACACATAGACGAAATGCTTTTCGCTGAACCCGTTGTCGTAGCTGTCATAGAAAAAGACGTCGCCCATGGTATCGAGGCTGGCAGGCTCCGCGGCGGGCGCCGGCTCCTGGACCGTTTGTGTTTTGGGCGCGCTGCAGGCGGCAAACGTGCCGAGCAGGCAGGCTGTCAGCATCAGGCTGACCAGAATCTGAGATCTCGTTTTCAATATCATATCCTCCGTTGTGTTTTTACGTGTTCAGGAATAGAAGGTCTGATCCGTCCTCGCGATGGAAAAGGCCACGAGGAACGCGAGGTCCAGGTCCTTCTCCTCGCAGGTCACGTCATAGTAACGGTCTACGGTCAGGAAGGAGTTCCCGCCGGGAGAGGAGTTGGCTATGGTCGCGAGCGGCGCTCCTTTGAAGGTCACGTCATAGCGCATGCCCAGTTTCTCGCCGGAGACATTGGATTCGATGCGGACCCCCTGGTCATGCAGGTAGTCCCAGATCTTCTGACCGTCATACTTGAAGTAGGACCGCTTTGACAGGATGCTGAGCAGGCCGCCGTCTCCCTGTTCCACCGTAACGGTCTTGCCGACTTTATGCTCCTCGGTCCGGTTCGTGATGTGGTTTATGAATTCAAAGGGCGACGCAAAAAGCAGGGAAAACTTCGTCATCTTCCCTTCGTAAACCGTGTTTCCGTCCGCGTCCTCCAGATAGAACGCCTCCTTGGCCGTTTTCAGAACCGGCTTCAGAAGATACTTATTTGCCATATGTTCCCCACTCCTTTTCCTGTTCTTTCATTTTTGCATATCTTTTGACGGCATGGATGCCGCTGATGATCCCGGCAGCGCACGCACCGATACCCGCGGCGATGATGATCAGCGGGATAATAAGGCTTTTGGTCTGGGTGATCCGGCTGGGATCGTCCGGATCATAAAAGACGGTGATCCTGTCCCCCGCCTCATGCTTTGACATGCCGGAAAGGTCCGATTCGTATTCTCTGCCGTCCACGGTGTACCGGATCCGCAGAAGATAGGTTTCATCCGCCGGGGTTTCCCCGGGATCCGCGGCCGCAGCCTTCTCCGGTTCGGCGCCAATCACGCTCGCTTCGGTCTGCCTGAAGTTCTGGTTCTGTTTGCTTACGCCGAAAAAGACGATGCCGAAGACGATGAGAATGATCCCTGCCGGGATCAGAAACCGCGCCGCGGCAGATTCTCGGATGATTGTTATGATTTTGTTCATCGTCATCCCTCCTTTTTCATTATGTCCGATACGGAATCAAGCAGGCCGTCAAAAACAAGTCCAAAAGACGGTTCCGCTCCCTGAAGAAGCATCATCTCCTGTACGGGATCACCTTTTCCTTCGGATGCAGCCGGAAATACTCGTTCCACTCCATCATCTGCCCGTCGCCGTAGACGACATAGGCGTGCTTTGCCTCGTCCGCAACAAAGTGGTCGGAATACGCGTCGCTGTAGAAGTTGTCGATATCCTCCGTGTTGTAGAGCAACTTGAAATTGACGAGCTTGCCCTCCGCGACGGCGAACTTGCCGGTGCATTTCCCTGTATAGCGGTCCATCTCCGTCGCGACCAGTCCGGTCAGCCCGAGCCGTTTCACGATCGGCTCCATGATGAACCGAGGCGTGCCGGAGGCGATCACGTCGTCCGGCCGCTTGACGGTTTCGTACCACGGCATCATGTACTGTTCCACCTCGTCCCAGTATTCCTCCAGAATCCGGTCCAGATCGTCGGTCTTATGGATTTTTCTCAGGATTCTGTACTCGGATTCCCGGGTCGTCGTCTTATCCAGAATGCGGAGCTTTAAAAGCAGTTCGTTCCACCTGTAGTTGAGCTTGTACCAGAAATAGCCTTTGCGGCGGAACATGAAATCGAAGAAGCGGTCCTCGCTGTCTCCGAAGAATATCGTCTTGTCAAAATCGTAAACGTTCAATGCTCTTCCTCCGCGCCGGAACATATCATCCGGCAGTTTTTTTATGCAAGATTCAGTATACGGCAGTTCCAAACGCAAACGCAACGGAAAGTCCGAACCGTTCAGAAAATGACGGGATGCGGCAGGCCGTCAGCCGAATATCCTGCCGAAATCCTTCCGCATGGACACGGGCAGCCATCCGTTCCGTCCGATCAGGCGGATCCCCTGCTCCGTTCCGTAGAAGCGTTCCCGCTCTCCGTCGTCGTGGAGGATGTACATAGAAAGCGCGCGGTATCTTTCATTCGACAGAGCCCAGTTCAGCATGGCCTCGTCAGGAAGATCGTTCCCGATCGCCAGGACGGGCGTCTTCCCCGTCTCACGCATGACGTTCTCGCATTTTTCATCGTCGATGTTCAGGTTGACCACGCGGTCCGTCTGCTCCATCCGGAAACGGTTCCCCGTTCCCCCCGGCCTGATCTCAAAATCCATCCCGATGCACCTGGTGTACGGGATCCCTTCGTTTCGGAACGTGAACAGCGCATGGCAGACGGCGTAGATCGTGTTCCTTCCCGATCCCGAGACGACATGAAAGCGGAACCCGTTCTCCGTCAGAAAAGCATACAGCTCCTGCATCGGAACGTACGCCATCCCCGTAAACGGCATGCCCGGCGCATAATCCTTCCCCATCTGCATGCCGATCAACCCGCAGGCCTCCTCCACGGTCAGTCCTTTCACCGCGAGGCCCGCGACTCTGAAATACGCGTCCCAGTAAGCGCCGGTCTCCGTCTTTGACGGCTCCGGATCCGATGCGAGTTTTTCCGCAAGACGGTCGTATGTCCGGAGCAGTTCCTGCGCATGCGGGGATGACGGAAAGCGTTCGGACAGGACATGGCGCATCAGCTCGATCTCGATCCAGCCGGGCACGCCGATCCCGCCGTTCTCCCCGACCAGCGTTCCGTCGAAGTCGGATACGGCGACCCTGTCCTCCTCCGGGATGAAATCCGCGGAAGCGGGATCCGTGACGCATTTCACAAAGGACAGTATGGTTTCTTTTGTTTCCGTGTCTCTCCAGGACGGAAGCGGATCATGTTTCAAGAGCGTACCCTCCGTTTCGGGATGTTTTCCCCGGATAAAAGTATAACCCGCGGATGCCCTCCGGGGCAACGCGTGCCCGAAAAGCTTCCGGAACAAAGCAAAACACGGTCCCGCGACTGCGGATCCGTGTTTTTTGAATCATAGCCTGTCCCTGTCCGTCAGGTCTCGTCGATCTCCCGGATCACGTCAATGACCGTATTGTCGCGGTAAAGCACCACGCCGACGACCCGGTCCTTGTACCGGATGGGCGAGGGCTCGCCGACGATCTTCTCCGCCTTTTTGCGCAGCTCATCGATCGTGTTCAGCCGGATCCCCGCAGCGGTAAAGCGGTCAATGAGATCCTGCCGTCTCGGATTGACGGCGATGCCCTGCTCCGTCACCACGACGTCGACGACCGCGCCGGGCGTGACGACCGTATTGACCTTCTTCACGATGGTCGGAATGCGTCCGCGTGTCAGAGGCGCCACGACGACCGACATCTTCGCGCCTGCCGCCGTGTCCGGATGTCCGCCGATCGCGCCGCGGATCACGCCGTCCGAACCGGTGAGAACGTTGACGTTGAAATCCGTGTCGATCTCCAGTGCGGAAAGCACGACAAAGTCCAGCGCGTTGACCGCGCATCCGCCGTTGTCGTACCCTGCGTAAAAACGCCCGTCGATCTGCGTATGGAAGCGGTTGTTCTTCAGCGATTCCGCCGAAACGAGGTCGAACGACTGAACGTCGAGGATCTTGTCGATCAGGCCAGCCTCATGCATTTCGACGATCTGCCCGGTGATGCCGCCGAGCGCGAAATGGGCATGAATATGATGCTTCTCCATCTTTTCCCGCAGGAACCGCGCGGTCGCAAGTGAAGCGCCGCCGGTGCCCATCTGCAGGGAGAAACCGTCATAGAAACATCCGGAATGCTCGATCACGTCCGCCGCGGTTTTCGCGATCAGCAGCTCCTTCGGGTTCTTCGTGTATCGCGTAGCCCCGCTCATGATGCCCGCGGGATCACCGATGTTCTCGACGGGAACGATGTAATCGACCTGGATGCCCGGAATGCCGTACGGGGCGTTGGGGTACGGCACGAGGTGATCGGTCAGGATGACGACCTTGTCCGCGTACTGCGCGTCGACCTTGGCGTAACCGAGGGATCCGCAGATGGTGGCGTTCTCCTCGTCGCGGTTGTATCCGTTCGCGTTGCCCATCGGGTCGCAGGAAGGCGCTCCGAGGAACGCGACGTCGATATGCAGCTCCCCGCGTTTGATCGCCGCGGCGCGGCCGCCGTGCGAGCGGAAAACGACAGGATATTCCATCAGGCCGCGGGACACCTCTTCGGCAAGTTCCCCGCGCATGCCGCTCGTTTCAATGCGGGTCACGACGCCGTTTTTGATGTGCTCGATCAGCGGCGCGTGGCAGCTCGCCAGCGAGCTTGCCGCGACCGTCAGGTTTTTGAATCCCATCTTCGCGATCTCTTCCATGACCATGTTGACGATATAGTCGCCGTTGCGGAAATGATGATGGAAGGAGATCGTCATGCCGTCCCTTAATCCGGTCTTCTCGATCGCCTCGCGGATGGAGCCGAGGATCTTCTCACGGTGTCCCATGCTCCCCTTGTAGATCAGCGCCTTGGATGCGTCGAACCGTCTGTACTGTTCACACCCCGTAAACTCTCTGAACTGCTCC
>JAFRNW010000038.1 GCA_017429985.1 Clostridia bacterium | reverse complement strand
ATCGCATAGAGAACAACACAGATCATGATCCCGGTGAAAGGATCCTTTGTCAGGTTCGGAAGAAACGCCAGCCCGATCAGACCCGCCGCGGAAAGGCTTCCGACGCGACGACAGACGGCCTGTAGCCGATCCGGTCAGCGGCCTTCGCGCAGATCAGATCGGTCAGAAGCTGCGTAAAAAAGAATACCGTCGAGATCAGAGCGATCTTTCCGAGCGGTATCCCGTAACTGTCTTTGAACGTCAGAAAAAGAAGCGGCGCGAAATTGGCGGTAATCGCCTGCGTGACAAATCCCATATAGCAGGCAACCGCCGTTTTTTTGTAATTCCCGTTAGACATGAATCCTAAAGGCTATTTTCTTTCCGTTCTCTGTGTTTGCATATGTGAACCCGGCCTTACGGCAGATACTTACCGGCGGAGAGATACAGCCGGTACCATTCGTTATGCGTAAGATCCGCTTTGCATGCGTCACAGATGTCTTTGAGATGCGCGGGGTTCATCGTTCCGGCGATTGCCTGCATCCTGGCGGGATGCCTCAGTATCCACGCGATCGCGATGGCGGTCTTCGAAACGCCGTATGTTTCCCCGACCTCCTGAAGAGCTTTGTTCAGTTCCGGGAAATCCGGATGGTCGATAAAGCACCCGCCGAACATGCCGAACTGAAGCGGCGACCACGCCTGGATCGTGATGTCGTGAAGCCTGCAGTAATCCAGCGTGCCGTTGTCCCGGTCGACGGACATATCCGTCGTCTTGTTGTTGACATACAGCGCCTGGTCGATCAGCTGGGACTGCTCGATCGACAGCTGCAGCTGGTTGAATACGAGAGGCTGCCTAACAAACTTCTTGAGAAGCTCTATCTGCAGTGTCGGCACATTGCTGACGCCGAAGTACCGGACCTTGCTATTCTTTTCCAGCGTTTCGAACGCCTCCGCGACCTCCTCCGGCTCGAAAATCAGGTCGGGGCGGTGCAGAAGCAGCGCGTCCAGATAGTCCGTTTTCAGTCTCCGGAGGCTGCCGTCCACGCTGTTCAGGATGTTCTCCTTTGTCCAGTCGAATTCATTGCGGTCAAGGCGCAGACCGCATTTGCTCTGAATAAACACATCCCCGCGTGGGATCCCGGACCGCGCGAACGCTTCTCCGAAACGCGTCTCCGCTTCCCCGTCGCCGTAGCAGGTCGCGTGGTCGAAGAAATCGACCCCCAGCTCCAGTGCGGTACGGATCATTCCTTCCGCGTCCTTTACGGAAAGGGCGGGCATGCGCATGCAGCCCAGAATGATCCTCGGCACGTTCCGGGGTCCGTTTACGATATCCAGCCGTTTCATCTCCGATTACCGCCTTTCCGCTTTCAATTCATTTATTGCCATTCGTGAGAATAGGCCGCAGGCCTAAAGCGCTCCGCCTTTCGTCGGGAGCGTGAACCGGTCCGTGTCCACGCCCTCCAGTTTCAAAAGCGCGGTTTTCCGCCAGATCCCTCCGCCGTATCCGGTCAGGTTCCCGTCCGCTCCGACGACCCGGTGGCACGGAACGATGATGCCGATCGGATTGTGACCGACCGCTCCGCCCACCGCCTGCGCGGACATCTTCTCCTTCCCGCGCTCCGCAGCGATCCTCTCCGCAATCCATCCGTAGGTCGCCGTTTTCCCGAAAGGGATCCCCAGCATGATCTCGCAGACCCGGACGCGGAACGCGGAACCGGTCAGATGGATCTCGGGCAGAAAGCCGGGATCACGGCCCTCGAAATACAGATCCAGCCATTCCTTCGTCCGGTCGAAATACGACGTTTCGCGAAAAACGGCGTTTTGACTCAGCCCGAGGCCAATGTATCTTCCGCCCTCCGTGAACCAGAGCCCCGTCAAACCTTCGTGGTCGCCTGCGAGCAGGATGTTCCCGAGCGGTGAATCGTAACGGTTCGTATAGATCATGTCAGACCTCCTGCATGGGAATGTTTCCGCATCAGGCGGATCACCGTTTTCCCATCCGGATAAACCGGATCAGTTCCTCCAGATCGTCAAAATCGTCATAGTCGCCCTGGATGCCCTCGCGATGATACACGATCCCCGCCTGCTCGTTCCTTTCCAGGCAGTCCAGCAGTTCCTCCGTGCCGTACCGCCGCGCGAACTCCGCAAACGCCTGCGGCTTGATCTTTTCCGCGTACAGACCCTTGCGGCACGCCGCAGGAACGCATTCAAAGCAGCCATTCAGGTTCTTTTCGATCCCGCACCTGCGGTTTTCGCACCAGCCCGCGTCCGCGCACCACGAAAGCTCCAGAAAACCGTCGCGTCTGCATCCCCTGCAGACGGCGTTTTCCGAACACAGACAGCACGCGAGTCCGCACCGCGCGATCCCGAGTTCCCGTTTCATATACCATCCCTCCACGGGTTCTCCCCCAGCCACTGAACGGAACGCTTCAGCGCATCGACGGTTTTTGTTTCCAGAACGCACCTCGCGTTCCTGCTTTCCGCGAGCTTCAGCCTGTCCGTCAGATCGATCTCCCCGTTTCCGAGCGCGAGGTGGTTCCTCGGCGGCGTCTCCGTCCCGTCGTGAATATGGAAATGGACCAGCCTGTCCCTGTGGTTCAGGAGAAACGGAACGTCCGTTTCGTGCACCGCCTTCGAGTGCCCGATATCCCAGGTCAGCCCGAATTTCGGGCTCTGAAGAAGCAGTTCCACGGCTTTCTTTTCATAATCCCGGAACCCGTCCGTATTCTCCACGGAGATCATGACACCGCTGTCCCCGATCCATTCCTCGCACAGGGAGCGGAACGCGGCAAACGACCGCAGATAGGTATCGATATCCCGCTCGTACAGCGGCACCCTCCTGTCGGGTAGCGTGATAAGAATCCCGTGATTCAGATGCATATTCAGGATCAGCGGCTGGGAGGGATCCCCAAACCGGTCACGGAGGGGAAGCAGCGCCTTTGCCGTTCCGACCGCGCGGCGAACCGTTTCCAGATAGGCGTCCGACACGAGACGGTTAAAATCCGCGATGTTCAGGTTCTCGTCCAGATGGATCGTATAGTAGATGCCCGCGTCGTTTGCGAGCCGCGTCAGATATTCCGTCCGCTCCAGGCAATCCGTCTGGTACTCCGGGAAATTCATGTTCAGTTCGACAAACGAAAGGCCGAGGCCGGCGCACAGGGAAACGTTTTCCTCAAGCGTCCGGTTCTCGATCAGGGTCGGCATTCCAAACTGCATGCGCGTATCCTCATTTCCTTCTCTTCGGGGCGGGAAGCTCTTCATACATGGCTTCGACCAGTTCCTTAAGGAACGCCCTGTCATCAACCGCGCCGACAAGAAGCATCTCCTTCGCGCCGTCGTAGGGGATCTCCACCTCCGCGTCCGGCATCATCTTTTCGGAAGACGCCGTCTTCTTCACGAGAAACCGGTCGTCATAGATCCCGCCGATGATCTTCCCGCTGAAGTAGAGGATGAATTCCCCCATCATGGAGCGCCAGGTAACGCCGTCCAGATCCGAAAGCTGTTCCAGTATGAAATCCAGATATCCTCTGTCCGACGCCATGTTCAGTCCTCCGTTTCCCGCGGTCCGAGCGTCATGGCAAGCTCGATCTCATCCCCGTCTTCCGCGCCGGTCGCGCGGAATCCCCTGCTCTCATACAGGTTCCTCGCCGCGGGATTGCGCTTGTTGCACGTCAGGGCGACCCTGTCCGAGCCGCCGAACGGTTTTATGGCGATATACTCCAGCACACGGTCCAGCGCTTCCTTTCCGTAGCCGCGTCCCTGCTCCGATTTGTCGATCATCATATGCCAGATGTCGTACTCGGGTACATCATAGTCATAGATCACCATGACGTATCCGACCATCTTCCCGTCCGCATAGATCCCGAACGGCTGGCACTGGTTCCTGTTGACATACGCCTGCGCGAGGCTCCGTACCGGGTGGGAAACGAATTCCTCCTGGCCGGGTGCGAGGCTGAGATGAAACGCGTCAAAGAAGTTGTCCTCCGTGATCGGTCTGAGTTCTACCATACGATACCTCCGGTTTTTCATGCCCTTACAGACGTTTGATCATCATATATTCGTTCAGAAGGGAACCGTCCTTCAGCTGTATCGCGTCCGGCGTGACCCCCGTGATGCGGAAGCCCATCTTCTCGTAAAGACGCCTGCCGCGTTCGTTGCCCTCGATAAAGTTCAGTTCGATCTGCCGGATCCCGCCGCGTTCCTCCGCGATCCGGAACAGTTCCAAAAACATGTTTGTCCCGATCCCGAGATCCCAGAACTCCCTGAGAAGCGCGATGCCCACTTCGGCCCGGTGCCGTTCCTTTAGGACGGTCCGAAACGAGATATGGCAGGTCCCTGCCAGTCTCCCGTCCGCAAAACAGGCGATCATGCATCTGTCCGGATCTTCACGCAGACCGCGGATGAACGCCTTCTCCTGTTCGAGCGAAAACCCGTCCCATTCCTCCGGGTATTTCATCAGAAAATCCGTCTCGCCCGATGCGCGCACGATGTAAGCGAGCATTTCCGCTGCGTCGCTCTCCAAAGGACTGCGGAGCAACGCGCGCCTTCCGTCTTTCAGCTGAAACGCCGTTTCCCTGAATATCATGCTTTCCTCCCTGTCACGGTCCTTCCGTCAGATTCCTCTCCGCGACCAGTTTTTTCCATCCGTCCGCGTCCGCCTCCGCAATGACCGTAAACCCGTTCTTTTGCCAGAAATGCAGCGACTGCGGATTCCCGCTGTCGATCGCGAGCCGGATCGCCGTCTTTCCTATGCTCTTCAGATACGCCGCGGCTTCCTCTATGATTGCGGAGCCTGTCCCCTTTCCCTGATACCGCGGGTCCATCATGAAGAACCCGATATAGGCAATGACCGGTTCCGGGTATCCGTCGATCAGGTCCATGACCGCGACAAGATCCAGGTCCTTAAAGAAACCGACGTAGTATTTCGTCGAGGGACTGGTCCCGGGCGGTGTGATCCGCATGTCGCTTCGGATCCGCTCCGCGTCCGGCCGCGCAGCGGTATACCGGTAAAACAGCGGATTCCCCCGGCAGAGCGCCAGGATACCCTCTGTATCCGCGTCTGTCAGCGCACGGACCGCAAAACGGCTGCTGAGCCTTCCGATGTCGATCATTCGCTTCCCTCCGCGGGCATCCTTTATACCTTCCGGACCGGGTGCCGGATTACGGTCCTGAGCTTCTCCGGCGCGGTCTTTCTCGCGTCGCTCAGATAGATCTCGTGATGCATCCTTTGATCCGTAATATCCAGCGCGTACCCCTCCCGTTCCATGTATGCGTGCATCCGGGAAACGGTTGCGGGCTCACCGTCGTAAGGACCGGTGTGCATGCACTGCACGCACAGACCCTCCTCATATGGGAAGAATTCGACCTTTGAATAATCCGTCTTCTTTTTCCCTGCCGCCTCTTTGAGCGCCCAGCTGAAATCCGCTTCCGTCACGAAGTCCGGCAGGCGGATCACGGAGATCCACCGGAAATCCGATTTACGCGCGTAGTCGACGCCTTTTACCCCGTCCTGCCACCAGAAACCTTCCAGCGGAGGCACGACGTAATCGAAATATCCTTCGATCCTGTGATCTCCCTTTTTGCTCATCTTGATCGTATACGCGATCCCGTACAGCAGCCCGATCGCCTCTTTATACTCGCCGTCATCCTGATTCGGATCGCCCTGCCCCCGGACCGCAAGATAGTTCATCCGCGGCACCGACACGATGCCCGGCATGCTGTCCGGCAGGTAAAACTCCCTGTACTCCTTTTTGAAATCGAACGCCATACGCCGCCTCCCGCTCCGTGCGTGTTAATCCGCGTAGAACAGGTTGTCGAACAGATCGTCCTGCGGGACGCCTCCGATCCGGTATATCCAGTCGCTTTCCGTATACGAGATGACCGCCGTGACGCCGTCGACCGTACGGACTTCCGCAAGCTTTCCGGATGGCATGAACCTCGTCATGTAAAGATAGGAATTCTTTGCGATTTTCGCGCTTTTCCCGTTGATCGTGCAGGGAATCTCGCCCACCGTATGATAGAGCCTCCCGTACTCGATCAGTTCGCTCCGTTCGCTTCTGAGCTCCTCGTCTGTCGGCACATCACAGTCGTACCAGTCAGAATCCGGCGTCAGCTGCTCCCCGTGAAATCCGCACGACCCCGATCTCGTTCCAAGAAAATCGGTGCGCTCGTACATCAGCTGCGTCTTTCCGGAAACGTAAACCGCTCCGACCTGCGCGCCCTTCACCGGCTTCCCGTTCACCATGTGCACTTCCGTCGTGAAATAGTCGTCCGAGGCGTAGTCGATCTCGACCAAAAGGTTGATCCAGGGCGTCGCCGGATCGAGGTCGATCAGAATAACCTGGCGCAGCATGGAGCTTTCGTCAAACAGCAGGCTCTGGTCGTCGATCAGGATCGTCGTGCTGTACTGGTCCTCGTCAAGGCGGAAGGAGATGACCTCCTCCCTTCCGTCCCCGTCGATATCGTAGCGGAACATCTCCGCTTCCGAGACGCTGAAGCCCACCTCGTCGTACACATTGTAGACGATCGGCAGTCCCGAATCGTCCCGCGCTTCCGCAACAGGCTCCGGCGAGGGGACAGCCGGCTCATCCGTCGTCTTCACGAAATCGGAAAAATGACCCGTTTCCTGTACCGGGGCAGCCGTCACCGCAGGCTGAATGTCCGCCTTGTCCTTTCCGGCGCACCCCGCAAGGATCACCAGCATACATATAAGAATCACCGCGATCTTTTTCATTTCCGTTCCTCCAATCGTACGGGATACGCTCACGCGTCCCGTTTTATAAACCATACAGATACGGACAAATGTCCGCGCAGCGCATCCCCATCCCCTTCGCAGGCACACGGGATACTTTGCGCCTTCAGTCCCTCAGGCAGCCGACTGGAATGATTTTCACTCCGTTTTTCGTCGTATATGCCATGGTCGCGTTCCCGCAGATGACCATCAGCAGGGAAGGCTCTCTGTAGACCACGCCGGGATGCGATTGGTTTTCCAGCGCTTTCCTGTTGTGTTCCCGGATCACTTCCCGAAATTTCAGAAGATTCTCTTCGGCTGCGGGAACCGCGTTGCTCCCGGTCTTCACCTCGATCAGCGCATACCTCCCGTCCTCCGCCTGGTATACCGCGTCCGCTTCGAGTCCGTTATCGTCCGCATAATGCAGAACTCTGGCACGATGCGCCTGCGCATAAACAAGCAGATCCCTGAGCACCATATTCTCAAACACGTGACCGAACAGATCCAGATCATTGCGGAAATAATCCGAAGAGATTCCAAGCGCAGCCATTCCGATGGAAGGGTCGATGAAAATATGCTTTTTGGCTGCCCGGATCGCTGTTCTGGATCGGATCTGCGGCGTCCACGCGTCAATATCCCGTATCACGAACAGTCGCTCCAGCGCGTCGATATAAGAGCCAAGCGTAATGTCGGTCACGGAATGCTCCGCTTTTACGTCCGCATAGATGCTTTTCTTTTTGGCGGTGGTGGCCATATTGCGCGCAAAGGACCACAGCAGGCTCCTTGCCCATTCGGGATTCCGCCTGACCCCGTCCAGCGCGCTGATATCCTTCTGAAAGATCTGCCTGTAATAATCCCTTGCGATCTCCAGCTTTGCTTCCCTGCCTCTGACCGCCAGACACCTCGGCCATCCGCCTCTGGCTGCCGCGTAAAACAGATCCTCCAGGGAAAGGGACGAGATCCTGCCGTCTGTCGCATACGATGTGTCTTCCATCAGCTTTGACAGAGAAATGCTTCCGTTGGATTCCCCTGTTTCAAAGAGCGTCATCGGATACATGGTGATCTCGCTGATCCGCCCTGTTCCGGTATGCGGGGTATCGATCCGATTGCTCGTCGATCCGGTCAGATAGATTTCACCGGTCGCCTCTGGATGGTCGTCGCAGTACTTTCTGACTGCTCCCCAGACTTTCGGCGCGTCCTGCCATTCATCGAACAGGATCGGTTTTTCATTGTGAAAGAACAGGGACGGCGCTGTCTCCGCGACGGAAATATAGCCCGCTCTTCTTTCCTCGTCCTGGAACTCGATGACGGTTCTGCATCGCTCCTGAGCGGTTCTCGTCTTTCCGCATCCCTTCGGTCCGGTAATGCATACCGCGCCGAATGCACCGGTGATCCTGTCGATTTCCTGATCCACGATCCTCGTGACATACCGCATATCCGAATCCTCCTTCCCCTGCTTTGATTCTACTGTCGTTTTAACTGATTCGCAAGTTTCATTTATAATATTTCGGAAGTTTTGTTTTAATTATTTCGGATTCAAATCATAGACCGATTTGCTGGAAAGCGCTTGCGGAGTGTGATACACTGGATTTGTTTATGAAAACTGGGAGGAGTAGGCGAAATGGACGCGGAAAAGAACTGGTTCGGCGAGCTTCGCAGAAAGATCGCCCATGTGGTGGACATCGGTTCGACGGAAGACGTGCCGAGCCGGGCCTATGACTTCGCCATCACTGCCATCATTCT
>JAFRNW010000037.1 GCA_017429985.1 Clostridia bacterium | reverse complement strand
GTGGACAGATTAAAAACCCAATGACGATTAAAAACGACTGCGTCGCGTGGATCCGGAAGTTTTTTGAGGAGAACGGACGGGGATGCAATGCGGTCATCGGCATTTCCGGCGGGAAGGACAGCTCGGTGGTCGCCGCGCTCTGCGCGGAAGCGCTGGGAAAGGACCGCGTCGTGGGCGTTCTCATGCCCTGCGGGGAGCAGAAGGACATCGACATGGCGGAGCTTCTGGTCAGCCACCTCGGGATCCGTTCCTATACGGTCAACATCAAGGACGCCGTGGAGGCGATCCGCAGAGAGATCCCGATCGAACTCTCCGACCAGAGCCGGATCAACCTTCCGCCGCGGGTGCGCATGGCGACGCTGTACGCCGTGTCGCAGAGCGTCAACGGGCGCGTGGCCAACACCTGCAACCTGTCGGAGGACTGGGTCGGGTACTCGACGAGATACGGCGACGCCGCCGGCGATTTCAGCCCGTGCTCCGGACTGACGGTCGCGGAGGTCAAGGAGATCGGAGGACTTCTGGGGCTTCCGGCCGTGCTCGTGGACAAGGTCCCCTCGGACGGGCTGTGCGGAAAGACGGATGAGGACAACCTGGGCTTCACCTACGCGGAACTGGACCGGTACATCCGGACCGGGGAGATGCCCGAAGGGGAGAAGAAGGACCGGATCGACCGTCTTCATAAGAGAAACCTTTTCAAGCTCCAGCTGATGCCGGCGTTTAAGCCGGACCCCGAAGACCTATGAGCGGGAAGGCGTACCGGCTCGGCCTGCTGGTCGGCCGCTTCCAGACGGTGCATCTCGGGCACGCGCAGATGATCGGAAAGGCGATGGAA
Source organism: Clostridia bacterium (assembly GCA_017429985.1). Classification (GTDB taxonomy): domain Bacteria; phylum Bacillota; class Clostridia; order Christensenellales; family CAG-138; genus JAFRNW01. The sequence continues at coordinate 33,431 of JAFRNW010000037.1, read as the reverse complement.
CTGTGCGGACGGGTCGGGATCCTCGTCGGTTCCTCGCAGGAGTCCGGAACGGAGCAGAACCCGTTTTCCTATGAAGTCCGGGAAGGGCTTCTGAAGAAACTGTTCGGTGACCGCGTCGAGGTGTATCCGCTTCCGGATATCGGCGTGGGCAACAATGCCGAATGGGGAAAATATGTGCTTTCTGCCGCCCTGGAGCGGTTCGGGGAGATCCCGGATCTGTTCGTGACGGGCAGGGAGACCCGCCGCGTCGACTGGTTCGACTGTCCGGAAGGCGCGGGCATGGCGCAGCTCTACGTGCCGAAGACGATCGAGATCTCGGCCTCCGAGATGCGGCGCTATCTGACGGAGAACGACAGGGCATCCTGGGAACGGAACACCGACCCGCTGCTCTGGGAAGAATACGAACAACTGCGGGAACTCGCGCTCGCTTCCGCCGGAAACACGGAAACGGACAGCATATAGCCAAACGGTCCCGGGAAAGAAGGAGAAAAATGAAACTGAAACCGATCATCGTATCGCTGCTGGACACGGACCTCTACAAGTTCAACATGAACCAGGTCATGTTCCACAAGCATTCGGACCTCTGCGGAGAATACTGGTTCAAATGCCGCAACAAGGGCGTCGTGTTCACGCAGGAGATGTTTGAGGAGATCAACGCGCAGATCGATCACTTCTGCAGGCTGCGGTTCAAGAAGGAGGAGCTGGACTACCTCCGCTCCATCCGGTTCATCAAGAAGGATTACGTGGAGTTCCTGCGCCTGTGGCATCCGATCCGCGAATACGTCCGGACCGAGCTCAGCGAGTTGGGCGAGCTCTCCATCGTGGTGGACGGGCCGCTGTTCTCCGCGATGCAGTTCGAGATCTACCTGCTCGAGATCGTCAACGAGGTGTACTTCCGCATGGCGTACGACTACGACGAGCTGGTCGCCTCCGCCAGGGAGCGCCTGGACAGAAAGATCGAGGCGTTCAACAACGGGACCTACACGTTCAACTTCGCCGAATTCGGCTGCAGGAGAAGGCTTTCCAGGGAATGGGAGGAAGTCGTGATCCGGAGGCTTGCCACGGAGACGAAGAACTGCGTCGGCACGTCCAACGTGTACTTCGCGATGCGGCAGAACCTTACGCCGATCGGGACCTACGCGCACGAATTCGTCCAGATGTACCAGGGGATCGACTCGATCCCGCTCGCGTACACGAACCAGTACGCCATGCGCGACTGGTACGACGAATACAGGGGCGACAACGGAACGGCGCTGACGGACACGATCACGACCGACCTGTTCCTGCTCGACTTCGACCGCTCCATGGCGAACAACTACACCGGTGTCCGCCACGACAGCGGCGATCCCTACGAATGGGGCGAAAAGATCATCGCGCACTACAAAAAATACGGCATCGACCCGAAGACGAAACTGCTGCTGTTCAGCGACAGTTTGAACTTTGACAAAGCGCAGAAACTGTGGGATAATTTTAAAAATAAAGCGAAGGTTTCCTTTGGCATCGGGACATTCTGCTCGAACGACACCTGCGTGGAACCGCTGAATATCGTGATCAAGCTGCAGTATGTCAACGGCCGTCCCGTCGCGAAGCTTTCGGATTCGCCCGGAAAGGCCATGTGCCGTGACGAAGATTACCTGACCTACCTGAAGCGTTCGGTCGACTTCCGGCTGGAGCGCCAGAGGGAAGGACAGTAACCGTATCTAATTAATGAAATGGGAGGATAAAAACAATGTTGTTCGAACAATCCGTACAAGAATTCAGTGAGCAGTACGCCTCTTCCAGCCCGCTTTCCAGCGGTATCAGCCTTGTCAGTGGCGTGATCGGCATCATCGCCATGTGGAAGATCTTCGAGAAGGCCGGCGAACCCGGCTGGGCTGCCGTGATCCCCTTCTACAATGCCTATATCCTGTTCAAGATCACCTGGGGCAACGGCTGGAAATTCCTGCTCCTGCTGATCCCGATCGCCAACATCGTCATCAGCATCATCACGATGGTCAAGCTTGCAAAAGCGTTCGGCAAATCCGGCGGCTTTGCGGTGGGTCTCATTTTCCTGGGGCCGATCTTTATGCTGATCCTTGGCTTCGGCGACGCGCAGTATCTGGGCGTTCCGCAGAAGGCGTAAGCCTGAGAGTACTTTGAACCCGTTGAACCGCGGCAGGAGATGAACTGCCCGAGACGGGCGGCAAACGAAGAAAGACAGAAAAAGTTGCTTCACGCGAGGCAACTTTTTTGTTCTACCGCTCCAGAAAGTCTGCTACAGAGATGATTCGCGGATCGGTGATAGCGGATTCCAGAAAGTCCTTGTCGCCTGTCAGAAACAGGTCGGCGTGGACGTCCAATGCCGCACGCAGAATTGGCCTGTCCTTGGGATCACGGAGGCTGCCCTCTTCTGCGACTTCGATCTCAGGTACAGGAACCACTTGGATATGTGAGAGGGCATGGAACAGGAATGCTTCCAGCTCCGTCATCCTGTCCGGAAATTTCTCTTGAAACTTCCGTCTGAGCTCGTCCACGATGTAGTCGCAGACTATGGGTTCGTAAGGTGGGAGCATGGCTTTGAAAAACGCCTCAGCTGTCCTGCCGTTGGGAAACAGAGCTGCGGATATAAGGATATTGGTGTCCAGCATGATCCTCATTCGTCTGTTTCCTCACGACGGGATTCGGTGATCCATGCAGCCACATCTTCTTCGGTCAGCATGCCGACTCTTTTTCCTTCGCCCATCATTTGTTCCTGAAATCGCATCATAGCATATACTGCGGAATTGACCACCTTTACACTGGTACCGTCCACAATGAACGTCACCCGGTCCCCAGTCTTTACGCCCAGGGCTGCGCGGACGTTTTTCGGAATGGTCACCTGTCCCTTGGACATGACCCGCGCATCGTTAACTAACATCGCTTCTGCCATATACAAAACACCTCCGGTAGAATTGGAAAGTAGGGATTTCCTACTTTTATTATGCGCAAAGAAAAGAAAAGAATCAAGATAGAACAGCAAACAACCGTTGTGACAATAACTGGAAATAATTGTGAAATGAGAAGATGTTGCCAACAACAAAACCCGCAGTTCTCGGATGAGGATCCAATCTTGGAAATGGTCGAACCTAAAAGGCCTCGATGACCGAGAGCATTTGAAACAGCGCGATATCAGCCGATATTCACCATGGAAACAGTCAGTCGGGACGAACTGATTCCGGAAAGCAGATGAGGCTAGACGCTGATATCCGGCGTATTGTCCCGTTGATAGGAGACCCAGTTGCCGTTCTCAATCAGTTCCTCCCGGGCAAGAACGGTGAGAAGCGCGTCCGTCTGCCCGCAGCGGGCAAGCCGCTCGGACATGACCGCGTAGAAACGCGCCATTTTGGTATGGTCGGAGAAGCTGCGGTCGAGCGACTGCTTTCCGAAGTAATTGGCGACGAACAGCGTGATGGCGGAGATGCTTCCCAGAACGATCTTCAGGACCGTGCGCCACTTCTCGGCGTCCGCGACGGGAATGCGCGCCGGGAGAAGCGCTCCGCCGGAGATCAGTTCGAACAGCACGGCGAGAACATACATCGTGATACTGATCAGAAGCGCGGTGCGGACGGTGCGGCTGCTGACTGCAAGTTTCCCTGCGTCCCTTTTTTCCGTCCGGAGGTGGTACTTCTTCTGATCCTCCACCCAGCATTCCCGGATCGGATGCTCCGCATTCGGAACGGGCCCGATGTGAAGGGCGGCAAGCGCGGCAAGGACCCAGGCGGTCTCCTCCCGCTGCGACCACGAAAGCAGATCCGGCACATTGCGCCGGCTTCCGGCATACCGCAGGAACAACTGCACGCGGAGGCTTTCAGCCAGTGCCCGGCATTCGAGATACAACTGCTGGCAGGAGGACCGGACCGCATAGCGGTGGCAGAGCCAGCCCGCAAACAGCATCGCGCCGCAGATCAGGATCATCCATACGAGCTGCGCCTCGTCGTAGAGAAGGAACGCCATCGTGAGCGCGGACCCTACGACGGCGAGCAGCGCGAGCGTGCGACGGTACTGCTTCGCCGCGTCTGCGCTGATCTGGCTTGCCGCCAGATAAACCTGCTCCATCCTGCGCATGCAGGGCTCGTCCGGCTCATCGTCCGGCAGGAGGTGCCGCTCCGAGATGACAGCGGATTCGGCGAGCGCGTTGAAGGAATCGGTATCGCTGAGAATCTTCCGAACCGCCGGCTCGTCCCCGAGAAGGCGGACGGTTCCCGCGGGTTCCGCAGATTCTTCGTCCCGGGGCGTCAGGATATGGATGACAAGCGCGTTCGCAGCGGACCGCGGAGGGAGGCCGGTATCCGGGCTGAAGTCGCCGGAAAGCGCGAAGGAGACAGCTTCCGCGGTGCCGCAGCCCGAGGTTCCTTCCTTTCCGTCCCAGAGCGCGAGAAGGACGTGGCAGTGGGACGATATGTAGATGCCCGCCTGCCGGAAGCAGAAATTGCGATAAGGCATGGAGGAGGAGACCGGTTCCGCTGAGGGGACCGTAAAGACCTGTTCCGCAACGCTGCAGAGCCGGCGGAGCGCATTTCGGCCGTCGGATGAGAAGTCCTGTTCAAAAACGGAAAGCTCCATGGGCAGGGCGACGATCAGCGGAATGCCGAGCGCTGCCGCTTCTTCGGCGCAGAGGAGATCCGCCCCTTCGGCAAGGCTGGTCATCAGTATGACCTGCGTGTGCGGGTACCGCCTGATCAGGTCCTGCAGTTCCGCTTTGACCGCGGCGGAAAGAACCGCGCGGTCTTTTGGCCGCAGCGCGCGGTGTCCGGTCACGCCTACCACGAGCGGGATGGTGTTCTCTGAATACATGGGAACCGTTTCCTTTGCCTTTTTTGATCGGTCAGCAAACAGGCAAACAGCGCCTGCCTTCCTGTTTTTATTATACGGTCCCGGACAGGTGTTTGCCAACAGGCATCCGAAGGGGCGATTCTGCGAAAAGCGTTACAGATTATTCAGTTATCCGCCATAAATTAGCCATGATTCTATAGTATGCTGATATCGTCAGAGAGGAGGGATGTTCGTGAAACAGACCGACACTCCGAAGAAGGTCCCGAAGAAAAACGGGAAGCAGGATCCATACGATCACGTCATCGAAAAGACATGGGAAGCGATTGACGCACTCATAGCCGCCATGTGGCAAAAAGGCGAGTTCGAGGTCCTGCAGAAGAGCGGAGACAAAGCTGTTTGACAAGCCGCCCGGGAGGGATCGCTCCCCGATGCAAGAACTTATTTTTTCATATTTTTCTCCTGGCAGATGCCGTCCGGTTCCGGGCGGCATTTGCTGTTTGACGGGCGCTTTGATATACTGATAAAAAGTGCTTTTCGGAGGCAGCTATGGCATACGCAGACGATGTATTTATCAGAATGTGCAGGGACATCATCGATAACGGAACGGATACGACCGGGGAAAAGGTGCGCCCGCACTGGCCGGACGGAACGCCCGCCTATACGGTGAAGAAATTCGGCGTGGTGAACCGCTACGACCTCAGGAAGGAGTTCCCGCTTCTGACGCTCAGGAGAACGGCGATCAAATCCGCGACGGACGAGCTTCTCTGGATCTGGCAGCGCAAATCCAACAACATCCACGACCTGAAATCCCATATCTGGGACGAATGGGCGGATCCCGACGGCTCCATCGGCAAGGCATACGGCTATCAGATGCAGGTGAAGCATGAGTATAAGGAAGGGATGTTCGACATGGTCGACCGCGTCATCTACGATCTGAAGAACAATCCCTACAGCAGGCGGATCATGACCAACATCTACAACTTCCAGGACCTGCACGAAATGAACCTGTATCCGTGCGCGTACAGCATGACGTTCAACTGCACGAAGAACAAGGAGACGGGAAAACTCGTGCTGAACGCAATCCTCAATCAGCGTTCCCAGGATGTACTTGCGGCGAACAACTGGAATGTGGTACAGTACAGCGTGCTGGTCCATATGTTCGCCCAGGTCTGCGATATGGAAGTCGGCGAGTTCGTGCATGTCATAGCGGACGCGCATATCTATGACCGGCATATTCCGATCATCGAAGAACTGATCAAACGGACGCCGTATCCGGCACCGAAGTTCACGCTGAATCCGGATGTCAAAAACTTTTACGACTTCACGCCCGACGACGTGAAGATCGAGGACTATCAGCACGGGGAGCAGATCCGCGACATACCGATCGCGATCTGACGGAGGGACTGCATGAAGCAGATCGTGAATGTAAGCAAAAACTGGGCCATCGGGAAGAAAGGGCAGCTGCTTGCGCTGATCCCGGAAGACATGAAGTTCTTCCGGAGGAAGACGAGCGGGAAAGTCTGCGTCATGGGAAGCACGACGCTTGAGAGCTTCCCGGGCATGGCACCCCTGCAGGGGCGGGTCAATATCGTGCTCATCGACGACCCCGCGAAGATCCGGCCGGAGTCTCTGAGAGCCGCGCAGGCGGAGAAGGAGGCGGGCCGTTCCACGGAGCTGATCTATGTGCATTCCGTTCCGGAAGCGCTCCTGAAGATCGAGGAGTACGTCCCGGACGACGTTTACGTGATCGGCGGAGCGACGATCTACCGGCTGCTGCTGCCCTACTGTGACACATGCTACGTCACGCACAACGACATCGATGATCCCGACGCGGACACGTTCTACCCGGACCTCCTGAAGACGGGGGAGTGGGCAAGGACGGAGACCGGGGAGGAACAGGAACAGAATGGGATCCGGTTTCGGTTCTGCACCTACACCAGGATCCGCTGACGCGGTTTTCCAAATTGAAAGCAATGAAAAAGGCCTCCTGATGACGGAGGCCTTTGGCATAGCTTAGGGTTACTGCAGGATCGAGTCAACGTAGAGCTGCGCCGCTTCCTCGGTGGCGAAGTAGACCTTCAGGTTGTTGATCCAGGACTGATAGGAGGCGTTCTTGTTCAGCACCTTGGCGGTCGTGACGGTGAACGCGTCGATCAGAGCGGGGTCCTTGGAGAAGATGTGAAATTCCTGCGCGGCAGCATCTTCCAGCCGGATCAGCTCTTCGTAATCGCCGAACTCCCATTTGCCGGCCTTGCGGAACCCCCCCTTGAATCCCTCGGTGAGCGGATTGCCCTTTTTGACGAGGACGCCGTAGTCGAAGGAGAAGCCGTAGACGTTCCGGAGCGTGCCCTTCAGTTCAAACGGATTGTTCTTGACGGAACCGAGGCTGATCCTGCTGCCCCATCCGCCGATTTTGGACCAGTCGTTCGTAAAGTTGAACAACTCGACCACATAGGCGTCGATCTTCGTGCCGTCCGGGAAGATGATGGTCGTCTTCGGGAACAGTTCCGGTTCAGGCTCGGGGGTCGGTTCCGGCGTGGGCTCCGGAGTCGGTTCCGGCGTGGGCTCCGCGGTCGCAGCGGGCTCCTCGGCAACTTCCGGCTTGGATGCTTCCGGTTCCGCGGCAGCGGGCGCAGCCGGTACGGAAGGCGCGGCAAGCGGCGCGTATCCGTCCAGATACAGCGTCAGCGTGATGCCGGAGTCCATGGCGTTGTCGATCGTCATGACGCCGTCTTCCAGCGTGCCCTCCAGTTCGAGACCGCCGCCCTTGACGGCAAATTTCTTGCCGTCCAGCGTCCATGTTCCGCTGGCGGTCTGGTTGTCGACGGTGAGGCTCGCCTTGCCCTTATCCTTCAGGTCAACGGTAAAGCCGCCCTCATAGACGGATTCCACGGGAATGCTGAGACCGCTCATCTCCGCGGTGGTCAGCGTGTAAAGGCCGAGATTCGAATCGGCCGGAGTTTCTTCTTTTTCTTTTTTGCCGGAGCATGCCGTTGCCGAAACGAGCATCAGCAGGCAGAGAACAACCGCTAAGACTTTTTTCATGTTCGTACCCCCCTTGAGATTGGAAAATGCCCCTTGTCCCGCAGAACGCAGGAAGGTTATATACCATTATAATATATCGGCATGGCGGGTGGAAAGAGGAAAAATACGGAACGGACCTGATGCCGAAAGCAGCCTCAATTTTCAAAGCAAATGCAAGCCTCTCTCTGCTCTGACTTGCATTTACTTTGAAAAGTGAGGTTCACTCCATCGTGATAAGGAAGGGATCGTTTGATCCTGTGACAAACGGCGGTCCCTGTGCGATAATAATGGCAAACAGATTCGGAGGAACAGCATGCCGTTCAATACCCTTGACTATCTGATCTGGAGAGGAGACCTGCCTTTCCGCGCCTCCCCGATCAATCTGGTGGACCAGTTCATCTTCTCCCAGCTCGCGACGCCGGACTATACGGACATCGTATCTGAAGGTACGCAGCAGGTCACGGTGGAAGAGGCCGCGAAGGCCTATTTCGAAACGCATTCGGACGACTACAGGAGCATCGGCGTCCTGCAGTCCCCGTATATTCTGACCATGTTCAAGGAGCTCTGCAGGACGGAGCGGTTCCGCCACGTCGTGCTCTGCGGCTACGGAAGCCGGACGCGGGAGGAGAAGGAAGAGCAGTTCGCGGCGGTCACGATCCGCCTGTCGGACGATCTGACCTGCGTATCCTTCCGCGGAACGGACGACACGCTGACCGGATGGAAAGAGGACTGCAACCTTGCCGCGATGGACAAGGTGCCAGCCCAGCGGGATGCGGTGGCGTATCTGAAGCGCGCTGCGGAGGAATATCCGGGCAGGCTCATGACGGTCGGCCACTCCAAGGGAGGAAACCTCGCGGTGTATGCGGCTGCAAGCGGTCCGAAAAAGATCCGTGAAAGAATCGTCAGCGCGGTCAGCTTCGACGGACCGGGTTTCCGGGAGGATTTTCTGAACAGCAAAGGATATCTGGAGATACGGGACAGGGTCGTGACGGTCCTTCCGCAGAATTCGATGGTGGGCATCCTTCTGAACATGGCGGGAACACCATGCTACGTGCATTCGACGGTGAAGGGACCGTTCACGCATGACGGATTCAACTGGGAGGTTCTGGGGACCGGGTTCGTGCACGAGGAGGGGCTCGGGTTTTTCAGCAGCAGCATGAAGGATATCCTGGCGGAAACGCTGGACGGCCTGACGGACGAAGAAAAGGCGACGTTCATCGACGCGCTGTTCTCCGGGATGACGGACACCGGCGCGCGTTCCGTTTCCGATCTTGCGGAACTACCGCTTAAGGAAAAGGTATCCATGCTCCGCACGATGAAGAACGATCCCCGTCTCGGGGACTTCGCGGGCAGGATCATGCAGGCGGTCAGGACCGTTCTGCCGGACGCGATCTCAGAGCTGATCTGAACGATCGGAGAACGGGGCGAGGTATTCCCGCAAGGAACGGCTCATCTCCCTTGAAAACGCGGAATCGTATTTCCTCTTGCAGAACGCGCGGACCCAGTCCGCGTACGGCTTCATGCCGGAATTCTTCACGGCCATGGCGGACCGGAGCTCGTCTCCGGTCTTTTGCATATATCGGTTTTCAAAGACGATGTCCTTCAGATCAAAGCGGGGCGGTTTCCGGCTGCCGGGGACAAAGGGTTTTGGCCTTCCGAACACGAGCATGGCGCACGGAAACACGTACGGCGGAAGGCAGAGAAGCTCCCGGACCGCTTCGCAGTTTTCCATGATGTCGCCGATGTAGCAGGATCCGATCCCGAGACTGTGCGCCGCGGTGACCGCGTTCTGCGCGGCGATGCACGCGTCGGTGACCGCGAGGAGCAGGTCGCCTTCTTCCGGACGGCGCGGATCGGCGTTTTCGAGCAGGTAGGCGTCATACCAGCGCTGCTGGTCCGCCGCGAAGATCAGGACGAGCGGCGCGTCCGCGATGAACGGCTGGTTGTCGCAGAGAACGGCGAGCCGGTCTTTGATCCCCTGATCCGTGATGTCCAGAATGGAATACAGCTGCTGGTTTCCCGCCGTCGGCGCATTGCAGGAAGCAAGCAGGATGGCGGTCTTTTCCTCTTCCGTCAGGGGCGTATCCAGAAAGGCCCGGACCGACCGGCGGTCCGTCAGTTCTCTGATCGTTTCGGTCATCTGCATGGGGAATACCTCCGGTGTCGGGATCGTATCTGATGATTATGTTGAGATCGGTCGGGTCAGGCTTTCACTTCGGAAAGGAAGGGGATGGAGGAGGCGGCGCCGGATCGGGAAACGGCGACAGCCGCCGCTTTCGATGCGGTTTCCATCGCGCTCCGTACGGAACTTCCCCGCGCCAGCTCCGCAATGAGATACCCGGTATACGTGTCGCCCGCGCCCGTCGTGTCGACGGCTTCTGCGGGATATGCCGGAACGGAAAAGGTCCCGGCGCTTCCCCCGTACACGGATCCTTCCGCGCCGAGGGTCAGGACGATGTCCGTATCCGGGAAACGGGAGCGGAGGGCAGGGATGTCCGCCGCGGTCAGCTTTTCATAACGGGCAAAGAATGCGCCTTCCGTCTCGTTCAGGATGATCAGGTCGACGCAGCCCCACGGCCAGTTCCGCATTTCCTCCGATACCGGGGACGGATTGACGGCCACGGTCATGCCGGCAGACTTCGCTTTCCTGATGATGTGCGGCACGTACGGGATCTCGTTCTGCACCAGCAGGATGTCCCCGCGTCCGTACCCGGATAGGACCGTATCGGAAAAGGCGGGATCCACCGTTCCGTTGGCTCCGGCGTAGAGAAGGATGCAGTTCTGCCCCGAGGGATCACGCTGGATCACGGCGTGGCCGGTCGGCTCTCCGTCAAGAAGTTCGAAATGAACGGTCGCGACGCTGCTGTCCTCCAGGAGTTTCTTTAAAAACAGCCCGTCTTTTCCGGCTCTTCCGGCGAACGCCGTTTCCGCGCCCGCGCGGGCCAGAGCGACCGCCTGGTTCAACCCCTTGCCGCCGGGATGCACCTCACGGGGACCGGCAGCCAGCGTTTCGCCCGCGGAGACGAAATGCGGAACGGGGTATACGTAATCGATATTCGCGGATCCGAAACATAGAACGCGCATCACAGATACCTCCGGAAACATTCCTCGATCAGGTCCCAGAAACGGGACGCGTCGATGTCCAGCGCGGCTTTCGCGTTGGGCTTCTTTTTCGCGTATCCGAACACGTCGCAGTTCGTCCTTCCGTAGGACGGGCCTCCGGTCGTGTCGACCTCGATGCGGCAGTCCTTCAGGGTCAGCACGGAGGGATCGGTCAGATACGCGACTGTGACCGGGTCGTGGAGCGGTCCTCCGTCGTACCCGAACACCTCCTTCTGCGTTTTGCAGAAATGGGACATGAGCGCGGCGAACAGGTCGGAGGCGCAGCTTCCGATCTTCCGCATCCGTTCCACGATCTCGGGATAGCAGAGGACCTTTCTTGTGACGTCCAGCCCGACCATGACGAGCGGGACCCCCGAAGAAAAGCAGATGCGCGCGGCTTCGGGATCCGCCAGCATGTTGAATTCCGCGGCGGGCGTGACGTTCCCGTTCCCGACCGATCCGCCCATGAGGACGATCCGTCCGATGCGGGAGGAGATGTCCGGCGCCAGCCGCAGCGCCATGGCGAGGTTGGTCATGGGACCCGTCGTCACGACCGTGACGGGTTCTTCTGAACCGCGCAGATGCTCGATCAGAAACAGCACCGCATGCTTCTGCTCCGGAAGTTTTGTGCATTCCGGGAAAACGGGACCGTCCAGCCCGGTCTCCCCGTGGATATCCCCGGCGATGACCGGATCCCGCACAAACGGACCGGGACAGCCCGCGTACACGGGGATGCCGGTTCTGCCGATCCACTGCAGGACCCTGCAGGCGTTGAGCGTCGTCTTCGGAAGTGTCTGGTTGCCCGCAACCGTCGTCACGGCGTCCAGAACGATGCGGGGATTGTTCGCGGCGAGCATGATCGCCGTTGCGTCGTCATGCCCGGGATCGCAGTCCAGAACGATGTGTGTCAGCTTTTGCATGGATCGGTCGCACCTCCTTGCCGGATGGGGAAATTATATCATAAAGCGGGACGGATCGGGAAAGGACGGTTGTGCCGCGGCGCGGTTATCCTGTATATTGAAGAGAGAAAAGCAACCGGAGGGATAAAAGATGCGGTATCGTCAGCTCGGGAAAACGGGCCTTATGGTCTCCGAGATCGGATACGGACCGGAATGGCTCGAAGGGAAAACCAGGGAAGAGGGAAAGGCGATCGCCGACCGCTGCATGGAATACGGGATCAACATCTGCGACTGCTGGATGAGCGATCCCGAGGTGCGCTCCAACCTAGGCGACTCGATCCGGGGTTTCCGCAACCGCTGGATCATCCAGGGGCATTTCGGCGCGACCTGGCAGAACGGGCAGTACCTCCGGTCGCGTGATCTGAAGCACGTGATCCCCGCGTTCGAGGACGAGCTGAGACGGCTGCATACGGACTATTTCGATATCGGCATGATCCATTACTGCGACGAGCAGGCGGACTGGGACAAAATCCTGAATTCCCCGTACCTCGATTACGTGATGAAGCAGAAGGAGAACGGCACGGTCCGGCATATCGGCATGTCCACCCACAATCCGCTGATCGCGAAGCAGGCGGTGGAGTCCGGGATCGTGGAGATGCTGATGTTCTCGGTCAATCCCGTCTTCGACATGCTTCCGCCGTCCGAGGATCTGGAGGATTACCGGGCGGACGAGTTCGACCCGGGGCTTGGCGGGATCTACCGCGACCGGGCGGAACTGTACGCCCTGTGCGAGCGCGAGGGGGTCGGGATCACCGTCATGAAAGGCCTCGCGAGCGGCAGGCTGTTCGATCCGAAGCGTTCCCCGTTCGGCGTCGCGCTGACGCCCGTGCAGTGCATCCACTACGCGCTGACCAGGCCCGCCGTCGCCTCCGTCCTGGTGGGATACAGCGAACCCGCGCACGTGGACGCCGCTGCCGCCTACGAGACCGCGGCGGACGCGGAAAAGGACTACGCCTCCGTTCTGGCGGGCGCGTCCCGGCACGCCTACCGCGACATGTGCACCTACTGCAACCACTGCAAGCCCTGCCCGTCCGGGATCGACATCGCCATGGTCAATAAGCTCTACGACCTTGCCGTGACGCAGGAGAAGGTTCCGTCCTCCGTCCTGGAACACTACCGGAACCTGTCCGCGCACGCGTCCGACTGCATCGCGTGCGGCGGCTGCAGGACGAGATGCCCGTTCGACGTGGACGTCGTTTCCTATATGGTAAAGGCGCAAACACTGTTCGGGATGTGACGGCAGGTACAAAATATAAAAATAACTGGAGGAACGGTACGATGAAGCATTCGAAAACGAATTCCCTGACCGCATGGATCGTCCTTCTGGTCATCCTCATGAGCCTGGTCCTCGTTTCCTGCGGGGTTAGCGTTCCGAAGCCGGAAGATCTGAAGACCTACCGCGAGCTGTCCTGGGAGGGAACGGAACTGACCGTGAAACTCGGGACGAACAAGAGCACCGGCTGCGAATGGAAGAACAAGTTCGGAGACGATTCCATCATCGACTATTCCATCAACCGGAAGTTCACCCTTTCCGACAAGGGCGCCATGAAGGGGCAGACCGTCGGGATCCTGTCCGCGGGATTCGAGGGCAAGCGCGCCGGCACGACGACGATCACGTTCACAACGCCCTGCGACTGGGACGGAAACGCGCCGGGATATACCTACGTCGTGACGGTGGAGGTGGCGGCGGACGGGACCATCGTGTCTGCGAGCGGAAAATAGGAACGCCCTTTATGCGGGGCGCTGCGACCGGGTCCGTTCCGCGATCCGGTCCGCAGACGGGAGGTGTCCGAATGGAAAAGTTCATATCGTACGGGAAGCTCTCCAAAAAGAAAAAGCGGGAGCTCGACAGAAAGCGCAGAAACACGTGGGGCAGCCTCAGCCCGGTCACCCGGAGGGAGGCGAACCGCAAGGCGTACTGCAGAAAGAAGGCGCGGATCCGGGACCTTGAGGATGACCCGTCCGGGCCTTTTCCTTAAGCGCGTTTCTGTTGCGGATAAGGGAATCTTTTCAATTGTCAACCGCGCGGATAGCCCATATAATATAAAATGAGCGGGTGCGGGCCGGCCGGAAGGCCGTCCGCCGCGGGAAACGATACCGTTACAACGACTGACATATATTTAAGGGAGGTTACGCATGAAGAAAGCTGACATCGGGCTGATCGGTCTTGCCGTCATGGGAGAGAATCTGGTCATCAATATGGAATCCAAAGGGTTTACCGTCGCCGTATACAACCGTACGGTGGAGAAGGTCGACGCGTTTGTCGAAGGCCGCGCGAAGGGCAAGAACATCATCGGATGCCGTTCCCTGGAGGAACTGCGCGACAGCCTTGAAAAACCGCGCAAGGTCATGATGATGGTCAAAGCCGGCAAACCGGTCGACGACTTCATTGAAAAGCTGCTTGGCGTTCTGGAGCCCGGGGACATCATCATCGACGGCGGCAACAGCCACTTCCCGGACACGATTCGCAGAACGGCGTACGTAGAGAGCGAGGGCCTCCTGTATATCGGGACCGGCGTTTCCGGCGGCGAGGAAGGCGCCCTGAAGGGACCCTCCATGATGCCCGGCGGATCCCCGAAAGCGTGGGAGGCGGTCAAGCCGATCTTCCAGGCCATCTGCGCAAAGGTCGAGGACGGTTCGCCCTGCTGCGACTGGGTCGGCGAGAACGGCGCGGGCCATTTCGTCAAGATGGTGCATAACGGCATCGAATACGGCGACATGCAACTGATCTGCGAAGCGTACCAGATCATGCGGGACCTTCTCGGCATGTCCGCGGAGGAGATGCACGAGGTGTTCAAAAAATGGAACGAGACGGAGCTTGACAGCTACCTGATCGAGATCACGAGGGACATCCTTGCCTACAAGGACACGGACGGCGACGCGATCGTGAACAAGATCCTGGACACGGCGGGCCAGAAGGGCACCGGAAAATGGACAGGGATCGCCGCGCTGGACGAGGGCGTCCCGCTGACCCTTATCGGCGAAGCCGTCTTCTCCAGATGCCTGAGCGCCATGAAGGAGGAACGCGTCCGCGCTTCGAAAGTATTCCCGCATGAGATCCCTGCGCTCGAAGGCGACCGCGAGGCGTTCATCGAGGACATCCGCAAGGCGCTTTACGCGAGCAAGATCATCTCGTATGCGCAGGGCTACACCCTGATGCGCGCGGCGGCGAAGACGTACGGCTGGAACCTGAACTACGGCGGCATCGCGCTGATGTGGCGCGGCGGCTGCATCATCCGCAGCGTCTTCCTCGGAAAGATCAAGGAAGCGTACGACAAGGATCCGGGCCTTGAGAACCTGCTCCTCGACAGCTATTTCGCGGATACGATCCGCACGCTGGTGCCTTCCTGGCGGCGCGTCTGCGCGACGGCGGTCTCCAGCGGCATTCCGATGCCCGCCTTCTGCACCGCGCTGAACTACTTCGACGGATACACGACGGAGCTGCTTCCGGCCAACCTCCTGCAGGCGCAGCGCGACTACTTCGGCGCGCACACCTACGAGCGGCTCGATTCGCCGCGCGGGAAGTTCTTCCATACGAACTGGA
The DNA here is from genome assembly GCA_017429985.1 of Clostridia bacterium. GTDB lineage: Bacteria > Bacillota > Clostridia > Christensenellales > CAG-138 > JAFRNW01. The sequence goes on along the minus strand of JAFRNW010000037.1, from coordinate 18,011 downwards.
CCGGAGAGGGCGGCAGCACATCGGCTTCGACCTACAACGCATAAAGGAAAAAAACGGGATGCCGCAGGGCATCCCTTTTCGGAGAGAAAGCATGGATATTTTCAGGACCGCAGAGCGGGAAGAGGGTCTGACAAGGGAAGAGATCCGGGAAGCGCTCGTACAGAGCCTTCAGGGAAGGACGCCCCGCAGGGTGCTGATCCTTCCGCCCGACTATACCCGCTACCATTCCAACGCGGGATTCATCACGAACGTCTATTATCACCTGCTCGTTGAACGCGGGGCGGAGGTGGACATCATGCCCGCGCTCGGCACGCACGCCCCGATGACGGAAGCGGAGGCGGCCGATATGTTCGGGGATGTCCCGTTCGGACGTTTCCTCGTTCACAACTGGCGAAGGGATGTCGAAAAGCTCGGCGACGTGTCCGGGGAATACCTGAGCTCCATCACGGAGGGACTCTGGAATGAGCCCATCGCGTGCGAGATCAACCGCCGCGTCATGGACGAAAGCTATGATCTGATCCTGTCCGTCGGCCAGGTCGTTCCGCACGAAGTCATCGGAATGTCCAACCATACCAAGAACCTGTTCGTCGGAGCCGGCGGCAGCGACATGATCAACAAGTCCCACATGGTCGGCGCCGTGTACGGCATGGAGCGCATGATGGGGAAGGACCATACCCCGGTCCGCGAGATGTTCGACCGGTGCTTTGAGACCTATCTTTCCAAAAGGCCGATCCTGTTCGTGCTGACCGTGACGACCGCGCCGGGCGGAAACATCCGCACGCACGGCCTGTTCATCGGCGAGGGCAGGAAATGCCTGACCGAGGCGGTCGCGCTTTCGCAGAAGCGGAACATCGATTTCGTGGAGCACGGCATCCGCAAGTGCGTGGTATACCTGAACCCGGACGAGTTCAAGAGCACGTGGCTCGGCAACAAGGCGGTGTACCGGACGCGCATGGCGATGGCGGACGGCGGGGAGCTTCTGATCCTCGCGCCGGGGGTGGAGCGGTTCGGCGAGGATCTCCAGGTGGATCTTCTGATCCGCAAATACGGATACCGGGGAAGGCTTACGACGCTGGAAGCGTTCCGCGACCCAAAGAATTCGGACATCCGCGAGAACATGGGCGCCGCGGCGCACCTGATCCACGGCTCCTCCGACGGGAGATTCCGCATCACGTACGCGGTGAAGAACATTTCAAAACAGGAGATCGAGGAGGCGGGCTACTGCGCGGCCGACTATGACGAGACCGCCGCCCGATACGATCCCTTTAAACTGACGCCCGGGTATAACACGGTGGACGGGGAGGAGATCTACTTCATCCCGAACCCCGCTCTGGGACTCTGGATCGACCGGGAACGGTTCAACGGATGAGGACGACCGTCTGTTTCGCGGATACGGACTGCCTGTCGGACGCGGCATTGTTTGACCGTGCGCTTTGCGCCGTCTCCCCGGAAAGAAGGAAAAGAACGGACCGGCTGCGGCTGCCCTCCGCAAAGCGTCTGTCGCTCGGGGCGGGTCTTTTACTGACGCGCGCGCTGGTGGATGCCGGGCTGGATCCTTTGGCCTGCGAAACGGCGGAGGGGGAGCACGGGAAGCCGTATCTCCCGGAACATCCTTCGGTCTTTTTCAATCTGTCGCATTCCGGAAGCTTTGCCATGTGCGTGGTCTCGGGTGTTCCGGCCGGATGCGATATCGAGCGGACCGGGGAAGCGCGGACGGAGATCGCGAAGCGGTTTTTCACGAAGGAAGAGGCGGCGGACATCTTTGGAGCGGAAGCGTCTGAGCGCGGCAAACTCTTCTACCGCTACTGGACCCTGAAGGAGAGCTATATCAAATGCACGGGGCTTGGCATGGCAGCCCCGCTGAACAGCTTTATGATCCGCCGGTCGGACACCGGGTTCTCCGTCTTCGGAAGGGAGGGGATCCTGCCCTTTTCGTTCCTGCTTCCTGCCTGCCCGGACGGTTACGCGGCCGCCTGCTGCTTTGCGGGTGCCGGGCTTCCGGAGCCGGTCGTAACGGAAACGGTGGATCTTTCGAACTTTATTGCGAATTATCCGGCAGAATAGTATAATAATGTCCGAAATCAGAACAAGGAGGGATCGCTCATGAGCGGAATCGGTAGATTTTTCAAAAAACTGCTCGGCATCGGCGCAACGGCAGGTGCGGCAGTCGCGACGGTAAAGGTCGCGGAGAAGTTCAGGGAGAACAATCCGGACGGCGTCAAAGACGTCAATGAAGACGGAAAAGTCGATTACAAGGACGTTGCCATCGAGGTCAAGAAGGCTGCGGGCGACGCGTTCGAGGACGCCAAGAAATACGTCCAGGAAAAGAATCCGAAGCTGGCTGAGGACATCGGGAAAGGGGCCGACAAGGTCAAGGAAGGCGTTGAAAAGGTGAAGGAAAAGGCCGGGGAGGTCTATGCCGACATCAAGCACGACGCGGCGGAAGCGGAAGCGCAGGTCGTCGACGCGACGGGAGAAGTCGCCGAGGAAGCCGCTGAGATCGCGGAGGAAGCCGCTGAGAAGACCGCGGAAGCCGCGGAGGAAGTCGCCGAGGCTGTCCAGGAAGAGATCATCAACAAATAAGATCTTTTAAAGACACGACCCGTTTGCCGGAGCGGTCAAAGGCTTCGGCGGCGGGTTTTTTATTATCGGGAATGGACCGGACGGAAAAAGAGTTCAGAAGAAAATACGAGGCCGTCTTTCTCGCGACGGCGGCGATCGCGGCGGTGACGGTGTTCCGCCTGCGGGACAGAATGGATCCCTCCATGCGCGGACAGGCGGTCCTTTCGGTCCTGTTCATCTTCCAGATCTTCACGATCGCGCTGCTCTCATCCGCGCTGAAAAGGAACCTCAGAAGGGATTTCTATTCGTTCGGAAACATCATGGTGATCGGGGCGATCCTGTTCGAGATCGTGCTGACGCTGTTTCTTCTTGACTATTTCCTGTCCTGCATCCGGGATCCGGAACAGCTCGGCCTCCGGGCGGTCTTTGACCGGATGATCACCTTCCCGATGCTGTTCTCGTGGTATGCCCTCGCGTTTTTCGGGCTGGTCTGCCTGCTCGTCACCGTCAGCAACATATCCCTGATCCGGCACGAGGGGTTCCGGCTGAAGAATCTCAACGGCGTGATCCTATCCGTGCTGTACATCGGCGGGTCGTTCCTCCTGTACGCGGCGACGGACCTTGTCTACCGGAAGGTGATCGTGCCGAACGGGCTTGCGGGAAACACGTGGGCGGAGGGGGTCTACCTTGCCGTAACGCTGTTCCTGCTGCTGTTCCTCTGCTATTACGAGTGCGTCGCGGTCGGGACGGGGATCCTGGGCTTTGCGGCCGCCAGGAAGAAGCCCGCCTACGACAAGGACTACATCATCATCCTGGGATGCCTCATCAGCAGGGAGGGAGGGCTCCTTCCGCTTCTGAAGGGCAGGGTGAACCGCGCGATCCGGTACGCGTGGGACCAGGAGATCGCCACGGGCAAAAAGGTGATCTACGTTCCGTCCGGCGGGCAGGGCAAAAACGAGATCATGAGCGAGGGATCCGCGATGGAGTTCTACCTGCTGACGCACGGCGCCGAGCAGGACGAGGTGCTCGCCGAGAAGGAATCCGCGAACACCTGGGAGAACATGGTCTTCTCCAAAAGGATCATCGACAAGGAGAAGCCGGACGCGAAGGTCGCGTTCGCGACCACCAACTTCCACGTGCTGCGGAGCGGGATCCTCGCGAGAAAGGCGGGACTGGACGCGGAGGGGATCGCGAGCCGGACGAAATGGTACTTCTGGCCCAACGGATTCGTGCGCGAATTCTTCGGGATCATGGACATGAACCGGAAGGCGCACTGGAAGGTCGGGCTGGTCCTGCTCCTTTGCAGCGCCGCCGCGGGGGTCATTTTCGCGATTTCGGGATAACGGGGACGCCGTTTTCCAAGAAAAGTTATATATTTTTCTTTCATTTTAGAGTAAAATATAGATAAAGTGGCGGAGGATGGTCCGCCGCGGAGCATGCAATCAAGTTTCCATAATAATACAGCAATGGAGGTCGAGCAAAATGACAGAAGAAAACAACATCGTACTGACCCTGGAGCCGGAGATGGATCCCCCTGTTCTGGAGGAAACGACAGCCGCCCAGACAACCGCCGCGCTGACCGAGGAGATCAAGAGCGTCGTTTCAGCGACGGAAGGCTCCTATCTCGGCGACGTCAATCTGACCGATGACGAGAAGAAGACGGTGGACGAATTTTCGCAGAAGATCGACCTGAGCAACACGAACATCGTTCTTCAGTACGGTGTCGCCTGCCAGAAGAAGATGTCGGATTTCGCGGATACCGCGCTGGACAACGTGCGCACGAAAGACCTCGGCCAGGTCGGCGACATGATCGCGGGACTGGTTACCCAGCTGAAGGAGTTTGACATCGACGAGGAACCGAAGGGCCTGTTCGGCTGGCTGAAGAAGAAGAAATCGGACGTCAGCACGTTCAACGCCAAGTACGCATCCGCGGAAGCGAACGTGAACGCGGTCGTCACCAAACTGGAAGACCAGCAGAACGTGCTCCTGAAGGACGTCGTCATGCTCGACACGATGTACGGCAACAACGTCACCTACTTCAAGGAACTGACCATGTACATCCTCGCCGGAAAGAAAAAGCTGGAAGAGGAGCAGAAGGGCAGGCTGGTGGAGCTGCAGAACAAGGCGAAGGAGAGCGGGCTCGCGGAGGACGCGCAGAAGGCGAACGACTTCGCCGCGCAGTGCGACCGCTTCGACAAGAAGCTGCATGACCTCGAGCTGACGAGAACGATCAGCATCCAGATGGCGCCGCAGATCCGCCTGATCCAGAACAACGACATCCTGATGAGCGAGAAGATCACCTCCATCGTGAACAACACGATCCCGCTCTGGAAGAACCAGATGGTCCTCGCGCTCGGCATGGCGCACGCGGAAGACGCGATGAAGGCCGAGAAAGCCGTCACGGACCTGACGAACCAGCTGATCAAGGAGAACGCCGAGAAGCTGAAGACCGGCACCGTCGAGATCGCCAAGGAAAGCGAGAAGGGCATCATCGAGCTGGAGACCGTCAAGTACGCGAACGAACAGCTGATCGCCTCCCTGGACGAAGTGATCAAGATCCAGGAGGAGGGACGCATCAAACGCCGCGCGGCGGAGCAGGAGCTGTACCAGATCGAGGGAACGCTCAAGCAGAAGCTGCTGGACATCCGCAACAATTCCCTCGGATCCGGCGCGGAAGTCCCCGCGGAAAAACCGCACGCGGACATTGTGATCGAAGCCGAGAAAGAAGAATGACCGCTCTGCTTTTTGAGCATGAATAAGGAGTTCCAGACATGAAAAAGAAAGGTTCCATCCTCAGTCCGATCCTGATCGTCGCAGTGCTGGTGATCGTGCTGCTGATCACGGGCACGCACGGATCGTCTTCCGGCGGATCCGTCCTCGCGTCCACGCTGGGATCCATCGCGAAGATCCTTCTCTGGGCGGCTGTGCTGATCCTGATCCTGCTGGTCGTCTTTGTGGTCGTCGTGATCATCTCCGTCAGCCGGGACAGCAAGAACGCGGAAGCGAAACCCTCCGGGAAAGACGACAAGACCCAGGTCAAGGACGAATCGGGCCGTCCGCTGACGGCGGACGAACAGGCCGCGCTCAAAAAGGGTGCGCACAACCTGCTCGAACTCCGCAAACTCGGGACCAGTATCCGGGACGCCGGGGTGAAGCGCGGGAGCAGCGAGATCTGCAAGCTGTTTGAGAGAACGCTCCAGATCCTCAGGCAGAAGCCCGACCAGATCACCAACGCGAGACAGTGCCTGAACTACTATATCCCGACGTTCGGCGAGATCCTGGAGAAGTATCAGAGGCTGGAATCGAACGGAGCGCTGACCGAGGATATGAACGCGAAGGTCATGAAGTATCTGGAGGACATCAAGGCCGCGCTCGACACGCTCAACACGAAACTGTTTGAGAACGACAAGCTGGATATGTCCGTCGAGATGAAGGCGATGCGCATCGCGTTCCAGAGGGACGGTCTGGTAGACGACAAGATGGGCCTGACCGATCTGAAACTCTGACGGACCCATAAAAACCGATACAATAATGAGGGCTGTGTAAAATGATTTTTACACAGCTCTCGTTTTACAACCGTATCGTCTTTTGCTTCCGTGACTGTGTCAGAACTGTCTCCAGCACCTCTCCCGCAGAAAAGCCGTGATCTCGCCGTTGTCACGGTCCTCATAATACGCGACAAGCAGCCGTTTGAATTCCGGAACGACGGACTCCGGGATGACAAGGAGACCCTGTCCGTGGGAGATCATATAATGGTTCGCTGCGATAACGGCGGCGCGTTTGTTGCCGTCGTTGAAGATCTGCATCTTCATGCAATACAGGCAAAGCCGGATCGCGGTTTCGACTTCATCGCCGGAACCGTGCAGGATCCCGTCCAGTTCCTCCCGTACGATCTGCTCGATGGGCAGAGGCGGAATATAGGTCGTGCCACCGATGGTCACCGGGACACCGCGGATCCTTCCGCCATCCAAGTAGAAGCCCTCGTTGACAAGGCGGGCGATATGGCAGAGCACATAGTAATCCGTCGGGCATGCGATGACGTCCTTATCCATGATGAATTCCCACGCATGCTTCAAATTCAGAACCTTCTGCACATCGGAAGCCGTCATACCGGACACCCTGCCGTTTTCGATGATATCTTCTGCCTGGGGAAAGGTCGTTGCCACGCCCTCCAGAACCGCCTGGTCGTAGATGCTGGCTTTCATATTCGCCCGCGCAAAATCCAGATTCATCAATACCCGCGGGGGCAGATCTGCTTCTGAATAGCCGAGCTCTGCAAGCTTTTTTTCAATGTGCCGGATCTGTTTGCGCAGATCCCTTGCTTCGCGAGCGTTGCGCAGAAGCAGCTGATACAGATCATCCGTATACACGCCGACATATTCGGAGGTCAGTCTTGACGCGACCCTCTTCCGAATATACAGATATCTGCCGTTATTCTGCTCTTTGATTTCAGGCGTGCCGTCATACGGCAGCAGATTCAGACGGGCCTGACAGTCCGCCTTCTGCTGCAGCAATTCCTGAATGGTCGAAAACGTGTTGTTTTCCATATCACCCTCCGATTAGGGAACTTTTCTATGCTAAATTATATCACTTTGTTCCCTAATTTGCAAAGAGTTTCCAAAAATAGGGAATTATTTGTTTAAACTTCTCTAAAAAAATTCCCTAATTAGATTGAAATAAATGGAAATGCCCGTAACTGCCGGAGAAGTGAAAGATGAATCATTCTGAAAAACCGCGACTAGGCAAGGATTTATAAAACGCTTTTCCGATTGCTCTGTGATTCAAAAATCAGATTCCTCTCTGGAGTGATTTGTTCATAGAGAAATATCAATTCTATATTGTTAACCACTGATCCATTCCGGCTCCGGCACCCTCGTTTGGCCTGATCTTAAAGCCAAGCTTTTCATAAAACGGTTCTTTGCCTTTCGCTGCGTTCAGATTCAGCTTAACCTTATATCCCGGCTTCATATCATCTTTAATTCTTTGAATGACCGCTTCTACAAGAGTCCTGCCTATTCCCTGACCCTGATAATCAGGATCAACGATAACATCCGACAGAAATGCGACATATCCGCCGTCCCACAGCAGTCTGACAACCCCGACAGCTTTTTCATCTTCGTTCCTCACGCAGACCAGCATATAAGCATTTTCAACGCAGTTTCGGGCTTCCTCAAGAGGAAACTCCATCCATCCAACTTTTCTGCGTAATTCCATATACTCTTCAGGTGTAATATGATCCATATAACGAATCATTTTTCCCGCCTCCCTCCGGCATAAAGCAATTCAAGATCAACCGGTCAGTAAAAATCAAAAGATATGATCAGTAATGTATTTCCAGCATATCCATAAGTCGTATGAACGTATCCTGTCCGTCCAGACAGGTATCCGTAAGCCATCCTTTTTCGTTTCTCCATTCGGAAAGGCCTCTGTAATAGCAGCTTTTCTTTGCATCCTCGATGATAAAAGGGGTCACATTATGCCGCAGGCACTCCTTTAATGCTATAAGACGTCCAACTCTGCCGTTTCCATCCTGAAACGGATGGATATACTCGAACTCGGCATGCAATGCTATGATATCCTCCACGGTGGCATTTTTTCCGGCGTTATACTTCTGAAGCAAAGCCGTCATGTGTTTATGAACCTCCGACGGTTTGGATGTTTCCCTGCCTCCAACTACATTCGCACGTTTCTTATAATCACCTGCCGCAAACCATCCGAGAGTGGAATCTCTCGTATCATGCTTCAGAATATAATGCAGATGCTTGATGATATCCTCCGTCAATTCTTCTTCCGCAATATCAATCACATAATCAATCGCCCGAAAATGGTGCACCGTTTCCAACACATCATCTACAGGGATGCCGTCACTCGCATCAAGGGTGTTTGTCTCAAAAATCAGCCTTGTCTGATCTTCGGAGAGCTTGCTTCCCTCGATATGACTGGAATTGTATGTCATCCTGACCTGCAGCTCGTGATACAGTCCACCCGGAAGCTTCCTTTCTTTTTCTTCTCTGAGCATCTGCAAGATCTTATTATCTGAGATTTCTCTCATCAGGATCGCCGGATCCATGCCAAGATAATGTGCTATCTTCTGTAAACTCCGACTGGAAAGTTTTTCGCCCTTTCCTATCTTGGCGATGGTCCGGGTGGAGATTCCAAGCTGTGTAGAAAGCTCTGTCTTTCCGATGCCCTTATCTTTAAGAGCTTTTTCAAGAACATCATATGAGATCACGTACCCACCTCCGCCGGAATCTTTACTCAGATATAACAGATTTTGTTCAGAAAGTAAAGATTTGGAAAGTATGATGCCAAATAAGTAAAGAATAAGCTGCCTTTGATTTCTGATTCGCTTATCTTCTGTATCATGGGAAGGGCCTGGTTGTTTTGAGATCAGATATCTGAAAGAAAAGAACTGTGCACAATGCTGTTTTTACACAGCCGCCTCTTTCTGCAATCAGTGCCGCAGGTGATGCTTCGTGAAATGGAAGTTTTCCTTGAAGAGAACGAGGAAGACGGCTGAGAGAAGGATGCAGACGCTGCCGGTGATCGTCAGTGGTAGGACTGTTTCATGGAACGCGACGATGCCTACGGCGATCGCGACCACGAGTTCGACCGTGATCAGGAGCGAGGCGTATTTCGCGTTGATCAGGCTGACGGCGGTCTGATAGAGGATCGCGGCCACCACGCTGCTGTTCAGCGCGAGGATGAATCCATAAAGGTATGCCTGGCAGGGCAGGGAAAGCGTGAGGTTTCCGGTTGCCGCGGCGACAGGCAGGATGACGATCAGCGTGATGGCGTTGATGACAAGGCTCAGCGAAAGCTTTCCGATATAGGAAAAGACGCGGCATTTCTCCAGGACCAGCGAATACCACGCGAAGCAGAGACCGGACAGGAAAGCGAGCAGGATGCCGGTCAGGGATACGTGGCCCGGCAGGATCAGAAGGACGATGCCCGCAAAGCAGAGGAAAAAACAGAACACGTCGGACGGGACCACCCTGTCGTGGAAGAACAGGGCGCCCATGATCAGTATCAGCGCGGGAAAGCAGAACTGGACCGAAACGCAGAGCCCGGAATCCATGTAGACAAAGGACGCAAGGAAGAGCGTCTGGGTCGCAGCGTACAGGAGGGAAACGATGATGACCGTGACCCATTGACCCCGGCGCAGCGCCGGAACGATCTTTTCCCGCTTGAACAGCAGGACCAGGAGCAGAAGGAGCACGCCGAACGCACTGCGTACCGCGACCAGCATGATCGGATTCATTCCGTAGGAGTAGGAATACTTCGAAAAGAACCCGTTAAAGCCGAACAGAACGGACGCGATCAGAAGGTACAGGGTGCCCTTGCGGAATGGTGTCATATCGGAATCCTCGAAACTTGAAAGAGAAAAAAGAACCGTGCCCGTTCAGGCACGGACAGCGGTCTGCCCGCGGACAGGCAGACCGTCCTGCGATTCTTTTCAGACGCCGCTGTAGCAGTTGTACCCGCCGTCGATCGTGAGTACGGTGCCGGTAATGAAGGACGCCGCCTCGTTGTTGAGGAGGAACAGCAGTCCGCCGATCAGTTCTTCCGGCTCGCCGAAACGCCCCATCGGGGTCGCGTCGATAATCTTGTTGTAGCGCGGGATGACGCTTCCGTCCTCGCGGAAGTAGAGCGGGCGCGTCTGATTGGTCAGAAAGAAGCCCGGCGCGATTGCGTTCACGCGGATGCCGACCTTGGAGAAATGCACCGCGAGCCACTGCGTGAAATTGGATACGGCTGCCTTTGCGGCGGAGTAGGCGGGGATCTTGGTCAGAGGCGTGAACGCGTTCATGGAGGATACGTTCAGGATATTGCATCCCTCGCGACCGATCATGTCCTTCGAAAAGACCCTGGTCGGGATCAGCGTGCCCATGAAATTGAGGCTGAAGACGAATTCGATCCCATGCTCGTCGAGATTGTAGAACGTACGGATTTCGTCGTTCATCAGATCTTCCGGATAGAAGTATTCCTTGTCGGTCGTGGCGCGCGGATTGTTGCCGCCCGCCCCGTTGAGCAGGATATCACATTTGCCAAAGTCCTTCAGGACGAGTTCGTGGCAGGCATCCACATCCTTTTCGTCCAGAACATTGCATTTGTAAGCTTTCGCGATTCCGCCGTCCTGTACGATTTCATCCGCGACCTTGACCGCGGCGGGCTCGTTGATGTCGAGCACGGCGACTTTCGCGCCGGCCGTTGCCAGCGCTTTGGAGAACATGCCGCAAAGGACGCCGCCCGCGCCGGTTACGACAGCCACTTTACCCGTAAGATCAGTCTGAATTGGGAGTTTCATTTTCTGGTTACCACCTTTCAAATACCTAACAATTGTTCAATCGTTTTCGCGACGCCGTCCGCCTCGTTGGTATCCGTTACGATATTCGCAGCGGCGAGGACAGGCGCGACCGCGTTGCCCATGGCGACTGCCGTTCCGGCCGCCTCAAGTATGCTGAGGTCGTTGGATCCGTCTCCGATTGCCATGACTTCGGAGGGATCCGTATCAGTATATTCGCAAAGCCTTCTGAGTGCTTCGCCCTTGTGGGCGTTTACGTTGTTGACTTCCACGTTATTATAGATCGCGGAGGATACGGCAACGTTCGTGAACAGTTTCGGAAGGAGTTTCAGCTCTTTGTCCCGGATGGAGAGATCCCTGCACCAGAACTGCACTTTCTGGATGTTTTTCCCGGACGCCCGGACGAATTCCTTCAGTTCCGGAACGGGACTGCGGAGTTTTTTAAAGACGTCGGTGTAAGCCGGATCCGGTGAATACTTCTCCGGATGTTCCTGCCAGGAGGTGTTCATATATCCCCAGGAATCCAGAAAACAGTCGTACATGACGTCCAGCGTGTCGAAGTGCTCCATAATGGAAACGGCTTCATCCGCTGGGATCTCGATCCGGACGATCTCCCGGCTGTTCATGACATCGTAGACGCACGCCCCGTTGATGGTGATGGCGTAGTGAATAAACGGCAGGTTCCGGATCTGCTCCGGGATGCCAAGGTAAAATCGTCCCGTGGTGGGGACGATTTCGATACCTGCGTCGGCCGCCGCCTGCAAAGCGCGCGCATTCCGTTTGCTTATTCTTTTCTGATTGTCCAGAAGTGTACCGTCAAGATCCAGACAAATGATTCGGATATTCTGCATGCCGCCTATAGGGGACTGTCCGCGCCCCTTATCTCTGGACACGGGCGTTGCCCGCATAGATGTCCCAGACCTGCTTCTCGTCCGCGGGTTCGGCGTAGTCGTTCAGGCTGCTTGCCGCGAGAACGCCGGTCGCCCACGCAAACTGCAGGCATTTGTCGCCCGGCCATCCCTGGAGCACGCCGTAGAGAAGACCGCCCGTGAAGCCGTCTCCGCCGCCGATCCGGTCCATGACCTGGATCGGTCTCGGCTCTTCAACGTACCATTCGCCGTCCGCGAGGAGGATGCCGCCCCAGAGATGCTCGTTCGCGGAAAGGACCTGGCGGAGCGTGGTGCCGTACATGCGTGCGTTCGGATACTCTTCCCGCACCTGCATGATCATCTGCTTGAAGCTTTCGATCTTGTTGGAAAGATCCTTGCCCGCGACTTCGGGCCCCTTGAATCCGAGGCACAGCTGGAAGTCTTCCTCGTTGCCGACCAGCACGTCCGCCATGGAGGCGAGACGGTGGAACGCTTCGCGGAGTTCCGCTTCGCGTCCTTTCCAGAAGGAGGCGCGGTAGTTCAGATCGAAGCTGACCAGGGTGCCGTTCGCCTTTGCAACTTCGGCGACCTTCAGGCAGCATTCGGTGGTCTCTTCGCTCATCGCGGCGATCAGACCGGAAAGATGCAGGATGCCGACGCCTTCCTGACCGAAGATCCGGTCCAGATCGAACTCGTCCGCATGAAGCGTGCGGCCGACTTCGCCGGCCCTGTCGTTATAGACGCGCGGCGCGCGGTAGCCGACTCCGGAATCTGCGATGTTGAACTGGTGCCGGCATCCCCAGGGACCGTCCGGCGCCACCTCGATCCCCTCGTACCGGATGTTCCTGGCACGGAGATCGTTCTTCAGGAACAGCGCGATCGGGCTGCCCTTGACGAATTTGGTGAGCGCAAGGCACTCCTTCCCGAGGGACGAGGTCACGTTCAGGACGTTCGTTTCGGCGCTTGAAGAGCTGAGGATGAAATGACGGGAATTGTGGACCGGCATCCGGTTTTCAGGCGTGAGCCTCACACCCATGGACGTCACGCACGCGATAGCATACCGACAGGATTCCTTCATCTTAAAGATTCCCCCAATCGAATGATTTATTGAAAATTCAACAAGGTCATTATATGTTACCGCGCATCGAAAACACAAGGCGAACGCGCGAAGCTTCCGAAGGAAATCATCGATTTTTTTCAAAAAATGTAGTCAAAACGAATGGCAATCCTTATTACTGATGTGTGACGTGTGTTTTATGCATGCGCCGCGCACAGACAAAATTTATGAGGAGGAACATCAAATGAAGAAGCTTTTGGCTTTGGTCATGGTTGCCTGCATGGTATTCGGCCTTGTCGCCTGCGGCGCGCCCGCGTCCCAGACTACGGCAGCCGAACCGGCAGCGCCCGCGGCGGCAGCGCCCGCAGCGGAAGCCCCGGCAGCCGCTCCTGCTAAAGCAGACGAGCCCAAACCGTATGACGGCGTGACGCTTCGTGTCATCCTGGCTTCCCATGACTGGACGAACGCCATGAAGACAGAGATCCCGAAATTCGAAGCTGCAACCGGCATGAAAGTCGAGTACGAGGTCTATCCGGAAGGACAGCTCAGCGACAAACTGAACGTGGAACTCGGTTCCGGCGGCCAGTATATCGACGTGTTCATGTGCCGTCCTCTGCAGGAAGTCCAGCAGTTCATCAAGAACGGATTCCTTGCTCCGGTGGACGACCTCTATGCGGATGCCGAATTCCAGGGCGACGACATCATCCCGGCGACCCTCTCTGCGTATCAGCTGAGCGGCGGCGACGGCACGATGTACGGCGTACCGCTGGTAACAGAGCGTCAGGTGCTCATGTACAGGAAAGACCTCTTTGAGAAGGCCGGCCTTTCGGTCCCGACCAGCCTCGAAGAGTATGAAGCCTGCGCGAAGGCTTTGAACGGAATCGAGCCCGGCGTCGTCGGCGTTACGATGCGCGGTCTCGGCAACCCCGCCGTCACGCAGTTCACCGCTTACCTGTTCGCCTGCGGCGGCGACTGGATCGACTTCTCCGGAGAACATCCGAAGTCCCTGGTCAACACCCCCGAAGCGATCAAAGCGTTCGACTTCTACGGCAGAATGCTCCGTGAATACGGCCCGGCAGACTGTCTGAACATGCATTGGGCAGAGTGCGCGAACCTGTTCTCCACGGGCGGCGCCGCGATGGTCACCGATGCCGACTCCATCTGGAAATCCTTCTGCGGTCCGGATACAGCCGTCTATGACAAGACCGGATTCGCTCTGACGCCCGGACAGCACTCCTTCAACGTCTGCGCATGGGGCCTTGCGATCTCCGCCAACAGCCCGAACCTCGCAGCCGCGAAGGAATTCGTGAAATGGGCCGCCGGTGTGGAGGAAGTCAAATACATCCAGACATCCGGTATCTCCTCCGCCCGTCTGTCCTCCTGGAACGATCCCGCCTGTACCGCCAACTATCCGGCGGACCTGCTCGAGTCCATCCAGAAGGCAAACGAAATCGCCACCAAGGCGTATGACCGTCCGCTCTGCACATCCGTTGCAGCTGCCCGTGACGCGATCGGCGCCGTCATTACCGCTTCCATCGAGGGCAAGGATGTAGCCGCTGCCGCAGAAAAGGCAGATGCTGAATTCCAGAGACTGCTCGACGAGGACTTCGGCGGCTGATGAAGTCTTGATCAGGATGACGGGAAACCCCGTCATCCTGATTTCGTTTATGGATTATTTCCGAAGGGATGTCCGTCCGGACATTCCGTCCGTATCACAGAACAATCTTAAATAGGGAGAGTGGGAGTTTTGAGAAGATGGTTTGACAGGCACATGAAACTGGTGATGGTGCTGCCCGCGCTGATCTTCATTGTGCTGATGATTATTGCTCCCCTGGCTTATAACTTTTCGTACAGCTTTACCGACTGGCAGATGTCTCTTGTAAAGGCGCCGAAGTTCATCGGCCTCCAGAACTACAAGGAGATCCTGCACGACGAGCGGTTCCTGAACTCCGTCTGGAGAACGATCGTGTTCTCCTCGATCGCCATCGTGGTGGAGACGATCCTGGGCGTGGCGCTTGCTGTTCTGATCAACAGGAAGTTCCACGGACGCCGGGTCGTTCAGGCCCTCATGCTGCTGCCCGTTGTCGCAACTCCCGTCGCGATGGGCATGGTGTGGAAGTTGATGCTGGAGCCGAGCATCGGTATTGCGAACGTAGTTGTTGAAGCGCTGGGATTTCAGAGAAGGGCATTTCTGGCAACGACCGGATTTGAGTCGATGCTGTGGCTGATCATCATCGACATCTGGGAGTGGACGCCGATGGTCATGCTCATGGTCTACGGCGGACTGCAGACGATCCCGCTGGAGCCGTATGAATCCGCCCTGATCGACGGCGCGACCAAGTGGCAGACGTTCACGAAGATCACCCTGCCGCTTGCCAGTTCGTCCATCCTGATCGCGGTCCTGATGCGTCTCATCGACGTCATCAAGACGTACGACATCATCTACGCCACGACGCAGGGCGGACCGAGCTTCGCAACAGAAACGATCAACATCTACGGCTATTTGAACATGTTCGCCTATTACAGGTTCGGCAAAGCGGCCGCGATCTCCGTCCTGTTCTTCATCGTGGTCATGGCGATGGGCTGCGGATTCCTGTGGGTGAAATCGAAAGTTGAGGTGGAATACTGATGAGCAAGAAAACGAAAGACATCTTGAAATCCGTCGGTACCCACGTCCTGATCTATGCGGTTCTTCTGATCACGCTGTTCCCGATCCTGTGGATGGTCCTTGCCTCCATAGAGCCGCAGCAGTCGATCATCAACCAGAACGCGCACGGACTGCTCGAATTCGACGCCACGCTCCGCAACTATATCAGCATCTTTACCGAATATGATTTCCTGAAATACACGAAAAACAGTCTGATCGTCGCGTTCATCGCCGTCGCGCTGTCGCTCGTGATCGGGCTGCCCTGCGCGTATGCGATCGCGCGGTTCAAGATGCGGAAATCCAGCGTCATCGTTCTGCTCGTCAGAATGATCCCCGGCATTTCCTTCCTGCTTCCCTGGTTCTCGATCTTTTCGCAGCTGGGGCTCAGGAACACCTACACGGCGCTGATCCTTTCGCATATGCTGGTCGCGCTTCCCTACATCGTCTGGATCATGATCCCGAACTTCGAGTCGATCCCGGTCGACCTCGAGGAAGCGGCGTGCATCGACGGCACGAACCGGTACGGCGCGTTCTTCAGGATCGCGCTGCGCCTGACCACGCCCGGCATGATCACGGCTTCCCTGCTTGCCTTCATCTTCTCGTGGAACAACTTCATGTTCTCCATCGTGCTGACAGGCAGGAACACGGTCACCCTTCCGGTCGCGATCTATGACTTCGTATCCTACGCGTATGTCGACTGGGGCGGCCTGATGGCTGCGTCCTGCGCGATCACGCTGCCGATCGTCGTACTGGCCCTGCTGCTGCAGAAGTACATCATCAGCGGTCTCACGGCCGGCGCGGTGAAAGGCTGATCTCACCCGGATACCGGTACGGAAAGCCGCGCAAATGCTGTGCGGCTTTCCTTTTGGAACAAGGAGGAGACTTATGAAAGCATTGGTAATGAACGAGTACAAGCGGCTCGACTATATGGACGTGGAGAAACCCGTCCCGAAGGACGGGGAGGTCCTGATCCGCCTGAAGGCCTGTTCCGTGTGCGGCAGCGACGTGCACGGCTTCGACGGCTCCACGGGCAGGCGCCGCCCGCCGGTCATCATGGGGCACGAAGCCGCCGGCAAGATCGAGGCGGTCGGGAAGAACGTCAAGAAGTTCAAGCCCGGCGACCGGGTGACGTTTGATTCCACCGTCTACTGCAACGAGTGCGACATGTGCGAGCAGGGAATGGTGAACCTCTGCCGGAACAGGCAGGTCCTGGGCGTCAGCTGCGAGGAGTACAACCGTCCGGGGTGCTTCGCGGAATACGTCTGTGTTCCGGAATACATCCTGTACGCGCTCCCGGACAGCGTGACCTACGTGCAGGCCTCTCTGACGGAGCCGCTCTCCATCGGATACCACGCGGCGACCAGAACGACCATCACGGAAAAGGATTCCGTCGTGATCGTGGGCGTCGGAACGATCGGCCTGTTCGCCCTTCAGGTGGTGAAGAGCTTCGGCGTAAAGCAGATCATCGCGGTGGACATCGACGACACGCGCCTTGACTTTGCAAAAGAGACCGGGGCGACCGACTGCGTGAACTCCAAAGATCCCGACGCGCTCGAGCAGATCCTCAAGCTCTCGGGCGGCGGCGTGACGGTCGCGATCGACGCGACCGGGATCGAGGCGACCGCGCTTCTGTGCATCAAGAGCCTGCAGCTCGGCGGACGCGTTGTCCTGGTCGGGAACATCGCGAGGGAGATCAGCTTCCCGCTGCAGTACGTGGTGACGAGGCAGATCAGCCTGTTCGGTTCCTGCGCGAGCGCGGGCGAATATCCGCAGTGCCTTGATCTGATCGCGTCCGGACAGATCGCGGCGGACAAAATGATCTCCAAACAGGTGCCGCTGAAGGACGGCGACTTCTGGATGAAGAAGATCTACAACCGGGAAGACGGTCTGACGAAGATCGTGTTCCTCTGTGACGAGGATCAGGAGTAAAACATGGAAAAGATCAGAACGGCCGTGATCGGCTGCGGCAAAGTGGGGCATTTTCACGCTTTCGCGTTCCAGGCCTGTGAAAACAGCGAACTGGTTGCCTGCTACGGAAGGAATATGGAGAAGACCGCGAAATTCGCGGAGCAGTACGGGATCCGTCCGTACACCGATCTGAAGAGGATGGTGGAGGAGACGGGCGTTCAGGCGGTCGCGATCTGCACGCCGCACCCGAACCACGCGGAGCTGGCGGAAGCCTGCTGCGATCTGGGGCTGCACATCGCGGTGGAGAAGCCGCTTGCGGCCTCCCTTGAGGACTGCGACCGGATCATCGCCGCAGCAAAACGCAACGGCGTCGTCGGTTCGACCATCTGCCAGAGGCGGTTCTACCGTCCGTCCATGCGCGTCAAGGAAGCGATCGAGGCGGGCAAGATCGGCAAACCGATCCTGGGAACCGTGAACATGCTCGGCTGGAGAGACCTCGCGTATTACCAGTCCGATCCGTGGCGCGGCACCTGGAAGGGAGAGGGCGGCGGCGTCCTCATCAACCAGGCGCCCCATCAGCTGGACCTTCTGCTCTGGTACATGGGCGAGATCGATGAGCTGTACGGGGTCTGGGACACGCTGAATCATCCCTATCTGGAGGTG
>JAFRNW010000036.1 GCA_017429985.1 Clostridia bacterium | reverse complement strand
TGGAAAAGATGCCGGAATACGCCTCGCGGAGCTCTTCGCTCACGGGACCGAGGATATCCGTATTTCCTGCGAGAATGACGAACACGAGAAGCACCAGCGCGACGATCAGTGCGACGGTGTTGCCGCGTGATTTTTTCCTGCTCATAAACAGTTCTCCTTTCGGTTTGTATATCTGTCGGAACGGGATTGGTACGATCCGCTTCGATCATGGGGTCACATACGGGCTTGAGCCTGCCGGCGTCTTTCCGGGCCTGGCCGATATTTTGGGTTTTTTGGGAGGCTCGATGATGACCTCACCGGGATAATACATCGGATTGTCCTTTGTCGGCCCCGGCGGCGGCTGTTCTTCCGTGGGCCCGGGTTCCGCAACCGGTGTGACCGGCGGCACGGAGATCGTCGGCGGAGGTGTAATGGGGGGAGCCGGCGTCACGGGCGGGGGCTCGGGGGTGATCAGACCTGCCGGCACCTGCGGGCGCTTGAGCGGCCGCTGCGTCGCGATCAGGAGCGCTTCCTTCCTCAGAACGCCGTCGTTTTCGCTGTCATCGGTACGGAACACCAGAAGATACGGACGGTCGCTTTCGAGGTCTTCAAAAACGAGGGTCGTATCCGGTTCAAGGATCTCGCCGGTCAGAAGCACAGGGGTATCGTGGCCGGACAGATCCCGGTCGCTCAGACGGAGCCTGCCGCTGCTCGTCACGGGCGACTCCTCCCCGCTGTACCGGAACAGCTGGTAATGGATCGGGTAGGTGATCCCGGAATCATTCAGCCTGGATGAGACGTCCACCTGGGCGGAATGCTCCGTGACCGAAACGAGCTTCGGCCGAATGACGGCGGGTTTGAGCCCGCTCAGATTCAGAATCGCAGCAAGGGAAGAGAGCACCACGGCGGCGGCAAGGACAGACGAAACGGCGGAACGCGCCGCCGAACGTTCCTTGTGCTTGATCGTGCCCTCGTGTTCGCTGTTGAACTCCGGGTAGATATCGTGATATTCTTCTTTGCCTTCCGGATATCTCATATCTGAAGTATATCCTTATGCGAGGTGGTTTCGCAACCTTTGGACGAAATTCATTCGCAGTACGCAGACCTGACCGTTCAGGGAACGCGGCTTATGACTGCGTTTTCCCTGCCGGAATGCGGGCAGGAAGGATCTGCGGCGTGAAAAAGACCTGATTTATGGCGATACTGTGAAAGGAACAGGTACCCTGTTGTATCTGAGAACCTTTTCCGTATGTATTTTTATACACCGTTGCCGGCATGTTTTACTGCCGGAACAAACAGGATGCGTGCCAGAGAAAGGAGGGGTCGATCAAATGAAGGAAACATTTGAAGCTCCGATGGTCCAGGTCATTCGTATCGCCACTGCGGATGATGTCATTCAAGTTAGCAAGGCAGAATGGATACCGGTTGAAGAGGGAGAATAATCCCGGAACCTCGCTGACGGCGTGAAATCCCACGCCCGGAAAACAGCGCAAAACGGACCATTTGGAAATGGGACGGTTCCCGTAAACGGAGCCTCCCGCACGTAACAAATACGCGATCCCGGACTGAAGGATGTGATTCCTCTTCCGGGATCCGTATTCTTTATATCTGAATGATCTTTCGTAGAACAGAACGGGATCAGTGCCTGTTTTTCAGGGTTTCGATCAGCCACTGACCGGTCGGGCTGAAGTCTTCCGGCACGAAGCCGCTGGTCTTCGGGCATGTGGGGACGATGGACGCGCACGCTTCCGGCGCCTTGGAAAAAGACCACATGCAATACGAGATGCCTTCCTGCTCGAGAAAATCGATCCACCGGTCCGCTTCCTCCGGATCCCGCGGGAATCCGCCGCTTGACGACGTGATGCCGTACTCCGTGACGAAGACAGGAAGACCGCTTTCCATCGCCGAGCGCGCGACGGAACGGAGCTCCTCTTTGTGGGTCGCGGCGTAGAAATGCAGCGAATAGAGGACGTTTTTGAAATCCAACGGATCCGCCGCAGCCTCGTCCAGACGCTGCGACCAGTCCGGCGTTCCGACGATGATGGGGGAGTCGGGGTCCAGACCGCGGATCACGGGAATGACGGCTTCGGCATACCTGCGGATGTCCTTCCATTCCACGCCGTTCGGCTCGTTGCAGATCTCATAGAGCACGTTGTCGTAATCCCTGAACGCCTCCGCCATTTCCGCGAAGAATGCAAGGGATTCACCGAGATAGGTATTCGGGTCGCCGTCCTGAAGGATATGCCAGTCGACGATTGCGTACATGTCCTGGCTTTTTGCGTATGATACCGCGTCCTTTACCCGCTGCTTCACCTGCTCCTGATTGCCGCCCGTGCAGAATCCGACGATGCCGACGCCCCAGGTGTAGACCGGAATGCGGAACACGTTCACGCCGTAATCCTTTGACAGTTCGGAGAAGAGCGCTTCGTTGATGAAGGAATCGCCCATCGGGAGGCCGTTGGAACTGACGCCGCGGAGCATGACGGGTTCGCCGCTGCTGCTGCAGAGTCTGCCGTTCAGGACCTGCAGCCGTCCGCACACGGAGGGACGGTCCCTTCCGTCGGATACGGCGTGCGTTTTCGAAGCGGATCCCGTCTGACCGGCGCAGCCGGACAGCAGGACGCAGATCAGAAGCAGGCTGAGAAGTCTTTTCATGGCACGGTCTCCTAAAGGTAAGGTTCGGCATTTCTTCCGTCTCTACTATATCCTATCCTGCGCCTGATTGGTATCTTCTTAGTTGTAAAGCCAAATGCAATTCATTTAAACAAACCGGACTCTCGCTGACAAAAGCAGCATCTCGTTTACAAGTATTCGCTTTTCAATTTGCAATGTTGCATTTCAGGTTACAATCCTGCGTCTTGGATTGCTATTCAGCCCCGTATTCAGCCAATTATTGTCCGTTTTCATCAAAAAGATAAAAAATTTAACGAAAAACATTAAAAACATATTGACAAACGTATTTCTGAATGGCAAACTTGTGTTAACGATAAACGTTAAATATTTAATGAAAAGGGAGATACACCATGAACCAGTCCATTAAGAAGAAAATCAACAGCATCGGAGAGGCGGGAAACGTCATTTCCATCATCCTGATTGTCCTGCAGATTCTCGGCATTCTCGCGCTGATCGCGGGCCTTGTCATTTTCCTGGTGATGCCGAAAGACGCGGTCACGCTTGGGATCCAGATCGACGCCGACGCGACGATCGGCAAGAGCCTGATCGGGGCGTATATGGACCAGATCGATACATCCGACTTCGATGGCGATGATATTGCCTCCGGCAAAGTGACAGCGTCGCTTGAAAAGACAGAGGACGGACTTGTGGCGGGATTTTCGACGGACCGGTTCACAGTCCCGGTTTCCAGATTCGTCTATGGTCTGTTCGCGGGTCTCGTGAAGTTCATCGCGACGCTGATCGTGCTGATCATTCTCAACAGGCTTTCCAGAGAGTTCAAGAAATGCGACACCCCGTTCTCTGAAGGCGTGATCCACTGGATGACCGTTTTCGCCTGGGTGATGCTCGGTGCGTCGGTCCTCTCCGAACTCGCTTCCGCGGTCGCAAGTTCCATGATGTTCAAAGGCGGGAACTTCCATTTCAATCTGGATCTCAAAACGGTGCTCATCACGCTGCTCGTCCTTTTCCTGACGATGATTTTCCGCTACGGCGCGAAGCTGCAGCATGAAGCGGATGAAACGCTGTAAACGGAGGACGCATGGGACGGATTATTCTGAGACTGGACCGTGTGATGGCGGACCGTAAAATGAGCCTGAACGAACTGGCTGAGCGGGTCGGCGTCGCAAACGTGAATCTTTCAAAGCTGAAGAACGGTCATATCAGCGCGATCCGGTTTTCGACCCTGATCGCGGTCTGCGAGGCGCTCCAATGCCAGCCGGGCGACCTTCTCGAATATGCGCCGGACGGGGGTCCGGCGGAAACGGAATAGGAACACAAAAAGAGATCCGGCCGGATCTCTTTTTTCTGTCATAGGGGACCTTTGCTGTTGTGCGGTAAGGGGCGTCAGACCGTAAGTTCCGTACTGTGAGGCGGCACTGCGTTCTCCTTTGTGTGCAGAAGCAGCGTGTCTCCTGCGCGCAGGCGGGTGGAGCCTTTGGGGGGAAGCAGTTTCCCGTTCCGCTTGACCATCACGATCAGGCACTGGCGGGAGATATCCAGATCGCGGATATACTGTCCGTTCCAGGGGCTCTTTTCAAGAAGAACGACTTTCCGAAGTTCGACGGGCGGTGTTCCGGGCTGCGCGTCCGAGCCAATGACGAGCACGTCGTCCGCTTCGAGCTTGAGCGTACCGTCCGGGATCAGCACGTCGTGACCGCGGTGTACGGCGGCAAGCACAACACCCTCGGGGAGTTCCAGCTCGCGTACGGTCTTTCCGGTCCAGTCGTCCTTCCCGCTAAGCCGGCATTTGATGAAGTGGACGTCCTGCTCCTGCGCCATGGTCGCGTTCGACTGCATGCGGGAATACTGCTCCACGAATCCAGCGCTGATGATACCGGTGGGGATGGCGACCATGCCGACGCCTAGGAACGTGATGACCGTGCCGAGTGCTTTTCCCAGCGGCGTAATGGGATAGATGTCTCCATAGCCGACGGTCAGAAGTGTCGAGACCGACCACCAGATGCCGGAGAAGGCGTTCTGGAACACCTCCGGCTGCGCGGCGTGCTCCACGCTGTACATGCACAGGCTCGACGCGAGCATCAGCACAAGGATGATGAACACCGAGGACAGAAGCTGCTGCCGCTTGCTCGAGAGCACACCCGTGATGGCACTGAGCGAGTCATAGTAGGCGGTAATTCGGAACAAGCGGAAGATCCGGATGACGCGGAACATGCGGAAGGCGACCGCGCCGGCGGGGAGGAAGAACGGGAGATAGTGCGGCAGGAAGCTCAGAAGATCGATAATGCCCGCAAACGAGAAGATATAGACGAGCAGGCTTCTGAATCCGGACGGGCGGGGGAAAAGGTACTTTGCCGAGAGAAGCCGCAGGATATAATCCAGTGCGAAGAGCGCGACCGTGACCGATTCCAGCGTATCGAGGAGCGTGCCGTAACGGCTGTTGATGCTGTCAAAGGTGCTGAGAACCGCGACGGTCAGATTCACAAGAATGATGGCAGTGATGGCGAAGTCATAGGCCCGGCTCGGCACGTCTTCCGTCGAACCGATGTCCACCACATGGGCGATCTTTCTGCGAAGCTCGCCGAACCAGTTCTTTTCCGCGTCCATTTCGCCTACTCCTCCCAGT
>JAFRNW010000003.1 GCA_017429985.1 Clostridia bacterium | reverse complement strand
TAAGGAAGTACTTTAAAGAAAAATACGGACGGGAAACGGTGCTGATCCATAACGGCATCGATCCTGCCGAGATCCTGCCGGCAAGCGAGATCACGAAGCGGTTCGGGCTTGCTCCGAGGGAATACATCCTGTTTCTCGGCCGCCTTGTTCCGGAGAAAGGGATCCATTATCTCATCCGTGCCTACAAGCAGCTGAAAACGGACAAGAAACTGGTGATCGTCGGCGGCTCTTCCGGCACGGACGATTACGTGCGGCAGCTTAAGGAAATGGCCGGGGACGATCCGTCCATCATATTCACCGGTTTTCAGACCGGCATCGTGCAGGAGGAACTGTACAGCAACGCGTACATGTACGTGTTGCCGAGCGATCTTGAAGGCATGCCGCTGACGCTTCTCGAGGCCATGAACTACGGATGCTGCTGCGTGACTTCGGATATAGGGGAGTGCGCGGACGTGATGGACGGCTGCGGGACCACCTTCCCGAAAGGAAACGTGGAAGCGCTGAAAGATACGCTGCAGGACCTGTGCAATCATCCGGAGAAGGCGGAGGAACGCAGGGAGAAAGCGAAGGAAACGGTCGCGGCGAAATTCACCTGGGAGGACATTACGGCGCTGACAGACGAACTGTACAGGGAACTGCTGTAAACGCCCGGCCCTTTCTGAGAAAGGATAGTTTAAACGAAGCATGAAGCTTGAGCGCACCAGAAACGCGGCAAGAAACGTTGTGTTCGACGGAACGATGGAGATCGTTAATCTGCTGTTTCCATTCGTCATCCGTTCCGTTATGCTGCACTATCTGGGGACGGAATACCTGGGTCTGAACGGCCTGTTCAAGTCGCTTCTTTCCTTTTTGAACCTGGCTGAACTCGGCGTGGGAAGCGCCATGGTGTTCAGCATGTACAGGCCGATCGCCGAGGACGACACCCAAACGATTTGCTCTCTGCTGCGTCTTTACCGCACTCTCTACAGGATCATCGGCCTGGTAATCGCTGCCGCGGGACTGCTTCTGCTGCCGGTTCTCAGGAACCTCATCAAGGGCGACATCCCGGCGGATATGAACCTGTACATCCTGTTCCTGATGAATCTCGGGAACACGGTGCTGACGTACTGGCTGTTCGCGTACAAGAGCAGCCTGCTGCTGGCGCATCAGCGGAGGGACGTGATCAGCAAGGTCACCCTTGCCGTGCGGGTGACGGAATACACGCTGAAGATCCTGATCCTCATTTTCACAAAGAACTATTATCTCTATCTGGCGGTCCAGCTGGTGTGCCAGCTCGCGATCAACATCCTGACTGCGGTATGCGCTTCCAGGATGTATCCGCAGTACGTGACCGGCGAGAAGCTTCCGAAGGAAAAGACGATGGAGATCTTCCGCAGGGTGCGGGATCTGTTCACGTCCAAGCTTTCCGCCACGATCTTCGACGCGGCGGATACGGTGGTCATCTCCGCCTTCATGGGTCTGACCGTTCTGGCGCTTTACCAGAACTATTATTTCATCATCACCGCGCTCAGGATGATGCTGGTCGTGCTGCTCAACGCCTGCATGGCCGGGGTGGGCAACAAGCTCGTCATGGAGAGCAGGGAAGCGAACTACCGGGATCTCGAGAAGATCAGCTTTCTGTTCCTCTGGATACTGACGGTAAGCAGTTCCATGCTGCTATGCCTGTATCAGCCGTTTATCCGCGTCTGGATGGGCGAGGACAATCTGCTCGCAGTCGGGCTTGTGATCTGCTTCGTCGTCTATTACTATTCCATGGGCGCCAACAAGCTGATCAACATGTTCAAGGACGCTGCGGGCATCTGGCGGGTGGACCGCTGGAGGCCGCTGACGGCGGCGCTCGTCAATCTCGGGCTGAATCTTCTGACCGTCCGCAGGCTGGGTCTTTACGGAGTCCTGCTTTCCTCGGTCGTTTCGATCGTCTTCATTCAGATCCCGTGGCTGTTTCACAACCTGTTTAAAGAGGTGTTTCCCCGGGAGAATATGGGGCGTTATATCCGGCTCTTTGGCGGGATGACGGTGCTTGCGCTGATCTCCTGCGGGGCTTCGTGGCTGGTCTGCTCCCTGTTTCATCTGAGCGTGTGGCCGTCCCTGCTGATCAACGCCGCGGTGAGCTTTACCGTTCCGAATCTTTTCCTGCTTGCCGTATACGCTCGGAAACAGGTGTTCAGGGAGAGCCTCTCGCAGCTGAAACGGAGCATTCTGCACAGGGACGGAAATGACGGGGGACCGGAACAATAAAGAATACCGGATCCGTTAGTGAAGTTTTTTGAAGGAAAGGGGAACGGGAAAATGATCAGCGTCATCGTGCCGGTTTACAAGGTGGAGCAGTATCTGAGGCACTGCGTGGACAGCGTCCTCGCGCAGACCTATCCGGATTTTGAACTGCTGCTGATCGACGACGGCTCGCCGGACGGTTGTCCCGGTATCTGCGACGAGTATGCCGCCCGTGATCCCCGCGTGAAAGTGATCCACAAGGAAAACGGCGGGCTGATCTCGGCGAGAAACGAGGGGATCCGCGCTGCGAAGGGCGATTACGTCTGCATTCTGGACGGGGACGACTGGGCGGATGAAAACGTGCTGCAGTTTATCCACGATACGGTTGAGCGGTCGCCCGTTCCGCTCGACATGGTGCTGTTCGCGGCCTACAACGTGCACGAGGACCATCTGGAGGAAACCCTAAACGAGGTCCCGGAAGGATTTTACGACAGGGAACGGCTGGAAAAAGAGATATTCCCGTATCTTCTGACCGATACCCGCAAAGGACTTCAGGTCGGAGTGATCCAGGCGCACACCTGGGACAAGGCGTTCAGGCGGGAACTGATCCAGGAGCATTACACCCGCGAGGAGAGGATCCGGGTCTTCACCGACGTGCCCATGACGTACGAATGCCTTCTGAACGCTCAGAATGTGTACATCTGCAACGAACGCCTGTATATGTACAACAAGACGAATGAAGGCTCCATCCGCGCCGTGAGCCGGGAGAATCTTCTCACAAAGAGCTTTCAGTATCTGATCCTTTACATGCGGGAGCATATGAGCGGGCTGAATGTGTCCATAGACCGCCAGCTCAACCAGTATGCCGCCATGCTGATCATCCGTACGGGGAAGCATTTCGCCAGAACGGACGCAAACCTTACGGAAGCGGCGAAGCATCTGAAGGAAGGGCTTGCTGAAACGGACATGCTGTCCTATGTGTCCGTAAAGGGTTTGCCCAAAAAGGCCGGAGCCGTTATACTGTTATTGAAGATGCGTCTGTATCTGCCGGCCATGCTCCTGTGCGCTGCAAGGATCAGGCAGGAAGAAAACAAGATCAGACAGTCCTGACGGTTCCGACAGGCCGTCCGGCGGCGTTTGAATCATTCATACAACGGAAAGTTGGGGTAGAACATGTATAAACGAAGACTACGCGGCTGGTCTCAGCATGTGGATTTCATGCTTCTGGACAATCTGTGCGTATTTGTATCCATTCTGATCGCGTTCCTGATCGTGGAGAAGGAAGGGGTGCTGGTCTCCCGTTCCTTCTGGAGACTGGTTCTGGAAGCCATTCTCGTCAATCAGGTCGTCATGATCATCCTGGATACCTATCACAGCGTGCTGCATCATACGCCGTGGGATGAAATGGTACGGCTTCTCGGCCAGACGGGACATGTGGTACTCGTCCTTCTGGTACTGAGACTGCTGAGCCAGTCGTCCGGAACGGATCTTCCGAAGATCGCGCTTTACGCGATTCCCATGTACGTTCTGTTCTGCTACATCATGCGGCAGGCGTACAAGAGTTTTCTGAAGAAGAAGCACCATATCCTCAACCGGCATAAACTGCTGATTGCCCTTGAAGCCAAACAGATCCCCACCGTCATTCCGCGCATGATCCGTTCCAATTACGGATCCTATCGGTTCATCGGCATCGCGGTCATGGGAGACCATCCGTCCGAGGAAGAGGCGGCGGAGAAGCTTCAGTCGCTCGCGGACAGGTTCCCGGAGGTCGTCACGATCCCCGTCGTAGCGAATACGCGTACGCTGGAGCAGTATCTGACCAACAACTGGGTGGACGAGGTGTATCTGGACGTACCGCCCAAGGCGGATCTGCCTGTGGAGCTGATCAACAACCTCATGCGGATGGGTATCACGATCCATACCGCGCTTACGAATCTGGACGATCTTGAGTCGAGACACAAAAACGTCGAATGGATCTGCGGCCACCTGACCATTACGACCTCTCTCGGATACATCACTGGCCGCGATCTTTTCCTGAAGCGCCTCATGGATATCGTGGGAGGATTCATAGGCTCCCTGTTTACCGTGATCCTCACGATTCCCGTAGGTCTTGCCATCTTTCTGTCCGATCCCGGTCCCATCTTTTTCAAGCAGACCAGGATCGGCGAGAACGGGAAGAAGTTCCAGATGTACAAGTTCCGCAGCATGTATCTGGACGCGGAAGCGCGCAAGCAGCAGCTTGCCGTGCAGACCGGCCAGAAAGAGATGCTCATGTTCAAGATGGAGCACGACCCGCGCATCATCGGACAGAAGCAGCTTAGGAATGGAAAATGGAAAAAGGGCGTCGGCGGGTGGATCCGCGATCTGTCGCTGGACGAGTTTCCGCAGTTCTTCAACGTTCTGAAGGGGGACATGTCCCTGGTCGGAACCCGTCCGCCGACGGTGGACGAATGGGAACGGTACGAACCCTTCCACCGCTCCAGAATGTCCACGCGGCCGGGCATCACCGGTCTCTGGCAGGTCAGCGGCCGCAGCAAGATCCGCGACTTCGACACCGTGGTCCGTCTGGACCGGGAGTACATCGAAAACTGGTCTCTCAGACAGGACATCCATATCCTGTTCAAGACCGTATGGATCGTCCTTACACGGCAGGGCGCCATGTAAGCGCTTCCCGCTATCGAAGCAGCCGGACGAAAAGCTATCATCCAAACGTGAATAAAACGGTCCGCCGGAGTTACCGACGGATCGCTTTTTATTTGCCTGAGGCCGTGACGCCGGCAAAGGCTGCCGCGCGCCGGACACAGGCTGGTTCTTTTTCTTCATACGTTTCTGTCCTGCCGCGGCGGACCTTTCCCGCACTTTGACGTTTTGATCAAACGGTAATAGGATATATACAGATTCCGTCAGGAGATTTCCGCTGCGCAATATGCTTTGCGTCCTGACGGTACCGGAATCAGAACACCAGCCCGAAAGGAAACCGTTATGCTGACCGTATCGCCCGTCCCGTCCGGGATCCTTGTCCGCCCGTTTGAGGAGCGGCATATCGTCTGCGCGTTCCATGACATCGACGGAACGCATTCCCTGATCCGCGACTGGCCGCCGGTGATGAGCATCGTCCTGCATTACGCGGAGACAAGCGGCGTGCCCGAAGGCTACGACAGCGCGGAAAACGTAAAAAAGCTCGCGGCGCTGGCGGG
This sequence comes from Clostridia bacterium, assembly GCA_017429985.1. Taxonomy (GTDB): domain Bacteria; phylum Bacillota; class Clostridia; order Christensenellales; family CAG-138; genus JAFRNW01. The sequence continues at coordinate 1,175 of JAFRNW010000003.1, read as the reverse complement.
AACGGAGCCGCTTCCGGTCACGGACGCGTTCTGCGTCGAATCCGCGGGGCTGTCCGCGCTGACGCAGATGGAATGGGCGCTGCGCCGCGCGGTGGACGCGGGAACGGTCCGGATCCCGTGCGATTTAAAAGAGAACCGGGAAAAGATCGAACGGATCAATGGCGGCGAGGAGGTCTTTCCGGACATGCCCGATTCGCCCGAACTCGGGGCGTTTCTCACCGAGCATACGCCCAGGCTGTTCGTCTTTTACGAAAAGGTGCTGAACGCCTTCTGCCGCGACAGAAACCTCGCGCTCGCGCGGGAGGACCCGGCGCGGTTCCGCATCGCAGGCTCCCCGGAATTCATGGAGTACCTTTCTTCGCACGGCGTGGAGAACTACTTCGTGACCGGCGCAGTCGTCGAGAAGGGCATGGGGATGCACGAGGAGGTCGTGATGCTCGGCTACCGCATCGGGCACGGGGAGACGGTGGAGGACATCATCGGCTCGACCTGGACGGAAAAGCTCCCCAAGGACGTCATCATGGGGCGGCTTGCGGAGAAGCTCGGCATCCCGGGGGAACAGATCCTCGTGGTAGGCGACGGGCGGAGCGAGATATCCGCGGGCGTCAAGATGGGCGCGCTCTGCGTATCGCGCCTTCCCATACAGGCGGAATACCAGCGCGGGCTGCACAGAAGGCTCGGCACGCATATCATCGTATCGGATTTCACCGATCCGCGGCTTTACGCGATGTTTTCCTGAGGAGGACAATCAGATGCAGTATCATGAACTCGATTTTTCGGATATAAAGACCCAGTCCGCCGCAAACAGAAGGAACCTCGTCACGATCGATACGCTCCTGACGCCGGGGAAGGACCCGGTCCCCGCATGGGACGGCGGCGCGGATTTTGACGAGCTTGCCGACCGCATTTTGGAAGCGAGGAAGAACGGACGCCCGGTCATCTGGTCCCAGGGCGCGCACGTGATCAAAAACGGCCTGTCGCGGTATCTGATCGACCTGATGCGGCGCGGATTCATCACGCACATCGCCGGAAACGGCGCGTGCAGCATCCATGATTTCGAGCTCGCTTTTCTCGGCGGGACGAGCGAGGACGTGCCGACCGCCCTGGAGGACGGCTCCTTCGGCATGTGGGAGGAGACGGGGGGATGGATGAACGAAGCGATCCAATACGGCGCG
>JAFRNW010000035.1 GCA_017429985.1 Clostridia bacterium | reverse complement strand
GTGCCGCGATCGATACAGATGCTGCTTCGCGCGGAATGGGATCCAGCAGCTGGGTAACGGATGTCAAGAACCGGCAGAACAACGCAGCTGCTTCCGACATCGCGAACATCGAGTCCGATTATCAGTCGAATCTGTACAGCGCACTTCTGAACCGTCTCGGTCAGCAGGATGAGATGGCAATGGCTGCAGCGCAGTCCGCACAGGGCAACGCGCTCGGTCTTGCGAACCAGATGTACAACAAAGTCTACGGCAACACAGGCAGTGGTGGCGGCGGATGGGGCGGAAGAAGAGGAACCACGCCTGTTGACGACACAGATCCAGACACTTATACGCCACCTGTTTCTGGAAGTTCGAAACCGATCAGAAATAGAGAGTACGGCGATCAGACTACGCCCACGAAAAAGAGAAAGCCGGGTGGCCTCGGCGGAGGTTCTGGCCAGCCTAGAAATGTAAACGTCAATTCTTATATGTAAGCGCTTTTAGCGCCGGGAGCTTATAATGCCTAAATCGTTTATCAATAGCGTTATCCCAAAGAAACCTGCGGAAAACACAGGGAAATCTGTTACACAGGCGTCTAAACCTGTTCAGACGAACCCGCATACTATGTCTGCTGATACATACAAAAAGTATGAGCAGAGCTATAAGCAGTACAAGAAAACGGGCAAATATGGCGATACCAGCTGGATGAAACAGGACGAAGTCGATCTGTTCAACAACATCCGCCAGGGCAAGGGCAGGTCCGCTAAATCCGGGAATACTTATTATTATATGGACAATGACACATATGATAAGTATGGCCGGAGCCGCGCCAATTGGGCGGCCACTGGTGACTATGGCGACACCTCCTGGATGAATCAGAACGATGTAGACGCATTCAATGCCATCCGTGGATCCAGATCCAAACAGGACAATGATTTCGACGACTTCCGGTACTCGCTTAACGACGACATCATCAAATCCGTACAGGACAAGTATAGGTCCCAGTGGGGCGACAAGTACTATTACGACATCACCGACATGGACGATGTCGCGCGGATGAACGCGGGACAGATGCCGAAATACCTTGCGCAGAAGTATAAGGATGATCCGTATGACCGCTGGCTGTATGAGAATAACCTGCCGTCTACAAAGGACTTCAATGACATGTACTCACAGGCTGTTCTGGATTATAACGAACAGCAGCAGAAACGGAGCGGCCAGCTTCAGAACATCATCGGCAGTTTGGACCAGTTCGATAAACAGCGCGCGGCGTTCCTGCAGGGCAAGGCGCAGGGCAAAACTCCGGAAGAAATGCTGGCGACCGGCGACTATGATGCCTTCAATGCCTATTACAAAGAACTGGGCAAGGAAGAAACAAATCCGTACAAGGCGCGCCAGAACGCGGCAGGAAGTACGGATTATTCCGCGTTCGACAAAGTCTATGACGCGCTGTATTCTGACGATCCTAAAAAGCTGAATGAAGCGCTGACGGAGGATTTCTGGAACAGTTATTCCGATAAAGAATGGCAGAAGTATCTGAACCAGAAGCTAGCCTGGAACGAAAGCGACAACGACCGGCAGCTGCAGATCGCAGCCGATCAGAGCAAGCGCGCATGGAACAAAGCTAAGTCAGATTATGATAAGCAGGTCGAGAAGGCGCGGGAGGAAGCGATCGCAAAGCTTACACCGGAACAGCAGGAAGCGCTTGCATACGATGCAGAGCAGGCAACTAGAGACAGGGAATCGCTGAGAGGCGATCTGAAACGGATCAAAGCGCAGATTTCTGGGCTCAGGTCTGCGGGCTGGGGCGCATCCTCTGACCGTGTTCAGGAACTGCAGAGGCAGTATGACGATATCTCCACACAGATCGGTGCACTGGACGAAAAAGCTTCAAGGGTCCAGGAAGCACAGTTCCAGTTGATGACGCCTGAACAGCAGAAAGAGTTCCTGCACGAGCAGGAAGTGGAAGAGGCGCGTCAACGGCAGGCGGAGCTGACCAAACAGCTTCAGACTGCAAAGCAACAGCTTGCCGGATTCTTCAAGCTGCATGGCACTGTCGGGCCCGATTCCGCTGAGCGTGTGAAAGAGCTGGAAGCGCAGATCGATGACATCAATAAACAGCTGAAGGAAGCGAATGATTTTGTCAATCAGGATCGGCGCGATAAACAACAGCGCACCATGCTGGAAGCGGACGCAGGTCTGACAACGGAAGAGCTGGAAGCGGAATGGACGGAACTTAATGCAAAGCTTGCGGGCTATCGCCAGGCAGACGGATCGTACAGGGAGACCGCAGAGAGCAAGCCGTTAATTGAAAGACGGAATCAGCTTGAAAAGAGTCTTACTCTGACACAGACAGCCGGCCGTGCACTGCAGAAAGTCAATCAATATATCGAGCAGGGCGGAACGGATGAAATCGCAGACGTATCCGGATGGAGCAGGAAGTACAGGAACAGTTATAAAGCGCTGACCGGACAGTCAAAAGCATGGTTGGCAGATCTTCCGCAGTTTGCAACGGCAGAAGAGATTGCTGCCGCGAATGCTGCCGCGCTGAAAGGGGAAGACGCGTTCAAAGATTACTGCGACGCGCTGGAAACGGTTCTAAAGTCTCGGTCTGCACTTGACCGTACAGAAAAAGCTGAAGCGTACGCACAGCAGGATCCGACCGGCGCATCCTTTGCATCTGTCGGGGCAAACCTTCTAGCTGCAGCTGAAGGCGCGGGCAATATCCTGAGCTCGATTGATAACGGCATGGGCAATGCCGTTGATATGGTCTACGCGGGATATATGACGTCCGCATCCAAGACGATCCGGAACACGGTCTCGGAAAACATCATCCTGAACAACTCGGACGATTCGTTCATACCCGGAGTATCGACGGGTGAAGTCTATTCGTTCCTCTATCAGAGCGGCATGTCCATGCTGGATTCCGCCGCGCGTATTCCGCTCGGGAATGCAGGCCTTGCACTTGCCGGTCTGAGCGCTGCAGACAGTACGATACTGGATCAGCTTGAGAATGGAGCGACCACCAGAGAGGCACTGGCGCTCGGCGTTGTTGCCGGGTTTGCCGAGGTCATAACGGAAAAGGTATCTCTGGAACAATTGTTAACAGCAAAGACTTCCGGAACGCTTAGGCAGTTTCTCTGGGAGACGGCGAAACAGGCCATAACAGAAGGCTCGGAAGAAATGGCTTCCGAGGTCATCAATATCATTGCTGAAGCAATTATCCTGGAAGACAACGATTTTACGGTGGACGGCATCCTGAAAAGGATCGGTGAAGCAGGTCTCGGCGGACTTGTTTCCGGTATCGGATTCGGTGCTTTTGGTCAGGCCACAAGGGTCGCCCGTGCGGGTGGCTTTGGCAACGTCCGCACTGCGCAGTCGATCGCTGCGGATATCTTAGGCCAGAACGGTTTTGACAGCGCGACAGGCAAAGCAGGCGAGATCGGCAAGTTCCGTGCAGAGTATACCAAAGCAGTCATGAAAGCCGGCCTCAGCGAAGAGGCGCGGACGAACTGTCTGAATCTCATGGATCAGATGGCTGCAGACGCAGGCTTCCTTGCTACACCGGAAGGGTATAAACTGGCCGAACATTTGAAGGGCATCGTAGAATCTGAATCCAGCAGGGCCCAGGTGCGCGTAAAGAACTTTGAAGCGGAGCAGGCGCGGAACCGTCAGCGCCTGTCGAGATTGTACAGCAATCTCCAGAACCTCGCGGAGCAGGCGCGGAGCATGGTCAATGATCCTGCAGGGCATTCTAAGCTGTACCGCGAGTTCATGGAAGCCAGCCAGGAATACCAGGAAGCACAGCAGGCGGAACAGAACCGCCAGGAAACAGCAGAGATCAAACTGCAGGAAGCAGAGCGTCAGACGGAGCAGAAGGTAGCTGATGCGGTCGAGAAGGCTGCCAATGATTATACGCAGCTGACCGCTTCACTTGCAGAAGCACGTGGTGCCGACGCCTTGGCCGCACTTGGCGATCAGCTGGCGAAAGCGGAGGCTGTTGATTCAATCGAAACGGATGACATCAACAGTGCCAAAGCGCAGGCGATGGAAAATGACGACAAGGAAGCGTACAATCTTCTTGACGAGCTTGTCAAAGTGCAGCGCTCCGGTAACGAAGAAGCGAAGGCAAGATTTGCTGATGAGCACGCTGACCTCATGAACATGCTGGTTGGCGCAAATAATGCGGCACAGCAAAGTGTGGGTGCAAACAATAACATTCAGGAGGAAATGGTAAATGCCAACAGTAATGGACGAAATGGTCAACCCGCAGAAGCAGCAGGACCCGAAGGATCAGAGGCTCAGCTTCTTAACAATGAACGAGGACGGAACGACGGAAGTCAGGCGGAGCGCATTGACACCCAGGGACTTCGAGAACGCGAAGGAGATAACGGATCCAGAGATGCTGGAGATTCTGGAACGGGCCCGGCGCGTTCGTGGCTTGGAGTAGACCACACAAGATTATTCAGGGATGTTGCGAATGGTTACAATAAAGATCATAAACTGTTTGGTAAAAATAGGGTAAAGGCATCTGATTTCCAAATCTTGACTGAACCAACAAACGAACGGTCTGCTGATATTCTTGCGAAGACAATATCGCGTAACGGTGGAGAAAGTGTTTATCTTTACAGAAGCACGAACCCGAATGCGCCAAACGGATTCTATTATAAAGGCAATATTTATATTAACGACACGGGCGACGGATTGGTCGCCTTTTATTATGCGCATGAATACGCGCATAGTAACGGCAATGATAACGCGATCCAAACTGCAGGCCGTAGAGTATGGCAGGAAATGCAGGATGAAGGCAACGATGCACTTGATCGCTATTGCAAGAAATGGGGAGAAGATCCGGACGATCCGAAGATCATGAACGAATTTATCGCGGACATTCGCGGCGCATATGAGTATGCAATCCAGAACAATCACGCGGTTCATGATCAGCTTGAACTGACTGCAGAAGAAGCATTGCGTTTTTACAAAGCGTTTGCAGAAGTTGATGGCCAGAGTGGCATCTCAGGCGATGCATCACAGTTAACGGATTTCAGTAACCACAAAATAAAAAATGCCAAGAAAGCTGATGCTTCCCCGTTGTCTGGGGGCCTTCTCTCGAATGGAGAAGGAAGCTTAAGCGTTTCCCATCAAAGGGCGTACGTCGCCGCATCACAACTTGGCATAGACAATATACAGTCACTGGATGATGATGTCAAGCAAAAAATAGTTATACTTGGTGATGCTTATGATAGCGCGAAAAATGGCACCCCTTTATCTGGCGGGAGAAAAGTTGTTAATCCAGATAATTTAGAAGGACTTCTTGTTCGGAGCGGCGTTTTACACAGATCGTCGCTAGATGGTGACAGCGCTTACTGGCAGGGGAAAAATCACACATTAAGACTATCAAATCATCATACAAAAGCAAAAAACTTTAAAACCAGTGAAAATCTAAGCGTTACGGTATTATCACCTTATAAGAGTAATGGGTCTTTTGAAGCAGATGTAAATGTTAATGCTATTGAATCAGTATACAAGATTGGATTCTTAAAAAAGAACAAAGAATCATTCTTGTCATTGATCAAGGACATCGCAAAATATATCGCAACTGGTAAGTATCGCGATACTGTTGGAGCCTATGATTATAACGTCTCCGGTAATCCAGATTTTGTGGATAAAACATTAAGGAAGCTTGTAAAAGATGCAGGGGCAAAGCATGGATATTCGATTCCTGCGTATCATGGAACATCACGTGCAGACAGAGTAGGAAGAGTATTCAGAGCAGATCGTGCAACATCTGGGCCAATGGCATTCTTCACTGACAGTCGTGAGATAGCAGAAGGATATGCAAGGGATAAACGAGATACGTCTCTTGCGTATGATGACCGATATCAAAACTATCATACTCAATTCCGTGTCAATCGTAACGGAAAAGAGATGTCGGTTTCAGATTTGTGGAATACACTCCCTTACTCTGAAAGAACACGGATTACAGAGAAAGCAAGACATATCACGCTTGATGATGAAGCCGAAAACATTATTGTTGATAATAATGCGCGAGATGGGATCGGCAATTTTAGTTATGCGCTCAAAGAACATGGTAACAATGCAATAGAAGCGCTTATTGAAGGCTGGTTGGATGACGGGACATTATACGGCGAAGAAGAGCGATTCAGCGAAGTGCTGGAAAAGATAGGTATTACTGATGCGAAGTATTATGATCCGGAAGCACGTGACGAGAAAGTATTTGATGTTCTTCTAAAAATCCAGAACCCATTTGATACAAGCACTATAGATGAAGACTTCATAAGAGGATATGAAGAATGGTGTGAAGCGAATGACAGAACCGGTATAGATGAACAGTATGCAAATGCAGACCCGTGGGATAAGCGTCGGATCTCATATGACATGTTTGCTCAGAAGATGCGCGATAATTTGAAGGATGGGATAACGACTGCCTGGACAAGTATTCCTGACAGCATGACGGATTATCTGAAGTCGCTAAACCACGATGGCATTAAAGATGCTGGAGGGAAAAATGGTGGCCAATCCCATACGGTATGGATACCATTTGAATCATCACAGATTAAATCGGCGGATCCAAGAACGTATGATGAAGATGGTAATCCAATCCCAATTAGTCGTAGATTCAACGACCAAGAGGATGATTTCAATTATTCATCACATAAGCTAGTTAACCCGGAAACCGTACCACTTATAGATCCTGATAATATCGAAAGATATCGATCAGAGGTGGATGAAGTCTTCTCCGGAGATATGCCAAGCGGTAAAAAAGTTACGATGGGGATGCCGTCCAAGGTTCTGCTCGATCATGGAGTTCCGAACACCTTGATCACAATGACTCAATCCGTAATCAGGAAAATAGCTTATCCTGAGGGATACATGAAAGGAAAGCATAATTTAGGGTTTTCCGTTGTAAAGCAGCTTCCTTATCAATTGAATGATCCGTTAGCGATTACAAACAATACAAACAATCATCAAGGACGCGAGGAATCGGTAGTTGTTTGGACGGAATGGGAATTTGATGGGAAGTCCGTTATTATTCCTATCTCAATCAATAGGCAAGGCGCAATTGACCTTGAGAATGTTATTACAACAGTATTCCAAGGTAGGGATGAATACCTTGATCAGTTTATTAAAGCGGGGGTGTTGTATACAAGAAATAATGAAGACATCTATTCGCTTCTTTCGAACAGGCGACATGTGCCTGACGCGAGGGCGGACGATGTCCTTACTTCATTTTTAGCACAGCGTGGTTATGATGTCAACAACTTTTCTTCCCACAACCTCCGGGAAGGCACCAATGCAATCGAAGGCGCGGTGATCCGGAACGCGCGGGAAGCGCAGGACCTGTACAACAGCGGTGAATCCATGGCGGATTACATGGCACGTACGGTCTACAATCCGGAAGTAGCCAGACAGCTTGGCGGGATCGAACGCAGAAACACCAAAGCGCCCACCGGCCTGACCCGCAGCCAGCGGGCACAGATGTTCCAGTGGGACCGCGAGCGCCTGGATAACCAGCTGCGGAACATGAAGGCGGCAGAACGTGCTGCGGTGCTCCGTGAGCGCGAGAAGATGCAGCAGCGACAGGACCGTGAGAAGTACGGCAACGATGTCGTGAAGCGGTCCAGAGACCTTATGAAGTGGATGACCGCGCCGAACGTGAAGGAAGGGAAGTACGTTCCGGATGTCTTCAAGGAAGCGGTGAACGGGGTGCTGCAGGGCATCGACCTTGGATCCAATGAGCGGATCGGCGGGCAGAAGGTGCAGAGTTGGCGCCGGAACATGATGACGCTGGCAGCGACCCTGCAGCAGTATCAGGCGCACCAGGAAGGCCGGATGCAGGACGGCAGGTTTGAAGGCTTTGAACTGGACCTCCCGAACGGGTTCGTCGAAGACTTCACCGACCTTGCCAACTCCATTACGGAGGAAGGAACGAACTTCCTGCAGGACATGGACGCTGATCAGCTGAAGAGACTGGATAAGTCCATTGCGATCATTCAGAGTGGGATCCGTGGCGCAAACCGCATGCATGCGAACGCACGGTACGCAACTGTATCCGATGCGGCCGAATCGACCATCCAGGAGCAGGAAGGCAGACGGAAATACAAGGACAGCGGCATCAGAGCGGTAGAGGCCGTGCGCAGCATGGTCAACTCCGAGATGCTGGACCTTGAATCGTACGCGCAGCGCCTCGGTGACGCGGGCGGATCCGTCGTAAGAGAGATCGCGAACGGATTCCTGAAGGGCACCACGCGCATCAAAGAAGCGCAGGAGTTCTTCGAGAGTGCCAGGGAAAATGCTGACATCTCCAAGAAGGACGTTCATTCCTGGACTAAGAACACTGTCACTCAACAGCTGGAGAGCGGCGAAACGATCAGCATGACCGAAGGCCAGCTGATGAACCTTTACGCGCTGTCCGCCCGTCAGCAGGCAATGTCGCACATTCTGCAGGGCGGTATCGAGCTCGCGTACAATAAGTCCTCCAAAGGCAACCAGAACCGCGCGTATCAGCTGACATACGGAGACCTGGACAATCTGTTCTCGCATCTGTCAGACAAACAGAAGCGCTTTGTAGCGGATCTGCAGAGGTATCTGTCAGAGACCGCGTCCGGCTGGGGCAACGAGGTCAGCCAGGAGCTGTACGGCATCGATATGTACGGTGAAGAGTTCTACTGGCCGATCCGGTCCGCTAAGGCGGGTCTTGCCACGCAGGATCCGGAGAAGATGCGCGCGTTCAACGCGATCCAGAACAGTTCCTTCACGAACGCTGTGATCCGGAACGCGTCGAACCCTGTCATGCTGGACGATTGCGTTCAGACCTTCTGCGACCATGTCGCGCAGATGGCAAACTACAACGGCATGGCTGTCCCGATCGGGGATGCGATGAAGTGGTTCAATTACAAGTCCAGGTCTGATGATGGCGCGACAGACTGGAACAGATCGGTCAAGCGTTCTATCACGGACGTGATGGGCAAGGACGGAACCAGTTACTTCATTAACCTGATCAAGGATATCAACGGACTGAGTGAAGGCGGGACGGGCACGAACCTTCCAAGCGCACTGGTAGCGAACACGAAGAAGGCTGCCGTCGCTGCGAAGATCCGCGTCATGATCCAGCAGCCGACCGCGGTGGTCCGCGCAATGTCCATGATCAACCCGAAGTACTTTGCCGGATTCGATGACCTGCACCTGAAAGACGTCGTCAATGAGATGCAGGAGAACGCGCCGATCGCCTGGTGGAAGGCGCAGGGCAACTTTGATATCGGCACCGGCAAATCCATGCGGGATATCATCTCCGGAGACGCGTCCGCGTATGAGAACTTCGTCAATGCGACGATGGCGGGCGCCGGCGCGATGGACGACCTCGGCTGGTCCTGGATCTGGAACGCGGTCAAGCGCGAACAGAAAGCGCGGCACCCGGGCATGACGGACGAACAGCTGATGCCTGCGATCGTTGATCGGTTCACAGATGTGATTAATAAAACGCAGGTCATCGATACGGTCGTGCACCGGTCGCAGATCATGCGCTCCAAGGACAGCGCTGTCAAGCAGAGCACGGCGTTCATGTCTGAACCGATCAAGACGTTCAACCTGCTGCACAACGCGCTGAATGACGTGATCGAAGGCAGGCCCGGAGCAAAGAAGCGGCTCGGAAGGACTGCTGCTGCTGTGGCTGGGAGCTGGGCGCTGAACGCTGCCGTACTGGCACTGCATGACGCGCTCAAATACAGAGACGACGATGATGATCTCTGGGATCTGATCCAGCAGTACTGGAAGGACAATTTCGTTGACAACTTCAACCAGCTCAACGCGATCCCGTATATCAAGGATGTTCTCGCATTGGCGCAGGGAGAAAAGCTGGAGCGGATGGATATGTCCGCGATCGGCGACCTGATCGATTCTGCGCAGGCGATCGGCAAATATCTCTCCAAGGGAGAGACCACCTATACGGGATACGGTCTGACCAGGAAATTCATGACTGCGCTCGGCAATGTATTCGGTACGCCTCTGACCGGTTTGCTGGCTGATGCTGAACTGGTGGTCAATGCGGTGGCACCCGGGTCTGTTCTGACTAAAAAGACAAAGAACTGGGATAAGGCAGACGTACTGATCGAGCAGGGCATCAGTAAGAAGCAGGCGCGTGGCCTGATGAAGAACTACGATTCCAGCACGAACGGCACGAAGGCGCTGTCGATCCTGACGTATGACGGGAACAAAGACGGGAAACCGGACTTCGACAAACAGCAGCAGGATATGATCGCAGAGATCCTTGGAATCAGCTATTCACCGGAGAAAGATGGATCCCTGGAAGAATATGCCAGGAAGAGCGTTGACAGTTATCTCAAGAAGAAAGAGAAGGAACTGGATAAAGGCAAGATAACAGAAGAGAAGTACGAAGAGTACAAAGACTTCTACGATTACTACTTTGAACTGTTAGGCTGAGGAGCGGGAACCAACCCCGCTCCTTTTAATAAGGAGAATAATTCATGAGCATTCTAAAAACGATACCAATCGCACTTGACCTGAAGCGCGTTGGCGCCCAGTCGCAAGCCCTGCCGACATTGGTGGAAGGCGACAACGGCAACGTCTTCGTCATCACATTGACGGACGACGGGGAGCCGCTGGACCTGACTAACGCTTCGCGCGTGATCTGCGTATTCTCAAAGACCAGCGACGGAAAGACGGTCGAGCAGGACACGGACGACGGCAGTGTTGTGATCGGAGGCACGGATCACAACGTGATCACGATTGCCCTGAAGGCGAGCTCCTACGGTGCAGGCACGAACAACTGTGAAGTCCAGATCTACTCGGGTGTAAACAGTGACGTTCTTGTCACTACGGCCAACTTCAACTTCCGAGGCCGCAAGGGCATCATGAACGACGAAACGATCCAGGCGGAAGAGAAATATCCGATCCTGGTGTCGCTGATTTCATTGGTCACTTCCTCAACCAGTGCGGCAGACGCTGCAGCTGAAGAGGCGACCGAAGCTGCCGAAATGATCGACGGGATGGTCGTAGAAGGGACGGTATTAGAACCCGGATCCACACCAACAGTAGCGATATCCGAAGTGGAGATCGGCGGAAAAACCGTAAAGAAGATAACGTTCGGGATCAGCAGGGGCAGGGACGGTCAGATCATCAGCGTGAACGGAAAAACGGATCCTGACATTATTCTGGCAGCAGGTGACATTGGCACGACCGGCGGAAGCAACGTGCAGTCTGACCTGGACAGCAAAGTGCCTCAGACCCGTATGATAAACGGATACGCGCTTTCATCCGATCTGATCATCAGCAAGCTTGATGCAGTGCAATTGTTGACCGCGAGCTGGGCTGCGGTCAGCGGAGAAACGGATGTCTACTCGCAGACCGTGACGGTCGAGAGCGGAACGGCGAACAGCTGTATCGAACTGCAGCCGTCTTACTCGCAGATCCAGCAGCTCATTGAAGACGGAACGTTATCACTTCAGATCGATAACAATAACGGAACGTTTACCGCGTACGCGGTCGGTGATCCTCCTTCGACAGATATGACGATCCAGTGCATGGTCAACATTCTGGCGCAGGAGACAGAGACCCGCACGTATTATGCGGGGTCTTACACAGTTACTCCGCGTGTGTATGATCAGGTCCTTGAAACGGAAGAGCATATCATGTCGGATGATTTGACGGTAGAAACGATTCCGCTCGAACGCGTAAGCAACGAGCAGGACGGTGTTACAACAACTATTGAATAAAGGAGAAAAGACATGGCAAATGAATATGTAAACAAAGTAATCTACGGGAACACGACGCTGATCGACCTCACAAGTGATGACGTTACCGTATCCGACGTTCTGACCGGGAAGCGGTTTCACCTCCCGAGCGGAGCCGCCGGTACGGGTACCTGTAATTACGACGCGTACACTTCTGACGCGACCGCGTCCGCAGCTGAGATCCTGGCCCCGAAAACAGCTTATAAGAACGGGTCGAAACTGACGGGCACCATGACGAATCGCGGCTCGGTCACCGGAACGATCGCAACGAAAACAGGACAGTATACGATCGCTCAGGGTTACCATGACGGCACCGGCAAAGTCAGTATCGACTCAACGGAGCAGGCCAAGATCATCGCCGGCAACATTAAGAACGGTGTAGAGATCCTCGGCGTGACAGGAACGTACACCGGGTCTGAATTGATCCGGGCAACGACGAAAAGCGCAACGCCGTATACGACTGCAAAGACCTACCTTCCCAGCGGCGACGGCGCATATGATTACTACACACAGGTAACGGTTGCGGCGATTGCGTACAGCGAAGTGGATAACGCCGCCGGAGGCAAGACGGTCACGATCGGTACAGTAGATCCTGCAGCGTAATTGATGGAGGTGCCGCATGGCAATCAATAAGATCATTTACGGATCCAGCACACTGATAGATCTGACGGGCGATGATGTAACGGCCGCGGACGTAGCGTCCGGGAAGATATTTCATCTCCCGTCGGGCGTTCAGGCGGTAGGGACGGCCAGCGGAGCATCGATCAATATCGCGAATTATTCAGTCCTTCCTGCGACCGGTGTACGGAACCAGATTGCACTGATCAATGATACTGCGATCAATGATGTGTACATCCAGCCGAAAGAACCCGATTCTCCTTCTGAAGGTGACGTATGGATCATGGCCGGGTGGTCCGGAAATGTGTATCTGCAGTTCGATGTCGCGAAGATTTATCTTACGACCTGCCGCCAGTATGTCTCCGGTGCGTGGACTGTGATTCCCGAGTGGTATGTGTACACAACAGCGTGGACGCGGGCAAGGCTGTATCTGATCCAGAACGGCGTGTTTACCGGAGCGCAGACGTTTACAACCAGGAAGTGGAAGCAAGAGTCCGGATCCACCACTCCGTCCGGGACGACTCAGCTCACTCAGAACAGCGATCATGTTTATATCACGCATACAAACACGTCGACTACAACCGGTGAGCATGCCAGCGCGGGCATGTGCACTCCGAATTTTAACGCCGGCCAGTATTCTCAAATCTACATCGATATGACATCCAGGTCCTCATATGCAAACTGTGAGCGTTATTTGGCAATAGCAAAACATAGTGATAGTTATGTTAAATTTAATCCTTATGCATATAAAAATCTGACAACTGCAACAACAGAAACGAGAGAACAGTATACCGTCGATATTACACAGACTGACGAACCTTGTTGTTTGTATTTTGGAATGAATGTAAGAAATAACAGTAATATCACTTGGGCTAAAATATATACCTTGTATTTGGAGTGAAACCATGATTTACGGAAAACCTATTACTTTCAGCGGACGTATAAAGATCGACATTGCGAACTATTCCGTCCTTCCCGCCACGGGGAAACAGAATCAGATCGCTTTGATGAACGCTGCCCAGATAAACGATGTGTTTATCCAGCCGAGCGCGCCGGCGACTCCAGCGGAAGGGGACGTCTGGATCATGACCGGCTGGTCCGGGAACGTGTATCTGCAGTTTGATGTTGCAAAAGTCTATTTGACCACCTGCCGCCAGTATGTATCCGGCGCATGGACCGTTATTCCGGAGTGGTATGTATATATTAACGCGTGGACAAAAGCACGATTGTATTTGATTCAGAATGGAATATTTACGGGTGCTCAGACATTTTCAACCAGGAAGTGGCAACAGGAGTCCGATTCTACGACACCGTCAGGAACAACACAGCTGACTCAAAATAGCGATCATGTTTATATCACGCATACAAACACGTCGACTACAACCGGAGAGCATGCTAGCGCAGGAATGTGCACTCCAAACTTTAACGCGGGCCAATATTCTCAGATCTATATTGATATGACATCAAGATCTTCATATCAAAGTTGTGAACGTTATTTGGCAATAGCAAAATATAGTGATAGTTATGTTAAATTTAATCCTTATGCATATAAAAATCTGACAACTGCAACAACAGAAACGAGAGAACAGTATACCGTCGATATTACACAGACTGACGAACCTTGTTGTTTATATTTTGGAATGAATGTAAGAAATAAAAGTAATATCACTTGGGCTAAAATATATACCTTGTATTTGGAGTAGCATATGAGCATATTGATCGGCCACGCCGTAATGGATGAGAACGGCGGAATAGACGGTGCCATGATGGGAGACCAGACTGGCAAAGAGATAACAACGAGAAAATGGTATAAACGTACGGGCGGCTGGAATGCATATCTTCAGCCGCTCGATCTATCTATGGCGGAAAATGCGGCAACGTATATGCGCCTGATCTGCGACAATGCCGCGTATGGATACAGCCAGCCGAACAGGTGGACCGGATACAAAGCGATCCAGGCGCTGGTCAAGAAGGGCGCTTCCATCATGGACGCGATCGCACAGAGCAATGGCGACTTCGACTGTTCGTCGTTGGTGATCAGCTGCTACATCTTCGCCGGGCTGGACCATGCCGCCAGCGGGTACACCGGATCCATAGCAAAATCATTTAAGGCGACAGGAAAGTTCAAGCTTCTTGCGGAGGATAAGTACATCGGATCCGACACTTATGCACAGCGCGGTGGCGTATATGTCGGAAAAGGGCACACGCTGATGTGCCTGGAGAATGGCAGCGGACATGAGGAACCGGTCACCGGTGCTTACGTACTGGTGAAGGGCGGCAGCGTACATGTGCGGGAAGGCGCGGGGACAGAGTATCCCAAACTGTATACGGCGCACGCCGGCGACAAACTGCCTTACCAGGAGATAGATGAGGACACCGGCTGGTACTGGGTGGATACTCCTCACGGTATCGGCTGTATCTCCGGAAAGAAAAATCTGACGGTATTGATCACATGAAGAAATACAGCAAATGGATCGTGGCGCTGTCGTGCGGCATGATCATCCTGGGCGGGATCGTGGAGATGCTTTTATGCTGGTACTCCGCGACGACGCCTTCAGACGTTTTCTGGGGCCTGTGGTTCGCTGCGTGGGAAGGGGAGCTGTGGGCCCTTTGCTCTATCAAAAAGACAGAAGTCAAAACAATAACGGACATCTATGACAAGCTGTCCGCACAGGATAAACCAAATAAAAGTGACATGGAGGAATAACACTATGGACGGAAAAATGTATTTGATATTGGCGCTGGTTTTAGCACTGGGTTTTTTGATCAGGTTCATCCTCGTTTACCTTAAAGCGAAGAGCGAACTGATCGAGACAGACACAGAGCAGCAGATCTGGAAGCACGCTCCGGAGCTGATCGCAGAGGCGGAAGAGGCTTACAAGATGGTTGAGAAGGCAGGCAAACAGAAAATGCAGATGTGTATTGACGCGCTGCTGCCGCTCATCCCGGAAGCTGTTGCCGGCATCTTTACCGGTGATGTCATCCAGCGGATCGTGCAGACCGTGTTCGACAGCATGAAAGAATTTGCAGATTACTCGATCGACAAGGCAGCCGAGCAGCTGGCCGGGAAGGACGCTGCCAAATGAAGTCGGAAGTCATCATCGCCGCCCTGATCGCGGCCATAGCATCAGTTATAGGAAATATCATCTTGCATCAATCAGAGAAGAAAAAAGAAGCAATCGAGCAGACCGCGCGTGAGACCCGCCTGGACATGCAGCTCAAAGAGATCGCCCGGAAGCTGGACGAGCATAATCATTATGCAGAGCGGATCGGATCAGTCGAGATGGCGATCGTCGCAATCAAGACGGCGCTGGAAGCGATGAAGGAAGATATACACGACCTGAAGAAATGAAAAAGGGCGGCCTATCGAATGGCCGCCGGCACATTATTTGTACTTTTTTGTGTACTGTGCTTCAAAGAATGCCTAAGTTTAGGGAAAAATTGGCATTATTCTCAGGGTTCGAATCCCTGCTTCTCCGCCATAAATCCCCAAACTTGGGGATTTTTTAATGCTTCGAAACTATTGAATCAGCTTGTCCTTAATCCCGCAATTGCGAAAAAATCAGATGAAATTCGGTCTGAATTGGCTACACTATTGGTTACATACGATTCTATTCAGGATTCTCTTGTATCAGCAAATCTGTCGTGCAAACAGCGCGGAAATCTTAGATCCATTTCGCACTTATGCTTCAATCCCTGCGGCGCAGCGAAGCATTTCGTCCAGCGCTCGTTCGGTTTCCAGTTCCTTCTGCGTACGGCATTTTGATTTCTGAATGGGGCAGCCGTTCTTCCGGAAAGGCGTACACTCCGGCAGGAAGGGACAGGATCTGCATTCATCGGCAAGACGAATCTGGGCCTTGGGACAGCGGAAATCACCCTTGTCAAAGATCGTTCCGTGCATATCATCGGGAAGAAGATGTTCGCACAGATAGATCCTGCCCTCCGGATCGATAACCACGGTCCTTCCGCCGTCCACCATGCAGTAATGCGTTCTCAGTCTGGGAGATATGTTCCGGAAATACCCAAGACCCAGGCCGATCGCGTACCGGACACTGTCCTCCGCCGCACGGTAAAGCGCGTCCCCGTTTCCCCCGTTAACAGACTGGAACAGTTGCTCCTCATACACATCGATATTGTCCCTTGCGCCGAACCGGGCATTGCAGTCATTAAAAAAGTCGTTTAACCTGGGAAGGTTCTCCTCGTCATAGTTGCACCGGACGCTCACGCGTACGCCCGCATCGGCCAGAAACGATACGGCCTCCATTGCCTTATCATAGTTGTGCAGATCGGGACGGACGTAGCGCTTGCGCTTTTCGTAATCCTCTCTCGCTCCGTCCATGGACACATTGACCGATTTCAAATGCCAGAGATCCACCGCTTCCTTCGTCAGTTCTCGCGTCATCAGCGTGCCGTTTGTGATCATCGCGCTGGAATACTCCACTCCTCTGTCGAGCAGAGACCGGCAGATGCGGGAAATGATGCCCGGCGCGCAAAGGGGCTCGCCGCCGAACCAGTCCAGCTGGATCCTTCCTTCCTGTTTCGTCCTCAGGATAAAGTCCACCACTGCATCCGCTGTCCTCTCCGTCATGGTGACGGGGATCCAGTCATTCTCATAGCAGTAAAAGCAGCGCGCATTGCACGCAGTGGTCGGCAGAATGGTATATTTCCAGATTCCGTCCTTCTGCTTCTCCAGGGTCTTCATCACCTCGAGGACCAGCAGATAACGTTCGACCTCATCGTAACCGTCTTCAACCAGAAAAGTCATTCCGGCAAGTTCCGCCACATAAGGATACGACAGATCCGCCCTTTGAACATGATCCCATTCCTCGCGTGAGAGAGCATAGACCTGCCGTGTGAACGTGTTCTCAAGCAGGATCAGCCGCTCTGTTTCGTGAACAAACACGAATCCGGACAGACGATAGTCCGCATCGTGCTCCAGTGTTTTCTTCTGAACGATCCTGATGACCCGTTCGTCACCGTCGGAGAGTTTCTTCATGTTTCTCCTTCCTGAAGACAAGGATTGAACCGGAATCGCTTGCTTCGCGGTCCGGCCGGGACAGATCCCTCAAACATCTTCCCGATACCGTTTCCATGCAGGGAAGATACTTCCGGGACACCTCTACGCTATTGTAATTCGTTCCGGTGGCAAACGGCAATGACTTATTAAAAATGCCTTGACTTGGAGTTGACTCCATGTTGTAGCATAAAGGCAGAGTCAATCATTATCGAAGCTCAGACGATCGTCCTTGTCCGGGACAGATTATTCACGGAGGATTCATACCATGTTAGGCAATTTCAGTTACAAGAACGCCACGAAGCTGTATTTCGGGGATGATTCCCTGAAATACTTATATGAGGAGCTGCCAAAGTACGGTCCCAACGTACAGCTGATTTACGGAGGCGGCTCCATCAAGAGAAGCGGCCTTTACGATGAGATCGTTAAGATCCTGAAAGACTGCGGGAAGAACATCGTCGAAGACGGCGGCGTCATGCCGAATCCGACGACTGACAAGCTTTACGAAGGGGTCAGGATCGCCAGAGACCATCATTCCGACCTTCTTCTTGCCGTCGGCGGAGGTTCCTGCTGCGATTACGCGAAAGCGGTGTCCGTATCCGTCCACTGCGATGAAGATCCATGGGATAAATATTACCTGAGGTTTGAAGAACCCACTTGCGAGATCGTTCCGGTCGGATGCATCCTCACCATGGCAGGCACGGGCTCCGAAATGAACGCCGGAGCCGTCATCACCAATCATGAGCAGAAGCTGAAGATCGGACATGTTTTCGGAGAGGATGTCATGCCGAAGTTCTCCATCCTCAATCCCAGATACACCATGACGCTTCCAAAAAAGCAGATGGTCGCGGGCATCTATGACATCTTCAATCATATCTGCGAACAGTATTTCTCGGGCGAGGACGATAACACCAGCGATTATCTCGCTGAAGCGCTGATGAAGTCCGTCATCAAGAGTTCTCTGACCGCGGTGGAAGATCCGGAGGATTACGAGGCAAGATCCAACATCATGTGGGCGGCAACATGGGCGCTCAACACGCTGATCGCGAAAGGAAAGAGCGGAGACTGGATGGTCCATATGATCGGACAGGCAGCGGGCGCATATACGGACGCGACCCACGGAATGACGCTCTCCGCGGTATCCCTGCCCTATTACCGGCACATTATGCCTTACGGATTGAAGAAGTTTGTCAGATTTGCGGAGGAAGTCTGGAACGTTTCCCCGGATGGCAAAAGCGACGAACAGATCGCCGGCGAGGGTCTGGAAGCCATGAAAGACTGGATGAAGAAGATCGGCGTCGCGATGCGTCTTTCCGAGATCGGCGCGACGGAAGACATGATCGACGGCATCACGGAAGCCACGATCATTCTCGACGGAGGATATAAAGTCCTGACAAAGGACGAGATAAAACAGATCGTACGGGAAAGCATGTAAGTTGAAACCTTGTACAAAAGACCGGAAACGGTCTTTTTTGCGCGTCATTTCCGCAGTGCGACGTATCTCCTCTGCGCCTTTCCGGCGGTCCCATCTCTTGACAGAACGATTCATTTTCAATATCATCTGCATGGTGAAAATACTTACATAACATTTGTAGGATAGTATAAGATGAAACTCAGCGCAAGAAATCAGTTTGCAGGCGTCGTAGCCAAGGTGAACGAGGGAGCCGTCAACGGCATCGTTACGATCGACGTGAACGGAACCCCGGTCAGCGCAACCATATCCATGGCCGCCATCAGGGAACTCGGTCTTGAGCCCGGAAAAGCAGCGTATGCCGTTATCAAGGCGACGGAAGTCATGGTCGGCAAGGGTGAGCATCTTGCATTGAGCGCACGCAATCAGTTCCCCGGAAAAGTTGTCAGCGTGGAAAATGGCGCGGTCAACTCCATTGTGAAACTTTCGGTGCTCGGCGGAAACACCATCACGGCTACGATCTCGAACGCAGCCGTGGAGGAACTTGGTCTTGCGGCCGGAGAAGACGCTCTGGCAGTCGTGAAAGCGACTTCCGTGATGGTCGGGATCGACTGATTCCCGTCAGCCAGGTCACATACGAGGCCGTGCGCCGAAACGCGCCGGTCTCTTCTTTTGATTCAAAGCCGGGACCCTCGCATCGGATGCGTTTGACCGGATCAGGCGTTTTCATCCTGTTCAGACAAGATGTTCCCTTTACATTCATCCCGATTCAAATTATCATAAAAGGAAACGGAGAGAATATGTCCGGCCGGATCCCTCCTTTCAAAGGATGCAGCCCCGGCCAATCATACTGATTTCGGAGCAGAATCATGAAAATACCCTCTATGGTCAACCTGGATGAGGTTTCCCGTCAGGAAGCCGCAAGAGAAAAAACCATCGTCCGGACCAGCGTCATCGGCATCCTCGCCAATGTGCTCCTTGCCGGGTTTAAAGCCGCCGTCGGCGTCCTGACGCATTCCATCGCGATCGTCCTGGACGCGGTCAACAACCTTTCCGACGCCGCTTCCTCCTTTATTACCATCATCGGGACCAAGCTAGCAGCCAGGGAGCCGGACAAAAAGCATCCTTTCGGTTACGGAAGAATCGAATACCTGAGTGCCATGATCATTTCCGTGATCGTGCTATACGCCGGCATTACCTCCTTCATTGAATCGGTCAAGAAGATCATTCATCCGGAAACGCCCGACTACAGCGTTGCTGCGCTGGTCATCGTCGCGGTGGGCGTTCTGGTCAAAATCTTTCTCGGCAGGTATGTCAAAGGCGTCGGGGAAAAAGTCAATTCCGATTCCCTCGTCAACTCCGGCAAAGACGCCACGCTTGATTCCATCATCTCTGCGTCGACCCTTGTCGCCGCCATCATATTCCTTGCGACCGGCCTCTCTCTGGAGGCATGGCTCGGTGCCGTGATCTCCCTGATCATTATCAAGTCCGGTGTGGAAATGCTGCGGGAAACCCTTTCCGAGATACTCGGGGAGCGCGCCGACGGGAAACTGGCGCGCGAGATCAAAAAGACCGTCCTGTCCTTCCACGACGTATCCGGCGCATACGATCTGATCCTTCATAATTACGGTCCGGACACGTTCAACGGTTCCATTCACATCGAGGTGCCGGATACCTGTTCCGCTTCCGATCTGGATGAACTGATCCGCAGCATCACGATGAAAGTCTATTCGGAACACCATGTCGCTTTGACTGCAATCGGCGTCTATTCCGTCAATACGAAAGACGAGCACATCAAGGCGATGCGTGAAACGATCCGGAAGGCGGTCATGGAAGAAGAGCATGTGCTCCAGATGCACGGCTTTTATGTGAACGAGGAGAAAAAGACCATCCGCTTCGACGTGGTGATCGGATTTGATGCGCCGGACCGGCATGCGGTTCATAAGGCAGTGATAGATAAAGTGCAGGCGCTTTTCCCCGAATACACGCTCCAGATCGCGATGGATATCGATTTCAGCGACCCGTGAGAACCGCGGTCCTGGATAATGTGATCTGTTTTATCCCTAAATACCCAATCTTCAGATAACAGAGAAACAAACTATGAAAAAAGTGGTTGTCATCGACGGTCAGGGCGGAAGGCTCGGAAGGCTCCTGATCGAATCCATCCTGAAAGACAATCTTTCCTGCGATCTCTATGCGATCGGCACGAACAGCATCGCAACGGCAGCCATGCTGAAAGCCGGTGCGCTGCACGGTGCGACCGGAGAAAACCCCGTCCTTGTCTCCGTCAGAGACGCAGATATCGTGATCGGTCCGATCGGAATCATCTCCGCGGATTCCCTTCTCGGGGAAGTTACGCCGAATATTGCCGTTGCGGTAGGACAGAGTCCTGCTGTCAAGCTCCTGATCCCTGTCGGTCACTGCAACAACCAGGTGATCGGCGTACAGGACATGTCCCTGAATGACATGGTCAGGACAGCGGTCGAGCGAATGAAAACGCTGCTCTGAACCCTTTCTTCCATCCCTGTTTTGAATTGTTCCCTTCCCTAACCCATAAGAAAGATGCCCGGGCATTGCCCGGGCATCTGATCGTTTAAGGTCAATCCTTTTTCTTCAGTTTTGCGGGGATCTTGCGGAGATGCGCGAACCTCGGCAGGCTGTTCTCGTATACGAGCTTCGGCGCTCCCTTGATCAGCGGAAGCACATAGTCGATGTATTCCTGTGTCAGACCGTTGCCCTTTTCATTGATCCATTCACGCGGCACCTTCTTCTCCGCGTTGGCAACCTCCATCAGGTCAAAGAGCGAGATGTCGCATGTGTATTCATTGTCTTCATCATATTCACGGGTGAATCCAACCATTTTGTCCGTTACGCCGTTGATGGCGAATTCGACCGCAGCCTTACCGGCTTTGAACGCTTCCTGAACGTCCGTCTCAGATGCGCAGTGCGCGGCGCACCGCTGGAGAAGCGAAAGCTCGATTCCGCGCATCTTGATGTTTCCGAGATGACCTTTCAGAATGTTGACCAGCGTTGCGGCAAGACCGCCCAGCTGTTTGTGACCGAACGCGTCCACGGAGACGCTGTCTGCGCCGTACTCGGAGATCAGGGTGCCGTCCTTATCGTGAATGCCTTCCGAAACGGCGATGAAGCATTCCCCGTTCATCTCGTACAGTCTCTTCACATCCTCGATGAACTGATCCATGTCAAAATCCGTCTCGGGGAGGTAAACAAGGTCCGGACCCTGTCCCATATAGGCGGCTGCGGCGGCTGCGCCTGCGAGCCAGCCCGCATGTCTTCCCATGATCTCCACGATGCAGATCATGTTTCTGTCATAGACGGACGCGTCGTGATAAAGCTCCATGCAGCTCGTCGCAACGTATTTTGCGGCGGACGCGAATCCGGGGCAATGATCGGTAAGCGCCAGATCGTTGTCGATCGTTTTCGGAATGCCGATGACGCGGCAGGGATACCCTACCTTCTGAAGATAGCTGCTGACTTTGCTGCAGGTATCCATGGAGTCGTTCCCGCCGATATAGAAGAAATAGCGGATATCGTATTTCTTAAAGATCTCAAGAATGCGCTGATAATCCGTCTCGTCATCGTCTGCATTCTTCAGCTTGTATCTGCAGGATCCGAGTGCGGCGGAAGGCGTATGCATCAGAAGAGAAAGCTCATACGGCGCTTCTTCCGCCATATCATAGATCACTTCGTCCAGGATTCCTTTAATGCCGTGCGCAGCACCGTATACTCTTGTAATGTTTTTTGATTCGAGCGCCGTGCGGATGACTCCGTATGCGCTGGCGTTGATGACCGCAGTCGGGCCTCCCGACTGACCGACGATGCATGCACCGACTAGTTCTTTTGATTCCATATTTTGTCCCCTTTCCAGGATAAGATTATCGGATAACAGCTGCCATGGGATACAGCATCCCAGGCGCCGCCTTTTATCTTATCATCATTTCCGCCGTATGATAAGTATCTGTTTTTGTTTTTTC
The DNA here is from genome assembly GCA_017429985.1 of Clostridia bacterium. Taxonomy (GTDB): domain Bacteria; phylum Bacillota; class Clostridia; order Christensenellales; family CAG-138; genus JAFRNW01. Next base: position 118,237 of record JAFRNW010000035.1, on the reverse strand, counting down.
AGACCAAAATGATTTTTTCGTGAATTCTTCCCGATCAGGGAGGAACGGACGCGCTTTGATGGTATACTTGCAGCATGGGAAAAGTGTTTCAGAAAAGTCTCATCCTGCTGCTGGCGCTCTCTCTGTGCGGCTGTTCGGTGAAAACCTCTGCCCCGGAAAAGCACAGCGTCCGTTTCTTTGCCATGGATACCGTAATGGACGTCTCCGTCTATTCCGATCAGGACCCGGACGCGCTGCTGGAGCGGTGCAGGAACAGGGTTTCCGAACTGGACGGACTGTTTTCCGTGCACAATCCTTCCGGGGATCTGTCGCGGCTGAATCAGTCCGGAGGAAGCACGGTTTCCGTCGCTCCGGAAACAGTTTCCGTACTGCGGGCCGCGTCGGAGATATGCGACCTCTCCGGCGGCGCGTTCAATATCGCGACCGGCAGCCTGACCGAACTCTGGGGGTTTGAGACCGATTCCCCCTCCGTCCCCGGCCGGGATGTCCTTCAGGATCAACTCCCGCTTCCGGGTTCGGACTGCCTTCTGATCGGAGACAGTTCCGTATCCGTTCAAAAACCCGTATCCCTGAATCTCGGCGCGATCGCAAAGGGTTACTGTTCTGACGAACTCAGCAGGATCCTCAGGGAAAACGGCATTACGTCCGCCCTCGTTTCCCTTGGAGGAAATATCTGTGCGATCGGTTCCAAGCCGGACGGTTCCCCCTGGAGGATCGCGGTGCAGGATCCCGCCGACCCGAGCGGTTATATCGGAATCGTATCCGTCCGGGACAGATCCGTTGTAACCTCCGGTAGCTATCAGCGATATTTCACCGAGGGCGGCACGGACTATCATCACATACTGGATCCCAAAACAGGTTTCCCGGCAGACAGCGGCCTGCTTTCGGTAACGGTCGTTTCGGAATCCGGCATGTACGCGGACGCGCTCTCGACCTGCTTTTTTGTCTTGGGAATCAAGGATTCCATTGCCTTATTCGACAGACTGCCCGATAATATTAAACCGGACGGCGTCATTTTCGTTCCGGAGGACCATTCCGTTCAGACGGTCGGCAATCTGGATTTCACCCCGTCCGCGGGCGTCCGTTCCGCAAAGCTTCCCTGAGGAGGTGCGACATGAAACATTCCGGTAGAATCTGCTTCCTTATCCTTTTCCTGACCGCGCTGCTGTCCGCCGGATGTCAGAGAAAAGGGCTTCATAAGCGCGCGGATATCACGGTGCCCCCCGTCGCGACGGCAGCCTATACGGAATCCGCCGCTCCGGACATTACGATTCTCGACACGGACGGGAACAGTCTGCGCCTCTCCGATCTGTTCGGCAAGCCGATCGTTCTGAAGTTCTTCCACCCGGATCACGTTCATGCGGTCGAGGATCTGATCCTGCTTCAGAACGCATACGATCTGCACAGGGAAGACGTCCAGTTCGTCATCCTGACCACCCGCGACCCCGCTTCCCTTGTCTTTCCAGAGGATACCCATATCTCCCTTCCGTTCTTCACCGATCCGGACGGAAGCGCTTTTTCCGCATACGGCATCGTTGACAGACCCGTAACCGTCTTCATCGATTCGGACGGTTTCATTGCCGCCAAAGCCCAGGACTCCATCGACAAAGAAACTCTGGACTTCGGGATGAAGATGTTCTGACCCGATTGCCCAGAGTTCATAAACCTGTATTCTGTTCAGTGGCTTTATTCCTGTCCGTCCTGCGAGAAAGCCTTGTAGATCGCGCGCACCGCTTCCGGGAAGTCCTCGTTCTCCACTCCGACAATAATGTTCATCTCAGACGAACCCTGATCGATCATCCGGATATTGATCCCGGCCTCATACAGGGCATTGAACAGTTTGGCCGCAGTACCGATGCTTCTGACCATCCCCTTGCCCACCGTGGCGATCAGCGCCATGTTGGACTGGAGTTCCACGGTCTTGGGATTGCAGTCCCGCTTGATCTCACGCAGTATCTGCTGCAGATGATCCTTCAGGTTGACGTCCGCGATGACAAGTGACATGGTGTCAATTCCGGACGGAACATGCTCGAACGAAACGTTGTATCTCTCAAGGACGCGGAGCATTCTGTAGCCGAAACCGACTTCATTGTGCATGTTGTCCTTATAGACCGTTATGACGGTGAATCCGGTCCGCCCCGCGACGCCGGTCATCGTGCCCGTTCTTTTATAGAAACGGAGATAACTGTCCGGAACGACCATCGTTCCTTCCCGTTCCGGCTCATTCGTGTTCCGGACGTGGATCGGAATATGCGCCTTTCTGACCGGGAAAATGGAATCCTCATGCAGAACGGTGGCGCCCATATAGGAAAGCTCCCGGAGTTCCGAATAGCTGACGGTGCTGATGACTTTCGGATGGTCCACGATCCTGGGATCGGCCATCATGAAGCCGGGAACATCCGTCCAGTTCTCGTATACGTCCGCGTGGACCGCGCGGGCAATGATCGCGCCGGTGATGTCGGAACCGCCTCTGGAAAAGGTTTTGATGCTTCCGTCCCGTTTCCTTCCGTAGAACCCGGGGATCACGAGACGGGTCATGTTCTCCAGCTTCTGCGTCCATCTCAGCGTGGTCTCGTCGTCATAGGTCCCGTCCGAGTGGAAGCAGATCAGTTCGGACGCATCGACAAAGTCAAACCCGAGATAATCCGCCAGGAGAAGCGCGTTCAGATATTCCCCCCTGCTCGCAATGAAATCCTCAGACGCTCCGTTCTCAAGATTCTTGAGGATCGCGTCCAGTTCGCTCTGGATATCCGTGTGGAGTCCAAGATCCCTTTCAATGCCCGTATATCTGTCACAGATCTTCCGGAACGTGTCCGAGTAGTTCGCGTCGGAGTTGTACTGCGCGTACAGCAGATACAGCAGGTCCGTGACTTTGTCGTCCCCCGCAAACCTTTTTCCCGGCGCGGAAGGAACGACAAACAGCCTGGACGGGTCTGCTTCGATGATTCGTTTTACCTTCTGGAACTGGACGGCGTCCGCAACGGAACTGCCGCCGAATTTCGTCATTTTAATTGACATGAACGTACCTTTTATTTCTCAATATTTCTGCACTCGAGGTAATAGCGTTTTTCGTTCGCCTCGCCCATCGAGAACGTTTTGCGGGGCAGCGCCCCGTCGAACACGACCGTCGGGAACAGTTCCGACTTCTCCATTGCGGGAAGCAGGAAACCGATCGTATCTTCACGGAGCGACAGCTCCTGCACGACTGCGGCGCCGTGGATATAGTCCACTTCGCTTCCGGGGAATTCTTTCAAAGTGGCGTCGATCGCGTTCTGAAGCGTTCCGACAGCGAGCTGCTGCGTGCATCCCCCGACCACGAAACTGCCTTTGCGTTCCTTTGTGAAAAACGGAATAACGTGCCTGCGTCCTCCGACCGGTTCAAACGTATCGTCAAACACTTCCACAGAGCCGTTCTGCTCCCGCAGATGCCTTTCAATCGCGGCAATCGCGTCAGGTCCCTTGATCCCGAACACGACACGGTGGATCGGTTCGAACACGATCCCGTCGTCATGGACATTCTCGATCTCGACCAGCGCATAGCGCGCGGGATGATCCGCCTTCTCCTCCTCCGGAAGCGAGGCTTTGATCTTCTCCCAGTTAGCCTTCGCCGTTGCGAAGCTGTGGTTGCCGTCACCCATCGCAAACAGGAGCGGCGCGTGATCCCCGTATTTTCCGCGGAATGCAGCGGGATCCTTCAGGGCGGACAGCGCGTCCAGCACCTGCTGCACATATTCCGGGCTGCTGACCATTCTTCCGGTGATATGCCCGCCGTCCAGCATGAGGTCTGTATCATAAAGGACCGGGAAGTTTTCCTCCTCGTCCACCAGCGGCTCGATCACGGTACGCTTCGGATCGTCGATCAGGACCAGAATGTGCGGCAGTTCAAGCGGGGCGCCCTCGCGGATCCTCAGGCGCGGCGGGATCCTCGATTCGATCGTGCCCTCTGTCGCGCGGATCAGCGTTTCACTTCCCTTATGATAATCATAGGCTTCCAGATCGAGCGCGAGCACAAGGCCATGTCTTGTGTTTCCGGCAACGGAACGCGTCACGAGAACGAATCCCTGCTCGAGTTCCCTGATGATCCCCTTGCTGACGTATTCACGCATATTCATGCGGATCTTTTCGATGCGTTCCGACTCGTCCGGCTTTCCCAGGAATGCTTCCGGAAGGAACAGATCCAGCGTGGACGGCGCCGTGCCGATGATCTTTCTGGCTTTTTCCCAATACTCCGGCTGGGAAGTGAACTGATCGCATGCCACTACCGCCCATTTATAGAAATCCTCATTCTTGTCGGGCAGCATCACCCTGGGAACCAAAACGCCGACGTCATTCTGATAGCGATCCATACTGAAACCCTCCGATAAAACAATTTAAGCGGCTCAAACACGCTTTTTTACATTTATCATTATACTCTAGCGGCATTATGCGCGCAAGCGAAACAAAATCGTCACATCCGTCACACTTTCTCCCTCACCCTCACGGCGCATCGCGTGCTATAATCGGACTATGAGAAAAAGGCGCTCCTTTTCGTTCATAGTTCTTTTCGTTTCTATCCTGCTTTTTACTTCCTGTAAAAGCCCGGATCAGTTCGATACGCGCGCAACCGCGTCACCGGTCCCCACCGAAGTCGTCATGCAGACCGCCGTTCCCTCTCCTACCCCGGTGCCGATCGTCCTCACGCCTTCCCCCACACCGAAGCTCATGGCGGCCACGGGATCCGTCTATACCATCGCCTGGATGTCCGACCCGCAGTATTACAGCAAATTCCATAACGGCGTATTTGAATGCATGTGCTCCTATCTGGCCGAGCATGCCTCGGAACTGAACCTCGCGTACATCATCAACACCGGAGACCTCGTGCACAACACGAAAGACGAAGCCCAGTGGATCACCGCATCGAAATCCATGCGGCGGATCGATCACATCCCGAACGGCGTCTGCGCGGGGAATCACGACGTGGGCACGAAGCTGAAGGATATGGATTATACCCTTTTCTGCAGGTATTTCGGAGAATCGAGATACCGCAACAAATACTGGTACGGCGGAAGTTATTTGGACAACAAGGACCATTACGATCTCATCAACGCGGGAAATACCGAGTATCTTTTCGTTTATCTCGGATATCATGCCATGCATGAGGACCGGGAATGGGCGCGCAGCGTCTTTGACCAGTATCCGGAACGCGTGGGAATCCTCTGCACCCATGACTATCTGATGATTCCCGGAACGCTTTCCGATTACGGACAGAAAATCTACGACGGTGTTATCGCAAAATGCAGCAACGTTTACGCAGTCCTATGCGGACACCGTTACACAAGCAACTGTGTCCCGGTCAAGATCGACGATGACGGAGACGGCACCGAAGATCGGACCGTACTGCAGATGATCTGCAACTATCAGGCGATCGGTAAAAAAGGCGGTCAGAACACGGGCGGTGACGGATACATCCGGTTATGGACCGTCGACGAGAACGAGGGCGTGATCCGCTATACTTCCTATTCCCCGTATCTCGACGACTATGTGTATTTCGACGAAAAGGCGCATCAGGGTCAAAAGTATGCCTTTAACCCCGCCCAGGAGGAAGGCGAGCTGCCGATCCCCTGGCCGCACTGAAGGAACATCCGGCGGAGCTGAAACGAAACAGAATCCGGCTTTTGCCGGATTCTGATTTTATATTACAATTCTGAAATGACCGTCATCCGCCGAGATAGGCCTTCTTGACGGAATCGTTGTTCAGCAGGTCCTTCGCGGAAGCGCTCAGCACGATCCGCCCCGTTTCAAGCACATATCCCCGGTTCGCGACGGAAAGGGCCATCAGCGCGTTCTGCTCCACCAGAAGAATCGTGGATCCCGCCTGGTTGAGCTCCTTGATGATATCAAAGATCTGTTCGACCAGGATCGGCGCAAGCCCCATGGACGGCTCGTCCATCATCATCAGCTTCGGCTTTGACATCAGGGCTCTGCCCATCGCGAGCATCTGCTGCTCTCCGCCGGACAGCGTGCCAGCCACCTGTTTTCTTCTTTCCTTCAGTCTCGGAAAGCGGGAATAGACATTCTCAAGGGAATCCGCGACGGAGGCGGCTGGCTGCGTGAATGCGCCCATCTGGAGATTCTCCTCCACCGTCATCCTGGAAAACATCCTCCTGCCTTCCGGCACGTGTGCAACGCCCATCTTCACGATATTGTGCGGGGCGATCCCCTTCAGATCCTTCCCTTCATAATGGATGCTGCCGGTCCTGGTGTGGAGCAGCCCGGAAATCGTCTTCAGAATGGTCGACTTGCCTGCGCCGTTTGCGCCGATCAGCGTTACGATCTCCCCTTCCTGCACCTCAAAGCTGACGTCCTTGATGGCATGGATGGCGCCGTAATAGACATTGATGTTATCAACCTTCAGCATGCAGACTCTCCTCTCCCTGGCGGCCAAGATATGCCTCGATGACGACCGGATCGGCTTTGATCTGGTCCGGAGTCCCCTTCGCAATGATTTTTCCGTAATTCAGGACGGCGATACCTTCGCAGATTCCCATAACGAGGTTCATATCATGTTCGATCAGCATGATGGCGATCTGGAAGTCATCCCTGATCTTCCGGATGTTCTGCATCAGCTCCGCCGTCTCGGACGGGTTCATGCCGGCAGCGGGCTCATCCAGAAGCAGAAGCTTCGGATTGGTCGCAAGGGCACGGACGATCTCAAGCCTTCTCTGCGCGCCGTACGGAAGCGAACCGGCTACATAATTCGCCATATGCTGCATGTCGAAGATGGAAAGGAGTTCCATCGCTTTCTCATGCGCTTCCTTCTCCATCTTCCAGTATCTCGGAAGCCTTAGCACGCCCTCGAGCGTCGAATAGCGGCAGATATTGTGAAGGCCGACCTTGACGTTGTCCTCCACCGTCAGTTTGTTGAACAGGCGGATGTTCTGGAACGTACGGGCGATTCCCATCTCATTGAGCTGCCAGGTCTTTTTCCCCCGGATATCCACGCCGTCCAGAAGGATGACGCCGCGGGATGGGGTATATACGTTCGTCAGAAGATTGAATACGGTCGTCTTTCCAGCGCCGTTCGGCCCGATCAGGCCGGCAATCTCCGTTCTACCGATCACCAGGTTGAAATCCTCAACCGCATGAAGGCCGCCGAAATCGATGCCCAGATGATGGATGTCCAGGATGGGCATGCGGTTGACGTCGCGTTCGGGAATGATGCCGAGGCTAGGCACCGGTACCATGTTGGTCTTAGTCATTCACAGCACCCCCCTTCCTTCTTCTGAACAGGCCTTTGATCCGGGACAGCACCGTATCTACAACGTGCTTCATTTCCGGATTGTTGGTGATCAGCATGATCAGGATCAGCACGATGGCGTACAGAAGCATGCGGTATGTCGAGAAAGCCCGCAGCAGTTCGGGCAGCAGCGTCAGAACGATGGCTGCAAGAATGGATCCCTTCATATTGCCAAGGCCGCCGAGAACAACGAACACCAGAACCAGGATCGATGTATTGAAATCAAACTTGGAAGCAACGACCGTGGAATAGTTCAGAGCGAACAGCGTTCCTGCCATGCCGGCCATGCCGGCGGAGATGGTGAACGCCGTCAGCTTATATTTGGTGACGTTGATGCCAACCGATTCCGTGGCGATGTAGTTGTCTCTCTGGGCTGCAACCGCTCTTCCCGCCCTGCTGTCGACAAAGTTGAATATGACGAACAGGCAGAAAAGAATCAGGAGAAAACCTGCGAAGAACGTTGACAGCTTATCGTTTCCCGAAACGCCCATCGGTCCCGAAATGATCACCCGGCCGTCCGTCATGTTCAGATTATCCTTCAGCATGTTCACGTGCAGTCCTGATGCATCAAGTCCGATGTAGAGATTGTTCATAATGCTTTTGATAATCTCGCCGAACGCCAGCGTAACGATCGCAAGATAATCGCCCTTCAGCCGAAGGACGGGAATTCCGATCAGGAAACCGACGATCGCGCCGAACACACAGCCCGTCAGGATCGAAACGAACAGTCTGAGCCCGTCCGACGCGCCTGCCTGTTTCAGAACGGACGACATCACAACGCCGGAAAACGCCCCGACGCTCATGAAACCCGCATGACCCAGGCTGAGCTCTCCGAGGATGCCTACCGTCAGATTCAGGGATACCGCCATCACGATATACGCGCAGATCGGAACGAGCTGCCCCTTCACAAGGCTGGAAACGCTGCCGGTCAGAAGAAGGATCTGAAGGATCAGGAACAGTCCGATGACCAGGGCGAAAGTGGACACCATGTTCTTTGTCGGAGATGATAGATTCTTATACTTCGTCATCGTCTGTCACCTCACACTTTCTCATGGATCTCGTGTCCGAGAAGTCCCGTCGGCTTGATCACGAGCACCAGAATCAGCACCGCGAACACGATCGCGTCGGACAGCTGCGTCGAAATGTATGCCTTCGCGAAGATCTCGATCACGCCAAGGAGGATGCCACCGAGAAACGCCCCGGGAATGGATCCGATACCGCCGAACACAGCGGCCGTAAACGCCTTGATGCCCGGCAGGGAACCGGTCGTCGGCATGAGGGTCGGATACGCGGAGCAGAGAAGCACGCCCGCGATCGCCGCAAGGGCGGAACCAATCGCAAACGTGAAGGAAATGGTGGTATTGACATTGATCCCCATCAGCATCGCCGCGCCTTTGTCTTCCGAACAGGCACGCATGGCCTTCCCCATCTTCGTATTCTGAACAATGAACAGGAGCAGCGCGATGATCGCAAAGCAGATGATGATCGTCACGATCGTAACATAGGAAATGGAGAGCTGACCGTCGAACAGTTTCAAAGCCCCGTTTCCGACTACGGAAGAAAAGACTTTCGGGTTCGATGTCCACAGAAGCTGTGCGGAATTCTGGAGGAAATAGCTCATGCCGATTGCCGTAATGAGCACGGCCAGCGACGGAGCGCTCCTCAGCGGTTTGTATGCAAGGCGCTCGATCAGCATGCCGAGGAGCGTACAGACAACCATGGCAAGCAGAACTCCGACAACTGGCGGCAGCGAGAACCTTGTTACGGCAAAGAAGCATACATATGCTCCGACCATGATCACGTCGCCGTGCGCAAAGTTCAGCATTTTCGCAATACCGTAGACCATCGTATAGCCAAGCGCGATGATGGCGTAGATGCTGCCCAGGCTGATGCCGTTGATAAGATAGGATAAGAAGGACATCTTGATTACCTCAGGATCAGTTTGGTTTTAAAATCGTTACCTTTTATTATACCCCATACAGCCGGGGAAGGATATACGATTTTGCCCGGAATTTTCATCCCGGGCAAACCGTATTTCTGAATCTGTCGATGTTTGAACGGTGACACGCCTATCAGTCGAGGCCGACGTAGACGCCGTTCTGAATGACGACCGCTTTCGGATCCTTGGAAACGGCACCGGTCTTGTCCCATGTCATTCCTGCGCCGGTCAGACCGTCGAACTTCATCGTCGTAAACTGCTCAATCATCTTCGCGCAAGCGTCGGAAGCCTTCCAGCTGCCGTCAACGCCGGCATTCTGGCATGCCTGATAGAGCGCATAGACGCAGTCATAGGCGTCCGCGGCGAACTGGTTCGGCGTCGAGCCGTATTTCTCGGAATACTTGGCCACAAAGGATTTCGTCTTTGCATCGTCGGCATCCGCTACGAACGGAGTCAGAAGCATGACGCCTTCCGCAAGACTCTTGTCAAAGTTCTCGAGGTCCAGGATGCCGTCCATGCCGTCAACGCCGAACCAGAGGGGAGCGAATCCCATATCCTTTGCCTGCGCAAGGATCAGGGAAGCCGCATCGTAATAGATCGGGAGGAATACGAGCTCCGCTCCGGCAGCCTGCGCCTGTGTCAGCTGGACGGAGAAGTCTGTCTGGCTGTCAGAGGTGAACGTTGTGTCGGAAACGATCTCAAGACCGTTCTCCGGGCACGCGGCTGCGAAAGTGGTATAGACGCCCTTGGAATATACATCGTCGTTCTTCCAGATGACCGCGATCTTCTTGGCGAAGCCCTTGGAAGAGATGTACTTTGCGGAAGCGGTTCCCTGGTTGTCATCGGAGAAGCAGACCTGATACTGATTGTCTTTTCCCTCAATAACGGCAGGCGAAGAAGCAGAAGGCGTCAGCGCGAAGATCCGGTCTTCGTTTGTAAGAGTGGATGTCGCGACGCACGGTGTGGAAGTGACCGAACCGAGGGAAACGACCATGCCCCAGTCCTTCAGCGCGTTGTAGGCGTTGACCGCTTTTTCGGCGTCATGGGTGTCGTCCTCGTATTTCAGTTCGATCTGCATGCCGCCGAGCGCGTTGATCTCTTCAACGGCGATCTCAGCGCCCTGCTTCGCGGCATTGCCGTAGATCGCGGCTCCGCCGGTCAGAGGTCCGGTTCCGCCGATCTTGAGCGCGGAAGAACCCGCCGCCGGTTTGCTGCTGCAGGCTGCGAACGATGCGATCATGATCACAGCAAGAATAATGCATACCAGTTTTTTCATTTGATTTCTCTCCTTATTGTTATTCATTGGAATTCCCAATTGTTGATAAAACAGCGGTTCCTTTCCGGAACCGCCGTCATAATCCGTTCTCTTAGCTTATGACCGTTCCGTAATTGACGCCCTGTCATGTACCAGTACAAGTACAAGAATCAAAATGCTCAGCAGGACGCTGAGCATACGAATACGAAGGTCAACATAAGCAGACGAAGCGTTACAGAACTGTGTTGAAGCTGCAGCCGCACACTGTCCCACCATTTCTCCGTCTCCCTTCAATAAAAAATATGTACTATCATGAACGATTATATATTTTGTGTCAAGTGTTTTAACCAAAAAACTTCTATGATTATGCAGCAAAAACTATTAAACATTCATGAAAACAGCTGCATCCCGATCATGCCGGCAAGCACGAGAACCGTCCCGATAATCGCGCCAACAGGGAATTTTTCCCTGTGCAAGATCCTTGCTGTCAGCATCGCCACGGGAAAATACAGGCAGGATGCGATGTATACGACCAGCTGATTTCCGGTCTTTTCCGAAACACCGTTCAGAAGCCAGACAAGGCCCATGCTCAGGCCTGCCGCAGCCATCGAGATCCAGTTGACCGCCTTCAGCTTTCCGACTTTTTTAAAACCGCCTCCGAGCACGCTGACGCAGGCAAGGATCCCGGACGCGATCAGGAACCGGATAAACATCGCGCAGTCTGTGTTTTCCGCCCCCTCCGGAAGAAGAAAATGGTCCACGTAATAGATGCCGGCGGACAGGAACAGCGCCAGAAAAGAAAACAGGACCCAATTCAGCGATGATTTCCGTTCCGGTCTGCTTTCAAGGAACACCGTTCCGAGAAGCAGGGCAATCATGAAGCACAACTTCCCGACCGACACCCTTTCATGAAGCAGGAAGAAGGACAGAAACGTAATCAGTATCCCTCTCAGATTGATGACCGGAACGGCAAGCCCGATGGCGCCGTGCGTTACGGCAGTGGACAGGCACAGCAGGAACAGTCCCTCCAGCGTTCCGGAGAGCAGCAGGTATAAAAGTTTCAGGTTCGAAATGCGGGGCAGATACTGAAAGGAGTCATTGATCGCCATGATGATCACGGTGAAAAGAACTGAAATGCAGCAGACAATAAACGCACTGAAAACCGGTGCGTTCTTCCTGTTGGCCGATTTCAGAAAACCGGGCACACATCCTGTCAGAACCGCAGCCAAGACTGCACAAGTAATGTAATTCATGTTACGACCCTTTTCAGAATAGTTTACCGCAGCCCGCGGAATAATGTCCCCGACCTTTCAAAACCGTAAAAGAAAGTTCACAAATCCTCCTCTTTCCTGCCCCGGGAAACCGCCGGAAACACCAAAATATGGACAAATACCAGATTTACGAACGCTATATCTTGTGATATGATTTTACCGTTACAGAATGCTTTCCGAGAGGTTTATATATTTGAAAAGAATCATCAGTCTGATGCTCGTTTTACTGTTCTTTCTTCCTTTCGCAGGGATGACGCTTGCCGATACGGACGATATGAATAAAACCGTCTCCGCGCCCGGCTTTGTCTGCATCGACGCAAGCGATCCGACAAATCTGATCTATGCAAAAAACCCGGACAGAAAGCTAGCTCCCGCAAGCACGACCAAGATCATGACCTGTATCCTGGCTCTTGAAACCTGCCCGGATCTCGACGAAATCGTGCAGGTGGATCCCGCCGCGACACGCCTCGGCGCCTCCAACACGCTGATGGGTCTGAAAAAAGGCGAGAGCCTTCCCATCCGTGACCTTCTGTACGGTCTTATGCTTCCCTCTGGGAACGACGCAGCGATCGCCCTGGCATGCCATATCGCGGGGAACGTGGAGCAGTTCGCGGCCATGATGAACGAAAAGGCCCAGGAACTCGGCATGCTGAACACCAATTTTGTCACGGCAAGCGGCGTATACAAATCAAATCACTACTCAACCGCACGCGACATGGCTCTGCTGACGGCGTACGCCATGCAGAACGAAACGTTCCGTCAGATCGTATCCACACCGAACTATACCGTTCCCGCGAACGAAGTCAGAGAAAAAGAACTGTATCTGGAAAACACCAACAATCTGATCCAGCCGAAAAAAAGCGAATACTATCCGGACGCGATCGGATGCAAGACGGGCTCGACCGTGCAGGGTGGCAAATGTCTTGTCGCCGCGGCGGAAAAGGACGGCGTGACCCTGATCGTTGTTCTTCTCGGCCTGAAGGAAGGCGGCACAAAGGGGCAGCGCATCCATAAATGCTTCAAGGACGCCCAGACGGTGTGCAAAAAAGTATTCGGCCGTTTCCGTACGCTGGACTCCGGTGAGATCGATCTGGACGCTGTCTGCGGCGAGCTGACGGTTGAAACGGAGCATTATCGTGATGATGATCCGCAAAACGGCGTGCTGGCTCTGGATACGGATTTCACCGGTCAAAGCGTGCATGTACTGGACGAAACGTATGAGGCGATCCTCGCCGGAACAGCGGTCCCGAGCGTTTCTGTTTCCTATGTGAGCGAAACAATCTCCGCCCCGGTCGCCAAAGGGGACGTCCTCGGAAGCGTTACCGTCTCCCTTGGAGAAAAGCGCCTCTTCTCCTCCGATCTGACCGCTTCCCGGGATGTGGAAGAATCCCGGCCTGAAGATCATCCTACGCCTCTCCCCTCTCCCACGCCTTCCCCTGCCGTTGTGGCGGAGGAACCCGCCGGAGAGCCGGATTCCCATATGATCCTGCTGATCCTGATTCTGCTGATCGTTTTCCTGATTGTCGCGATCATCCTTCTTTGTGTGCACATCCGGAAAAACCGGAGCAGGTGATCCTTCGCCTCAGATCGTTTGACTGGTACCAGATTCCCATTGGTTTTGATTGATTTATGATTCTTTGTTTGAAAACGATCATCCATAAAGCCGCACGCTTTCTTTCCCGCGTGAATCTGGTATTCCTCTGCTCCTTTTTTTTCATTCCCCCGCAGACGGGCATCCAGCTGCAGAACGGCGCCGGAATACCGTCCGACGCTTCCGCGTTTCCCGGGCTTTCAGATAACAGCGGAATCGATTCCGGATTATCCTTTTATGAAAACCACAGTGTTCTCGTGATCGTCCCGCATGAGGACGATGAAATCTGCCTGATGGGCGGCGTTTTCGAACAGTTCCAGAAACACGGAAGCACCGTCCGGGTCGTGTTTCTGACAAACGGCGATTTTGAAGGTCCCGAAATGGGAACCGTCAGAATCAATGAAGCGGTCCGCGCGGCGGCGGTCCTCGGCATCCCCGAGTCAAACCTGATCTTTCTGGGATACGGCGACCAGTGGGCGAATGGGCACCACATCTATAACGCAGCAGGCGATGAAGTCCTCCTCTCCCATTGTCATCTAACGGAAACTTACGGAACGGAAGCGCACCCTGCATTCCGCAGTCATGCACCGTATACAAGGAACGATCTGAAGCAGGACCTTGCTTCCGTCATCCTCACTTATCTTCCTGACCAGATCTTCTGCATCGATCTGGACGGTCACAAGGACCATAAGGCCGCTTCTCTGTTCTTTGAAGAAGTCATGGGCGATCTGCTCCGGGAATCCTCCGCCTATCAGCCGGCAGTTTTCAAGGGGTTTGGATACAATACCGCATGGGCGGCTCCCGCTGACTTTTATTCCGAAAACATCCTGTCTACAAAAAGGCCGCTGTCTCTGTCCTATTCCGCGGAAATACCGTACTACCTCTGGCATCAGCGGATACGCTTCCCCATCGCCCTTTCCGATGCGGCCCGCCTTCTGCAGTCCGCCCCGACGTTCCGGGCGCTCCGGTGTTATGAGTCCCAGTCTGCAGACGCCAAAGCCGCCGCCGTAATCAGCGGCGACCGTGTCTTCTGGTTCCGCCCGACGACTTCGCTTCTGTATCAGGCCGGAATCACGGCGTCCTCCGGTAATACCGACGTGCTGCACGACTTCAAAATCGTGGATCTGAAAGAAGACATCACCGAGCGGTTCTGCTTTTTCTCCGGTCATGTCTGGTCCCCTCTCCCCGACGACAACATCCGCAGGATTTCCGTAACGCTTCAGAAGCCAAGTTCGATTTCCGAATTGATCCTGTATGACAACAACGATCCCGGCAGCAATATTCTGAACATGCGTATCGTTTTCAGTGACGGAAGCAAACTGAACACGGGCGAACTGAACAAGAACGGAGAACCGACCGTGATCCGGTTCGCGGAGAAAAAAGGCATTACGTCCTTTACCATGACCATTACAAGCTTCGAGGGAGACCAGCCGGGGCTTTCCGAGATAGAAGCCTACAGTACGGCTCCCTCCGCAGGTATTTCGTTCATCAAACTGATGAACGGTGATGAGGATTACATGTATGATTACTGGATAGACGAAAGCGGTTCGGAATCCGTCCGTCTGTACTCATATCCGAATCAGGTGGAGATTGTAGAAGACAATTACCGGTTCTCATCCAGCCTAAATCCGGACAATGTCTCGGTCAGGGGCGATGAAATATCAATATCCTGCGGGAAGGGAGAAACCTATCTCCTGACCGCGGTCTCCGTCAGGGATCCGAAACTGTACGACACCGTACGGATCAGCAATCCATCACCCGCAAAACGTCTTCTGGCCAGATTGCTGCAGGAGAAGGAAGCGTCCCGGCTCGCCGGGTGATCCGCTCCCGCGATTCGATCGAAAAAGATACTTTTTCGCCTTGACAAGTGATTAGTCCGCAATTATACTAATTAAGCACGTGATTTTTGAAGTGCGTGGCGGCGTAGCTCAGTTGGCTAGAGCATTCGGTTCATACCCGGAGTGTCATCTGTTCGAGTCAGATCGCCGCTACCAAGAAAAGCCCTAAGTTCAGGGCTTTTTTCTTTTCCCCATGATGCGCAGACTATGTCCATTTCATTGTTTGGGCACAATTTGCCCACATCAGGGATATTCTGCTCTCTGTTCTGATTGTTGTTCATAAGCGCACTCATCTTGAAATACGCTCCGTTTTTACTTCCGCTTGTTTGAGAATAAGATAACCAGTATATCCAAACCCACATCGGGATCGGTTATCGCATGCTGAAAGATGAGTAATCTTCCAAACAGATTCGTACCGATCATCCTGCCGATGACCGCGTCCTTACTAAAACAATACGTAAACTATGGCTCATAGCTTGCGTATCAAATCATGTTCAAATTGAAAAACAAATCAGGAACGAGAACTTTCGGACTTGCATTATTTGTTTTTTGCTACGCTTAATCTGCGAAGTTCAGCGTCTACTTCCTTGAATACAGATTTGGGACTTACCTCGTCCAGCAGATCCGCCATCTTCAGCACCTGCGCTTCCGTAAGCTTTCTTCCAATCACCGTACGGAATTTGCTGCAAACGATGTAGGAACGGATTTCATTGAGGGAAACGCCGTCTTCCATCATCGAACGGACTGTTTTGCTGGAATGGACAAACCGAATCAGATCTTTATTCAGAAGCTCATACGACAGTTTCCCGTTCTTATCCGTATACTTGTCCACAAGCGTCTGATACTCGCTGCTATCGATTACCGCCTCGGCTTCCGTCGTTTCCTCATTTGTTTCCGGCGCAACTTCCTCAACTGTCTTCTTCTCCAGACGCACATTGCTCCGCTTTTTGTATGGCAGTCCTGCGGTAAGTTGAATCGCTTCCCTGAATGCCTCTTTTGGGTACAGATCCGCAGGGGTGTTGGCAGTGGGAATGGGATCGCCCGTTGTTTTGCTGATGGACGCAATGCCTGGCTAGTCTGCATCATAACGGAGAATGGTAATCCCCGAACCGCAGGCGGGAAGTTTCTGTCTAAATGCGACTGCGTCAATTTGGGTCAAGGAAACGATGTCTGAACGAATCATTTCGATATCTCCTTTTCAAATGATGAATTATTATATCATCACCGAAAGGGTTCTTCTATCGGATTTTCTGATGATTGAGTTTACCCTGCATGACCCTCTCCTCCCCGGCTTTGCCGAATGGCTGGAAATAGAGATGCACCCGCAATTCATATGCTGTCAGGTCAGCTCATTCTTCTCTTTTTTATCGGTTTGAAAGAGACAGAGTCATCCCTCACACCAGGCACACCCTCTTCTCCTGCGGAATAATCCCTGCCTGAGCCAGAATCCCCGTAAGACTTTCTTCCGCGTCGGGTTGCGCGCACCACGCCAGTCCGCATCCTGCGGAAATCTCCTTGGGAAGAGGGATCAGCCTCCCTTCTGCGCCTCTGTCATGACAGGTTTCCTCAAATGCCATAGCATCATGCGTGGAATGGAATGCAATAATCAGAAAATACTCTTTTTTTCTCATTTTTCGGCAGAAATTCTTTCTCGGGCTTTTCACTGCCATGTCACGGCCGAATAATCAGACCTGCCTTGATCTGCGTCTCAACGATATCATACATATTGGAAATGATACCGACCTGCAGTCTGTCCTTGATCCCGTAATAATCCAGACATGTTCCGCACGTCATGATGATCGTTCCGCTTTCCTCAAGTGCTTTCAGATCCTTGATTGCCGGAGATCCTTCCGTAGTAAGAAATGCGCCGGAATTATAGAAAATCATCTTGTCCGGAGCCTTGTCCTGATTCGTCAGCGCAAAGATGAACGCTCCGATCAGCTTCTTTCCGAGAGCCTCCTCGCCCGTTCCCATCTGGTTGGAGGAAATCACAACGACGGTCTCGCCGTGCTGCGGAACCGAACACACGTACTCCTCTCCGGCGTCTTCCACCGGTTTTCCCGCCTTGACCTGCATGATCACCGCATACTCGGCGTTTCCCTTTTTTTCGGAAGTGACCGCAAAGCCGCTGTGTTCACCGAGCCTGGTCAGATTCCCCACGGCGCTGTCATTATCAACCAATACGGTGAGAATCCCGTCCTCCGCAAACTCGGCAAGGGCCTTCTTCGCCGTAATGACCGGAAGCGGGCATGCCATTCCCTTACAGTTTATGATCTTTTCCATGTTGTTTCCCTCCTCCATTCCGGGTATTCCGGATATGAGCGTTCCTTTCTCCCGGTTTTCCGGGTTATGATGTCTGTTATTCGATGCTTTGTGCAATCTCACGGACTGCCCGGGCGGCTTCGTCCACCTCGGATTCCGTATTGAACCAGCCGAAGCTGAACCGCACTGCCCCCTGTTCTTCCGTTCCGAGGGCCTTATGCATGAGCGGCGCGCAATGCGCTCCCGCACGCGTTGCAATTCCGTATGACGTTGCCAGCTCGTCGGCGACGATCGCCGAGTCCAGCGTTCCGATGTTAAGCGCGACGATGGGACTCCTGGGATTGCCGGAATAATCCCCGTAGATCTTCACTTTCGGGACAGAAACGACTGCTTCATAGAACCGCCGCATCAGCCCGGTTTCCTTTTCCTCTACCGCGGACACACCGACTTCGTTGAGATAGTCAACGGCTGCGCTTAATCCCGCGATTCCGTGTCCGTTGAGCGTTCCCGCTTCAAGACGCGTCGGATATTCTTCCGGCTGCGTTCTCAGGAATGACTGTACGCCGGTTCCGCCCGTCTTGAACGGACGCACGTCGATATCTCCGCGGATGCAGATCCCTCCGGTCCCCTGCGGCGCCATCATCGACTTATGTCCGGTAAAGCAGAGAATGGAAATCTTCATTGCCTCCATGTCGATGGGCGTTGCTCCCGCAGTCTGAGAGGCATCCACGATCAAAAGCGCGCCGCGCTTATCGCAGAGCGCGCCGATCCGGGCAATATCCAGCCTGTTTCCGGTGAGATTCGACGCATGCGTACAGACGACTGCCCGTGTATCCGGCCTGAAAAGCGCGTAAAAATCTTCACAGCGGACGGATCCGTTCCGATCCGCCTTCACAAAATCGATTCTGATCCCCTTTTCCGACGCCATCCGGAAAAGCGGTCTCAGCACCGAGTTGTGCTCCAGTTCCGTTGTGATCACATGATCCCCTTCACGGAGCGCTCCGAAAATGGCAATGTTGAGCGCTTCCGTGGAATTACAGGTGAACGCCACCTGCTCAGACTTCGGACAGTTGAAAAATGTGGCAACTTTTTTTCTCGCCTGATAAATGACCCTGGACGTGGTCAGAGCGCTTTCATGGGCTCCGCGGGATGCGTTCCCGAACGTGGTCATGGCGGAAACCACGGCGTCGATCACGCATTGGGGCTTCTTCATCGTCGTCGCTGCGTTGTCCAGATAGATCATCGTTTATCGTCCTTTTCTGAATTCCGTGCCGTCCTGCGGACTCGTCTGTGCTTTCAGCAATACCGGCCTCTCCGGGACCGGAGCCGGTTGTCCTTGGTATAATACTGTATTCTGTGATATACCGGCACGCTGTTTTCCGTTCTTCCAAAAAGCGCTTCCGTAGTTTTAGCTTGAGTATAACGATATTGTACAGCAAATGCGTTCATGAATGATACTGTTTTATGGCGGATCGGCCGAACTTGGAAGAAACGTTTCCCTGTCCCTCTCCCGCGGGTATTGCGGATCATGCGTGAAGATGCGTTTTATATACCGCCATTTATACAATTCTATTTCGTTTCAAATTGCGCTATAATCAAAATGAATTTGAACTAAAGAACTATCGCCTGCTGCCAGTCAAAAAAAACGTTGATCCATTCTCAGCAGGCGCATCCTCTTTCAGCACATAAAGGAGACCCATTATGAATCTGCCCATGCATCCCGATTTCTCCGGCAGGGTGGCGATCGTCACCGGAGGCGCCGGCGTTCTCTGCTCGGAATTCTGTAAAGCGCTTGCGGCCTGCGGCGCGAAGGTTGCAATCCTCAACCGCACGCTGTCCAGGGCGGAAGCTCTGGCGGACGAGATCAAAGCCGCCGGCTTTGAAGCGCTTGCCGTTCAGGCGGACGTCACCGACGCCGGGAGTGTCGAGACCGCACATGAAGCAGTGCTGTCCGTCTACGGACCCTGCGATATTCTCATCAACGGCGCGGGCGGAAACGATCCCTCCGCAACGTCGGACGACGAATACTTTTCGATGGAAACGATGCTCGATCCGGATAAAAAGAGCTTTTTCGACCTGAAGAGCGAAGCATTCTCCAGGGTATTCTCGCTGAACATCCTCGGAGTCGTGCTGCCGACGCAGGCGTTTGTGCGGGATATGGTGGAGCGCGGCAGCGGCTGTATCCTGAACATCAGCTCGATGAACGCGTTTACCCCGCTCACGAAGATCCCCGCGTACAGCGTGGCAAAGTCCGGCGTTTCCAACTTCACCGAATGGCTTGCGGTACATTTCGCAAAGTCCGGCATCCGCTGCAACGCCATAGCGCCCGGCTTCTTTGTGGGCAAGCAGAACTATTCGCTGCTGTTCCGGCCCGACGGCTCTCCGACCGAGCGTACCAAAAAGATCCTCGCAGCCACCCCGATGGGCCGCTTCGGCAACGTGGACGAGCTGATCGGCACGATGCTGTTCCTCTGTGACGAGCGCTGCTCCGGCTTCATCAGCGGCGTCGTGATTCCCGTGGACGGCGGTTTCCAGGCGTTTGGCGGCGTATAAAGGACAACTTGCCGTATCGGCTGCGCCCCCTTTCGAAACCGCACAGAATTCCGCGACAGGAGGCCGAATATATCGTCTTCTGTCCGGTGGACTGCAGCCGTAATCCGGGAGGCAGGAATACGGTAAGAGGCAAATCCTGCTGCATCGCTCTGTTGCTGCAAATCAACCTGGAGAGACTTGAAACATGAAAAGTTTTATGGATTCCGATTTCCTTCTGCGCACGGAAACGGCAAAGCGGCTGTACCATGAGATTGCCGAGGATCTGCCGATCATCGACTACCACTGCCACCTTTCTCCGAAAGAGATTGCCGAGGACCGCCGCTTTTCGAGCATCACGGAGCTTTGGCTAGGCGGCGATCACTACAAGTGGCGGCTGATGCGTTCCTTCGGCATTGAGGAACGATGCATCACCGGAGACGCAACCGACCGCGAGAAGTTCCGCGCGTGGGCTAAGGCCCTGTCCCTTGCGATCGGAAACCCGCTCTATCACTGGAGCCATCTGGAACTCAGAGACTACTTTGGCTACGAAGGCGTTCTGAACGCGGATACAGCAGATACGGTATTCGATCTCTGCAGCGAAAAGCTCCGGGATCCCGCGTTCTCCGCAAGGAACCTGATCCTGCGTTCTAACGTGGAAGCGCTCTGCACGACCGACGATCCGGCGGATTCGCTCGAGTGGCATAAGCGCATTTCCGAATGCGGCTTTGCGGTCAGGGTGCTGCCAAGCTTCCGTCCGGACAGGGCGCTTTGCATCGAAAAGCAGGACTGGGTTTCATATCTGGATGTGCTCGGAAGAGCGGCGGGTATTAAGATCGGATGCTTTTCCGACCTTTGCGACGCCCTTGAAATGCGCGCGTCATTCTTCGATTCCCTCGGCTGCCGCGTATCCGATCACGGGCTTTCCACCGTGCCGTACGCGCCGGCGGCGGAGAAAGCGATCCAGGCGGTATTTGAAAAACGCCTGCGGGACGAAGCGCTTGACGCGGATGAAATCGCCCGGTTCAAAACCGCGCTCCTGCTTGCGCTCGGGCGGATGTATGCAAAGCGTGGCTGGGTCATGCAGCTGCATTTCGGCGTGATCCGCGACAACGCAAAGCGCGTGTTCCGTGCGCTTGGCCCCGACGCAGGGATCGACTCGATCGGCAATGCCGTTCCGGTTTCCGATCTCGCTGCGTTTCTGAATGCGCTCGACGAGACCGGCGAACTGCCGAAAACGATCCTGTATTCGCTGAACCCGAACGACAATACGGCGCTTGCGACGGTGATGGGCTGTTTCCAGCGCGATGTGCCTGGCAAGCTGCAGCTCGGCAGCGCATGGTGGTTCAACGATCACAAGAAAGGAATGCAGGCGCAGTTAACGGATCTTGCGGCAGAAGGACACCTTGCGACCTTTGTCGGAATGCTGACGGACTCCAGGAGCTTGATCAGCTATGCGCGGCACGAATATTTCCGCCGCATCTTCTGCGATCTGATCGGCTCGTGGGTCGAAGGCGGCGAATACCCGGACGACGAAACGGCCCTTTCGCGTATCGTCCGGGGGGTCTGCTATCAGAACGCAAAAACCTATTTTGGCCTGTGATGACGCCGGGAATATCACGCCAACCGAATACGCTTCTCAAGCCATAAACCGGGCCAAAACAACGGATTCTGTATGAACGGCTTTCCCCTGTCAGTATCTCCGAGTGAGAAACCGGAGGCTTTATGAAAAAGTTGATCCTAATCATGGGCGAGCTCGCAGCGGGCAAAACGACGCTTGCGGGACAGATCTCCACCCGATACAGTCTCCCCGCCTTTTCCAAAGACCGGATCAAGGAGCTTCTGTGCGACCGCCTCGGATATGCAAACCGCGAGGAGAACCTGAAACTCAGCAACCTTTCGTTCGATATCCTCCTTGAACTGTTTGAATCTTTTGCAAAAGCCGGCCGCTCTCTGATTTTAGAGAGCAATTTCCGTCAGAACGAGCTCGACCGGATGAAAGCCGCCGCTGAAAAAAGCGGTTACGACACGCTGACGGTCTTCTTAACGGGTGACCTCCACGAACTGCACCGCAGATATCTTGAGCGGGCGTCATCCGGGACCCGGCACGCCGGGCATCTGGCTCAGAATCTGGACCGGTACGAGGATTTCGCCGCGGTTTCATCCGCAAACACACCGAAAAACCTGTTCGGTCAGGTGATCATGATCGATACGACACTTCCCGATATGCCTGCCGATCTTTCCGGAGATGAGCGGATCCGGACATTTCTGTCCTGCTGACCGCACGTATTCATCTGCAAGCGAAAAAACGGCATGCTGTCAAGCATGCCGTTTGCTTTATGGATCAGTTAATTATCAAATAACGTTCAGGCGAGATTCCTGCTCCTGTAACTCATACGTGGAATCATCCGGGCAATCGCACCGCGAGGAAGTCAGTCTATTCATCAAAGGCACGCATCTTTTGTTTCAACAGCTCGTAGCGAAGGCGCTTTTCTTCCTTCGCAAAGTGGGTTTTCCTTTGTTGTTCGGGACAGTCGGAATAGTTGAGCGTGATTCCTTGGAACTGCTCGCTCGTGAGATCGAACACACAGTCTCCGACGACGTTGAAACAATGATAATTACCGTCCGGAAGCGGCACGCCAAGCACCTTCCCGCCGAAATAATCCTGCATCAGAAACGCCGTGATCGAGCATTGTCCGAGCGTTGGATTCTCCGGGCTCCAGTCCTGCCGCATGCGCGGCGCGCATGTCTCCGCAGACCAGATTTTTTGCAATCGCTCATAATAATCCCGCGGCGTCAGTCCTTTTGCATCCCGGATCGTTGCAGTTTCGCAACCGTAAAACATTCTGATTCCTCCCGCATGTGCTGTATATGGTATAGAGTATAGCAAATGTTCCGGACAGGGATAAACTCCTGCAGTCCGATTTATTGTTCAACCTCATTTTTCCGTTTCCGTACTTTTAAGCAAATATGCTTTTCCCTTCTCTTCACTGATTATTTGATTATAATAAGGCAATGAACAAAAAAGGTGAGGATTCCCGGTTCTTACTTGCGGACAATGCCGATTCCACTGTACAATTTTCATATAGTGAGAAGACGGAATCCACACCGGCAGGACAGAATCCGATTTGATTACAGGGATCGTTCCGTTCCTCTTCTGGAAGGAAACGTCTTCGTACGATAGTTGTAATTTTAAGTCTTATTATTTTATGTCTTATTAACCAATAACTGTATGGAACACCTGGGAGGATTAAAAATGAAAAAACGAATTCTGGCAGTTCTGTTGGCCCTGATCATGATGGCAACGTTCATCGCTTCGGCCGGGGCGGAAGAAAGTGAGCGCACGGGCGATGTTGTGATCCTCTATACCGGCGATATTCACTGCGGAATCAACCAGGGGTTCGGATATGCCGGGCTTCAGGCTGTAAGGGATTATCTCGTTTCCCAGGGGAATGATGTCATTCTGGTAGATACCGGCGACAACATTCAGGGCGAACCTGTCGGAACATTGACAAAGGGCGAAAGTCCGATGGCGCTGATGAACGCCATGAAGTACGACATCGCGATTCCCGGAAACCACGATTTCGATTACGGCATGGATCAGTTCCTCGCTCTGGCCGGGAAAGCGAACTTCCCGTATATCAGCTGCAATTTCAACAAAGAAGGCGATCTGGTCTTCGACCCCTACATCATTAAGGAAGCAGGCGGCACGAAGATCGGCTTCGTCGGCGTTTGCACCCCTGAAACGCTGACCTCCTCCACCCCGAAATACTTTCAGGACGAGGAAGGCAATTTCATATACGGTTTCCTGCAGGACGAGACAGGCGAAACGCTGTACGGCGCCGTTCAGAGCGCAGTGGACGCCATCCGGGCGGAAGGAGCCGAGTATGTTGTGATCCTGGGACATCTGGGGAACAGTGCGGAGTCTTCCCCCTATAACTACGCGGACGTCATTTCCCACATCAGCGGAATCGATGCTTTCCTGGACGGTCACAGCCACGATACAGACCAGGTCACGATGAAGGACAAGGACGGGAAGGACGTCGTACGTTCCGCCGACGGTACGAAACTCGCAAATATCGGCTGGTGCAGGATCGCGCAGGACGGCAAGGTAACAGCAGGGCTGTACACCTGGACGAATCAAACAGCCGCCCCCGCCCTGCTCGGAATAGACAACGAGATGGGACGTGCGGTCAACAAAGAGCTGGACAAGCTTAGCAAGGAACTCGATGTGGTCGTTGCAAAGTCGACTGTATACCTGACAATCAATGATCCCGAAGCGACGGACAGCAGCGGCAATCCCATCCGGATGGTCCGCCGTGCCGAAACAAACCTCGGAGATCTGTATGCGGATGCTTTCCGCGATCAATCCGGGGCGGATGTGGCGATCATTTCCGGCGGCGGCATCCGGGTAGGAATCCCCGCGGGCGATATCACATTCAATGACATCCTGCGGGTCAGCCCGTTCGGCAATTCCATGTGCATCGTCGAAGCGACCGGGCAGCAGATCCTGGACGCGCTGGAATGGGGCGCGCACGTTGTTCCCGCGGAGAACGGCGGATTCCTTCAGGTATCCGGAATGAGCTATGAGATCCATACATATCTTGAAAATCCCTGCACGGAGGATGAAAACCGGTACTTTACCGGAGTGAGCGGAGAACGGCGCGTCAAAAACGTTCTGATCGGCGGCAATCCCATCGATCCCGAAGCGACATATACCGTTGCGAGCATCAACTATACGATCCTGAACCATGGAGACGGATACACGATGTTTGACGATGCGAAAATCCTGCAGGATCTCGGAAAACTGGACAATCAGGTATTGATCGACTACATCACGCAGACGCTCGGTGGCGTGGTTGGCGAGGAGTACGAGGTCCAGACCGGCCAGGACCGGATCGTGATCTTTGACGCGAAGCCGTGAGCCGGCTTCCGCGCAAATATAAAACAGCGGCGTCCCTGCCGCTGATTCCAATCCTCTGAAAATGCTCTATTACGCAAAGAAAAAGCTGAATAACGGAGAGGAATGCATCTTCCGGAGCCCTGTCGGAATCCGGGATGCTTCCTCTCTTCTGTCTCTGTCCTGTCAGCTGCTTGCAGAGACAGGATATCTGGAACCAATGTCTGATCCGGAGCTCTGTTCAGAAACTGCGCTACTGGAACTGGCAGCCGAAAGCGCCAACCTTCTGATTCTGGTCGCGGAGAAGGACGGCAGCTTCGTCGGAAGCGCATGCCTTATGAACGCCGGAAATGAAAAAAACGCCGCCGGAGAGATCGGCATTGCTGTCAAGAAAGCGGAATGGGGCAACGGGATCGGTTCGCATTTTCTGCGTATTCTGATCAGAAAAGCAAAAGCAGCCGGATATCCGTGTCTGCATCTGACCGTAAAGCAGGAGAATGACCGCGCCATGCAGCTGTATCTCCGGTCCGGGTTTACGGTAACGGATGTCCCTTCCTCCGCTCTTCAGCCGATCGGGATGACCCTGAACCTATAAAAGAGGGACAGGCGTTCAGCCTGTCCCGATGCTTTCTCTTTTCAAAAGCCAGGGATTACCACCACCAAGGATGACTCGGCGTTTCCGAAGTCACGGAATCCTGTTCCGGATTGGCGCTGGTATCCGGTTCCGCGGTTTCATCCGCAATGCCTTCCTCTGCGGCAGGCTCTTCCTGCGGCTCCGCGGTTTCCGGCTCTGCCGCTTCCTGCGCAGGTTCTTCCGCTGGTTGTTCTGCGGTTTCTTCCGCGGGCTCTTCCGCTGCTTCCTCGGCAGCCTCTTCCGCGGGTTCTTCCGCAGCTTCCTCAGCTGGCGCTTCTGCTGGTCCGTAGACGATCGCGAAGGGGAATTCTCCGCTGGGATCGGTAAGCTTGATCTGTCCATCCACGATGGTCGCGACCAGACCGCCGCCTTCGTTATCGGCACCGATCAGGATCACATTCTCTTCCTCTCCCGCAGCCCAGCCGGCGGTCGCTTTCAGACCGAACATGAAGATCGTGCAGGAACCGTCCTCCGCGAAATCGCAGTAAAGCGTATCAAGCAGCGCTTTTACGCCCTCGTTTCCGCCTTCAGCGGTAATGAGGACATTGCCCTCGAGATCCTCGATCCTTACGGCAGTCCATTTCCCGACTACCGGGGATACTTCCGCCACTTCCTCCGGCTCCGCTTTCTCATGTGTGAAGATCAGAGCCGCATTCGAAAGGCGGTCTTCTCCGCGGATTACAAAATGATCGTCTTCGATCGTCAGAAGCACATCCGTTCCGCTCAGGCGTCTGGCGACTGTCGCGGTGCCGGCTTCTTCACCGGGTTTCCAGGTCATGGGGATCTCCAGGCCGAACATGCCCAGGACACACGTCCCGTCGACGCGGAAATCATAATAGACACCGCTGAACAGAGATTCATATCCGACAAGCTGATCGGAATTCATGGTTCCGTCTTCTTCCACAACGCCGGAAAACACCCATTTCCCGATGAACGGATTATCTTCGCCGATCGTTTCATTGTCCGCCAGGGCAAGACCCGACAGGCTCAGGCAAAGCACGGCTGCCAGGACGGCTGAAATCAGTTTAAGAGAACGTCTCTTCATGCAACATCCCTCCAATTATTCTTATGTCATTATCATAACACATACTTCGCCTTTTGATGTGCCTAAAACGAAACAAAAGTGTGTCAATCATAAACCGGATTTTGTCAGAGTCTTCCGCGACCGCTTCGTTTCTCTTCTTGGTTTCGGACAAGAGTGCGCCATGTTTCCGGTTTCAGCGGACATCAAAACGGGACAGGCCTGCGCTGTCCCGCTTGATTGCTTCGAAAAAGATACCGTATTCACCGGTAAAGAAGCAGAATGTTTACCGGGGCGATTCCTATGGAAAGTTCGTGCTCCCGGGGAACCCTGTCCTTCGGCAGGCGCCACCAAACACTTGGAGACTGCGCGTCCTGATTCCGGAACCGGAACAGGACGGTCGTTTCGAACGGCTCTTCAAAAAGTCCTTCGATCACGATCTCGTTGCTGTTCAGCCTGCTGTTCTGATTGAAATAATGCGCACGGATCCCGACCGCTTTCAGCCCGTCACGAACCGGTTCGGCTGTTTCGAGCCGGATTCCCCATGCGGGTACGTCAATATGGTGCTCATCCGCTTTCACGGCCGCTTCAATGTTCTTGCAGCCCGTCATCGAGGCACAGGCGACGGATCCCGGATTGCTGAACAGCTCCTTTGTCGGCGCGGCCGTAATGATCTTCCCGTTCTCGATCATCGCGATCCTGCTGCAAAGTTTGTACGCTTCATCCCGGTTGTGCGTGACCGCGATGGAGATCCCCTTGAAGCGGGACAGAATCTCCTTCATTTCGATCAGAAGCTTGTCTCTGAGATTCGCGTCCAGCGCGGAAAACGGCTCGTCCAAAAGCATGATGTCCGGCTGGCTCACAAGGATCCTGGCAAGCGCGGTCCTCTGCTGCTGACCGCCGGAGAGCTGCTGGGGATAATGCTCCTCAAGCCCGTTCAGCTGCAGCATGTTCAGGGTCTCCTGATAGACCTTTTCCCGCCTTGCACGGTCTTTTTCCCTGTGAAGCCCGCAGAGAATATTCTGCCTGACGGTCATATTGGGGAACAGCGCATAGTTCTGGAACAGATATCCGACTCTCCGCTCCTGAGGCTTCAGGTTGATTTTTCTGTCGCTGTCAAACAACGTTCTTCCGTTCAGGATGATCGATCCCTCGTCCGGCGTCACAACGCCGGCGATGCATTTCAGCAGCATGGATTTCCCGCATCCGGATGCGCCGAGAATACCGGTTATTTCGTCCGTCTCCAGATCGATATCAAGGAAAAAACTGCCCAGGCGTTTTTTGATTTTTACGATAAGACTCATTTCACGGCACCTGCCTTCCCGTTTCGCTTTTCAAGCAGGTTGACCGTTAATAGAACTATCGCGGATATCGCCAGGTTGATCAGAACCCAGATCATGGCGTTCTTCTCGTCGTTTGTCCGCCAGTACTGGTACACGGACGTGGAAATGGTGGCGGTCCTTCCGGGCGTGTATCCGATCAGCATGCTTGTCGCGCCGTACTCGCCCAGCGCGCGCGCAAACGCGAGAACAAGCCCCGCCAGGATCCCCTGCCGGCAGTACGGCATGCGGACCCGCCAGAAAATATAGGTGTTGGACAGGCCCAGGGTCTGTCCCGAATAGGCAAGCGTTTCATCGAAACTTTCAAACGCGCCTCTTGCCGTGCGGTACATCAGCGGAAACGCCACAACGGCAGCGGCAAGGATCCCGCCGTACCAGGTCATGACAAAACGGAAGCCGATGGAGTCCAGCAGCATGCCGATCGGACGCTTCACACCGAAAACCAGGATCAGGAAATAACCGCACACGGTCGGCGGAAGCACCATCGGCAGCGTCAGGATCACATCCAGGACGCCCTTGATGACCCGCGGCAGCCTTGCGACATAATATGCGCAGAAAATACCGGAAAAAAAGACGAGGATGCTGCTCAGCGCAGCGATTCTCAGGGAATTCCAAAGAGGATACCAGTCCACTTAATCACCCCTCAACTATCAGGAAGCAGGCGGAGATATTCTCCGCCTGCAAAAGGTTCCGATCAGATTACGGAGCTACAAATCCGACAGCGGAAAAGACTTCCATCGCGGCGTCGCTCTGGAGGAACTCCAGATATTTCTGCGCCGCATCGGGATTCTTGCTCGTGTTGATAATGCACGCGGGATATACGATCCGCTTGCACATGTCTTTCGTTGCCTGATCCACCACGGTCAGCCCGGCGCTGAACGCATCCGTGCAGTAGACAACACCGGCGTCCACGCTGCCCTCTTTCACCTGTGTGGTGACTTCTTTCACGTTACTGCCGTATGTGATCTTCCCTGCGTTGGCCAGTTCTTCCTCGTTCATGCCATAGTATTCAATGATCTGCTGCGTATACTGTCCGACCGGAACGTCGCTGTTTCCCATTGCGAACAGGATATCCCCGTTCTTCATGAGCTCCGCCCATTTATCGAAACTGTCGATTCCCTTCGGATTGGATTCCGGTACGCACAGTACGACCTTGTTTTCCAGCAGATTGATCCTGGACCCCTGCAGAACCAAGTCCAGTCCCTCCGTATTGCCGCCGTCAGCGTCTTTGGAGCCGTCGATCTGGTTCACCTGTTTCTGCCCTGCGGAAATGAACACATCGCAGTCGGCGCCTTCCTGGATCTGTTTCTTGAGCGTGCCAGAAGAGTCAAAATTGAACACGAGTTTGACATTCGGCGCGATCTCTTTGTATTTTGCTTCCAGCTGCTGAAGCGTTTCCGTCATGGAAGCCGCTGCAAATACGATCAGCTCCACCGGTTCCTCGGCCGGCTCGGGAGCGGGCTGCTCTGCAGCAGGTGCTTCCGCGGCAGGTTCTTTAACAGTCTCGGTCTCGGCCGGTTTCTCCTCTGCGACCGCAGCTTCCTGTTTCGGGGCGCTGCATGCGGTCATGCACCATGCCATCGCAAGGACAAGCAGCAGTGCGGTCAGTTTTGTAAAGTGTTTCATTTACATTTCTCTCCTTTGCTGTTCGCAAATATATTTACAAAAACGTGGATTTACACGGTTTTGCCGATAAAACACTTTTAAATATAATCTTTTTTTATTTATGATCTGGCACAATCCCCCGCGGTGTTTCTGAGCAGATCGATTGCGTGCGGGATCACGTCCATAAACACTTCCATGCTTTCGCGCACCGCTTTCGGGCTCCCCGGGAGATTGACAATCAGGGTTTTCCCGCGGATGACGGAAACCCCTCTGGACAACATTGCCCTCGGCGTGATCTGCATGGACGCAGCGCGGATCGCTTCCGCGATTCCCGGCGCAAGCCTGTCCGCCACCTGCAGCGTGGCTTCCGGCGTCACATCCCGCGGAGCGAAGCCTGTGCCGCCCGTCGTCAGGATCAGGTCGGGCTTTTTTTCGTCGGAGATGCGCATGAGTTCCCGCCTCAGCGTCTCGATCCCGTCCGGAAGCAGGATGGACTCGATGACCTCATATCCGTTTTCCTGAAGTTTTTCCCTGATAGCAGGGCCGGACAGATCTTCCCTCTCCCCTTTAAAACCCTTGTCGGAGAGCGTGATGACTGCAGCGGTATACCGTTTTACTTCCTCCATTTCCGGTTATCCTCCGATCTGAGACATCAGTTTTGTTTCCGTAATGTCTTCTTTTGAATCAAAGCAGTGCTTTGCAGGTTTCAGATAAATGCAGTTTCTTACCGCTTCCTTGATATCATCGTCGGAAGCGCTTCCCCGGAGCATCCCGGAAAGATCCGTTCCCTGATCGAAGCAGAGGCAGGATTTCAAAAGGCCCGTACTCGTCAGGCGGACACGGTTGCAGGATGAACAGAAGCTGTGGCTGACCGCTTCGATAAACCCGACCGGCGCGGCAAGCCGGCTGCTGGAATAATAGCGTGCGGGACCGGCGCCGAGACGGACGCCCGACTCCGCGAAATCGGGATAGCTTTCCCGGATCACGGCACGCGCTTCCTCCGGCGTAGCCCCTTCCAGCTCTTTTCCGTACCCGATCGGCATCAGCTCTATGAACCGAACCGGGATGCCGTCCTTTGCAAACTCCAGAAGTCCGCAGATCGAGGGAAGCGTTTCCTTCAGCAGCACGGCGTTGATTTTTACTGGAACCCCGTATTCCCGCATCCTGCGGATCGCTTCCTTCACGGCTTTCACCGTTCCCGGACGGTTTGTGATCCTCTCCGAAAGCGCCTCGTCCGTGGTGTCGAGGCTGATATTGACTCCGTCGATCCCCGCTTCCGCAAGTTCCCGCGCATATTCGGAAAGAAGCACCCCGTTCGTCGTCATCGTAACGGTTTCGATGCCCGGTATCTTCCTGAGCCTGCCCGCGAACCCCGCTGCGCCCTTCCTGGCAAGCGGTTCTCCACCCGTGACGCGCACGTGGCGGATCCCGAGCGGGACCATGCAGCGGACGACTCTTTCGATCTCTTCATACCGGAGAACGTCGTCATGGGATACGGGGCAGAATCCGTCCGGCATGCTGGGCATACAGTAGATGCATCTCAGATTGCACCGGTCCGTGATGGAAACGCGAAGATACTCGATTTTCCTTCCAAACCTGTCAGTCATGTGTTTCCCCGAAGAAGAAGTCTCCGCTCTTTCCGCCGTGCTTTTCGCTAAGATGCACGTCCGTGATCTCCATCCGCTTGTCGATCGCCTTGCACATGTCGTACACGGTCAGCAGCGCAACGGATACCCCGGTCAGGGCTTCCATCTCAACGCCGGTTTTCCCGTCGCAGCGCACGGAACAGGAACACCGGATCTCGCAGAGATCCTCGTCCGGCTCCAGTTCGACCCTTACGTTGGTGAGATTGAGGATATGGCAGAGCGGGATCAGCTCGCTGGTCTTTTTCGCTCCCATGATGCCTGCGATCTGCGCTACCCCGAGCACGTCCCCTTTTTTCGCGCGCTTCTCCACGACCGCGTCAAAGCACTCCCGGCTCATGCGGATCTTTCCGCATGCCACGGCGGTTCTGGAAGTGACTTCTTTCTCTCCCACGTCCACCATGACCGCGTTCCCGTTTGCGTCAATATGCGTAAAACTCACGGCGCTTCCCTCCGACCCTCATCAGTTCCAGCCCGCAAATCCGCAGTTGGGATAATGGCAGACCTCGCAGTTGAGGCAGAGCCCGCCCGAACCAAGCCTTGCAAGCATGTCGGATGAGATCGGCTGGTCTGACATCAGAAACGGCAGCACAAGATCGAAGATCGTGCGACGGGCATACATCACGCATCCGGGAAGGCCGATCACCGGACGCCTGTCTTTTGTATAGGAAAGCAGGAACATGGCGCCCGGCAGAACAGGCGCGCCGTAGGAAACGATATCCACTCCGGCGTTTTTGATTGCGAGCGGCGTCTTGTCATCCGGATCGACGCTCATGCCGCCGGTGCAGATGACCATATCCACGCCGTCGTCCAGCATCTTCCGGATCATGCCGGTGATCCTGTCGGAATCATCGTCGGAAATCTCATGAAACGCCATCTCCGCGCCATTCTCCGCCATCTTGGAGATGATCACCGGTGAGAACGTGTCTTCGATCCTGTGGTGAAAAACCTCGTTTCCCGTCGTCACGAGGCCGAACTTCTTTTTCCTGAACGGCTCCAGCCGGAACAGCGGGCCGGAACCCGCCACCCGGACGGCTTCCTCCATCTTTTCCTTTTCGATCACGAGCGGGATGACGCGCATTCCGCCCAGCTTGTCCCCCTTTTTCACGGGAACGCCGGACTGCCGGGTCGCTATCATCATTTCACCGAGACTGTTCAGTTTGTTCAGCGTTTCAAGGTTGACGAGAAACAGACCGTCCTCTTCGGCGATCAGCTCGATCTTGCCCTCTTTCGGATCGGTCGCGCGCATCCATTTGTTCTGGCAGATGGACCGCAGGATCTCGGCCGCTTCATTTTCGTGCAGCATCGTCTCGTCCATTTCCCAGATATAGACATGATCCTTCCCGACGCTCAGAAGCACGGGAATATCCTCTTCCGTAATCACATGACCCTTGCGGAAAACCGCATCCTTCGTGACGCCCTTGATAATCTGCGTGATGTCGTGGCACAGCACCTGACCCACCGCATCTTCTGTTTTCATCAGTTTCATAGACTCTCTCTCATCTCCTGAAAATAACTGTCGAATACTTCGCCCGCATAATCGGAAACGGCCTGTTCATAACCGGCAAAGATCTCCAAAAATCTCTCTCCGGATTCCGTAAGTCTGGAACAACCTCCGGAAACGCCTCCCTGGGTCCTCTCAACCAGCATGAACCCAAGTTCCTTTTCCATCCTGCGGATCATATTCCTTGCCTTTGAATAGGAAACGCCGACCGCATCGCTGGCCGCCCGGACGGATCCTTTGGACTTCACCGCGAGAAGCAGGCCCCTCTGTTCCGGCCCGAAAAAAACATCCTCACCCGAAAGCAGGATCCTCGCCTCCGGGCGGATGCCTCCGCCCCTGTCATCTTCCGATACGGGAATATATCGGGTCTCCGCACCCATCGCGCAAAGTCCGCCCTTCAAACCGTCCTGCCCGCGGTATTCGGAAAGATACGCGGCAGCGCGCCGATCGATCTTCAATGGATGCCCGTTCACTCCGCCGGAAACAGGCACTGCAACCGCGGCATCGTTCCGGAGCAGTTCCGAAACAGCGGCTCTGGAAAACGGCTGTATGCCGACCGGGGCGATCAGAAAAACATCACAGGAATCGAGATACTGCTTCAAAGCCGGCTGAACGGAAAGGAGCATATCCCTTTTTTCGTAAAAGGGATCTTCCAGAAATACTGTGGAAAGCCCCTCCAGCGACGAACGGACTTCCGCTCCGCGGTATCCCGTCAGCACACATACGGGATCCACGCCCGTATCCAGCATGGTTTCCGCCAGCCGCCGCACCAGCGGCTTGCCGCCGATCTGCTTCAGGGGTCTGAAGGTGTTGCTGTTTTTTGCAAGCAGAGAAGCAACGATGATCCCGCACACATGATGACTCATACGCTCACCCGCATATCGTGTGTTTTTTAAAAACCTTTCGATATAGAATTATAGCAAGCAAACGCCTGCGATACAAGTCTCAAATCGTGTCCCCGTCTTCTGCCGTCCGTCATCGTCCGGCATAAAAAGTGACCCATGAAAAACGGAGGCAGCTTCCGCTGTCTCCGCCAATACCGTATGATACTCCTATCCAGGCCCCGCTGCGGTCACAGCAGGGACAGGAGCGGATCAGAATGCGTTCCGGACGCCGATAAAGTACAGCACGGGAAGCGCAACACTGACCAGAGAGCTGACTATGGACGGGACGGACCAGTCCCCGTCAACATGATTCAGAAACATGACGATCGCGCAGATCAGGATGATCGTCCCGCAGATATTGCACAGGGATCTGTTTCTTGCCTTGAGTCCCGCAGCGCCTGCGATCAGCATGAAAATCACATAAACGATTTTGCTGATCTGCAGCACATTTGCGATCGCGACGCCGGCCCCGGCCGAATTCAGCAGGGCATTCCCCGCGATGGCCGAACAGGAGTCGATCCCGAGGATCACAAAGATGTTCGCGATTGCCCATATAAGAAACAGCAGACTGATGATTTTCAGCAGGGTTGCGTTCCTTGTTTCAGACGCCATATCCGTTTTCCCCTTTACCGGACGATCTTTTCGGGCTCGCCGTAATCTACGCCGAACGTCTCAACGCGGACCGTCGCCATTTTCTGGTCTTCGAGCGGGCGGTCGTTCCCGTCTGTTCCGCATGAAGCGATCCTGTCCACCGTGTCCATGCCCTGAATCACCTTTCCGAAGGCAGCGTAATCGCCGTCAAGGAAAGGACCGTCCTCGTGCATGATGAAGAACTGGCTGCCGGCCGTATTGTACGCCATTTCGGGAAAATACGGATTCCCCTGCCGCGCCATGGAGATCACGCCACGCTCATGCGAAATATCATTCTGGACGTGGTTATTCGTAAACTCCCCTTTGATGGTATATCCCGGACCACCGGTCCCGCGGCCGTCCGGATCTCCTCCCTGGATCATGAATCCGGGAATCACGCGGTGAAAGATCACGCCGTCATAAAACCCGCTGTTTGCGAGGCTGATGAAGTTCGCGACCGAGATCGGGGCGACTTCCGGGTACAGTTCCAGCACGATGGTCTCTCCGTCTTCCATGGTGATCGTTGCGATCGGATGCTGATTGTTGTTTTCCATATCTGTTTTCTCTTTCTCCGTTTCTTTGGCGGCGCATCCCATGGCAAAAAGCAAGGCAAGAGAAAGCACGCCAATAATGATTCTTTTCAGCTTCATGATGATATATCCTCTCCCGACTCAGGGTCCCCGCCTTCTGCGGGCGAACCCGTCCTGAAGTCAAACGCGCTGTTATAGGCCATATACGGCCGGAACCCTTCCGCGCACCGGCAGTTGAGGAGCTCCTGCACCGTCACCAGCTGATATCCTTCCTCGATCAGTTTCGGTATCAGGATCTCCATGGCTTCCGCCATATATCCATGCGTATCGTGGAGCAGAATGATGTCGCCGTCCTGGAGCGGACGCTTGT
Organism: Clostridia bacterium; assembly: GCA_017429985.1. Lineage (GTDB taxonomy): Bacteria > Bacillota > Clostridia > Christensenellales > CAG-138 > JAFRNW01. The sequence continues at coordinate 83,215 of JAFRNW010000035.1, read as the reverse complement.
TCGCATTCTGCAATAAGACGCTCGATACGATCTTTTCAGGGGTCTTGTAGTTGATATTACCGCTCTGGCTCCATTTCACGACCGCCATGTCAAGCGAGCCCACCGTCTGGATATCCCTGGTTCCGTAATGCCCTCCCGGAGGCCGAAAGGATTTCGGGGTATATCCGGTACGCTCAAATATGCGTCCGTTCGTCTTCGTGATCTGATGTATGATCGCGCGGTCCGACGCGCGGCTGAGCTTCATATGATCGCATGTATGATTGCCGATCTCGCACCCGAGCGCCAGCATTCTGCCGAGCATTTCCGCGTTATCCTCGTATTTCAGGCGCCAGCCCAGCACAAAGAAGGTCGCGCGCGCATTATGCTTTTCCAGAATATCCAGGATGGGGCCGGTAACCGATGCGACCGGACCGTCGTCGAACGTCAGCGCGACCATAGGCCTGTCCGGATCGATCTCCCTGTCCGCGAGCACGCGGCTGATGTCCTCATCCGAATCATATCCTCCGAACTTCCGGAGCTGCCCAGCCATCTCCTCCATGCGCGCGGCATACCATTCGTCCGTGATCACGGGCTCCGGAGTCGGCTCCGGACTGGGCGTCGGCGAAGAAGCAGGGGCCTTTGCAGGTTCCGGCGTGGTTTCCGCCTCCGCCGCAGGAAGGGAAGTCATGCCTTCATCGTGGAAAGAAGGAACGCAGGCAGACACTGCCATCAGAAAAAACAGCGCCGCAAAGGCCGCAGCCCGCCTTATCAGGATTTGTCCGGAATCACTCAAACGTCTCATGTCGTTTCCGTTTCATGAATATGATAGTCACATATTGATTGTATTGGAACGGTTTGAAATGTCAAGGAATCATGCTATCATGTCACTGATACAACAGATACGGAGACCATTTGAATGAAACACTTTACACGCGCGATCATTTTGATCCTGATCTTCTCCCTGGCGCTGACCGGCTGCGTCAGCATTTCGGTCCGGATGCCGGACGAGGCCGAAAAGGAAGAAATAAAAGAAAACATCTCCTCCGCAAAGGAATCCGTAATGGAAGCGGTCGGCAGTATCCCCGGAATCATGGAATCCGCCGGGCAGGACATCGCCAAAGCGATCGAGAGCGCGCTCCCGCCTTCCGGCGACGCGGTCAGTTACGGCGGGGCGGATATCGATCCCGCTCTGATCGACGAGATCGATATCGACTGGGTTTCGGGTTCCGTGCAGATCTCGGTATGGGACGGCGATACGGTCCGCTTCTCGGAGGCTTCCGGCACCCCGCTCAGGGAAGATGAGCAGCTCCGCTGGAAGATCGAGGAGCGGGAACTGGAAATCAGCCCCTGCACGAGTAACAAGAGCATTCATATCCTCGGTCAGGGCAAGCTTCCGGAAAAGGATCTGACCGTTGAGATACCGGCATCCATGCTTCTGAAAGAGCTCAGCGTCAGCCAGGTCAGCAGCGTCCTGTCCGCGCAGAATATCACGGCGGACGAGTTCGATATCGAAACCGTAGCCGGCTCCGCCCGGCTGTCCGATATCTCGGTATCCGAACTGGATATCGAGACCGTATCCGGCGAGATCCGGTTCACGAACCTTTCCGTTCTCAAAAAAATCACCGCTGAAAGCGTCAGCGGCGATATCAAGATCGGACTGTCGGATTCCGTTCCGGGTTTCACGCTCGAGCCGGAATCGCTCTCCGCGCAGATTTCCGTCCCGCAGGGGGCGGAACTCGTCAGCAAAACCTACCGTTACGGGGACGGTTCCGTCCGCATCGAATACAGTTCCGTCAGCGGATCGCTTCAGATTTCCTGACTGAAAACAAACCTTCTTCCTGTCTCAGCGGTTCACAGCTGTCCGCTGAGATATTTTTTTGCCTTCAGGATCGCCGTCTGGGACTTGCCGTCCGGAATCTCGCCGTTCATGACCATTTCCACAAGCTCATCCAGCGGATAGGTCTCCACGTTGAGAAACTCGTCTTCGTCCAGATGCTGCTCGCCGTACGTCAGACCGCGTGCGAGATACAGCCAGATCACTTCATCGGTATACGCGACGGACGGATAATAGGTCCCGAGTTCGGTCAGTTCCGCGGATGTTACGCCGGTTTCCTCCAGAAGTTCCCGCTTAGCTGCGTCAAGGGGTTTCTCCCCCAGATCGATCTTGCCTGCGGGAATCTCGAGCATGTCGCGGTGGAACGGATACCGGAACTGGCGGACCATGACCGCCTTTCCGTCGTCGGTCAGAACGACGATCCCCACCGCCCCGTTATGCTTCAGATACTCCCTTCCGCTCTCTTCTCCGTTCGGAAGAATCACTCTGTCGACAAACACCTTGAGCAGATGCCCGTCAAACACCTGTCTGGAAGAGATTCCCTTTTCTGTCAGATCCTTCATATATCGTTCCTCTCGCTGTTTATGCGTCAGTCCTTCATGAAATCAAACCGCTGGTCTCTCAGCGCCCGCAGAAGCGGAAGTCCGAGCAGATAGCACGCCACTGCCTCACCCGCGCCTACGAGGAGCATGATCAGCGGCAGGGGCGCATCGACCCCGTAAGCATACCGCAGAACCAGTCCGACGATGACCGCGTTGCACACGACGGTCGGCAGCGGAAGTAGATATTTCGAAGCGTTTCTGCGGCTCAGCATAAGCGTGCCCCAGGCGCCGAGCAGCGTCGCGAGCGAACCGAATACCACATCGTAGACCGGCGCACCGGTGATGAGATTGGCCGCAAGGCAGCCCAGAAACAGCCCCGGCACGGCGGCGCTCGTTAAACACGGAAGCACGCAGAGCGCCTCCGAGATCCTGCACTGAAACATGCCGTAGGAGATCGGCGCGAGCACGATCGTGAGAACCGCATACAGCGCGCCGATGATGCCCGCTTTTGCCAGATACTTCGTACTCATGCGTTCAGCAGCCTTTCCACTGCCGCACAGCCGCCGCGGCGGATCTCTTCCTCGTCCACGGTCAGAAGCTCTCCGTCACGGACCGTTTCCCTGCCGTTCACGAGAACAAGGTCAACAGGCTGGTGGTATCCGACCGTTCCGAACAGATTGGCGGGATCCTTTTCCGCGCAGAGCATGACGGCGCGGTCTTTCCGGATCGCGAACAGATCCGCCGCTTTCCCCTCGCTCAGCTGACCGATGTCGGTCCTTCCGAGAAGCCTCGCGCTGCCCCTTGTGGCCATTTTCAGAATATCGTAACCGGTCGGCGCCTTTTCGCCCCAGGTCAGTCTGTGAAGCAGATACGCGACGCGGATCTCATCCAGCAGATTGCTCGCGTCGTTGGACGCGCTGCCGTCCACAGCGAGCCCCACCGGAACGCCCAGCTCCAGCATCTCCGGGATCCTTGCCGTTCCGCTTGAAAGCTTCATGTTCGAGCACGGGCAGTGCGCAACGCCGGTCTGCGTCCTGGCCAGTTCTCTCAGCTCTTCATCATTGAAATGGATGCCGTGCGCGTAAAACACGTCCGGTCCCGTCCATCCGAGCGATTCCATGTATGCGTACGGACGCATTCCGGTCTTTTCGAGCGTAAAACGCTCCTCGTCCTTGGTCTCGCAGAGATGCGTGTGAAGACGGACGCCGTACTGCCTCGCCAGAACGGCGCTCTCGCGCATCAGATCCGCCGTCACGGAAAACGGGGAGCACGGGGCAAGCACCATCTGACGCATCGAAAACTCCGAAGGATCATGGAACTGCTCGATCAGTCTCGCGCTGTCCTGCAGGATCGTATCCACGTCCTGAACGACAGAATCCGGCGGAAGGCCGCCGTCTTTTTTGGAAAGGCTCATGCTTCCCCGCGAGGCGTGCATGCGGATCCCCAGCCGCTCCGCCGCCTCAAACTGGGCTTCTATGATGCCGTCCGCGTTCTGCGGGAACACATAGTGATGGTCGAAGCAGGTCGTGCAGCCGTATTTCATCAGTTCCGCCATGCCGGCGAGAGAGGAATACAGGACCGTTTCGGAATTCAGGTTCTTCCAGATCTCGTACAACGCTGTCAGCCAGTCAAACAGTTCAAAACCCTGCACCTCCGGAAGGTTTCGCGTGAAGTACTGATAAAGATGATGGTGCGTGTTGACGAGTCCCGGATAGACGAACAGGCCGGATCCGTCGATCACTTTGTCCGCCTGTTCGGAAACAGTTCCGATCTTCGCGATTCTTCCGCCGTCGGTCAGAAGATCGACATGCCGGAGAATGCGGTCGGAATCATCGCAGGATACTAACGTATCAATGTTTCGAATCAATATCTTCATACTGTCAGTATAAAATTATTTCGGATTCAAATCAACATTCACCCCGTGATCCGCCGTCACTCCCTCTCAATCTTGCGAACGGCTTCCCCAGCTGATATACTGAATTATTGTGATTTTCACGAAGAAAGGCTGTTTCCATGATACAGATCTCAGACGTAACGTTCTCCTACGAAGACGCTCCCTCGCCGGCCCTCTCCCACGTCAGTCTGGAGATCCGGGACGGAGAGATGATCGCAGTCGTAGGACATAACGGCTCCGGCAAAAGCACGCTCGCAAAGTGTCTGAACGGTCTTCTTCTGCCCACGGAGGGAACCGTTTCCGTAAACGGAATGCTGACTTCGGACGAAAGCAGTCTGCTGTCCATCCGCCAGCACGTCGGAATCGTGTTCCAGAATCCGGACAATCAGCTTGTTACGACCATCGTGGAAGAGGATGTCGCGTTCGGGCCGGAGAATCTCGGCATCCCGTCGGATGAGATCAGGAAACGCGTCGACAGTTCCCTTGCCGAGGTCGGGATGAGTTCCTACGCCCTGCATTCCAGCAGCACGCTCTCGGGCGGACAGAAGCAGCGGATCGCGATCGCCGGCATGCTCGCCATGCAGCCGGACGTGCTTGTCCTGGATGAAGCCACCGCTATGCTGGATCCCCAGGGACACCGCGAGGTCATCGACATCGTGGAACGTCTGCACCGGGAAAAAGGGATCACGATCGTCATGATCACGCAGCACATGGAAGAAACGATCGGCTGCGACAGGATCGTCGTCATGGGCGGAGGACAGATCCGGATGCAGGGCACCCCCCGCGAGATCTTCCGCAGGGGAAGCGAACTGCAGGATCTGGGCCTCGATGTCCCGGAAACCGTCTGGCTGCGCAACACGCTTACCTCGGGCGGCATGCACCTGGAGGGGGACCCTCTTACCATTGAAGAAACCGCGGAGGCGATATGTCGATCGTTTTTGAAAAAGTAAGCCACTGTTATCTGGCAGAAAGCAGCCTTGCGTTCAAAGCGCTCTCCTCCGTTTCTCTGACGATCGAGGAGGGAAGCTTTACCGGCATCATCGGACATACCGGTTCAGGCAAAAGCACTTTTCTTCAGCATCTGAACGGTCTGCTCCTTCCGACGGAAGGGACTGTTACCGTCGACGGGCTTGATACAAGGAATAAAGCGCAGTGCAGGCAGGTTCGTTCCCGCGTGGGCATCGTTTTCCAGTACCCCGAGTACCAGCTGTTCGAGGAATCCGTCATCCGGGACGTGATGTTCGGGCCGAAAAACATGGGGCTTTCCGAGGAGGAATGCCGTTCGCGCGCCGTCACGGCGCTGGAGCAGGTCGGGCTGGATCCGGAACACTTTTCGGAACTGTCTCCCTTTGATCTCTCAGGCGGTGAAAAACGGCGTGTGGCTTTGGCAGGCGTGCTTGCCATGAAACCGAAGTATCTCGCGCTGGATGAGCCCATGGCCGGCCTTGACCCGCGCGGCAGGAAGGAGATCATGGCGCTTCTGGAACGTTTCCGGAAGGATCTCGGCTGCACCGTGATCATGGTCTCGCATTCCATGGACGATATCGCAAGATGCGCCGACCGCGTCATCGTCCTCGACCGGGGTTCCGCCGTCATGCAGGGCACGCCCCGCGAGATTTTTTCCAGAGAAGAGGAGCTGAAGGATCTCAGCCTCTCCGTTCCGCAGGCCGTCACGCTTTCCCATATGCTAATCCGGAAGGGTCTTTCCCTCCCCTCCGATCTCATCACGGCTGACGAGCTCGCGTCTGCGCTGCTGCGGGAGGTGAAGTGAAATGGGTACGAAAATCACCCTCGGGCAGTATCTCCCCGGCAACACGGTCATCCATAAGCTCGATCCGAGAACGAAGATCATTCTGATGATCGCTTTCATCGTCGTGATCTTTCTCGTAAAGCGCATTCCCGTCTTTCTGATCCCCGCGCTGTACATTGTCGGAACGCTTCTCCTTGCGAAGATTCCGGTCCGGTATATGGCGTCCTCGCTCAAACCGATCCGCTGGCTTCTTCTGATCATGTTCGTGCTGAATCTCTTCCTGACGGACGGGGACACGGTGCTCCTGCAGTTCTGGATCGTCCGGATCACAAAGGAATCTCTCCGTCAGGCGGTCTTCATCACCCTGAGACTCCTCCTTCTGGTCGCGGGCACCTCTCTTCTGACGCTGACGACATCCCCGATCGAACTCACGGACGGGCTGGAACGCCTAATGTCGCCGCTCTCGGTCCTGAAGTTCCCCGCCCATGAGATCGCCATGATGATGACGATCGCGCTCCGCTTTATTCCCACGCTGATGGAGGAAGTGGACCGCATCCAGAAAGCGCAGATGTCCCGCGGAATCGATTTTTCATCCGGCGGACTCATCAGCCGGCTCAAAAACATGATCCCCATTCTGGTCCCGCTTTTCGTTTCCTCATTCCGGCGGGCGGACGAGCTTGCGGTCGCGATGGAATCCAGATGTTATCACGGAAGCGAAGGCAGGACCCGGCTCCATCAGCTGAAAATGCAGCGGAACGACTATCTGGCTTTCGCGGCCATGGCGCTGATCGCGGCCGCCACCGTGATCTTTTCAAGGATACTCGGAGGCGCCATATGAGAAGAATCAGGCTGATAGCGGAATATGAAGGCACCGCCTATGTCGGGTGGCAGACGCAGCCGAACGGGATCGCCGTCCAGCAGAAGATTGAGGAAGCGATCGAAAACGTCACCGGGACAAGATCCGCGCTTCACGGTTCCGGAAGAACGGACAGCGGCGTCCATGCGCTTGCGCAGGTCGCGCATTTCGATACGACCGCCAGAATGCCCGCTGACAAATTTGCCTTTGCGTTGAACACATTCCTTCCGGGTGACATCCGGATCCTTTATTCGGACGAGGTTCCGGATACCTTTCATTCCAGATTCTGCGCCAAAAGGAAGCATTACCGCTATTCGATCCAGACGGGTCCGCATGCCGACGTGTTCCTGCGCAGGACCGCCCTGCACGTGCATGCCCCCCTTGATTTCGACGTTCTTCAGAACGCTGCGTCCGAATACCTGGGAGAGCACGATTTCCGCGCGTTCATGTCAACCGGAAGCACCATGGAAAACACCGTGCGGTCGATCTATTTCTCGGAATGGACGATGGACGGGAATCTGCTCCACTATGACGTCTGCGGCAACGGTTTTCTTTATAATATGGTCCGCATCATGGTCGGCACCATGCTGGAGATCAACGCCGGAAGATTGCCGAAAGATTCCATTCGGAACGCTTTTTCCACGTCCGAAAGGTCTCTCGCCGGCGCCACGGCGCCTGCGCACGGCCTGACGCTTCTGCGCGTGATCTACCCTGATTTTGATACGAAGGAGATACTCGGACGCCCGTGAAGGAACAGGAGCTGGAACAATTCATGAGACTCGCCATCGAGGAGGCGAAATTCGCCCTGTCCGAGGACGAGGTCCCAGTTGGCGCCGTTGTCGTGAAAGACGGGGCAATTATTTCCCGCGCGCATAACCGGTGCAGGGCACTGTGCGATATGAGCGCGCACGCGGAATTCCTCGCCATGAAAGAAGCCGCCGTGTCACTCGGCGGCAGGCTGACCGGATGCGTTCTGTTCGTTACGCTCGAGCCCTGCGCCATGTGTGCGGGAGCCGCGCTCAATTACCGTCTCGCGGATCTCGTGTACGGCGCGTATGATCCCGAATCCGGCTGCTGCGGATCCGTTGCCGACATCACGGATCACTGGTTCCCCCTCAGCCTCCGTTCGATCGGCGGGATTCTGGAAAAAGAGTGCTCGGAGCTGCTGACCTCTTTCTTTAAAACGAAGCATTGATTTTTTCCTTTTCTTCCCTTATACTTTTCATGCGACATACGGAGCGGTATCGAAGTGGTCATAACGGGGCTGACTCGAAATCAGTTGAACCGCGAGGTTCCGTGGGTTCGAATCCCACCCGCTCCGCCACGATGAACGGCCTGCTTTATCAGAACCCGATGCGTTCGGTAAAGAGGTCGTTTTCTTTTCGCAACCTCACAGGGGCAACCAATCGAAATTCCGCAAATGCGGACAGGGTTTGCGAAGGGGCGGCATGGCCGCACTTCTTCGTATTGACTCGCAAAATATAATTTTGATATAAATAATTGAGATATTATAATTTGGCGGAGCGATATGGAAGACAACAATCCTGTTCAAAATGAAGTAACGAAACAGCTGCGCAGAAAAGCGAATTTTTACTTTTTCTCCAAGGTCTGGTTCAACTTTCTTCTTATCGTAGTCGGAACACTCCTCCTCGGCGTGTTTTTATCCGATTTGTATTCTCGTACGGCCCTCTCGAAGCAGGAGAAAAACAGCCAGTTGGCGCTTTCTGCCGCATCGGATATTCTGGAAAGAAATTTCAATAACGCAGATGCGCTGACAGCGATCTATCATGAAGGCAATCAGAAAAAGCTTGATGACATCGATCTGCTGCTTTCAGAAGGTCTGTTCGTATCGATGACCGGTTTGGACGACTCCATTCGCACCGATATCTTTCGGAATCTTGCTTCCAGAGCGGGAATCGACAGCTTGTACCTGATGTCTCTGGACGGAAAAATCATTTTAAGTCAAGACCAAACCCTGCACGACATCAATCCGTCCGTCCGGGGATACCTGACGCAGGAAAACATAAACCAGCTGCTCCGCTGGACCATTTCAAGAGACAAAACGATTACTCCGGTTCTTGTCAAAAACCAATTCGGAACATTCTTTTTCTATTCCAAGCCCGTTGTCTATCAGTATAAGCCGTATGCACTGGTAATCGGAACGGATGCGTCCGTAATCAATAATCAGTTCAATGCACTTGAGGACGTTTCCGCCGTTCTGAGCAGGATCAGTGTAATCAATGACGGCTTTCTCTTTGCTGCTGATTCGAAGAGTAACCTGTTGCTTTACTATAAGCACGGAGACTCTCTCCTGACGGGACGAAGCGCTGAAAGCGTCGGGCTTTCCAAAGATGCCCTCACCGACGGTTACAGCGGCACGGAAACAATTCTCGGACAACCGTACTACTGCTTCTCCAAGACATTCGGAGACAGTACCGTCCTTTGTGCGGCGACCCGTACTTCTTCTCTAAACAACAACAGGAATTATGTGTTGTTCTGGCCGCTGTTCGGTTTTGTTCTCGTAATGGTCATATGCCTTGCATATGCGGTCATTATCCGAAATGATTTCGTGAGGAACGCTGTAAAAACCAACCGTTTTGTTATCTTTAAGGGCACCCTGAATCCGCTCTTTTTTGACAGATCTGTTTTTGCAAAAGTGCTGCCTTTGATCTTTCTGGGTGTCCTGGCTGTATTTGGCATCTCTTTCTATACACAAACTCTGCTTGAAATCACGGGAGGAATTGCGGAATCTGAAATCGCGCTTCAGGAAGTATCGGGCAGATATGAATCCGGCCGGGAAAGCCGTCAGGTCATCGAAGACTATTACAACAGCTCCTTCCTTTCCACTGCCAGACTGCTTTCGTTTATCATTGAAGAGGATCCGGACATCCTGAACGGTGCATCCGAATACTATCATTCGGTTTATGATGAAAACGGAAAGCGGCAATTCCTGTCTGACGACGAGGGTAACCCGTTAAAATCCATTTCGAAGTCCGCCGCACTGCAAAAGCTTTGCGATTCAAATGGCATCGATGCGATTTATCTTTTTGATGAATCCGGTCATACGATTGCCACCAGCACATCGAACTGGTTCTTTACACTCAGTCATAACGAGGAAGACCAGTCTTATCCTTTCCTTCAAGTGCTCAGCGGTGAAAAGGACCATTTGGTCCAGACACATATGACAAACGACCTCGGGGAGGATACCCAGTACTTTGGTGTTGATTTCCATTATTATACGACCAAGGACGAAGCCGGAAACACGGTGTACGTATCAAGATCCGAATATGAGCAGGCAATCAAGCAGAACGCCGGGGAGCCTATGGAGACCGGCAACGCGGTCACAAGGCACAGTTCCCTTCTCCAGATCGAGCTGGATAAAGACGTGGCCGGGAAGCTGCTGACGCCTACCAGCGTGGAAAGTGTGCTGTCAACAACCATGCTCAACGGCGGAGGCATCGTCATGTTTGACAGCGGGCCCGATCATGAATGCCTCTATTCTCCGATCAAGGCGAGCATTGGCAAAACCGCAGAGGAACTCGATATTTCTCCTCAGGCGTTCAAGGGACTGGACTATTATGGCTTCAGCCGTATTAATGGAATCACCTATTTCCAATACTTCTGTTATCTGAATGATTACTTCTTTGCTACAGCCATTCCGAAATCCGGGATGTTTACGTCCCGTACCTTGGTTTCCGTGTTTACTGCAGGAGCGTGTTTCCTGCTGATCCTGATTCTCATCCTGAGCGTCACGATCACAAGCAAGGACGAAGAAACGCTTTATGAGAACATGAGTGACGAGCAGGCTGAGAAAATACTCAATTCTCCGATTTTCAGCATCATGCTCCCGTCGGGAAGAAGGACTTCCACGCAAAGAGCCGCCGCCAGATGGGATAACAAGCATATTCGCTGGTCTGATAAAGGTCCCGAGCAGAAGCTCGCAACGATATTCTTCTTTCTCTTCTGCCTCCTGCTCCTTTTCATCGTTTTCTCCGCGCTGGGATACAGGACCTCGTTCAACGACAATTCCGTCATCCGCTATATCTTCAGCGGCGCATGGGACAGAAGCCCGAACATCTTCGCTCTCAGCGCCTGCGCGCTGGTGCTGACCGGAGTGATTCTGATCATCGTCGGGTTCAGAATCCCGGTACGCATCATCACGTCGTTCCTTGGTACAAGGGGTGAAACGGTCGGCCGTCTGCTGCTTTCCATCATCAAGTACGGCTGTACGATCGCCGGGCTGTTTTACTGCCTGTATCTGCTCGGCGTTGATTCACCCAGCCTGCTTGCAAGCGCAGGCATCCTGTCGCTCGTCATCGGGCTCGGTGCTCAGAGTCTGATCAAGGACATTCTTGCCGGCATTTTCATTGTGTTCGAAGGCGAGTTCCGGGTCGGAGACATCGTCACCATCAACGATTTCCGCGGAACAGTCATGGATATCGGACTGCGTACTACCAAGATCATGGCTCCCGGCGGGAATATTAAAATCTATAACAACAGCGAAATTTCCGGTGTCCTGAACATGACGAAAGAAGCGTCGGTCGCAACCTGTACGATCAGTATTGAATACGGGCAGGATATCGATTATGTGGAAGCTGTCCTGAACCGCGATCTTCCCCTTCTGAAAAAGAAAAATCCGCAGATACTGGACGGCCCGAATTATGCAGGCGTCAGCAACCTGGGCAGCAGCGGTGTTGACATCCTGATACTCTGCAAGTGTTATGAAACGGATATCAGGGGCGTAACGCGTTACCTGAACAAAGAAATACTGCAAATCTTCTACCGAAACGGAATCAATGTTCCTTTCCCGAATGTCACGGTGTCCAATCTGGACATGACAGGAAGAAAAACCATAGAGGACTTTGCTGCGGAAACAGCAGCCGAAGAAGAACCGGAGGGATCGAAGCAATGAAAAAGAAATGGTTTGCGGCAATTGTATTCGTCTCTCTTATGGTCGGATGCGCTCCGGGCTCTGTTCAGAATACGGACAGTGAAGCTGTTTCCGTCCCGGAAACCACTGTGATCAGGATGGCAAGCCACACGAGCGGCAATATTCTCAACATCATCGCGGAAGACCAGGGATTTCTGGAAGATGAAGGCATATCCGTCGTCTATGTTTCCGCAGAAACAGATGCTCAGGTTTTCTCTGGAATCATTGACGGTACGATCGATGTCGCGGCCAGTTCCGGAACCAATCTGCCTTTATACTATATTTCCAACGGAACGAATCTGATGATTTTCGGAGGATACGATCTGACAGGTTGCCTGCCCCTTTTTACAAGGGTGGATACAAAATGGAACGGAATCGAGGATCTGATCGGAAAAACAGCCGCGTTCGAACCGAATTTCTTCCCTGTCACCGGCACGCTGCTCGATCTGGGTTACGATCCTGTAAACGATATTACTTGGTATAATCCTGAAAATCAGGAAGATCGGATCAAAGCGGTAGAAAACGGGGATGCGGATTATGGTCTTGTCGGAACTCCCCTGAACTACGCCGTTATCAGCAATCCGAACATCAAAATCGTTACATACGCAGCCGACATCATGCCGGAATATTCTTGCTGCCGGGCATTTGCCCTTTCTTCCTGGGTTCATAAAAATCCCAACACCGTAATCGCTCTTCTGAAAGCATGGATCCGCGCGATGGAGTATTATGATTCGCATCACGAGGAAGCCGTAGAAATGGTGGTCAGTCTTCTCCATAACGAAGACTTTGCCAGGTCCTATTTGGACAACCCCAGATTTGACCTGAACACCGATCCGATGAAGAAATCCGTGGAACGTGCATGGAATTATCTGGACCGTCTCGGATTGTTGAATGAGGATGCGAAAAAAGTCAAGATCGACAGGCATATCAATACAGACCTGTACAAAACCGCTCTGGATGCCTGCCAGAGAGAATACGGGGAGAATAATCCGAAGTTCTATGAAAAGCTGCAGGCACAGTATGCCTTGAATAACTACTCCTGATTGCAAATCCGGTTCCCCGTTTTTTATGAACAGGAACCGGTTTTTCACAAATCAAAAAGCCGCATATCTCTGATCCGGTATTCACCTGGATTGATTGTTAGATAAAAAACAGGGGAGCTGTTCAGCTTCCCTCTATTCGGAATACAACGTCATAAAAGAGTCAGCAGTTCTTTGCGGACACAATCCATCCGGGAATCGGTCAGGCCGAAATCCATCTGTTTATAGGACCACAGGCTTCTGCCGATCCCGTGCTTTTCGAATACGCCGTGTACCGTTCGGAACCAATTGATCGCATCTTCCGGGGGAACAACGTCGATTACACCGAACTCACCGCAGTAGAGTTCCGTCCCTTCCCGTTCGGCTTTTGATACCGCGGACGCAATGAACTCCTCAACGAATTGTTCCGACATTCCGCTCTCCGCAAACGGGATCCGCAGGTTGATGTCCTGATAGGCGGCTCTCCAGTATGCGCCCTGATGCGTATACTCGATCGGCTCATAGAAATGGAAATTGAAGAACACCAGGCTGTCGTAGGGTCTGTCCAGATCCGGAACCGTTTTCGCGCTGTTCCAGTTATAGCTTCCGACCAGGATCGGCGTCTGCGGGGCAGATTTCCGGATCCGCCGGATGCACTCCCGGGAAATCCGGTTCCATTTCTCGCAGTACTCTTCTTCCGTCACCTCGTTCAGAAGATCGAACATCATCTGTCCGCCGCGCTTGCCGTAACGTTCAGCAAAGCATTCTCAGACTGTATAGAAATACTCCTGATATTTCCCGCTGTCGAAGAAACCGTCCTCGTGCTCGCCTTCGTCAAAGGAAAAGCCCTGCGTCTTATGAAGATCCAGCACAATTTTCAGATGATGCTTTTCCGCCCAGGCAACCGCCCGGTCCACCAGAAGGAGTCCCTCTTCCTTCATCGTTCCGTCCGTGTTCTGGATCACATTGTAATCGACGGGGAGTCTGACATGATCAAATCCCCATCCCGCGATCTGTCCGAAGTCGGACTCCGTGATGAATCCCTGCAGTCTTTCCTCGCTGTAGTCGTACTGGCTCATCCAGCCGCCCAGGTTGACCCCTTTATAAAATCCCAATTCTTTCAGCATATTGTCTCCTTTTTAAAAAGCGACTCCTTTTTCAGAGCCGCTTTCAAGTTTCATGTTCCGGATCAGCCTTTGACAGATCCCGACGTAACGCCTTTGATGATGCTCTTCGAGAGGATGATGTAGACGATCATAACAGGCAGAATCGCAAGTAGGATAAACATGTACACCTTGCCCATGTCGAACTTGGGATAATCCGCGGAACGGAGCTGCGCGATCATGATCGGAACGGTCTTCATCTCCGCCTTGTTCAGAAGCAGGGCCGGGATAAAGTAGTTGTTCCAGGAGGAAACGAACGAGAAGATCATCTGCACCGCGATTGCAGGCTTCATGATTGGGAGAACGATATGGTTGAAGGTATAGAATTCGCTCGCCCCATCCATGCGCGACGCTTCAACGATCTCCATCGGCAGCACGCTGTCGAGATACTGCTTCATATAGAAGAACACGACGGGTGCGGCAATGCTCGGCAGGATCAGCGGAAGATAGTTATTGGTCAGATTCAGCTTGTACATCATCTGGATAAATCCGACCGCCGAGACCTGCGGCGGGATCATCATGACAGCCAGGATGAAATAGAAAGCAAACCTCCTGAGCTTAAACCGGTATGCATGAATGCCGTAAGCGGTCAGCGCTGAAAAATAGGTCGTCAGGATGGCGTTTGCACCCGCTACGAAAAAGCTGTTCAGCATGCCGCGCGGAATATTGATGGAAGCGTCCGTCCAGGCATTCCTGAGATTGACAAAGAACCTGTCGTTCGGGATCATCGTAAATCCGGCCTGGAGCTGCGCATTCGACCTTGTCGAGTTGATGATCAGCATATAAAAGCTGAAAAGGCACAGGATACTGAGAAAGATCAGGATGATATACGCAACCGTTCTCGCGGCGATCAGCTGGATTCTGCCTCTGGTGTTTTCTTTGTTGTTGCGGTGCCCCTTCTCGATCACATGGCGCGTCAGTGTTTCCATTCCCGACACGTTGTCGCTCAGAACCGCCATCCTGCCATTGAACACGTGATCGATCGTTACGGTCGGGATTTCCGACTGAATGAGTTCCAGAACCATTGGATCCGTAAAATCGACCGATGCGATGACGACGCCGTCAACGCCGCGGTAGCGGCAGTGCTTCAGGTAAGTGGTCTGATTCCTCGTCACATATCGGTTGATGAACGTGATGTCATAGCCGGAACGCTCGCTCTCCACCCGGATACTGTCGAGAACGGACGAGAAAAACTCGTGCGCCAGGCCGCTTTGTCTCGGATCCACAAACAGGACTCCGATATTGAAGCTGCGGCTCGTTTTCAGCGCCCTCGCGGAAGCATTTGCCATATACCCCATTTCTTCCGCTGTCCGGAGGATCCGCTCCCGCGTTTCCTGCCCGATATCCCTGTGGCTGTTGAGGGCCTTGCTGACGGAGGCGACCGATACACCGCATTCTTTTGCAATGTCTTTCATGGATACCATGCCGAGCGCCTCTTTTCAAATCACTTAATCGTTTTCGCATCAGGAAAACAAATGCAAGAAGAAAAGTGATTTTTTGTGAAAAAATAATGTTTTTGACATTTTCCGCAGAAAAAATGTACGAAATTGTCTCATTTGCATCTGAAAGTATGCAAAATCCGGTGCTGCTCCGGGATCGATCCGAAATAAAACTACAGAATTTCAGAAAAAAAACTTTATTTTTCGTTCCGGATTCTTTACTTTAATAGAAGAGTTACTTAAACGATTACTTTCCGAGAATGAAGGGGATTTTGTTATGAAATACGGCCATTTCGACGATATCAGCCGGGAATATGTCATTACCGATCCGCGGACCCCGCTTCCCTGGATCAATTATCTTGGAAGCGAAGAGTTCTTTGCGCTCTTCTCCAATACCGCAGGCGGATATGCTTTTTATAAGGACGCGAGGCTGAGACGCCTCACGCGTTACCGTTACAACAACGCCCCCCTCGATCAGGAAGGATTCCGCCTCTATATCCGCGATCAGGACAGCGTCTGGAATCCGGGCTGGCAGCCGGTGCAGGCCGAACTGGACGCCTACAGCTGCCGTCACGGTCTCGGATACTCCGTCATCTGCGGACAGAAAGACGGTATTGCCGTCTCGCAGGAACTTCTTGTTCCGAAAGGAGACAACTGTCTGCTGATGCGCGTATCCGTACAGAATTCCGGAGAAGCAGAAAAAACGATTTCCCTGTTCCCGTATATTGAATTCTGCCTGTGGGACGCCATGGATGACGGAACCAATTTCCAGCGCAATTATTCCATCGGCGAAGTGGAAGTCGAAGGCGCCGCGATCTATCACAAATCGGAGTACAGAGAGCGGAGAAACCATTATGCGGTCTTCTGGGCAAACCGTACCCCGGACGGCTTTGATACCTCCCGCGACGCTTTTCTGGGTGTTTACGGCAGCCCTGCTAGGCCCTCGGCGGTATTCGGCGGCGGCTGCACCGGAAGCATCGCGCACGGATGGCAGCCCGTTGCAGCGCAGCAGTTTGATCTGACCCTTCGCCCCGGCGAGCCGGAGACACTGATTTTCGGTCTCGGATATATTGAAAACCCGCAGGCCGAAAAATGGTCCGGCCCGGGCGTCATCAATAAGTCGCGCGCTTATGAGATGATCTCGCGCTATTCTGACGACGCTTCGTTTGAAACAGCGCTGTCCTCACTGAAAACCCACTGGGACGGCCTGCTGTCCTCCTTCCGGCTGGAGAGCAGGGATGATAAGCTGAACCGCATGGTCAACATCTGGAACCAGTATCAGTGCATGGTCACGTTCAACATGAGCCGCTCTGCAAGCTATTACGAAAGCGGAACGGGGCGCGGAATGGGGTTCCGGGATTCCTGTCAGGATCTCCTCGGGTTCGTTCATATCATTCCCGAACGCGCGCGCGAACGGATCCTGGACATCGCTGCGACCCAGTTCCCCGACGGAAGCGCATACCATCAGTATCAGCCTCTGACGAAAAAGGGAAATCTGGCAGTCGGAAGCGGATTCAATGACGATCCTCTCTGGCTCATTGCCGGGACGGACGCCTACCTCCGCGAAACGGGAGACTGGAGCATCCTGGATGAACCGACAGATTTTGACAACGATCCCTCTCTCGCCCAGCCGCTTGTTGAGCATCTGCGGCGCAGTTTCAATTACACGAAGACGCATCTGGGGCCACACGGTCTGCCTCTGATCGGCCGTGCGGACTGGAACGACTGTCTGAATCTCAACTGCTTCTCGGAAAGCCCCGGGGAAAGTTTCCAGACGACAGGCCCGAGCGAAGGGCCGGTAGCGGAAAGCGTCTTCATCGCCGGAATGTTCGTCAAGTACGGTCATGCATGGGCGGACATCTGCCGCCATCTCGGCCTTCAGGAAGAAGCAAACGAGGCTGAAAGTGAAATCGCGAAAATGGAAAAGGCAGTCCTTTCCTCCGGCTGGGACGGCAAATGGTTCCGCCGCGCGTTTGACGCCTATGGAAATGTTGTGGGCGGTCAGAACTGCGAGGAAGGCCAGATCTTCATTGAGCCGCAGGGTATGTGCGTAATGGCGGGCATCGGTCAGAAAACGGGCGAAGCGGAACTCGCACTCCAGAGCGTCGGCAACAGGCTTGAGACCAAATACGGCATCATGCTGTTGCAGCCCGCATACACCCGTTACCGTGTGGAACTTGGCGAAATCACGAGCTATCCGCCCGGATACAAGGAGAATGCCGGAATTTTCTGCCACAACAATCCCTGGATCGTCTGTGCGGAAACCGTGCTGGGTCACGGGAACAGAGCGTTTGATCTGTACCGCAAGACCGCTCCCGCCTATATTGAAGACATCAGCGAGATACACCGCACCGAACCGTATGTGTACAGCCAGATGATCGCCGGAGCCGATTCGCCGAGTTTTGGAGAAGGAAAAAACAGCTGGCTGACCGGTACCGCCGTCTGGACTTTTGTCAGCATCAGCCAGTTTATTCTGGGGATCATGCCCACGCTGAACGGGCTGCAAATCAATCCCTGCATCCCCTGCGACCTCCGCCGTTTCCAGATCATCCGCCGGTTCAGGGGAGCGACCTACCGCATCACCGTCAGCAACCCGGAAGGCATGGAGCACGGCGTCCGGGAAATCACGCTGAACGGGGAACCTGTAAAGGGAACCGTTCTCCCGGTCCTTGATGAAGGTTCGGTTGCAGACGTTCACGTATTGATGGGATAAAAAAGAACGCATCAAAAAATGAGAAGCAGGGACATCGTTTGCCCCTGCTTTTTTTCGTATATATGCCCTTTTCCACAAAGGTCAGACGCGGTACGGTCTTATACAAGCCCCCATTCCGCAAACCTTTCAAAGCCTCCGACCGAACGGATGTACTCCTCTGCGACACCGATCATTTCCTCATACGGTATCCCGTTTACGGTTTCATCACCGATCGCGCAGGAATAGCATACCGGTATCCCCTGTTTCTGCGCCTGCAGATGCGCGTATATGTTGACGCTGACATCCGCCTTGGAAAGATCTTTCCCGTGCAGACCGCCACCTGTAACTCCATCCGCCATATCGCTCCCGAGTTTCCGGTTCGTTGCGCCGCAGTCCACATTCATCCCCCCGGTCCATTCTCCAAGCGGGTTGATCACGGCATCCGGATACGCCTCTCTCAATTCCTCTGTTTTTGCGTTGCTCTGGCAGATCACGAGTTTTTTCCCGTCCAGGATGTATTTCCCGTCATACGGATACTTTTCGTACAGTTTCCTGGCGATCCCGCTCAGCTTCTTCTGCTCGTCCGTGACCGGCGCGCCTTTGAAGATCCCGTTGTCCCCGCAGCGTGTGTGCCCTTTCTGGTTTTCGGCAAGATGGGCATCCTGCTCGTTCTCGCTGTAATCGACGACCGTTTCTCCGCAGATCCGCAGGACGATCGATTCGATCTCCTCTTTCCCGAACCGAACGGATGTTTCGGAGATAATATGGCATTTCCCGTGTCCGATCAATACCTCGACCGCGATTTTCGGCCGGTCCTGCTTCCGGTATGCCAGATCGACGATAGCTCCCGCGATTCTGTCCGCCACTTTATCCGGATGAGACGGATTGACTTTTTCAAACATGTTTGTTTCCCTGATACCTTTCATGAATTTCCTACAGGAGCAAAAAAAGAACTCACCTATATTCGATGAGCCCGCATGTGATGTATGATCCCATCAGTCAAGCCTTAGCACCTTCCCTTGCGGGGGTTGCTGTGCGGTCAAAGAGCTTGTCTCTCGCGCACTCTCTATAGGATACTATTACATTAGCATTTTGAGTATTTGAAGTCAATACGATCCCGGGCATTGCACATCCGCCGTACAGCACTTGAAGCGATGAAAACCGCCCTGCTCAGCCCGCGTTTGATGAAAAATCCTCATCCCGGATCAGAGCCTGCAGGTCCCCATCGCCCGTCAGCAGAAGAATGCTTTTCATGATTTTTGCGTCCGAAACATCCCGCTTATTTGTTTTGCAGGCAGCGTTGGATACGATGCGGAGAGGCGCCTCGTCTAATGAATGAAGCTCGAAGAGTGCCCTTGCCTGCACCAGTACGCTTGCGCGAAGGATATGATAATCGCTGGAAACAATCGCGAGTTCCTTTATCCGGGGATGCTTTTTCAGTTCTCTGCAGATATACTTTGCGTTTTCTACCGTTGATTTCGACTGGTTCTCAACGATGATCCTGCCGGGATCCACGCCCTTTCCGACGAGCCATTCCGTCATTTTATCCGCTTCCGTGGCGCTGCTGTTTTCTGCGGTTCCTCCCCCGCAGCAGAGCAGCATCGCGCGCGGATACTTCTCCGCGCTCTTCAGCGCCGCCTCCAGCCTTTGCGTCAGTTCCGGCTTCATCGAACCGTTTTTGTTCAGCTGATAGCCCATGACGACAATGCAGAGGGCTTCCGTCTCTTCCAGTCCGTCCGGAAGCACGCCGTAATGAATCTCCGACCCGCGCGCGTCGTCATAAAAAGCGAGAATGCCTTCCCATTGATATGCGGCAAGCGGATTCCTGTCGCGAAGCAGACGGAGATCTTCCGTGCGTTGCGTTTTTTCATCTTCCTCGCCGTGGGCATACCGCGCCGCCATCCTGTAGATGATCTCATCCGCGGAGATCGACACTTCGGGGGTCGGCGTCGCATACAACTGTATTTCAACCGGTTCGGAAGTGAGCTGAACCGGCGTTTCTTCAGGCAATGCCGTCTCCTCCGTTCCGGGTCTGCATCCCGGAACAGCAAGGACTGCGGCAAATATCATTATCCAGACGATAAAACGCTTCATCTGCTTCATAAATTAAGTATACCATACCGCATCAGATCAGTATCTGCGCCGCGAAGGAAGGATGCCCCCCAAGAAACAGTAAACCAGTATTATAAAACGAAAAAGAAAGCCGCACCCGGGCTTTCTTTCACCGCCAAAAAACACGGGGGCTCCGTCCCCTCCCCGAAACAGTCTGTCAGACGTTATTTTGTCTCGGTCGGCACTATTTCCACCTTGTCACCGGGTTTTACAATACCACCGTTAAGAACGACCGCAAAGACTCCTTCCCGGGGCATGATGCAATCCCCAACGGTATTGTAAATCACGCAATGACTGTGGCACTCCTTTCCTATCTGCGTCAATTCAAGAATAACGTCTCCGATCCGGATTACAGTTCCCGGTTTGAATGTTTTCAGGTCATATCCCGATACAATGATGTTTTCCCCGAACGCTCCGTCACGAATATCGATTCCCGTCTTCTTAAAATCCTCGATCACCTCATAGCTCAAAAGGCTGACCTGACGGTGCCATTTCCCGGCATGCGCGTCTCCTTCGATGCCAAAGTCCTTAATGACCTTGACTGAGTCAACGGGTTCTTTCGGGAAACCTTTTCTCTTGCTGATACAGACCGCCTTCACTTCACCCATCTGTTCTGCCTCACACTTTCGGAATGATTCTCCTTTACCGTTTTTAACCTATCCAATCCGTTTTCTACAGCCGTTTCCTTATCCTATCTGTTTGATAGGTAATATAGTATGATTCTTTCTTTTTGTCAATTGCGATCCTGTGTGCATCATGGCCGAAATCCCCCCCCGCAGCACAGGCGTTGCCTGAGCAGGTAGCGTGCTCCGACGAATCATTTTCAGAAGAAAAAGTATTATTCTGTATATTAATACTTGACTGAGTGTTTAGAGATTGTATAATTGCTTTGTATCTCTAATAATAAACTTTATGTTTAGTAAAAAAGGATAAGCATGGATACGGAAACGATCAACCACAACATCGGCAATCAGCTGAAAAACCTCAGAAAACAGGCCGGTCTCACGCAGCAGGAGCTGGCGGACAGGACGGAACTGACCAAGGGATTCATTTCCCAGCTGGAGCGCGGTCAGGTCTCCCCTTCCATCGTTACGCTTCTTGATCTGATCGAATGTCTGGGCACAACGCCTTCCGATTTCTTCAAAGCTTCCGGCCAGGAGCAGATCGTCTTCCAGCCGGGCGAATGCTTTGAAAAAACCGACAGCTCGGGAAATATCACCCGCTGGATCGTTCCGTCCGCCCAGAGCAATCAAATGGAGCCGATCCTTGTCACGCTGGCTCCTGGCCAGCAGTCGGAACCGGATTCGCCTCACAACGGCGAGGAATTCGGATACGTTCTGAACGGCCGCGTTCTGATCCATTACGGGGACAAAAAATATGAAGCCAAATCCGGTGAAAGCTTCTACTATGAAGCGGACAAGGTCCACTATCTGGAGAACCCGGGCATCCGTTCCGCGCGGCTCATCTGGGTCAGCACGCCTCCGAGTTTCTGATTGACCGTACGTTTACAACTATCATTCACATTTCAAGTATAAGGGGAATCAACATGAGCGAGAGCAGCAACATCATCGAACTGAAACACATCACCAAGTCCTTTGAAGACGGATTCGTTGCCGTTTCCGATTTCAATCTGGAAGTCAAGCGCGGGGAATTCGTTACCTTCCTCGGCCCGTCCGGATGCGGAAAAACGACAACTCTGAGAATGATCGCCGGGTTTGACCGCCCGACTTCCGGCGAGATCCTGCTGAACGGAAAGGATATTTCGCATCTTCCGCCGAATCTCCGCCCGATCAATACGGTGTTCCAGCGATACGCCCTGTTCCCCCATATGAACATCTATGAAAACATCGCTTTCGGATTAAAGCAGAAAAAGACACCGAAAGACATCATCCGCAATAAAGTGAAAAAAGTCCTGCAGCTTGTCGACCTGGAAGGCTTCGAAAGCCGCAGCGTTTCCACGCTTTCCGGCGGACAGCAGCAGCGTGTCGCAATTGCCCGCGCCCTTGTGAACGAGCCGGAGATCCTGCTTCTCGACGAACCGCTGGGCGCGCTTGATCTGAAGATGCGCAAGGAAATGCAGCTCGAGCTGAAAAACATGCACAAAGAACTCGGCATCACCTTCATTTACGTCACGCACGACCAGGAGGAAGCGCTGACGATGTCCGATAAGATCGTTGTCATGTCGGAAGGAAAGATCCAGCAGATCGGAACGCCGGAAGGCATTTACAATGAGCCGGAGAACGCGTTCGTCGCGGACTTCATCGGAGAAAGCAACATCTTCAACGGCATCATGACCGGTCACCTGAAAGCGCGTTTTGCCGGCGGTCAGTTCGAGACGGTGGACGATTATCCCGAAGGAACGCAGATCACCGCCGTCGTCCGTCCGGAAGACATCCAGATCACAAAGCCCGGGGAAGGTCAGATCACCGGCAAGGTAACGGACGTGATCTTCAAGGGCATGCATTATGAGATCACCGTCCAGTCCGGGCGGTACGAGCTTGTGATCCAGAGTACAAAATCCGCTGAGCCCGGATCTTCGATCGGCATGAAAGTCGAGCCTGACGGGATCCATATCATGATCGCCGCGGAGCATACGAACTACTTCAACGTCGACATGAACCGTGATCAGATGCTGGAATTCAACGGAAGCGTGCTCGACACGAAAGTGGAGAATATCATCAAGGGCAGCCGCCGCAACGCGGACAACCAGCTCGTCGCTTCCAACGGCGAACTGATCGATCCCGAAAAGATCCACATCATCGCCGCGATCGAGCCCTCCGATATCCAGATGTCCGACAACGTCGAGGACTGCCTCGTCCAGGGCATCATCAGCGACCTGATTTACATGGGCGACCATTACAGCTACGTGATCAACACGGATATCGGTCAGGACTTCATCGTCGACGATGAATACCTCTGGAACATGGGAGACCTTGTCGGTCTCGTTCTCCCGATCGACAAGATGCGCTTTACCGTCAAGAAGTAAGAGGAGGAATACGGAATGAGATTTTCAAGAAAACTTCTCGGTATACCGTATGCCGTATTTCTGATCATATTTGTGGTCGCTCCCCTGTTTGTGCTGTTCTTCTATGCGTTCACAAACGGGGAGGGACAATTTTCCTTCTCGAACCTGACGGGATTCTTTTCAGATCCGAACACGCTCGGTACCCTTTGCTACAGTTTCGCGCTGGCGTTTGTGGTGACGGTCGTCTGTCTGCTGCTTGCCTATCCGACCGCATATTTTCTTGCTACCAGCAAGCTGAAGGCGAAAGGCGTCATCATTATGATTTTTGTCATGCCCATGTGGATCAACTTCTCCCTGAGAATCACAGCCCTGAAGGAGATCCTGACCATGATCGAGCGGAATCTCGCGTATTATCCTTTCTTGAATTCCGTTCTCGGCATGACGTACGATTTCCTGCCGTTCATGATCCTGCCCATCTACAACGTCATCGTGAAGCTCTCCCCCGATTACGGAGAAGCAGCCCGCGATCTCGGTGCGGACAGCGCGGGCACGTTCCTGCAGGTCACCCTTCCCCTCTCGGTCCCGGGAATCCTGAGCGGTGTTTCCATGGTATTTCTTCCCGCCATGACCAATTACGTCGTGCTGGACATGCTGTACAACAGCACCTATATCATGGGCAGCCTGATCGGAAGCTATTTCTCCGCATACAACTGGCACGGAGGCTCGATGATCGCCCTGATCCTTCTCGCGGTCATCTGCGGATTCACGCTCCTCACCGACAGCATCGGCGAAGGGGAAGTTAAAAGAGGAGGTGCGATGCTGTGAGGAAATTCGGATTGGCATTTATCATATTCGTTCTTCTTTTCCTGTATGTCCCGATTCTCGTGCTCGCCTTCTACAGCTTTACAAACGCGTCGCAGATCGGCTCGTTCCAGAGTTTCTCGTTTGCAAACTATGTCCGGCTGTTCACGACGGAGGAGCTCCGGGAAATGATCCTGGGAACTGTCGTTCTCGCTCTTGCTTCCTCCGTTCTGGCAACGATCCTCGGAACGCTCGGAGCCGTCGGCTCGTTCTATTCGAAATCCCTGGTCGACAGGGCATACGCTTCCGTCAACCAGATCCCGGTCATCAACGCGGATGTCGTCACGGGCTTCTCGCTCTGCATTCTTCTGGTCGTCGTTCTCGGGATCAGCAAGGACACGTATCTGCCCCTGCTGTTCGGACATGTCACCCTGTCCGCCCCGTTTGTGTATCTTTCCGTCATTCCGAAACTGAAGCAGATGGATTCCAGCCTGTACGAAGCCGCGCTGGATCTCGGCGCAACTCCGTTCAAGGCGCTGATCCGCGTTGTTTTCCCGCAAATCTTTTCCGGCATCGTGTCCGGTTTCATGCTGGCGATCACGCTGTCTCTGGATGACTATTTCATCGCGACCTACACAAAGCCCGCCATGTTCGATACCATCAGCACCTATGTTGTCAACGCCACAAAAGGCTCGCACACGGAAATCAAGACCGCCCTGTGGGCGCTTTCCACTGTGATCTTTTTGATCGTTCTCGTTGTCGTGGCTGTCATCAATATCAATGCGAACAAGGACAATAAGGCCATGAAGCAGAGGAGGTCCTATTAACATGAAACGAATCTTTCTGAAAAATACGGCTACTCTCCTCTGTGCCCTTCTGATAGCGGGGCTGGTCCTGCCGTGCGTATCGCTGGCGGCGGACAGCGGCGAAACCGTCCTCAGGGTCTGCAGCTGGGAAGAATACATCGACGAAGGAGACTGGGGCGAAGATGAGGTCATCGACCTGGAAAGCGGTGACATTTTCGGTGAAAACCCCATGGTGAACGACTTTGAGGACTGGTACTATGATACCTATCACAAAAAAGTCAGGGTCGAGTATTCCACGTTCGGAACGAACGAGGACCTTTACAACATGCTTACGCTGGGAGACGTATTCGATCTGGTATGCCCTTCCGAATACATGATCATGAAACTGATGGCGGAAGACATGCTCTCCCCCCTTTCGGATGCGTTCTTTGATGAAAACGACGAGAACAACTACTACATCAAAGGCGTCTCCCCCTATATCCGCGAAATGTTTGAAACGCATGAAATCAACGGAAGCACCTGGGACAAATACGCCGCGGGCTTCATGTGGGGCGTCACGGGTTTCGTCTACAATCCGGAGGTCGTATCCCCAGAAGACGCTTCGACCTGGCATCTGATCGACAATACTTCCTACGCAAGACAGATCACGGTCAAGGACAATGTACGTGATACCTATTTCGCTGCGCTCGGTGCATTGAAGTCGGATCTGCTGACGTCGGAAGCATTCAAAAACAGTCCCGATTATGCTTCTCGGCTTCAGATGGAAATGAACGACACTTCTCCGGAAATGATCGCAAAGGTCCAGGATTATCTCCAGTCCGTAAAGGACAATCTGTATTCGTTCGAGACGGATTCCGGAAAAGCAGACATGATCACGGGAAAAGTCGTCGCCAATCTCCAGTGGTCAGGCGATGCGGTATATACGATGGATCAGGCGGATGAGGATGACTTTACTCTGGATTTTGCCGTTCCGGAAGAGTCCACAAACGTATATTTCGACGGATGGGTCAAACTGAAGTGCGGCGTCGAGGGCGATCCGGACAAGCAGCACGCGGCGGAAGCGTTTATCAACTTCCTCTCCCGGCCTGACAATGTCATCCGGAATATGTACTACATCGGATATACGTCCGTGATTTCCAACTCCGAAGACGGAAGGATCTTCGAATACTTGGAATGGAACTACGGCGCGGATGATGAGGAGGAAGACACGGTGGAATACTCCGTCGCGCATTTCTTCGCGGAAGGTGAAGAAAGCCAGGATGAATTCATCCTGACCGTACCGGAAGACCAGCTGAACCGTCAGCTCGCTGCCCAGTATCCTTCCGAGGAAGTGCTTGCCCGGGCTTCCATCATGGAGTATTTCAATAAAGAAGTCAGTGAAGCAACCAATCAGATGTGGATCAATGTCCGGTGCTTCAACATCAAAAACGTCCCTGTCTGGTGCTGGATCCTTGCAGGCCTGATCGTCGCACTGATCGCCTATGCCGTCATCGACAAGAAGATCAGCAGAAAACATCAGGTCAGCGCTCCTGACATTACGACGTTCCGGGATCACGAACGCAAAAACTGATCCGCAGTCAGCTGAAACAACCTGAAAGCACGCCGGAAACGCGTGCTTTTTTATTGTGAAAGAAAAACCCTCAGAAGAGGATGATGCCGCAGGCAACGAGTCCGAGCGCGATCACAAGGATGGTCGCAACCGCATAACCGAACGGAGTGAGGTGATATCTTTTTAAATGATTCAGTCCCTTTTTCCAGTTTTCAAGGCTTTCATACAGTGATTCCATTGCAGGTCCTCCGTAATAATCTGATGCCGGTTATCCGATCCGGGATATATGGTATTAAGCTTTTGAATTGAAACATGCATGGATCCCAGAGGCTTCGAGCAGTGCAGACATTGCTCTGGAAACCCTCCCGCGGTCCTGCGGCTTTTTCATGATCGAAGGAGCAAACAACCCCGCATTGGTCCGTATCTCATCCCGGACACCTTCCGGATAGCGTTCCGGATGATCGACCAGTGAGTCCATCAGAATCCCCAGAATGCAGTCTTCCGGATCGTTTGATCCGACGATCTCATCGTCAAACACCTTATGAATGGCAAGATACTGCATAACAGACAGCGTGTTCCCGCTTTTTTCAAACGTCCCTACTGTCTGCCTGCTGACTCCCAGTTTCCTGCCGAAATCAGACGCCGTCCAACCCGCGCAGTTCCTGAGAAGCACAAGATTTCTTTGTAATCTTTCCCGTGCATCCATTCCATGCCCCCATTGATAATCAAAATACCATGAATTGACATGTATGTCAAATTTTTTTACATATTTATTTATAATTTAAACATTTATGTAAAATAATTTGACATTTTTCCGTTGTGATATGAGCCACCGGCTTGGGCAGCGTGCGCCGGTCCGGGATCGTTCCGTCCCATTACACACCCGATCTTTCACAGTTTGTTTTATTTTTGCCCCCCGCTGTTCTGATACAATAAATTAGTAAAAGTATGTAAAGAAAGAAGGCTGCAGCTTGGGCATTTTTAACAGGACTGATGTCGGGATTGATCTCGGAACCTCCAGCATTCTGGTGTATGCCAAGGACCGCGGAATCGTGCTGCGCGAGCCGTCCGCCGTCGCCGTTGACCGGACTACCGGCAGATTGATTGCCATCGGCGAAGAAGCGAGCCGCGTCATTGGACGCGCGCCTGCGAACGTCGTGGTGATACGCCCGCTCCGCGACGGCGTCATCAGCAATTATGACGTGACCGCCCGTATGCTCAGATACTTCCTGAGAAAAGTGGTCGGGACCAGTTTCCTTTACAAGCCGCGTGTTGTTGCCTGCGTCCCTTCCGGCGTTACCGAGGCCGAAAAACGCTGTCTAGTCGAGGCCGCCAAAGAAGCGGGCGCAAAGCGGTGCCATCTGATTCAGGAACCTGTCGCCGCGGCGATCGGCGCCGGCATCGACATCAACGAGCCGAACGGACATATGATCGTTGACATCGGCGGCGGAACAACGGACGCGGCTGTACTGTCCTACGGGAGCGTTGTCATCTCGGAATCCATCAAGTGCGCCGGGGACGCTTTCGACGAAACGCTGGTCCGCTACATGCGCAACAAGCATTCTCTCGTGATCGGGGACAAAACCGCCGAGCAGATCAAGATCGATTACGGCCAGGCGCATATGGAAAAGGATCAGAAAGTCGTCGACATCACCGGAAGAAGTCTTCTGTCAGGAATGCCGGAATCCGTCCCGGTCGGAACGAACGAAATGGTCGACGCGCTGCGCGATCCTCTGAACCGGATCATGGAATGCATACAGACGTTATCCGAAAAAACACCTCCCGAGCTGGCGGCTGACATCAAAACCAACGGAATCATCCTGACCGGAGG
The DNA here is from genome assembly GCA_017429985.1 of Clostridia bacterium. Classification (GTDB taxonomy): domain Bacteria; phylum Bacillota; class Clostridia; order Christensenellales; family CAG-138; genus JAFRNW01. Next base: position 55,053 of record JAFRNW010000035.1, on the reverse strand, counting down.
CGGCTCTCTGCTGCGTGGGCTGGATGCATATATCGAAGAGCGGACCAATCTCCCCTGTCATCATGCGGAGGATCCTGTCGCGTGCGTGGCGATCGGGACCGGTCGCGTTCTGGAAAACCTTGAGCTGTACAACCGTGCCATTTATGACTACAGGCGCGGTGAGTACTACGACATATGAAAAAAGGCTCTCTACCTTTTCAGTGTGTTCATCAGTTTGACAAATTCGTTTGATATACTCCACGGAATCAGAGTTCCATGAGGAGGAATCCCGTGAGTAAAGGAAAAAGGCATCAGAAGAAATACAGCTTTCAAAAGATCGTCCGCACCGTCCGCAATTTCTTTCTGAATCTGTTCAGGAAAATCGGAAGGGGCATTTATTTCGGCTACCAATATCTGAAAAAACTCCCCAGGAAAACCCTGCTGATCGGTATCGCCTCCGTCTCCGCCGTGCTGATGGCCGTGATCATCATTCTTCTGGCTTCTCCGAGGAAAAAGACCGCCGTCACCGCGGATCACGTCGGCGAAACGGTCTTTGCATCCGGGGATCCCGATCCTGCAGCGCAATCCTTCTCCGGAAACGGAACCGATGTCCTGCCCGGGGATGATACGGGCGGCGATTCCCTGTCCGGAGGGAACGGCGACGCTTCCGGCGATCCTTCATCCCCAGAAACAGCGGAGGACACTTTCTCAAAACTGGACGAAGGGGACCGGTCTCCTGTCGTGGCGCAGATCCAGGAGCGGCTTATGGATCTTGGTTATATGGATTCCGATGAACCCACGGAGTATTACGGCTCCATTACGGAAAGAGCGGTCAAAACGTTCCAGAGCCATAACGGCCTCTCCTCCGACGGAATCTGCGGAAGCGAGACCTACTATCTCCTCTTTTCCGATGACGCGAAAAAATACGTCATGCAGCTCGGCGATTCCGGAGATGACGTCGAGGGCGTGCAGCAGCGTCTGTATGAGCTCGGATACGTTACGACAAAGTCCAATATCACAGGCACTTTCGGGGACCTCACGCAAAGCGCGGTAGAGGATTTCCAGAGTAGAAACAACCTGAAAAGCGACGGCAAGGTCGGGTATAACACGCTTGAGAAGCTTTTTTCGGAAAACCCTGTTTCCAAATGTTATTCCATCGGCGATAAGGATGACGTGATCAAGCAGGTGCAGGAGAAACTGAAGAAGCTGAAATACTACAGCGGTTCCGCAACCGGCGAATATACAAAAGCGACAGCGACAGCTGTCAGAAAATTCCAGCAGAACAACGATCTTGTCGTCGACGGCACGCTGGGACCTTCCACAAAATCGGCCATCCTTTCTAGCCACGCCCAGGCGTACGTGATGCAGATCGGCGAATCCGGAAGCGACGTGAAAAAAGTCCAGACGCGGCTTGCCAAGCTGAATTATCTCCGTTCCGCCAACGTCACGGGATACTTCGGAGAAAAAACGGCTGAAGCGGTCATGGCGTTTCAGGAGCGCAATAAGCTCCACGCGGACGGAAAAGTCGGAACCGGGACGTATAATTCCCTGTTCTCCAGCAGTGCGAAGAAGGCAAAAACCGTCACACCCTCCGCCACTCCGTCGGGAGGATCGGCATCGGGAGGCGGAAGTTCCGGCTCGTCCGGCGGTTCCTCTTCCCCGTCATCCGGCAAAGGCGTGGAGAAGCTGATCGAGATCGCCCAGTCCAAAAAAGGATGCAGGTATGTCAGCGGTGCGAAAGGTCCGAATTCATTCGACTGTTCCGGTTTTGTCTATTACTGTCTGAAAGAAAGCGGCGTGAAGATCAGCTATATGACATCGATCGGCTGGAGGACGACCAACAGATTCACGCGGATCGACAGTCTCAGCAACTGCAAGCGGGGAGATATCCTGGTGTTCTCCGGATCCTCTATGGCCGCGGGGCACGTCGGGATCTACCTCGGAAGCGGAAGCATGATCGACGCGGGATCCTCTGCAGGATGCGTCCGTATCACCAGCACGGTCCTTTCGGGTTCATACTGGCCCAGCCATTTCCTGATGGCGTACAGGGTCTTCTGATAGAATTGTTTTGCGGTTCACCGCAATTTGGGAGGAAAAATGAGAAGAAGTATCTGCCTGCTGCTTTCAGTTCTGACCTTTGTCAGCGTATTCATGTTTGCCCCTGCGGCAGACGCAAAGGATGAACTGAAAAACACGGATCCGGACAAATACTACATCGTTCTGGATCTGAAAAACCAGACCGTTACGGTATATGAGAGAGATGATAACGGAGAATATACCCGTATCGTCCGCCGGTTCATCTGCTCGACCGGAAAGACCGCGAGCGCATCGAGCGACGATCCGGATGCCGTCGTCGACAGCACGCCGACGCCCACCGGCGTCTGGAAGATCGGAGGGCGCGAGAGATTCGGCAAATTCGCAAAGTTCAGCGAATACGCCAGATACTGGACGCAGCTTGTCGCAGACAACTACTTCCATTCCGTCATGTTCAAAAAGCGCGATCTGTCCACCATGATGAAAAACCCCTACCGCAACCTTGGAAACGATGTTTCACACGGATGCATCCGGCTCCTCGTGGAAGACGCGAAATGGCTCTACTACTATGCCTGTCCTGGCACGACCGTGAAAGTCACCAACTCCAACCGCGCAAGCAAATCGGTCCAGAGAGCTCTGAGTTCGGCAAGAAACATGTATGACTTCAAGGATTACTCCGAGCTCCAGGCGAACTTTTACGATCATGAGGAACTCGACAACGACAGAGCTTGGGTCACGCATGAAAACGCCGCGATCCGCAAAGAAAGCAAAAGCGGCGCCAAAAAGATCCAGCACCTCGAGATCGGTGATGAGCTGGAAGTGCTGCTTTACAACGACGCGTGGGTCAAGGTCCGTTCTTCCGCGGGCAAGGAAGGCTACGTGTACCGCGGCTACATCACCATGACACAGGGCGAAAGCGATACCATCCGGAACGCTTACATTATGAAGGGGACGGTATGGATGTGCGACAACCGGTCGACCGATTCCGAGCACAGGATCTGCAAGGTTCCTTTTGACACCCCGGTCAAAGTGCTCGAGATCGACGAGGTCAGCGGGTATTCGAAGATCGAGTACTATACCGAGACAGGATATGTCAAGACCAAATCGCTGAAAACCGGCTGGGGACTGGATCTTCAGGACACGGAGCCGGAGATCATTGCAGCGCCTGCCGCATGATCCACAAACCATTTCAGTAAACGGAAGCGGAGCTCTGCTCCGCTTCTTCCTTTCCGGGGAAAAAGCAATTCGGAAAAAAAGAAAAAGCGGATCGCTCCGCCTTTCTCTTAATAAATGCATCTGTAAAACAGGTTCAGCCGTCCAGAAGGACATCCTCCACCGCTTCGCCTGCAAGGATCGAATTGATCAGGTTGACCGATTCCTCCATGGCTCCGTCGTCATCAAACCGCATGAAATGCGGGAAGATCCTCGGATATGCCTCCGCAAGGGATGCAAGTTCTTCACCGGATTCAACCGTAAAGATCTCGAAATCATCGCGGCCTCTCTCGATCAGCGCGTTCGCAAGCACTGCCGCCTCTTCCGCCGTCTCGACATACGCGCAGTCCAGCATGCCTTCCAGGAACGCATCCAGCTTCCGCTCGATCCAGTTCATGTAAGCGGAATCCGCGGGGCCCAGATACAGGCCCTTTCTCAGGATCTTTCCCTCGGATATCATATCCTGAAACAGCTGGAACGCCTCGCTTTCCTCATTCGGAAATACGCCGAACATTCTGACAGGCGTGTCATGCGGGGGATACGCGATCGCGTCCTCCATGACGCTCTCGCGGTCCGATCCGTAAACCTCCGTATATCCGACCGTCACGGCATCGTCCGGGCATTCGAATCCGATCCTGTTATAGACCACGACAGGGATCCCGTTATCCGCAAGGCTGCTGATTTCGGGAACGTCCTTCCGGTTGTCCAGATAGAAGAAGGCGACCGCGGTATGCTCCGGAATCCCCTGGGTTCCGTCCGCGATCTCCGCGTCACGGACCTGCGAAAGCAGTCCGCCTACCTCCTCAAATCCCCTGTCACCCCCGAATACCGCAACAACGGGCGTCACCGGCTCCGCTGTCGGAGCGGGCGTCGCTTCCGCAATCTGTACGACTGCCTCCTGCGGTTCCGCCGGTTCAGAACCCGGGGCGGAACAAGCCACGCCGAACAGGCACAGCAGTCCGACAAGGAACAGGCAGGTTGCGATGGAAAACAATGTCGATTTCATATGCTTCAGGCAGTCTGTTCCGGATCACCCGCGTCCAGAGCCTCTCCCTTCCCATTGTTCTTGTTCGAACTGCGTTTCGGGTGATTCAAAGCCTTTCTGGTAATGATCGGCTTTGTTTTTTTATCGATCGTATCCTTCGTGACGCGTACGGCAACGATATCCTTGTCCGAAGGAATGTCGAACATGATATCCAGCATGACATCCTCGAGAATGGCGCGGAGGCCGCGTGCCCCCGTCTTCCGTTCGATCGCAAGATGCGCCACTTCGCGCAGGGCGTCTTCCTCGAATGTAAGCTCGACGTTGTCCATCTCGAACAGCCGCTTATACTGTCTGGAAAGCGCATTCTTCGGCTCCGAAAGGATCCTGACCAGCGCATCCTCATCCAGATTCTCGAGCGTCACGATGATGGGCATACGGCCTACGAATTCCGGGATAAGACCGAATTTCAGGAGATCCTCCGGGAGAATGTTCTTGAGAACTTCCCCGATGTCCTTCTGCACGTTCGACTGGACATCCGCTCCGAATCCCATCATCTTCTGACCGGTCCGCTTCTCGATGATCTTATCGATTCCCGTAAAAGCGCCACCGCAGATAAACAGGATATTCGTCGTATCGATCTGGATGAATTCCTGGTGAGGATGCTTTCTTCCTCCCTGGGGCGGAACGGAAGCGACGGTCCCTTCCACGATCTTCAGAAGCGCCTGCTGGACGCCCTCTCCGGATACGTCGCGCGTAATGGACACATTCTCGCCCTTGCGTGCGATTTTATCGATCTCATCGACATAAATAATGCCTTTTTCCGCCTTCTGGACATCATAATCGGCCGCCTGGATCAGTTTCAGGAGGATGTTTTCCACATCCTCGCCCACGTATCCGGCTTCCGTCAGGCTCGTCGCGTCCGCGACGGCGAACGGAACGTCCAGTATTTTTGCCAGCGTCTGCGCCAGCATCGTTTTGCCGCAGCCGGTCGGTCCGAGCATGACGATATTGCTCTTCTGAAGCTCCACATCGTCGTTCTGCTTGCCGGCATTGATCCTCTTATAGTGGTTATAGACCGCAACCGCCAGTGCACGCTTGGCGTCGTCCTGTCCGATCACATACTGGTCCAGCGTCTCAAGGATCTCCTTCGGTTTCGGAAGGGAATCCATGGCTGCCTTTACGGGCGCGGACTGCACCCTGTCATCCTCGATGATCTCGTGGCACAGCTCCACGCATTCGTTGCAGATGTATACCCCGGGGCCCGCAATGATGCGGTTGACCTCATCCTGCGTTTTCCCGCAGAACGAGCACCTGATCGGATTTCTCTTGTCGTTTTTCGTCGGCATCTGTTCTGAATATCCCTCCGTTACCGTCTAGGCTGAATGATCTCGTCGATCAGACCGTATTCCTTCGCCTGTTCCGGCGTCATATAATTGTCCCGCTCCGTGTCGGCGCTGATGGTCTCATACGACTGCCCGGTCCTTTGCGCCAGGATCGAGTTCAGCCGTTTCTTGATGCGCAGGATCTGCTCCACCTGGATGTTCATGTCCGTCGCCTGACCGCGCGCGCCGCCGCTGGGCTGGTGGATCATGATCTCCGCATTCGGAAGAGCGCGGCGTTTTCCCTTTGCGCCGGCAGCGAGGAGAAACGCGCCCATGGATGCGGCGAGACCGACGCAGATCGTGGACACTTCGCATTTGATATACTGCATCGTGTCGTAGATCGCCATGCCTGCGCTCACGGAACCGCCCGGGCTGTTGATGTAAAGATAGATGTCCTTGTCGGGATCATCCGCTTCCAGGAACAGCATCTGCGCCACAATGATATTCGCCGTGTCGTCATCCACTTCGCCGCCGAGAAAGATGATCCTGTCTTTCAGAAGACGGGAATAAATGTCATAAGAGCGCTCGCCCTGACTGGTCTGTTCGACCACCATCGGAACCAAATTCATGTTGCAAATCATGATCCGATCAGCCGATCCGCTGACCGGATCTTCCTTTCCCCCGGATGTTCCCGAGCCATTTCGATTTCATACGGCTGCACGTCCCGGTCCGAACACGGCCGGAACCAGCCCGCCTGCCTCTGCCGGATTATTCGGCGGCTTCGGGCTTTTCTTCCGCCTCGGCCTTGGCTTCCGCTTTTTTGGAAGACGTCTTCTTTGCAGCAGTCTTCTTCTTCGCAGCAGTCTTTGCAGCCTTTTTGAATTTCAGATTGTCAACGATCAGATTGATCGCTTTTTCGGATTTCTTGCGCTCGCGCAGATAGTCCAGATCGTTGTCTTTCAGATTCGCTCTGAATTCCTCTGCGGTCATGTTGTTATCCTTGGCGTACTGCTCGATGATCTCGTTCAGATCTTCGTCCGTGCACTCGATGCCTTCTTCGTTCACGATCTTTTCCATCACGAGTTGCATCTTCACCCTTGCCTCCGCCTCGGGACGGAACTGATCCCGCATCTGATCGGGCGTGGTTCCCAGGTAGTTGCAGTAATCGTCCATGGAGATCCCGCTCATCTGAAGCCTGTAACGGAAATCGTCCAGCATCCAGTCGATCTGGCGCTTGATCATGCAGTCGGGGATCTCCACGGCCGCATTGTCGCACGCCTGACGGATCGCAAGGTTTTCAATGGCGGTCTTTTCATTCTTGCTTGCCTGCTCCACCATCGTCTTGCGCACGTCCGCCTTGTATTCCTCCAGCGTATCAAAATCCGATACGTCCTTGGCAAACTCGTCATCCAGAGCCGGAAGCTCCTTGATCTGGACGGAATGAAGCTTCACGGCAAAAACGGCATCCTTCCCCGCCAGTTCCTCGGCATGGTAATCATCCGGGAACTTAACATTGATGTCGCGCTCCTCGCCCTGTTTCATTCCGACGACCTGCTCTTCAAATCCCGGGATGAACGCGTTGGAACCGAGGACGAGCGTCTGCTCTTCCGCGGTGCCGCCTTCAAACTTTTCGCCGTTAACGGAACCGGTGTAATCGATCAGGACACGGTCTCCGTATTCCGCAGCACGGTCAACGTCCAGGAAACGGGCGTTCTTTTCACGTTCCTCGTTGATCTTCGCTTCGACTTCTTCGTCTTTGACCGAGTAGTCCGGCTTTTCGATTTCGATTCCTTTATACTCGCCGAGCGTGACCTCGGGTTTCAGCTGAACTTCCGCCGTATATGTCATGCCGTCTTTCAGGCTCATCGACTCAATGGAGATTTGCGGCTGATCGACCGGTTCCAGTCCGAGTTCCTCGACCGCCTCATCATATGCGTCTCCCCAGCAGAACTCAAACGCGTCAACATAGAACACGTCCTCGCCGTAAAGGGTCTCGATGATCTTGCGGGGCGCTTTTCCGGCGCGGAATCCCTGGACTTTGTAATGCTGGCGGTTCTTCACATATGCCTGCTGAACTGCCGCAGCAAACGTATCGGCGTCTACCGAGATTGTCAATTTGACCTTATCGTGGTCAAGCTTTTCCACTGTTGCCATAGTATCCTCCAATTGGCTCATTTATTGTAACTGCATAATAGCCCACTATCTGGTTATATTACCACATCTGCCTCTGGCTTGACAACCTATTTGCATAAGGATTATAATAATCTTCTGATTGGAAGCTGATGCGGAACAAGCAGTTTTCTGAGCTTTTTCACAGAGAGAGGGACACTTGCTGGAAGTCCTTCAAAAAGCAGATTGCTGTACCACCCGCTGATTCCGACGGGCGGGCCCGTTACAGCCCAGAGAAGTTATAAATCAGGGTGGAACCGCGATATTGTCATGATCGCCCCTCGAGTCATCGAGGGGCGTTTTATTATTGAACAAGTGTATTACGCAAGGAGGAACCAAATATGATCATTACTTTCCCGGACGGTAGCAACCGAGAGTATCCCGACGGCATTTCCCCGCTCAGCATTGCGGAATCGATCAGCCCCAGGCTTGCAAAAGCCACCGTATCCTGTCTGATCGACGGTAAGAACAGCGATGTCTTCCGGCCGATCCACGGGGACCACGAGATCCGCTTCTGCACATTCGACGATGCGGACGGAAGATGGGCCTACCGCCATACGACATCCCATATCCTCGCGCAGGCTGTCAAGCGTCTTTACCCGAACGTAAAGCTCGCGATCGGCCCTGCCATCGAAAACGGCTTTTATTACGACTTCGATACCGATACCCCGTTCACAGCGGAAGATCTGGAAAAGATCGAAAAGGAAATGGCCAAGATTCAGAAGGAGGACCTCGCTCTCGAACGTTTCGAGCTTCCCCGCGAAGAAGCGATCCGTTTCATGCAGGATCTCGGCGAACCCTACAAGGTCGAGCTGATCCGCGATCTTCCGGAAGACGCGACCATCAGCTTCTACCGCCAGGGTGATTTCGTGGATCTCTGCGCTGGCCCTCACGTCGCATCCACTGCCAAAATCAAAAACTTCAAGCTTCAGTCGACAGCGGGCGCTTACTGGCGCGGAAACGAAAAGAACAAAATGCTGCAGCGCATTTACGGTACGGCATTTGACAAGAAAGCGGATCTGGATGAGTATCTCGCGAAGCTGGAAGAAGCGAAGAAGCGCGACCATAACAAACTCGGCCGCGAGCTGGAGCTCTTCACGACCGTCGATCTGATCGGCCAGGGTCTCCCGATCCTTCTTCCGAAAGGAGCCAGGATCATTCAGCAACTCCAGCGTTTTGTCGAGGATGAGGAGCAGCGGCGCGGTTATCTGCTCACAAAGACCCCGTTCATGGCAAAGCGTGAGCTGTATAAAGTATCCGGGCACTGGGATCATTACCGGGACGGCATGTTCGTCATGGGCGACAAGGCGGATCAGGACGATGAAACAAAGGAAATCTTTGCGCTCCGTCCCATGACCTGCCCCTTCCAGTTCATGGCCTACCTGAACAGGCCGCGCTCCTACCGTGACCTGCCGCTCCGCTATAACGAAACCAGCACCCTGTTCCGGAACGAGAGTTCGGGCGAAATGCACGGCCTGATCCGCGTCCGTCAGTTCACCATTTCGGAAGGACATCTTGCCGTTCGTCCGGATCAGCTCGAGGACGAATTCCGCGGATGTCTCGACCTTGCCAAATACATGCTCGACACGGTCGGCCTCCTGGAGGACGTTACATATCGTTTCTCCAAATGGGATGAAAACAACAAGGATAAATATATCGGTGAGAAATCCAGCTGGGAAAAGACACAGAACCTGATGCGCGACATCCTGAACGACCTGAATATCGATTTCTACGAAGCAGACGGCGAAGCGGCCTTCTACGGGCCGAAGCTCGATATCCAGATCAAGAACGTATTCGGAAAAGAGGACACGCTCATCACCATCCAGATCGATTTCCAGCTTGCCGAACGCTACGGGATGGTTTACACGGACAGCGACGGCCAGAAGAAATACCCCGTCGTCATCCACAGGACGAGTCTCGGCTGCTATGAGCGCACACTCGCCCTTCTGATCGAGAAATACGCCGGCGCTTTCCCGGCATGGCTCGCTCCGGTCCAGGTCAAGGTCCTGCCCATCACGGACCGTGCCGCCGACCGCTGCGTGGAGGTCGAGAAGTACCTCGCTGCCCGCGGCGTACGCGTCGAGACCGATCTGCGCAACGAGAAGATCGGGTTCAAGATCCGCGAGGCGCAGATGCAGAAGGTTCCCTACATGCTGGTGCTCGGAGACAAGGAAGTCGAGTCCGGCCTCCTCTCCGTCCGCTCCAGAAAGAATGGGGATCTCGGCGCGAAGACCCTCGAGGAGTTCTCCGCGATGCTTCTTGACGAAATCGCAACAAAAGCCAAATAATCCAATCCTTGCCAGGCGAAAAAAGGATGTCCCGAACTGGGGCATCCTTTTCTCTCGTTCTTTTTCCTGTCAGTGTCAGATGTCGCGCACCCAGCAGCGGCGCCGCTTGTGCTGCTCATGCGGGAACGATTTCAGCTGTGCCTGCACCTTGTCGTTCAGTTCAAGCATGGGACCCGTTTCGGCGTATTTGACGCCGTTCTGAATCATCTTTTCGTGCAGGTTGTCGATGATAATGGCGTTGATGCCGCTCATCTGCAGATCAGGCCGCACGCCAATCAGAAGAAGGTCCACCGTATCGTTTTTCCCTTTCAGCGCACGGAGCATCGGGATCCACCCGAAGGGGAACATCCTTCCCTTGTTGCTTCTCTGGGCTTCCTCGAGTGCCGGGGAGCAGATGCCAAATCCCACCATCTCCTCCGCCTCGTTGTAAACGAAAACGGTCGTACGGTTGTTGAGCAGCGGCAGAAACTCCGCCACATACTTCTCAACCTGTCTTCTTGTCATCGGAACGACGCCGAATAACACCTTGTAGGTCTCGTTCCAGAGATTGAACACGTCCTCTGCCAGCTGCCGGATCGGCTTTTCCGGAGACCGGAGCTCGACGATATGGAGTTTTCTCCTGCGCAGCACCTCATTGCTGATCTTCTGCAGACGGGGAATCCGCTCCTGCGGGATCGTCACCCGGCATTCGACCCAGTCGACTTCCTTCGCAAAGCCTGCCCGCTGCATCTGCTCCGCATAGTACGGATAGTTGTAATAGGTATAAAACAGACCGCGTCTGTCAAATCCGTCGATCAGCATGCCCTCGGGATCCATATCCGAAAAGCCCAGCGGCCCGTGCGCATGCGTGCATCCGTGCTTTTCCTTGCCCCATTTGAACGCTTCCTGAAAGAGCGCGTCCACGACTTCATCGTCGTCGATGAAGTCGATGGAGGACAATGTCAGATAATTCTTGCCGAATTTCTGATTCGCTTTCGTATTGTGGATCGCGGCAATCCTGCCCACGACCTTACCATCGCGGTATGCAAGGAAGCACTGCGCATCGCAGTATTCAAAAGCAGGATTCTTTTCACGGTCAAAATCCTCCATCCTGCTCGCAATCAGATCCGGAACGTAATTCGGGTTCCCCGCATACAGCTTCTGCGGATACTCCACAAAAGTCCGGATCCCCTTTCTGTCACTGACAGCCTTTACCTCTACCATTTTCCCACTCCCGTTTTTCAATTGTTGTTATGTTTCCGCTTTCTCCTGAACATCCTGATTGTTCTCCGTGTCCGGACCGGCTTCCGGAGCAGACGCGGCGTTCTTCTTTGCCCGTTCGGCTTTCCTTCTTTCGCGTTCCGCAAGCTGTTTCGCCTGCTTTTCCTGCACTTTCGCGCGGTGCTTTCTGACTGCCGGCCGGAACAGGAAATAAAGACCTACGCCGATGCCGCCGAGGATCAGGACCGGAACGATGATGTATGCAAGGAAGATGCCGATCGCCCCCAGCGCGTTCAGAAGGAATCTGCCGCTGTTCTGCACGCCGACCTTCATCTTTTCCCAGACGTCGGAAGCTTTCCAGAGCTCGATCAGGTTGCTCTTTTCCTGTACGACCGTTTTTTCCTTTTCCCTGATGTTCAGCTCGAGCGTCGCATAGGCAACCTGGCTGTTCCACACGTTGATGGTCGCCTGATAGCTTTCGATCTTCTCCCGCACGGACGCAAGCTGCTCCCGCACCTTCAGGACGTCCTCGATGGTATCGCACCTGTCATACAGTGCCAGAAGCTGCTTTTCTTCCGCTTTTGCCGAATTCAGCCTTGCCTCGATATCGTAGTAGCTCTGGGTGATGTCGTCCGAGCTGATGTTGGATTCGGTCTGCTCCCCGACCGTGGCGATGTCCGCCATGAACTGCTCGAGCTTATCCGCAGGAATCCGGAACGTTGCCGTCGCGTAGGTGCTGCCGGAATCGTTGTGCCGCGAGTAGGAGCTTGAAAGATAGCCGCCGGCATTCTCGCACATGATCTGTATGGATTTCAGCGCTTCCGACGGATCCTCCGCACGGATCGTCATATGCCCGTTATAGATGATCTTTTTCCCGTATTCTTCCTGCTGTTCCGGAACGGTCTCCGCCGTCTTGTCCTGATAGGACGCGCTGTTGGAAGACCCGGAAGGAGCCATTGCCGTCGGTGCTTCCGCGTAATAGTCGTACGCCATCGCCTCTTCCGCCATGGCCACATACGGAGCGGACACGGAAGCGCTCTTCGCGCAGCCCGTAACGAGCAGAGCGAACACCAGAGCGATCAAAATAAACTGTTTTCTACCTTTCATGGATTCATCCTCCTATATGCTGATGAAATCATGTTACCATCAATTCGTTTCCGGATTGTCCGGCGCTCCAAAACGTAACAGAAACTCCAACGTTCCGTAACAATTTCCGGGTCAGGATTCGCTTCCCCGGCCGGAAGGAAGGCAGTTTATTTTTCTTCGTAGACGATCTCTTCGCAGCAGGGCTTATCCAGCAACTCGGGATTGTTCAGAAGGTAATTGATCAGGCGCGCGGTCTTTGCGAAATAGTAGCCGTCCGCGATGCGCTCATCCAGCGTAATGCCCATATCGATCTTGGAAGTCATTCTCTTGGTTCCGTCCGGCTGCAGGATCTCCGCCTTGCATTCTTCCCCGAGAATGATGAAAACGGAGTTCGTTCCCCAGTTGGCAAGATGATGATAGCCGGCAGCCAGCTTCAGGGAGCCGATGTTGGAAAGGAATACCGTACTGGCGTACGGATCCTCCTTTAACAGCGCCTTAGGCATGATTCCGTGATTGTCCAGCCAGGAGAGCAGCCAGATGACAAAACGGAAGATAAAGAAAGGAAGCTTGTTCAGAGAGCCGATGATGTCCGTTGTGGCGTCTGTCTTGTCGTTATGCCGGAGATCGTAGACAAACGCGCACAGCTTGTCGTGCATCTCGTCAATACTGCTCTTCGTGCTTTCCGGATCATAGTCCATGATGGCGATGGCTTCCTCGCCTGTATCCGAAAAGGCCTTTTTGGCGATAAAGGAAAACTGAATACTGTTCCTCTGGTAGTAGCGCTCGCCCTTGATAAACGTATTCATCCGCGGACGCATCTGGACCGTTCTTCCGACTGCAGCCAGCACGGCCTGAAAGATGGTATAGCGGTGTTCGGGATTGGCATCGTTTTTAGCGCGGAGCCAGGCGTCCAGCTTTTCCGTCTCAACGGAAACCTGCAGAAACGCTTCGTTATCGGTCCTGTTTTTCATCATCAGCGGCATGATGACGTGCATTCCGTCAAGACCGCGGATCAGATCGGCATCGATCCTGTCACCGAATCCCTTCCTTTTTGTAAACTTCATTAGAAAAAAACCCCCAATACCCCATTTTGGGTGAATAAATACGAAAAAATATTACCACCGCGCTCGTCGGGATGTCAAATATGCTTCACGGCGTCAGGGACCGTCCCCGTCTCCCGTCCGTATGCCCTTCCCCGGCAGATATACAAAAAAGCGGACTCTTCCGATCCGCCTTCTTCCTCATCCTGCATCCGGAAGCAATCTGCAGATCGTCAGATCCGGATCGTCAGCACGTTCATTCCGAGAATGACCCGGTGCTGGATATCCCGCGCGATTTTAAATATCATCCTGATTCCGATGTTTGCCGCAGGGTCCTCGTTGTTTGCGATGCTGAGCCGTTCGCCCGGATCGAACGGAACGCAGTCGTCCTTGATCCTGAGGATCACGTCGTCGTTTTTATGGACCACCCGGATATCGATGGAATGCTTCTTGCTGTCTTTGGAAAAACCGTGATCCACGACATTCCCCGCCATCTCCTCCAAGGCAAGACCTGCCAGATACGCCCTGCGGCGGTCGATTCCCTTCCCAAGGCAGAAATCCTGCACCCGCTTCGAGATCTCTATGACTCCGTTCATATCACGGACCGAGAGATCCATCCGCTCGCTTTCCGGAACGCCGAAATCATCCGGAATCACCATCAGATCATCGATATCCCTCGGAAAACGCTTTTTCATAAGCATGGAGTAAATCAGAATCACCAGTGTCGTCATGATTCCGTTCAGCACGTTTGCCACATAGACGCTGATGATTCCCAACGAGCGGATGAGCAGAGCGGTAAACAGCGTTACGGAAAGCACGCCGTCCACAAGGGACAGGATATGAACAAACCAGGTTTTTCCCGATGTCTGGCCATAGCAGATAAAATGCATGCAGATGACGCTGAGCGGCATGCAGAGAGGAAGGATACGAAGCGCCCAGACGGTCATCTTGTAAACCGGCTCTGTCGCGTCCTGATAATAGATCCTCGTCAGAGGGACAGCAAAAAGGATCAGCAATGCCGAAACGCAGCACATCAGCGGCACAAACCGCCGGAACATCACACGCATGGTATCCCGGAGCGATTCCCTGTCTTCCTCGCCGATACTGATGCTCAGCATCATGCGGCTGACAGCCATCATCCCGGAAGGTATCGTCCAGAACAGCTTCAGAAGATTGTCCGACGCGGCAAACGCAGAGATTCCGGCGCTCCCGACAAAGGCAAGGATCAGGGTGTTGACCACAAATCCGCGTATCGTCTGATGTCCGCTGCTGATCGCGCCGGGGCAGCCGATCCGGATAATATCCAGGGTTTCCTTCCAGTCCAGTTTCCCCGAAAACAGCCGGAAATGTGATTTTCCGGAAAGGAAGTACTGCGCCTGGACCCCGAAGTAGACCCACATCCCGAGAGAGGAAGCGAGCGCGAGCCCAAATTCCCCCCATCCGAATACGCACACGAACAGATAGGTCAGAACGACATTTGCGACAGCAAAGGCAGCGCTTGCGATAATGCTTCTGCCGGTTTTGTTTTCGAGCGAAAGGAACGCGAACAACTGGTTCCCCAGCACAGACGGAAATACCCCGATGGACTGCCCGATCAGATACCGGTTGAACAGCGGACGCACGGATGCGTCCCTCGCGAGAAATCCGGTCAGGTCAAACAGCCCGAGCACAACGAAAAGCAAAGTAAACAGGAACGCTATCAGAGCGGAAAGCATCAGACTCAGCGCAAACACATTCTGGGATTTCTCCTGTCTGTTCTTCCCGATATATCTGCCGCACAGTATCACGGCGCCGCCGACCAGCATCGTGCTGACCGCACCGACCAGCATGCTGAGCGGCCCGAAGATGCCGATCGCCCCGACCGCGTCTACGCTGACGAAGTTACAGGCAAAATAGCTGGAAACAAAACCGTTCACCGCCCCGACAGCCGCCATCAGAGTCTGGATCGGCAGAAGACGGAACATTGTCCTGCTGAGCAGCTTAATATTTGCATCTGTCTGATTCATTCAGCATCCTCCGGCAGGTTTTGTCACTGGCCCGATAGAACCCGTCCCGCAACAGCCTGTGCAGCGGTCTATGCTTTCTTGACTGCCACGACGTCGTCGTCCAGAATCACCGCGACCATCAGGAAGCCCTTGCTCATTTTATCCGCGATCCGCACCTGTTCCGTGGAGAACAGCGTTTCCGTGCCGTGTCTCTGAATCACCTTGAATTCATACGGTACCGTTACATACAGCGCGGACGCGATCCTCGTCCCGTTGGATCCGTTCTTTTTGAAGTCGAACGTCCTGACGCCCTTTCCGTTCCTTCCCTGCAGCTCGTAATCAAACAGCAGCGTCCGTTTCCCGTACCCGCGGTCCGTGACAACCAGCAGTTCGCCTTCCTCGTCCACCTGTTCCGAGAAGATCACGGAATCGTCCGCAGCCGTTTTGATTCCGTGGACTCCCCCGCTGACGCGGCCGGTCGTCGGGACCGATGCCGCTTCGAACCGGATGCTCATTCCGGATTGCGTCACCATCAGAATGCTTGCTTTTCCGTTGTCCCTGCAGACGGAAATCACGGTATCGTCCTTCTTCAGGTTCATGCCCGTTGTTTTCTTCACTTTCAGCTGGTACTCGTCCGCGGGGCTTCTCTTCACGAATCCCTGCGCCGTGCTGAACAGATAGCTTCCTTCGTTGGAATCATCGAATACCGATACGATGGTCTCATTATTGTCGAACGGGACGATGGAGGCCAGATTGGCGGATTTTGCCGATCCTTTCGTCTCCGGGATCTCCGCGACCGGCAGCGATATGACCGCCCCGAGGCTCGTAAACATACGGATGCGCTTGGATGTATCCGTATGAATGACCGCGATAGGCTCCTCTTCCACCTGCCCGATATTAAACTGTTTTTCCGCCGTCCTGCGGATGCGCATCCCTTGGCAGACCGCGACGACCACATCTTCCGCGACCAGCTTGACTTCTTCCTCCTTGGTGATCACGTTCAGTTCGTCGTCGATCAGTTCCGTTCTTCTCGGATCGCCGATCTGTTTCTTGATGGCGAGCAGTTCCTTCCTGATCAGCGCGGTCAGCTTTCTGTCGGAAGACAGAATGGCTTTCAGTTCCCTGATCAGATCGAGGACCTCCGCGTACTCCTTTTCGATCAGACGCAGCTCCAGGTTGGTCAGCCTCTGCAGTCTGAGGTCAAGGATCGCCTGCGCCTGGATCTCCGTCAGGAGGAATTCCCGGATCAGCGCCTCCTTTGCCTCCTTGGGGGACTTGGAAGCACGGATCAGGGCGATGACCCGGTCAAGATTGTTCACCGCCACCATCAGGCCGGCCAGAATATGCTCTCTCCGCTCCGCTGCCTCGAGCTCATATCTGGTTCTTCTTGTCACGACTTCCTTCTGATGTGCGACATAATGCTCGATGATCTGTTTCAGTCCGAGCTGCTGGGGCCTTCCATCCGCGATCGCGACCATGTTGACGCCAAACGTCGTCTGCAGATCCGTGTATTTGAACAGATACTGCAGGATCAGATTCGCGTCGTAGTCCTTTTTGATCTCTATGACCGCGCGGACACCCGACCGGTCGCTTTCGTCCCGGATGTCGGCAATTCCCGCAAACAGGGCTTTTTTCTCCTGCGTCACGTCCAGGATCTTCTGAAGCGCGTACGCCTTGTTGATCTGGAACGGAAACTCGTCGATCACGATGAAGGTCTTCCCGTTCTTCTGGTCTTCAAGATGCGTCTTTGCGCGGATGATCAGCTTTCCGCGCCCGGTCTCATACGCTTCCCGGATCTCCGGCGAGCGCACCAGATAGGCGCCGGTCGGAAAGTCCGGCGCGGGAATGATCTTCATCAGCTCGTCGAGAGAGATATCCGGATCCTCCATGACCGCAACGACCGCGTCGATCGCCTCTCCCGGATTGTGCGGCGGGATGTTTGTGGCCAGTCCGATCGCGATCCCCATCGCTCCGTTGACCAGAAGGTTCGGAAATCTGCCGGGAAGCACATCGGGTTCCTTTGTGGAGTCATCGAAATTGAGGGAAAAATGGACGGTATCCTTTTCGATATCCCGGAGCTGCTGGAGCGCGGCGTCCGTCATCCTCGCTTCCGTGTAACGCATCGCCGCCGCGGAGTCTCCGTCCATGGAGCCGAAATTCCCGTGGCCGTCGACCAGGGGCACGCGCATATTGAACGGCTGGGCCAGATGCACCATGGCGTCATATACCGAGGAATCCCCGTGCGGATGATATTTTCCGAGGCAGTCGCCCACGATGCGCGCGCTTTTTCTGTGCGGCTTGTCGGGCGTCAGTCCGAGTTCCATCATGGTGTACAGGATCCTGCGCTGCACGGGTTTCAGCCCGTCCTCGACGCGCGGAAGCGCGCGTTCCAGGATGATGTGTTCCGCGTACGGCATGATCGACTCATGCATCACATCGTCCATGCTTTTAATCAGGATCTTTTCCTCAAAAGGCTGCTGTTGTTTTGCCATATGCCTTTTCCTCACATTTTCCCTGCCATCTGTTCGTAAACGGACGGCGCCTTGTTAAAGTCGGCGTTTTCAAAAATATACTCTTTCCGCGGCTGGACCTTGTCCCCCATCAGAACCGTTACCTTATGCTCCACATCGGCCGCATCCTCGATCAGGACGCGTACCAGCGCGCGGTTCTGTGGATTCAGCGTTGTTTCCCACAGCTGCTCCGGATTCATCTCGCCCAGTCCCTTGTAGCGCTGGATCGAATAGCCTTTTCCGATTTCGGCGGTCGCTTTTTTCAGTTCCGCATCGTCATAGCAGTAGATATGCTTATCCCCTTTCGAAACCCGGTACAGCGGGGAAAGCCCGATATAGACATGACCGTCATTGATCAGTTCCTTCATGTACCGGTAGAAGAATGTCAGCAGGATCGCCCGGATATGTGCACCGTCCTGGTCCGCATCCGACAGGATGATCACCTTGTTGTATTTCAGGGAGCCGAGGTCGAAGTCCTCCCCGATCCCCGTCCCGAGCGCGGTGATGATGGACCGGAACTCATCGTTCTGCAGCACCTGATCCAGACGCTTCTTTTCCACGTTCAGCGGTTTGCCGCGCAGGGGGAGGATCGCCTGGAACTTCCTGTCCCTTCCCTGTTTGGCGCTGCCTCCCGCGCTGTCGCCCTCCACGATGAACAGCTCGTTGATCGCCGCGTTCCTTCCGGTGCAGCTCGAAAGCTTGCCGACCAGAGGAGCGTTTTCCAGCTTGTTCTTTTCGCGGGCAGTTGCCTTTGCCTTTCTTGTGGCTTCCCTGACCTTGGCGGCTTTGACAGCCTTCTCCGCGATCTGGTTGGCAACTTCCGCGTTTTTCAGATTCTCGAGATACGGCGTCAGTTTTTCCGTCACAACCGCCTCGACCGCCGTTCTCGCCTCCGTATTTCCAAGCTTCGTTTTCGTCTGTCCCTCAAACTGGATGGACTTCATCTTGAGCGTGAGCACGGCGGTCATCCCTTCCCGGAAATCCTCACCGGAAAGAGGCGCATCCTTATCCTTCAGGATCCCCTGACGGCGGCAGTAATCGTTCATGACCTTGGTGAACGCCGCCTTGAAACCTGTTTCGTGCGTCCCGCCTTCCGTTGTGGGGATATTGTTGACGTAAGAAAAAATACTGTCGTTGTATCCGTCATTATGCTGGAAGGCAAATTCCACCATGATCCCGCCGCTGGAACCGCTGAAATGCACGGGCGGTACATATGCGGGTGTCTTATCCTGATTCAGATAGGAAACAAAATCCGAAAGGCCGCCGTCATATTTGAATTCGACCGATCTGCGTTCTCCGCGTTCCCTCTCGTCCGTAAACAGGATGCGGACGCCCCGGTTCAGATACGCAAGCTCCCGGAGCCTTCTCATGACCGTGTCATAATTCATGGAGATCGTTTCAAAAACCCTGTCGTCCGGCAGGAACGATACCACCGTTCCCTGCTTTCTGGTGCGCCCGATCTCCGTCAGCGGATACTTTGGTTTCCCGGAAGCGATATGTCCTTTTCTGTCCGCCTCGGAGGAGAACTCCATCCTGTAGGCGCGGTTGTCGGTATATACCTCGACAGAAAGCCATCTGGAAAGCGCGTTCACGACCGAAGCGCCGACTCCGTGCAGACCCCCGGAGTATTCGTATGACGTGTTCTCAAATTTGCCGCCGGCATGAAGCTGCGTGAACACCACCTCTACGCCGGAGACTTTCATCTTCTCGTGTATGCCGACAGGAATACCCCTGCCGTTGTCCGTTACCATGACGGAATCGTCCTTATGAATGGTCACGGTGACCTCGTTGGCGTACCCGTTGGCCGCCTCGTCGATCGCGTTGTCCACGATCTCCCACAGAATATGGTGCAGACCGCGCTGCCCCGTGGATCCGATATACATGCCGGGACGCATTCTGACGGCGTCCAGACCTTCCATTACCTTGATATCGCCTACTGTATAACTCGA
Source organism: Clostridia bacterium (assembly GCA_017429985.1). Taxonomy (GTDB): domain Bacteria; phylum Bacillota; class Clostridia; order Christensenellales; family CAG-138; genus JAFRNW01. The sequence continues at coordinate 35,294 of JAFRNW010000035.1, read as the reverse complement.
TTCTTTTGCCATATGTATCCTATACCCTCAGCCTAATTCTCCGTAAAACAAGATATATAAAAATAATCCCAGTTATTATACCATATTTTGTATTGGAGTCCTTCCGAGACGGCGGAATTTATTAAATATTAATAAATAAAAAAATGCAAATTTGTGGTGACAAATGGGGGAAAGTGGTGTAAACTGATGCTGTATCACTATCACTGCATATCTGCTGCAGTGTTCAACGGGAAGGGGGCGGCATCCATGCTGATTGGCACGTATTCGCATGCGCTTGACAGCAAGGGCCGCGTTTTTATTCCCTCCAAATGGCGCGAATCGATCGGGGACGTGCTGATCGTCATGCACTGGATCATTCCGGGCCGCGATCAGAGCTGTCTCTTTGCCATGTCGCTCAACGAATGGGATCAGTTCTCGGCACGTCTTTCTCAGCTCCCCATGACCGATATGGCCGCGCAGGCGGTCAAAAGGCGGCTGTACGCAAACGCGTCCGCCTGCGAAATCGACAGGCAGGGCCGCATCCTGCTTCCTTCGCAGCTGCGCGATCTTGCAGGGATCCGGTCGGACGCTTCCCTGATCGGAGTCGGGAACCGGATCGAGCTGTGGGATCCCTCCATGCTCGCAAAGCATTACGCGGATACATCCGATAACTACGGCGACGCGCTTGCGCACCTGTCACAGATTGGCGTATGACATTCCAACATATTCCCGTCATGCTGAAAGAAGTCCTCGCATATCTGCAGCCCGAACGGGGCGGCATATTTGTGGACGGCACGCTCGGCGGCGGCGGACACTCCGAAGCGATTCTGAAGCGCCTCCCCTCCGAATCCCATCTCTACGGAATCGACCGTGATCCCGAGGCGCTCGAGGCAGCCACTTCCCGTCTTGCCGGTTTCCGGAATCTATTCACCCCGATCCACGGCAACTTTTTCGATATGGCCGCACTTCTCCGTCAATTTGACATCCATCACGCAGACGGTATATTATTAGATTTTGGAGTATCTTCTCATCAGCTGGATACCCCCTGCAGGGGCTTTTCCTACCGGGAAGACGCTCCTCTGGATATGCGCATGGACCAGACCGCGCCGTTCAGCGCGCGGGATCTCGTGAACGGCTACTCCTATGAGCAGCTCTGCAGGATCCTGTGGGATTACGGCGAGGAACGGTACGCCACAAGGATCGCGGACCGGATCGTGCGCGAACGAACCGTCCGTCCGATCGAAACAACGGCCCAGCTGATGGAGATCGTGTGCGCGGCCATGCCCAAAAAGGGCCGTGCGGAGCAGCAGCATCCTGCCAGAAGAACGTTCCAGGCGATCCGGATCGAAGTGAACGGCGAGCTGGACGGGCTCAGCGATGCAGTCGAGCATGCCCATGATCTTCTGAATCCGAAAGGACGTCTGGTCATCCTGACGTTTCACTCTCTCGAGGACAGGATCGTGAAGCTTGCCTTCCGGAAATTTGAAAACCCGTGCACATGTCCCCCGAAAGCGCCGGTATGCATCTGCGGGAAAAAACCCACAGCCGTCATACTGACAAAAAAACCGGTCACGCCCGGTGAAGAAGAACTGAAAAACAACCCGCGCGCCTCCTGTTCCAAGCTGCGCGCGATAGAAAAGATTTAGTAGATTTAGTCGAAACGGCAGAAAGGAGGTCCCGGCATGGAAACCCGTTTTCGGAAAGACAGCGAAAAACGGCGTGTAAAAAATGCCGGTACGCTTCTTTATGCGCCGAACAAGGAAACCGTTGAAACGCAGGCGATTGATCCCGACACGGGAGAACCTGTGGCATCTGACGCGGCAGGTGCCAAAGCTGTGCCGAAGCGCATCGTTGCGCAGAAAGAAACTTCCGTTCTGGGCTGGATAGGCATCATCTTCAGTGCTTTTCTCGTTGCCGGAATGCTTTTATTCATCCTGTCCGGATACGAACGCATCTCACGCGCATACAGCGATATCAACACGCTCAATTCCCAGATCGAGCAAATCAAGCTGCACATCTCCGAGCTGAACGTCTCGATCGAATGTGCCGTGACGATCGAGGAAGCGGAACAGGCAGCTTTGGCGGCAGGCATGACGTATCCGTCTCAGTCACAGATTCTCGTCCCCGGTCAGGCGATCCCTTCGGGCGGTTTCAGAAACAGCGGTTCGGTTCCGTCTGACAGCGGAAACAGTTCCGAGCCTTCGGCCACACCGGATGAAGCAGATTCCGGGACTGAACCGGGCGCTGCGGGCTGATCTTTCTGACAGCGAGCCGCCGCTCTGAAAGGGGATTCCTTACAACTTGGCCGATTCATCCGGACGGAAAATCAAGCAGAAGCTGGTCATACTGTTCATTATCATGAGCGTCATTTTCCTCGCTCTGGTTTTCCGTCTGTTCCAGGTCCAGATCCTCAAGGGAGACGAGTACGCCGAACGTGCCTCAAGGCAGCAGACGAGGAACGACACGCTGCAGGCGCAGCGCGGAAAGATCATGGATTCCTCCAATCTGGTTCTCGCGCAGAGCGGAACCTCCTATCGCGTTCTGATCAATCCTCGTGTCATATCCGAATCGGAACGCGTCCGTATCGCGATCGAAGTCTCTGACGTTCTTGGGCTCGACTATGATTATGTCTACGAGCGGGTCTGCCGGACCGAAAAGCAGCAGATCGTCCTGAAAAGACAGGTGGAAGGCGAAACCGTCGACCAGCTCAGGGCGCTCCAGCTGGGCTCCGGCATCAGTTTTTCCACAGACAACAAGCGCTATTATCCGATGGGAAAACTGTTTTCCCAGCTGGTCGGTTTTACGGGAACGGACGGCGAGGGCCAGACGGGAATCGAAGCCTCCTATGACAGCTATCTTGCCGGAAAGAACGGGAAAATGGTCACGGAGGTGGACCGGAACAAAAACGAACTGCCGTACGGGGAATCGGAATATGTCGCGCCGACGGACGGATACGACATGAAGCTGACCGTGGATTCCGTCGCGCAGTCCTATCTGGAAGCATCCGTGTCCGATGCCCACACCATCAATAACGCAAAACAGGTAACGGCTATGATCATGAATCCGAAAACCGGAGAACTGATCGCCACCACCTCCTACCCCACGTTCGACCTGAACGCGCCTCCGCGAAGCGACGTCGCCGCACTTCTGGAAATGTCCAGGAACAGGTGCGTGACGGAGACATATGAGCCCGGTTCCCTGTTCAAGCTTTTTGTGCTTGCCGCGGGTCTTGACTGCGGCATCATCAAGCCGGACCAGACGTTTACCTGTTCCGGATTCGAGCAGTACGGGCTGAAAAGGAGTTACTGCAGAAACCAGGAGAAGCACGGGCTTCAGACGATCCCGCAGGCGCTCGCGAACAACTGCGACTGCGTATTCATGCAGATGGCGCAGCAGATCGGCGTCAATACGCTGTATGACTACATTTACAGATTCGGATTCGGTTCTGAAACCGACAGCGGTATCCCCGGAGAGGATTCGGGCGAGATCCTGCACAGGAAATACGTCCGTGCCACGGAACTGGCTGAGATCGCATGCGGGCGTACGCTGACGGTGACGCCGATGCAGATGCTCCGCGCAATCTGCGCCATGGTCAACGGCGGCACGCTGTATAAGCCGTACGTCGTCGATTCCATTACGGATACGGAAGGCAATATCATTCTGAAGAACGAATCGGAGGCACAGACAAAGGCGATTACCGCGGAAACATCCAAGCAGATGTGCGAGCTGATGAAGTCGTACATCGAGTCCGAATCGGGATCCACTGCTTCCGTAGCCAATTTCACGACAGGGGGGCTCTCCGGCCTGTCCCACAAATACGATGAGGACGGAACCGTCTCCGATTCGCGGTTCATTTCCTCGTTCGTCCAGTTTGCACCCGCTTCCAACCCGGATCTCGTCATGTACATCATGATCGATGAACCGCAGGTCCCTGCCTCCTACGCGCCTTACCTGTGCGCCCCGATCTCATCCGCTGTTTTCCGGAATCTGCTGAGATACTACACGATCCTGCCGGACAACGGAAACACGGAGATCCGTGAAGTGCCGAATGTCGTCGGCTCATCCGTCACCGACGCAATAGCCGCTCTGAACAAGGAGCACATACGGAGCGTCTCCATCGAAGCGGAAGCGGACGCGATCGTGATACGCCAGATCCCCGCGCCGGGTACGCCCGTCGCGCGCGCAAGCCGCGTGATCCTGTACACATCCATGACGACATACAACTCCGCGGATGTCTTTGTGGAGGAAGTGGAAGTACCCAATCTCGCCAACATGCGCCGGCCGGAAGCGCTGGACAAGCTGATGGAGGCGGGTCTGATCCTGGATTTTGACGAGAGCAACTGCACTGGTCTGATCAACGGCCAGTCCGTGGAACCCGGCACGAAAGTTCCTGTCGGAACAACGATCACTGTAACATTCAACGGCTATTATGCCGCAGCCAAAGTCAATTCGCCGGTCCCTGCGTCCCCGACGCCGGAACCTGCCGTCACGCCCGAACCGGACGATACTTCGGGGGTCACAACTATCAACTAACTTTGAAATCGAGGTGGCATTATGCTGTTATCTGAACTCGCAATGGCAACAGGTCTCCGCTATACCGGAGAGGATACGGATATCGTATCGATCGAATATGACTCGAGGAGAGTCAAGCCCGGAAGCATGTTCTGCTGTATCGTGGGTCTTGTCCTTGACGGACATGAGTTCGCCGAAAAAGCTGTCCAGGCAGGCGCGTCCGCTCTCCTGACGGAGCGGCAGCTTCCGTTTGACGTCCCCCAGATCATCGTCGGAAACGCCCGCAAATCCATGGCCGAAATGGCGGCAGCCTTCTACGGTTACCCCCAGCGCGAGATGTGCATGATCGGCGTGACCGGAACAAACGGAAAGACCACCACGACATATATGGTAAAATCCATCGCGGAACAGGCAGGAAAAAAGGTCGGCGTCATCGGCACGATCCGCAACATGATTGGAAACGAAAGCCTGCCGACGGACCGCACCACGCCGGAATCCGTCGACCTGTTCCGTCTTCTGCGGCAGATGGCGGATGCGAGGGTCGACATCGTCGTCATGGAAGTATCCTCCCATGCGCTCGAACAGTTCCGCGTGCACGGCATCAAATATGACGCTGCCCTTTTCACCAACCTTACGCAGGATCATCTCGACTATCATAAAACCTTTGACAACTATCTCGCCGCAAAGAAGATCCTGTTCCAGAACGCCAAAAAAACGGTCGTGAACATCGACGACCAGTATGCCGGGCGCATGATGGAAGGCATCAACGTCCCCTCCCTCTCCTTCGGCATCCGCGACAAGGCAGACATTTCCGCGACCAACATCGATATCACCACAAGCGGCGTCCGGTTCGACCTGCATACGCCTTCCGGCGACTGCAGAATGGATCTCCCGATCCCCGGCCTTTTCTCCGTCTTCAACGCAATGGGTTCCGTCGGTCTCGCCCTGTCGGTCGGTCTTCCCCTTTCCTGCATCAAGGACGGTCTTGAATCCATGACCAGCGTTTCCGGACGGATCGAAGCCGTCACGCCGAAAGACCATCCGTTTTCCGTTTTCGTCGATTACGCCCATACCCCGGACGCGCTGGAAAACGTGCTGAAAACGGTCCACGAGTTCGCAAAGAGCAATATCATCTGCGTGTTCGGGTGCGGTGGCAACAGAGACCGCGCCAAGCGTCCGATCATGGGCGAGATCGCCGGAAGGCTGTCCGACTTTGTGATCGTAACCTCGGACAATCCCCGCAACGAAAACCCGATGGACATCATCGCTTCGATCGAAGACGGCGTCAAACGCTCCGGCACAAAATACATCTGCATCGAAAACAGGCGGGATGCCATCGCAAAAGCTATTGCCATGGCGCAGGAGAATGATGTTATACTGATAGCTGGCAAAGGCCATGAGAACTATCAGGAGATCAATGGTACCAAGTACCATTTTGACGATAAAGAAATCGTAGAGGAGATCCTTCAAAAATAAGATCGTATGCCTACTAATATCTTAACCGCCATTGTCGCATTTGCGATTGTCATGATAACCTGCCCGATCCTTCTTCCGGTGCTCCACCGCCTGAAATTCGGCCAGACAGAGCGCGAGGACGGTCCCGCCTCCCATCTGAAGAAGCAGGGAACCCCTACGATGGGCGGCATTACGTTCATCGCGGCGATCATCATCGCCTCCCTGGCGTTCGGACTTCCCGGCGCTTCCATGCTGCTTCCGGCGATTCTCTGCGCTTTCGGATTCGGAATGCTCGGCTTTCTGGATGACTTCATCAAGATCAAGCTCTCCAGAAATCTCGGTCTGCGCGCCTATCAGAAGATCATTTTCCAGGTCGCGCTGTCTCTGATCTTCGCCATATGGGCATATCTTTCCCCGAACATCGGCTCTTCCCTGTATCTGCCTTTCACGGCAAAGACCATCGACCTCGGAATCTGGTACATTCCTTTCGTCATGTTCGTCATCATCGCGGAAGTCAATTCCGTGAATCTGACGGACGGGCTGGACGGGCTGTCCTCTTCCGTAACGCTGATCTTCGTGATCGCGATGAGCATGATCTTCTCGCTGCTGTCCAGGCAGGCGAATGCGCTCGGTTTTTCCGCATACGCGACCAATCTGAACAGCATGACCGTCTTCTGTTTCGCCGTCGTCGGTTCTCTTGCGGGATTCCTCTGGTTCAACAGCTATCCCGCAAGAATCTTCATGGGCGACACGGGCTCCATGGCGCTTGGCGGCATTGTCGCGATCCTCGGGATCTGCTCAAAGTCCATCATCTTTCTTCCGTTTATGGGCATCTGCTACGTCGCCTCCGCCGTATCCGTCATCCTGCAGGTAGGCTCCTACAAGCTCCGCCACGGAAAGCGGATCTTCAAAATGGCCCCCCTGCATCATCATTTTGAACTACTGGGCTACCACGAGAGCAAGATCGTCACCATGTACTCCATTGTGACCGCACTGTTCTGCGCAATCTGCGTGCTCGGTTTCTACTGCCGCTGACACGGCTGATCCACACAGGAGGATGATTCCTCCTTTTTTTCTTGAAAGGACATGAAATGCAAAACAAAACAGCTTTGATCGTCGGAATGGCAAAAAGCGGAATCGGTGCTGCCAAGCTTCTGAGCCGGAACGGCTGGCATGTCATCATCAACGATATGAAATCCGAGATCCCGGGGCTCGAGGATGCCCTCGAGGGTTATCCCTGTGAGTGGCGTCTCGGAGAGGACCCCCTTTCCCTGATCGGCGAAGCGGATCTGATCGTTCCCAGCCCCATCATCCCGATGACGGTGCCGTTCCTCACGGAAGCAAGAAAGCGCGGTATTGAGATCGAGTCGGAAATCGAGCTCGGCTACCGTTATGCGAAAGCGGATTTCGTCTGTATCACGGGGACGAACGGAAAGACGACCTCCACCGCTCTGACGGGAGAGATCTTCAAGGCCGCCGGCTTCCGCACCTTTGTGCTCGGGAACATCGGCGTCGCCATTACGGAACACGCCGAAGAAACGCGGCCCGGAGACATCATCGTCGCGGAAACGGCCGCTCTGCAGCTGGAAGGGTGCACAAAGTTCCATGCGCATGCTGCCGCCTGCTGCAACATCACGGAAGACCATCTGGACCACTTCGGGGACATGGAGCACTACATCGCCGCGAAGAAAAAAGTATTTGACAACCAGACCGCGGACGATTTTGCCGTTCTGAACTACGACGATCCGATCGTCAGGGACATGCAGAACTGCACCCCCGCGGAATGCCTCTTCTTCTCAAGAAAGGAACCGGTCCCGAACGGCATGTTCCTGTCGGGCGACGACGTCATCTACAGAAGAAACGGTCAGGATACATTCGTCATAAAAGCGGACGATATTCGGATCCCCGGCGGGCACAATCTGGAAAACGCCATGCTCTCCTCTCTTCTCGCGCTCTCCCTGGGAATCTCGCCTGAAACGGTCGCGCACGTCCTGAAAACGTTCCCCGGCGTTGAGCACCGGATCGAATTCGTACGCGAGCTGGACGGGGTCCGGTATGTCAACGACAGCAAGGGCACCAACCCCGCTTCCACCATCCGGGCGATCGAGGCAATGAAAACGCCCACCGTTATGTTGCTCGGCGGATTTGACAAACATTCCGATTTCCACGAGCTGTTCGAAGTGTTCCAAAAGTCCGGGAAGGTCCGCGCCATGATCGTGATCGGGCAGACCCGGCAGAAGATCCTCGACACGGCAGCAGACGCGGGAATGGCTGATCTGTGCTGCACGGCGGAAACGTTCCGCGAAGCGGTCGACAAAGCGAGAGCTCTGGCACAGCCCGGAGATACCGTCCTCCTCTCCCCCGCATGCGCCAGCTGGGGAATGTTTGATAATTATGAGCAGCGCGGCGAGATCTTCAAGCAGATCGTCAACGCCTACTAATCGGCAGGATTTCAACAGAATCGTAACAATATTCAAAACTCTGGACAGCCGCAGGCTGTCCAACTTGTTTTTAACGGGACGCCATAGTATAATTTTTAATTAATGTGGATGCATATGCGGATAGAAAGGAGGATGTGGCATGGCAACGAAAGCAAAACGTCAGCATTTGGATTTCGCTATTCTGCTGACCGTTACGCTTCTGTGCGCTTTCGGTCTTGTCATGGTCTTCTCCGCCAGCTATTATTACGCGATGAACACATCTTCCACGAATTATGACGGTTACTACTATATCCGTAAACAGGCCGTCTATCTTGCGATCGGATATCCTGTCATGATCGCCCTTTCCTTTTTCGACTACAAACGTCTCGAACCGCTGAAGGTGATCGGCTACCTTGTTTCGGTCGTTCTCCTCGTAGCGGTTCTGATTTTTGGAAGAGAACTCAACGGCGGAAAGCGCTGGCTGATTATTGCAGGCCAGAGTATTCAGCCTTCCGAGATCGCAAAATTCGGCATGATGCTGTACATGTGCTCTTTCATGAGCAAAAAGCACGAGGTGATGCACACCTTCAAGTACGGGATGCTTCCCATGCTGCTGGTCGTCGGCGTCATCTGCGGCCTCGTCATGCTCCAGCCCAACATGTCGATGGCCGTTATTATCGGCATGATGGGATACGCGCTTCTTTTCGTGGGCGGTTGCGACGGGAAGCAGATGCTCGTTCTTCTCGTTGGAGCAATCGGCATGTTCATCCTTCTTGCCGTCACAGAAAAGTACCGTTTCGCTCGTCTGACCTCTTTCCGGAATCCATGGGCGGATCCTCTGGGAACAGGGTACCAGCTGATTCAGTCCTTCTATGCGATCGGAAGCGGGGGTCTGCTCGGGCGGGGTCTGAACAACAGCCGGCAGAAGCTTCTGTTCATGACATACGGAGAATCCGACTTCATCTTCTCCATCGTCTGCGAGGAGCTCGGCTTTGTCGGAGGCTTCCTCATTCTCCTCGCCTACGGCTTCATTATTTACCGCGGCATCCGCATCGCGCTCCGCTGCCGCGACCGGTTCGGCAGCCTTCTGGCTGCCGGTATCACGGTCGTTTTCGCGATTCAGGTTTTCGTTAATATCGGCGTTGTGACCGGGACCTTCCCCACAACGGGACAGGCGCTTCCCTTTATCAGTGCGGGAGGTTCCTCCATGGTCATTTTCCTTGCGGCCATGGGCGTTCTGCTCAATATTTCCAGGTCGACGTCCGGCTCCATGCGGCCGATCCTGCGCGCTGCGTTCCGCAGGCGCAAAGCTCCCGCCAAAAAGGAGACTGCCCCGTCGGCAGCTGCTGAATGAACATGTCGAAGAAGGATAAAAAGAAAAAGCAGAATAAGCTGAAGCAGAGCATCCTGTCTGCTTTCTTTTATTCCCCGGAGGAACTCGAGGAGGAAAGCCTTGACCTGATCGACGAAGGCGATCCGGAATACTTCGATTCCGACGAAAGCAGGGATTCCTTCCTTCCGGAGGATGAGGGCTATTATCCGGAAGAACCGGAGGATGACTCCATCCTGCTCTTTGACGACGATTCCGTCCTGGAATACTCCGATGAGCAGGATATGGCAAACGCCGAAAAACTTGTATGGGACAACGGGGAGAAGGTCGTCCCGGACTTCAGCGAACTCCGTGCCGGACAAAACGCATCCGGCCAGAGCCCTGCTCCCAAAGAGGAAGAAAAGCCGGCTGTCCCGCAGGAACTGCCCGAAGAGATCCAGCTGTTCGACGAATCGGAGACCGGCGGATCCGCGCCCAAATCCAGCGGAAGGACCAGGATCTTCCGCCCCTCCGGGAAAACGTCCGCCGCGGTCCGCGTCAACGTCAACGAGACGGAAACGATACGCGCCATCGAAAAAGCGCAGAAGGAAAATCAGGAAAGAGAAGAAAAGAAACAGCGGGAAATCGACGAAAAAAAAGCGGCCCGGAAACAGAAATTCCGGGAGTATGTCAAGCGCTCCGCCATGAACCTCGTTTTTGTCGCGATCATCGTGGCTGCCGTCGCTTTTGCGCTGTATTTTACCTTCCTGCTGAGCGATATTGCCGTCATCGGAAACGATCAGTACAGTTCGGACTACATTATCCAGACATCCGGCCTTGAAATCGGCAAGCACATGCTCTTTGTGGACCTTGACGCGGCAAAGGCGAAAATTGAAGAGAATCCCTATCTCCAGGTCAACGACATCACCTATATCTTCCCCTCCCATGTCCGCATCAACATTACTGAGCGGAAGGAAGCCGCGGGCATCGTCGGTCTCGACTACAACGTCATCATCGACGATAACGGATATGTTCTCTCCATGAGCGGCGGAACGGATATCAGTGACCTGCTTCAGGTCACCGGTATCAGTATGACAGGATTCCAGCTTGGACAGCGCGTCGGTGATTCCAGCGACTTCGCCACTTCCACAATGATCACGCTCATTGAAAAGATCAAGGAATATGAGCTGAACTATACCATTTCAACGCTCGACATGACGACCCCTCTGGCGATCGCCATGTACACGCCCAGCGGATTCAAGATCTTCATCGGCCAGCCTACGGACCTGGACGCAAAATTCACCGCGCTGAAATCGCTGCTTCCGCGGCTTCAGACGAGCGGCATCCAGACCGGAACGCTCTACCTGTCCGCGAAAAACGGCATCGTGTATTCCCCGCCGAACGCGACTTCCACCAATACGATCAGCGGATCCTTCAATTCGGGAAACACCTCCGGGTCAGCGGAAAACCCGGGCGACAGCAGTACTCTCCCGGAAGCGGCTGAGGCAACGCCCTATCAACCTCCCGTTCCCGCCACTCCTACCCCGGTTCCGATCCAGCCGGGCGGCGGCGACGAATTCCAGGGATGAATATGCAGTATTTGCATGTTTGAAAGATTATATGGTATACTGAATCTGTATATGTAGGTCCTTTTATTTGGAGGGTTTTGCTGGTTTTGAACCCCACAGCAATTTTAGATATAGGCAGTTCCAAAATCGTTTGTCTGTGCGGCAGTTCCGCAGCACGCGGGGGTACCGTCGTTCACGGTGCTGGAATAGCGGAATATTCGGGTTTTTCCGAAACGGAATTTCTCAACGAGGCAGATCTGGAGGAAGCGATTTTCACGGCGATTCGGGACGCCGAAGAAATGGCCAGAATCCGCATCCGCGATATTGTCGTTTCGGTTCCCGTCCCTTTTTCGAAGCTGATCGTGACGGACGCTTCGTTCAGGACCGAATCCAGAAAAGACCGGATCTCGGAAGAAGATATCGACGATCTGATCTCACAGTCTCTTGCGAAAGCGGAAGCGCCCGGATACGTCCTGATGCACAGCACCCCGATCTGGTTTACTGTCGACGGATATACCACGCCGGAAGTGCCGCAGGGGCAGCATGCAGGCGAGGTATCCGCTTCCGTGTCCCATATGTATGTCGCGGAAGCATTCCTGGACAAGCTTTCCGCCATCCTGCAGAAGCTGTCCGTGGAGATTTCCATGTGCATCAGCGCGCAGCTTGCGGAATCTCTTCTCCTGATCCCGGAAGAAGAAAGGGTCCGCCCCGCTGTCCTGATCGATGTCGGATATACCCATACCGACATCAGCGTGATTGAAAACGCAGCGCTCACCGATATCACGTGCATCGACATCGGCGGCGCTCAAATTGCGAGAGATCTGAGCTACGGCCTCGATATTCCCCTGGAATCCGCCGAGCAGATCAAACGCAAGTATAATTTCCTTCAGGGAGCGGAGACCGGCATCGTCCAGGTTCATCTGCTTACCGGAATCAAGCGTGTGGAACGCAGGGTCATTGACCTGATCGTTCAGGCCAGAGCTGAGGAGTTTGTCGATCTGATCGGCGCTTCCCTGAGAATGCTCGGCATCCATCCGGAATCCCGGCCGGTCGTATATCTGTCCGGCGGCGGTTTTTCCATGATGCGCGGTGGCTGCGAGTATCTCCGTCAGAAACTCAGGCTCAACATCAGGCGGGACATGCCGTATATGCCGGATATGGATACGCCGAATTATACGAGCGCGTTCGGAGCACTGGATTTTGTTCTGCACGCCGGTGGATCGGATCAAGATACCGTGGCCGGGTTGGATACCCGTCCAGGTCTTTTGAATAAAATAAGAGATCTATTTATACAGTAAGGGGGAACATCTTATGTTCGAGAAAGAATCCGAAGCTGGAACGTTCGCCAACATTAAGGTAATCGGTGTCGGCGGCGCCGGCTGTAACGCGATCAACCGTATGGTGCAGTATGGATTGCGCGGTGTGGAGTTTATCGCCATCAACACCGATAAACAGGCTCTGTATCAGAGCAAGGCGGAAACAAAAGTCCAGATCGGTGAAAAACTGACCCGCGGACTCGGCGCTGGCGCCGATCCCGAGGTCGGCAGAAAGGCCGCCGAAGAAAGCCGCGACGCGATCATGGAAGCGCTGGCAGATACCGACATGGCGTTCATCACCTCCGGCATGGGCGGCGGAACCGGCACGGGAGCCGCTTCCATCGTAGCAGAGTGCGCCAAGCAGCTCGGCGTCCTGACAGTCGCCGTCGTCACGAAGCCCTTTACGTTTGAAGGGAAAGTCCGCATGCGCAATGCGGAGATCGGCATCGCTTCGCTTCGTCCCAATGTCGATACCCTGATCACCATCCCGAACGACAAGCTGATCGACCTGGTCGGTAAGGCAAGTCTTCCGGACGCGCTCCGCGTCGCGGACGACGTTCTCCGTCAGGGCATCCAGGGCATTTCCGATCTGATTGCTGTTCCCGCCATGATCAACCTCGACTTTGCGGATGTCAAGACGATCATGAAGGAAAAAGGTCTTGCGCATATGGGCATCGGCAACGCGTCCGGAGAAAAACGTGCTGAAGAAGCTGCCCGCCAGGCGATCGACAGCCCGCTTCTTGAGACCACCATCAGCGGTGCAAGAGGCGTCCTGATGAATATCACCGGCGGAGCCGATCTCAGTCTGTCCGAGGTCAACGAAGCCGCCAACATCATCTCCAAGAACGCGGATCCCGAAGCCAACATCATCTTTGGCGCGGATATCGACGAATCGATGGGCGATTCCATCCGTATCACCGTTATTGCAACAGGGTTCGAGTCTGAACAGTCTCTTCCGAAGATGACGCAGTTCGGCGCCAATTCCGGTCCGGTCTTCGGTACCGCAGGTGCGCAGGCTCCTTTCCAGTCCGGCTTCAGAGCTCCGCAGCAAAACGGAGGAAGGCCCTTCTCCTTCAATAACGCTGCATATGCGCCGAGACGCCCGATGAATTTCGGTCCTTCCGCCATGGGCGGCAACGCCGCTCCCGCTTACAGCGGCACTCAACCGGTTCAGTCTCCGGTCGTCGAAGACCTCAGTCCGGAAGCTCCCGCGCAGCCCCGCGAGCCTGCGTTCACAGAGGAAGATCTCCCGCAGAACTTCCAGGACCGGCCGAAAAACAAACTGGATGTCCCCGCTTTCCTTCGCAATAAATAAGCATCGCCCCGTATGATAAATCAGGAGCCGTTCCGGGTGTTTCCGGTCGGCTCTTTTCCGTTCCGGGACCTTATGGCCGAATTTGCTGGTGTAAAACAAAGGAATTCCCCGTTTCAGGGAATTCCTTTCTCTTCTGTAGCATGGGCCTTATCTTCAATCGTGTTTCTTACGGCCCCTTTTGGCGGCAGGCTTTGAAGTTTTCTCCTGCTCCTCCGTCTTCTCCGCATCCGGCAGCCCGGTCAGCGACCGATACAGGGAAATATACTTGTTGGCGGAAACATTCCATCCGAAATCGCAGTTCATCCCCCGGTTCACCATGCGCTGCCACATTCCCTTGTCATGATGGTAGTATCTTGCTGCCCGCTCGATCGTGAACAGCATTTCATGCGCATTGTAGTTGCTGAAAGAAAACCCGTTTCCTTCATCCGTATACTTGTTATAGGGCTGAATGCTGTCTTTCAGTCCGCCGGTCTCCCGTACGATCGGCACGGTGCCGTATCTCAGCGAGATCATCTGGGAGAGTCCGCAGGGCTCAAACTGGGACGGCATCAGGAACATATCGCTGCCGGCATAGATCCGGTGCGCAAGCGGTTCATTCATCCCGATATAGGTGCCCACCTGGCCATGATAGCGCCAAGCAGCCCAGTTGGCCAGGTCCACATAGCGCTTATCGCCGCTGCCGAGGAACACAAACTGAAGATCGGTACGCATGATGTCCCCGATCACCCTGTCGATCAGGTCAAAGCCTTTCTGAGGCGTCATTCTCGAGATGATGCTGACGATCGGAACGTCCTCCCTGACGTCAAGACCCATTTCCTCCTGGAGCGCCTTTTTGCAGAGTTTCTTCCCCTCCATATTGAACTGGTCGTAATTTGCGGCGATGAACTCATCCGTCGCAGGATTGTAGAAATCCTTGTCGATCCCGTTCAGAATCCCGGAAACGGAATCGCCGCGCCTGCGGATCAGCCCGTCCATGCGTTCCCCGTAATAGCTGGATTTGATCTCATCCGCGTAACTGCTGCTGACCGTCGAAACATGGTCTGAAAAGACGATGCCCGCCTTCATGAAGGAAAGACAGCCGTAGAACTCGAGGCCGTCCGCATTGAACAGTGCATTGTCGAATCCCACTCTGCTGTTGATATCCTCCCATCCGAATATCCCCTGATATTTCAGGTTGTGGATGGAATAGACCGTCTTGATCCCGGACAGTCTTTCGTCCGTGTACTGGATCTTCAGCATCGGCGCGATCAGTCCGGTCTGCCAGTCGTTGAGATGAAGCACGTCCGGAACAAAGTCGATATGCCGGATCATTTCCAGAACCGCACGGCAGAAGAACGTAAAGCGGTAGCCCTCCGCAAGGCCGTCCCCGTAAATGGACCCGACGGAAAACATCTCCTGATTGTCGATGAAATAATAGGTGACGTCGCGAAGCTTCAGGGAATCAACGCCGCAGTACTTGGATTCCTGCCCGAACAGGACCTGGAAATCGCATACGTGCTCCATAGCCAGGATATACTTCCGGTCTATGACGGAATACTTCGGAAGCACGACCCGCGCATCCTCTCCTTTTTTGACCAGTTCCACCGGAAGCGATCCGACCACATCCGCCAGACCGCCTGTTTTGATGAATGGAACGCATTCGCTAGCGGCAAACAGGATCTTCACTGATTTTCCTCCTATATCAGATGGTTGCGTTCTTTCTGATGACCATCGGGAACCCGTCGTAGCCGGCTAGTACGCGGCCGTCCCGGATCGTGACCCCCTTGTCCATGATCACATGGTCAAGCTTCACATTCTCACCGACGGTCGTACCCTGAAGAAGGATGGAGTCCTTCACGACGGAACCCTTTCCGATGACCACGCCGCGGAACAGGATGCAGTTCTCCACGCTTCCGTAGACCTCGCAGCCGTCAGCCAGCATGGAGTTCACTGCTTTTGCATCCGCACCGTAGCGGGCGGAAACCTCGTCCTTGACCTTGGTATAAATCGGAGTCTTCGGATTGAACAGGTCTTTCCGAATCTCCGGATCCAGCAGGCTCATATTGGCAGAGAAGTAGCTTGCCACCGAATTCAGCCTCTTTACGACCCCGTCATACCTCCATCCGAAGACCTTCAGCGAGGTGCATTTCTTCATCAGTACTTCGCGGATAAAATGGGTTTCCCCTCTTGCATGCGCGTCGTTCACCAGGTGCTCAAACAGCGCCTTATCCATGATCATCACATCGCAGCTCTGGTAGTTGGATCCCGGCCTGTACGGATCGTATTCCATACTGGTTACGCGTCCGTCTCCGTCGAGATACAGGCGGAGATCCTTATTCTGGTCTTCCGGATCGAAAAACGGATCCTCATTGTACATGATCGTGATATCCGCTCTCGTGTCGATATGCTGCTCGATCATGGCCCTGAAGTCTGTATTGAATATCGTATGGCTTCCGGAGATGATGATATACTGACTCGGGCACCGCCTGACGTATCCCATGCACCCGTGAAACGCGTCGGTAGATCCGCGATAGGGCTCGGTGCTGTCTTTGGTCAGGAACGGAGGCAGAATGAAGAGACCGTCCCTCTTCCTGTGGAGATCCCACTCCTTTCCTGCTCCGAGATGATCCATCAGGGAATGATAGTTCTTCTGCGCGATCAGTCCGACGCTCGTGATTCCGGTATTCACCAGATTGGAGAGGATAAAGTCGATACATCTGTAACGTCCTCCGAACGGAAGCGCCGCGACAGCTCTCGAAGCAGTCAGATCCCGCATTTTGGGATTGTTCTCACCGGTATATATCAAACCAAATGCTGATGTATTCATACAGCCCCTCCTTAATTTACAGAAGCAATGGCTCCCTGCGGCATGTAGACGCCGTCATCCACCGTAATATCATTTCCGATCAGGGCAATATCCCCGGTCAGCTTGTTGTCAACCTTTTCGCCTTCGCGGAGCGGGCCTCCGATCACGCAGTTTTCCCCGATCACGGAATTTTCCCCGATAATGGCTTTTGTTATCCTTGCGCCCCTTTTGATCACGGCGCCGGGAAATACGACGGAATCCTCTACAAAAGCACCATCTTCCACAACGCTGCCTCCGAACAGAACGCTGTGGCGGACCGTCCCGTTCACTACGGATCCCTCTGTGACCAGGCTGTTCCGGATTTCCGCATTCTTCCCCACGACATGTGCGGGAAGGCTCATCGTCTTGCTGTAGATCCTCCAGGAGGGATCATCCAGTTTCAGAAGCGGAGGATCGGCGATCAGGTCCATATTCGCCTCCCAGAGGCTCTGGACGGTTCCAACGTCCTTCCAGTATCCTTCGAACGGATAGGCGTACATCTTTTCCCCGTTTCCAAGCATTGCGGGAATGATGTTCTTGCCGAAATCGTTGCTGGAATCCGGATTCCTGTCGTCCTCTTCCATGTATGCCCTGAGCAGCTTCCAGTTGAAAATATAGATGCCCATGGAAGCATTGTTGGATTTCGGCTCTTTCGGTTTTTCCTCAAAGGACGTGATCCTGTTGTGCGCATCCGTGTTCATGATGCCGAACCGGTGCGCCTCTTCCCACGGAACGGGAAGCACAGCGATGGTCGCCGCGGCATTCATCTTTGTGTGATACTTCAGCATCGCGCTGTAGTCCATCTTATAGATGTGGTCTCCGGAAAGCACCAGCACATAGTCGGGATCGTACTGATCGACGAATTCCCGGTTCTGATAGATCGCGTTTGCGGTTCCGGAATACCATCTTCCGTCATCCGCCGTCATGTAAGGAGGCAGAACGAAGACTCCTCCGTTCAGACGGTCCAGATCCCAGTACTGACCGGTTCCAAGATAGGAATTCAGCGCCAGAGGCCGGTACTGCGTCAGGACGCCGACCGTATCGATACCGGAATTCACGCAATTGGAAAGAGGGAAATCAATGATCCGGTATTTTCCCCCAAACGGAACGGCAGGCTTTGCCATGCTCGACGTAAGCACTCCAAGTCTGCTCCCCTGCCCGCCTGCAAGCAGCATAGCTACAATCTTTTTCTTCAAGGCACACGGCTCCTTTCATGATATAAGTGTGGAAGATCTCCACGCGACGACGGGATACGCTCCCGTATGACGGTAAGTGAAGCAGGAGGGCAATGATGTCCCCTGTTGTTATAATGATACCATATGCGAAAAGGTTTATGTTATAATTTTCGAAAAGCTTCTTGTGAGTGATTGTTATGGAATCTGTAATCGTATCCGCAAATGTCGTCGTGCCGCTGATGATCCTGATGCTCATCGGCTTTGCAGTCCGCAGATCCGGCCTCATTTCGGAAAACGTCCTGATCAGGACAAACAGGCTGAATTATTACATCGCCGTACCGGCGCTGTGCATCAAGAAGCTGTACGAAAGCGATTTCAGCCATATCGTCAGTCCGAAACTTGCCCTGACCGTTCTATTTTCCATCATCGGGATCTCCCTTCTGTGCATGCTGATCATTCCGAGATTCGTCAAGGATCCTCCCAAGCGCGGAACGCTGATCCTGTCCCTGTCCAGGTCAAACGACGTCATCTTCGGACTTGCCATCGCGCAGGCGCTGTTTCCTGCAAGTGCGCTCGCTCCCTTTATGCTTTCGCTGTCCATTTCCGCGCCGCTGTTCAATCTGATCAGCGTCATCGAAATGGAGGTGAACCGCGGCGGCAGGATCCGCATCCTGCCGACACTGAAACGGATCGTTCTTCATCCGACCATTCTCGGATGCCTGACGGGGCTCTTCCTGACGCTGACCAAAATCAGGCTGCCGGGGGTCATCCTTTCCCCGGTCAATTCCCTGGCCGCGATCGCCACACCACTTTCCTTTATCATCATCGGAAGCAGGATCCATCTTTCCGCGTTTTTGAACGACAGAAAAACGATAGCGGTCGTCTCCCTGTTCCGGCTTCTGATCATTCCCGCCTTCATGCTTCTGCTCGGAAAGTTCCTGAACCTGGATTCCGTCGGAATGGTCACGATGCTCTGCCTCTTCGGCGGTCCCTGCGCCACGGTATTATACGCGTTCTCCTGTGAGATGGGCGGAGACGAGCAGCTCAGCAGCGAACTGATCGCAACCACCAGCACGCTTGCCGTCTTCACGATGTTCCTGTTCATCTGTATCCTGAAAGCAACCGGAGGTATCTGATCATGACCAGACGCTTGTATCTGGAAGACAGTCATCTGAAAACCTGCACGTCAACCGTAGAATCCTGCCGCCCCACGGACAGAGGATACGATGTCACGCTCGATCAGACGATCATTTTCGACAATGCGGGAGGCCAGCCCTGCGATACCGGTTCCATCGGGGACGCGGTCATCCTCGGATGCGACGAGGTGAACGGCGAACTGCTCCACCATATCGACCGCCCGCTGGAAATCGGAACGTCCTATCCCGTTACACTGAACTGGGAGCGGCGGTTCGACCACATGCAGCAGCATACGGGAGAGCATCTCCTGTCCTATTCCATTTACAAGCTTTTCGGAGCCAACAACGTCGGTTTTCATCTCTCTTCCGGCTACACGACGATCGACCTGGACAGGCCTCTCACCCAGGAGGAACTGTTTGAGGCGGAAACACTCGCCAACCGGTTCGTCTCCCTGGACCTGTCCGTCACGGCAGTCCGGTATGAGACCGCGGAGGATCTGGAGCAGGCGGGGCTCACGCTCCGAAAGCAGGCGGAAGGCATCCGTATGCCGATCCGGATCGTCAGCATCCAGGACGCGGACTGCTGCACCTGCTGCGCGCCGCACGTCTTTCACACCGGAGAGATCGGATCCATTCTGATCACGGAATCCATGTCCTACAAGGGCGGGACACGCGTGACGTTCCTCTGCGGAAACAGGGCTCTCCTCTATACGCAGCAGGCACGCAAGGTCCTCAGCGCCGCGGGACGTCAGTTCTCCACCTCCTGGACAAACCTGACGGAATCGATCGAAAAGATGCAGGAGGAACTGAAAGGCCTCCATAAAAGAGAAAAAGAGCTGTCCGAATCACTGAATTCCTACCTTGCGGAAGAACTGGTGCAGAAGGCCGTCAAAACCGGCAAAACCACCCTGATTCTGGAAGACGTCGGCAACGCCACCCAGGAAAAGCTGAAATCGCTTGCTGCCAAAACCATCCGGGACAGAAACTCGCTGACCGTCCTGTTCGGAAAATCAAACGGACGACTGAACTATGTCCTCTCGTGCTCCCCCGACAGCACCTGCGATGTTTCGGAACTCTGCAGGGTCGTCAATACGGCAGTTTCCGGGAAGGGCGGCGGAAGGGGGACGCTCGCGCAGGGCACCTCCCCGATACCAGACGCTTTTAACGAAACGGTCGAGCAGCTCCGTGTGTATTTCCGCAGCAGGCTGAAGCAATGACCTTCGGATAAAATTGAAAAGATCCCCGTCAAGGGAATCATTCTTTACCGTATGGCGTAGAAAGGCATCTTCCGCGAGGAACGTCAGCCTTCCTGCGTATCCGGGAGCGACACGGCGGTATACGCGTGGCCGGTTTCCGGAAGGATCCTGCGGAGAAGATCCTCCGTCCTGATTTTCAGACTTCCTGTATTGACGCAGGGGTGGCAGCCGATAAACGGATCGGAGAGAAGCTCCTCGTCTATCAGAAGCCGTACATGCATCCCCCTGTCAAAAATCAGTCCCATCACCGAAACGGATCCTGGCCGGATATGGAGGTATTCCCACATATACGCTTCATCCGCAAAGGAAAGCCTTGCGGACTGGATCTGGCTGGACAGATCCTTGGTATGGAACGGCTTCTTCCCCGGCATCATCAGCAGATAAAAAGCCGTTTTCTGACGGTTGCACAGAAAAAGGTTCTTGCACATCGACACGCCGAGCAAGCGGTCGATTGTTTCGCAGGCTTCGATGGTCATGGCGGGTTCGTGCTCTACCCTGTCATACGGTATCCCGAGACGGTCAAGAAACAGAAACGTCTCCCTCTCTTCCTCGCGCCGTTCCGCCAGATCGTCCGGAGAGCCATGGTAAACGCGGGGGTCCACTTTTATTTCAGACATACTTTCCTCCTCATGCAGGATGCATATAGCATAGCACATTCCTCCTTGCAGGAGGCATGTGTTTTTGTTAGCATGAAATGAGCCGAAGAAAGGAACGTCCCCATGCATCTTCCCGAACAGTATTTAAAACGGATGGAGTTTCAGCTCGGTCCTGGCAGATTCCAAGGCTATCTTCTTGCGATGCAGGAACGTCCCAGAAAGTCGCTCCGGGTCAATACGCTGAAAATCTCCGTGGAAAGCTTCCTCCGGGGCCGGGATCTCCGGCCGAACGGCATCGTACCGGAGGGTTTCCTCGTTCCGGATGACTATCCCGTCGGAAACAATCCGTACCACGCCGCAGGACTTTTCTATATGCAGGAAGCTTCCGCCCAGTATCCCGCTTCCCTGCTGAACGTCGCGCCAGGGGAAACCGTTCTGGACCTCTGCGCTGCGCCCGGAGGCAAATCAGGGCAGCTTGCCGCCGCCATGCAGAACCGGGGCGTCCTGATCGCGAACGAGATCAGCACGAAACGGGCTGCCGTTCTGGACAGCTCGCTGGAACGACTCGGCGTACGGAATGCGGTCATTACCAACATGCGCCCGGACAGGCTGTGCCCGCTTCTTCCGAAACAGTTCGACGCTGTCCTCGTCGACGCTCCCTGCTCTGGGGAAGGCATGTTCCGGAAAGACCCGCAGGCGGTAGCGGACTGGTCGGAAGAACATGTGCTCTCCTGCTCGGAGCGGCAGTCCGCCATCCTGAACAGCGCGGCTGAGGCCGTTAAGCCGGGCGGGCGTCTCGTCTATTCCACCTGCACGTTTTCCGAAGCGGAAAACGAAGACGTTGTCAGAGGATTCCTCTCCGGCCACGCTGATTTCCGTCTTGCGGACATGAAACACCTGTACCCGTTCGACAGCACCGGCGAAGGGCAGTTTGCCGCCCTGCTCATCCGCGGCGACAGTCCTTCCGCGCCTTCACTTTTCCGGTCCGTCCCCGGGTCAGACAGGAGAACGGCAGCGCCGTTTTATGAGTTCCTGTCCGAAAACAGGCTCCCGCTCGGGTGGTCTTCCATCCGGATCCTGCCGGACGGGCGTGTCTATATCCTCCCCGAGACCGTTCCGGACCCTCAGATCCCCATGCACGTGATCCGTTCGGGCGTTTTCGCCGGCGAGATCAAAAACGGCAGATTCCTTCCGTCGCACTGTCTCTACATGTCCTATGCCCCGTCGTGTTTCTCCGCAGCGGTCGATCTGAATGAAGCCGACCGGATCCGCTTTCTTTCCGGGGAAACCGTCCCGTGCAGCGCTTCCCTCAAAGGATTCACCGCGGTCTGCTGCGACGGGTATACGATCGGGTTCGGAAAGGCTGTCGGCGGCGTCATGAAGAACCACCTCCCGAAAGGGCTCCGGATTCGCAAATACTGATGCCTTTTCCCGGGGCATTGTGATATGATGATGGTATCAATCTATGAAAGGAGCGCACTATCCGTTTTCAACGCGGACAGCAAGCATTCTCGTTTATGAAACTGGCGGTTATCGGCGGAACCAATGTGGATACCCTGTCCATTCCGTATCGTGAGAGAGCGGTCTCCACTCCCTACGGAGACGCTGTTGTGCTATTTGCCAAGCTTGAGAATGGCAAAGATTTTCTGTTCATGTCGCGTCAGGATGTCCTCACCCCGCGCGATCCCGGTCAGATCAATTACCGGGCGAACATCTATGCGCTGCACAAACTGGGCGTGACGCACGTCATCGGGCTCACCCCTGTCGGAACCTGTGACTACACGTTTCATCTGGGCAGTTTCTGTCTTGTTTCCGACTTTCTGGATTTCACGAAATCCAGACCTTCCTCCTTCTCCATGCAGCACCGGTCGACCCGGCACACGGGCATGGAGGATGTCTTCAACCCCGAGCTCTGTGACAGAATCGAGAAGCTGATCCTGAAGCGCGGATACCCTTACGCGGGGAGAACGATCTACGCCTGCACGGAAGGTCCGCGTTTTGAAACCGCTGCGGAGATCCGCATGATCCGGATGCTCGGCGCCCAGACGACAGGCATGGTCCTTGTCCCCGAGGCGCCTCTCTGCCGGGACCTCGGCATGGAATACGCCGCCATCGGCATCATCGCAAACTACTGTACCGGCATGACCGCAGAGGTCACGGATACCGGCATCGATGAGATCATGCAGAACCGCAGGGAAGAGCTTTTCGACCTGCTGTTCGAACTTGCCTCCGATTTCTGACCGTCTCTAACGGAGCAGAAACGAAAACACCGAGTCATGAACGGAACTGTGCGGATCATCCCGCACGGTTCCTTTTTTTGATTCGTGACCCGCTGCCGGCGCTGCTGCCGGCGCTGTCCTTTCGGCCTGCCGTGCCATGTTGCATTTGCACTGAAAGAGCATTAGAATGAATTGTTGCGATGTCTTCGGAGGTTGTTTATGACAGAAAGAAGCACCTGGTCCCTCAAAGTTGAATATATCCTGATCATGGCGCTGTTTGGCTGTCTCGGACCTGTCGTAAAAGCCATTCCGCTTCCGGCGGCTGTGACCGCGTGTCTGAGGGCGTGGATCTCTTTCCTGTTCATCGCGGTCTATCTTGTGGCGGCGCGCAAGATCCGGTCCGCTTCCTTTAAGGGCGTACTGATCCCCATGCTGCTTTCCGGTGCATGTCTGACAGGAGACTGGATCGGCCTGTTCCAGTCCTACCGCTATACGACGGTCGCGACTGCAACCATCTGCTACTATATGGCGCCGATCTTTGTTTTTCTCGCCTCGCCTCTGATCCTGAAAGAGCGCTTTACGGCAAGGCATGCCATCTGCGCGGGTGTTTCCTTTCTCGGCATGGTGCTTGTTTCCGGCGTCCTGCAGAACGGGCTGAGCGGTTCAGACGATATCCGCGGCATCCTGTTCGCTCTTCTCGGGGCCGTTTCCTATACCGCGATCGTTCTGATCAACAAGAAATACCCTTCCGGTGATCCTGTGTTCCGCACCATGGTGCAGCTGGGAACAGCCGCCGTTCTGATGACCCCGTACATTCTGCTGACGCACCGCGGAACTTCATTATCCCTTGGATTCAGGGATATCCTGCTTCTCCTGGTTCTGGGAGTCGTCCTGACCGCTTTCGCATATATCCGCTACTTTGCCGTCATCGTCAAAATTCCTGCGCGGACCGTATCGATCTTTGCATATGCGGATCCCGTTGTCGCGGTACTGCTGTCCGTCTTTTTCCTGAACGAGCCGATCACGCCCGCCGCATTGATCGGTTCCGCCCTGATCATTCTGGCCTGCATCTTCTCCGAACACAGCTGATCACGAGTCAGCGGAGCATACTGACAGCAAAAAAGCCGGAGCCGCAATCATGCCGCGCTCCGGCTGAATCGTATTGCCCGTGCAGGGATTCAGATCATCCGACCGTCACCGGTTCGTAGCAGCCGAACGGCTGCGCGTATCCGGTGATCGCTCCTCCGTCAAACACGATGCTGCTTCCCGCCGCGCCATCCGGTCCCTGGAACAGCGACATGTCAGGGCTGTTGTATGCGATCAGACAGTCGTTCACCCGGATGTCTTTCGAATCCATCAGATAGAACAGCGTCGTGATCTCGTTGAAAGCGAAATCACAGTTTCCGAACGTGACGCTGCCGCAGCAGTCCAGCGAAACGCCGCTGTATCCCGTGATGTTCAGGAAAGAAATCTGCTCAAAGGTTACGGCGTCGCAGGCCGTCATTTCGATCATTCCCATGCTGCAGCTGTGCACCAGCAGGTCAACGGCCTTGAAATTGTCGCAGTTTCTGGCAAGGATTCCGATCGTGCCGCACCCGTACAGTTCGCAGCCCGAAATCTTTACGCCGTCGCTGTTCACGAAATTCAGTACGCCTCCGATGCATTCCCCGGTCTCCGTATGCCCGATTTTCAGCCCGACGACCGTCACGCCGTTCGAATTTCTGAAGTTCACGACGTTAGCGTATCTGGGATCCGTGACGATCTCCGAGTTCAGGGAAATCGTGCCGTCCTCTTCCGATACGGAGCCGACCAGCATCAGGTTGTCCGCGTTCTCCACATACAGCTCGTATCCCTGATACGTTTCGATCCAGCGGTAATAGGCGCCGGAATCCACCCCGTAGCCTTCCGCGTCCGACAGATTGTAAACGCCCGGTTCCAGTATGATGATCGTGTCCGGCGCGATCGCGGCAATCAGGCCGTTCACGTCAGATACGGTCACGACATTCCTGGTGTCCCCCGGGACCGTAAGAAACGCGTCGCCTTCCGCAAGGATCGCGACGGTGCGGAACGGTTTTTCCGTTCCGGTCCCGAACGGCGTATCCGAGCCCTCGTTCCATTCGCGGAGCTGGTCCTTGTAATAGTAAGCGGTATCACCGGAATCCGGCTGCTCCGGATCAAAATCCGGTTCCTGCGGAAGCTCTTCCATCATGTACCACGGATACATCAGCGCCTCGAGATCACGGATGGCCGCTACGGCATCCTCCGTATCCTCCCCCGCATTTCCCACGCAGAGAGAATACTGCATCCCGCCCAGAAACCATCTGGTCCAGAAACCGTATCCGGTGTCCAGGATCGCATAGGGATCGGTCTCCGTAAGATGATCGCACGGCATCTTCCCGTCGTCCATATAGATTCCGGAAATATCCTCCTGCGTCACGGCTGCCCGCAGGGTCGCAGGGTGTCCGTCCCAGGTAAAGCTGTACTCCGCGATCTGCGGTTCCGCGTCGATGAGCGTAAATCTGTCGTCAGCGACCGGATTATTTTCCGGATCCAACGTGAAAATGCAGCATCCTACCGCAGCGTTGAGTTCATCAACCGACGCGACCTCCGTCAGCGGGGACGGTATTCCGACGATCTCCTCCGTCGAAGTATCTTCCCCTTCCGGAGAAACGTCCGGCGTCTCCGCCAGTGCGGCCCGGACGCCGATCGACGTCAGAGTCAGCGAAAGAATCAGGATATAAACGATTCCCTTTCTGAGTTTTTTCATCGTGATCCCTCCAGTCAAAAATCAATGAGTATGATACGGTCTGTATCTGCCATTTTGTCAGAGATTCAGTCCGTTTGCAAGATTCACAATAAAATCTTGGACATTCGTTACGATTCCGCGCGCCGAAAGGCTTCCGCGGTCCGCAAGCTTGTTGACCGTGAACTCCGCAACATCCACATAATAGAAGTAAACCTGGCGGACCGTTCCGTCCGGAAGCACCCGGTAGGAAGGCGTCATGTTCCCCGTCGCGATGGAATGCAGCATCGTCGCCATTCCGATGACGGTCGTTGCGCTGCGGATTTCGTTCCGCATCGCGTCCTGCGCCTCATAGACATTCGCAAACACAGGCGGGAGCGGCCCGTCGTCCCGGATCGATCCGCCCAGAACGTACGGCACGCCGCATTTTTCGCAGCTGTAGATGATTCCGTTGTCGATATGCTCCGCCTCGATGAATCGTCTGACGCTTCCGTAATAACGGACCCGGTTGATCAGGTCCAGATGATTGTAATGCCCGTTCGGATAGGAAACGGTGGTATAGATGTCCTGTCCCAGCGCCGTCCCGAGCCACGCCGCCTCCAGATCATGCGTCGCAAGCGCGTTCCCTGCCAGTATGGCATGCACGTAACCGGCTCGGATCATCTTTTCCATCGCCGTCCGGGCGTCCTTGTCGAACGCGAATGCGGGTCCCATGACCCAGACGATCTTGCCGTGATCCTTCTCGTGCCTCAGCAGATCGTAGATTTCATCGTAGTCCTTTGAGAACGCGGTCTCCCTGGTCCGGTTCCCGCGGAATGCAAACACGTCGGCGTTCGCCCTTGTCTCGCGGAATCCGTCCGGATAGACGTAGATCCCCTCGCTTCCGTCTTCCGTTCTCCCCGTAAATACCAGGTCGCCCTTCTTCAGATTCCGGAATTCGACCACGTGCACCGCCCGGTCCCGGTAAACGGCGCAGCAATCCATCCTGCTTTCGCATGCGAGAAGCCACTCGCCCCCGCACTTGAAATACTCGGGGAAAATGCTCATCGAATGATAGTCAAACGGCGCGACGCCGTCTGCGGGCGCCTCCTTCAGAACGGCGTCCGGACAGTTTCTGAACCGGTCCGCGGAAAAATCCGGCGGATAATAAGTCCTCAGCTTAAACAAGGTCTTTCTCCTCCCCGCGGAGCGTCGCGTACATGACGGCTTTGATCGTATGCATACGGTTTTCCGCTTCATCAAACACAACGGACTGGGGTCCCTCGAACACGTCGTTCGACACTTCCATTTCCTCGATTCCGTACCGGTCCGCGATCTCTTTCCCAATCACCGTGTTCGTGTCATGGAAAGACGGCAGGCAGTGCATGAAGATCGCATCCGGCTTTGCGAGCGCCATCTTCTTCTCATCCACCCGATACGGCTGCAGAAGCGAAATCCGCTTTTCCCAGGCTTCCGCCGGCTCTCCCATGGAGACCCAGATATCGGTATACAGGACGTCCGCGTCCTTCGCTCCTTCGGTTATATCCTCGGTCAGCGTGACGCTCCCGCCGCTCTCTTTTGCGATCTCCTTCGCTTTCCTGACGAGTTCTTCCGCGGGAAACAGCTCCGCCGGCGCGCACGCCGTAAAATGCAGTCCCATTTTCGCGCAGGCGATCATCAGGGAATTGCCCATATTGTTTCTCGCGTCGCCGAAATACGTGAAACGGATCCCTTTCAGTTTTCCCTTCTTCTCTTCGATGGTCAGAAGATCCGCGATCATCTGCGTCGGATGGAACTGGTCAGTCAGTCCGTTCCAGACGGGAACGCCGGCGTATTCGGCAAGCGTTTCCACCAGGCTCTGATCAAATCCCCTGTATTCGATCCCGTCATACATTCTTCCGAGAACCCGCGCGGTATCCGCGATGCTCTCCTTTCTCCCCATCTGGGAGGAGCCGGGACCCAGATACGTCACGCCCATTCCGAGATCCATTCCTGCGACCTCGAAGGAGCATCTCGTGCGCGTGGACGTCTTTTCAAACAGCAGCACGATATTCTTCCCCTTCAGGTAAGCGTGCTCCTCATGACGTTTTTTCTTGTCCTTCAGCGCTTTGGAAAGATCGATCAGATACCGGATCTCTTCCGGGGTGAAGTCCAACAGTTTCAAAAAGTGTCTTCCGCGAAGATCTGCCATGTTTCCCTCCAATATTATTCTCTGACCAGAGGCATGCTCATACAGCGGGGGCCGCCTCTGCCTCTCGACAGTTCCGATCCGTTCAGCAGCAGGGTCCTGATGCCCGAATCTTGAAGGACCCTGTTTGTTTCATAGTTCCGGTCGTACACAATGACCGTTCCCGGCGCGATGCAGAGCGTGTTCGATCCGTCGTTCCACTGTTCTCTTGCAGCGGCGATCGGACTGTTTCCTCCGCAGTAAATCAGCTCGGGTTTCTCAATGTCCAGATACCGTGACAGTACGTCTTCCAGAGGACCTTCCTCCTCCCGCGTCACGACTGCTCCTCCCTTCCGTTTCAGGGAGAACACGCGCAGACCCGGGAAAATGCCCGGATGGACCGTGAACTTCGCATGATCCACCTGCGTGAAAACGGTGTCCAGATGCATGCACGCACGGGTCTGCGGAATCGTGAACGCCAGAACGGTTTCTATTTCGGACCGTTCGTCCGCGAGCACGTTTTCCGCAAGGATCTCCACCGCTTCCGCCTGCGTCCTCGCGGATACGCCGACCGCCAGCACTTTTGCACTGAGATTCAGGATGTCGCCGCCTTCCAGGCTGAAACAGTTGCCGGTCTGATAATAAAACGGGACTTTATCCCGGAAGGACGGATGATATTTAAAAATCAGTTCAGAAAAGATGGTCTCCCTGCACCTGGTCTCGGTCCGCATGCGGTGGAGGCTGACGCCGCTTCCGATGCTGGCAAAGGGATCCCTTGTGAAATACAGGTTCGGCATGGGGGGCGTCAGGAAACGCACCTTGGAACCCGTCAGGTCCGAAAGCGAACTCCCGCTCCCCGGAAACACCTCGCGGAACGAGATCCCCGCCATCATTTTATGAACGAGGGCTATTGTCTCCGGCACACCTTTCAGGTAGTCAGTCAGCGCATCGCGGTAATACTGGGCGGATACGCCTGCCTGATTGAGAAACGTATCGATAAAACGCTCTTTCAGATCGGGAACAACATTCAATGTTTCCGAAGTCAGCTCATCCAGATAAACCGGTTCCGCTCCGTTCTCCCGCAGCAGACGGGCAAATTCATCATGCTCTTCCCTCGCACGGAACAGATAAGGAATATCATCAAACAGCAATTCGTCCATCGTGTTCGGACTGAGGTGCTCCAGTTCCTTTCCGGGCCTCTGCAACAGAACTTTTTTGAGCGGAGCAATCTCACTGGTTACATGGATCGGGCTTTCAGGCATGTACTCCTCCGATAATGAATAAGGATTCTTTTATACAGTATACCACGAATACAAACGCTTTGAACGGCGATCTGGCCAAACTGAACTGCGGACAGCGGGGTTTTGCTGTACCGTCCGATCCCGCTGCTTTCTTGACACTGTATAGGTCCGATACTACAATTGATTGTATCGTCTGAGGTGCTAATAAATGTTCGGATATTATTCTCTTCTCGCTTTGTTTGCAGGCTTTGTTCTTGACCTGATTGCAGGCGACCCCCGTTCGATCCCCCATCCTGTTCAGATCATGGGGCTTCTTATTTCCGCGCTTGAAAAACTGTTCCGCCGTATTCTCCCAAAGACAGATACCGGGGAAAAAATCGCAGGGCTTGCGCTTTGGCTGATCGTTGTCATACTGACAGGCGGTATTTCACTGATCCTGCTGATTTTCTGCTACCGGATTTCTCCCTGGATCGGCTTTGCAGTGGAAACCGTCATGTGCTGGCAGTGCCTCGCAGCTAAGTCTCTCCGGGATGAGAGCATGAAAGTTAAAAAGGCGCTCGACTCAGGAGATCTGTCCGTTTCCCGGACAGCTGTCTCCATGATCGTCGGGCGCGATACGGATTCCCTGGATGAATCGGGCGTCACGCGCGCTGCAGTCGAAACCGTAGCGGAAAACGCCTCCGACGGCGTCATTGCCCCTCTTTTCTATCTGATACTGTTCGGCGCGCCGCTTGGCATGGTTTACAAGGCGGTCAATACAATGGACTCCATGCTTGGGTATACAGATCCGCCTTACAACAACATCGGACTGGTTCCCGCGAAAGCTGACGATGTACTGAACTACGTTCCTTCAAGAATTGCCGCCATGTTCCTTCTCTTTGCGGGCGGCTTGCTTGGATATGATACAAAGGCCGGGATGCACATCTTCCGCAGAGATCGTTACAAACATACAAGTCCCAACGCAGCACAGACCGAATCCGTCATAGCGGGCCTCCTCGGCGTCCGGCTGGCGGGAAGCGCGTATTACCGCAGCGTGCTGCATCACAAGGAATATATCGGGGACTCACTTCGGGAGATCGAACCGGAGGACATCGCCCGCTCCTGCAGCATTATGCTGCTCGCCTCCACTCTTGCTCTTCTGCTGTTCGGCGGAATCAAGCTTATGCTGTTTCTCCTGATGACCAAATAGAGCTTTTCGGTTTTTTTCTGACATATTTGCTCCGGAATCATCATGCGTATATGATTGATCGGGTTCCCATCGGCTGAATATTGTTTCTATCGGTACCGATCCGAAAGACGAATGCTTTACGACGGATGTTTTGCCTTGCTCATCACACTAGAGCTGCAAAACGACTGACGGTCATGACGGTTCCTGAATACAGTGTTGCCCAGCTGCCTGACCTGTGCTATATTGATGACAGAAAGTTGAGAGGAAGTGAACCGATGCGCAAATGATCCGCGTTTTCAAACAGACAGTATCGCCCCTGTAAAGGGGTTTGCTTTCTGTGGAAAAACGGATCATACCAGATCGGAACCGCCTCCCGAGCGTTTTTTGAAGTTGAGCCGTTTTCCGCAGAGAGAACGGCTTTTCTGTTTTTTGGGGAGGAATCATGCTACAGATTCAGAATCTGACAATCACTCAAAAGAAAGATGACCGCGTACTTGTCCGGGATCTGTCCTTTGTTCTCAATGACGGGGAAAAATCAGCGCTTATCGGTGAAGAGGGGAACGGCAAATCCACGGTTCTGCGCTGGATCGCAGGAGATCCGGCTGTAGAGAAATACGCGGAAGTGCGGGGTAGTATCAACTGTGATAATGTAATTGGATATTTAAG
Source organism: Clostridia bacterium (assembly GCA_017429985.1). GTDB lineage: Bacteria > Bacillota > Clostridia > Christensenellales > CAG-138 > JAFRNW01. The sequence goes on along the minus strand of JAFRNW010000035.1, from coordinate 4,250 downwards.
CCAGGAATTGAACCGTGAAGACGGGAAGCTGCCTGTCTGTGTCTATTTGGAAAACGCGTGCGAGATCGGCATGAAAAATCCGAAAACCGTGCGAAGATTTCTGGAACAGCTTGCAATCGAAGAAAAGCTGATTCTGGAACAACGGCCTATGAACACGCTTTCCGGCGGAGAACGGATCAAGCTGCAGATTCTTGCCATGCTCATGAACAACTGTGATCTGCTGCTGCTCGATGAACCTTCCAATGATCTGGACCTGGAAACCCTGCATTGGCTCGAATCATTCTTGAACAGGACTGACGCAACAGTCCTTTATGTGTCCCATGATGAGATACTGCTGGAACGAACTGCCGAGATGCTGATTCATATCGAACAGGTCCGGCGGAAAACAATCGACAGGGTCACGGTTGCGCATGTTCCATACCGTCAGTATATTGCGGAACGGGAAAGAAAACTCGAGCATCAGGCACAGATGTCCGTTTTCGAGCACAAGCAGTTCCAGAAGAAGAAAGACCGCTACCTGTCCATCTATCAGGCAGTCGATCACGCACAGAAAGTAATTAGCAGGGATGATCCGTCAGGCGGACGTCTGCTCAAGAAGAAAATGCATTCGGTGCAGTCGCTTGGAAAACGTCTGGAAAAGGAAAAGGAGTCGCTGACTCGTCTTCCGGAAACGGAATGGGCCATCCTGCCGAAATTTGAGGAGACCGATCGCATCATTAACGGAAAAACGGTTCTGGACCTGTTCCTTCCGATCCTTCAGGCGGGAGAAAAATGCCTTTCGGAAAATGTCCGCCTTCATATAAGCGGTCCGGAAAGAGTCTGTATCATCGGACAGAACGGGTGCGGAAAAACAACGCTCATAAAAAAGATTGCGGATATGCTTCTGCCAAGAAAAGATATCAGCGTTGGATATGTGCCGCAGAATTACGACGATCTGCTGAATCTTTCGGAAACTCCAGTGGAGATTCTTGCCCCGTCCGGTGAAAAGGAATCTGTCACCCATGCTCGGACCTACCTCGGAAGCATGAAGTTCACTGCGTCCGAAATGGATCATGCCGCTTCAGAGCTATCCGGGGGACAGCGGGCAAAAGTCCTGCTTCTGAAACTGATCCTGAACAGAAACAATGTCCTGATTCTGGATGAACCGACCCGGAATTTCAGCTCGCTTTCCAATCCTGCGCTGCGGAAGCTGTTTGCGTCCTTTCCGGGATGCATCATTGCCGTTACGCACGACCGAATGTTTCTGAAAGAGGTTGCGACCCGGGTGGTTCGGTTGACGGAAACCGGTCTGGAACCGGTATATCTGGACACAAACAGGCTTATTGAAATGTAGCCAACCCGATCCCGCACCGTCCAAAAATTCAATCCCTCAATAAAAAATCCGAATCCTCTGCCGACAGGCTTCAGATTCGGATTTGTCATATCTGGTGGAGCATACCGGATTCGAACCGGTGACCTCAACATTGCGAACGTTGCGCGCTACCAACTGTGCTAATGCCCCAATCGATTTTCTATAATACATCAAGCATTTGAAAAATGCAACTGTTTTTTACAGAGAACTTCCGCCGTCCACGCATAATATCTGTCCGGTAATAAATCCGGCAGTTTCATCAAGCGCCAGAAAACAGACGGCGTTCGCGATATCCCGTGCTTCTCCGAACCGCTCAAGCGGAATGTCCGCACGGATGGACTGCTTCTCGCTTTCAGTAAATTCCCGGTTCATGTCCGTATCCACGAATCCCGGCGCGACCGCGTTCACGCGTATCCCGGAAGCAGCGAGCTCCAGTGCCATGGATTTCGTCAGTCCGATCAATGCTGCCTTGGACGAAGAATACGGTGCTTCACAGGAACACCCCGTAACTCCGAGATAGGAGGATACATTGACGATGCTTCCCCTTTTGCGGGAAACCATATCCGGGATGACTGCCTTGCTGCAGAGCATGGCTCCCTTGCAGTTGACGGACAGGATCCTGTCGATCTGTTCTTCCGAACAATCCGTCAGAAGCTGTTCCTGAAGCGCAATGCCGGCGTTGTTCACAAGAATGTCGACCGGACCGAACTCTTGTTTGATTTCGGAGTACATGCGCTCGACATCCCTGCCGGAAGAAATATCCCCGCATGTGCACATGACGGAACAGTTTTCGGATCTCAGCTGTTCAGACACCTCTTTCAGAAGATCCGTTCTTTCCTGACAGTGCAGAACGACCCGGAAGCCCTTCCTTGCAAACTGCTCGGCAATCGCTCTCCCGATTCCCCGTGACGAACCGGTGACCCATACTGTCCGCAGGCTCACTTGGTCGCCTCCGTTTCCTGACTGTCAGCAGATTTCTCATCCTGATCCGGGATGTCCGGGCTGACAGGCAGGACTTCCTCCGTCGGTTTGTTTTTACGGAACAGAGGTCGTCTCTGTTTTTTCTCTGAGGAATCCTGTTTTTCATCCGGATCCGGTTCAGGCATTTTGAACACGTGAATGATCCCCTCATCATTGAGGCTCTTGAACAATGCGATTGCGATCGGCAAACCCAGCAGTCCAATCGGTCCGAACACATAGGTTCCGATTACCATCGCCATCAGGGTCGCGACCGGATGCATTCCGACATGATCTCCGACGATCTTCGGTTCGATGATGTTTCGAATAATTGTGATTGTTAAATAGAGCACGCCGATCTTCAGCGCCATGCTGTAGTTCTGCGTAACGATGGAAATCAGCGTCCACGGGATCAGAATCGTTCCGCTCCCGACGACAGGAAGAATATCGAGTACCGCAATCAGTGCGGCGATCATGGCCGCCCTTTGCTGCCCGATAATTTTCAGACCGATATACAGCTCCGCAAATGTGATCACCATGATCAGAAAATACGAGCGGATATACTTCCCTACCGTCTTCACGAGATGCGCGCGGCCTTCCCGCATCAGCATCTGGTTCCGCTCGGAAAGCTGTGCCATGACAAAACGTTTCAGAAGCGGATAATCGGAGGAAATAAAGACCGTTGCGATGATGGTGATCAGGACTTTCAGCAGCCCGGACGGCATACGGATCGCAATGGTCGTCAGCCATCTCAGAGCCGTGACAGACGCATTGGTAAGAATGGATTCAAAGTTAGCGCTGAATCCCATCAGAAAATCCCGTACGACATCGCTCGCCTCGGGCGACAGTCTGCCGGCGAAATTCAGCAGGGCTTCCGTTACCATGATCAGGAAAGGCTCGATCTTTTCGTTGTAGTAATTCGGGAAACCGACGATGACCGTCTTCGCCATCGCGATCAGCCTCATTCCGATCACCGTAAGGAGGAAGCCGAACACCGCGTAAAAAACCACGGAAACAACGGCAGCGGCCAGTCCTTTTGAAAAATGGCACTTCTTGATCAGCAGTTCGATAACGGGCCTGATGATAACCGTAACAAGCCACGCGATCAGAAAAGGCATCAAAATGGAAAGCCCTTTCCTGCAGACCAGGATCGCGATCCCGAGAATGACCGCGATATACGCAATGTTAATTAATACAGTTTTCTTGTTCTGAACGGTCATTTTCTGTATGCTTCTTTGCACAAATTGTATATAGATTCTATCATGCGGCAATCACGGGTGTAAAGAATATGCTATACTCATGCCATGAGGATTTTGCTGGAACAACTGAACGGTCTCCTCTCGGAGGAGCCGGATCCGATCGCCACCATGGCAAACGCCGCCGCCTTTCTGTTCAATGCGCTCCCAGGGGTCAGCTGGGCGGGATTCTATCTCCTGCGCGGGGAAGACCTGGTGGTAGGTCCGTTCTGCGGAAAGCCCGCATGCACGAGGATCAAGCCCGGCCGCGGAGTATGCGGAACGGCTTTTTCGGAGCGGAAGACGATCGTCGTTCCCGACGTTCACGAATTCCCCGGTCACATCGCCTGCGATCCCGATTCCAGGTCGGAAATCGTCATCCCTCTTTTCGGAAAGGATTCCGTACCGTTCGGCGTCCTGGATCTGGACAGCACCGAATACAGCCGGTTCGACGAGATGACCGCTGACTTCCTGATAAAAGCATCCGAAATCATTTCCCTCCGCCTGAATGATTGAACTCGGTCCCCGGTATCTTATCCTTAAAAAACACAAAAAGAGCTGTCCCTCTGGTGTGCTTCCCGTCAAGCGGACAGTAAAATAACATAATTGTTTCTCGTGCAAGAGCATTCCTCGTGGATGCTCTTGTTTCGTTAAGCAGCGAGCTTCATTGCTCGCATTTCCATCGGCGTCAGGATGCCAAGGTTTCT
>JAFRNW010000034.1 GCA_017429985.1 Clostridia bacterium | reverse complement strand
TCATATACAGAAGGATCGCCATGTACAGCATGCCGGTCTCCGTGTCGTGCCGCTTCATCCAGTAGGACGGGAACACGATATAATAGACGACCGCCCAAAGCGTGAAGCCGATCGAGCCCAGTTCGATAAAGATCTTCAGGATATCGTTGTGCAGCGGGTAAGGCCGGGTGATCAGCCCCTGCTGATAAAACCGGTTCATGAGATCGGTCACGCCCTCAAAGCCGAGCCCCTTCCAGAAAAATGACAGCTCATAGTACGGATTGGGCAGGCTCCACAGCACGTCGCGGCCCATCATGTTGATGCCGAGCGACTCCATGAACGCCACGAGGATGCCCGAGCGCGTCAGATAGAGATAGAGATAGAAGAACAGGACCAGAGCGATTCCCGTAAACGTAACGAACTTCTCCGGTTTTTTGAACAGGCGGAGCAGCTTTACATAGATGCATACGACGATCACGGCCGGAAGAACGGTGCGCTTCAGCCCGAGCAGGATAAATAAGACGGAAAGAAGAATGCCGGAAATCCGGATCCTTCTTTCAGGCTTCGTGCTTTTCGGCGCGAACATCATGTAGTAGACGAAGAACTGTCCGAACAGGAACGTGATGTCGTGGATCTCCAGCGCGCGCATGAACCCTTCCGCCTCGCCGAAGGTGACAAGGCCCGTCACGATGGAGGCGATGCTCTCCTGGAATCCGTATTTCGGCATTTCCAGCAGCATGATGCCCACGTTCGCGGCGCACATGCTGAAGAACAGGCAGTTGACCGCCCTGTCCTCCAGCAGATAGCACATGAAAACGGTATAGACGATGGCGATCGTCTGGAACAGGATCTTCTCCCCTGCCCTCGTGATGGACGCCGCGTTCGAAAAATCCGTGATCCAGATGTACATGCTGATCACGATATAGACGGCAATGGGAAGAAGATAGATGGGAAAATAGCCCATCGCCCGCTTCAGCTTCGAAAAATCGGCGGCAACGAGGAAGTTCAGGAAAGCGCAGACGATCACCCCGAGCACGATGACCTTGGGCAGTCCCCCGTACGCGTTATTGAGAACCTTCCAGTCTCCGAGACCGGCGGAAAGCGTGAAGACAACGACCAGAAATACAATAAAGGCCGGGCACTCTTTCCTCGATCTTTGCAGTTCCCCGGTATTTACACCATTTTTCAGGAACTTATCTGCCACCGTCCTATTCCGTGACCTCCGACTCTGCGCTCACTTCCTGCGCGTCCTGCGCGTTCTCCGCGATGTTCTGATCGGGGACGGGCTCCGAACCGGAAGCGGTATTGCCCGCGAACATCCTCTGCATCGCAAGCCGCAGCAGATCCCGGATCTCAAAGACGCTGTCCTCGCTGGAAACGGCTTTTCCGCAGATATAATGGATGCTGCGCTCCGGATTCAGCTTGTTGTATTTGCTGACCTGACGGTCGATCGCCTCAAGGATCACATTCAGCTTGTCGGGCGAGCAATCCTTAAAGAACGCGTAGAAAACGCCGCCTCCGTTATGCCCCACAAATCCGTGCAGGTCGCCGAAGCTCTTGAGAATGGAAGCGAAATCCTTCAGCACTTCGTCTCCCGCCTCGCGCCCGTACTCGCTCGATACGCTGCTCAGCGAATCCATCTTCAGCGCCACGCAGGAGAAATCCTCGTCCAGGATCCTGCCGGACCATTCGTCGATATACGCGTCGCATCTGGCACGGTTCGGCAGCTGGACCGTTTTGTCCACGTACCGGAAATAGTCGATGAAATCGAGCGCTCTGCCCAGCAGAACGGCGCCTACGCCGCCCACCAGCGCGAACAGCACGATGGCGATCACGATGTACAGCGTGAGGTTCAGTGCAGGCTGGACGTTGATGCTGCTGATCATCTTGAGATAATCCGCGCTCAGCTGGCGGTTCAGCTCGCGCCCCGTATCCTCCACGTACCGGTAGTACTCGTTCGCGAGGCTGGCGCAGTGATCCAGCTTCTCACGGATCTCCTCGGCGGTGCTGGTCTTCCTGCCCGCCGTGTTCCGCGCCGTCTCGAATACGGACAGAAGGTATTCGTTGTGCTCCTTCTCGATCGTTTTCTGGCGGATGCCGGTGTTCAGGTCCACGTATTCCTTGACCAGAACGTCGTACGTCGTCTCGATGCCGCTGCTCTCCCTGTCGTGCTCCACATCCCGCAGGATGTATTCCGTGCTACCCTCCCGGCCGTTCGCGTTGTGGTAATGGTAGTCCAGGATCTCCTTGTTGCGTTCGCTGTAGCTGTCGATCAGGGTCTTCAGGGAATCCGCGCGGTCCTGCCGGTTTTCGATATACAGCTGCATATCCTCGCATTCCCTTGTCAGCCGGCTCATGAGAAGATCGATATCCTTTGTCTCCGCGTTGGAAAGGATCAGCGCGTACAGGCTCGGGATCTCGTAGTTGTACAGGAAGTGGTAGATCTGATACAGATCGTTGTATGTGTATCCCGTTTCCACGGAGCGGAAATACGGCTGGGAAGCCCGTTTGTCCAGCAGATAATTCAGCATCTCGGACACGGAATCCTCCAGAACCTGCGCGCTCTCGATGAAATCGTAATCCCCGTCCTTCAGCGCGGCGACGCCGTTGCTCTGAAGAGGCTGATCCACATACTTTTCGGCGTAGAACTCGTAGTAGTTTTTCATGATCGCGTCCAGCATGCTGCGCGCGTCATCCTCGCCGATCTCGCTGCCGCCGACGTAATACACGCGGTACGTGTCCGCGATGAACGAAGGATCCTCGCCCTTTTCCAGCAGCGCCTCGTTCATGATCTGCTGCGATTCCGGAACGACTTCCTCCACATAGCAGCTGGAGCGAACGGAGTCGATGTTGGTCGGATACCCAAGGTCCGTCAGGGCCGCGTCAATGACCGAGGAGGAATAGATCTCCTCCACGTTCAGGGGGCTTCCGTCCGGGGTATATCCCTCCTTGGCCCCGCTGTTGGTGTACTGGATGACCGTGGACGCGATGTAGTGCTGATTGAGCCTTCCGTAAAGAAGGATCGCCAGCGCGCCAAGAAGCGCGAACAGGAAGATCAGCAGGCTGAATTGTTTCAGATAGCGAAGAACACTGAATTTTTTCATGCTTTTTTCTCCTTATCTGAAAATAGTTTTCCGATGAACACGAACAGGAACGCGACGATCATGATCAGAACGGCGAAAAGGAGCGACGGGACGACGCCGGCCTTTTCGGCAAAAGTCGTGATGGTGTCTTCGCTGAAGCCGATGTAATTGCGGCCCTTCGTGCTCTGGTAAGCGCTGTCCATCGCGCGGATGTCCGACGCGATCTTATCGAGCGACGCCTCCATCTCGGCAATCATGGCGTCCGCCTTTTCGGTCTTCGTCCGGGCGGTGCCGCCGCTTGCCTTCATCTTTTCGGTCAGATAGCCGTTGTACTCGATCTGACCCATCATTTCGGCCGTTCCCGCGAGCTGGCTCTGCGCGTGGGCGACCATGCTGTCCATTCCGGTTTTCGTCCTGGACATGTAGTACTGCATGTTCTGGTCCCGGACGGGGATCATGACCACGGCGCTCATGGCCGCGTCGTACATCTGGACGCCCTTGCTGTCCTCCTCGTACGCAGCCATCAGCTTGTCATGCGTCATGCTGTCCATGCGGATCTTGTAATCCAGCATGCGGACGAGTCCCGCTCTGTCCTTCGCGATGCTGTTCTCGATGATATAGGAACGCAGTTTGGCAAGATCGTAATTGTAAAAGTTGCTCAGCCGCTGCTCCAGTTCGGAGAAGGTCGCCCCGGTATTCGGATCCTGATAGTTCTTGCTCTCGCGGCTTCTGAGCTGCGCGTACTTTTCCAGTTGGCTGCATTTCAGCTCCAGCAGATCGACCGCCATCAGGTACTCGTCGTTGAATTTCAGATCGTTTGTATCGAACGACAGGATGGAGTGGTTGAATCCGTAATGCTCCACGAAGTACTCGCGGTAGGCCTTGCACAGGAGCGAAAGCATGTCCTCCGGCGGAATATTGCCCATCGCGCGGCTGTTCGTGAACGAAACGATAAACGAGGTGCTGATATAATTCACGTTGCCGCTGATGCTCTTGTCGTGCGTCGCCTTCACGCTGACGCATTCGCTCAGTTCGTCCGGCGTGATCTTCCCCTCAAGACCGGCGTACTCGATCAGCTTCTCCATCACCTCGCCGCTGCGGATCTCGAAAATGTTGAACCGCAGCCTGTTCGGCGTCAGGCCTTTGGATGCCTCCTCGTAATCCAGCGACAGGATCGTGCTGGCGGTGTGGAGGGATCTCACGTAGTAAACGCCGCACAGGACCAGAAAAGCGATCAGGAAGGAAGCGAGAACCAACCATCCCCGCTTCCGGAACGCCTGTAAAGCGTTTCTGAGGCTGCGCCGCCATCTGGCCGGAGTTCCGGATGAAGTCCCGTCTCCTGCCGTCCTCGATTTGTTATTCCCTTGCATTGCCTTTCTCCTTCTTCCTGGCTCTGAATCCGGCTTCCCGGCATCCCGTACCGTGTTTCAGCGCGGAAGTTTAAAAATTGCTCAGTACTGGTTGATATCGATCACAACAAGCTCGGGCGTGTTGTTGATCCGCTGAGGGAACGGCTTGGAATCGCCGAGCCCCCCGCTGATGATCAGCGTCTGCTGATTGCTCAGAATGTATCTTCCCGAGGTGAATTTCGGGAAAAAGCCCTCTTCATTCGTGTACAGGCCGCCGATGAAAGGAAGGACCACGACGCCGCCGTGCACATGCCCCGCGACCCCGAGATCAAAGTCGTATCCTGCAAGCTGCGGCTCGAAAATGATCGGGATATGGCACATGACGATACATAATTCGGACGGATCGATCTCGACTTTGTCCATGAACGCACGCCCGCCGTACTGCTCAAATCCGTAGGAGGTGCCCTCCACGCCGATCAGCTGGACGGTATCCTTTCCGATCCGGATCTCGTCCTTGGCGTTGCGCAGCAGTTTCAGCCCCGCGTTATCGAACGCTTTCGGAAGCCCCATGTCGTCCGCATAGTACATGTGGTAACTCTCGTGGTTGCCCAGAACGCCGTAACAGGGCGCGATTTCGGACGAAGCGGAGACAAGATCAAGAACGGCCTGGTAGTCGTTGTTCTCCTTGATGATCATGTCGCCTATGAAGAAGATGAGGTCGGGCTTCAGGTCGCGGAGATCGGACAGCAGTTTCTCGTTCTTCTCCCCGTATTCCCTGTTATGAATATCCGAAATGACCGCGATCCGGATATTGCCGCTGACCTTTTTGGATGTTTCCTGATAGAAGTGAATTCTGTAATGGGTTTGCGAATACAGCGCGGAAGCGAGACAGAACGCGCCCGCGATGACCGCCAGCACAAGCAGGACGGTCAGGACACGAAAAAGAACCCTGTGTTTTTTCTTTCCTGTCTTCTTCGGTTCGGCTGCGACTTTGTTTTCCATAGCTTGTTGTCCCGTTTTTCTGTCGTGGTATTGATTTGATGTAACC
>JAFRNW010000033.1 GCA_017429985.1 Clostridia bacterium | reverse complement strand
TGGTGGTATGTGGCGCCGCATATCGTGAACAGCTTTCTCGAGCAGTACGATCTTTCCGGGAAGACGATCCACGTTTTCGCGACGTCCGGCGGAAGCGGGATGGGGAACACCGTCGCGGAACTGAAGGGATCGGCGCCCGGCGCGGTATGGGGGAAGGCCGACAGGCTGAGCGCGGGCATGCCCCTTGAGAAAGTGGCGCAGTGGGTCAGCGCCTGACCTTTGGGAAAGGATGGATCATCATGCTGCGGGATAACAGAGCGGAGCGGATCAGAAGAAGACTGGGCGACGAGGCCGCAGATAAATACGAGCACATGCAGCGGAAGGCCGCCGAGAACAGCAGGAAGCTGAAGGGGTCCATGATGGGGCACCTTTCCACGCTGAACGACGGCGTGATCGCCATTTTCATCACGGTCATGATGCTGGAGATCCCGTTCCCGACATCGAAGGGGGAATACATGACGTCCTTCCTGTGGTCGGTCGCGGTATTCTTCATCAGCTTTTTCATAATCGCGGGATTCTGGTACGAGAACAAGCGGATCTTTGAAACCATGCGCGAGGGGGACCACTTCACGGTCGTGATGAACTTTGTCTTTCTCGCCGCCCTGGCGCTGATCCCCGTTACCACGAAATGGATCATCAACAGCCTGGACCGTTACGCCGCGATCAATTTCGGACTCGTGTACTTCCTTACCACACTGTTCCAGGAACTGCTGCGGTACGCGGTGCTCCGGAAGCGGTTCGTGAATCACCGCGAAATGTTTCTTATGCTCGCATCCTCCAAGCTCGTCGTGATGCTGATCGGGCTGGCGGCGCTCATGCTGCTCAGCTACTATTACCCGAGGATCGCCATCATTCTGTACGTGATCCTTCCGGTATGGACCTTCTTCATGCCGGAACGGGAGCGCAGAACGGAGGAGCCGGAGAAGGACGCGGAAAAGGACGGGGACGGAACGGACGCTTGATAACGCCGCCGTCTGAAAACGGAACGGATCATAACAGGGGCTGCCTCAAGACGTTTCCGTTTTGAGACAGCCCCTGAACATGCATGGCTTTTTGTTCCGCTGCGGAGTTCTTTCCGGATCAGGTTCCTTCCCGCAGGATATCGAGGTAAGCCTGATAGGCGAACACCCGGTTCCGCGAGGCATTGGTCGTCTTGCGGAGGATACCGAGATCCGTCAGCTTCCGCACTGCGGACGCGGCGGTGTTGTAGCTGACGCCCAGCGCAAGCGCCGTTTTTCTGATATCCAGGATCGGATGCTGCTCCGCATAGTCAAACAGTTTCCGGACGTGATCCGGCACGCGTTTCGGCTTAGGAAGGATCATGAGATTCCGTTCATGGAGTTCGGACAGCGCATGGATCGATTCCATGGCGTCATTTGCGGCAACATATACCGCTTCCAGAAAGAAACGGACCCATTGCTCGTAATTGCCGGAACGGCGTACCTCGCTGATCCGGTCGTAATACTCGACCTGATTCTTTTTCAGAAAGTAAGAGACGTAGAGAATCGGTTTTTCCAGCAGTCCCTGGTCCATGAGATACAGCAGGATCAGCAGACGTCCAATGCGGCCGTTGCCGTCCAGAAACGGATGGATCGTCTCGAACTGGTAATGGATCAGAGCCGCGCGGACGAGAGGATCCGTATTGGAATCCCCGTTCATATACTTCTCAAGATCGGACAGGGCCTCCGTCATGTCGGGTACGTTCGGAGGGATAAACCGTGCATCCTTCAGCGTACAGCCACGCGGGCCGATCCAGTTCTGCGACCTTCTGAATTCACCGGGATCTTTATCTTCGCCGCGGACGCCCTTCATTAGCCGTTCATGCGTCTCTCTCAGGAGTCGGTTGCAGAGCGGCAGGTCCCTGCGGCGCGCGATGGCGTACTGCGCGGCATTCACGTAGTTTACCACGTCGCCGACGTCCAGATTCGCGTTTCCGTCCGCGTTCGGGTCGAGAATGTCGTCGAGCGTGCATTGCGTGCCTTCCATCTGGGAAGTCATCAGCGCTTCCTTGCGGACATACATCGAGACAAACAGATCAGAATCCGGGATCAGGTTTGCCGCAACATTGAGCTTTACAAGTTCCTTGTTGGCTTCGATCAAAAGCTTCAGACAGTCATTGTCCAGTGCGAGCGGCGGATCGGGCGGAAGGGGAGAGGGACGGAAAGACCGGTATGCCATCTCTCCGGTCATGTTGGTCGTGTAGGATCCTGCACGGTTCATATTTAACTCCTTGCAAATTGAGATTACAGATACAGTATGCTCTTCTTATTTCAAATTGTAAATATTATTTGAAATAAGAGACACAATTTGATGTTCTTATTTCAATTCATAGATGATTTTCTGAAATAACAGGGACAATTGGAACGTGTTGTTTTAAAACGGAGCAGGACAGGAAAAGACCTGCCGGATCAATCCGACAGGTCTTTCCGTAAACCATGGAAGGCAGTTTACTTCCATAGTGGGGGACTGGATCAGTCTTCCGCTGCTTTCATGGCTTTCTCCATAAACGCTCTGAAATCCGCGAGAATCGTTTCCATTGGAACGGAGATGCGGCGCGAAACGGAATAAAGAAGACAAATGTCCGGCGGACAGTAGAGCAGCCTGCTGATACTATTTTGCTGTTTTTGCAGAACCGGGAACGGATTTCGGCGTAAAAGAGACGTTAAGTACCATATCCATCCCGTCTGCCAATCTTTGCAGGAGTTTAATGGACGGATTTATGGTGCCGCGTTCAAGCTTGCTGATTTCTGTATGCGCTATACCTGTTCGTTCGGAAAGCTCTTTCTGCGTGAGATTTCGGGATGTCCTCGCATCAATAATTGCGCGGATGACAGCCATCTCGGGCTGGATTTCCTCATATGCTTTGGCAAACTCCGGATCGCGCATTTGTTCAGCCATGTATTCATTTATTGATTTCATTTTATTTGCCTTCCGTTGCTTCCTGTCGACAGAAATCTTTCCTTCTTATTTTTGCGAGTTCGATTTCTTTTTTCGGGGTTTTTTGCTGCTTCTTAGCGTTATTGTGTCAAGTGGAATTAAATTATCATTTACTTCGCTGTGCATGAATCTCCTGAACTCCGACTCCAATTGTTCACGGTTTGGCAAATACAACTGATATCTGCTTACAAAGACTTGGTTTGTTATGTTTTGCAGTGCGTAATGCATGACCAGTTTATCCTGATATGCACCAAGGATAATGCCAATCGGCTCGGTATCTCCTTCTGTATTCATCTCCTCACGATAGTAATTCAGATAGAAGTTCATCTGTCCGATATCTTCGTGCTGAACCTCTCCTCGTTTCAGGTCGATCAAAACAAAGCACTTCAGGATCCGATGGTAGAATACCAAATCGACCTTATATGTCCTCCCACCGATCACCATTTTCTGTTGCCTTCCCACATATGTGAAACCTTTTCCAAGTTCCAGAAAGAACATGCTCAGGTTGCTGACAAGCGCTTCTTCAACGTCACCTTCCTCATATACGGGAAGCTGCGGCAGACCGGTAAATTCAAAAACATACGGTTCCTTAAGAATGTCTTCAGGCTTCTCTATGATCTGTCCTTCGGACGCCAGTTTCAGAACCTCCTGTTTATCGGTGCTCAGTGCCAGCCGATGAAAAAGCATGCTCTTCATCTGCCGCTTCAGTTCACGGACACCCCAATGCTCCTTTTCACATTCCTTTTCATAAAAAGACCGTTCGAGCGGATCATCGATCTTCAAAAGTTCAATGTAATGGCTCCATGTCAAAAAGTCAGACAGTGTCTGACTATTTGGATAAGTCAGATATAGTCTCCTCATATAAACAACATTACTATGACTGAATCCTTTGCCATATCGATCCGTCAGATCTCTGGAAAGCCTGTTCAGTACATCTGATCCATATTCAGCCTTTTCATGGCCGTGCTGTTCATACTCGACGATCTGTCTGCCGATTTCCCAGTAAGTCTGCACCATTGCAGTGTTTACTGCTGCAACCGCTTTTCGACGGCCCTGTTCAAGTGTTTCTCCGACGTTCAGCAGCAGCCGGTCATATTCGGGATGATTGTTTATCATGATTGTTTCTTTTTCGGTCATGCGGCTTCTCCTGCTCTATAAATCCATTCTTGTCAATGCCACATTCACAGTGCGCCATAAATAAGAATTAACGGTTTAGCCATCCTATCAGTCAATTAAACACCTCTTCCTTTTCTTCAGCAGGTATTACCCAGGTTCTTATTCAACGCATCATGATGACCAAACGCCTATCGGTATCAGCAATCCGGATGTACGGTGATGGTCTGTCCCGTGTGCCGCACGGCGTTCCAGAACGTCTCGCTGCCGATCAGGGTGAAATCGCGCTCAAGATCGAGACCGCGGTGCATGCGCATGACGCTCAGGAGGACGATGACGGCGAGAAGATGTTTGCAGAGACCGGGGTAGGGGCAATCGCAGTATGCTTCCCGCAGGACGTTCCCGCTCAGCCGGAAATCGATCTCGTACCATTTTGTCCCGTGGACGAACGCCTTGCCGACGCCGTTGCGTACGGATACGTATCCGATCTTTCCATCCTGGCAGTATTTGACCGCGCGCTGCATAACGGAAGGATCATATCCGTCCGCAGAGGTCGGATCATCCATGGAGATCTCGTATCCGTCACCGAAGATGATCTCTCCGCCCTCCGTCTCATCCTGCGGGGGAAGGACCCATTTGCGGAAGTCTTCCGGGGATACGGCGTCCGCGTCGTAGCTGCACATCATATCGCCCTTGTTTTCATAGGTCCCGAGTACAGGGGTCTGCGCGACGGAGAGCACTTTTTCGTAGTCGGAAAGACGGATCCGGAATTTTGTCGTAAGAGACTCGACGTATCCGACCTTGCCCGACAGTTTCCCGGATACGAACACCCGGTCGCCTATGTTCAGATCGAACCGGTCGTTGTAATACGTCAGCGTGCGCCCGCCTTCCTCAAAGCTGACGGAAACAAGGGAACGGACGGGGGACGGTTCCGTAATGACGGTCCCTCTCTGCTGCTTTTCTTCCGCTTTCGGTTCTTCCTGGCCAAATCCTACGATCCGCATATCTTTATCCCTCCTTCTTATGCTACTTCGGCGATTCGGTAATCGAATCCGTTTTCGTTGTAATCGATCGTCAGCATCCTCGCGTCATCCCCTGAGAGGTCCACGAATGCTCCGCAGATCCTGACCTCCACCTCTTCCGGATCGATGCTGACCAGTCGGTGCGTGTGTTCCGTAAACCGCGCCACCTTTTCATCGGAAGAGATGTCGAGATTGTTCAGGTATAATTCCAGATCCTCATCATGGTACAATTCGGTTCCGGATCCCATACCGGCCAGACCGCGAAGCACTTCTCCAAGATCGGGATCCGACGCCACGTCAAATGAAGCGTTTGCCGTGACGAGCATAGGCATACACAGTTCATCCCACGCACCTCCCGGGATGGCGGATACCTGTTTCAGGTCCACCGTTCCGGAATACGTTTTCCCGTTCCGCGTTCCGTATGCCGCCAGCGTGCCGGGGCAATCACCGTCGGCGGAGTACCATGCCGAATAGAAAACGCAAGAGGGGAATTCTTTTTCGGTTTCATCCGGATCTTTCATATATTCCATCAGGGGGAACGGTCCAACCGTGTCATACATGGACGATGAAAGCCGAGAGAAATAAGAATAATGGACGGATATTTCGACATCCCTTGCCTTCAGCATGACGGAGAGCAGTTTACTGAATTCGTGGTCCGGATGGCTGCCCCTGAAGTTATATGCGACGCCGTCCGCCGTCATTTTCAGGTCCTGGATTTCGGCTTCGTCGATCAGCATCAGACCCGCCAGGGACAGGAGCTGTCCCTGCATGATGATCAGCGGGGCAGATGGTTCGTGTGTTGTTTCTTTCTTTACCTGCAGATGTTCCTTAACGTTAAATGAAACGCTCATTGATTGTTCTCCTTTTCTGTGTGAATCCTTTATATCGCTTCCAGCATCATGTATGCCGCTGCCTGTTCCTTCGCGTACCGCCTTGCGTTCCGGATCCGCTCCTTGCCCGAGAAGATCGCTTTTTCGGAAATATCCTTCGCACGGCGTTCCGGCCTTGCTTCCTCTATGATCCGGCTGTAGACCGCGTCGTATTCGATCCGCTGGTCCTGTATGCTGTGACACAGGAAGTAGGGATCGTAACGGTTGACGAGGCGCTGGTCTTCGTAATCGGAGTAGCTGACCTCTACGACGGAGAGGATCGCGTCCTTGTGATGGTGCTTGACTCTCGGGAGGGACCTTGCCGCCGCCGCGGCTTCCTTTGCGCTGTCCGCCCTGACCGGGAAATCGATCGGGATGTAGTAGTCCCTGCCTACGTGGCCGCATTTGGCCGTTACCATGTAATACCGCATCGGAGCCTCCTTGTTCGTGTTTTTTCTTTTCTTCAACTTCAGTTTACAGACAAAGGTGTCCAAAAGTCTTCCCAGGGTCATTGCCTTTCCAGTCATGTTCTGATATCCTGTTTTTATCCGGAACAAGGGGGATTTTTAGATATGCCGCAAAGCGATAACCAGCGTCTGAAACTGCTGTACCTTGCGAAGATCTTCACGGAACAGACGGACGATGCCCACGGGCTGAGTCTGAAGCAGATCGCGGCGGAACTTGGCCGGTACGACATCACCGCCGACCGAAAGACGCTGTACTCCGACATCGAGAATCTGCGCCGGTTCGGAATGGATATCATAACGGAACAGAAGGGAAGGGATCTTCTGTATCATCTCGCGGACCGCGAATTTGAGCTTCCCGAGCTGAAGCTGCTCGTGGACAGCGTGCAGAGCGCCAAGTTCCTGACCGTTCGGAAAAGCAACGAGCTGATCAGAAAAATCGAGTCGCTCGGCAGCCGGTACGACGCGCAGTATCTCCAGCGGCAGGTATGGATCTCGGACCGGGTCAAATCCATGAACGAGCGCGTCTATTACAGCGTGGACAGGCTGCATGACGCGATCAATCTCAAAAAGCAGGTCCGGTTCCACTATTACCGGTGGAACGTCAGAAAGGAGACGGAACTGCGAAAGGGCGGGGCGTGGTACGTCGTGAGTCCCTGGGGACTTGTCTGGGATAACGAGAACTACTATCTTGTCGCGTACGATTCGGAGGATGAGAGGATCAAGCATTACCGCGTCGACAAGATGCTGGACCTCAGGATCACGGACGACGACCGCGTCGGCGGCAGGCAGTACCGGGAATTCAACCTTCCGAAATACAGCAAGAGCCTGTTCGGCATGTTCGGCGGGGAGCCGGTCACGGTGACGCTGGAGGGAAGAAACGATCTGGTCGGCGTCGTGATCGACCGGTTCGGAAAGGACACGCATATCCGAAAGAAGGACGACGAACACTTCCTTGCCGAGATCCAGGTGACCGTCAGCAGGCAGTTTTTGGGATGGGTGTTCGCGATCGGTGAGGGGCTGAAGATCGCGGCTCCGGAAAGCGTGGTCGGACAGATGCGGGAAGAGGTTAGGCGGCTTCAGCGGGAATACGCGGAGAATGGAAAGAACGCGGACGGAACGGAATAACCCCCCGGGAGGGAGACGGCTGCGGAAAGAGGACGGGAATGATGGTGAAACAGACGGAAGCAGGCACCGCTGATACGCGGTGAATCAGACGTTCATGAAGGGTCAGGCGGCGCGGACATCTCGTCCGGGTCGTTTTTTTGCGGACGATTTTTCATTCCTGACTCAAATCAGTATTTGACACTTGGATTCGGACGGCGAATTGTGACGAATATTTGAATTACCTGTTGACAATACGTGACGACCTAGTATACTATATACCTAGCGAAAAGGTGTAAAGCCTTAATAAAATTTCAGGAGGGGTTTCAGATTATGGAAAAAAAGAAAGTCAAAGGTAAACTGACGTTTTCCGAGCTCTGGATGTTGGGCGTAGGCCAGGTCATCGGAGCCGGCGTCATCACCACGATCGGTCCGGCGATCGGATTCACCGGTTATTCGGTATGGCTTGCATATCTGGCCGCGATCGTGCTCGGTCTCATCATCAACCTGCCGATCATCATTTTCTCATCCATTACCAAGTTCTCCGGCGGAGACTATTCCGTCATCACCAACCTGGGCGGTGAAAAGGCCGGCGGCATGTTCATCATCAGCTTTTTCCTTCAGATGCTGACCATGTCCCTTTACGCGACCGCGCTTGGCATTTATGTCAAGTCACTGATCCCTTCCGTCAGCCCGATCCTCGTGGCCGTGATCGGCGTTGCGGCGTTCTACGGCATCAACCTTCTCGGCACGAAGAACATGGCCAAGATCCAGAAGATCCTGTCCTGGATCCTGATCGCGTGCCTGTTCGGCTTTGTCGCGTTCGGTCTTGCTAAGGGCAATCCCGCGCCGGCATTGAACTTCAAGGGCGAGCAGTTCACAACAGGCGGTCTCACCGGCTTCATCGGCGCCATGATGATCCTCGTCTACTCCTGCCAGGGTTACAAGCTGAACGTCAACTACGGTGGAATGGCGCAGAACCCCACCCGTGACCTCCCGAAATCCATGCTGGCCGTTATCCCGGTCCTGATCGTCCTGTACTGCGGATGCGCACTCGCGGACGTTTCCGTCCTTCCGCTCAGCGAAGTCGTCGGACAGCCCCTGACGGTCGTTGCGCAGGTGATCTTCTCCAAACCGCTGTTCTTCCTGTTCATCATCGGCGGTCCGATCATGGCGCTGCTCACTTCCATGAACTCCACCTACGGCATGGCCGTCGGTCCGTACATGACCGCGACCCGCGACGGATGGCTGCCTGAGATCTTCGGCAAGACCAACAAGAACGGCGCGCCCGTCCTGATCCTCACCATCCAGCTCGTTGTCGGCCTGATCCCGGTTCTGCTCGGATTCTCCGTTTCGACCATCGTCAGCAACATCATGGTGATCACCTCCGTGTTCCAGCTGCTTCTCTTCTACGCCGTATTCCAGGCGCCGAAGAAAATGCCCAAGAAACTCGCGGAAAGCACCATGCATGTCTCCCCGCTGGGCCTGCGCATCATCGTCATCATCGCGACCATCGCGCAGCTGTTCATCCTGATCTACTCCCTGAGGAGCCTCTCTCTCGGACTGGCGATCTTCAACATCGTCGCGATCATCGTCTGCTTCGCCTACGCGATCTGGCGTCATAAGAGCGGCAAAACGCACGTGAACACAGAAGGCATGTTCGACATGAACTGAACGGAAGGAGAAAAACACCATGAAGATCACAAAAGTTGACGTATTCAAGGTAACCGATCCCGGCAGCCCCGGCATCTATCCCGTCCTCTGCCGTATCTACACGGACGAAGGCATCTACGGCGACGGCGAAGCGGCCCTTTCCTACGGCATCGGCGCCACAGCGGCGTTCGGAATGGTCCAGGATCTTGCCAACATCATCATCGGCATGGATCCGCTCGAGAACGAGGTCATCTGGGACAAGATGTACCGCACGACCTTCTGGGGACAGAACGGCGGCGGCGTGTTCACCGCAGGCATGAGCGCCATCGACATCGCGCTCTGGGATATCCGGGGCAAGTATTTCAACGTTCCGGTATATACCCTGCTCGGCGGGAAACTGAACGACAATCTCCGTTCCTACGCTTCCCAACTGCAGTTCGGCTGGTACCATGACCGCATGAGCGCCATGCGTTCCCTGCAGGACTACAGGGATGCGGCGCAGCGCGCGATCGACGAAGGATACGACGCGGTCAAGGTCGACTTCTTCACCTTCAAGCCCGAGGGCGGCGGCTACACGGATAAGGACCGTACCGGACTTCTGGATCCCAAGACCCTGCGCACCGTCGTGGACCGCGTACGCGTGACCCGCGAAACGGTCGGACCGGACGTCGACATCATCATCGAGAACCACAGCTATCTCGACGCGAACACGGCGATCCAGCTCGCTACCGCGGTGGAGCCCTACAACATCATGTACTTCGAAGAGCCCAATACGCCTGATCCGGATACCGCAAAGCGCCTCGCTGAGAAGATCAATATCCCGATCGCGAGCGGCGAGAGGATCTATACCCGCTGGCAGTACGAGAAGTACTTCAAGGATAATTCCCTGCATGTCGCGCAGCCCGATATCGGCACCTGCGGCGGTATCACGGAAGTCAAGAAGATCGCAGACCTCGCGTATATCCATGACGCGTGCGTGCAGGTGCACATCTGCGGAACGCCGATCTGCATCGCGGCGGGTCTGCATGTGGAGGCAGCCATCCCGAACTTCGTGATCCATGAGCATCATCAGTGCAACCTGCTGCCGGATCACATCAAGCTGGGCAAATACGACTGGCAGCCTGAGAATGGCCTTTACAAGGTTCCGGATCTTCCGGGCATCGGCCAGGAGATCTCCGACTGGGTATTCACCAATATGCAGTATGTCGAAAAGGTCACCGTCCAGGGCAAATCCACCGCGTGGGTCATGTCCAATGTCGGAAACTGATAACGCTTTTTCAGCGGGAGAGACTGTTCTTCGGAACAGCCTCTCTCTTTTTTAAATCGCGGAAGGTTGCCAATTGTCCTGCGGATAAGTTAGAATAAATCAATTGACAATCATGAAACGTAAGGACTGACGATGAGAAAACAGAAACGGATCGAAAGTGTCTCCGTCGTGGATCAGGTCTGCGACGCCATCAAGGAGCTGATCATAGAAACACCGTATCATCCCGGTGACAAGCTGCCGTCGGAAGGCGAGATCGCGGAAGCCTACGGCGTGAACAAACTCAGCGTGCGCATGGCGCTACAGAAGCTGACGACCCTGGGCGTGGTTGATAAACGCAACGGCGAAGGATCATTTGTGAAGGAGTTTTCGCTATCTCCTCTGTTCAGCGAGGCTGTGGATTTCTATAAAAAAGGCGTTCGGCTTCAGGATGTTCAGGAGCTTCGCCAGCTGCTGGAAGGCGACAGCGCATTCAAGGCGGCCTTTCAAGCGACAGAGGAAGAGAAACAGGTGTTGAAAGAGCGCCTGAACGACTACAATGAACAGATGGCCAAGATGAAAGCGTTGCGCAGCAACGAGCGTTTTTCGGATATGCTGGAAGCGGACACCGCTTTCCACAGACAGATCGTTCATATGTCGCACAATCAGGTTTATGAGGATGTATACACGCTGGTGATCAAACTGGTTGAGGATCACATTATCAGCCTTCTCATGGCCCGTGAGGACGCGCTCAGGAACATGGAGGGAGCGCATGACATCCACAACGAACTCTGCCGCTGCATCTGTGAGGGGAACGGGGAGGAAGCACGCCGCATCTCGTGCCGCATCGTTGACGCCCAGGAGGAGATCGTCGTTCCGCAGGCTGAATAATGAAGTTGAAACGGCGATTCCTTAATATAAATTGAAATAAAAATATTATCGTGAGATGCGGACATGATATATTCAATCGATGAAATTAAACATTTAATAACTCCGATTGCAATAAAATACAAGCTGAAAGCAGTTTATCTTTTCGGCTCTTATGCCCGTGGCACCGCCAATGAAAACAGCGATATAGATTTACTTGTTGATACAACCGATACGGATCTTGATACACTCTTCAGATTAGGTGCTTTATATGATGAGATATCAAATGCATTTACAAAAGTAATTGACATGATTACTATTTCATCATTGGAGCAACCGGCTATAAGAAACAGTGATATTGTTTTCAGAAAAAATGTATTGAAAGAAAGGAAAAACCTTTATGCTGTCGCCTGATCTACAAAGATATCAGTATATAGGATAATTAGAATAATCACAGTATCTTATATACCGAAGAATCACAAAAACGTCCGAACAAAGAAATATCGGCGTGACCGAAGTCACGCCGAATCCCTTGGTAATATTGACTTTTTCAGTATTATCATGAAAAACACAATAATACTGGTTTACGACCCTCCTGCTAATACGCCGGGGGGTTTTTCACATTCTTTTCCAATCACCAAAGCACGCAGCGCCCTGCAGGCACTTTGCGCATGCGGCTATCAGGATGTTCAGGGGACAGGGAAAGTAAAAGCGACCTTGGTACCGCCGGAGCCTGAGGACAGGGTCAGTTCGCCGCCGAGCCTTGTCCGGACCGTTTCCTGCAGGATGGAAAGGCCGGTCCCGGGACGGATCTGCTCGGATCCTTTCCCGTCGTCCTCCACGACGACGGTGCAGAACCGGTTGCCTTCTGACAGCAGGATCCGGATCGTTCCGCCGTTTTTATCGAATGCGTATTTCAGCGCGTTCAGGATCAGCTCGTTGACCGAAAGCGTCACGAACACCGCTTTGTCCGGGTCCGTTTCGACGGGATCCGCCTCGAGCAGGAGCCGTACGCCCATTTCCTCGGCTAACGTTCCGTTGAATCCCGTCACGATCTTCTGCAGAAGCGCTTTCAGGCTGACGCGGTTTTTTGCTTCCCCGAGGTCCATGAACAGCTCGTGGAGGCGCGAGACGGAGAGAAGCATCAGGGAACAGCCGGCATAGGCTTCCCTGACTTCGCTGTTTTCCGACTGCCTGCCTTTCAGATTGAAGAGGCTCGACAGGAGCTGCAGATCGTTCTTGATCCGGTGATTGCTTTCCCGGACGCTCATCGGGATGCCGGGAACCGGATCCCGCATGGAGCGGTCCTTCATGGTCTCCGAGATTGCCTGAAGCTTTTTTTCCATCTGGACCTGCTGCGAGATATCCCGTTCGGAGATCAGGACGGCGATCACGCCGGAACTTCCCGAGATGGGCGTGACGTCCTGGAGAACGGTCTTGTTTTCCTGCGTATTCGCGACGGTATCGTGGAATGGAAGACCCTGCTCAAAGGCACGGTAGACAGCGGGCTCGTTGTCGGGACTCGCGTCCAGTCCGAGGATCAGCGTCTGATACTGCGACGGGATATGGGCAGGTCTCGCGTGCGCGACGACAAAGGCGGTCCCAGTGCGGTCGAGACAGTCCAGAAACACGTCCGCTCCGATAAGATCCGCGACGGAGGAGAGGGAGGTTTCGTACTGTTCCAGGATCCGGATATCCCCGTCGGAAAGCGTTGTCCGCGCGAGACAGAGTTCCCGCAACGTCATGGTTTTTCCCTCCGGATCTCGTTTAATGTCTGCTCGGGATCCCGGACGATCATTGCAGCTGCTTCCTCGACTGGAATGTCATAGGCGGCAGCGGTCTTCTGGATCCGGCGGTATGCCTGCCGGTCGGAAAGGCCGGCGTCCCTGAGGATCGATTTTGCCTTCGAGACGAACCGATCCTCCGTGCTGTCCAGGATGGATTCCGCGACCTTACGCATGGTGGAGCGCTTGTCCATGGCGACTTTCTGGATCTTCCGGTAGGCTTCCGGCTCGGAGATTTTGTCGGCCGCCGCAAGGATCCGCTTTGCCTTGTCGATGATTTTCGCGTCCGCAAGCGCCTCCTCGGCAGCAAGTTTTTCGTCACGGAGCCGGGCTTCGCGCCCTGCTGCGGCGAGCGCGACCTCGACGCAGGCGCAGAGCGCGTTCGTTTCGACCGGCTTGACAAGATAGCCCTTTACGCCGAGATCCGCCGCTTTGCGGATCGTTTCGCGGTCGGAAAATGCCGACACGATGACGACGGCGCGGGCAAGGCCTTCCTGAAGGATCTTTTCAGCGGCGCTGAGCCCGTTGAAGATCGGCATGGAGATGTCCATCAGGACGAGGTCGGGACGTGTGTTTCTGCAGATTTCCACTGCGTCAAAGCCGTCGGCCGCGCTGCCTGCTACGGTGAAGCCGAGATCGGAGAGCATGCCGGAAAAATCGAGCCTTGTGATGAGTTCGTCATCTACGACGACCGCAGTTTTTCCGCTACGTTCCATGTTCTTTCCCCCCTGATGATTCTTAAATATATATTATATCAGAAACCGTGCCTGATTCCATCCTGAGACATGCAAAAAGAACCTGCAATAGGCAAGGCCATATTTTCAAAGCAAACGCAATAAAGGGGGATGAAAACACTTGCAATTGCCTGAAAAGCCACAAATAATAAAAGAGTACTGAAAACGGGACTCTTTCCTTGATTTTGACAGCGGTTTATAGTATTGTTGTCTCAGAAAAGTATTGAAATACGGGGAACATGCTCCCGGACAGGTCCGTCACGAAATCAAAGACGACCGAAGTTCGGAAGCTGTATTGTAAGGGAGTGACAGCATTGGCGAATTTTTATATTTCGGACCTTCATCTCGGACATGCGAACGTTATCCGGTTCGACAACCGCCCTTTTGCCGATCTGGATGAAATGCACAGGGAGATCATCTGCAGATGGAACGCCGCGGTGACCGCAGAGGATACGGTATACATCCTCGGCGATTTCTGCTGGGGAAAAGAGGCAGACTGGCCAGGGTATCTGGCACAGCTTTCGGGGCAGAAGGTCCTGATCAGGGGAAATCATGACCCGAAGCAGTTCGGGTCGGAAGTCAAGAAATACTTTCAGGACATCAAGGAATACAAGGAGATCACGGACAGCCAGAAACACGTCATCCTGTGCCACTATCCGATCCCATTTCACAGGGCGGACTATAATGCCGGCTGCTGGATGCTCTACGGGCATGTCCACATAACCAGTGAGCGGCAGTATATGGACCGCCTGCGGTCGCAGATCAAAGCGAACTGCAAAGAGCGGGGCGACTGTGTGGGAAACTGGATCAACGTCGGCTGCATGATGCCCTGGATGGATTATACGCCTCAGACGCTTGACCGGATCATTGAAAGAGAAAAAGCATGGAGGGAGGAGAATCCGGTTGATTCCGGAATGGAAGAATAGCCATCAAAAACCCGCTGCTGCAGCGGAAAGCGTGCCGCCTTTGGAGAAAGACCTGCCGGCATATCTCAGGGAATCCATCGACGCGATGAACGCATCCTGGGAGATCATGGACGCGGGCGGGAAGGATATCCACTGGGACCTGAACTGGTGCGAGTTATACTCGGACATCAATTACGCCGAAACGGAACGGCAGATCTCATCCGCGCAGGCGTGGCATCTGCGCAGGGAATATCTGAGAATGGAAGAAGAACGGTGAACGTGTTTTCCGATACGGTTCGTTTCATGTTTTGAAACACGAAATCCGGCCAGGTTTTCATGTTTGGAAACATGCTTTCATGGCAGACTGCCGGACTGCAACAGCGGAAAGCGAGTGCTTGACGTACGGCCCCGGATGGCGTATTTTAAATAGTAGGAAAGACTGCACAACAGGGTGCATGTCCCGTATAGAAAGGGAAGGCAGAATGGCCGTAGAGAAACATGTTTGACATGGTTATTCTCTGCGGCCTTTTTCGTATAGCAGGGGGACCGGGATGGAAACGATCACAAGCGTCGGCATCGATATCGGAACGACCACGACCCAGGTCGTGTTTTCCAGGCTGTCGCTTGAGAACACCGCGGGGATCTACAATGTCCCGAAGGTGTCCATCACCGGGAAAGAGATCCTGTACCGCTCCGAGCCGTTCTTTACGCCCCTTCTTGACCGCGACCACATCGACGCGGAGAAGGTGAAGGACATCGTGCTCTCTGTCTACCGGGACGCCGGGATGTCCCCGGAGGATATCTCTTCAGGCGCGGTGATCATCACGGGCGAGTCCGCGAGGAAGGAGAACGCGGAGAATATCGTGCGGACGCTTTCCGGCATGGCGGGCGAATTCGTCGTCTCCGCCGCCGGCCCGGACATGGAATCCGTGATCGCGGGCAAAGGGAGCGGTGCGTACGCGTATTCCAAAGACCGCCATCTGCGCGTCATCAACCTGGATATCGGCGGGGGCACGACCAACGCGGTGCTGTTCAACCGCGGAAGGACGATGGACACCGGCTGCATCGACGTGGGCGGCAGGCTGATCCGTACCGCTCCGGACGGAACGGTGACCGGATTCTCCCAGGCGGCCAGACTGGTCGCGGAGGACATCGGCGCGGATCTAGTGGAAGGCATGCGCGACGAAAGTGTCCTGCTTCAGATCGCGAGGCGCCAGGCATCGCTGCTCGCGGAGATGACGGGACTCAGGGAACGGACGCCGCTTTATCGAAAGCTTCTGACACCGGACAGTTCCGGCTTTGACATTGCCGCAGCGCCCGACGTGCTCTGCTATTCGGGGGGCGTGGCGGACGCGGTCCGCGGAAGATACGACGCGGGCGATCCCTACCGATTCGGAGACACCGGCATCCTGCTCGGACGCGCGGTCCGGGAGGACCCGTACCTGAACAGCATTCCGCAGATCGAGGCGGACAACACGATTTCCGCCACCGTGATCGGCGCCGGCAGCTATACCACGACCGTCTCGGGCAGCACGATCCGCGCGGAGGGAGATCTTCTTCCCATGAAGAACCTGACCGTCTACAAGATCACCGAGGCGGAGCAGGAGCGCCTGTTCGAGGGCGACGGGGAGGACTTCGCGGTCAATCTTTCCAGGTTCATGGAGCTGAACGGCCACGACGTCGCGGTCGCGGTCCGGGGAAAGCCGGATCCGAGCTATCCGGAGGTAAAAAGGCTCGCCGCCGCGCTTTCGGCCGCCGCGGAAGCGTGTTTTCAGCCGGGCAGGCCGCTCGTGCTGGTTTTTGAGAACGATATGGCCAAGGTGTTCGGGATGTGCTTTCTGCAGGTCTCGGACCGGAGGCTTGTTTCCATAGACGGGATCCCGGTGCAGTCCGCGGATCATATCGACATCGGACGGCCCATCGTCGGGGGACTCGTGGTCCCCGTGGTCATCAAGACGCTGCTGTTCGGACGCTGAGGTGAAAAGAATGCGGTTATCCACATCCGTAAAGGGACAGAATTTCACATTCCGGTCGGTCAAGGAAGTCATGGCGAAGGCCAACGAACTGAAGTCCGGAGACGTGCTCGCGGGCGTTGCGGCCGAGAGCGATCTCGAGCGCATCGCGGCAAAGCGCGTGCTGTCCGAGCTTCTGATGTCCGACCTTCGGGAGAACCCCGCCGTGCCCTACGAGCAGGACGAGGTCACGCGGCTGGACCAGGACTATCTGGATCCCGAAGTGTACGCGGGGATCAAAGGCATGACGGTCGGGGGATTTCGGGAATGGCTTCTCTCCTACGACGCGACGGAGGAGAAGATCCGGCGCGCATCGAAGGGACTGACGGCGGAGATGACCGCGGGCGTGTGCAAGCTCATGAGCAACATGGACCTCGTCTACGCGGCCAATAAGGTCCGGGTCGAGGCGACCTGCAACACGACGATCGGAAGGCGCGGGTGCCTTTCCACGAGGCTCCAGCCCAACCACCCGACGGACGACATCGAGGGCATCACCGCCTCCGTGTACGAGGGACTGTCCTACGGCTGCGGCGACGCGCTACTCGGGCTCAACCCGGTCAACGATACGGTCTTTTCACTGGCCGAGGTGCTCAAGCGCCTGAACGAGATCAAGCAGCGGCTTTCAATACCGACGCAGATCTGCTGCTTAGGCCACATCACGACGCAGATCGAGGCGGTGCGCCAGGGCGCGCCGTGCGACATGATCTTCCAGTCCATCGCGGGCTCCGAAAAGGGCAATACGGCGTTCGGGTTCACCGCGGACACGGTCCGCGAGGCGCGGGCGCTCCTCAGGGAAAAGGGCACCGCGAAAGGGAAAAACGTCATGTATTTTGAGACCGGCCAGGGGTCGGAACTTTCCTCCGACGCGCACTACGGCGCGGACCAGGTGACGATGGAGGCGAGATGCTACGCGTTCGCGCGCCCGTTCGAGCCGTTCATGGTCAACACCGTCGTAGGCTTCATCGGCCCCGAGTACCTGTACGACTCGAGACAGGTCATAAGGGCCGGCCTCGAGGACCATTTCATGGCCAAGCTCATGGGCATCCCCATGGGCTGCGACTGCTGCTATACCAACCACATGCAGGCGGATCAGAACGACATCGAGAACCTGTCGCTTCTGCTCTCCTATGCCGGCGTGAACTATATCATCGGCGTTCCCGCGGGGGACGACATCATGCTCAACTACCAGACGAACGCGTATCACGACGCGAACACGATCCGGGAGATCGGGAATCTCCACCCGATCAGGGAGTTCGAGCAGTGGCTCGAATCGTACGGGATCTATAAGGACGGAAAGCTGACGGACAAGGCCGGCGACCCGACCGTCTTCATGAGGTGACGCGCATGCGGATGACGAGGGAAGAACTTTTACGGATCATCGCGGACGAGATCGTCCGGATGAAAACGGAAGAAAAGCGGAATACGGCCATTGAGCCGGAACAGAGGCTCCGTGCGGAGCCCGCTCCGGAAAAGACGCCTCCCTGCAAACAGGCCCCGGAACAGATCCGCGGCGCGAAGGAGGAGTCGCTGGAGATCCTGAAATCCTCCACGGCAGCCCGCGTAGGGATCGGCCGGTGCGGCCCGCGCCTGACGACGGACGAGATGCTGAAATTCCGCGCGGATCACGCGGCTGCGCGCGATTCCGTGCAGAAGGACGTGGATCCCGCGTTCCTCGAACAGATGGGACTAGTCTCCGTCGTGACCCAATGCAGGGACAAGAACGAGTACCTGACGAGGCCGGATCTCGGCAGGAGGCTTACAGAAGAGTCGAAGGAGACACTGAAAAAGATCTGCAAAATGTCCCCGCAGGTCCAGATCTTCGCGGGCGGAGGGCTTTCCTCCGTCGCGGTCCGCGCGAACCTCGAGACGATCCTTCCCGTCATGCAGGACGCTCTCGCGGCGAAGGGCATCGAAACGGGGACGCCGTTCTACGTGAAATACGCCCGCGTCGGCGTGGAGGACGAGATCTGCGAACTATTGGACGCGGAGGTCGTATGCGTGCTGATCGGGGAGCGTCCCGGACTTATGACGGCGGAGTCCATGTCCGCCTACATCGCGTACCGGGCGAAACCGGGCGTGCCCGAGTCCATCCGGACGGTGGTCTCCAATATCCATAAGGGCGGAACGGCGGCCGCGGAGGCCGGCGCGTACATCGCGGACATCATCGAACAGATCCTGGAGGCGAAGGCCTCCGGGGTGAACCTGAAGAGGTAGGATATGAAGGGCGACAAGATCAAAGTGAACCTGCTCGGCGCGAGGATGATCCCGCAGGTCTCGGATGACCTGAAGGAACGGCTCGGCCTCCTTCCGGAGGAGAAGAGCCTCGGGATCCTGACGTCCGACTGCGACGATGCCTGCTACGCGGCGATCGACGCGGCGACCAAGACGACCCCGGTGCGCGTGGTGTACTCGAGAAGCATGTATGCGGGTTCGTCGAATGCCTCGACGGCGCTCGCCGGCGAATGGATCGGGATCCTCGCCGCGGCGACCCCGGCGGACGCGCGCGCAGGCATGGAGGCGACGGCCGCCTACCTGAACGAGGAATGCTGCTTTGAGAGCGCGAACGACGAGGATTCGATCGTGTTTTTTGCGCACTGCATCTCGAGAAGCGGGACCTACCTGTCCGAACAGTGCGGACTTCCGGCCGGCGCGCCGCTCGCGTACGTGATCGCGCCGCCGATGGAGGCCATGCTCGGACTGGACGCCGCGCTGAAGGCGGCGGAGGTGAAACTGGTGCAATTTTACGGCCCGCCGAGCGAAACGAACTTCGCGGGCGGACTTCTGACAGGGGAGCAGGCGGACTGCAGGGCGGCCTGCGAGGCGTTTAAAACCGCGGTCATCGACGCGGCGGACGACCCCGACAGCATGAGATAGGAGGAAACGGCAGATGAGCGGGATCGAACTCGACAAAGACCTGGCTTCCGTGCAGGAGGTCCGGAATCTCGTGAAGGCGGCGAAAGAGGCGCAGAAGATCTACGGGACATTCACCCAGGAAAAGATCGACAGCGTCTGCAGGGCGGTCGCGGAGGCCTGCGCGCTGGAAGCGGCCAGGCTCGGCCAGATGGCGAGCGAGGAAACGGGATTCGGGAACGGGGAGGACAAGCGCCTCAAGAACATCCTGGGTTCCACGATGACCTACGAATATATCAAGGACATGAAGACCGTCGGCTTCCTTTGCGAGGACAGGGAGAGCGGGATCATGGAGATCGGCGTGCCCATGGGCGTGGTCGCCGCGATCATTCCCTCGACCAACCCGACCTCCACCGTCATGTACAAGGCGCTGATCAGTTTGAAGGCGGGGAACGGCATCGTGTTCAGCCCGCACCCGTCCGCGAAGAAATGCATCCTCGAGACCGTACGGATCGTGCAGAAGGCGGCCTATGCCGCAGGCGCACCCGAAGGTCTGATCGGCGCGATCACGGAGCCCAGCATCGAGGCGTCCGGCGCGCTCATGAAGCATAAGGACATCGCCATCATCGTGGCGACCGGCGGGGAGGGCATGGTCCGCGCCGCCTACAGTTCGGGAAACCCGGCGCTGGGCGTCGGCCCCGGCAACGGCCCGAGCTATATCGAAAAGAGCGCGGACATCCGCATGGCGGTCAAGCGCATCTTCGATTCCAAGACGTTCGACAACGGCACGATCTGCGCTTCGGAGCAGTCGATCGTGACGGAGAAGGGCATCCTTGACAGGGTGCTTTCGGAACTGAAGGCACAGGGCGGCTACTGCATGAACCACGAGGAATCCGTCAAAGTGTCGAAGTTTTTGCTGCGCGCGAACGGTTCCATGAACCCGGCGATCGTCGGAAAAACGGCGGAGACCATCGCCGGTATGGCGGGCATCACGGTCCCGAAGGGAACGAGGGTGTTGATCTCGGAGATCCAGACGGAGGTGTCGAGGCAGAATCCGTATTCGAGGGAAAAGCTCTGCCCGGTATTGGGCCTGTTCGTCGAGAACGACTGGGAATCCGCCTGCGAGCGGTGCATTACGATCCTCGAGAACGAGGGCGTCGGCCATACGATGACGCTCCACACGACGGACCCCGCGATCGTCCGCGAATTCGCATTGAAAAAGCCCGTCAACCGGCTTCTCGTCAATACTCCAGGGGCTTTAGGCGGCGTAGGCGTCACGACGAGCCTCCCGCCCGCGATGACGCTCGGATGCGGCGCGGTCGGAAAGAGCGCGACGAGCAACAACGTGGGACCGATGGACCTGATCAACATCCGCCGCGTGGCGTACGGGGTGAAGGAGCTCGAGCAGGTGCGCGCGGAGGCGTCCGGCGGGAACGCGGTGAAATCCACGATGCACGTGAACCGGACGTACCTCGACGACGGCAGCTGCATCGCGTCCATGAAGGATAAGCCCGAAGCGGTCCGCGAGGCGTACAAAAAGGCGGCGAAGGATCTGGAGCGGAAGGAAGAGCTCCGTGAGGACTACAATAAAAAGCGCGCGTCCGCGGCAGCCCAAAAGGAGAAGGTTGGGGACGGCATGATCGACATCTCCCCGGAGGAGATCAGCGAGATCGCCAAAGCGGTCCTTGCAAGACTCGGATAAGAACCGGAAACGGTCTTAGGGATACATAGAAATCATCCATTCAAAATCTAGATACGGAGGAACTGAAAATGGCAAAGACATTACAGGCTCTCGGCATGATCGAGACGAAAGGCCTCGTGGCGAGCATTGAAGCGGCGGACGCGATGGTCAAGGCGGCAAACGTGCATCTGATCGGCAAGGTCCATGTCGG
>JAFRNW010000032.1 GCA_017429985.1 Clostridia bacterium | reverse complement strand
GCCGGGCGCCGATCCCTTCAGTTCCGCGACGGTGTTCCCCATCCCGCTTCCGCCGGACGTCGCGAAAACGTGGATCGTCTTCCCGGAAAGATCGTACTGCTCGAGAAAGCTGTTCACGATATGCGGCGCCACATACCACCAGATCGGAAACCCGACGTACAGGGTATCGTAACGGTCCATATCCTCCACCCTGCCCGCGATCGCCACGCGGCTGGACGGATCCCGCATCTCGACCGAGCTGCGGCTGTTCCGGTTCATCCAGTTCAGGTCCGCTCCCGTATACGGCGTTCCCGGACGGATCTCGAACAGGTCGGCGCCCGCCGCCTCCGCCACCTTTTCCGCCAGTTTCCTCGTCACGCCGCTCGCGCTGAAATATGCCACCAGGGATTTTCCCATGATCTTCTCCTCCTTGCCGTCCGCCAGATGCGGACCGTTCGATACCAGTATACCGCAGCGGCCTCTCTTCGGAAAGCGTGCCGCCCGTACTTTTCCGCAATCCGTTTCCGCGCGCACCGTTCCGTCCAAGAGTTCCGGAACCGGGACTTTTCCGGTTTCCTGCAAAAAAGGGGATTGACGGGGCATTTGCCCCATATCTATAATGAAAATGTAGACGGGGCGTTTGCCCCGGAAGAAGCGAAAAGGAGGACCGGAACTTGGGCAAAATGAAGGAAAGCTGTTGTGAGCTGCTGGAAAACTATCTCAACAGTTACCGGGAGAAATACAAAATGACCCCCTCCATCCGCCAGATCGAGCGGGATACGGGGATCCCGAATTCCACCGTTTCCAGATACCTGCTGTACATGGAAAGGGAAGGCCGGATCGAATACGCCGGCGGAAGGCGGAACATCCTGACAAAGCAGGCGAAAAAGACATCCGACCGGACCGTCTCCGTCCCGGTCGTCGGCTCCATCGCCTGCGGCATCCCCATCCTCGCGGAGGAGAACATCGAGGAATACGTGTCGCTCCCCGAATCGGTCTTCGGCACGGGCAGATTCTTTATCCTGCACGCCGCCGGCGATTCCATGACCGGCGCGGGCATCGACGACGGGGACCTCGTCGTGATCCGCCAGCAGTCCTCCGCGGAACCCGGCCAGATCGTCGTCGCGCTGATCGGGAAGCAGGACGCGACGCTCAAGCGCTACCGTCCGGATCCCGTGACCGGCCGCACGGCGCTTCTGCCCGCGAACGACCGGTACAACCCAATCACGGTCGGCCCGGACGAGGAACTGACGATCCAGGGCGTCGCCGTCAAGATCATCAAAGACCCGAAATAACCGATCCCCCGGCACATCCGGGAAAAGGCGCAGCTTTTGCTGCGCCCTGTTCAACGCACCCTTTTTTCAGGAATTTTCAGGAAAGGAGACCCGATGGAAGACGCGGAGCGCACCTATTACTGCATCGATATGAAGACCTTCTACGCTTCCGTGGAATGCGCCGAGCGGAACCTCAACCCGTTCGAGACCGGCCTCGTCGTCGCGGATCCCTCGCGCGGCAAAAACGCCCTGTGCCTCGCCGTCTCGCCGAAACTGAAGGCGCAGGGCATCAAG
Source organism: Clostridia bacterium (assembly GCA_017429985.1). Lineage (GTDB taxonomy): Bacteria > Bacillota > Clostridia > Christensenellales > CAG-138 > JAFRNW01. The sequence goes on along the minus strand of JAFRNW010000032.1, from coordinate 22,326 downwards.
AACCGCTGCCGCCTTTCCGACATCCCGAAGAGCATCCCCTACGAGATCGCGCTCCCGCGGATGCAGCTGTACGTGGACTACGCGGCGGACATCTACAGCATCTACCTCGACTATTTCGCGCCGGAGGACATGCATGTCTACTCGATCGACGAATCCTTCATCGACGCGACGGAATATCTGCCGCTCTACCGCACGGACCGGATAACGCTTGCAAAAAAGCTCATGAACGAAATCGCGGACCGGCTGCACATCCCCTCCACCGCGGGGATCGGCACGAACCTGTACCTTGCAAAGATCGCCCTGGACATCACAGCCAAAAAGGCACCTGATCACATCGGCTTTCTCGACGAGGAGCGCTACAGAGAAACGCTGTGGGATCACCGCCCGATCACCGACTTCTGGGGCGTCGCGGGCGGCACGGCCGCAAGGCTCCGCCGCTACGGCATCGACACGATGCGCGGCATCACGACCGCACCGGAGGAACTGCTGTACAAAGCGTTCGGCATCAACGCGGAGCTTCTGATCGACCATGCGTGGGGCCGCGAGACCTGCCGCATACGGGACATCAAAAGCTACCGGACCAAGAGCCACTCCGTCTCCTTCTCCCAGATCCTCCCCCGCGACTACACGTACGAGGAGGCGAAAGTCGTCATGACGGAGATGGCGCTGAACGGCTGCCTCGAGCTGTACCGGCGCCACGTCATCACCAAGAAGGTCTGGATCGGCGTCGGCTATTCCAGAGACGAGATCCCCGGCACCCACGGCACCGTCCGTCTGAAGGACGCCACGCAGCTCAGCTCCGTGATACAGCCGGCCGTTACGGCGGCGTTTACGGAGATCGCCGTCCGGACCGTCCCGATCCGGCGTCTCGCGATCGCCTTTCTGGACACCTGCGACGAGGGCTGCGCGGGGTACGACCTGTTCACGGACTGGGCGCGTCTCGAACGGGAGAGAACGCTCGAGCGGACCGTGCTAGAGATCCGGAGCCGCTTCGGGAAGAACGCCGTCCTGCGCGGGATCAACCTGGACAAGGCCGGGACGCAGAAGGAACGCAACGAAATGATCGGAGGCCACAGAGCGGGCTATGATGACGAGAGAGCAGCGCGCGAAACAGTTCATGCCGTTTGATGCCATGAAGGGCCTGAAGGAGGCGCTGACGGAACGGGAGGAACGGCACAGCCGCGTGGAGAAGCACGGTGTCTCCGAGGAACAGACGGAGGAAAACAACCGCGAGATCTGCCGCATCGGCAAGGGAAGCCGCGTTTTCCTCACCTGCCACATGGCGTTTCACGACGTGGAGATCACCGGCACGGTCACCGAGATTGACCGTGTCCTCCGGTGTCTGCGGGTAGATGACGAGCGGATCCCCTTCGACGACATCTATACGATCCGCGCAATCAGCGAGTAACGAAAGGAAAGGAAAATTGGAACAGGCGGAACGGACAACCGATCTTATGTATCTTTCCCGCGCGGGAACGCCGTCGTTCCCCGCGCTGATCGCGCACCGCTTTTCCGACGCGATCGCCGACCGGACCGCCAAGGCGCTCCGCGCGAAAAGGATCCTGCCGGAACGGATGTTTCTGAAGAAGATCCGGGCAACGGGTTCGGATCCGCACGATCTAACCTACGACGTTCTTTTTTTATGCCTTTATACGGAAAACGGAAGGAAAAAACGCGGGGATTTCACCGTTTCGTGCGCCTGCTCCCTGGACGACGCATTTATGAGCACGCGGATCTTTTCCGTCTCTCCCCTGAAAGAGCCGTACCGTTCCGGAGAAAGCCTTCCGGACGATCTGGTCCCAAATCTCTCCGGAGACGCTCTGGACCGGGCCGCGGAACAAATCCTCTCCGAGTACTGTCCGGAAGCGCTTACCGGCGCGCCCGTCGACGCAGTAAAACTCGCGGAACGGATCGGGCTCAGGGTGGAAACGGCCGGAAGCGATGATGATCTGGGCAACTACGGACAGGTGTTCTTTGAGAATTCGTCCGACGCGACAGAAGACCCTGAAACGGGGATCCTGAAACTCTGCTCCGTCAGCAGCGGCACCGTCCTCGTCCGAGCGGTCTCGAAAGACCCGGCCACGGACCGGGCAATCCGGAACAACACGGTCCTGCACGAATGCGTGCACTGGCTCCTCCACCGCCCCGCCTTTCTGCTTTATGAGATCTTCGACCCTTCGTCACGGTCCCCCGTCACGGCGTCCGCCGTACAGAGGATGGAGCGCCAGGCAAACGCGCTTTCCCCCCGTCTTCTGCTGCCCGCGGGTCCGGTCCGTTCCCGCACCGGAAAGCTTCTGACGCGGTACGTCTCCCTTTCAAAAGAGAAGCGGGCCAGTGCGGTCATCCGGAACCTCTGCGCGTATTACGGCGCCTCCCGGCAGCTGACGGAGATCCGGCTTTCGGAGCTCGGGTACGGGGACCTGCTCCCGTCCCGCGCGGCACGGAACACAAAACGGTATGAGATCGGCATTATGGACGCGGTAAACGAGTTCCTCCGCAGCACCGCCTTTCAGAAGGCGCTCCGCTCCGGCCGGTACCGCTACGCGGATAACTGCTTCGTTCTGAGGGACGAACGTTTCTCTTACCTGACGGAGGACGGGAGCGCGAGCCTGACCGATCACGCAAAACGGCACAGGGAACGTTGCTGTCTTCCGTTCGTTTTCAAAAGGGCGATCCCTTCCGGCTCCACGGGCATGCACCGCCGCGCCGCCTCTGAACCGGTCTTCCTGTCCGGTCCGCTTCCGGATACAAAGGCACTTGCGGAATCCGCTGCGGCCGTATCCCGTATCCTCCGCTCCCTTCCCTCCGGGTTTCCGGACACGCTGGTCGCGCACATGAAGCGGAAGCACGTCACGTCCGAAGCGCTTTCGGAGGCATCCTCCGTCTCCGTCCGCCAGCTAGCCCGCCTGAGAAACGGCCAGTACAGAGAGATCCCGCTCCCGACCGCAGTCGCGCTCTGCATCGGTCTGAAGCTGCACCCGATCCTTTCCTTCGATCTTATAGAAAAAGCCGGCATCCGGCTCACCGGTTCCATAGAGCATGCGGGGTACCAGATCCTGCTTTTATGCATGGCGGACCGGTCCATCTATGAATGCGACCGCTTTCTGAACGAACTCGGCATCCCGCCGCTCGAAAAAAAAGAACGTCTTGCCTGACGCTCCGATTGTTTCCGAAAAGCCCTGCGTGGGCAGGACACGGCATGGCATGCTGTTTTTCCCCGGATTTCCGGGGTTTTTCCTTCTTTCATACCTGAAAAGCGCTTCAAAACGCCTGAAAACACGCCATCCCCCGGCAGGGTGTTTTTCCTCCCGTCCCGTTACACTGTTCCCCGTAAGACAGAAAGCAAAAAACACGCCAAACAGACACGGAGGAGCAGGAAATGAAAAAAGGCATCGATTTTACCAGGCTCAGCACATACGACTGGACCCTTTTCACCGCGGAGGACTACCGTCTGTACCGGGAGATCCTGGAGGCGTCCCCCTACGACCCGGAGCTCGCCCGCTTTTTCTACGAGCAGAAGCGTACGGAAAACCGCCTCAAGCGGCAGGAATCGCGGCACCGCTCGCATATGAGCCTGTCCTCAGCGCTGAACGTACTGGACGAGGGGATCGAAAACATCCCGCGGATGGAAGAGATCGAAGAAGCCTTTTTGGAACTGCCCGAAAGGGACCGCGCGCGTCTTTCCGCCCATCTGACGGGACTGCGCAAAAAAGAGATCGCCCTCGCGGAGAGCGTGTCCCTCTCCTCGGTCGGGCGATCGGTCAAACGGGCAAGGAAACGGATCCGGACATACCTGTACGGATGATCTGTCCTGTTTACGCCGGTTTGGATCATTGCAGCAGCCGATCCAGGATTTCCCCCATTTCATTGTCAATGCAGATGGACTTATTCATAATCTCTTCCGGGGCAAACGCCTCGCCGAGGTTCAGGCATGCGTACGTAGCGTCCGGCCATTCATGCGTCATCCTCCAGAAGCTGTATTTGATGATGCCGGGCGTGTTGTACCCGACGCAGCACTCGAGGAACAGTGTTTTCCTGTCGATTGCTTTTCTGAGGAACTTCGTATAGCGTTCTGCCGCCGCATGCCAGCCTTCGTCCTCGACGAATTTGTCGTCGGACCGCAGGTTCATCGTCATCGGCCTGCCGCACACCGGGCAGTGCGGGACCAGTTCGGAAGGGATCCGCATCTTTGCAATCACGCCCTCCGGGATCACAGGCGTCCCGTCTTCCCCGATGACAAAACCCTGCGATTCCAGCATCTTTTTTACCTGCTCCTCGTTGTCGTATGTCTTGTTATGGCACGGCTTGCTGCACTGCCACAGCCCGTAATCGCCCTGGGTATAGAAGAGCCTTTGTTTGTCGAAGCCAGCTTTCTGGAAGCAATGATCCACGTTGGTCGTCAGGACGAAATACTCTTTGTCCTTCACCAGGCCGAGCAGTCTTTCATAGACCGGCTTCGGCGGATCCATATACCGGTTGATATAGATATACCGGCTCCAGTACGCCCACATCTCCTCCGGCGTACTGTACGGATAGAATCCACCGGAATACATGTCATGAAACCCGTATTTCTCCGAGAAATCCCTGAAATACCGGAGGAAGCGCTCGCCGGAATAGGTAAAGCCCGCCGCGGTCGAAAGACCTGCGCCTGCGCCGATCACGACCGCCTCGCTCCGTTCCAGCGCGTCCTTCAGTTTCCGGACGCGGTCTCTTAGATCCTGCCCTTCCGTTCTGTTCATCTCTGATCCCCTTCCCCTGTTCTGCGTTCTGTTTCTCTTCTGATATCCATTATACAAACGTTCACCTGTCTTTCCCAGCCTTTCCACCCCTGACGCCTTCCTGCATGCTCTGCGCCGCAAACAAAGGATGCTGCACAATCTCATTTTCGTACAGCATCCATTTCAAACAACTATTCTTTGGTTATTTCGTGCGTCTGCCTGGCAGGGCTCACATCAGATGACGGCAGTCGCAGTATTCGGAATCAAAACGGTTTCTTATTCGGAAACGGCGCCGCGGTTCATCGTCTTCTGCCGGTCGGACAGGATCAGGAAGAAGAAGCCCAGGATGAAGAATACGGCCAGGGAAGCGACGGCGATATTGATTGTGCCGCCCGCCAGCTTGACCGCCGCGATAACGGCGGAGCCGAGGAACGACGCGCCCTTGGCGAAGATATCGTAAAGGCCGAAGTATTCTCCGGAGTTCTCCGGCGGGATGATCTTGGAATAGTAGGAACGGGACAGGGACTGGATGGAGCCCTGGAAGCATCCCACGCCGAACGCCAGAATGCCGAAATCGAGCAGCGTATTCAGCGTCAGCGCGTACAGACAGACGGCCGTATACCCGGCGATGCAGACCAGGATCAGCGGAACGGTCTTGAACTTCTTGGACAGCTTCGCGAACACGAGCGAACCGATCCAGGCGACCACCTGCGTCGCGAGCAGGAACACGACCTGTCCGACGGTCGGAAGACCGAGGTCCGTGCCGATGTTGATGCAGTTGTCGATGATCGTTCCGACGCCGTCGATGTACAGGAAGAACGCGATCAGGAAGAACAGGACCTTTTTGTCGTGCAGGAAGATCTTCTTCAGCGTGCCGAAGATCTTTTTGAACACGCCGCTGACGGTCGCCTTGTTCTTTTCCACATAATTGAGCTGTTTATAGTTGCGAAGCAGCGGGATGGTGACCAGCGCCCACCAGGCAGCCGTCACCGTGAAACCGATGATCTTGGAAAGGGATTCCGATATGACTTTGAGCATGTCCGGTCCGAGCACATAGGCAATCAGCGCCACCATGAACGGAATGCAGGAGCCGATATACCCCCACGCGTACCCGTAGGACGAAACCTCGTCCATACGTTCTTCCGTCGTGATGTCGTTCAGCATGGAATCATAGAACGTGTTCGCGGCGGAATAGACGATCTTGGTCAGAACGAAGATGATCAGAAACGCCAGCCAGCTCCATGCGAAGCCGTTCAGCACGCATCCGATCACGCCCAAGGCGATGACGGTCTGGAAGAAGATCTTCTTCATGTCCTTGCGGTCCGCGAGCGCACCGCAGATCGGTCCGAGAAGCGCGACCACGATCGTAACGACCGAGATCGCGATGGCATAGTAGGCGGTCGCCTTGTCGCCCGTGATCTTGCCCGGCTCGGTACCGATCGCCAGGTTCTTGAACCAGATCGGGATCAGGGAGCAGGCCAGCATGGTGTACGCCGAATTGCCGACGTCGTAGAGAACCCAGGAAAATTCCTTTTCGTTCAGGTCCCGGAATGCTTTCCGGTTATGGAGCCATTGAAACAGCTTGCTTTTCATATGCGGTGATCTCCTGTTTTTAATGCGGATTTCGAAGCAGTCCCTGTGCAGCGTGCGGATTCATCCCTGCCGGACCGATCCGAACACAAACCATTTTTGTTATTATATCACCCCTTTCTTTCTTTTTCATCCGTTCCTGTTCCGGTTTGTCACCGTTTCTGCATTCTGCCGACGGATTCCCCGGGTTCTATTGTCAATTCCTCCTTTTTTCGGTACAATTTATTATGAGAGGATATGGACCATAGGTATTCAGGAACACGGATCCGTTTCCTTTCCGAAAACACCGGCGGATATGAATTCCTGCCGGCCATTCTGACGAAACAAGAGGCTCTGTCATGAAGGTTAAGATCACAACGGACAGCACCTGTGACCTGTCCCCCGAACTGCTTGAAAAATATGATCTGGATATGATCTCTCTCGGTGTTACCCTGGGAGACCGTTCCGGAAAGGACGGGACCGATATCACCCCGCAGGATATCTATGCGTTCGTGGACAGAACGGGCAAACTCCCGAAAACGAGCGCCGTCAACGAAGCGGAATATCTTACGTTTTTCGGAAAATGGCTTGAACAGGGATACGCGGTCGTACATTTCTGCATCAGCTCGGACTTCTCCAGCTGTTACCAGAACGCCTGCATGGCGGCGGAGGAACTGGAAAACGTCTACGTGGTGGATTCCCGCAATCTTTCCACCGGTCAGGGCCTGTCGGTCCTGCACGCGGCCGAACTGGCCGCCGAAGGGAAATCCGCCGAGGAAATCTATGAGGACTGCCGCACCTATACGGATCTTGTGGAAGCCAGCTTTGTCCTCGACAAACTGGATTATCTGTACAAAGGCGGCAGATGCTCTGCGCTGGCAAGGTTCGGCGCGAACCTGATGCATCTGAAACCCTGCATCGAGGTCATCCGCGGAAAGATGGAGCCGACCAAGAAATACCGTGGCGCTCTCGACAAGGTGACGCTGGAATACGTTACCGACAAGCTCAGCGGCCGGACCGATCTCGATCATACCAGGATCTTCATCACGCACACGACGGCTTCCCCGGAACTCATCCGGAAAGTGGAGGCCCGTATCAATGAACTGGCGCCCGGATTTAAGGAGATCCTGATCACCAATGCCGGCTCGACGATCACCTCGCACTGCGGTCCCAACACGCTCGGGATCCTGTTCGTCCGCACAAGAGGCTGAACACCGCGCCTGATCGTCTTTTCATTCGTACACGGAGGCTGTCCCGAAGCAATCGCATTGCGGCGGCCTTTTTTCTGTACAGGAAAAAAGCGCGCAGCCGATCCCGCCGGAGGCCGTACGCTTTTTTTCATGCGTTTTATTTTACCTCATGATTCACTTCGCCTTTTCATCCGGCGCAAACGTTCTCCGCTTGATGCTGCCCCACGAGGATTTGTTCTTTCGGTATCCGAATGTCGCCTCCACCTTGTAGATCGAGTTGAGCTGCCGGTATCCGAAATTGTCGATCACCGAATAGAAGAACAGCTTCAGGATCTGGCTGACCTTCGGGTATTTCCGGAAGGTGTTTTCCTCCAGCATGAGAGCGCCCACGGATAGTATGGTCCCGTACAGCGCGGCCAGCAGGAAGAAGCTGATCATAAAGTGCAGGTTCACGACGCCCAGAATGTAGGAGAGCGGCACCGTGATATAACCCAGGACCTCAAAGATAGGGCCGATGAGCTCGAAGATCCAGAAGTAAGGCAGGCAGAGCATGCCGATCCTTCCGTATTCCGGACGGAACGCCATGTCCCTGTGACGCATCAGGGTATCGATCAGACCGATATGCCAGCGTTTCCGCTGCTTCTTCAAATCGGAAAAGTTATCCGGCGGCTGGGTCCAGCAGACGGGATCCGGCAGGAATTTGATGGAATAGACCCGCTTGTTTTTAAGCATATTTTTGTGAAGCTTCACGACCAGTTCCATATCCTCTCCGATGCACCTGGGCGTATACCCGCCTGCGTCGATGACCGCCTGCTTGTTGAACGCCCCGAACGCGCCGGAAATGATCAGCAGCATTCCCATCTTGTGGAATCCGATCCTGCCCGTAAGGAAAGCTCTCAGATACTCGTTGGTCTGAAGCATCAGAATGGGCTTGTCGGACAGATCGATCTCATGGAGCTGGCCGTCCACGATCTCGCAGCCGCTCGCGATACGGATGATCCCGCCGACTGCCACGCACTGCGGATCCACCATGAACGCGTAGATGATCTTCGCGAGGCTGGAACGCTCCAGCAGGGAATCCGCGTCAATGGAAACGAACACGGGATACATGGAAACGTTGATCCCCGCGTTCAGCGCGTCGGCCTTTCCGCCGTTCTCCTTGTCCAGAACGACCAGATTCGGGTGGGTCGCGGAACGGTAGACCGCCCTCACCGGCTGGGTCGGAATGGATTTTTTATACGGCTGGTTGATCTGGATGAGCCGGAAAGCGTCCTTCAGCAGCTCCAGCGTGTTATCCTTGGAGCCGTCGTTGATGACGATGACTTCATAATGGCCGAAATCCAGAGACAGCAGGTTCCGCACGTTGTCCACGATCGTGGCGGATTCGTTGTATGCCGGCACCAGCACGCTGATCGGCACCATGTTGTCCGAATAAACATACCGCGCATAATCCGTATATTTGAGAGAACGGCTGTATTCCCGCAGCCCGAACGTGGCGCTCACCAGCTGCACGAGATAGATCGTGCTGATCGCCAGCACATAGAACAGGGAGATGTAGTTGACCACACGGATCAGAGAAAAGAGGAAGTCCTTCATGATGCCAGTCCCTCCTTCAGCAGCGCGTTCCGTTCCAGAATGTACCGCATCATCTCGTAGGCGAAGCGGTCGTTCAGTCCCTCAACGTCCTCCATCAGCTTTTCATGATCCCCGCCTTCGGCCAGAGCCTCCGCCGCATGGAAGCGGACCCACCATTCCCTGTCGCACAGGCAGCGGAGCAGATCGCTGTAGCTCGCTTTCGGCGCGATCCGCGCGAGCGCGCTGACCGCCACGCTGCGGACGCCCCAGGAGGAATGGTTCGTAAAACCTCTGATCTTCTCCTCTGCCGGCCGGTAACCGAGCCTGCCCAGCGTGCGGACGGCGTCGATCAGAAGATTGATGTTGTCGGAATCCAGATACGGCAGAACGGCGGGACACAGCTCCCTGATCGAATTCACGCCAATATCCCTGATGCAAGCCCGGATGATATACATGTCGCAGGGTGTCTCCATCAGCCTGCGGTAGAGCGACACCTTATCCCCCACGTACAGGGAGAACAGCTCCTGCAGCGAACGGAAGGAGATGATCAGCTGAAACGAGGGGTCCGTGAACAGAGAGATCAGTTCCTCCCCGCGGCCGCAGCGGAACAGCGCCAGAAGACCGATCTCCTGGTTGTCCGCCCTCTTTGGCCAGCGGCGCAGGCTGTTTATAACGTCCTCCTCGAAACCCGGCAGGCGCAGCTCCGCGATCAGCTTAGTAAACACGCCCACCCGGTCCGGATCGAGGGAACGCATCTTTTTGTGGATGTGCGAAAGATACCAGCTGTCCTTCAGGATGATCTCCCGCATGTGCTCACGCTGTTCGGGAGCGATCTCCTCAACGACGATCGTCATGGCGATCGTGCCCCGGTTGGAATCGATGCCGCGGATGTCCCTTAAGGATCTCACCTCCCCGTCTTCATCCAGAAGGTGATGGATCTGTCCGCGCAGGTATTCCAGATCCTGAGAGACGCTGAGAAGACGCATGATCCTTTTCTTGATCCGCTCCACGCGCTTATTGTTGGTCGTCGTCAGAATATGCAGGACAAGCAGTCCCAGCGTGAACAGCACCAGTATGCCGGCCATGATGATGACCAGCACGTCCACTGCCGCCTGAATCCATGCGTGCATTTCTGTCCCTCCTTATTCCGCAGCGAAATAATCCTTCAAAAGATAATACGACGCTTTCAGCCGTTCGCCCGTCTCGGGAAGTTCCCAGTTCTCCCAGGTGTAAAGTTCCATGGGCGCCGTATTTTTGCTGTCCGCCCGGCAGACGCCGATCCGAACCCCGTCCGTCGGGACGGGCGTGATGGTGTCCCCTTTGTACAGATCGTCCATGACCAGCTTCGTGGACGGATCCATGAACCCGATCATCATCCAGGGCAGCCTCAGTTCCACAAAATCCTTTCCGAAGCAGAAGTCGGAAAGGGAATCATATCCCGCGTCGGCAGGATCTGAACATCCGTACCGCAGCAATCCCGCGTCAAACCTCGAAAAGTCAACGGCCTCGCCCGTTCCGGGAATGAGCATGGGACGGTTCATGGCCATCCAGTACGGTCCGAACTGACCCGAATCCCGCTCAAACTGCCCTTCCCGCGGCGGGAAAAAGGTGTGCTGGTGCGCGTACGAATAATAGAAGGCGTCGTAATGGGCGTCCACCAGAAGCCTCGTGTCCTCCCGCCCGTGGATCTGAAGCAGAAACTCCGCTCCGCGGGAGAACCGGAGGGATCCGAAGCCGTGACTTCCCAGATCGGAAGTCACGCCCAGCGGGAGATACAGCGTATCCCGTTCAAGATCCGTCTCTTTCACCCGCACCATAAGATAGAGATATCCGGCGTCCGACTGCGCGTATACCGTCAGGCCGTCGTTCTCCGCAACAGGAGATACGCCCTTCCAGTCCGCATCCTTTCCGTCCAGAACCACGCTGCCGCCGGTCGTGAAGGCCAGAAGGCCGAAGCATTCCTCGGGGCTCAGGGCGTTGTACCAGAACGGCCGCCGGTCGGGCTGTTCATAGTCCATGCTGTTCCAGGTCCTTTTGAACCATTCGTCCTGCCAGGTGAAGATCAGGCCGCCGATGCATCCCGCTTCGCGGATGTCCTTGCACATGGACATGAGCCACTCCGCCTGCTGCCGCTCCGAGGCGTAGCCCTGCGACATGCCGGTAACGGCGTTCTCGTGCGCGATGCCGCGGGAGGCGGGAATGCCGTACTCCGAGACGAGCACGGGAACGGAGTGGTGCGCGACCAGTTCCTTCAGATAGGCGAGATAGGGATTGGGCTCCTCTCCCTCCAGGTATTTTTGATCATAGCTGAGAAACTCGGGATAATATGGGTAAACGTGATAGGAAGCGAAAAAACCGGCCTGAAACGCGTCCGTTGCGAGAATATGCTCCGCGTTAACGACCGCCGCGTCTTCCATCTCCGGACTGGGCTCGTTGGGGTGATCCAGCGGATCCGTGGTGCACCAGTTGCAGAGCGCAACGGGCCTCTGGCTTCCGTAGACTTCCAAATCCCGCGAGATGGCCGTTTCGGCGGCTTCCGCCAGGAAAGTCTCAAACGGGGAGGCGTCCGCCGTGCGGACATATTTCCCCTCGTAGGATGTCCTGTCCGGCTCTGCGGCATTGGTCCCGTTCACAAATCCGGCTTCCCATTCGATTCCGAGTATCCAGGCGATCACGTAGGGGGATACGTCGGCCATGTAGCTGCCGCCCGCGTGCCCCGGAAGCTTCTCGATCTCCGCGCTGCCGTGGATCATGTCCACCGCGTTCCGGATATCCGAGAAGAAGCTGTCCAGAAAAGCCCCGTTGCCGCCGAACGCATTGCCGTACGCGGCGATCATGTCCTCGTCTGCGTAGACGCCCTGGATCAGATATAGAGGCTTTTCAGCCTTCGCGTTGAATTCCGCCAGCGCTTCATAAAACGCGGGCATCTGATTCACGTAGACACGGACGACCTGCACGTTCATGTCCGAGATATACTGAAACCATCTCAGATACGTTTCCTTCGGGATCGCAAACTCGCCGGGAAAACTGCCCGCGGCGGCAGCGCCTATGTTCACTCCGTTCAGGAAAATGATCTCTTTGCTTCCGTCCGCGCGGTTCAGGCAGAACGTCTGTCCGTCGATTACCGCGGGCATTCGGCTGTCCGGCGCCGGGACCGTTTCCCCGCGGGAAGGGCTGAGCGCGCAGCCGGTAATCAGCAGGGAGAAGATCAGTCCCAGCGCGATCCGCCTGTTCCAGTGCTTCATGGCAGTCTCCTTATGTGGTCATTCTCGAAAAAAAGATATATATAATAGATTCAGTATACTGAATGATCCGTGCCCGTGCAAGAAGCCGGCTCCGATACCCGTCAGGAACCCCTATGCGGACGCGGGACCCGCGCACAGGAAAAGCGGCTTCCCTTTCCGGGAAAGCCGCCGTGAAAAATCAATGCGTCATGCCGTTTTTCTCTCCGCCCAACTTCTTCCGCGAACCTGCTCCTCATTTCGGAACGGAAAACCTCATTTTGGATCCCCGTAAAAACTGTAGCCGTCTTTGCCGCGTTCCTTGGTCACGTACAGGGCCGTATCCGCGTCTTTCAGGATATCGTCGGTAGGATCGGGCCGGTCGGAAAATGCCACGCCGATACTGAGCGTAATGGGCGGAAGACCGTCGGTCGTATCCAGCAGCGCATCGCGGATGCTCTCCAGTTTCGTCTCCACCATGGGTCGGATCTCGCTCGTCGCGTGGACCATGAGCACGGTGAACTCATCGCCGCCGTACCGGCACACATAGTCCTCTTCACGGAAATGGTTCTTCAGCGTGCGGGCAACTTTCTGGAGCACCAGATCTCCCATCACGTGGCCGTACTCGTCGTTGAACATTTTGAACCGGTCCACATCGACGATAAACATCGCCTGCGCCCTGCCCTTGGTCTTCTCCTTTGCCTTCTCGAAGGCGCCCCGGTTGTACAGATCCGTCAGCGCGTCATGCGACGCCTTGTACGCCAGCTGCTCCTGGTTCTGCATGCTCTCCTTCAGCGCCTCGTTGTAGGCTCTGGATACGAACCGCAGTTCGTAGGCGCCGTGTTCCTCCGCGTAGGCATCCTCGGAGATCGCCGTTACCATGGCCTGGATCGGCTGAATGACCAGTCTCGCGTAGCAGAACACAAAGAGTCCGACCGCGATCGCGACTACCGTGATCACGATGGACTGGAGGATCAGCGCGGTTTCCAGCCTCCGGGCAGTCTCTTCATGACTGGCTTCCATCTCGCCGATCAGAATATCCTCGCACCGGGCAGTGTCGTCCCGGATGCTCTGCTTATACGTCTGATACGTCTCGTCAAAGACCATCTCCCTGGCTTTGTCGAGCATTTCGTCCTTTGAAAGCGCAAGATCCGCTTCCGTCAGCGACACGGTCTGCAGCTGTTTCGGAATCTCATCCCCCGTGAGACCGTTCCCCTCGGCTGCCAGACGCATCGCATAGCGTTCGATATCCGCAAGCGCGTTGGATTTCTGCAGAGCTTCGACAAGATATCTTGCCGTATCCGTTCCGGAAAGGAGGGATTCCATGCTTTCGATGGCCAGATCACGGCGGCGCGTGACTTCGATCTCATGGAAAAAATCATCCGCGCTCTTCTCGTCTCCGGTCACGATATAGGTCCGCACCCGGTCGGTGAGATAGTCGGAACCGCCCTGCATATCGGCAATGTTCATCCGGGCAAGGAGGTACCGGTCCGTGGCCTCTTCCAGCCTGTTGAAGCCGCGGATGGCGGAATAGGCGATAAGCGCCAGGGCAACTGCCAGCGCTACCGTAACCGAGATCATGATACGGTTCAGCAGCTTCAGGCGGATGCCGCCCTGATTGCCCGGTTGTTTTTCCATGGTTCGTCCTCCCGTTGATCCGCCGTTGCGCAGGCATTCAAAAAGGTCGGCCTGCCGCGCGCGGATGGTTCTGCGTCTTGGGAAAGGGTCCTCCGTCATCCGGTTATCCCAGACGCTTGATCATATTCTCATAGTTCACGCAGCTGATGAGCGCCGTGTCCTTTGTGATGCGTCCCTCGCGGTAGAGCTTGAGCAGGCTTCCGTCCATCGTGCACATTCCGTCTGCGGCGCCCGCCTGCATGGCGGACTCCATCTGATGGAGCTTGTCCTCGCGGATCATGTTCTGGATGGCCGTGGTGGATTTCATGATCTCGAACACCGCAATCTGCTCGCCCGTCGTGGAGGGCACCAGCTGCTGGCAGACGATACCCTTCAGGATCTGTGCCAGCTGGATCTTCACCTGATGCTGCTGCGCTGCAGGGAACACATCCAGAATGCGGTTGATCGTGTTGGCGGCGCTGGAGGTGTGCAGCGTCGACAGAAGCAGCACGCCGGTCTCGGCGGCCGTCAGGGCGGCGGAGATTGTGTCGTAATCCCGCATCTCGCCGAGCAGGATGACGTCCGGGCTTTCCCTAAGTGCGGACCTCAGGCTTTCAAGATATCCCGGCGTGTCGATGGAGATCTCCCGCTGGGTGACGATGGATTTGTCGTGCCGGTGAATGTATTCGATCGGATCCTCCATCGTGATGATATGCCCGTCACGGGTCCGGTTGATCCGGTCGATCATGCACGCGAGCGTGGTGGATTTTCCCGTTCCGGCGGAGCCTGTTATGAGTACCAGACCCTTCTTGTTGTCCGCGAGGGACAAAACGCTCTCGGGAATGCCCAGCTTCACGGGATCGGGCAGTCCGAAGCGGATGACCCGGATGACCGCGGCCAGGGAACCCCTCTGGCGGAACACGTTGACCCGGAATCTTCCCAGCTTCGACAGGGAAAAAGAGAAATCGTCGTCCACCTCCGCGTCAAGGTTCTTCCGGTCCCGGCGGCTCAGCTCGTAGATCTCATCCACGAGGGTCCGGATACCGTCCGGAAGCAGCCGTTCCCCCTCCAGGCGTTCCTGACGCCCGTCGCATTTGAGGGTCACGGGAAGGCCGGCGATGAGAAAGATGTCCGCCGCTCCCCGGTCGATTGCCTGCTGCAAGATTTCCTGAATGCTCATAGGTCTTCCTCTCAAAAAATCATCGTTAAAAGCCGAAACCCGGCCATACTTCCAGATCAAGGTCCTCTTCCCAGTCGCGTTCATGCCGCCATTCCGTGATCCGGCCGTCCTCCAGAAGGATCGTCAGCGTGGAGCCTTCCTTTTCAAGAACCGTTCCGTCGTTTGGATCCGCGTCCCTGAGCCATTCCTGTCCTTCCTCATCCAGCTCATAGCGCAGCCGGACCGTCTCGGCGTATTTTTCCGCGAGACGCCAGTCCGCACGCGCGGTCGCGAAGGTCAGGATAGCCAGCGTGGTCAGGCAGATGCTGATCACCGTCAGTAAAAGAGCCAGCGGTCCAAGCTTGACAGGCGCTTTGTTCATGCTCCCACCTCCTCCGTATATCTGGCAAGGGGAAGGGTGTACAGCGTATCCTCTCCCCGGAAGACCGTTACTTCGCCGCGTATCATATCTCCGTCTTTCCGCCATTTGACCCGCACAAGGAATTCTCCTGCCGGATCGGGCGTCATGTCCGCCGCGTAGCGCGTCTCCTCTTCGCCGCTGTCTTCCGCCTCTTCCAGGAAGAAACCGTCCGCGGCGTTCTGGGCGAGCGTCACCGCGCTTGTCAGAAATCCCGCCTTCACGCTCTCTCTGCGGCCCAGCCCGAATACGCTGGTGAGGGCAAGCAGGATGCAGACGAACACAACGACCAGAAGCAGGCTTTCCACATAGAATGAAGTGACGGACTGTCCTTTCTTCATTGCGCGCCTCCTTCCGCCCGGAGATATACGGTCACGCTGCCTGCGTCGGTAGCGATCCTGAGCCCCGCGCCGTCCTTTTCCACGGCAAAGGTATTCGTTTTGCCTATGACCTGCCCGGATTCGGGATCAAGCGGTGCGTCTGTTTCGGAAAACTCCTCAACGAGCTGTCCTTCGTAAAGATAGATACGGAAGGCGTATCCGCTGTCCCCGTCCCGTACGGTAAGCACGGGCGCGTCTGCCGATCCCTCCACGGATACGGCGCCGGCGGTGTCGTTGTCCCGCAGGATCGTGGCGAAATAGGAAAGCTGGGCGCGGGTATCCATGTTTTTCTGCTGCCCCGCCACCGTTTCCTGATAGATATGCGCGCCGAAGATCACGAGCATCAGAAAGCCCACGATAAACAGGGCGATCGTGCCGACGGTGAAATAACCGGTCAGATGTGTGCTGTGTCCTCTTGTCATGACGTTATCTCCTCCCCGTCCTCTCGGATCAGGACGCGGACTTCCGGCGGCAGGTTGGAAGAGAACGCTTCATAGTGGATAATGAAGTCCCTCTCGTTGACCTGCAGGCCGTAATTGTCTGTCAGATAGGCAAGATCCGGCGGGTAAACGCCCTCGATCACGTAGCACTGAAGGGCGCTCTTTTTAATCGTCTGCTCAATGGCCGTGGCGCTTTCCGTCAGCAGATCCTTCCGGGAACCGCGCGAAAACAGGACCGCTCCCAAAGCGATCAAAGCCAGAATCAGCAGTCCGATTCCGATCCTCCGTCCCCAGTGTCTGACTTTATCCGAATACATCCTTATCTCCTAAAACGTTCCGATCAGCCGATCGAGTTCATCATTCCGATCAGGGGCAGCATGACGGACAGCAGCGAAAGCCCGACCGTCACCATCAGCACGCCCGAAAGCAGAGGATCCACGATGCCGACCAGGCGGTCGACCAGAGCCGTGGCGTTCTCCTCCAGAAGATTCGTGAGCCGTCCCAGAACCGATTCCATGCTGCCGCTGCGCTCTCCCGCGAGAAGCATACGCCCGTAGACCGGTTCGAACAGGTCTTCGTCGTATGCCGCCTGCGCGATGCTGTGTCCCTCTTCCATACGGGATACGCACCGGTGAAGCTTCTCCTCCACGCTTTTGCAGTCGGTCATGGGAAGACTGTTCAGAACGGCCTCGTCCTGCATCTCGCCTGCGGAGATAAAGGTCGTCAGAGCAGAGGTGAAGCGGAACAGACCCATGTTCTCGAGAATGCTTCTGCAAATGGGGATCCGGTTCAATACCTTCTCCACCGCTTCGCGCTTTCCGTTTCTCCAGAGGTACAGGCCGAACAACAGCGCTCCGGCAATCAGCACCATGACGGCAAGGGCGATGCAGCAGAAAGCGTATGCCCAGTTGATATACCGGTAAGCGGAAGCGCCGATACTGCCGGTCAGATCGGTGTACACGTCTTTAAACGCGGGCAGCACCATGGTCAGCATGGCAAGGAGCACCACGATGATCAGAACCAGCATGGCTGCCGGATAGGTCACCGCGTTTTTGAGTTTTTCCGTAATGGTCTTCTGCTCCGCGTAATATCTGCCGAGCCGGAACAGGATCTCCTCCAGATGGCCGGATTTCTCGCCGGTCCTGACCATGTTCAGCGCGTAGTCGGGAAAGATTCCGCTTTTCTCCATGGCGGCGTACAGACCGGATCCCTCGTCCACCTGCTCTTTCATTACATGAAGACCGCGCTCGAGTATCCCGCCCTTTTCCTTGCCGCTCTGCTGCTGCAGAAGGCCGACGGCCTCGTCCACCTGGATGCTGGAATGCAGCATCATGGCCATGCTCTCGCAAAAAGCGCTAACGCCCATTGGATCCAACGTTTGCTTTTTCATATCTTCCCCACCTGTCAATAATAATATAGGTCTGCGTAATTGCTGCCGTCGCCGGTAAAACTCTCGTTCTGACCGTTTGCGATGAATGTAAGATCGATGCGGGTCCAGTCCCTGCTGTTTACCTTGAAGCCGACCGTGACCCATCCGGTCTCCTCCGTATAGAACATATTCCACGCGTGATAGAGCTTGCCCTTCCCGACGTAGCCGAAGACCAGCTTGCAGGGCACGCCTCTGCTCCGGAGCATGGCGGCTGCCAGCGCGGCGTAATCGAAACATATCCCTTTTCTCGTCTTCAGCGTGCTGTCGGGATCCGGAAGATAACCGGACTGCACCGTGGTTGCCTTCACATAGTCGTAACGGATGGAATCCCCGATAAAATCATAAATGGCCATGACGACTTCCTCGTCATTGACGGCGCCTTCCGTAAGCTCCGCCGCCTTGCGCACACACCGTGAATCAGGGGCGTAGTTCGAGTAATCGCTCGGCCTCAAAAAGGGCTGAAACGGGTCGTCCAGCTTGACCTGATGCGAAAGGACAAGCGCCTTGGCATACTTCGAGCCGCCCGTGTTCTCCATCGCGCGGAACGTGTATTCTCCGTCCCCGGTCTGAAGCGGAAATATGGACGGCGTGCCGTCGGACTGGATATCGTAGGTATAGGTCGTTTTGTTATGGATCACCTGGAACTTCATGCGCTTTTTGGACTTGGCGGATACCGCCACGTATCCCAGATGACAGGCCGACAGATCGATCTTCACCTTGCTGTTTCCTTCCGCAGCGTCTTCATGGAAGGAAGCGTCCAAAAAACCGTCGGCGTTTTCGAATAAAGGACTGGAAAGATGGCTTCCGGAAAGGGCAAGTGCGGAGGAAAAACCGCTTACGCACAGCAGCACAGCAAGCCCCAGACATATCATCGTCCGCCTGATCAACCGCCTTTCCCCCCATCTTCCTATTTGTTGCATAATATCATATTTTCGCCCGAAGCCGCAACTGTTCCCCACGTTTCGGAACATCGCGCCGGGTGATTTTCCATATGACATCCCCGTACGGAAGCTTTCACGTGATATGGAAAAAGAAGGGATGACTTTCCCCCAGGGCGATTCTGTTATACTTCGATTAGTGAACATCCGATCATGATTATCAGGAGGATAAACGAATGCTGACGATTGAAGCCTTGAAAGCTTTTGGCGCGAACACAGCGGAAGGCGTGTCCCGCTGTATCAATAATGAAGCCTTCTATCTGCGTATGGTCACCAAGGCCATGGCGGATACCAATTATGAAAAGCTGGAAAAGGCCATCCATGCCGGAGACAAGGATGCTGCCTTTGAAGCCGCTCACGCTCTGAAAGGTGTGCTCGGCAACCTGTCGCTGACCCCTATTCTCGAACCTGTGGAGGAGATCACGGAACTGCTCCGCTCCCGCACCGACGCGGATTATGAGCCGATCCTGAACAGGATCCTGACGAAGAAAAAAGAGCTGGATAACCTGTAATCATCTCAAGGACAATCCGGACATCTTCTGCGGATGCGCGCTTCTGCGCCGTCCGCTTTTTTTATACGTGAATATATCGCAGGAATCGCCCCGAACAGGCTGCGTCCCTTTCTCATAGAAAGAGTGCGTGTCTTTGATGACACGCACTCTGTTTCATACTGTATGGTTTTTTGATGAACCGTTCCGTTGAGACTTTACCGATTTCCATCCAGATAGCTCTCCAGGATCGCATGCACCCATGTAGCATGGGAACCGATCTTGTAATTCACAAGCTGCGGGATATAGAAGTCGTAGTAATCGTTGGAATACAGCGGAATCGCGGGCAGCACTTCGTTGTACCGATCCTGGAATTCGGTCCACCTTCTCAGGTAGTTGTACACATCGCCGGTCTCCGTTTTGCGCATATTCAGCGCCAGCTGATACAGCTGTTTGTCGTCGGTATACATGCTGTTCCACTGCTTCCGGTCTGATGCGGACTCCAGGCTGAATGTGACAGCGGGATCATACACCGTATGGAAGTTCGTGGCCAGGAAGATCATGTCCGTCGTCCGTTCCGTCTGACGATAGTAGGACGAGAGCAGCTCATCTGCGGAAGCCGGCACGAGTGTCAGGAGAATGCCGCAGGCCTTCAGATTATCCACTGCGTTTGCCTGCACGGTCTCCGCAATGCGGTTCCCCTCCAGGTACATCAGTTTCAGATCTAGCGCTACCAGCTCGCCTTTGACTTTCTTGCAGCGGACATCGTCTTCACCCGCACGGAATCTCTTTCCGTTCCGGTTAAGCGTCCATCCGGCCCTATCAAGCAGTTTGTTGGCTTTCTCGACATCGTTTCCGTAAACGGTCAGTCCGTCCAGTGTCAGAGACCTCCACTTGTTGAGCATTCTGTTGTACTCGGCCTCGTTACGGGCGTAACGCTGTGCAAACGAGGATGTTTCATCCTTTTCGGCAGCCGGTCCGCTCTCGCTGTCATATCCCTTTACAAGCGGATAGCCGATCGCGCCGGTGGCCATCAGGTATTCCCATTGCTGGATACCGTAATAGCCGTTTACAACCGTGCCGTAATCGCCGCAGAAGTCCTTCGTCATCTGATCCCGGTTCATGCACCAAGCGATGGCCTGGCGCACAGCCACCTCAGACACCGTCGGCATTTCCACGCTGAATGTGAAGAAGGACAGCCCGACACGGGCATAACTGTCGTATTCAACAGCCTCAGAATCGATCAGCGCATCGATGGCGCTGCCGTAGGTGACCTTGTTGATGAGATGGATGCTGCCGTCCTTGATCCTGTCGGCCATATCATCGCTGCTGACAAAAGTATAGGCAAGCTTTTCAATGGAAGGCTGGATCATCATCTGCGCATTGCCGTTTCCGTCTGTAAAGCGCACGATGTTGTCCGGGTTGACGCCCTCTTCGTCGGTCAGCCAGACCCCTTTGAAGTGAGGATTGACCTCAAAATGAGCAGTCGTCCCGTCAAAGCTCTTCAGCATATAAGCGCCGCTTGTAACGGACGGATGCGTTTTATACCCCGTGTTCGGATCCAAGATCGTACGCTGCAGCGTATCTGCCGTGAAGTTTCCGTCGATATAGGCTCCGTCGCCGTCGTCCTTGACTTCACAATCCGGCGCAATGACCGAGATCGGATACGGAGTGCAAAGGAGCAGACCCTCTTCGTAATAGAAGGGGAGGAAACTCCGGTCCAGTGTGATCGCCAGCTCCCTGTCGCTCAGAACGCGAACGCCCGCAAGAACTTTGCTGTCCCCCTTGTAGTAGGCTTTGCTTCCCAGAATGTACTCTGAACGGTACGGCGTTGCACCGATGGCTTCCATTTCTTTGCTCATCTGGAGAAGCAGGGAAAACGCATAATCCTGCGCCTTGATCTCAGTACCGTCGGAATAGTAGAGGTCATCCCACAGCGTGAACCGGTAGGTTTTGTTTCCCTTCCCGTCCGCAGAAGTGGTATATGACTTCACGACAGTGGGATCCACAGCGTACTCGGCCTGGGACTGATCCCAGTTGATGAGGTCATATCCGTGGATCAGGGTTCGGACGTCCTGGTCTGAACCGATATTTCCGAACATGTCCGTGAAGAAATCGCCACGCATGGGGTTTGGCGTTCCAACCGTCAGTTCCTCGGGAAGAGCGGCTTTTGCAGCCGTTTCGGGTTGCTCCGCGTCATGCAACGCGCCGGCAGTTGATAACTGCTCTGCAGTGACATTCTGCGGCATGCTGCGGCTTACGGCGGAAGCACCAGCCTCATCGGCCTGCAGGTTTTCGCTCGAGCCGCATGCCATGGCAGCAAACAGGAACAACGCCGATAACAGCAGTGCAATGAAGCGCTTTATGCGAGCATGATTTGCCATAACGCTGTTTTTCATTCTATATCCGCTCCTTCCTTATTCAAAGCACTCGCCCACCTGGTTACCCAGAGCGGCTGCAGGGGCTGCCAACGGGACTTCGGGATCAACAATCCGCTCATCGTCATCGGGTACAGGCGTGATTCTCAGCGTACCGGGTATGACTCTGAAGATGATTCTCGAATAATTGTCAGACTTAGCCTCAAAGTCAGCCGCCGTCATGGTCATCCTATACGTTCCGACCCTGGTGCCCGTCGCAGTAGCCTTTGCGTCATCCTGCGCCAGCATTTTGGTAATCTCGATGGAACTGTCGTACCTGCTGAAAGTATACCCGCTGATCGTACGCGCAGCACCGTTATATGTTCTGGTAGCGCTATAACCTCTGACTGTGATCGTATACTCGCCTATCGGCGTGATCGTCAGCGTGCCCTTAACATATACCACCTCGTAGTTGTCCGGATCCGATCCGTTGACCTGGGCACCAAACACGTCGATATCATATGTACCGGCTTCCTTCCCCTGTCCGAAGAGTTCTATGCTCGTAAGCGCATCGTCGCCCTTCAGACCGTCTACCGTTACCTTTTGGGCAATCTGAGAAGGATCTGCATAGACAACGTCACCCTCGCCCTGAATGTCTCCGTTAAACTCGTAGGTCTGATTATTTGCCGTAATGGTGAGTTTAGCTTTCGTTACGGTCAGCGTGCCGTTCTCGTACTGGATCTCGTAGCTCGCCGTCACGTCTTCGCCGTCTGCGTTCTTAATGACCGCAGCGGAGGGTACGTTGTCGCTCGAACCGACAACGGTCT
>JAFRNW010000031.1 GCA_017429985.1 Clostridia bacterium | reverse complement strand
ATTATATTGCCGATCCGCGCGCCTGCAAGGATAAACACGACCGGATGAAGCTTGCTCATTTTTTTAACCTGCGTGAGCACGATCATGATCACAAACAGACCGGCGCACCGGAGATCGGTGGATCCAATATCGGAGAAGGATTTGATCTTCAGCGCGGAAAACAGGACCGTCAGACACGCTGCCGCGATCAGCCCGGTCACGGCGGGATGAAGGGCGCTGAACATGTCGTTGACGATCTTGGACTGTCTGTATTTGTTGTATGCTTTCGCGATGATGGTAATAATGATCACAGAGGGCAGGATCAGGGACAGTGTGGCGACCAGAGCCCCCGGTATGCCAGCGGCAGAATAACCGCAGTAGGTCGCTGCGTTGACGCCGATCGGTCCCGGTGTGGATTCTGCGATTGCGATCATATCGGTCAGTTTGACATTCTGGAACCATTCGGGATACTTTTCGGTCATTTCCGTCAGGAACGGAATCGTGGCGAGTCCGCCGCCCACGGCAAACAAACCGGTTTTAAAGAATTCAATAAAAAGAATCAAGAGCGTATTCATGCCTGTTTTGCCCTCCCGTACAGAATTCCCGCAAGGGCGACTGCAACCACAACGATGACCGGGGAAACGTGCATGAACGCGATGGATGCAAACGCCGCGGCGCAGAGGAGAGCGGTCAGCCAGTTATGGATGCTTTTCTTTCCGAGCTTGATCACAGCAGAGGCGATCAGCGCTGCCACGGCGACGCGGATCCCGTTGAACGCATGTGCAACGGCAGGGGAGCCCCAGAACTGCTTCAGAACGGAAGCGACCAGAATGATGACGATAACGGGAACAGTCACGATTCCGAGCGTTGCCGCGATGCTTCCGGGCACTTTTTTCAATTTATAGCCGACGAAGGTCGCCGTGTTGATCGCGATAACTCCCGGTGTGCACTGCGCGACCGCGAAATAATCCATCAGTTCATCTTCGGTGGCCCACTTTTTTGTCTCGGACAGCTCCCGGATCAGCATCGGCAGCATGGAATAACCGCCGCCGAACAGAAAGGCGCCGATTTTCAGAAAGCACAGATAAATGCGAAACAGTTCTTCCATCAGAAAACTCCCCATTGCAGTGTGAATGCGTACAGATAACCGGCTAACAGGACGAGGGACGCTGCGCTGAACAGGAAATCCAGCGCTTTGTTCCTGATACAGGAAGCAAGACCGATCAGGACAGGCACGCACAGTATCATATATCTCGGGGCGGAAACGAGATTCCCGTATCCGGAGGTCAGAAGATAAAAGCAGATCCCGTACAGCGTATAGGAAAGACGGATCCTCCGCGCGGAAAGGAACAGGATCAGCGGAACCGCAATCAGGCAGAGGAGATTCGGAAGAACATATCCGTACAGATCGTGAAATGTGCCCGACGCGTAAGCCTGGAGGAGCGTCTGCACCTGGATTGCGAAATTCCGGAATACAGAGGAAAGGCCTGTGTTCGGAAGGCCCGGAAAAACGCCGAACCACGGGAAAGCGGTGCCGGAATGACGCTCGATGAAAGCGGCGCAGGCAAGCGTTCCGGCAGGAATGAGAAAAGCGGCGAGCAGTCTCGGGACATATTCCTTCGCAAGCGGACCCGCTTTGACGGAAACGCTGCGGTCTTCACGGAAATTCAGCAACAGTTCGAACGCGACGGGAACGAACAGGAGAATCCCAGCGAACGCGGTACAGGCTGCCGCGGCGCCCGTCAGCGAGGCCGCGTAGAATTTACGCCTGCGGGCAAAATGCAGCATGATGATTGACAGGAGCAGGAACAGAACGTCCGCAGCGGGGAGGTTCAGCAGAAAGGTCGGCGGCAGGATGCAGAGATACCGTACGGCGCGGAACGCTTCGGTATTGCCATATTCCTTCCGGACGAGTAAATAAAGCGCGGCTGCGGAAAGGACAAAGAACAGAAGCGAAAGAATCAGACCCGCGAGAAAGCGGTTCCCGGTCAGCAGGTTCACAAAGGATATCAGCAGCGGGTAGAGCGGGAACAGCGGCAGATACGAGGCGGACGGGAATTCGGAAGCCGCATACCAGCTGTTGGATATGTTCATGGCGGACGTCCCCTGGGAAAAGGGAGGATTCCATAAGGAGGACATCTGAAGGATGCCGGCCTGGTATCCGTGAACGGCTGTATGCACCGCGTAAACCGCAATAAATATCAGAATTCTGGAAAGGGCAGCGATCAGCATGACAGCCAGGACCGGATGCTTAAGCGATGAGGATGCGGCGCGCTTGTTCCGCGTTCCTATATCCGTATCCTCGCGGAAGGCGGTACTGTTCTGATCCAGAAACACCGCGGAAGTGCGGATCAGAAGACATGCGATCAGGACGGCCAGAGCACCGCTGCAGGCCGACGGAACAACGGGAAAGAAAGAGGTCAGAATCCAGTACGCAAAAACACCGATCAGAAGAATCGGAGGGAGAATGGTGATCACAATGGATGTGACGCTGTTCTTTTTGTCAATACGCTCGGATCTCATAGGGGACACATTTCAGGAAGCAACCAGCTTCAGAAGACCTATTATGATGTAATATAGCAGAATCATGGCCGGAATTCCAACCAGGATCGCGATCCACTGCTTTTTCAGAGTTTGCCGCGTCGGCTTTTGCGCGCTGTCTTCCGCGCTTTCAAGCATTTCGGCAGCAGGAAAGCATTTCGGGCATTGTCCGAGCGCATCGTTATAGAATGTTCCGCATTTGTCGCAGTGTTTCAACCGGCACCTCATCGTCTCGCAGGGGATGGTTTGTGACTTGACATTATTGTATCACATATCCTATAGTTAATCTGTTAAAAAGCGTGGAACAAAGTAGAGTAGGAGCCCGCCAGACGTCAAGAGAGTATTAGTTTGGTGCGATAATACCGTCAAGGGTTCTGAAGTGCACTTTGGAGCTTCCGGTGTGAAAGATGGAGCGAGTATCTCCGGACGGGCTGTGACCGTTATATCACCTGCCGTTATTCGGTTAAGTGGGATTGATATCCAAATAAAGTGGGACCGCGGATTATTTCGTCTTTATTCATCGCAATAAAGACTTTTTTTATAGGCGGACAAAGGAGAATCACGTGTTTGATTTAATGAGGGAAGACATGCGGTGCGTCATGGACCGCGACCCGGCAGCCAAAAGCAAAGCGGAGGTATTTTTCTGCTATCCCGGCCTGCATGCGGTCTGGTACTACAGAGTCGCGCACTGGTTCTATCAGAAGGGCAGGAAGACGTTCGCGCGGTATATCTCGTCCGTCGGAAGATTCCGTACCGGCGCGGACATCCATCCCGCGGCGGAAATCGGGCGGAGACTCTTCATCGACCATGCGCAGGGCGTTGTCGTCGGTGAGACAACGGTGATCGGAAACGATGTGACGATGTATCAGGGCGCGACGCTCGGCGGAACGGGAAAAGAGACCGGGAAACGGCATCCGACGATCGGAGACCATGTCATGATCTCTTCCGGCGCTTCCGTCCTGGGTCCCGTTAAGATCGGAAACCATGTGAGAGTCGGCGCTGGCGCCGTTGTCCTGTCGGACGTCCCCGCGTACGCGACGGTCGTCGGTGTTCCCGGACATGTCGTCAGGATGCGGAGACCCGCGTGCGGGAAATGCGACCGCCTGACCTGCGAATCGGGATTCCAGGATTGCGATTACGCCAAAACCTGTCCCTACAGGACCGATGAATGTCCGATGAAAGACGGCAATGAAAACGAAGTGAACCTCGATCAGATCAACCTGCCCGACCCTGTCCAGCAGCAGATCAATGAACTTGCCGAACGCATCCGGCAGCTGGAAAGCACGATGAACAACACCAAGTCCTGAATCCGGACTGAAGGAGAAGAGAATATGCAGATTTACAACACAATGACCAGAAAGAAAGAGGAACTGGTTCCTCTCGTCCCCGGGAAGATCGGCATGTACGCGTGCGGACCGACCGTCTACAACTATTTCCATATCGGGAACGCGAGACCGTTCATCGTTTTTGATACGCTCCGCCGCTATCTGGAGTATCTCGGATACGACGTCACGTTTGTTCAGAATTTCACGGACATCGACGACAAGATGATCAAACGCGCGAACGAAGAGGGCATTTCCGTCAAGGAACTCGGCGACCGGTTCATTCAGGAGTATTACAGGGACGCGGACGCGCTCGGAATCAAGCGCGCGACGGTCAACCCGAGGGCCACGGAGCATATCCGGGAGATCATTCAGCTCGTTCAGACCCTGATCGACAAGGGTCACGCGTATGTCGCCGATAACGGGGACGTGTACTATTCCGTCCGCAGCTTCGCCGGATACGGCAAGCTTTCGGGACAGAACATCGACGATCTGGAAAACGGCGCGCGAGTCGATCCGACCGAAGAGAAGCGCGACGCGCTGGATTTTGCCGTATGGAAAGCGGAAAAGCCCGGCGAGCCGTCCTGGGATTCTCCCTGGGGAAAGGGGAGACCCGGCTGGCATATCGAGTGCTCGGCGATGAGCATGACGATCCTCGGCAAGACGTTCGACATACACGGCGGCGGACAGGATCTGATCTTCCCGCATCATGAAAACGAGATCGCGCAGTCCGAAGCCGCGACCGGAAAACCGTTCGCGCACTACTGGATGCATAACGGCTACATCAACGTCGACAATCAGAAGATGTCGAAATCGCTCGGCAACTTCTTTACGGTAAGGGACATTTCGAAGGAATTCGATCTGGAAGCGGTCCGGATGTTCCTTCTTTCCGTGCAGTACCGTAACCCGGTCAATTTCTCCAGGGAACTGATCCAGCAGTCCAAAGCGGCGCTGGACAGACTGAAGATCGCAAGACAGCGTCTGGAGGAAGCGCAGCCCGGTCCGAAAACCGAGATCGACGATCTTTTCATCGCGGAACTGGACACGTACCGGAAGCGCTTCGAACAGGCAATGGACGACGATCTGAACACGGCGGACGCCATCGGCGTTCTGTTCGATCTTTCTCATGCAATCAATACGTTTGTTTCGTCCCCGCGCGATCAGGCTTCGCTGGATGCTGCCAAGCAGCTGTTTGATTCCCTTACCGGCGTGCTCGGTCTGTGCCAGAAGAAAGAGAAGGAAGAGTTTCCGCAGGAAGCGCTGGATCTTCTCGCACAGCGGCAGGCAGCGAGAAAGGAAAAGAACTACAAGCTCGCGGATTCCATCCGCGACCGGCTGAAGGAAATGGGTTACAGTATTGAGGATTCCCCGCAGGGATCCAAACTGAAAAAGAATTAACGGAGGAAACGCATCATGACACTGCTTTTTGATCTCGTTCTGATGGCGATGGCTGTCTACATCCTGATCGGAGGGATCTCCGGGAAGGGAAAACTTCTGAAAGCCGATAATATCAAGGAAGGCAAGGAGGAAGAATTCAAGAAGTACTCCAGGATCCTCTACATCGTGCTCGGATGCACCATGCTGCTGCACAGTCTCAGCACGACCGTTCAGAATCTTCTGTATGTCTATGATCCGGAAGCGCAGGACTTCGTCGCCGCTTCCCCGACCGGCCTTGCAAGCGTGTTCAGCTATCAGTTTCTACGCGTGATCAGCATCGCGTTCTTTGCTCTGACCATCGCAGCGCTGGTGGTGCTGATCATCCTGATGAGAAAATACACCGACCCTGAAAAGGCAAAGCAGCAGGGCCGCGCGCCCGTGAACGAGCGCCAGAAGGGGCATATCCTCCCGGTCGATGCATTTGATTTCGATGAGGAGGAAGAAGTCCCGGCTGATGCCGCGGAAGCGGACGATGCCGAAACGGACGCTGTGGAGGAAGAAAAGGAAAACTCCCCGGATAATTGCGATTCAACGGAGGAATGACATGGCGGTTCTTGTGACTGGCGGAGCCGGATATATCGGTTCCCATACCTGCGTCGAGCTTCTGAATGCGGGATATGACGTTGTTGTCGCGGACAATCTGAGCAACAGTTCGGAAGTGTCTCTTCAGAGAGTCGAACAGATCACCGGGAAACCCGTCGCGTTTTACAGGGCCGATGTCCGTGACGCGTCAAAGCTCGACGAGATCTTTGAACGCCATGACATACGGCAGGTGATACATTTTGCGGGCTTCAAAGCAGTCGGCGAATCCGTTGCAAAACCTCTGATGTACTACAGAAACAATCTGGATTCCACCATCGGTCTCTGCGAGGCGATGCTGCGCCATAAGGTCGGCGAGCTTGTGTTTTCCTCGTCCGCCACCGTGTATTCTCCAGGAAACACGATGCCACTCTCCGAGACAAGCAGCACCGGAAACTGCACCCATCCGTACGGCTGGACCAAGTTCATGTGCGAAGAAATCATCATGGACGTCGTCAGGGCGCACAAGGGTTTCTCCGCCGCACTGCTGCGGTATTTCAATCCGGTCGGCGCGCATCCGTCCGGGCTGATCGGAGAAGATCCGTCCGGGATCCCGAATAACCTGATGCCCTTTATTTCACAGACGGCAGTCGGCAGAAGGAAGGAACTCTCCGTGTTCGGAGATGATTACGATACCCCGGACGGAACAGGCGTCCGCGACTATCTCCATGTGGTCGACCTTGCGAAAGGGCATGTTTCCGCGATACGGTACCTCGATGATCATGACGGCGTTCATATCTTCAATCTCGGAACGGGAAGGGGAACGAGCGTGCTGGAAATGGTCCGTACGTTTGAAAAGGTCAACCATGTTCCCGTTCCATACAGGATCACGGACAGACGTCCGGGAGATCTGGCAACCGTCTACGCGGATCCTTCCAAAAGCAACCGGGAACTGCACTGGAAAACGGAGCTTGATCTGGAAGACATGTGCTGCGACAGCTGGAACTGGCAGTCTTCCAATCCGAACGGTTATGAAAGTTGAACTTTCTGACCGCTGATATCTGATGCAGAGAAAAGTAAACGGCAACACCAACGGCATAAAGGATTCCGTACTGAACGGGATCTGCGAACTGTACGACTGCTCCATTGATTCGGATACCTTCGTTGACAGGGATCTGATCGAAAGGATCAGCTATGTTACTGCGCTCGTAAACAGGGAAGTCCTCGTGTATATTTCGCGCGGCGGGAAGGTGCTTGATATTCGTCTGGGAGACGACCATTCGGTCCATATGGAGGAACTGCGCGTCGTACGCAATACGGACAGACTGTCCGGCGTCCGCTGCATCCATACGCATCCCGGATCAAGCGGCATGCTTTCCGGCGTCGATCTCGGTTCGCTGTCTTCCCTGAAACTGGACGCCATGTGCGCTGTCGGCGTGAATGAGTCCGGATCGCCTACGGATCTCTATGTTGCGTATCTAAAAGCGGAGGACGGCGGGGAAGTGAAGCCTGCGATCTACGGACCGTTCCTTCCTTCGAGGATCCCGCAGAAGATGCTCATGGACGAGATCTATGCCTCGGACCGCGCATTTCTGTCGCGCGACAGCAAGGTCACGGAATTCGAACCGGACAAGGCTGTGCTGGTCGGGATCAGGACGGATACGCGGTATGATTCGCTGGATGAGCTTGCTTCCCTTGCCGAAACGGCCGGTATCGTGGTAGTCGGGAAGGACGCGCAGAATAAAAGAACGGTCGACAGCGCCACGTATATCGGATCCGGGAAAGCCTCCGATCTTTCTCTTCTCTGCAGCGAGCTGGAAGCGGACATCGTCATCTTTGACGATGAGCTGACAGCGGTCCAGATGAAAAACCTGGAATCTATTCTCGGGCTTCCGGTGCTCGACCGCACGATGCTGATACTCGATATTTTCGCCCAGAGAGCCTCATCCAGGGAAGGAAAGCTGCAGGTGGAACTCGCGCAGCTTCAGTACAGACTGCCGAGACTGATCGGAATGGGCAGGATCCTTTCCAGGCAGGGTTCCTCCGGCGTCGGCATGCGCGGCCCGGGGGAGAAAAAGCTCGAGATCGACCGCAGAAGGATCCGCAGGCGCATCTATGAACTCGGTCAGGATCTTTCCGAAATTGAGAAGCAACGGTCTCTCAGGAGGGAGCAGAGATCCGGAAACGGCGTTCCGACGGTCGCGCTTGTCGGGTATACCAACGCCGGTAAGTCCACGATCCTGAACCTGCTGTCCGAAAGCGACGTGATGGCGGAGGACATGCTGTTTGCAACGCTCGATCCCGTCGTTCGGCGGATCACGCTTCCGAACGGTCAGGAATGCCTCCTGTCCGATACGGTCGGCTTCATCAACAAACTGCCGCACGAGCTGATCGACGCATTTAAATCGACGCTGGAAGAAGTCAGGAACGCTGACCTCATACTGCATGTGATCGACGCCTCGTCTGATTACCTGGACGTGCAGATCGATACCGTGGAAGACGTGCTATCACAGCTCGGCGCGTCGGATACTCCTACGATTCGCGTATATAACAAAATGGATCTGATCGGGGCGGACACCGTTCTGAAAAATGACGGCATTCGGATCAGCGCCAAACAGAATCGGGGGATAGAGGAGCTTCTGAACGCCATCCAGAAGGGGATCAGTTCGAGAACGGTCAGGATCGATCTTCTGATACCGTATGAGAAATATGAAACCATGCATGCCGTCCGTTCCGTGGCGAAGATCCTGAATGAATCCCATGAGGAAAACGGCACCAGGCTTACCGTTCTGCTCGACGAGGACGAACTCTGGAAGATCCGGAACATGCTGGACTGAGCGGTTCGGACAATGTCTTATATAAAAAATAATCCATCGGATAATTCCGATGGATTATTATTTGGAGGCGCCACCCAGAATCGAACTGGGGATGAAGGTTTTGCAGACCTCTGCCTTACCGCTTGGCTATGGCGCCTCATCTGGAGCGGGAAACGGGGCTCGAACCCGCCACCTCAGCCTTGGCAAGGCTGCGCTCTACCAAATGAGCTATTCCCGCAGAATGGTGCCTCAGACTGGAGTCGAACCAGTGACACGGGGATTTTCAGTCCCCTGCTCTACCTCCTGAGCTACCGAGGCATATTGGCGACCCGAAGGGGGCTCGAACCCCTGACCTCCAGCGTGACAGGCTGGCGTACTAACCAACTGTACTACCGGGCCACACACATTTGGTGGGAACAACAGGGCTCGAACCTGTGACCCCCTGCTTGTAAGGCAGGTGCTCTCCCAGCTGAGCTATGCTCCCGAACGTGCTTTGTTAGTATACATGATGTGAAAAATCATGTCAACGATTTTTATGCATTTTTGACGAATTCAGCGAGCGGCATGGCTTCAGGCTGATATCCTTTCAGAACCGTTTTCAGAGGCAAATATGACGCTGTACGGCTCATTTTTCCCATCGTTGTAGGATGCATGCCGACTGTTCTCGATGAATCAAGTTGAACCCGATTTCAATGTATTATATAATAACTGAAAGCAGCGGCAGGGAGCGTAACATGGAGAAGTCCGTCAGGAAAATATCATATCTTGCAGTTCGGCTTCTGTTTCTGTTATTCATTCTTGTTCTGCTGTCGTTCATCCCATATACTGGATATAATCCTGCCGGGTACGGACAGATCACGCTGCTGCTGATCCCCGTTCTCGCCGCCGGCGTCGCATTCGGGCCGCTTGGCGGAGGGTGTATGGGGATCCTGTGGGCAGGGTTCTTCTGCGTGCGTGAAGCATTTGGCGCAGCCTCGTCCGTTACGCCCGGTGCGCTGCTGCGGTTTATACCTTCCGTTATGTCCGGAACCGCAGTCGGATTCATCTGCTCTGCGCTGAAAAAAACGCCCCTGAGAAACGTTTTCAGGTCGGCCGTTTCAGCCGGCATCGGCGCGCTGATCTTTTCGGTGCTGTCGTTTTCGGTCTGCAGACTGATTCCTGCAGCGGGACAGAAGGTTTCGGGCGGTTCGTTCTGGAGCGCCCGCCTGGCGGAACTTGCTGCAGCAGTCATTGCGGTCCCGGCGCTTCTCTGGCTGATGCGCAGGCGAGGCGCTACAATAGGCATCGATATGGGCGGCTCGTCCACAAAGCTGGCGCTTATCAAGAACGGGAAGTTCGTCAGCGCATTCCATATCGAGAAGGGAGAGGACATCGCGGAAGCCGTATCCCGGATCGGAACTGCCGGTATCAGCCGGATCGCCCTGACCGGCGTCGGAGCAGCTTCCGTCAGCGGCGATATCGCAGGTATCCCCACGTATCGGGTGGAAGAGTTCCGCGCCCTTGCGAACGGTTCGGCGTTCTGTTCCGGAAGGCAGAACTTTCTCTGCGTCAGCATCGGAACCGGCACGTCATTTGTCCGTGTGACGCCTTTCGCGTTCCGGCATTTCGGAGGCACCGGAATGGGCGGGGGAACGCTGCATTCGCTTTCCGCACTGCTATGCGGCACTGCGGATACGGAGGAATTCCAGCGTCTTGCGGGGCTGGGAGATCTTTCTCATATCGATCTTCAGCTGAAGGATATCTGCGACGGGGAAGTGCCCGGTCTGCTTCCGACCACGACCGTATCCAACCTCGGCAAAAAGAACGGGGAAGCCTCGAAAGAGGATATGGCTGCAGGCATCTGCAACCTGGTTTTCGAAAGCATTGGCGTCATGGCTGCGTTTTGTGTGAAAAGCTTTCTGACAAGGACGGTCGTCATGACCGGGGCGATCACGGAGTGGCAGATCGCAGATAGATCGCTGGACGAAGTCGCTTCGCTGCATCACGTGCGGTTCATAGTACCGGAGCACTCCAGATATGCGGGAGCAATCGGAGCGGCTCTGACTGAATAAGGAGGTTCTATTATGCAGAAATTTGATGTTTCCATTCTCGGATTCGGAACGGTCGGCGCCGGGGTCTATAAGATCCTGACCGGAAACCATGACGATATCGCGCACCGTGAGGACCTGGATCTGCGGATCAGAAAGATCCTCGTCCGGGATTTCGAGCACGAGCCCAATCTCGGTCTGGCGGACATGAGTTATTTTACGACGGATTTCTCCGAGATCGTTTCTGACCCCGATACCCGAATCATCGTGGAATGCATCGGCGGCGTGGAACCCGCGAGAACCTACATCCTCAAAGCGCTGGACGCGGGGAAAACGGTCGTGACGTCCAACAAGGAAGTCATCAGCAAGCATTGGCCGGAGTTTGAGGCAGCCGCCAAAAACACGGGCGCGGGTCTGTATATGGAGGCTACCGTCGGCGGCGGCATCCCGATCCTGAAAACGATCATCGATTCCATGCAGGCGAACAACATCGAGCGCATCATGGGCATCATCAACGGAACGACCAACTATATCCTTACCAATATGGCAGAATCCGGTGTAAGTTTCAGCGAAGCGCTCTCCCAGGCGCAGAAACTCGGCTACGCGGAAGCGAACCCGACGGCGGATATCGAGGGATTTGACGCGACGTATAAACTTTCCATCCTTTCCTCCATGTCGTTTCACGCGCATATGCCGGTCGACGTGATCTACCGCGAGGGCATCACCAGGCTCAGCAGCGAAGATTTCGATTTTGCCAAAAAGCTCGGATATGAGATCAAGCTTCTTGCAATCGGCAAAAAGAACGGAAACAACATCGAAGTCAGGGTGCACCCGACCATGCTCCCGAAAACGCATCCTCTCGCGGCGGTCAGAGGCGTCTTCAACGCGATCTTCGTCACAGGCCACGCGGTTGGGGATATCATGCTGTACGGACAGGGCGCGGGGCAAATGCCGACCGCTTCCGCCGTGGTGTCCGACGTGATCTATGCCTGCCATTCGGACGGCCATCATAAATATATGACGTTCCGCAATGAGGAAAAGATGACCGATGAAGTCAACCTGGTCGAGAACTTCCGGTGCAGATACTGCATCCGTGTCAACGTCGTGGACGAGCCCGGCACGATGGCGGCGATCTCGGAAGTGTTCGCGAAACACAACGTTTCCCTGAAGGATGTTCTGCAGCTTGGCGCTCCGGATAACGGCGTTTCCTCCCGGATCACCTTCATGACGCATGAGGCGAATGAGTTCGACATCAGGAGCGCGCTTTCCGACATCGGGAAGCTCACCTGTGTCCACGCCATTGAAAGCATGATTCGCGCGGAGGCGTAAATTTATTCAATTTTATACTTGCCATACGCGGATTCGTTCGCTATAATATGGCTTGTTGCTGATGTAGCTCAGTCGGTAGAGCACTTCATTGGTAATGAAGAGGTAGGCAGTTCGAATCTGCTCATCAGCTCCAAAAAGCCCAGAATCTCAGGATTTCGGGCTTTTCTTATTTCCGCGTTCCAGTGTCGTTTTTCGGAAAAGTATCGGAAATCGAATAAGTATGGTATGATACAAGAAGCGTATTGGATTATTGCGGGCTTATATGGGGGACAGACTGACATAACCAGGCTAGTCATTCCGGAAGGCGGTGCGATCGGATATGGAGTTTATCAAAAAGCATCAGAAGAAGATCAAGAAGAAAACAGTTGCGGGCGCGGCGGGAATCCTGGCGGGTTTGTCTGTGATCGTCAGCGGTCTGGTCAACATGGATGACGATTTCCTCCGTGGCGGCGATTACGACGAGACGGTTCACAATTCGGAAAACGTGACCAGAATCGACCGTGTGCCGTCGGATATCAGCAAGATTCCGATCATTGAGCAATACGGTACCATGGACCGGATCAAGCTCTGGTTCTGGAAACTCCCGGTCGTTGTAAAAGTTCTGGTGATCGGTCCGTTCTGGATCGTCGGCAGAATCATTTCCGCCGTTGCTGCCGCCGCTTTTCATGCGGCATCTCCGTTCTGGGGGGTCATAGCAGGCGTTCTGATTCATGCTGCGCTTCTGTTTGCCCTGTTTGCAGGTGTCCAGAAGATCCTGTTTCCCAATTCGAAGATTTCCAGCCTCCTGAAGAAAAGAAACTGGATCTATTTCCTTGCGGGAGGCATCGTTCTGTCCGGCGCCGATCTGCTGCTTTCGCAGATGTCCGAACAGTACCGCGCGCTGCGGTTTCTGATCGGACTCGTCGCTGTGTTTGTTGTCGTGCTTCTGCTGTATCTGAAGTTTTTCAGACATAACAGAAGACCGGAAGTTCATGAAAAATGGATCGAGATCCCGGATCACGTCTGAAGACGGAAGGGAATGGGAAGTGCCTTCTTTCCGGCCTATCCGGAAACGGAAGGCAAAGCTCTTGATATAAGGTAATCAGACATCTATGTCAAAGACATCATATAACAAAAAATCATTTGTGACCGGCGCCGCCATTCTCGGAATCGCGGGTCTGATCTGCAAGATCATCGGCGCTTTCTTCCGTATTCCGCTGAGAAACATGATGGGCGTCGCGGGGATGACATATTATTCCACCGTTTATCCCTACTATTCGACCCTGCTTGTTGTTTCGTCCGCAGGTCTTCCGACTGCCGTTTCCAAACTTGTATCTGAGAGGATCACGATCGGGGATTATCAGGGAGCGAAGAAGGTCTTTCATAACGCTTTGATCCTTCTGACCGTGATCGGACTGTTCACGACCGCCCTGATGTTCTTCGGCTCGGATTTCCTCGCCAGGATCACAAACTGTCCGGGTTCGGAAAAATCGTTCCGTGCGCTTGCTCCGGCGCTTCTGATCGTATCGGTCATGTGTGCATACCGCGGATACCTCCAGGGGCTGCAGAAAATGAGCGGCACCGCTCTGTCCCAGCTGATGGAGCAGGTGGGAAAACTTGTGATCAGTCTGGTTCTGGTCAGAATGTGGCTCCCGCGCGGGTTTGATGTCGCCGCAATGGGCGCCCTGCTCGGCATCACCGCTTCGGAATTTCTTGCTCTGATCGTCATCGTTTTTTTCTATCTGAAGGAGGACAGAAAAGCGGCCGCAGACAGGTCGCAGGATCTCCAGATCCACGAACAGATCAATAACGAACATATCACCCGCAAGATCCTTACGCTTGCCATTCCTGTCACGATCGGTGCTTCCATCATGCCTCTGACCGGCATCGTCGATACCCTTCTGATCAAGAACATCATGCTGGGCTGCGGGTTTTCGAGACAGTTCGCGGATACGTGCTTCGCTGTATTCCGTACGGATGTGTCCACGGTCATCAACATGCCCGCCGTACTGACCGTCGCGCTTTCCATGAGCCTTGTTCCGGCGATTTCCGAAGCGAACGCGATCCGTGATACAAAGCGGATCCATCAGGTCTGCATCATGGGGATCAAGCTTGCGATGCTCGTCGGAATGCCTTGCGCCATCGGTTTGTTTGTGCTGGGCAGGGACGTGATCGACTTCCTGTTCAGGGTGACGCCGGAAGAACTCGCCATCGGGACACAGCTCATGCAGATCTCTTCCATCGGCATTATTTTCCTGTCGCTTGTTCAGACACTGACCGGATGCATTCAGGGCCACGGAAAGCCTGTCGTTCCCGTTATCAATCTTGCTGTCGGCGCGGTGGTGAAGGTGATCGTCATGATCATTCTGATGAACAACCGGAACATCCACATCAAGGGTGCTGCGGTATCCACTGTCTGCTGCTACGCTGTCGCAGGCATCCTCGACCTGATCTATCTGGTCAGGCTCAGCGGGATCAGGGTAAAAATCTGGGATTATTTCGGAAAACCTGTCGTCGCGTCCGTCATGATGGGGATCGTCGTATTTGCTTGCCAGAATCTGATGCGTCATTCCCATCTCCCGCAGGCGGTCCTGACGCTCGCAGGCGTTGCAGTCGGTGTGATCGTCTACGGCCTGTGCATCGTCGTGCTTCGTTTTCTGAATGAAAGCGACCTTGAACTGATCCCCGGCGGGGAACGGATCACGAAATTGATTCCGGGTATGAAAAAATGATCAGACTGGCTCCTTTGACCGATGAAAAACACGTCACGCTCGAATTAAAAGACCTTCTTGACAGCGGCGTTTCCCTGTACGTACAGTCCGGGCTTCATGTCTATTCCGAATGGCTAAAATCACGCGGATATGTCTTCCGGACCATGGACGACCTCTATGAAGCCGCAGAGGATTATGAGGACCTGTTCGGCAGGATTGCTGCAAGGCTTCTGTCCGACGCGTCCGGCAACTGCCTGTATCTGTATATCGGTTATCCGTATGATCTTACGGAAGTGCTTATTGCGGAAGCTGAGAAAGCCGGCGTTGCGGTTGAGATCCTGCCCGGCGTATCGGACAGCTCTCTCGCGTTTCCGGGACAGCGGGTCGACTGCTCCTTTGCCGCGACCGGTCTTCCAGACACATTCAATCCTGCCTTATCCTATTCGATTTCGGAAGTTGACTCGTTCCTTCGCGCTGCCGCGCTGAAAGAGGCGCTGCTCGAGTATTATCCTGCGGAACTGGAGATCCGGATCGCAAGCTTTTCACAGGGAAAGTATGCAAGTATTTCTGCGCCATTGTATGAGCTGGACAGACAGGGGAACTACGATCCCACCTGCATCGTCTTCGTTCCCGCAGTTCCGTTCGAAAAGCTGGAGCGTTTCGGCATAGGAGATCTCGAATATGTCATGGACCGTCTCAGAGCGCCGGACGGATGTCCCTGGGATAAGGAACAGACGCATCAGTCCATACGGAACGATTTTCTTGAGGAAAGCTACGAAGTCGCCGACGCGCTCGACCGGAACGATCTCGATTCGCTCTGTGAAGAGCTCGGCGACGTCCTGATGCATATCGTGTTTCACGCTTCGATCGGCAGACAATATTCTGAGTTCACGTTCCGGGATATCGTCACGGATATCGTAAGAAAAATGGTATTCCGGCATCCGCATGTGTTCGGCAGCGCCGTTGTCCGCACTTCCGATGACGTCCTTGCAAACTGGGACCGTCTCAAAAAAGAGGAAAAACATTATTCCGGTGTATCCGATGAGATGAAGCGGATTCCCAAATGCTTCCCGGGTCTTCTCCGCTCGAGAAAGATCCAGTCGAAAGCGGCCAAGATCGGCTTCGATTTCGACAGCCCGGAATCAGCGCTGAAAAAGGTTCATGAAGAAGCGGACGAACTGTTTCAGGCGATGCAGGAGGGCAGGGGACAGGAAGAAGAATACGGCGATCTCCTTTTTTCCGTTGTGAACGTCGGAAGGCTTCTTCACCTGGAACCAGAAGAATTAATGCAGAAGTCCAATGAAAAATTCATCCGGCGCATATCCGAAATGGAGTCCATGTCGCATGAACGCGGCATGGAATTGTCCCAGATGGACGTCGAAGCGCAGGACGAGCTTTGGGAGAAAACAAAAAATGCCCATAAATAGGTGCATTTTTGTCCATATGAAACTGTGAATTTGTCATTTATCATGTTGACAAACAGTGAGTCCGCTGATAAAATACCGAAAGAACATTTTTGTGGAGGAATTTTATTATGAATAAATCCGAACTGATTGCTGCAGTTGCAGAAGAGACCAAGCTCACGAAGAAAGAAGCCGAAAAGGCTGTTTCCGCCGTTTTCACGACAATCGAGAATGCTCTGAAAAAGGGCGAGAAGGTTTCCGTGGTTGGCTTCGGCGCATTTGAAGCAAAGAAACGTCCGGCACGTAAGGGCCATAATCCTGTAGACGGTTCCGAGATCGAAATCCCCGCTTCCGTCGCTCCGACTTTCAAGGCAGGAAAAGGTCTGAAAGATTCCCTCAACTGAACAGGGAATATCAAACTAATTGAATAATTAAAAAACGGGCGAATCAATCGCTCGTTTTTTATTAGTCATTTTTATTGATATCATGTCACGGGCTGTCGTCTGTCCCGGGTTTCGCAGTCGTGTACACGGGATCGTACTGAGAGCCGGAGGAAGAGCCTGATCCGGATCCGGAGGAACTTCCACCGCTGTTTTCGGAACCCGGAACCGGTGTGGGCGTTGGAATCGGCTTTGTTCCGACGGTGATCTTTGCCGTGATCGCCTCATAGCGGTCTTCATAGATCCTTTCGGAAGACACCGTTTTCCCGTTCACGATGGTGTCCAGATAGACGTCCGCGACGTAGCCGGTTCTGGCTTCGACCGTCGTTTGACTGAAGTCGGTATATTGTTTCTTGTTATAACTGATGATCGGATCGCCGGGCGCGATCTCCTCAACGATGACGGACCTCAGATCATATTTCGTGTTTTCTGGGAGCGCCTGTCCGTATATGACGACGTTGACGTCCCTGTATCTGGACCTGTTCTTGGTCGGGGTCGTATAGGCGAAGATATAGATCGGATAATCTGTCGTGTTCTTGAACTTGAAGTCGATATGATCGGAATCGACCGTGGCGTCCAGTCCTTTCGGAACATAGGTTGAAGGGATCGAATGCTGGCGCCTGGTTACGGCGCTGTAAGGTGTGCCTGCACGCATCAGCGCGACGTAAAGCGTTGTGCTGACCTGGCAGACGCCTCCGCCGAACTGCATGTTATAAGTCTCACCGCCGTAGATGCCTTTTGCTTCCCGCCATCCGTTCTTTTCGGTTCTGTCGCCGACCGTGCGGTTGAAGCTCCAGGTCTTGCCTGGGTTCA
This sequence comes from Clostridia bacterium, assembly GCA_017429985.1. Classification (GTDB taxonomy): domain Bacteria; phylum Bacillota; class Clostridia; order Christensenellales; family CAG-138; genus JAFRNW01. Next base: position 107,239 of record JAFRNW010000031.1, on the reverse strand, counting down.
CGACCTCGCCGTTGATGATGTCTGCGCACTTCTCGATGTTATAAGAACGGTTTTCAATCACAATCTTGTCTTCTTCGGGTTCACTGCTCGGCAGCCGGATGCAGAAGGTCGTGGAATATCTCCCGATTTCCGTTACCTGCGCCCTCAGATCTTCCACCGTGACAGACGGCTGGACGGTTGTCAGGACAGGTTTGAGCGTTGCGGAAAAACTTCCGCTCTCAAACACATCCTCGATCAGCTTCAGCGTGGCGTCCGTGTCCAGTCCCATACCGGCGACACCCTCTGTATAGTCCAGCTTCGGTTTTCCTTTTTCATCCACCTGAAGCGTGAAACTGGCGTCCGTAGCGCCATGTGCCAGAGAGGTATTGATCTCTTTGACACGTGCGCTCAGCGCCTGATAATCAATATTGATGGACGTCGTATAGCTTTGATTTGCGCCGCTGGACAGGGCGGAGGAAAGGATCTCCTCCAGATTGGAGGACGCTTCCATCTGTTCTCCCGTGATCTCTTCCGAGAAAGAGTCACCGACGAGCTTTATGTTGATATTGCTGATGTCCTGTTCGATGGAAGGCTGGATAACAGCTCTCGCTTCGTCGATCGTCATGCCTGTCACGCTGATGCCGTTGATCGTGACGTTTTCCGCCATCACATCGGTTGCGGGATCCAGAACGACAACTTCAGGCACTTCATTCCGCTCATTGCAGGCGCGTGCGACGATAATGACCGTTGCGATCACAAGAAGCAGTACGAAGATCAGGCCGTAGGTAATCAGTTTCTCTTCGTTGCTTTTCTTTCTTTTTTTCCTGGAAGATCCGTTCCGCCCGGATCCGGAAGAGGAACCGGAGGGCCTGCCGGATGACGGGCGCGCATATTCCTGAGCCCTCTGTGAAGAAGAGGTCCTGCGTTTTCCGGAATAGTACTGCAGATCGCCGCTTCGGGAGGAATTTGCCGTGCTCTTCCCGGAGGATCCGCCGGTTTTTGACTGCTGACTGCTGCCGGATCGTTTTTTGGTTGTGGAATAGTCCCTGTACGTGTTTGCCATTTCTGTCCTTAGGTATTGCCGCATAGTGATTTATCATATTATTATACGCGTAATCTCTCTGAGAATCAAATTTTGAAAATGTGAAAAAGTGTAATATTTATGTTAAAATTGGCGTATGTTCCATATCGTGCTTGTAGAACCTGAAATACCGCAGAACACGGGCAATATCTCGCGGACATGCGCCGTGACCGGATGCGCGCTGCATCTTGTGCACCCGCTCGGGTTTTCCATTGACGACCGGCATCTGAAACGTGCCGGACTGGATTACTGGAAGGATCTGGATCTTTATGAACATTCCAGTTTCCGGGAGGTGGAGGAACGCTACGCGGATCATCCTTTTTTTCTCTTTTCGACACACGCCGAAAGGATCTATTCCGACGTTGCTTATCCGGAAGGAAGTTTTCTTGTGTTCGGAAAGGAGACGGCTGGACTCGGTCCGGAACTACTGAACAGAAGGTCTGCCGATGCCGTCAGGATCCCGATGCTGCCGGACCAGCGGTCTTTGAACCTCTCCAATTCCGTCGCGATCGCCCTGTATGAGGCGCTGAGGCAGAACGGTTTTGCGGGTCTTCTTTGAATAAGGCAGAAATTCCTCGTAAATCCCTGCAAATTGGCTTTTTTTTCAAAAAAACTCGTTGACAATTCATTATTAGCTGATATAATTGTGTAGGTTAAGCAGGAGCGGACGCTTCTCACCTGCCGGCATCTGCCAGGCACGGTTTGAACAATCTGGAGATTTTGTTTGAACTTGAAGTGGGACGCAATTGCTTGCGCCCCATTATTTGTTTTACGGGAGGTGTTCTTCATAGCTTCGCAGGAGTTAATGATCAATGAGGAAATCAGAGATCCTCAGGTTCGTGTGATTGATGAAAACGGAACTCAGCTCGGTATTATGGCGATCGCTGACGCACAGAAGCTTGCCTATCAGAAAGACCTTGACCTCGTCAAGATCTCGCCGAACAGCAATCCGCCTGTCTGCAAGCTGATGAACTACGGCAAATACCGTTTTGAAATGATCAAGCGGGAAAAGGAGCAGAAGAAAAACCAGAAGGTCATCGAGGTCAAGGAAACCAGGCTTTCCGCAACGATCGACACGCATGACATGGAAGTGAAAGCGAAAGCGACACGCAAGTTTCTTCAGGACGGGAACAAGGTCAAGGTTTCCATCCGGTTCCGGGGCAGACAGATCACGCACGGAGATATCGGGGAAGAGGTCATGGATAAATTCTATGAAATGCTCTCTGACTGCGCTGTCAAGGAGAAGGCGCCCAAGCAGGAAGGCCGCAACATGTTAATGGTGTTAGCACCAAAGAACTGATTGATATAGGAATATTATATTAGGAGGATTTTCACATATGCCGAAATTAAAGTCGCATCGTGGTGCAGCAAAACGTTTTTCCACGACAAAATCCGGCAAGATCAAACGCGCCAAAGCGTACAAGAGCCACATTTTAACTAAGAAATCCACAAAGAGGCTTCGCGGCCTTCGCCAGACCGGCTATATCGCCGAGTGCGAAGAGAAGAAGATTCGCAAGCTCATTCCGTATAGTTAAGGAGGAATCAAACGATGGCTAGAATTAAGAGAGCAGTCAACGCTGCAAAGAAACGCCGCAAAGTATTCAAACTTGCCAAGGGCTATTACGGAGCGAAGAGCAAACAGTACCGCGCTGCTTCCCAGCAGGTCATGCGTTCCATGGCATATGCATTTGTCGGACGTAAAAACAAGAAACGTGAGTATCGCAGGCTCTGGATCGCCCGTATCAACGCCGGCGCCAGGATGTGCGGAACAACTTACAGCCGCCTGATCAATGGTCTGAAGGTTGCGGGTGTTGAGATCAACCGCAAAGTTCTCGCTGACCTCGCCGTCACCGATCTGAACGCTTTCAAAGAGCTTTGTGATGTGGCTGCCAAAGCCAAAGCATAAGCGAAAAGGAGTTGATTTCAATGGGTAAATATTGTGAAGTATGTGGTAAGGGCGTTATGTCCGGCAACCTGGTAAGCCACTCCAATCGTAAAACAAGAACAAGTTGGGCACCCAACATCCAGACCGTGCATGTCGTGATCAACGGCAAACCGACCAAACTGAACGTCTGCACACGCTGCCTCCGTTCCGGCAAGGTCGTCCGAGGCAAATAATCAATAAACCCGAACATTAATGAAAGATCAGTATTCCGCGGAATGCTGATCTTTTTTCATGTATGATCCGGGAGGATAAAGGTCAGGAACCGATTTCTTTTGCGAAGATATAGATCAGAATGGAAGCCGCTGCGGAAGCGTTCAGAGATTCCGCCTTTCCTTTCATGGGAATCCTGTAGAGGTCGCAGAGCTCCGCGACACGATCGGATACGCCGTTTCCTTCGTTACCGATTACGATCACGGCCCGGTCCGACCGCAGCTTCAGGTCGGTTGTTCCTTTCAGGTGTCCGCAGATCAGCTGAAAACCCTCTTCCCTGGATTCCGAAAGAGAACGGTGGAGGTCGGCGGTCTGCAGGATCGGAAGATGATACACGGATCCCATGGATGCGCGCAGCACTTTGCCTGAAAACGGATCGGCGCATCCCTGTCCGAGAAGTACGCAGGCCGCGCCGAAGGCGTCCGCGCTCCGGATAATGGTGCCGACATTCCCGGGATCCTGGACGGCGTCAAGCGCAACGACAAATCCGCTGCCCTCGAAGGAACCCTGCTCTTTCTGCTTCGGCGTATCGGCGATGGCACAGATGTGCTGAGGCGTCCTGCTTTCGCACATCTTTTCCATCACGTGCCTCGGAACGGTGAATACATGCTCGCAGCGCTCTTCGTACAGCGCCGCAACAGACCGGTCTTCCGCGAATACATGCGTTAATCTGATTCCGGATTCACCGGCTTCACGGACCAGTTTCTCGCCTTCGATGAAATGCTGTCCGTGTTCCGCTCTTGCTTTCGCGCGAGAGAGAGAACAGGCGTATTTGATGACCGGGTTGCTGTTGGAAGAGATTTCGCTGATCATATGGATACCTTTCAAATCGTCCATGCGGCCGTTTATGATCCGAGATGATTCCGTACCGCTTTTCGTCTATATTATCATTGATGTTCGTTCCGCATCAAGAATGCGATGCCTCCCGTCCGCTCCTTTGTGGACAGTTCCGCACCAGGATGGTATAATTTCCTCTGTAACGAACGAAAAGGAAGAACCGTGCCATTGCGTACCTCACATAAACGCCGCCGTTCCCGTTTCCCATGGATTATATTGGCCGTTTCCGTTCTGCTGCTGCCTGCAGCAGCGGTTCTTTTTGTCAATTCGAACGTCTTCCTGAACGGCAGCCTTCACTCCGTCCATGAAACCTCGCTTACCATTCCAGATGCGGACGCATCCGCGCTGCGCGGCATCGCAAGGATGAAGGAACTGAAATCGCTTGTGATCGAGGAACCCGTCAACGACCCGGGAACGGTCGAAAAACTATATGATCTTCTACCGGCTTGTTCCGTTTCCTTCCATGCGGTTCTTTCCGGCGGAAGCGTCGACTCGGAATGCGAAAGCGTTTCGGTATCCGATTCCTCTGATTTCCGGTGGCTTCCCTGTCTGAAAAAACTGAAGACCGTGAATCTGGCTCCCGTCCGGCTTCCCGCTGACGACGCGTTCGTGCAGGCTGCGCTCTCCTACATCCGTTCGGCTCCGGTAACGGAACTGTTCTTTGCGGACGGTTCTCCGGAAGGATTCAGGCTGTATCCCGGGGAAGCGGATCCCGACTGTTCGGCAATGGATCCCGGTCAGGTAGATTTTATCCTTCCTTTTCTTGCGGACGGATCGACGGTCATCCTCCCGGACTCGATCTCGCAGGACGGAATGGATTCGCTTCTGGAACGGTATCCGGCCGTCTCATTCGTATTCCGTGACCAGCCTGCCGCTGAGGAGACGGCTTTGATCGAGGAACTGATCGATACGGAGACGCTTCTCGATCAACTCTCGTCTTTCCGCAAACTGAAGACGGTCGATCTGTCCGCGTTCAACGCGGACTGGGAACAGATCGCCGCTGTTTCGGAACTTTACCCGGATTCGGAGATCCTGTTCCGTACAGAGCTTTACGGCAGGGAAGTCACATCCGATACGGAATACCTGATCCTGGACGGGATACGCGTCGAGGATCTTTCACCGCTCGAGCGGATACTTCCGGCGGCGCGGAACTTACTGCAGATCGATATGTGCGGATGCGGCGTTCCGGACGAGGAGATGGCTGCTTTCCGGGACAGGAATCCCGGCAGAAAGATCGTCTGGACGGTTGACCTGAAGCACTGGACGGTCCGGACGGACATCACGCACTTTGCGACCTGGAACAGGATCAAAACGGATGAAAACGGACTGATCGTCACGGCGAGAAACGTAGGAGGTAATACCAGCAGATCGCTCGCACCGCTTCAGTACTGCACCGACCTTGTCGCGCTGGATCTCGGGCACAACAAGATCACGGATCTTTCTTTCCTTTCCGGTCTGAAAAATCTGAAATACCTGATCATTGCGCTGAACGAGGTCACGGATCTGACGCCGCTTTCGGGTCTGTTGGAACTCAAGTATCTCGAGATCTTCTCCAACGAGAACATTACCGACATATCGCCGCTTTCGAACCTCAAAAAGCTGGAGGCGCTCTGCATGTCGGATACCAAGGTTACGGATCTCTCGCCTCTGTACGGCAACCAGGCGCTTCGGAGGCTGTACCTGCAGGGATACCGCTTCGACAAGGAAGCGAGAGCCGAGATCGCGAAAGAGCTTCCGGACTGTACGGTCCTGTATAAAGCGCTCGGTTCGACCGGTTCGGACTGGAGACAATGCGATTACTATACCGAAATGAGAAAAGCACTGGGATGGAAAATAGACGGATGACCAAGCACGCTATGCTGAAAAACATGATTCTTAAAGCCGGGGCTTTGATCCTGGCTTTCCTGATACTGATGCCCTGCGTTCCGGTCCGTGCCGACGGAGACAGGGAGGAGCCTGCGCTGGAGCTGCTCCTTCCAGAAGAAAAAACGCCATTCGCGTGGAGACTTACGGATGACGATCCGGACAGCAGGATCAGCTTTGAAGGAGGATCCGGATTCTCTGTCAGGATCCCGGAAAACACCCCTGCACTCTTTTTTGAATGGTACAGCCTGCCGGGACAGGTGACAATGTCACAGCTCAGCGCAGACGGCACGGCGCTTTCCGAAACAGTTTTCGAAGGATTGTACGAGGATCTGCTGACGCTGGATCCTGCGTGTTCGGAACTCCTTGTCGAGTCCGGAACGCCGTTTTCCCTGAGCGAGATCCGCGTCTGTTCACAGGAGGAAGCGGATCACTATCAGCCTCTCGTTCTTCCCGACAAAGCGGACATCCTGTTCATTCTCGCGCATACCGGAGACGAAACGCTGATCTTCCCGGGATACGACGCCAAATACGCGTCCGCGGAAGGTCTGCAGACGGTGCATCTCTATATGTCCGCCAAAAACCGCACGCAGATCCGTGAAACGATCCGTGCGCTTCGCCTCTCCGGAAACCTGACGCAGCCGCTCATTCTCGGCTACCGCTATTACTTCCTGGATATGAAATTCATCCGCTACAAGGCGAAATTCTGGGACAAGAAGCAGACCAAGGGGGATCTTACGACGGCAATCCGCAGATTCCGTCCGGAGATCGTGATCAGCCATTCTCCCGACGGGGAACTTGGTGACGGAATGCGCGTCTTCATTTCGGAAATGACGCTGGAAGCGGTCAAGGACGCGGCGAGCAAGAAGGAAGACAGGAAATCCTTCGCCGCATACGGTCCCTGGAACGTCAGCAAGGTCTATCTGAATGCTGGAACAGGCGCGGGAGGAACAACGGTTCCGATCATCGACGAGGTTTCCCCGCAGAGTCTGGAAGGGCTTACCTACCGCGATATCGCCGATCTATGCCTTTCTTGCTACAATACGCTTTCGGTGTTCCGCTATGATATCTTCGGTACGACTCCGTCGCTCTATCTCGCGAGGACGTCTGTCGGTCCGGATACCTCCGACAGCGACATCCTCGATCACATCGATCCAACGCTTCTGACCAACAACGGAGTGGCGCCTGCGCCGCCGGAACCGGAGCCTGTACCGGAACCGCTTCCAAAAAATACGCAGGAAGAGACAGAGGCCGAACCCAATCCGGAAGAATCCGTACCGGAAGAAAACCCGGAAGCCGACCTAAACGATGAGGAAACGCAGGAGGATGCCGGGAAAGTTCCGCAGATGCGTCTTCTTCTGATGTGCGCGGCTGCGCTCTTTCTTCTGTCTCTGATCCTTCTGATCATCGTGCGCGCCGTGAAAGGTCGCTTTAACGTGATCACGGTCGTCCTGACGGTCGTTTTCGCCGCGGCCCTCGCGGTTCTTGCCGGCATTTCGTTCGCGTCCGGATTATTCGCCGCGCAGGACGCAAAGCAAGCTGAAACCGCTACTGAGACGGAAAAAACCGCATCTCAGATTGCGGATGAAGCCGCCGCGGATGCGAAAGAGGAAAGTGATACCCCGCCGGAAGAGGAAACTCCTGCAGTTGAAGAAAAGCCCGAACCCGATTACTTTGCCCCTGCAGGGGACGAAGTGATTATTGCGGACACCGATGCGGGACACTGGGAATACAGGACAGATACGCTGTCCATCCTGATCGATCAGACCGTCACGGAAAACACGAACGGTCTCCCGATCGTCTACTATATCGCGCACATCCGGATGAGGGGAACCGATTCCTACCGTTCCGGGTTCGGATACTTCAATGAAGAGGGCAGCGCGAAGGCGAATCCTTATGAGATCGCGAGACGCTACAAGGCGGTCCTTGCAATCACGGGAGACAACCTTGTCAACGCGGATGTCCGAAACAAGGGCGTGCTGATCCGCAACGGGCGCCTGTATTCCGGCGGAAACCGGAAGACGCCCACCATGGCGTTCCATTCCGATCTTTCCATCTCGATCTATGACCCTTCCGTTAAGGCGGAAACGATTCTGGAGGATGGCGTCCAGAACTCGTACGGATTCGGTCCCATCCTGGTCGAAAACGGGGAACCCAATCCGGAGCTGTGGCATCACAGACTGAACAGGGCAAATCCGCGCTGCGGTCTCGGCATGGTCGAACCCGGTCATTACGTCGCGATCGTGGGAGACGGCAGACAGCCGAATCACAGCGTCGGCATGACGCTGGTCGAATTTGCCGACCTGTTCAAAAACGAAGGCTGTACGGTCGCTTACAATATGGATGGCGGCGTTTCGGCCGGTATGGTTTTCATGGGCGAGCACATCAACCGTCACAGAAGCTCCCATACCGGACGCGTCAGCGCCCAGCGTCCGTGGCCGGACGCGCTGATGTTCGGGTATTCCGAACTTGTGCCATCCGTTGACGATCCGATCATCAACACAGGCAACGGCAACGAAGCCGACCGCAACCGCAAAAAAATGGAAGAACAAAACGCCAACGACTGAGCCCGCATCCTGAAACACGGGACTGAAACACAGATGATACTGATTGCGCTTCTGATTGTTCTCACGCTGATAGGCGCCGTGATTCTCTATATGATCTCGCCCGCAAAACGGCGTGAGATCTTTCTTTCAAACGGTCCGAAGTATTACGCGCACAGAGGGCTGTATACGGCCGATCAGACTGTTCCTGAGAATTCGCTTCCGGCATTTTCCCTGGCGGTGCACAGGAATTACGGCATCGAACTGGACGTTCAGCTGACAAAGGACGGGAAGATCGTCGTATTTCATGATGACGATCTGCTCCGATGCACGGGTATTCGCGGAAGAACGGGGGATTATACCTTCGATGAACTGGAACGCGGAATGAGGCTCTTTGACACGGACTGCAGGATCCCGCTGTTTCATGACGTTCTCGGACTGATCTGTGGAAAGGTGCCGCTGATCATCGAGCTCAAGGCCTGCCCGGAATGGCGGGAACTCTGCCGTTCCGTTCTCCATGAACTCAATACCTATGAAGGCCTGTACTGTGTGGAAAGCTTCGACCCCAAAATCGTAAACTGGTACCGTATCCATGCGCCGGAGATCATCCGCGGCCAGCTTTCCGAACAGTACCGTCATTCGTTCCGTCAGTTCGGTCCGGTCCTGAGCTTCTGCTCGAGCAGGCTCCTCGGGAATTTCCTCTCCCGGCCCGATTTCATTGCGTATCGGCTCGGCAGGCGTCCGCTTCTGGCTGAAATCGCATGGAGGATGTCTTCCTGCAGAGTCGGATGGACCATGGGCCCTTCTGAAGCGTCCAAACATCTTTCAGGCGATTCTGACATACTGATCTTTGAACATCTCGATCCGGATGAAACTGTTTCCGCATAGCAAAAGAACCCGTCGGTCAAAACGGGTCCTCTTGCTGGAAAGTGGGAGGTAAATGGAATTCATTTCTTTTACTGTGATTATCATATCCGCACAATGTGATGTAAAAAAGAACCAAAAGTGAAATAATTTAGGAATTGTATAGGTATTTTCATCCGCGTTGCTGTATTATAATATTAGATACTACATGGAAATCTGCGGTTGCTTGATTTCCGGAAAGGAATGGTTTGTATGAAAATCAGCATTTTTGGCAAAAACATCGAAGTATCTGAGTATCTTGAAAACATCGTCAACAAGAAGATCAGAAAACTCGACAAATTCTTTTCGGATGATACAGAGGCAATGGTTACCTTATCCGTCGAACACAACCGGCATATTGCCGAGGTAACGATCCCGTATGACGGAGGGGTGATCCGTGCCGAAGAAGTGACCGGCGACATGTATGCTTCCATCGACAATGTCATCAACAAGATCGAAAAGCAGGTCCACAGATTCCGCAAGAGGATCGAAAAGGACCACAGATCCGGGATTTTCAGCGAAGTGGAGCCGGACTATGAGGAGGATGAGGATGAAGGCCCGCGCATCGTCCGCATCAAGCATTTTGACATCAAACCGATGAGCGAAGAGGAAGCCATGCTTCAGATCGAACTTCTTGGTCACTCTTTCTACGTATTTGAAAACGCGGAAACCGGATCGATCAACGTTCTCTACAGGAGAAATGACGGCAACTACGGACTGATCGAGCCCACTCGATAAACAGGACGTTTCATTCAGAAATACAGTGCAGGAGGCATTTATGGGCAAATTTATCATTCTCACCAAAGAAAAGGGATTTACTTTCAATCTGAAGGCAGGCAACGGTGAGTGCATTCTGACCTCGGAGCTCTACAGCAGCGAAGACGGCTGCCGCAATGGCATCGCTTCCGTCAAAAAGAACGCGCCTATAGCGAATATCGAAGATCAGACTGTCAAGGATTTTGAAGAGAAGAAGAATCCGAAGTTCCAGATCTACACGGACAAAGCCGGAAAGACCCGTTTCCGTCTCCGTGCCCGCAACGGTGAGATCATCGGTGTTTCCGAGCCTTACAACTCCAAGCAGAGCTGCAAGAACGGAATCAATTCCGTCATCCGGAATTCTTCCTCCGATATCAAGGAATAACACCTTTCAGATTCTACACCTGCTTTACGGTTTCAATGCCGTAAAGCTTTTTCCTATGTTCAATCCTGTCGTTACCCCTGCGGCGGAGTTAGGCAGACAGTTAGAATACCATTCACGCATCTTTTAAAGAAAGAGGATACCTTATATGGAAAATAAGCGTCCGCGCGGAAGAGAGAAGAAAGTAGTGGAGGGATCCAGCTCCGTATACAAGCGGGAAGAAGCCAAGACCGGTTCCGGTCCTGTCAGCGGTTCCTCCGGACGTCCGGGCTCCAAGCCGTCGGGAAGCCAGAGGCCCGAGCAGACTTCCCAGAACAGACCGGGACCCAAAAGAGCCGGCGCGCTCGGCTCCATCGGAACGATCATCGTCGTCCTCGTTCTGATCCGTCTTTTAGCAGGGAGCTGCAACGCGAACACGCAGAGCTCGTCCGTGAACGTTCCGTCCCAGCCCACACAGTACGTCGTTTCGCAGCCTGTGCAGACAACTGCACCGACGGAAGCGCCGGCGCCAGCGGTCGACATGACGGAGATCCTGCAGAGCATGCTGGCGGGAACGCCTGCCGCATCCGCCCTGAACACGGCGGTCACCAACAACACCGTGAACAATACGCCGGTTTCCGCGACCCAGTCCGTTCTGACCGGAGTAACGGAAGAAAAGCCGGCGCAGGCCGCCGTTTCTGGGGAAGCGCGCCAGAAGTATACGAAGATCAAGGGCAATGGCAAGGATGTCTACACCATCATGGTCTATATGTGCGGCACGGACCTCGAGTCCAACTACGGCATGGCGACCAACGACCTCAATGAAATGCTGAAGGCAAAAGTCGCCGACAACATCAACCTGATCGTTGAGACGGGCGGCTGCAAGACATGGCAGAACAGCGTCATGAGCAACCGGACGAACCAGCGTTACAAGATCACCTCGAAAGGTCTTGTCGCACTGGATCAGAACGTCGGCAAGAAAGCCATGACGGACGCCGCAACACTTAAAGATTTCATCGAATTCTGCAAAACGAACTTCCCTGCGAACCGGAACGCGCTGATCCTGTGGGATCACGGCGGCGGTTCTCTCAGCGGATACGGTCACGACCAGCTCTATATCAGCAAGGGATCCATGCCGCTGGACCAGCTCCACAAAGCGCTGGAAGATGCGGACATGAAGTTTGACTTCATCGGCTTCGACGCCTGTCTCATGGGAACGCTGGAGACTGCTGTCGCAACGGAACCGTTCGCGGATTATCTGATCGGTTCCGAGGAGACGGAGCCCGGCGTCGGCTGGTACTATACGGACTGGCTCAGCGTCCTGTCCAGGAACACCTCCATGCCGACGGTTGAGATTGGCAAGAGGATCATCGACGACTTCACGACGGTATGCGCGAGATCCACGTCCGATGCGACAACGCTGTCGATCGTCGACCTTGCGGAATTCTCCGGCACCGTCCCGAAAGCGCTGTCCGAGTTCTCCAAGTCGATCAGTTCCCTCGTGGACAGCAACAATTACAAGACGATCGCGAACGCACGCGCGAACACAAGGGAATTCTCCAGGCAGAACCGGCTCAACCAGATCGACCTGATCGACTTTGCGAACAGAATCGGGACACAGGAAGCCTACGCGCTTGCGAACGCGCTTTCCGGCGCGATCAAATACAACCGGACATCCCGGTCCATGACGAACGCGAACGGTATTTCGACATACTTCCCGAATCAGTCGAACTCCGGCGTAAACAGTATGCTTTCCATTAATAATTCTATCGGAATGAGTACTGACTACTCTGATGCGATTAAGAATTATGCCAGTTTACAAACCGGAGGTCAGATTATTCCTTCCTCGTTTGGTTACGGCGGAACGGGATCGCTTCTTGAGAGCCTTCTCGGTTCCTATGGCGGATATTCCACGCCTTCGACCGGGAGCACCTCCTGGAGCGGCGGCACTAGCTACGGCGGAGACATGGCAGGCCTTCTCAACGCGTTCCTTGGCGGCGGCGATTTCTCCAGCATTTACGGTGCGAGATCGATGGACTGGGTCAATACAGACCTTATTTCGAGAAACGCGGAACGCATCGCTGCGAATATGATCCAGCCCGAACGGATCGTTCTTACCGAGAAGAACGGCGAAAAAGTCCTCGCTCTGACGGAAGAGGAATGGGCCTGCATCGAGGATGTCGCGCTGAACGTCTTCTATGATGACGGAGAAGGGTATATCGATCTCGGAATCGACAACGTGTTTGATTTCAACGCCGACGGGGATCTGATCGCGTCCTTTGACGGAACATGGCTCTCCCTGAACAGGCAGATCGTTCCCTACTACTGGATCGAAACGATCGATGAGGGAGACGCCTATATGATCAAAGGCTACATTCCCGCGATGCTGAACAAGGGTACCGACGGCGAACAGCAGGTGGAGATCATGCTCCAGTTCGACGACCAGAATCCGTACGGATATATCACCGGCGCGCGGATCCATTACAGCGAGGATGTCACCGGAACGCTGGCCAAGGGCCTGATCGCTCTGAAGGACGGCGACACGCTCGATTTCCTCTGCGACTATTACGATAAGCAGGGCAACTATCAGGCGAATTACTATTTCGGCGAACAGTTTGTAGTCAACGGACCGATCGAGATCGCGAACATCGCGATCGAGAACAACCGTTCTGTGGCGAATTACCAGCTGACGGATATCTACGGCAACAGCTTCTGGACGCCGACCTTTTAAAAGCCATAAGGAGAAATACTACATTGAGTGAAAACTGTGACCACAACTGCAGCAACTGCAAAAAAGACTGCGACAGCCGTTCCTTCCTTGAACCGCTGAACAGCAAGTCTTCCGTAAAAAAGGTGATCGGCATCGTAAGCGGAAAGGGAGGGGTCGGAAAATCCTTCATATCCGCCGCGCTCGCCGTTGCGTCCGCCAGACACGGTCTCAGGACCGCCCTCATGGACGCCGATGTGACCGGCCCGTCCATCCCGCAGTTGTTCGGCATCCACACAAGGGCTGTCGGAACGGAAGACGAACTGTATCCCGCCGTAACGGAGACCGGCATCCGCATGATGTCTTTGAATCTGCTTCTTCCGTCCGAAACGGATCCCGTCGTATGGCGCGGTCCCGTCATCTCCGGGATGATCAAGAACTTCTGGAAGGACGTGCTCTGGGGAGACAATGACGTGATGTTCATCGACATGCCGCCGGGAACTGGCGACGTACCGCTTACCGTTTACCAGTCGATCCCGCTCGACGGTATCATAATCGTGACCTCACCGCAGGATCTTGTCGGGATGATCGTGGAAAAGGCGGTCAACATGGCAGGTCTGATGAACATCCCCGTGATCGGGATCGTCGAAAACATGGCGTATATCAAATGCCCGGACTGCGGAAAGATCATCTATCCGTTCGGAAGCAGCAAGATCGGAAAACGCGCTGAAAAGTACGGCATCTCCAAAACCGTCAGAATCCCCATCGATCCGGTTTTCGCGGATCTGGGGGACAGGGGCGAGATCGAGAAGCTCGAAGGAGACTGGCTCGATGATCTGTTCGCATTCGTAAACTGAACCTATGGAATTCAAGACTCTGATCCCGGTTTTTCCGGGATCTTTTTTGCTTCCGGAAGCGCGGAACGGATTATGTTCCAATTGTGGCATCTCTGAAATTTGGTTGTTAAAATTAATAATACCGTGTACAAATTTTAAGGATATGTGATACAATAAGAGCGAAAGGAGTTGAAGAAATGCCATGAACAAAAGCATTTATTCCCTCGTCTTGAACGACGAGATCATTCAGGAAATCGACCGGCTTGCGTATGAAAACGCGACGAGCCGTTCCAATATGGTAAATCAGATCCTGGCGGAACATGTATCCTATGTGACGCCGGAGCAGGAGATCAGGGAGGTCTTCAAGCAGATCGAGGACAGTCTGATCAGCGCGAACGGTTTCCAGTCGCTTCTGCAGCCGTCGTTTTCGATGTATTCGCTCCGTTCCTCGCTGAATTACAAATACAATCCCACGGTGAAATACTGTGTGGAGATGAATCCGGAACGCTCCGACTATGTCGGAGATATCCGGGTGACGGTCAGAAGCCAGAGCGACAGTTTCCGGCTGCTGCTTCTTCAGTTCTTCAAACTGTGGAAAAAGATCGAGGAGCAGTACAGCGGACCGGTTCAGATCGACGCGGATGCGGATAAATTTGTCAGGAAAGTCTATATGAACGACCAGCGCGAAGTCACAAACGAAAACATCGGCCGGTCTATCGCGGACTATATCCGGTATTTTGATTATGCAATGAAACAGTTTTTTGATAACGTGAATAACCCGGTCAATGCGATCAGCAGAACGGAGGACGTTTACCGCTCCTATCTTCTGACCGAACCGGTTATTCTATGATGGAGGTGCCTATTATGAACGTACAGAAATTGACACAGAAAAGTATAGAAGCGGTGCAGGCGGCGCAGCAAACGGCTGCCGAACACCACAACGCGCAGGTGCAGCAGATTCACCTGCTCCATGCGCTTGTCTCTCAGAATGACGGCCTGATCCCGAGCATGCTGAACGGCATGGGCGCGGACGCCAGGCAGATGGCAAAGGACGCGGAAAGCGCGATCCGCAGCCTGCCTTCCGTCCAGGGAGACCGTGTGGACGTGTATCTCTCCAGAGATCTGGACAACGCGTTCAATGAAGCGGATAAAACCGCCCAGTCCATGGGCGACGCATATATTTCGGTCGAGCATCTGTTCATCGGCCTGATCAAAAAGGCGGACAGGGAGGTGAAATCGCTCTTCGGGAAGTATTCCGTTACGCTCGAATCCTTCATGGAAAAGCTGAAGAACGTCCGCGGAAACCGCAGGGTCGATTCGGATTCTCCGGAAAGCACGTATGACGTGCTCAAGAAATACGGCCAGGACCTTGTGGAGCTGGCGAGGAACCAGAAGCTCGATCCTGTGATCGGGAGGGACGACGAGATCCGGAACGTGATCATGATCCTGTCCAGAAAGACGAAGAACAATCCCTGCCTGATCGGCGAGCCGGGCGTTGGTAAAACGGCCATCGCCGAAGGACTCGCGCAGCGCATCGTACGCGGCGACGTGCCGGACAATCTGAAGGACAGGTCCATCTTCTCGCTGGATATGGGCGCGCTTGTCGCAGGCGCGAAGTTCCGCGGCGAATTCGAAGAACGTCTGAAAGCCGTTCTGAATGATGTCAAGGAATCCGACGGAAAGATCATCCTGTTCATCGACGAGCTTCATACAATCGTCGGGGCTGGCAGAACAGACGGCGCGATGGATGCCGGCAATATTCTCAAACCGATGCTCGCGAGAGGCGAACTGCACTGCATCGGCGCGACGACGCTCAACGAATACCGTCAGTATATCGAGAAGGACAAAGCGCTCGAAAGGCGTTTCCAGCCCGTGCTCGTTCCGGAGCCATCCGTCGAGGATACCATCACGATCCTGAGAGGACTCAAGGAACGGTATGAAGTATACCACGGCGTCAAGATCACGGACCAGGCGCTGATCGCTGCAGCAACGCTTTCTAACCGGTATATCTCGGACAGATTCCTCCCGGACAAGGCGATCGACCTCGTGGATGAGGCCTGCGCCCTGATCAAAACCGAAATGAATTCGCTGCCTTCCGAACTGGACGATATCCAGCGGAAGATCATGCAGCATGAGATCGAGGAGGCGGCTCTGTCCAAGGAGACGGACAAACTCTCCATCGAACATAAAGCGGAGATCCAGAAGGAGCTCTCCGAGCTCCGCGAGAAATTCGCCGAAATGAAATCGAAACTCGATCTTGAGAAGAACAAGATCACGAGGGTACAGCAGCTGAGGGAGCAGATCGAGCAGACGAACGCGGAAATCGCAAAAGCGGAAAATTCCTACGACCTGAACCGCGCCGCAGAACTGAAATACGGCACGCTGCCGAAACTGCAGACAGAGCTGGAACAGGAGGAGAAGAAAGCGGAAGAGAACAAATCGGAAGCGCATTTCCTGAGAGACCGCGTGACGGACGAGGAGATCGCAAAGATCGTCGCGAAATGGACCGGAATCCCTGTTTCAAAGCTGATGGAAGGGGAGAGAGACAAGCTTCTCCGTCTGGACCAGCTGCTCCACGAGAGGGTGATCGCGCAGGACGACGCAGTCAGCCGTGTATGCGACGCGATCCTCCGCTCCAGGGCGGGCATTCAGAATCCGAACCGGCCGCTTGGTTCCTTCCTGTTCCTCGGGCCGACCGGCGTCGGCAAGACGGAGTTGGCAAAAGCGCTCGCGCAGGCGCTGTTTGACGACGAGCACAATATGGTCCGGATCGACATGTCCGAGTATATGGAAAAGTACTCCGTGTCCAGGCTCATCGGCGCGCCTCCGGGATATGTCGGATACGACGAGGGCGGCCAGCTCACGGAAGCGGTCAGAAGGAAACCGTATGCGGTCATCCTCTTCGATGAAGTGGAAAAAGCGCATCCCGACGTTCTGAACGTGCTCCTGCAGGTGCTGGACGACGGAAGGATCACGGACGGACAGGGGAGAACGGTGGATTTCAAAAACACCATCATCATCCTTACGAGCAATCTGGGATCCGAGATCATCTTGGAAGGCATCAGCCGGAGCGGTGATCTCACGGATGAGGTCAGGGAAAGCGTCAATCAGCTTCTCAAAGTGCATTTCCGGCCGGAGTTCATCAACCGTCTGGATGAGATCATCGTCTTCAAGCCGCTGACGAATGACGATCTGTTCAAGATCGTGGATCTCCAGATCGCCGACCTGAAGAAGAGGCTTATGCAGAAGCAGCTGAGCTGTGAGGTCACGAAAGAAGCCAAACGGTACATCATCGAGGCGGGAGCGGATCCGCTGTTCGGAGCAAGGCCGCTGAAACGGTTCATCCAGTCCCATGTGGAATCTCTGATTGCCAGGTATATCCTGTCGGAGGACCCCGAACCGGATTCCGTCCTGACGGTCGATTACGACGGACAGAAGCTGTTCATCCGGTAACTGTCAAAACAATACACATCAATAGGCGCGCACGGGATATATACCCGGCGCGCTTGTTTCTATATAGAAAAAGCGCGGCAGGAGATGCCGCGCAGGAGAGATACGTGATGTGTATCCGTTCCGTTAGGGAACCGGCGTGATAATGATGATCGCGGGAGGGGTCTCCGTAGGCCGAGCGTCGATGATGATCGGACCGACGGAAGCTTCCGCGGAAGGCGTCGCCTGCGGATTGGACGGATCGATGCTCCTGAGCATATCCGCTCCGTGATCGAGAAGATCCGCCGCGTCGTTCGCGATCCCCGCGCTCTGCATGAAGGATATCGTGGATTTCAAAGCCTGCTGCCACAGATCGTGCATGGTATGGATATAGTTCGCAAAATCTCCTCTCAGAAGGGATTTCGAGTCAAGGAAAAAGAAGACCAGTCCGAACAGAATGGCGACGACCACAATAAAACCTATGATCTGCAGGATTAATTTCACGAATTACGGTTCCTCCGGCTGCATTATTAACATTATTTTATCACGCCCGCGCAGATGCCGGTGTTAACTTAATGTAAAATGCTCAGAACGTCATCTGTTCCGTTCCGGCGATGGCCTTTTCGATCATCGGCTCGAAATCGACGACTCTTTCGCTCAGCAGGATACGGTCCAGGCTCGGCTTTGTGACCGGGTGCTGCGGGACAAAGATCGTGCAGCAGTCTTCAAAAGGCTGTATGGAAGTCTCAAACGTACCGATCCGTTTCGCGTACGATACGATCTCGTCCTTATCGAATCCGATCAGCGGCCGGAAAACGGGGAGGGAGGCGGCGTCGTTCGTCACGGTCAGGGATTCGATCGTCTGGGAAGCCACCTGTCCGATCGATTCTCCCGTGATGAGTGCCTGCGCGCCGGTCCTGCGCGCGATCCTGTCCGCGATCTTCATCATCAGCCTGCGCATGATGACGGTCGTTTCCGCCTTCGGGCAGTTGTCATATATGGAAAGCTGGATATCCGTGAACGGAACGAGATGGAGCGTCATGCTCCCCGAGTATTCGGAGATCTGCCTTGCGAGGTCGATCACTTTCTCCCTGGCGCGTTCGCTGGTGTAGGGATAGCTGTAAAAATGGACGGCGTCGAGACATACACCGCGTTTGGCGATCATGTACCCTGCGACCGGGCTGTCGATGCCGCCGGAAAGAAGGAGCATGGCCCTGCCGTTCGTGCCGACCGGCATGCCGCCCGCCGCTTCCAGTTCCTGGCAGTAGAGATACGCGCGGTTTTTCCTGATTTCGACGCCGAACATGATTTCGGGATGATGCACATCCACCTGCAGGGAGGGGAATGCCTCCAGAAGCTCGTGGCCGAGTTCTCTGCAGATCATTTCGGAGTTATAGGGAAACCGCTTGTCCGCGCGCCGGGCAAACACCTTGAAGGTATGCATATTCCCGGGAAGCGTCGCGAGGTAGCGGTCAAGCAGCTGCTTCGAGCCGGAGACGACCGCGTTCCAGTCCTTTTCGACGGAAACGGCTGGACTGACGGAATGAATCCCGAACACCTTGCAGAGCCGCTCCGCGTATCCGAACGCGTTCTCGTCGGAAAGGCCGTTCACGAAAATGCGTCCCTGCTCGCGCTCCACAGCAATGTCCGGATCCGGGATCGCATCGCGGATCCTGTTCACGAGCGCTTTTTCGAAATAGGGACGGTTCATGCCCTTCAGATGTATTTCGGAATACCTTACGATCAGTACGTGTTCCATTCGTTATCTCCTTCTGTATTTTCTCAGTTTGGCGACCTCCTGGCGGATCGCTTCGGACGCGAGGTCGATTTCTTCCTCGGTCGTATACGGACACAGCGAGAAGCGGATCGCGCTCTCTCTGCGCGCTTTGTCCAGTCTCATGGCGGAAAGAATGCGGTTTTCGCTCTTCTGCGACGAGGAACACGCGGATCCGGTCGAGACATAGATCTCATGCGCCGCCAGCGCGTTGAGAAGCACCTCGCCCCGGACGCCGGCAAAGGAAAGATTCAGGATATGCGGCGCGCCGCCGTCCGCAGCGGGACCGTTCAGGAACACGTCTTCCATCGAGATCAGATTGGCATACAGGCGAAGTTTGCATCTGCGCATCTGCCCGATAAACGCGTCGCTGCTGTCTCGGTAGATCCGTACGGCCTCCTTCAGCGCGAGAATGGAGGGCACGTTTGTCGTTCCGGACCGGAATCCGTTTTCCTGTCCGCCACCGATCAGGCCGCCTTCGTTCGGGGTGTTCTTCTTCATCAGAAGGATCCCGACCCCCTTCGGAGCGTGCAGTTTATGGCCGCTGACGGAATAGAGGTCGCAGGGGATGCGTTCGGCAGGGAACTTGCAGAAGGACTGCACTCCGTCCGAATGGAATACCGCCTTCGGCGCGTGTTTTCTGATCAGCGCGGAAATGGCGTTCAGATCGTTTACTGCGCCGGTCTCATTGTTGACATGCATCAGCGATACTAGCGCCGTCTCCTCGTTCAGGCAGGACTCGAGCTGATCCAGGTCGGCGCGTCCGGAATGCTCGACGTCCAGGAACACGACGTCAAGGTCAGGATTCCGTTCCTGAAGATACCGGAACACATTGTATACGGAAGGATGCTCCACCTTCGACGTGATGATCCTGTGCTTTCCCCTGAGCTTTCGCACGCATCCGAATACGGAAATATTATTGGATTCCGTTCCGCCGGAAGTAAAGAATACTTCACCGGGGGCATATCCGTAATCGGAAAACATGGATCGGAATGAGAGGATCTCCTTTTCGATCTGAACGGAAGGGGGATAGTTGCTTGCGGGGTTATAGAATAACTCCGTCATATATCTGTCCGCGATCTTCGCAACGGGTTCCGTCACGCGCGTGGTTGCGCTGTTGTCAAGATAAATCATGCTTTTCTCCGGCAATGGGGGATTCATTAGGAAAAACATCCCAATAGCGTATATTATCACATTATCAGCCATTTGTTCACGATTTGTTATTTTTTCGCTTTTCATTAAGGTTGTATAATTAAATCGGCTAATAACATTTCGATGGAGGGAATAAAATGGTTTGTAAAACATGCGGCGCCTATAATGCCGAGAATTTGACAAACTGCAAAGTATGCGGGGCAAGGCTGAAAAGCTCCGAAAGAAATGAGAATATACCGGAAGTAACGGCGGAAGAAGCGAATCCGTTCGTTCCCGTCGAAGAACTTAAGACCGAGCAGAAACCGTCCGGAAGGCCGCAGCGTCATTTCACAAGCGCGCCGGTATGGCCCACGAAGGCGTTCAACGGACCGTCTCCGGCAGCTGCTTACGCCAAGACCGCGAAGCAGGCGGCAATAGCGGCAGAGGCCGCAAAGGAAGCAGCGGCGCCCGCTCCGAAGGAAGAGCCCGTACCGGAAGCTCCCAAGCCTGCACCCGAGCCCGAAACTCCGAACGATGATATCCGCTTCTGCATGAACTGCGGAAAGAAGCTGATTCCCGGCGCATTGTTCTGCCCTTACTGCGGAACCAACAACGCTCCCGGATCGTTCCGGCCCGCTGCCGGCGCTGCTGCTGCAGCGTCCGCCGGTGCTGCGGCCGCGGCTGTTTCGGAAAAACCTGCAGCGCCTGCGTCAGCAAAAACGCACGCAACTTCCAGGCCTGCCTATGAGCCGACCTATACGGCCAAGCCGAAGGACGAGCTGTTCTCCGACGACGATCTGGATGAAATCGCCGATACCGTTGAAGAGGAGCCGGAAGAGGATGACCTCTTTGAGAAGAAGGCGAGCGCTTCCAGATCCTGGTTCAAGTCCCGCAAACACAAACCGTCCTTTGACGACGATATCGAAGAACTTGATAATTACACTTCCGACGAGGACGAAGAGGACGAGGACGACGACGAGAACGAGTTTGACGACGAGTACTACGATCAGGAATTCGATGACGACGATGAGCCCAAGAAGAAGAGGGGAAGCACGATTCTCTTTATCGCTCTGATCGTTATCCTTCTTGCCCTGATCGCATTTTTCGCAACCTATCTTCTGAAGAAGAACGGCGGAAGCCTGTTCGGCGGCAATAAGACGAAGCCGGCGGCCTCGGACATCGTTGAAACGGATCCCGGCACGGCCCAGACCGCGGTCAGCTCTCCGGATGATCTGAGCGCTACGATTGAAGAGACCGAGAGCAACGGCGTGCCGATGTTCACGATCAATGTCCACGCTCCGACCGGCAGTAAAGTGCGTCTGATTTCCAAAGCGCAGCTCGAGAACGACACCGTTCCGATCACGCAGGACAATCAGGTTTCCATCCGTGTCCCGCGCGAAGTATTCCTGCCCGGCGATTACTGTGAAAGCACAACCGTCACCGTGACCCCGCAGCTCGAGATCACGCTTCCGAACGGTGATGCAAAAACGATCAACGTACCGTCCGCGACGGTTACCGTTCCGCAGGTCAGTCTGATTCTGGAAACGCCGGAAACCTCTCCTGTCGAAGCGAATCCGGACGGAAGTCCGATCGAAGTCAAAGGAACCGTTACGGATCACACCGTGGAAGTATCGATCAACGGTGAAAACGTGCAGGTCTATGAAGGCGGCGTCTTCTCCGGTTCCTACACGCCTGTTTCAGGTCAGGACGATTCCATCGTCGTTGTTGCGAAGAAGGTCAACTGCGTCACGGCTACCGCGACGATCGAAGTCACGCCGTACGTCGTAAAGGATATGGAGATCGTCGTCACATCCGCCGGCGCAAACCTGACCGCTGCGGACGGCAAAGTCCTTGTAGAGGGCACCGCTCCTTCCGGCGCGACGATCGTAGCGAGTTGTGACAGCAGCAACGTATCCTGCGGCGATGTTCTGGTTGCAGACGGCAGATTCACATGCAGCGTATCCGTAAAGGACGAAGGCTGCTACAAGATCACTTTCAACGGAACAGCAGAAGGATACAATGACGGCACGACTTCCTGCATTGTGGAGTGCATGCCGACTCTGAAATCCTCCACATACAAGACCAAAGCGCTGAATGTCGCGAAGAACTACCAGAAACTGGTGGAAGGAAAAGCGACTGATACGCAGCTCACCTTCACTGGTACGGTCAAAGAGATCGCTTCCGATTCGCCGTATGTCATCTTCCGTATGCAGGATTCGCACGGCAACTCCGTGTATGTCTGCAACCGCAGCTCGAGGAATACGATCAACAACGACGACATCGGCAAGAAGAAGACCGTCGCCGGATACAACGCCGGTCTGTACGAGGATTCCGGTGCTCCGTACATTTGGGGCTGGTTCATCTGGAACGAATGAGGTTAGCCTTTGAAACTCTGGTCAAAATGCATTTCAAAAAATAAGACAGTCGTATCACAGGTGCAGGATTTTGATCTTGCACCTGTTTACGATACGGAAACGTGGAACGGCATCCTGACCGAGGTATGCCGCACGTTCGATATCTCCAGACCGCTTGTCATGGCGAAAAACCTGCGCGAGCTCCAGGAATTCGGAATCACGGTATTCAAAAAGCCGGATTTCATCGATGACTTCCGTTACGACAAGCTCGAGCTTGAAATCATAAGGGAAAAGAAAAAGAAATCCTGACAGATTACGATCCAGAAAGAAAAGAAGAATCTCCGGACAATGCCCGGAGATTCGTTTTATTGTGAGGTTGTGAAGCCTTCCTCAGAAGGTCAGGCTGATGCCGTCCCTGTCAAACAGATGGACAACGTCAGGATCCCATGTCAGGCAGACATCATCGCCGTATCTGAAGCCGGCGCGATGTTCGGCGGGAAGATCCAGCGTGGAAAGAACGATAACGATATCCTTTCCTTCTGCATTGGTATGGAGATGGATGGAGGAGCCCATCATCTCGGATACGTCGACCTTCGCTTTGATATGCGGCCTGCCGGCATCCGCGCTGC
Source organism: Clostridia bacterium (assembly GCA_017429985.1). GTDB lineage: Bacteria > Bacillota > Clostridia > Christensenellales > CAG-138 > JAFRNW01. The sequence continues at coordinate 83,901 of JAFRNW010000031.1, read as the reverse complement.
AGAGCGTGATATGCTCGGGACGGACGCCGAGGGTAATGGCCTGGGATTCCGCGCCTTTTTCTCTCAGCCTGGCCTGCGTATCAGGATTCAGCTCGAAGTGGACGCCGTCCACGGTTACGTCGTACTGGTCGCCGACTCTGTTCAGTTCCGCATCGAAGAAGTTCATCTGCGGCGTTCCGATGAATCCCGCGACAAACAGGTTGGCGGGGGTATTGAAGACTTCCTGCGGCGTTCCGATCTGCTGGACAACGCCGTCCTTCATGATGACGATACGGTCGCCGAGCGTCATAGCTTCGGTCTGGTCGTGCGTAACGTAAATGAACGTGGTGTTGATGGTCTGGCGGAGTTTGATGATCTCGGCACGCATCTGGTTCCTGAGTTTCGCATCCAGGTTGGAGAGCGGTTCGTCCATCAGGAAGACCTGCGGTTCACGGACGATCGCGCGGCCGATCGCGACACGCTGGCGCTGACCGCCGGACAGAGCCTTCGGTTTTCTCTCAAGGTATTCGGTGATCTCAAGAATCTTGGCGGCGTTGCGGACGCGCTTGTCGATCTCGTCCTTCGGCATTTTGCGGAGTTTCAGCGCAAACGCCATGTTGTCATAAACCGTCATGTGAGGATACAGAGCATAGTTCTGGAAGACCATGGCGATATCTCTGTCCTTCGGAGCAACATCGTTCACGAGCTTGTCCCCGATATAGAGTTCGCCTTCCGAAATCTCCTCAAGACCGGCGATCATACGGAGGGTGGTGGATTTTCCGCATCCGGAAGGTCCGACAAGAACGATGAATTCCTTGTCCTGGATGTCCAGATTGAAATCCTGCACCGCTACGACGCCCTTGTCCGTAACGAGAAGATTCGGTCTGTTGCTTTCCGGTTTGTCAGGAGCTTTCTTTTTCTTTGCGTTCTTTTTCTGCTCGTTGCCGGAAAACGGGTAGATCTTTTTGATGTTCTTCAGGGTTACACTTGCCATTTGTTCTAACTATGGCAGGCACGAAATCCTTCAACTGCCTGCCTCGCGAAGGACAGGTAAAATGTCCGACGCATTACAGCATGTCTCCACAATGCTGCACCGCTAGTCAGCGGATGATCCTCCTTTTCTTTTTCTGTCACAGGAACTAGGAAGTGGAGTAGTTCCTGCGCATATTATTATGATTTTATTATACATAGTTCACGATTTTTTTCAATCCCGTAATGATCCAAATTCACAATCTTCCGCTATAATGATACAGATGATGAAAAGACTGATTCTGACAATTCTGCTGAGCATGTCCGTGCTGGTCATTTCCGTATCCGCGGAGGCGGAGGAAACCGCGGCGGATCTCAACGGCGACGGCGTCCTGAGCGCGGCGGACGCAGCCTGCGCATTCAGAGACGCTTCGTCCGGTACGTCCATGCTCGGACCGGAGATCCTGCTTAAAACCGTCGGCCTGCTTGATCCGGAGGCCGCTCTTCCGGTCGGGGAGACGCCGGATATCATCTCCGCAAATCATCTCTGCCGTTTTGCATTCCGCGAACCGGTCGTTTCGGATACGGAATATACGGACAGCATGGTTTCCATCCGGATCGAGAAGAAACGGTTCCACAAGAGCCAGTGCTATGTCGCGGACATCTATATCCGTTCACTGGACTCGTTCCGGACCGCTTTCTCGTCCGGTGAGTATAACGGAAACAGGGAGACCGTCCAGGCTATGGCAAGAAACAACGGGGCCATACTCGCCATGTCCGGAGATTTCTATTCCATGAACGCCCACGGCGCGGTGATCCGAAACGGAGAGCTGTTCCGGTATAAAAACAGGGACGAACTCGGCACGAAGGATATCCTCGCTCTCTACAGGGACGGGACCATGAAGGTGTACGGCGCAAAAAAACTGACCTACGAGCAGGTCGCTTCCGATCCGGATATCATGCAGCTCTGGGTCTTCGGACCGATCCTTTTGAACGAATACGGGCTTCCGAAAACCTCTTTTCACTGCGCCGAATCATTATTGAAACGTCATCCCAGAGGCGCCGTCGGTTACTACGAGCCGGGTCATTACTGTTTTGTGATCGTGGACGGAAGGGATGAGGACTATTCGCTCGGCATGACCATGACCGATCTTTCGGATTTCATGCACTCGCTCGGCTGCACGGTCGCCTATAACCTCGACGGAGGTCAGACGGCGAGCATGGTGTTCCGCAACCAAACCGTCAACCGCCCTGCCGGCGGCGGAAGAAAATGCTCCGACATTCTGCTGATCGGCTGATGACGGACAGAAATCTGATATACAGAATTGATGGAATATGAAACATGTTCTTGGATGCATCCGCAGAGCGGATGAACGGTATCACATGATAGAGGACGGGGACAGGGTATGCGTCGGTGTTTCCGGCGGGAAGGATTCCCTGCTTTTGATGAAGGGCCTGAAGCTTTACCAGAGATTCTCATATACCAAATTCGATCTCTGCGCCGTCACGCTCGATCTCGGCATCGAGGATATTGATTACTCGGAAGTCGAGGCGTTCGCGGAGGAAAACGGGATCGATTACTCTGTGATCCGGACGGATATCGGCAAGGTGGTTTTTGAATACCGCGACGAGCGCAGCCCCTGCGCGCTATGCGCCAAACTGCGCCGCGGCGCACTGAACACGGCAGCCAAGGAGCGGGGGTGCTCCAAAGTTGCGCTGGGACATAACCGTGACGACGTGCTGGAAACGTTTTTCCTGAGTCTTCTTTACGAGGGCAGGATCAACACGTTCGCGCCTGTGACCTATCTTTCGAGAAAGGATATCACGGTCATTCGGCCCCTGATTTTCCTGCCCGAACGGGAGGCGCGTTCCATCGCGCGCGCGCAGAATCTTCCCGTGCTGCCGCCGCACTGCAGCATTGCCGGATCCACGAAGCGCGACGAGGCGAGGGAGCTGATCAAGCATCTCAGCACGCTGGTCCCCGATGTGGAGGAAAAGATGATGCACGCCATCAGCACGCCGGAGACCTACGGTCTCTGGGACAGGATGCGTTTAAAAAAACCTTGAGCGCCTTTTATTATTCACAATGCGTTTATTCATATTCCGTCAGGAATGTGGTAAAGTGAAACATATGGTCGGATTCTTGAAGAAATCAATTCTCATCACGCTTTCCGCGCTGATTCTTACGGGTCTCGCGGGCTGTTCCCTTTTGCAGGAAGAGCCGGCTCCCGTTAAATCCGCGCTTTGCGTGAACGAGATCGTTTCGAGCAACAAGCAGTCGCTTCTCGATCCGGATGTCGGTTCTCCCGACTGGATCGAACTGTACAATCCGACCGATCACGCGATCGACCTTGCAGGCTATGGCCTTTCGGACAACACGAGCGATTTCCATAAGTACGTTTTCCCGGAGGGTGCCGCGATCGCGTCAGGCGGGTATCTCGTCGTATACTGCGGAGACAACAACGGCATCAACGCGACGAGCGTTCCCTGCACGGGGTTCGGTCTTTCCAAAAGCGGAGACAATCTCTACCTGACGGATCCCTACTACAATCTTCTTTCCAACATCACCATTCCCGCGCTTGTAACCGACGTTTCGTACGCGCGGAAATCGGACGGTACGTTCGGATACTGCGCCGAGCCGACGCCGGGCATGCCGAACGATGACGCGAAGATATTCTCATCGATCGACGACATCCTGACCGAAAAGGACTATTCCGGCCTCACCGTATCGGAAGTCATGCCTTCTTCCGCGGACGGCGGTCCGTGGATCGAGCTTTATAACCGGTCCTCGCTCCCGATCCAGCTGGACAACTATTATCTGTCCGACTCGTCGACAAACCTGATGAGGTTCCAGCTTCCGGAATGCACCGTTCAGCCTGGCGCGTACGCGATCGTCTACGCGGACGGCGTGCACAACGGCGAAAGGGAGCTGGAGACCAGTTTCAAGCTCAGCAGGAACGATACGACCGTTTATCTGACCTCCATTGACGGACGTCTGGTCGAATCCGTTACATGGGAGAAAGAAGTCCCGGCCGGTCTTGCGGCGGTATTCCAGAACGGTACATGCAAGTATACCGCTTTCCCGTCTCCCGGCGCCGTAAACTCCGACCGCCTCATCGACAGCGTTTCCGGTTCGCCGATGGATGCATCGGACCCGGTCCGGATCCATGAGGTGCTTCAGAAAAACAAGTACAGCATCACCGATTCGGAAGGCATCCGCTGTGAATGGGTGGAACTGTACAACTCCTCCGGTTCGGATGTTTCGCTCAAGAACTATTTCCTGTCCGACAACGCGGACGATCTGTTCAAGTTTGCGCTTCCCGACGTCGTCATGGGTCCGCATTCGTATCTTGTCATCTTCCTTTCGGGAAAAGACATCACGGACGGCAATGAGATCCACGCCTCGTTCAAGCTCGGGAAACAGGACACGGTCCTGTGTCTGACCGATCTCACGACCATGCGGACGGATACGCTTCCTCTGATGGAGGACCCGCCCAGCAACATCTCCATCGGAAGGGATCAGGACGGCAATACGGAATACTACGCGCAGCCGACGCCATGGGCCGACAATGCAGCAGGTTTTGAAAATGCCGATTTGATCGGCTTTTTCAATAATCAGGGCGTTTTTATCAGCGAAGTGAGCACCGCAAAAAAAGCGCGGACGGATACGCCCGACTGGATCGAACTCTTCAACGGAGGAACGACCGACATCGATCTGTCCGGCTGGCACCTGACGGATGACGCCGATCGGCCGGACCGGTACACGTTTGCCCAGGGGACCGTCATTCCCGCGCAGACCTATCTGACCTTCGACATGTCGTCCGATGAGCCGGATGCAAAGATGATCCCGTTTTCACTCGCTTCTTCCGGAGAAGACATTTATCTCTCCGACGCGCAGGGAGTGCTCGTGGACCGGATCTCGAGCGGATATATCCGTCCCGGATACTCGGTCGGGAGGATCGAGTCCGACGTGTATACGGAACGTGTCTATTTTCTGAAACCGACAAAAGGGAAGGCAAACTCTTCCGATACCGTTCCGGGCTACGCGGCGGATCCCGTGTTCTCCGTAACGTCTCTTTACCATGAAGAACCGTTCGAACTGACCCTGACATGTCCGGATCTGACGTCCGAGATACGGTATACCACGGACGGCAGCGCGCCTACGAAAAAATCGAAGCTTTATTCCGATCCGATCACGGTTTCCGACAATTCCGTGATCCGCGCCGCCGCTTTTCATGAAGGCCGGATGGACAGCAATCCCGTTACCTGCACCTATCTGTTCGACGGGGCTCACACGGTGCCTGTCGTCGCGGTTTCGATCGATCCCGATCTTCTGAGGGACGTCAACCACGCGTCAAAGGCCGACAAGCCTGAACGCGTCGCGTATGTGTCGTACTATACGGAAAACGGCGCGCTCGGTGTTAGCTTTCCCGCCGGCATGAAGGCAAAGGGGCAGGGTACGGTCGGATATACGCCGAAGTCGTATTCCCTGAGCCTGCGCGGCGGATACGGCAGGAGCAGCGTCACATACCCGTTCTTCGACGACTGTGCGGTATCGACGTTCTATTCGCTGGTCCTGCGGAACGGCGGACAGGACATCACCATGGCCCGCCTTCGCGATTCCTTCTGCTCTAGGATCGTGAACGGCATGAATCTCGACTATGCCTGCACGAGACCCGTCGCGCTGTATCTGAACGGTGCCTACTGGGGACTTTACGACCTGAACGAGGAACTGAACGCCGATTTCCTCGTTTCCCACTACGGGGTCAAAAAAAGCGACGTGGATTTTGTAAAGCGGAACGAATGGGCGGCAAAGGGTTCCGCGAAGGGATACCTGAACGCGCGTGCCTTCGCGAGGAACGAACGGCTCAAGGACGATTCCGTATTCGAGGAGTTCGCGACGATGGTGGATGTCGATTACTGCACGGATTACATCATCGCGCAGACGTTCATCATCAACTCGGATATGTTCAACCAGAAATTCTGGCATACAAAAGACGAAAAGGTCAGATGGCGTCCCATCTTCTTCGACCTGGATTTCGGTTTCCAGGAGGCTTCCAGCGCGAAGCGCAGCCTGCTTCCGGCCTATTTTTCCGCGGAAGGCATCCCGTCCCACGACGGATCTCTGACCAACATGGACGTGTTCGTCGGGCTGAAGAAAAACGAGGCCTGGAGGACCCGCTTCATCGAGCGCTATGTGGAACTGCTCTGCACGAAGTTCTCTTCTGAGGAGCTTCTCCGCGTATTCGACGGCATGGTGGAGGAGATGCGTCCAGAAATGGAGCGGCATGTCGTCAGATGGCGTTCGCACGGAATGAGCGTGAAAAGCATGGCGGACTGGGATGAGCATATCGCGCTGATGCGCAGGCGCGTCGCGGCAAGGCCGGAGGGGGCGCTGGAAAACCTCCAGAAGTATTTCCGCCTGTCCGACAGCTATATCCGGGAACTGGTCCAGAAGTATTCGCAGTAACGCGTTCCGCGTAAGGATTCAGCCGATACGCGGCAGCTGACAACGTTTCCCTTCCGCGCATCTGTTTTACACAGCAGCCGGATTCATGATATAATGAATCCAAACTGACACAGGAAGTGTGCTTTGCGCGTTTTGGGAATCGATCCCGGGTATGCACTGCTCGGATATGGAATAGTCGACACGGACGGCAGCAGGTTATCTGCTGCTGATTATGGTGTTATCGAAACCTTCCCGGATATGACGTTTCCGGAACGGCTTGAAAGGATCAGCCAGGGGATGGTTTACATCCTTGATCACTTCAGCCCGGACGCCGTCGTATTTGAGGAGCTTTTTTTCTATCACAACATCACGACCGCCATCGCCGTCGGCGCGGCGCGCGGCGTCGCGCTTCTTGAAGCGCAGAAAAAGGGGCTCCCGCTGTACGAATACACCCCGAAGGAGATCAAACAGGTCATCACGGGAAACGGGGTCGCCGACAAAAAGGCGATCCAGCACATGGTCATGATGTACCTCGGAATGCGCGAAGTGCCGAAGCCGGACGACGCCGCGGACGCGCTGGCCTGCGCCATTACGTTTCTCAGCACGATGGAACCCGCCAGAGAAGAATTCAGAATCAAATGAGGAATCGTTTCTATGTACGCTTACCTGAACGGAACCGTAGCCCAAAAACTGATCGACAAGGTCTATCTGGACGTAAACGGCGTCGGATATGAGGTGTTCTGCAGTCAGAATACCCTTGACAGCCTTGTGCAGGGCGAGACCCGCCTCCTGTATACCTATCTTTATCTTGCGGAAGGGATCATGAGCATGTACGGCTTTGCGGATCTTTCGGAAAAGGACATGTTCCGCCAGCTTCTCGGCGTGACGAGAGTGGGACCGAAACTCGCGCTCTCCGTTCTGTCGCGGATGAAGCCGCAGGATATCACGAATGCGGTCATTACGGACAACCCCGCCGCGTTCGACGGCGTATCCGGTATGGGAAGGAAGACGGCGCAGCGCGTCATTCTGGAGCTCAAGGGAAAAATCTCGGAAGGGGAAACGCTCCCGGTCGGTCCTTCCGGTTCCGCCGGAGCCGATTACTACAGCGATGCGATCGCCGCGCTGATTGCCCTTGGCTATGACGGTCTTTCCGCATCGAGAGCCGTCACTTCCGTGAAGGATGCCCAGTCCGCCGAGGACCTGATCCGGAAGGCGCTGCGGTTTCTTTCCAAACAATAACTGATTTCCGGAGCTGATCATGGAACAAAGACTGATATCCTCTTCCATGAAGGAGGAAGACAAAAAAGCGGAACTGAGCCTCAGACCGCATTTCCTGCGCGAGTATATCGGGCAGGACGATGTGAAGGAACACGTTCAGATCTATATCGAAGCCGCGAAAAAGAGGGGAGAGCCGCTTGACCATACCCTGCTGTACGGTCCTCCCGGCCTCGGAAAGACGACGCTTGCAGAGATCATCGCGAACGAAATGGGCGTATCCTTCCGCATCACCAGCGGTCCTGCCCTGACACACGCGGGCGACCTTGCGGCCATTCTTACGAACCTGTCTCCGGGCGACGTGCTGTTCATTGATGAGATCCACCGTCTGAACGCGAACGTGGAGGAGATCCTGTATCCCGCCATGGAGGATTTCGCGCTGGACATCGTCATCGGGAAAGGGCCTTCCGCGAGAAGCATCCGCCTTGATCTGCCGCGGTTCACGCTGGTCGGCGCGACCACGAGGATGGGCCTTCTCACATCGCCGCTGCGCGACCGGTTCGGTATAAAAGAACAGCTCGACCTGTATACAGAAGCGGCTCTGAATGATATTATTAAAAGAAGTGCCGGAATCCTGAACATCCGGATCAGCGAAGACGGCGCGAACGAAATCTCCGCAAGATCACGCGGGACGCCCCGTATCGCAAACCGCCTGCTGCGGCGCGTGCGGGACTATTCCGAAGTCAGGGCCGACGGCATCATCAACAGGCAAGTCGCCATGGACGCGCTGCGGATGCTCTCGATCGACGAACTCGGTCTCGACTCCATCGACAGAAAGATGCTGGAGACCATGATCACGCGGTTCGGGGGCAGACCCGTCGGTCTCGACACGCTTGCCGCGACCACCGGAGAGGACGCGGCAACGATCGAGGATGTCTATGAGCCTTACCTGCTCCGGCTCGGGTTCATCACCAGGACGCCGCGGGGAAGGATCGTGCTCCCGGGAGGCTACAAGCATATGGGATACAACCCGCCTCAGGAGCAGATAAAACTGGAGGTCTGACCATGAAGAAGAAGGAACTCTTGGCGAAAATCGAAGATCTTGAAAATACGGTCCAGCGCCTCAGGAACAGCATCGATATGCAGGATACCCTGATCCGTCAGTTCCAGGAAAGAGAGCAGAAAGTGATCAACGCAGCGCTCGATCTTGCGGAACGGACCGAATCCATCCTGTCCGACGCGAAAAGCAACGCCTCGTCCCTTGTGGAGGAAGCGAAGGATCAGGCTTCCAAAATCGTGATGGACGCCAAAATGGAATCCGCGAAAATGCTGTCACAGGCCGAAACGACCGTTTCCGGATACAGGGACGTGATCCGGCAGTACAGCCATGCGCTGGAACGCGCCGCGAGCGACGCCTCTGCCAACGCGAAGGTCTTTGCGCAGTTCGCGAAAAAGCAGATGCACCAGTTCGACGCCAGGGACTTCAGCGAGGAGACCGGACGCGTCGTTCCGCTGGAGAAGCAGCAGCATTCCGATTTTGAGGATTCCGCTGAAGATCCCGGCGCGCTGATGCGCAACATCTACCGGCTGCAGAACCGCGATATCCCGGAAGAGTTCTTTACGGAAAGCGAAAACAGGACATCCGTTCCGGACGGAGAAGAGGATGAGGGGACGCCGAAGGTATCGGATATCGTGCCCGACTCCGCGGAAACGGAAAAGGAAACGGATCTTGAAACATTAATAGATGAGATACTGAATTCTGGAGAAACAAACAACAATGGCTAAGAACAAACAAGAAGGATTTGTCACGCAGATCGCATCCCGCCAGGAGGATTTCCCTCAGTGGTATACGGATGTCATCATCAAAACCGAAATGGTCGATTATTCCGACGTACGCGGCTGTATGGTCATCCGGCCTTACGGATACCGCGTATGGGAGCTGATCCAGCAGAAGCTGGACGCGATGTTCAAGGAAACAGGACATCAGAACGCATATTTCCCGCTGTTCATTCCGGAAAGCCTTCTGAAGAAGGAAGCGGAACACGTCGAGGGGTTCGCCCCGGAATGCGCATGGGTCACATATGGCGGCGAGGAATTGCTGACGGAACGCCTTGCGATCCGTCCCACGAGCGAAACCGTTATCTGCTCCATGTTCAGCAGATGGGTCCAGTCCTACCGTGATCTTCCGCTGCTTCTGAACCAGTGGTGCAACGTCGTGCGCTGGGAAAAGAACACGCGGCCTTTCCTGCGCACGAGCGAATTCCTCTGGCAGGAGGGACATACGGCGCACGAGACCCTGGAAGAAGCGCAGGCGGAGACCATGCAGCAGCTCATGACGTACCGCGATTTTATGGAAAACGTACTCGCGATCCCGGTCATCTGCGGACAGAAGAGCGAAAAGGAAAAATTCGCCGGCGCGCATGCGACCTATACACTGGAAGCCATGATGCAGGACGGCAAGGCCCTTCAGATGGGCACGAGCCACAACCTTTCCGACCATTTCGCAAAGGCGTACGATATCCAGTACCTGAGCAAGGAAGGAAAACTCGCTCACTGCTATACGACTTCCTGGGGCGTTTCCACCCGGATGATCGGCGGCATGATCATGGTGCACGGAGACGACCGCGGTCTCGTGATGCCGCCCCGCGTCGCGCCGATCCAGGTCGTGGTTCTTCCGATCGCGATGCACAAGGAAGGCGTGCTGGATAAAGCGAATGAGATCATGAACACGCTGAAGGCCGCAGGTCTCCGTGTCAAACTGGACGACAGGGACCAGTCTCCCGGCTGGAAATTCAACGAGTGGGAGATGAAAGGCGTGCCGGTCCGCGTGGAGATCGGGCCGAGAGACATCGAGAACGGCCAGGTCGTCGCAGTCCGCCGCGACAGTCTCGAAAAGATGACGCTGCCGATGGATGGGCTCGCGGATACGCTTATACAGCTGCTGGATGACGTGCACGAGGGCATGTTCAAAAAAGCGCTCCGGTTCCGCGAGGAGAAGACCGTGAACGCCTCCACGTTTGAAGAGCTGGAAGCGGGCGTGCAGACCGGATTCGTCCGCGCCAACTGGTGCGGCGACAGGGAATGCGAGGATACGATCAAGGCAAAGACCGGCGCTACGACGAGATGCATGCCGTTCGACGGTCCGGACGCCGATCCGGGATCCAGATGCGTCTGCTGCGGAAGACCGGCCAAGCACCATTTCTACTTCGCGAAAGCTTACTGATATGAAGCTGACCGTACTGGGCACGTCGGGACCGTTTCCGAGACCAGGGAGCGCCTGCTCCGGATACCTTCTGGAATCGGATCAGACGAGGATCCTTCTGGACTGCGGCAGCGGCGTCGTGTCGAGACTGCTGCAGATTGCGGACGTCTCAACGCTGGACGCCGTCATCCTGACGCATCTCCATTTCGACCATTGCAGCGATATCGGCGTGCTCAGGTACGCTGCGGAAGCGTCTGCCGTACGGCCTTCGATCCGGCTGCTTTCTCCCGGGATTCCCGGATCGGTTCTGGAGCCTTTCCTTTCCGGAACGGACGTGTTCCGCCACGAAACGGTTTCGGACGGTACGGAAGCCATGATCGGAGATCTCCGACTCCGCTTTTCCCGCGCCGTTCATCCGGTGGAGGCGTACTGCGTCCGGATCGACAGCGCCGACCGCTCCTTCTTCTATACGGGGGACACGGCCGTCTTCGACGGACTGGACGGGCTGATGCGCGGAGCGGACCTGATCCTTGCGGACAGTTGCTTTTCCGACGCACAGGCGGAGGCGAAGAGGGGGATCCACATGTCCCCCGGACAGATTGCGCTGCTTCGCGAGAAAGCGGGCGTTCCGAAAGTGATCCTGAGCCATCACTTCGGCGGATGCCGTAAGGATGCGGGGATGCCTCCCGCGCCGGACGGATGCGTCTACGCGGAAGATATGTCGGTTTATGAATTCTGAACCATCAATGATTACATAGAAAGGATTTACAGCCATGGCTAAAAAAACAGTTCGTGATATCGATGTCGCAGGAAAGAAAGTGTTCGTCCGGGTTGATTTCAACGTCCCGATCGACGCAGAGGGCAACGTTTCGGATGACAAGCGGATCGTCGCCGCTCTCCCGACCATCCAGTACCTGCTCGACCACAATGCAAAGGTGATCCTCTGTTCGCACCTCGGCCGTCCGAAGGGAAAAGTGAACAAGGACTTCTCGCTCGCGCCGGTCGCGAAGCGTCTGAAGGAACTGCTCCCGGATAAGGTGATCAACTTTGCGGAGGATACGATCGGTCCGTCCGCGCACAAAGCGATCGACGCGCTCCATGACGGCGAGATCGCGCTGCTCGAAAACGTCCGGTTCCATGCGGAAGAGGAGAAGAACGACCCCGCATTCGCGAAGGAACTCGCTTCTCTTGCCGATGTCTATGTGTCCGACGCATTCGGAACCGTGCACCGCGCGCACGCCTCCACGGCGGGCATCGCTTCCTTTATTCCCGCGGTCGCAGGCTTTTTGATCGGCAAGGAGCTGGATATCATGGGCAAGGCGCTGGAAGATCCCGAAAGACCGTTTATCGCCATTCTGGGCGGCGCGAAAGTCTCCGATAAGATCGCCGTCATCAAGAACCTTCTGAACAAGTGCGACTGCCTCATCATCGGCGGCGGCATGGCATATACCTTCCTGAAGGCGCAGGGCCATTCGATCGGCAGCTCGCTTCTTGACAGCGACAATATCGGCTTTGCGAAGGATCTGCTCAAGGAGGCGGAGGAGAAGAACGTCACGATGCTTCTGCCGGAAGACCATGTGATCGCCGACCGTTTTGACGCGGAGGCCGACAAGAAGGTGACCGACGGCGTGGATATCCCGGACGGCTGGATGGGCATGGACATCGGCCCCAAGACCGCGGCGAAATACGCTGAGGCGATCAAGAAGGCCAAGACGGTCGTATGGAACGGCCCCATGGGCGTTTTCGAGTTCAAGCCGTTCGCCGAGGGAACGCAGAAGATCGCCGAAGCCTGTGCGGAATGCGGCGGCGTCACGATCGTCGGAGGCGGGGATTCCGCGTCCGCGGTCAAGAAGCTCGGTTTTGCGAACAAGATCACGCATATCTCAACCGGCGGCGGCGCTTCCCTCGAATTCCTCGAAGGCAAGATCCTGCCCGGTGTCGCGGCGCTCAACGATAAGTGATATTCATTAAAATACATAGAAAGAAAGTGTGAAGATATGAGAAAACCTATTATTGCAGGTAACTGGAAAATGAACATGACCCCGTCCCAGGCCAAAGAGCTTGTGAAGGACCTGATCCCCCTGGTAAAGGACGCACAGTGCGAAGTCGTCATCTGCCCGCCCTACATCGATCTTCCGGTCGTCAGCGAGATGATCAAGGACACGAACATCAAACTCGGCGCGCAGAACGTCCACTGGGCGGACAAGGGCGCTTTCACGGGCGAGGTCGCAGCCGACATGCTGAAGGAATACGGCGTCGAGTACGTGATCATCGGACACAGCGAAAGACGTCAGTACTTCGGCGAGACGGACGAGACGGTCAACAAGCGCGCGAAAAAGGCGCTTGAAGCCGGCCTTAAGCCGATCATCTGCGTCGGCGAAACGCTGGAGCAGCGCGAGGCAAACATCACCAACGAGATCGTCACCGCGCAGATCAACGGGGATCTCGCCGGATTCTCCGCGGAAGAGCTCCTGAACTGCGTGATCGCATACGAGCCCATCTGGGCGATCGGCACCGGAAAAACCGCCACGAAAGAAGACGCCAACGATACGATCGCTGTCATCCGCAACGCCGTCGCCAAGCTGTTTGACGAGGATACGGCGTCCAAACTCCGCATCCAGTACGGCGGAAGCATGAAACCTTCCAATGCACACGATCTGATGAGCATGCCGGAGATCGACGGTGGACTGATCGGCGGAGCCAGCCTGAAAGCGGCAGATTTTGCCGGAGTGGTAAATTACTGATGAAACCTGTAACTGCACTGCTTATCCTCGACGGATTCGGCTACAGAGAGGATCCTAAGGGGAACGCCATCCTGACGGACGGCATCGAAAACATACAGGAACTCTGGAATGAGTATCCGCATACCCTGATCGGAGCCAGCGGCATGGACGTCGGGCTTCCGGACGGGCAGATGGGCAACTCCGAAGTCGGCCACCTGAACATCGGCGCCGGAAGGATCATCTACCAGGAATTCACCAGGATCTCAAAATCCATTTCGGACGGCGATTTCTTTGAGAATCCCGCTTTTCTCGGCGCGGTCAGAAACTGCAAGGAACACGATTCCAGCCTGCATCTGCTCGGACTCTGCTCCGACGGAGGCGTGCACAGCCATCTGACGCATCTCTATGCGCTTTTGAAGCTCGCGAAGGACAACGGGCTTGAGAAAGTGTATGTCCACTGCTTTATGGACGGCAGGGACGTTCCGCCGTCCAGCGGGAAGGGATATATCGAACAGCTCGAGGCGGAAATGAATAAGATCGGCGTCGGAAAGATCGCGACCGTCATGGGACGGTATTACGCGATGGACCGCGACAACCGCTACGAACGCGTCGAAAAGGCATACGCCGCCATGACGTACGGTGAGGGACTGACAGCGGATTCCGCGCCGGAAGCGATGCAGAACAGCTATGACGAGGGCGTCACGGACGAATTTGTCGTTCCGACCGTTGTGCTGCGCGACGGAAAGCCGACCGCAACGATTTCGGCGCATGACTCCGTGATCTTCTACAACTTCCGTCCTGACCGCGCCCGCGAGATCACACGGTCCTATATCTTCCCGGATTTCGACGGATTCAGCCGCAGAAACGGCTTCTTCCCGCTGTACTACGTCTGCATGACGCAGTATGACAAGACGTTCGGAGACCTCGTGCAGATCGCGTACCGGCCGGAACAGTACAGGAATACGCTCGGCGAATATCTCGCAAACTGCGGCAAAAAGCAGCTCCGTATCGCGGAGACGGAAAAATACGCCCATGTGACGTTCTTCTTCAACGGCGGCGTGGAAGCGCCGAACGAGGAGGAGGACAGGTGCCTGATTCCTTCGCCGAAGGTCGCGACCTATGACCTCCAGCCTGAAATGAGCGCGTTTCTGGTCACCGACGAGGCTGTCAAGCGCATCGAGAGCGGGGAATACGACGCGGTGATCCTGAACTTCGCGAACTGCGACATGGTCGGTCATACCGGCGTGATGGACGCTGCGGTGGCGGCGGTGCACGTGGTCGACAGTTGTGTCAGGCTCCTTGTCGACGCGATCCTTGAAACCGGGGGGCGCTGCATCATTACCGCGGACCACGGCAATTCCGAATACATGTGGGACGAAGTGAACCAGGTTCCGTTTACGGCGCATACGACGAATCCCGTTCCCGTCATTCTGGTCGGGGAGAAAGAGAAGTCGTACCGTCTGAGAGAGGGAGGACGCCTTTCCGATCTCGCCCCGACGCTGCTCGAACTGATGGGGCTTCCGGTTCCGGATGAAATGACAGGCAGATCCCTGATTGAAAAATAAGTGCTTGCTTATTCTTTGATCACATGGTAATATAACTTTTAGTCCATATCGGAGGATTATGTTGTATGAATATTTTGTCTATCATCATTACGGTTCTTTTGGTCCTTGACGCGATCGGCATCATTATCATCGTGCTGATGCAGAAGACCAAAACTGCCAGTCTCGGGGCCGCATTTGGTGACGATGGCGCATCTTTTACATCAAAGGGACGCGCTGCCAGCAAAGAGGCAAAGCTGCAGAAAATCACCATCATTCTTGCGATCGTTTTCGGTGTTCTCGCACTTATTCTGGCAGTGATCGGCTGAGGATTTACGAACCCTTAATGCGTTCTGATGTAACTGTATCAGAACGCATTTTCTTTTTATCGGAGACGGTATACCATCATGACAAAGACGAACGGCATCAAGACCATCGCCGCGAACAAAAAGGCGCGGCACGACTATTTCATCGAAGATACGCTGGAATGCGGCATCGCCCTGACCGGTACAGAGGTGAAAAGCGTCCGTCTGGGCCAGATCAACCTCAAGGACAGTTATGCGCAAGTCAAAGCGGGTGAGCTGCTGCTGATCGGCGTGCATATCAGCCCCTATGACCAGGGAAACATCTTCAACCACGATCCGTTCCGCACCAGAAAGCTTCTCGCGCACAAGCGCGAGATCCTGAAACTCGGAAAGGCGCAGGAAAAAGAGGGGATGAGCCTGGTCCCGCTCTCCGTATATCTGAAAAACGGCAGAGTCAAGGTGGAGCTGGCCGTCGCGAAGGGCAAGAAAATCTATGACAAGCGGCACAGCATCGCGGAACGCGACGCTGGGCGCGAAATAGACAGGAGACTGAAGGAGGGGTATAAATGAAAACAGTTCCGTTCACCAAAGAATTCGTTGCGGATATCGCAAAGACGTATCCGACACCCTTTTACATCTATGATGCAGATGCCATCCGGTCCAATCTGAAGCGCCTCCAGAACGCGTTCTCGTGGAACAGGGGATACAAGGAATACTTCGCTGTCAAGGCGCTTCCGAACCCCGAGATCATGAAGCTCCTGCACGGACAGGGATGCGGGATGGACTGCTCCAGCTATACGGAACTGATGCTCTGCGAAGCGCTTGGCATCGGAGGCGGGGACATCATGTTCTCCAGCAACGACACGCCGGCAGAGGAGTTCGTGCTTGCGAGGAAACTGCGCGCAACGGTAAACCTCGACGACATCACCCATATCGATTTTCTGAAAGAGAACGGGGGAATTCCCGAAAGGATCAGCCTGCGTTTCAATCCGGGCGGCGAGTTCATGCTCGGAAATACCATCATGGGCAATCCCGGTGAGGCCAAATACGGCTTTACGCGGGAACAGGTCTTTGAAGGCGTGAAAAAACTGCTTTCATACGGCGCAAAGGAGTTCGGGCTCCACGCGTTTCTCGCCAGCAACACGACGGATGAAACGTATTATCCGACGCTTGCAAGAAAACTGTTCCGTCTCGCCGCGGATATCAAGAAGGAACTCGGCGCGACTGTGACGTTTGTCAACCTTTCCGGAGGAATCGGCATCCCGTATCAGCCTTATGAGAAGGAGGCGGACATCGCCTATATCGGATCGGAAGTCGAGCGGGTCTACCGCGAAGTCGTCATCCCCGCCGGACTGGACATCTCCATCTACACGGAACTCGGAAGATACATCACCGGTCCTTACGGATATCTTGTGACGAAGGCGATCCATGAAAAGAATACCTACAAGCACTATATCGGGGTCGACGCCTGCGCCTGCAATCTGATGCGTCCCGCCATGTACGGAGCCTATCATCACATCACGGTCCTCGGAAAGGAAAACGATCCGGCTTCAAAAATCTATGACGTCACAGGCTCTCTCTGCGAAAACAACGACAAGTTTGCAATCGACCGTCCGCTTCCCGATGTGGAGATCGGGGACTATCTCGTGATTCATGATTCCGGCGCGCACGGACATTCGATGGGTTATAACTATAACGGAAAGCTCAGATGCGCCGAGTTACTTATGGAAAACGGACAGATCCGGATGATCCGCAGGGCGGAAAAGCCTTCCGACTATTTTGCCACGCTTGATTTTTTGAATCTGTTCTGATATCACATTCCTTTTTCACGGAAGCACGATCCGCTATGATCGTTTTGGATACATGATCCAAAGAAGATAAGCCAGGAAATAACCTTGCGGTCATCGGAACTGCAAGGTTTTTTGTAAGCATCAAACAGGCGTAATAAGAAGCGGCGCACAATATCTCCTTCATGGAACCGAAAAACTGTTGAGTGCGTTTTCCCTGATATGGTATACTGAACAGGGTAATTCTTTATAACTTAACCTGAACAGGAGGGACAGAATCAAATGCAATATACCAAGGAAGTAGAAGACATGGTCTGTGTCGCCAAAGGCCCCGACCATGGTCCCGCTCCCATCCCCGAAGAAGGAAAATGGATCCAGGCAAAGGAGATCAAAGACATTTCCGGTTATACGCACGGTATCGGTTGGTGTGCTCCTCAGCAGGGTACCTGCAAACTGAGCCTGAATGTAAAAAACGGTGTGATCGAAGAAGCGCTTGTTGAGACCATCGGCTGCTCCGGCATGACGCATTCCGCAGCGATGGCCAGCGAAATCCTTCCCGGCAAGACCATTCTGGAAGCACTGAATACCGACCTCGTCTGCGATGCCATCAACACCGCCATGCGGGAGCTTTTCCTGCAAATCGTATACGGCCGCACCCAGTCTGCGTTCTCCGACGACGGTCTGCTCGTTGGTGCAGGTCTTGAGGATCTCGGAAAAGGACTGCGTTCCATGGTCGGCACGATGTACGGTACCCGCGCCAAAGGGACCCGCTACCTCGAAATGACCGAGGGCTATGTGACGAAAATGGCGCTGGACAAGGACGATCAGGTCTGCGGTTACCAGTTCCTTAGCCTGGGCAAGATGATGGACGACATCAAAAAAGGCTTGTCCGCACAGGAAGCATATGATAAGAATCTCGGAACCTACGGCCGCTTTAATGCGGAAGACGGCGCGGTCAAGTGGATCGACCCGCGTAAAGAATAAAAGGAGGCACTGCACATGGCTTTGTTTGAGAATTATGAAGGACGTATGCCTCAGCTGCAGCCCGTCATGGACAAATACGGTTTCAAATCCTTTGATGATGTAAAGGCTTACACCAACGGCAAAGGAGTTGACGCTTACTCCATCGTTGAGAGCACACAGCCCATTTGCTTCGAGAACGTGAAGTGGGCCTATGAGCTTGGCGCGGCAATCGCCATGAAAGAAAACGTGAAAACTGCCGCCGAAGCCGCAAAGTGGATCGGCGTCGGTCTGCAGGCTTTCTGTATTCCCGGTTCCGTAGCAGATCAGCGTCAGGTCGGTATCGGCCACGGAAATCTCGGCGCCATGCTGCTGGACGAGGAGACAGAGTGCTTCGCTTTCCTGGCCGGTCACGAGTCATTTGCCGCCGCGGAAGGCGCTATCAAGATCGCTCTGAATGCCAACAAGGTTCGCAAAAAACCGCTTCGCGTTATCCTGAACGGTCTTGGCAAGGATGCTGCCATGATTATCAGCCGCATTAACGGTTTTACCTATGTTCAGACCAAATACGACTATCTGTCCGCTGACGTAAAAGAGGACCATGCGCTGACCATCGTAAGCAAAACCGCATATTCCAGCGGTGACCGTGCAAAGGTCAACTGCTACGGCGCGGATGACGTTCGCGAAGGCGTTGCCATTATGTGGCATGAAGGCGCGGATGTATCCATCACCGGCAACTCCACGAATCCTACCCGTTTCCAGCATCCTGTTGCAGGTACATATAAGAAAGAACGCTGGGAAGCAGGCAAGAAGTATTTCTCCGTTGCGTCAGGCGGCGGAACTGGCCGTACGCTGCACCCTGACAATATGGCCGCCGGTCCGGCCTCTTACGGCATGACGGACACTATGGGCCGCATGCACTCTGACGCTCAGTTCGCGGGCTCTTCTTCCGTACCCGCTCATGTTGAAATGATGGGCTTCCTGGGAGCAGGCAACAACCCCATGGTCGGCATGACCGTAGCCGTCGCCGTAGCCGTCCAGCAGGCGATGAACAAATAATGATATCTGTTCACAGCGCTCCCGGGGGCAACTTCGGGAGCGTTTTTCACGGTAATCTGAACAGTTTGCTTACTGAACACAAAGAAGAGGAGCATGAAAATGATTCGGCATATCGTTATGTTTAAAATCAAAGATGAATTCAAAAGTGAAATCCCGCAGCTGGTACAGAATTTCTACGGGATGAAAGGAAAAATCGAGGGAATGCTCGATCTGGAGTCCGGACAGGACGTGCTGCACAGCGACCGCTCATACGACCTGGCTTTGATCACCGTGTTCGACAGCATGGAATCTTTTCAAGCTTATCAGACGCATCCTGTACATCTGCCTGTCAAAAAACGCATGCATGAGGTCAGAAGCGCGTCCGTAGCGTGCGATTACGAGTTCTGATACCAAATTAGAAAGTACCTTGATTTTCTGATTCTGTTTTGATATAACTGTACTTGCTTTGGGGGCGAACCTGGTTTCGACGGGATCCATGGAAGTCGGATAAGCGAGCCGAAGACCCGTGCTTCGATAAAAACGGGAACAGTTTAAAGTAACTGACAACAATACTTTGCCTGTCGCAGCGTAACGCTGCGTCCGTTCAACCTCTGGAAACCTACTGCCGGTGGATTGGGCGTCATTTAGGGTAGGGAACGAATCCGCTTAAGCTTTGCGGCGGACCGGATTTTATGAAGCTACTCAAAGCAGGTTTCGGCAATGTGACGTGCATGCGAGGAAATCAAGACGTTGCCTACGCTCGTAGAAATTCTTACTGACAGCTTTTCGGACGGGAGTTCGACTCTCCCCGCCTCCACCACATTGAGCACCTGCGCGATAGGAACGCTTGCGTTTCCCGGCAGGTGCTTTTATTGTGATCTCCGCTGAAGGAAGGCTGTTTCCTTTCGGACTTCCTTCTGAGCGATATTAATCATGGTACGAAAATGCCGGACATAACAGATCCGATTCTCGTATTCGCTGCTTTCTCCGCTCTTTGAGGATAGAGTTGAGTGTAGACAAATCGGCTGATAAAAAGTAACATAAAAAATATCCCGAACGTGACCGGGATGCCTTTCACGCGCCTTGCGATGAAGATGCTTTCAAGGGAATCATGCTTATGGATCTCGCATTATTATCTCTGATACTGTTTTTGATCACTGTCGTCATAGGAATACTGACAAGAGTCAACTGCGGTCTTGTCGCGATGATCACCAGCTTTATTCTGGTACAGTTTTTCATGCCCGACATGACCCTGACAGACATCTACACGCTCGGATGGCCATCGAAGATATTCTTTATGATGCTCGCGGTGACATTGCTTTTCGGCATGGCTGGGGCAAACGGTACGATGGAGATCATCGCCAAGAGACTTATAAGACTTCTTCATGGGCGCACTCGCTTGATACCACTGTTCATATTTTTGCTGACATTTATTCTGTCCGCCGCAGGGGCCGGCCCGGGAATCGCTCCAATGATCATGCCGATCGCTATGGGAATCTGTGCAGAGACCGGTCTTTCCGCGTTCATGATGGGTGTGATGATAGAAGCGGGAGCAGGGGCAGGGGGGATGTCTCCTATCGCAACAAACGGCATCATTGCTTCGGGTTTTGCCGAAGCAGCAGGCGCGACCGGCTACATACGCATGTATATCCCGTATATTCTGATCATGACGGCAGAGGCTGTGGCAATTTATTTCTTCCGGGGAGGTCACAAAGCCGCAGACGTTGCATCCACTCAGACGCAGCAGCCCATACCGGGAATGGACCTCTACCAGAAGCTGACGACGGCTGTCATAGCGTGCGTGATATTCTGCGTCATCGTTCTTGGCCTGGATGTCGCAACTGTCGCGATGGTTGGGGCTGCCATCCTGCTCATATTCGGAGTGATGAAAGACAGGAGCGCCATCGCTACGGTCAACTGGAATACACTGATGCTTGTAGCCGGTATGTTCATGCTGATCACACTCGTCAGTCATGCGGGCGGCATCGATCTGATCTCCAAGACGATCATGCGGTTTATTACCCCTAAGACCGGCACGGGCATCATGGCACTTCTTTCAGGTCTTCTTGCAATCGTGACCAGTTCCTCGGGCGTGGTGATGCCGACGCTCATTCCGGTTGCAGGCAATATAGCCGCAACGATGGGTCAGGGTATAACCGCCAACATGCTGATAGCCGGGGTTTGCGCCGGTGCAAACAGCGCCTTTTACAGCCCGTTCTCGGTCCTCGGTTCATTGACGATAGCCATGTATCCGGAGACGGTAGACAGAGACAAGATCTTTATCGCGCATCTTGTGCTGACATTCGTTTCCATCGCATTCACAACGATTCTTGCATTTGCGGGTTTTATCGGACTGTTCCTGTAAAGAACCTGCCCCGTTCGTTCACGAGTCTGATTAAAAGGCTTCTTCGTGCAGTCGTGACGGAAGCTTTTTTCCGTTCTTACAATCGAAGAGCGTTGTTTCCGTGTGCTTTCCGCTTTTATACCCGAACGGTTGAAAAAGTAGTCGAATTTGAGTAACATGGTATCAATATGATTCTATTCTGAACAAAAACTTCCTGATTATTTATCGACACTCTGAAGAAGGTGCTGCTGATGGATCATGAACCCAGAATAATGAGAAGAAAATGCCTGGCTGCTATGATAAGCGCCGCCGTTGTCGCTGTCTGTGTCTGTATCGGCGTGACCATGAACCTGACCACGCTGTATGATGTCAACTTTGATCATATGGGGCTTCGGACATTCTGCATGTTCACGGTGAATTCGAATATTCTGTGCGGAATCGGAATGATGATGGCTCTCCCTTATACGATCGACGGCTTACGGACAAAGAATTACTATCTTCCAGACTGGATGGTAGATCTGCTGTTTACCGGTGTTACATCGGTTGGCCTGACTTTTCTGATTTCTCTCTGCGTGTTGGCACCGGTGAAGGGTTTTGTACTGATTTTTACCGGATCCCGCTTTTTCCTCCACGCGCTGTGTCCGATTCTTGCGATCCTCGCGTTTTGCTTTTTTATAACGAGTCATGTCATTTCACTGAAAGAATCCATATTTGCCCTGCTTCCGGTTGCGCTCTATGCAATGGTCTATTATTTCATGGTGGAAATACTCGGGCCGGATAACGGGGGATGGGATGACTTCTATGGATTCCTGACCCGAATCCCGCAATGGATCTCGCTTCTTTCGTTTTTGCCGCTCACATTTATCGTCGCTTCCGTCCTCCGCATTCTGCACAATAAAACCATTCTCAGGAATGAACAGCCGGAAAACAGGGCACATCCGCAGGATAACATAGGGCAGGTTTGACCCTCTCTGATCTCTGACTTGCGAATCCGCTCATAATCATCGTAGAGAATCATAATCCGGATCAAAAAAATAATTCCCGCGGAAATGTCGCGGGGATTTTTCATAGGAACAGAAAACGGTGCTAATACCGCGTTACGGCCGAAACGTTACGGATCGCAGCAGGTCACAGGCATTCTTCACAAAGTTTCTGCGCAAGAGACTGTTCTGCATGAGCACGCAGCGCAGCGCTTAGAATAATATCCGTCACGGAATCATTTGCAGCGGAAAGATGGCCTTCCACGGAGAGTTCGGATATTCTTTCGAACTTATCACAGAAACCATTGTACAGAACCGCCATTTCTTCATTCCTTTCATACTGATCGTCAAAGATTTTCCCGATCATGGCAATGGGGAGAGAATTCTTGAGAATGCAGGTCATAAACAGACGCGCCACATGCTCCCTTGTGTAGCGTTTGCGGTAAGGCGGGGGAAGCAGCCCTGCTTTCACGTAATTATTGACCATGGAGGAAGTGATGCCGGTCTCCTCGAATCCAGGATAGGAGATCAGATAGCGCCGAATCAGATTCAGCACCTGATCCATATACAGATCGAGATCTGGGATCTCCTCCCAGCGCGGAAGTCTGTGGTCTTTCAGTTGACCGCAGAGATCAGCGATGTTCTGTTCGATAATCATATCCATCGTTTCACTCTCCTTTCCTGAATATCATAACAATCTGTTTCATAAAAATCAATCATCTTGATTACATAACTTCTTGACATTATATTGCAAATGTTTTAATCTAGTAATGCATACTAGATGTAATGATATCTTATATGATTGAGGTGTGGTATGAATCTGATCGCCTACGGTGATTCCATCATGAAAGGCGTCCGGTATCAGGACGGGAAATACAGCGTCAGTTCCTTCTGGGAGCAGACGCTTAGGGATCATCTCGGGTTAAACGTTGTCAACCGCTCCAGATTCGGATGCACAATAGGAAAAGCGCTTCCTTTTATCCGTAAAAGAACACGCGGGGAAGACGATGAGAAAAGCTTTGTCATTCTGGAGTTCGGCGGAAATGACTGCGACTATGACTGGAAAGCGATCTCGGACGATCCGTCCGCCCGTCACCTGTGCAAAACGCCTCCCGAAGTCTTTGTCGCGGAGTACCGGGAAGCGATCTCCCTGCTGCGGGAAAGCGGGGACCATCCCGTTATGCTGACGCTTCCGCCGATCGATGCCGAACGTTATCTGAACTTTATTTGCAGGGACGGCAAATCCCGCGCCAATATACTGAAGTGGCTGGGTTCCGTGTTCTCCATCGAACGCTGGCAGAAAACGTATTCGGAACTGATCCAGCAGATCGCACGGGAAGAGCAGGTCGACCTGATCGATCTGAGGGCAGAGTTCCCGGCTTCCGGAAAGGATCTGAAGACGCTGATCTGCGATGACGGCATCCATCCGTCGGAGGAAGGGCAGAAGCTGATCTGCAGCATCCTCAGCAGAAAACTGCGCGGCATGATCGTCGCCGTCTAAACAACCCCTGTCAATAACAAAGCCGTCTGACTACGCAGACGGCTTGTTTCTTATGCTTTCGTTTTCAGCCTTCCTTACGGCTCTTGCCCCAGAAAAACAGGGCGACGGTGCCGGGACCGGTATGCGCGCCGATCGTCGTTCCGATGTTGTTGATCTCCACTTTGCCGTTCAGATGCGGGAAATTCGCCTCGACAAGATCCGCGACCGCGCGTGCGTCCGGCATGCAGGCGGACTGGCAGATGTAGCACTTCCCGTCATAGTCCGCGCCGTTTTCGGCAAGCGCGAGCATTTTCTGCGTGATTGCCCTGTAAACCGCTTTCTTGCTGCGGATCTTTTCCATCGGGATCAGTTTTCCCGCCTCATCGACATGGAGCAGAGGGCAGATCCCGAGCACTTCGCCGATGAATCCCGCCGCTTTGGAGACCCTGCCGCCGCGGATATAATATTTCAGCGTGGTGGAGAAGAACCAGTGCTGCAGTTTCAGTTTGTTCTCCTCGATCCATGCCGCCAGATCGTCGATGTTCAGCCCGCTGTCGCGCATGTCGGCGATCCTGTCCATCAGCAGACCGTACCCGGAGGACGCGGCGAGGGAGTCGATCACGATGATCTTGCGGTCCGGGTATTTCTCCGTGAGGATGGCCTGCGCGCCGACCGCGGAATTGATCGTACCGGAAATTCCGCTCGAAAGCGTCACATGAAGGACATCCAGGCCCTCTTTCAGAAATGATTCGAAATAATCGCAGTATTCTTCCGTATTGATCTGGCTTGTCTTCGTGGAAGCTCCGGCGTCCATCGCCCTGTAGAATTCGTCGAACGGGATGGACTGCCCGAGATCGTCCGGATGGGATACGCCGTTCAGTTCATAATGGAAGCAAACGTAGTGAATATCGCGCGCTTCGAAATGCTCCTTGCTGAGATCGGCGGTAGAACTGCAGCTCAAAATGTAGTTTGCCATAAAAATGATGCCTTTCCTGTATCTGTAAAAATCGTCCTGCGGCGTCTTCTCGAACGCTCCCCGATCCCGGAGGGCTGCCGGGAAGCACGAGATCAGACAGCACGGTGAAAAATATCCGACATAGTGTTGAAAATCACTGATAACATAGTATAGATTATTATCCGTGGGATTGCAATCGACACTTCACGGAAGAATGAAAATTATCAGACATTTTCATCGATATGTGTTGAATATTTCCGCAAAGAAAGGAAGATCAGATGTCAACAGATGCCAGGGTGCGGTATACGCAAAAGATGATCCGCGACGCGCTTTTCGACTGTCTGAAGGAAAAGCCGCTGATGAACGTCACGGTAAAGGAGGTCTGCGACAGAGCCGGCATCAACCGGGCTACGTTCTATTATCATTACAAGGACTGCAATGACGTGGTGGAGCAGCTGGAGAACAGCCAGATCGAGGAGTTCCGGCAGATCATGAGCGAAAACGAGAAATTCGGCCTGAAGCTGACGAAGGCGATCCTGGACATGCTGGAAAAAAACAGAGCGCTGAACGAAGCCGTCGTGCAGGGTCAGATCTCCGACACGATGAAGGTGCGCATGAAGGAGGTGTTCCGTCAGTACAGCTTCCGTGACTGGAAGAAAAAAATGGCAAAAGCGACGGACGAGCAGGTGGAGATGATGCTTTCCTCGATTTCTGCCGCCGTATTCCAGATCGCCGTGACCGAAAGCGGGCGGTATGACCGCCACACGACCGTTCTCTTTATCCATGATCTCGTCGCGTCCGCCATCAGCGTATATGTCTGAACGGATCTTCCGTGCACAGGGGCCATGCACTGCGGACAGTTGAGGAATATCCCCTGATTGTTATATAATAATAAGATGTGTGAAAAGGAAGGGAACCGGAACGGATTGATGGATGAGAATACCCGCAAATACTATATCGAGACCTACGGATGCCAGATGAACGTGCGCGACAGCGAACTCATGGCAGGCGTTCTCAGAAAAGAGGGATATACCGCCGCGTCTTCACCGGAGGAGGCGGACCTGATCCTGTTCAATACGTGCTGCGTCAGGGATCACGCGGAAAAGCGCCTCATGGGCAACATCGGCGCGCTGAAGGAGCTGAAGGACGAAAAACCTTCGACCGTGATCGGCGTCTGCGGGTGCATGATGCAGCAAAAGGAGGTTTCCGACCGCTTCTTCCGGCGCTTCCGGCATGTGGATCTGGTCATGGGGACCAATTCGATCGCATCTCTTCCGGATTATCTGATGCGGATCTCCGCAGGCTACCGCGTGAACGCCGTCACGGGCATAAACGAGGATGTCGTCGAAGGAATCCCGTCCGTCCGCAATCTTTCCCACTCCGCCTTCGTCAACATCATGTACGGATGCAACAACTTCTGCACGTACTGCATCGTGCCGTACGTGCGCGGGCGGGAGCGTTCGCGCAGATCGGAGGACATCCTCCGCGAGATCCGTTCGCTTGCGGACGCGGGATATACGGAGATCACGCTGCTCGGCCAGAACGTCAATTCCTACGGCAACACGAACGGCGACATCCGCTTCCCGGAACTGCTCGCGCGCGTCAACGGGGTGGACGGGCTGAAGCGGATCCGTTTCATGACCTCCCATCCGAAGGATCTGTCCGACCGGCTGATCGACGCGATGGCTGAAAACAGCAGGGTGTGCAATCACGTGCATCTCCCGATGCAGTCCGGATCCGACCGCATCCTGAAAAAGATGAACCGGCATTACGATCTGAACCGGTATACGTCGATCGTGGACCGTCTCAGAAGCACGGTGAAGGACGTCGAGATCACGACGGACATTATCGTCGGCTTCCCCGGGGAGACGGAGGAGGACTTTACGGATACGATGGCCGCGGTCGAACGGATCGGGTTTGCGTCCGCGTTTACGTTCAAGTATTCACCGCGGCCGGGAACCGCCGCCGCTGGGATGGAGGACCAGATCCCGGAAGCTGTCAAGGCGGAGCGTCTGAAAAGGCTCAACGCCCTGCAGAACCGCAAGACAAAGGAAAACAACGAAAAATACGCCGGATACACCGGCGAGGTGCTGATCGAGGGATTCGATTCGAAAAACAGTTCCGTTGCGTTCGGCAAGTATACGAACTTCAAGATGGTGTACTTCGACCGGGAGGGAGCGGAGATCGGGCAGTACCGGACCGTTACGGCGGATACCGTCAGGAACAATTCACTGAGAGGACATATACAGCATGACAACGATTGAAATAGCGAGGGAACTCGGCGTGTCTCTTGCGGAATCGGAAGAGTTTCAGAAGGTGCTTCTCGCGAGGCACCGCGTGGCGGAAGACGACGCGCTGACCGAACTCATCCGCTCGTTCCACCAGAAGCGCCAGGATGTCTACGATCTGATGCAGTCGCCGGATATGGAGAAAGAGGACGCCATCGCTGCGACGGTAGACATGGAAAGGCTGCAGCAGCAGCTGTACGAAAACCCGCTGTTCTCCGGTCTCATGACGGCGGAACAGGAGTTCCAGAATCTGGTCGCCTCCGTCAACCGTGAGATCAACGCCTGCATCGGATCGGATCAGACGGATCCGGGTTGCACGGGGGACTGCTCCGGCTGCGCGGGATGCGCGCACTGAACGACATAAAAAGGATCTTTCATGGTGCAGCAGGGAATGACGCCGATGATGCGTCAGTATCTCGAAATCAAAGAAAAGTACAAGGACTGTCTCCTTTTTTTCCGTCTCGGGGATTTCTACGAGATGTTCTTTGACGACGCCGCCACGGCGTCCAGGGAACTGGATCTCACGCTGACCGGAAGGGACTGCGGTCTGCAGGAGCGCGCCCCCATGTGCGGCGTACCCTTTCACGCGGTCGACGCCTATGTTTCCAGGCTGATCTCAAAGGGGTACAAGGTGGCCATCTGCGAGCAGATGGAGGACCCCGCGCTCGCGAAGGGTCTGGTCGAGCGCGACGTGATCCGCATCATCACGCCCGGAACGGTCATCGAGGACCAGATGCTGGAAAAGGAGGAGAATAACTACATCGCCTCCGCGTTTCTGACCGACCGCGCGGCGGGGCTTGCCTACTGCGACGTTTCGACCGGCTCATTCATGGTCGAGGAGATCACGGAGGGCGACATCGTCCACGCGCTGATTGACGAGATCACGCGCGTCCATCCGACGGAGATCCTCGTCAATGAGGCACTGTACGCGGCGTCCGCCTTTTCAAAATACGTTCTGCCCGCCTATTACGTGCAGAAATACTCCGACAGCTTTTACGCGTACAAATCGGCGTACGAGCGGCTTGTACGGCATTTCCAGGTCGCGTCCCTCGCGGGATACGGCTGCGAATCCATGCCCGCCGCGGTATCTTCCGCCGGCGCGCTCATGTCCTATCTGGAGGAGACCCAGCGGAATTCCCTTTCGCACATCCACAGGATCTCCGTCGTGAACAATTCCACCTTCATGGTGCTGGATTCGGCCACCCGGCGCAATCTGGAGCTCACGATGCCGCTCAGAAACGACGGGAACCGGAAGAACACGCTCCTGTACCTTCTGAACGACACGTGCACGTCCATGGGCACGAGAAAGCTGCACGACTGGATCGACCGGCCGCTGCAGAGCAGGGATGCGATCTCCGCAAGGCAGGACTCCGTTGAGGAATTCGTCAGGGACGTTCTGCTCCGCGCCGCGGTAAGGGACAGGCTGTCCGCCATGTCGGATATCGAACGCCTCTGTAGCAAGATCGTCTACGGAACGCTGAACGCGAGGGACTGCAACGCGCTTGCTTCGACGCTGGACGCGATCCCGGAGCTCAAGATGCTGCTTTCCTCCTGCGCGTCGGAAGGCGTCAGACGCTTTCTGAATGAAGCAGACGACCTGAACGAACTGAAAAACACGCTGCACGCCGCAATCATCGACGATCCTCCCGCGGTCATCCGCGACGGAGGGTTCATCCGCCCGGGATACAGCCAGGAGATCGACGAGCTGAGATCGATCCGGGAAAACAGCCACCAGTGGCTGCAGGATTTCGAGCAGGCGGAGCGGAACAACACCGGGATCAAGAAGCTGCGCATCGGATACAACCGCGTGTTCGGCTATTATATCGAGGTGACGCGGTCCAACTACGACCAGGTCCCCGAGCACTATATCCGCAAGCAGACGCTCGCGAACGCGGAGCGGTTCATCACCCCCGAACTCAAGGAGATGGAGGACACGATCCTCGGCGCGGACGAGAAGATCCTCTCTCTCGAGCTGAAGCTCTTCTCCGAACTCCGCGAGACCCTTCTGACCTTTACGGAGCAGCTGCAGAAGAACGCCGGCCTGATCGCGGAGATCGACTGCTTCCAGTCTCTCGCATCCGTTGCGGCGGATCACGGGTATACGCGTCCGAACATCACGGAGGACGGCGTCATCCATATCCGGCAGGGCCGTCATCCGATCGTGGAAAACAATTCCAGGGAGCGCTTCATCCCGAACGACGTGTATCTCGACGATACCGACAACCGCCTTCTGATCATCACCGGTCCGAACATGGCCGGAAAAAGCACCTATATGAGACAGGTCGCGCTGATCACGCTCATGGCGCACATCGGCTCGTTCATCCCGGCGAGTTTCGCGGACATCTGCATCGTCGACCGGATCTTCACCAGGATCGGCGCGAGCGACGATCTCGCGTCCGGGCAGAGCACGTTCATGGTCGAGATGAGCGAGATGGCGAACATCATCAACAATGCAACCCCGAAGAGCCTGCTCATCCTCGACGAAATCGGCAGGGGAACCAGCACGTTCGACGGGCTGAGCATCGCCTGGGCGATCCTCGAGCATATCGCGGACAAGAAGAAGTGCGGCGCGAAGACGCTCTTCGCGACCCATTATCACGAACTGACCGAACTGGAGGACAAGATCAGCGGCGTCGTCAACTACCGGATCTCCGTCAAGGAAGTGGGGGAGGACATCCTGTTCCTCAGAAAGATCGTCAAGGGGAGCGGCGACAAGAGCTTCGGCATCCAGGTGGCGAGGCTTGCAGGGCTGCCGAAGGAGGTCCTGACCCGCGCAAAGAAGATCCTGTATGATCTGGAAAGCGCGGACATCAACCGGAAGCAGGAGAATGCGCCGGCACAGTCCCCGTCAAGGCAGCCACAGTTCGTGCAGGCTTCCCTTTTTGACGACGACAGGGAAGCGGTGCTGACCAGACTTCTCAAACAGATCGATCCCGATTCCATGTCGCCGAAGGAAGCGCTGGATCAGCTGTATGTTCTGAAATCCGTCGTATCGAAGGGAGAATAACCGGTCATGGCAGAGATCAAAGTTTTGCCCCCGCATGTCGCGAACCTGATCGCTGCGGGAGAGGTGGTGGAACGGCCTTCCTCCGTCGTGAAAGAACTCGTGGAAAACGCGATCGACGCAGGGGCGGATTCCGTTTCCGTCGAGATCGTAAACGGCGGGATCGACGAGATCCGCGTCACGGACAACGGTTCCGGGATCGAAGCCTCCGACTGCAGGGCGGCATTTCTTCCGCACGCAACGAGTAAAATCCGGACACTGGAAGACATCGCGAAGATCGGCACCCTCGGATTCCGCGGCGAGGCGCTTGCCTCGATCGCCTCCGTTGCGGAAGTCACGATGAAGACCAGAACGAAGAATTCCGAAAACGGCACGGAGATTTTGATCCAGTACGGACAGGTCATCCGCGAGGCGCCATGCGCCTGTCCCGCGGGCACGTCCATCGAAGTCCTTAATCTGTTTTCCAAAACCCCCGCCCGATACAAGTTTCTGAAAAGCCCGCGCACCGAGGCGGGATATATCGGCGATTATCTCTCCCGGATGATCATGGCGTATCCCGGCGTCGCGTTCACCTATGTCAACAACGGAAAAACGGTTTACCGTTCCTACGGCGACGGCGATCTGAAAGCCGCGATCTTTGCGGTATACGGGAGCGATCTCATTTCCTGTGTCCGCGAGGTCGACTACTCGGACGGCTACCTGTCGGTCCGGGGATATATCGGAAGCGGAGAACTTTCCTATCCGAACCGGTCCAGGATGACGCTCTTCCTGAATCAGCGCTACATCCATTCCAGGCCGGTCGGCGTCGCGATCGTCGACGCCTATCAGACCCGGCTCATGGCGGGACGTTTCCCGTTCGCCGTGCTGGATTTGTCGCTTGACGTGCGTGAGGTGGACGTCAATGTCCATCCGAGCAAGATGGAAGTCCGCTTCGCGGATGAGAGAAGGGTCTGCGACGCCGTCCTGACCGCGTGCAGAGATACGCTCACCGGCCTGAAACACAGCGTCGAAAAGCCAACGCTTCCCGAAAGCAAAATCCCGCGCGGACCGGAGTACCGTCCTGCCGTTTCCGCGCCTGCGCCTGTGTTCTCCAACTTTCATCAGGCGGATACCGTCTATCCGGGGCCGAAATCCGATGTCACTGTCTCGTATAAGAGCACCGGAGGATTCTCCGTCAGGACCGTTTCCGAACAGCCGAAGGCAGACATCCCCGTTTTCAATATCCGGAAGCGTTCCGCCGACAAGACAGATGCGGAACCCAGGCTCAACGTGTTCGACGGGGAACCAATAAAGATCGTCGGGTCCGTATTTTCCGGCTACTGGATCGTGGAACAGGCGGACAAGGTCTTTATCATCGACCAGCATGCCGCGCATGAGCGGATGCTGTATGAGCAGTACATGTCCCGCGAGGTCGAAATGTCGTCCCAGAAGCTGCTCACGCCGATCCGTGTCCGCATCAGCGATATCGAATATGAGGCGCTCAGAACCAATCTGGATGAGATCACCGCGTTCGGTTATGAGCTGGCGTTTTCGGACGACTGTCATTCAGTGGACGTGTGCGCGACGCCGGTCCTGAACGGGGCCGTGCTCCCGCCGGTCTCCGTGCTCGAAATCGCGGACGGTCTTACCTCCGGCGTCCGTCCCGACGCGAAGGAATACTGCCGGTCTGTCCTGATCCAGTCTTCCTGCAAGCATGCCATCAAGGTCACGGAACCGGTCGGAAACGAAGAGATCGCGTTCCTGCTCAAACAGTACCAGGAGAACGGCATTCCTCTGACCTGTCCGCACGGCAGGCCGGTGATGGTCTGTTATACAAAGCTGGATTTCGAAAAAATGTTCAGGCGGGTTCTCTGATATGCGCGATCCGTTCGTCATCTGCATCGTCGGTCCGACCGCGACCGGAAAATCCGCTCTTGCGCTTGATCTTGCCGAGCATTTCCATTCGGAGATCGTAAGCGCGGATTCCGTTCAGGTCTACAGAGGAATGGATATCGGTTCCGCGAAGCCCTCGAAAGCGGAGCAGGCGCGCGTCCCGCATCATATGATCGACTGCGTGGATATCGGTGACGCGGATTTTTCCGTGGCCCGTTTCAGGCAGATGGCTTTCCCGGTTCTGGACAGGCTTCTTTCGGTGGGAAAGCTGCCGATCGTGGCGGGGGGGAGCGGTCTTTATATTTCCTCCATCGTCGACCCGCTCGGATTCGCCGTCCCGTCAGATAAAAACGTCCGCGAAAGGATCCGGATGGAATACGAAAACGATCCCGCGGCGTGCTATGCCCGCTTCCGGGAAACGGATCCCGAACTCGCGATCAGGATCCATGAAAACGACGCAAAGCGCATTGTCCGCGCACTGGAAGTCTATGATATCAGCGGTAAACCGCTGTCCTCATTCGGCAACGACTTCCGCAATGCTTCAGAGAACGAGCCGCCGTATCCTTCGGTCCAGATAGGCCTCAAAACGTCACGAGAAGACCTCTACAGGCGTATTGAGCTTCGGGTAGACAAAATGATAGGGGAAGGGCTTATCGACGAAGCCAAGGCAATCTACGGGCTTTTTCCGGACAGATCGCTTCCCGCAATGCAGGCGCTCGGATACAAGCAGCTCTTCCGGTATTTTGATGGATCGATCAGTCTTCCGGATGCAGTCGAACAGATCAAAACGGAAACGCGGCATTTCGCAAAGCGCCAGCTGACCTGGTTCAACAGGGATAAACGGATCGTCTGGTTTGATCTGCATGACCCGGATCTGCTGGAAAAAGCGGTCCAAACAGTAGAATCACGAATGGAGGACCTATGAGTATTCAGGTTTCTGATCTCGCAAAGGAAAATATCTGGAGGGCGGAACGGACCTGTTCCGAAGCATTTGCGCGGATCAATTCCATCGAAACCGTCACGCAGGCAAGGGTTCTGGAAGCATTCCAGAACGCGGGCGTCGCTGCAAGGCATTTCAATCCGTCCACCGGTTACGGTTATGACGATATCAGCAGGGACACGCTCGACATCGTGTTCTCCTACGCGCTTCAGTCGGAATCCGCGCTCGTCCGTCCGCAGTTTGTAAACGGCACGCACGCGATTTATACGGCCATTGCGGGGCTGACAAAACCCGGAGACAAGATCCTGTCCGTTACCGGGAAGCCGTACGACACGCTTGAAGAGGCGATCGGAATCCGCGGAAACGCCGCGCATTCGCTGAAGGCGTACGGAATCCGCTATGACCAGATCGATCTGACGGACAGCAACGAGATCGACCAGCAGGCGATCGAGGCAAAGATGACGGATGATGTCCGGATCGTTTATTTCCAGCGGTCGAGAGGCTATTCCTGGCGCCGTTCTCTGGGACAGCGCGATCTTGAGGAAGTATTCTCGCTTGTGCATTATCTGAATCCGAACGCGATCGTATTCGTCGATAACTGCTACTGTGAATTCTGCGAGATCAACGAGCCGACTTCGTACGGCGCGGACGTGATGGCGGGGTCACTGATCAAAAATCCCGGTGGCGGGCTTGCTCCGACAGGCGGATACGTGGCGGGGAAGAGCGCGTATGTGTCGGAAATCGCCGACCGTCTCACCGTCCCTGGACTCGGCGCGGAAGTCGGTTCCTATGCGGGCGATTACAGAATGTTCTATCAGGGCATCTTCATGGCCCCGCACATCGTCGCGGAATGCCTGAAGACCGCCGTCCTGTTTTCCGCCGTCTTCAAAAGGCTGGGCTTTGACACGCTTCCTGACAGGGACGAACACCGCAGCGATACGGTTCAGTCCGTCCGCTTCAACTCTGCGGAGGAACTGATCGCGTTCTGCCGCTGCATTCAGAAAGCTTCACCGGTCGACAGCAACGTCGTCCCGGAGGCGTGGGACATGCCAGGATATGACGCCCCTGTCATAATGGCGGCAGGCACGTTTATCCAGGGGGCGACGAGCGAACTTAGTGCGGACGGACCCGTTATCGAGCCGTACACCGCCTACATGCAGGGCAGCCTGACATACGCGCACGGAAGGATCGCTGCCATGATCGTATACGATCATTTTCTGAACAACTGACATGAATGGAGAATGAAATGAAAGACTTCCTGAACGATACGGATGAACTGGAATTGTTCGAAGAGGGCGAATTTGAGGATGATTTCATGATCGACGAGTCAGATTCCGAAGCTCTTTATGATGATGCGGAAAACGGCACGTATCCGGGCGGGGAAGACGACGACCGGTGCGACCTGGATCCCACAAAAATCTGTGACAACTGCTTCCGATGCCTTGATAACAATCTCCCCGATTATGAGGAGATCAAAATCGGGGAAATCATCCTGGATATGGACGAACACGCGTTCGATATTGCGGACACGCCGTTCAAATACGAGGATTAACCGGATCAGTCGTCCCGCAGACGGATCATCCGGGCTGCCGCGCGCTTATTGTCCCGTGACTGCGCGGCGTAGTGTTTTCTGGTCGTGTTGACGTCCTTGTGGCCCAGCACATCCGCTACAAGATAAATATCCTGCGATTCCTGATACAGCATCGTGCCGTACGTGCTTCTGAGCTTGTGCGGCGTTATTTTTTTCAGCGGAACGGCGGAGGAGGCGTACTTTTTCACCAGATTTTCAACGGCGCGCACCGTGATGCGCCGGTTCTGAAGGGAAAGGAAAAACGCGTTTTCGTGGCCTTCCAGCGGACTCATGTCCTTTCGCTGGTCCGCATAATCCCGCAATGCGCCTGCGACTTCCTCGCCGAAGGATAAAATATCCTGTTTGCCGCCTTTTCTTGTGATGGTAAACGCGTAATTGTCAAAATCGATATCGTTCACATTGATCCCGACAAGCTCGCTGATACGGATCCCCGTGCCTAAAAACAGCGTCAGGATGGCGATATCCCGGAGCTGTGTGTTCTTATGAAACTGACGCTGCTTCTCGGTCAGGTTTGCGCCGCTTTCCGCCTGATCGAGCAGTACGGCGACCTCGTTCGGCTCCAGGCGGATGATCGCGTGCTCATGCAGCTTCGGCGACTCCACCAGGGCGGCTACATTGGATTCCAGGTACTGATGCTTGAAATAGTATTTGAAGAAGGACCGGATCGCAGACAGTTTTCTCGCGCGTCCGTTTTCGCCGTTGCTGATCTCCTGGTCGTTTTTCTCATACACGGAAACATATTCGAGATATAGCTCGATATGGTTGGATGTGACCTTTTTCAGATCGTCGATCGTAAAGGACAGGGGAGTGGACCCGGAAAAAAGAGGGATCTCCTCCGTCAGATACCGGAAAAATCCCCTGAGGTCCACCGCGTAGCCGTATCTCGTGAGCACGGACATGTTCATGTTAGACAGACTGCGGAAATATTCTCCGCAGAATTCCGGAAGTTCTTTCTGAATTTCGCGGATCTTGAGCGTGTAGGATTTGTTTTTCGAATCCTGATAGGTAGACTCTTTCATAAAAACCTCCGAAAAACCTTCCCGGGGAAGATGAGGAGATTTTAACACAACTCTTCGTTAAACACAACTTTAACGAAGAGTTGGTAACAGAAAATTCAAGATTTTGGGGATTCAGTCGTTTTTCAGATTGGCGACCGCTTCTCTGGCCAGCTGGTCGCACCGGTTGTTCAGATCGTTGTCCGCGTGTCCTTTCACTTTATGAAATGTCACGTTGTGAACATTCGTCAGCGACAGCAGCTGTTTCCACAGATCCTGGTTGATCACGTCTTTTTTTGCGCTTGTTTTCCAGCCGTTCCTCAGCCAGTTATCCAGCCATCCGTTCGAGAATGCGTTATGAACGTATGCGCTGTCCGTATACAGATCCACAGCACACGGCTCCTTCAATGCCTGCAGTCCGCTGATTACGGCAACGAGTTCCATGCGGTTGTTCGTCGTATCCTGCATTGCGCCGCTGAGCTCTTTTTTATGATCTCCGTAAATCAGAACGACGCCCCAGCCGCCGGGACCAGGATTCCCGGAACAGGCGCCGTCCGTATAAATCGTAACGCATTTTTTGGATTTACCCATGATTATATATAATATATAATATCCTGATACTATTTCAGTCGTTAAATCAGACCGCCGACCAGCTTCTCCAGCGCTTCATAAAACGCGTCGGAGAACTCTTCCCCATCGAATTCAAACGAGACGATAATGAATCTGCCAAGACATTCCGATGTGAAACTGAGTTCACCTTTTAATATGGAAATGCTTGCCTTAAATGCTCTGAGTGTGCCGTCACCGGTACGGAACACCGCATATACGCTCTTTCCGTTCATACCGGCCGGAGGCGTGTATGGCATCCGAATTTTCACATGTCCGCCAAGGTCCTTCAGGGTGTCCACTCCGTCCTTTGCGCACAGGACATAACCTTTCTGATCTTCTTCGACCCAGAAGGCTTCGCTCTGCTCACCGTCCGATACGGATCCGACATTCTTGCTATCCTTATTTCCTTCGTTTTCTTTTCCGGAACCGTTGTCATCGGAAGGATCCACGCCGTTGCCGTTATCACCGTTTCCGTTGCCGTTATCACCGTTTCCGTTCCCGTTATCACCGTTTCCGTTCCCGTTATCTCCGTTTCCGTTCCCGTTGTCACCGTTTCCGTTCCCGTTGTCACCGTTTCCGTTCCCGTTGTCACCGTTTCCGTTCCCGTTATCACCGTTTCCGTTGTCACCAGGCTTGATCGGATTGCTGATCCCGCTTCCGCTGAAGACCGTGCTGCCGCTTCCTCCCTGTACCGACCCTGCCCCTTGTCCGCCGAGAATTCCCGTTCCGGTATAGTTGGTGTGGGTACTGGTAGCAACGCTTCCGCCGCCCTGCGCATGTGATCCATCATCTATATCACAAAGATAAATCCGTTTGATGGTGTTCATGGGGATACTCTTATTGTTATAATCATCGAGCGTGACAAGATCATAATGACCGTTTTCATCAACCGTTTCAACAATGGCCAAACTGTAATAATCCAATTTATCATTGAGGATGTCTTTCGAGATGCTGGCGCCGTTGATTCTTATGATCTGTTTTTCTTCAGGCGCTTCCTTAAATACTGAGATTACGCTATCGTCGTCCGTCTTCAATGAATACACATAACCGCAATATACAGGAATCATCGGGTCTATGAGACTGCCTTGTTGCAGACCGGATTCAACCAGCGGGCAGCCACCCGGCGTACGGGCGCCTACCGTATAATCAAAGAGAGCTGCGGCTCCTGTTATAGGTGTTTCGATATGATAGATACTCGCTGTGATTTCGTTAAGATCCCAGCTTGAGGTTATCGTTACGTTTGGATCCGTATCATACATCTGATAAATACCGGATTGCAGAACAACTGTTGCCTGTCCATGAATCAGAAATGTGTGATCGCCCAAATCGATACCGGGCATAGGTGTAGAAGGCATCGTTACAGTAACTGTTTCTGCTTCAAGAGAACCCGAAACAGTCAGCGTTTTGTTGCCTCCAAATCTGCCGGAATCGCGGCAGGTCAGTTTGCTCCCGGATTCCATGCTGATTGACCCGATTTCACAGTCACCTTTAAATATCAGTACATTATCAGTGCCCGCGATATGAATGCTTTCAAGATCGGCATTGTCTCCTTCCAGTATCACCGTCGAGTTTTTTACGTTCATAGCGGAAAAAGGATCCGTGATATCCTCTGCGATCCGTACAGTGGACCTGGTGATAGTAGCCGAACCGCTGAACGAAGAATCCTGGCCAAAAACCAGTACGGCGTTGCTCATGTCGTCACAGTTGAGTTCCAGACCTCCGTTGACGACGATCGAAGGGGCGTAGGTAACATTCTTTTTTCTCTTTTCGAGTGAAATGCTGTTGCCCTTGTCCGTCACATATTGCTCGCCTGCGATCGGATGAAACTCCAGCACCGCGCCGCTGCAGACAACCAGGTTGCTGGATTTCGGAATAGTCAGTTTCGGAGCTGTCGCTTTGATGTCTGGAGACCACAAATCCGTATCATCTGCACCGAGAATCTCCGTTGTGGAATACTGATAATTACCGTTTTGGTCTTTTAAATCAGAAACGCTTTGGAGGATCATCTGGGTATGATCAGGCAGAACCAGCGTGACACCATCAGGAACCGTGCAGTCGCCATCCAGTATTGCAGCTATGCCAGGATTGTCCGTATCGTTCGGATCGCCGTTGATCAGCAGATATGTCCCGTCCTGCTGTTTCAGAAAAACAGCGGCACTTCCGGTTTTATCCGGATAGATGTTTGTATTCGTCTTGAGTTCGAAATTGGTCCCCTCCGCCATCTCAATGCTGTCGATGAGCAGAATGCCGCTTCCGATGATGTTGAGATCGCCGTCGACCACGAGCGTGCCGATACGGTTGACGCCTGTCGCTGATATCGTCAGGTCCTTATTTGCCGTTCCAATAAGCTGCCCGGAACCATCATAATTCTTTAAAACGACACTGTCGTACTCCGCATCGTAGCGCCACTGTCCGCCTTCATCTTCCGAGCCGTTTTCAAGATCGACCGTCTCTTTGCCGATTACAAGAATGGCATCGGCCTGAACCGGATCCGTTTCGTCGTCATCGGTATCGCTCTCTCCCTCGTCATTTCCGGAAGTGAGCGTCATCCTGCCCGGGGCTGCAGAGCGGAAAGCTCCCAACCTGACACCTTGTGCCGCGGCGGGTTCGACCGTCTCAGGAAGACTGTTCTCTTCCGGCACATCGTTTTCATCCGTCAAAATCGTATCGTCTTTACTCAATGAAAGGGAAACATCCATAACGTCATCCGCCGGAAGTTCCTCAGAATCATTATTCAGGAGAGAATCTGCCAAGGTAACGGCGCCGTCTGTTCCGGAAGCATCGGAAGCGACGGAAGAATCGTCTGTATCAGAAGCGTCGGAAGGAACGGAAAGATCATCTGTAGTGGAAGAAGAATCGGATACGGCTATATCATTATGATCATCTGCGGTATCACTGGCGCCTGACGGACTGAAATCGGACAGATCAGCGGATGAAGCAGAAAATGCAACTTCGTCTTGATTGGATTCCGCTTCGGAATCATTGCCCGGTACGGATGAATCGGATGAAGAAACCACGCCCGTTTCTGAAGAAGCGTTAATCGGAGAACCTTCTGCGGAGGGAGTTTCGGAAACGGATGCCGTAAGGCCGTCGGAAGCTGCGGCAGATCCGAAAACTTCTGCCGGAATCTCCGCATCAGAAGTTTCGACGGCTGCGTATGCTTTACCGCTTAAAATGAAAGTCAGCAGCGAGGCGAACATTACTCCACCGCATTGTTTGATCCAAGATTTCATCCGTGCACCTCCATGAGATCACCTGAAAAACAGAGCAATCATCATTGTGTATTTATTCCATCAATCGATTGTTTCTATAAATCCACTTTCACCATTTACCATTTTATGCACTTTTAAAGCACATTACAACTGCAATGGCATGCATATAGGCGTATGTTGATTTTTGTTCTTAAAAAATTCACCTTCTGTTGCAGAATCAGTCGTTGATCATGCCTGCATTCATCAGATTCACCTGTTATGTGATGAGTATATGATATGGAAATGGATTCCTTCGCATCGGCAGCTGTTTCCAAACAGCTGATACCTTTTATCTGAAAGACAAACTTAGTATTTCAAATCGCTGAAGATTATCTCTTTGGCATAATGCATGCGGTCATTTGTTTTCGTTTTCGGTATGCTCGGTATGCTCCTTATGAGTCGCTGTTCTATACTCCCCTCCCTGTTTCAATATGTTTCGTGCAGTGGTATATTCTCTATGTGATTCATAAATGTGATATGCTGCGGCATTACTTTAGGAATAATTGCTACATATACATGGCATGATTCGT
Organism: Clostridia bacterium; assembly: GCA_017429985.1. Classification (GTDB taxonomy): domain Bacteria; phylum Bacillota; class Clostridia; order Christensenellales; family CAG-138; genus JAFRNW01. The sequence goes on along the minus strand of JAFRNW010000031.1, from coordinate 43,894 downwards.
ATTTCAATTCCATTAAACAAGGTATAATACATATGAATGATGGCATAACAAGGAGGGGCAAATCATGGCTACATTGGACGAACTGATCCATTATTGCAGGAAAGAACATACGATTGGCTCGCTGCTTCTTGTTGGAGAAAGCGGATGCGGTAAAACCTATCTGATTGAAAATGATCTCAAAGAGGCTCTGAAGGATACCCATTTCATCGTCCGCGTTTCGCTGTTCGGCATTGACCGCATCAGCACCCTGCATGACACCATAAAAATGCAATGGCTCTACGCTGTGACGCCGCTCTTCTCTAAGCTGAGCAGCCATCCGGCAGAAATCGAGAAAGGGCGCAGTTTTGTAAAGGCTGTCAATGCCATCCTTCAGGCGGTTTTTCCGAAGGCGGGCAACTTAGGCAACACACTGATGAATTCGCTGGATTATATTGTTGTAACACCGGTCGTGGAGGATCATATTACAAAAACGTGTAAAAAAGTCGTTCTTGTCTTTGACGATGTTGAACGCAGCTCCCTGGATGGTGCTGAACTGCTCGGGTGCATGAATGATTACTGTGAAAACAAACACTTTAATACGATCATCATCGCCAACAGGGATCACTATAAAACTTTCAATCCTGAGGATGAGGGTTTTATCCGTTCGATAAGAGAAAAAACCGTTGCATACACCGTTATAAATTGCCCGGATTACAAAACAATCATACATAACCTTATCGGAAACTGGGACTGGAAAACCGAAGAGTATGCAGTATTTCTGAAAGAACATGAGCAGACGATACTTGAGATGTTTGCGCCGGAGCCGTCCGGCACCCGTTACGAGGACGAATCACTCATGAAAACCCATAACATCAGAAGCCTGATCACATCTCTGGAAAGTTTTTACCGCGTTTACTATCACCTGCTGAAAGCCGGAATCGCTGACCTTGATCCGTATTTCTTTTCGTTTCTCGCTTTCTCCCTTGCCGAGAAAAGCGGAGTCTTCAAAAACGGAAAAATCACGTATCAGTTCTCGGACGAGGAAATCGGTCAGCTTTATCCTCAGTTTTCCGTGAATTTCTTATTTGACAGCGTCCGGCAGTGGATCCAGTTCGGAAGCTGGGACAGGGAACTGTTTATTGAAGAGCTGTCCCGCGTCTGCACGGTCGATAAGTCTGAACTGATGAAGGATAATGGAGCATGAATCTTGAAATGAGGATCCCGGTACTTTAGACCGAAACAGGGATACTTTACAGAAATACAAAGAAATAAGAGCACGATAAAAGCCTGTATCCGTAATAGATGCAGGCTTTTCCATTGGCAGGGGCACTAAGATTCGAACTCAGAAGAACGGTTTTGGAGACCGCTATGTTACCATTACATCATGCCCCTAACTCCACAACATTGCGATTATAACACTGTATAATCTCGTATGTCAAACATATCTGACGATATAATCATGAAGATTGTGATAAAAGATCCGAGAGATTTCCTGCTCCGTAAAACCGCGTTCCAGCATCCTTTGGGAAAGGTCCGGAAAGCCTTTGCTCGTGTCAAGTCCGGACGGATAGACCGGCATCCCATCGAAATCGGAACCGATCGCGCAGCAGTTTATGCCGCCAACTTCTGCGATATGGATCATATGATCGATGATGTCGTCCAAGCAGGGAACAGATTTCTTCGACAGCTGTTTGCTGTAGAAATTGACGCCTACCGTTCCCCCGCGGCGCGATATTTCGCGGATGTGTTCGTCTGAAAGCGACCGGTTGGACGCAAAAACGCTTCTCGCATTGGAATGGGACGCGAATACAGGCGCATCCGAAAGGCTCAGCATGTCATCGATGCCCCTGTCACTCAGATGCGATACGTCCGGGGCGATCCCCAGACGGTTCATTTCTAAGACAACGTCCTTCCCGAGCGGCGTCAGACCCTTGTTGCCGAAAGCAAGCGCAGCGCCGGCAAGCTCATTGTTGTAATTCCATGTCAGTGTCATGGCTCTCACGCCGAGCCGGTACATGTCATGCAGAATCCTGAGACTTCCGTCGATCGCCTCTCCCCCCTCTATCGCGAGGACGGTCGCGATCCTGCCGGAATCCGGTGAATAATCCGGCGTCAGAACGCACAGATCGTCCGGATACAGTTCCAGATTCTTATGGTACGCGTCGATCATTCCGAGTGCCTGATGCAGCGGCGGAAGCTTCAGTTTCATATCGATCCAGACGGCGAAAAACTGAAGCTTCACATTTCCTTCCTTCATGTCTTTCAGGCGGATCGCCTGACCGGAAACGGGACGCCTCAGATCGTAGCCGGAATTGATCTGGCCGTAAAGATAATCGCAGTGTCCGTCCGCAACTGGAAACAGCATGATATTCTCCTTAAAAAGGGATATGCCGCAACATATCCCTTGAAAAACGATGATTCAGATGAATTATTTCGCGTAATCGACCGTGCGGGTCTCGCGGATGACGTTGACCTTGATCTGGCCAGGATACTCCAGCTCGTCCTCGATGCGCTTGGCAATATCCCTCGCGATCAGGACGGTGTCCGCGTCGTTGACCTGTTCGGGCTTCACGATAATGCGGACCTCGCGGCCTGCCTGCACCGCGTAGGAAGACTCCACGCCGTCGAACGAATTGGCGATCTCTTCCAGCTTTTCAAGCCGCTTGATGTAGGTCTCGAGCGTCTCCCTGCGTGCGCCGGGTCTTGCTGCGGAAATAGCGTCCGCTGCCTGAACGAGGACCGCCTCGATCGTCGAGGGCTCCACGTCTCCGTGATGCGCCATGATCGCGTGTACGACCTGGTTGCTCTCCCTGTATTTCTTCGCCAGATCCGCACCGATCTGGGAATGCGCTCCCTCGACCTCATGGTCGATGGACTTGCCGATATCATGGAGAAGTCCGGCTCTCTTCGCCAGCGCGACGTTTGCGCCGATCTCACTGGCCATCAGGCCGGCAAGATGGGATACCTCGATGGAATGATTCAGAACATTCTGTCCGTAGCTCGTACGGTACCGCATTCTGCCGAGAAGACGGATCAGCTCATGATGGAGTCCGTTGACGCCCGTGCTCAGTACGGCCTGTTCGCCCGCTTCGCGGATGGCAGCGTCCACTTCCTTCTTGGCCTTTTCGACCATTTCCTCAATGCGGGCGGGATGGATGCGTCCGTCCAGGATCAGCTTCTCCAGAGCGATGCGAGCGATCTCGCGGCGGACGGGATCAAATCCGGACAGGATCACGGCTTCGGGCGTGTCGTCGATGATCAGGTCGATACCGGTCGCCGTTTCCAGCGCGCGGATATTCCTTCCTTCACGTCCGATGATACGGCCCTTCATTTCGTCGTTCGGAAGCGGTACGACGGATACCGTCGCCTCCGCGACCTGATCGGCTGCGCAGCGCTGGATCGCCATCGTGATGATGTTCCTCGCCTTCTTGTCCGCTTCCTCCTTCGTCTTCGCCTCGATATCCCGGATCAGGAGCGCCGCGTCGTGGCGGGCTTCCTGCTCCACGTTTTCAAGAAGCAGCTGCTTCGCCGTATCCATGGACATGCCGGAGATCCGCTCGAGCTCGTGCAGCTGCTGCTGTTTGATCTCCGAAATATCGCTTTCCATTCTTTCGACGTCCGCCTCTTTATTGGCAAGCGCCTTTTCCCTCTGTTCGATGCCGTCCAGTTTCTTGTCGATGATCTCCTCGCGCTGGAACAGTCTTCTTTCCGTTTTCTGAAGTTCGTTGCGGCGTTCGCGGTTTTCGCGCTCCGCGTCGTTCCTGATCTTGATGACTTCCTCTTTCGCCTCGAGGATCATTTCCTTCTTGATGTCGGCCGCTTTCCCTTTTGCGTCATCGTAGAGTTTCCTGACGGTTTCCTCCGCCTTTTCTATCTTTGCCTCCGCAACGTTCTTTCTGTAGTAGTAACCGATGAAGAGACAGATCGCACCAGCTAACAGTGCGATCAATATCGTCAACCACAAAGCCATATGTCATACTCCATTCAAAAAAATAACCGGGCAGAATACCTGCCCGGGGCAACGTTCCGTAGATAAGATATATCATAAAAAAGCAGAACTTTTGAATTCGTTTGATATCTATATGAAACGCACGAAATGTGCAGGTATTCTTTTACAAAACTATTATACAAAAGCGCAAAAAAGCAGTCAAGTTCAAAACAGAGATATCTGGTTTGTTTTCGGAAGGTTCACAAAACAACCGCACTCATCCAGCATCGAGACGACGCCGGTGTTCGCGCCGGTCCTGTTCTGGAAGTCCTCCACGGAAACAAACGGCGTGTCCCCTCTGTTCTTTACGATCGAGATCGCGGCGGTATCGCCAATCCCCGGAATGGAATTGAACGGCGGGCGCAGCGCGTTTCCCTCGATCAGAAACTTCGTCGCGTCGGATTTGTAGATGTCGACCGGCAGGAGCTCGATCCCACGGAGGTTCATTTCATACACCAGTTCCAGTATGGTCTGAAGCTCGCGGTCGCGCTTCTTTTCAGCCGCTTCCTTATTCTGGGAATCCCTGCTGAGTTCCTTGATGACAGCGAGGACCTTATCCGGCCCGCCGATGGACTTCGTCACGTCGAAGATATCCGCGCGGACGGAAAAATAGACAGCGTAGAAGGCAAGCGGATAATGCACCTTGAAATACGCGATGCGGAATGCCATCGTAACATAGGCGACCGCATGCCCTCTCGGGAACATGTATTTGATCTTCTTGCAGGAGTCGATGAACCAGTCCGGTATGCTGCCGTCGATGAGCGCCTTCTCATGCTCTTCCGACAGTCCCCTGCCCTTTCGCACTTTCTCCATGATGGAGAAGGAAACGGATGCGTCCATCCCGTGCGCGATCAGATAGTTCATGATGTCGTCGCGCGTGCAGAGCACTTCCGAAAGCTTCGCAATATGATTCGTTACGAGCGGTTCCGCGTTGTTCAGCCAGACGTCCGTTCCGTGTGTCAGACCCGAAATACGGACGAATTCCTCCATGGTCGTCGGTTTCGTGCTCTCAAGCACGCCCCGCACGAATTCCGTCCCGAATTCCGGAACGCCCAGGGAACCGACCGTACAGTTGATCTTGGAAAGGTCGACACCGAGCGCTTCCGGCGAAGAGAACAGGCTCCGCGTTTCGGGATCGTCCAGCGGAATGGTCCGCGGGTTGATCCCCGTCACGTCCTGCAGCATGCGGATGGCGGTCGGGTCGTCGTGACCGAGGATATCCAGCTTGACAAGGCGGTCATCCATCGCGTGGAAATCGAAATGCGTGGTGATCGTGTTCTTGTCCTGCTTGTCGGCGGGATACTGGACCGGCGTATAATCGAGGATATCGTCCTCTTTCGGAACAATAACGATACCGCCGGGATGCTGTCCCGTCGTGACCTTGACGTTCAGGCATCCCTTACAGAGGCGTTCTATTTCCGCGTTGCGGAATACCGTCCCCGTTTCATCCTGATAATGGAAGATGCATTCAAACGCCTTTCTTTCCGCCAGACCGGATATCGTTCCAGCACGGAACGCATGGCCCTTTCCAAACATCTCTTCCACGTATTTATGCGCGACCGGCTGATATTCTCCGGAAAAGTTCAGGTCGATATCCGGCGTCTTATCGCCGTGGAATCCGAGGAACACTTCGAACGGGATGTCAAATCCCTGTTTTCTGAGAGGCGTGCCGCAGTTCGGGCAGTTCTTGTCCGGCATATCCAGTCCGCAGGCAGAATCCATCGGAATCGAATTGAATTCCGTGTATCTGCATTTCGGGCACACATAATGCGCCGGAAGCGGATTGACCTCCGTGATCCCGGCCATCGTGGCGACAAACGAGGACCCGACCGATCCCCTCGAACCGACCAGATAGCCGTCCGACTCGGATTTGTGAACGAGACGCTGCGCCATCAGATAAAGGGAAGCGAATCCGTTGCCGATAATGGACGTCAGCTCCTTGTCCAGACGTTTCTGGATCAGGTCAGGGAGCGGATCCCCGTAGATCTCATGCGCTCTTTTCATCGTCATGTCCCGCAGTATCTCGCTCGCGTTCGGAATCTCCGGCGCGTGCGTCCCGTCCGGGAACGGCTTCAGAACGTCGCACATATCGGCGATCCGGTTCGGGACATCGATGACGGCGGAACGTGCCCCCTCTTCTCCCAGATAGGAGAAGTCACGGAGCATCTCATCCGTCGTCTTGAAGTAAAGCGGAGCCTGGAATTCCGCATCCTTGAATCCCTGTTTGCAGAGAATGAGCTTCCGGTACACAGCGTCCTCGGGATTCAGGAAGTGAACGTCCCCGGTCGCGGCGACCGGTCTGTCCAGTTCCTTTCCGAGCGAAACGATCCGCCGGTTGATCTCGTGAAGGTCTTCAGCAGAGTCGACGATCCGGTCCCTGACCATAAACTCGTTGTTCCCGTCCGGCTGAATCTCCAGATAATCGTAGAACGACGCGATCCTTTTGAGCTCTTCCCCGTCCTTTCCGGCAAGGATCGCCCTGTAAAGCTCTCCCTGCTCACATGCCGACCCGAGGATCAGCCCGTTCCGGTAGATGGAAAGAAGGCTTTTCGGAATTCTCGGCCTTTTTTTGAAAAAGTCGAGATGCGCATAGCTGACGAGCCGGTACAGGTTCTTCATGCCCGCCTGCGTCTTGGCAAGGATGATGATGTGATTGGTATGGCCGGCAGACTTTTCGTCCTCTTCCTCCCCCATTTTTTCATAAACAGGGATCTGATCGGACCCGAGCTCGCGGATCATCGCGCAGAACCGGTCGAAGATCTCCGAAGTCGCCTCCGCGTCGTCGCTCGCCCTGTGATGATGGGACAGATCGATCCCGAAATGGCTGCAGACCGTGTCGAGCTTGTGGTTTGGCAGGTCGTGCAGCAGATAGCGGGACAGCATCAGCGTATCGGCGACGGGCATCGAAAAATCGATCCCGTGCTTCATCCCGTGATAATTGATAAAGGAGGTGTCGAATTTCGCGTTATGGGCTACCAGATAACACCCTTCGCAGAATTCCCGGAAGGAACGCAGCACCTCCCTGGAAGACGGCGCGCCGGCGATCATTTCGTTCGTGATATGGGTCAGGGAGGAGATGTTCGGCGGAATCACGGCACCGTCGTTGACAAACGTCTGGAACCGGTCGACGATCTTTCCGCCGCGTACTTTCACGGCGCCGATCTCGATGATATCGCAGGATTTATACTTGAGGCCGGTCGTTTCAATATAGAACACGACATGGTCGGACGAGACCGGAACGAACGCGCAGTCCGGGAGCAGATACCCTTCCACGCCGTAGATCGCCTTTACGCCGGACTTTTTCGCTGCCTTTGCAGCCTCGGGAAACGCCTGGACAACGCCATGGTCCGTCACGGCAAGCGCCTTGTGCCCGAACGCCTTCGCGGTCATGAACGCTTTTGTCAGATCCGTCAGGCCGTCCATGGTCGACATTCTGGTATGCAGATGCAGTTCCACGCGTTTTTCAGGACTGGTATCGGTCCTCTTTTCCTTGTCCGTCAGATTGATATCGTTCGGATAGAACAGGATCTCCTTGGAGAATTTCGGCATCTTGCAGACGCCCTTGATGAGGAATTCCTGGTCCGTCCCGAAATAGGGGCTGATGAGGTCGTAAAACCGCTGCGCACGGTTCTCTTCCGGAAAGCTGAATACGCAGTAGATCGAATCCGTATCGTCCGTGAACGTAAACTGGATCCGGTACGAGACATGCTTCTGTCCCTGCGCGCCGGAATTCCTTCCCGCCCATCCCTCTTTCATTTCTCCCGAGAGAATATGGCCGGAGATCACGGTCAGACCCATCCCGTCGAACAGTTCATGGATCGGCGTGCCCTTCTTCTCGCGTATTTTATTTCCGTACAGGATGGCCGGATCCTTCTTCTGGACGGGCTTTTCGCTTTTTGCGAACACCATTCCCGCTTCGGACGGCACCGGTTTTTCCTGCGGCGCCGGGGGCTGCGGAGCGCTCTCCCCCGTTTTCTCCAGCACGACGTGGAGCTTCGGGAACAGTTTCGCGTACTGATCGATCAGATCGGCGGATTCGGCATCCGAAAGAAGGACGTTTTGGGCGCAGTACAGGATCAGCCTGTTCTGCGATTTCTGCAGAACGGCCTTCTCGATGCAGTCACGGGATGCATTTTGCTTCGGAGCGCCTTCCATTGTATGTCAGTCCGTACCATCGATCATGCGGTTCGCCTCGGCGATCATCTCGTCGATGATGCCGGGTACCGGTCCGCTTTTATACTTTACGCCTTTTTTAAAGATCACGCCGTTGTCCCTGCCGAAACAAACGCCGATGTCCGCGTCGGCGGATTCGCCGGGTCCGTTCACAGCGCATCCCATGACCGCGACTTTGAGATAGCCGCGGTGATGGATCAGCCGCTCATTCACATAGCGGACGATATCTAGCAGGTCGACCCTTGTCCTTCCGCAGGTCGGACAGCTTACGATATCCACGTCGTCCCTGCGGAGCTCCAGCGCGTTCAGAAGCTTCTGGGCAACCTCCACCTCGCGGACGGGGTCGTCCGTCAGGGAAACACGGATCGTGTCGCCGATCCCGTCCAGAAGCAGCGCGCCGATGCCGGCGGCGGATTTGATGACCCCCGACTCCGGCTCGCCCGTTTCCGTGATGCCGACATGGAGCGGATAGTCAACAATTTTACTGATCATCCGGTAGGCGTCGACCGTGTCCCGGACGGTGGAAGCTTTCAGGGAAAGAACGATGTCCTCAAATCCAGCGGATTCCAGAATCCGCACGTGCCTCAGCGCGCTTTCCACCATCGCCTCGGGGGAATGCGGTCCGTATTTCTCCTTCAGATCCTTTTCAAGCGAACCGGCGTTCACGCCGATCCGGATCGGGATATGATGCATCCTGGCGCAGGATACGAGCTCCTCCACACGTTCCCTTCCCCCGATGTTCCCGGGATTGAAGCGGATCTTGTCGATTCCGTGCTCGATCGCGGCGATCGCGAGCCGGTAGTCAAAATGGATGTCCGCCACGATCGGGATATGCACCGCCCTGCGGATCGTTTCGACCGCCTCCGCGCACGCAGCGTCATACACGGTAAAGCGCACGATATCGCATCCCGCCCGTTCCAGGGAAAGGATCTGCTCGACCGTGCGGTCCGTATCCTTTGTGTCGGTATTCGTCATTGACTGGATCAGAACGGGATTCCCGTTCCCGATCGCTCTGTTTCCGATTTTGACTTCACGTGTTTTCATTGCAGCAGCGTTCCGTTGACCAGGTTGGTGATATCGTTGTATGTCAGGAATATGATCAGCGCGATCAGGAGGATGAATCCGATCAGATGGATGAGTCCCTCCTTGTTCCGGTCGATCGGCTTCCCCGTTACGGCCTCCACGACATAGAACAGGATCCTCCCGCCGTCCAGCGCGGGGATCGGGAGAAGGTTCATGATGCCGAGGCTGATGTTGATCAGGATGGAAAGCTGCAGGATCGCCTCAAATCCGTACCGGACCGCTTCGCTGATGACCGCGATCGTTCCGACCGGACCCGCGACGTCGCCGGACTGTGCCTTGCCGGACAGCAGCGTGCCGAAAAACCGGAACGTCTGCCGGATCACGCTCCCCACATAGGGGAATGCGCCGGCCATCGCCTTCGGGAAGGAATAGCGCAGCTTCACCGGAGCGATGGATACGCCCAGGAAGTTCGACTCCTTCTCCTCGTTGTAGATCCCGGAAACGGTCACCTGATCGCTCTCTCCGTCCCGGAGTACCGTGAGATGGATGGAATCCCCCTTGCAGTCGGTGATCATGTCGAACACTTCCGTGTAGAAGGTGACGGATGTGCCGTCCACGGCGGTGATGATATCGTCCTGCCTGAGTGCGGAAGCGGCTGCGGGCGTCTCCTCCATGATGTCCGCAATCTGCGGCATATAGTTCCCGTAGGCGGAAAGCACAACGACGGAAAGGACGACAGCGAGAAGCAGATTCATGACCGGACCGGCGAGAACGACAAGAAACCGTTTCCATACCGGATGGTCGTTGAACCCTTCTTTCGTTCCCGTTTCACTGTCTTCGCCGTAGAACTGGCACATGCCGCCGATCGGGAACGCGCGGATCGCATAAAGCGTTCCGTTTTTCTCTTTGCCGAAAAGGACCGGGCCCATGCCGACCGAGAATCCGGTGATCTTAAACTTCAGAAGACGGCCCACGATGAAATGACCGAGTTCATGGACCGTAACAAATATGGAAAGCACGAGAAGTGCAGCCAGAACAGAAAAAATACGATTCAATTCATTACTCCTTATACGGAACCGATGAAGGATTCCGCAAATTCACGCGCGACGCGGTCGCATTCGCAGATGGACTTCAGATCGGGTTCCGGACGCGGGATCTCCCGCTGAAGCACGGCGTCCACCGTGTCGTAAATGTCCGTGAACAGGATCCTGCCCTGCACGAAAGCCGCGACCGCCGCCTCGTTCGCCGCATTATAGGCGGTCGGATAACCGCCGCCCCTCCGGAGGCATTCGTATGCCATGCGGATCGCAGGATACCGTGCGGGATCCGCGCGGAAAAACATCAGTTCCGCGATCCCGGCAAGATCCAGCGTTCTGCACAGAGACGGGATCCTGTCCGGATAGGTCATGGCGTACTGGATCGGGAGCCGCATGTCCGGGGTGCTCATGTCCGCAAAGACGGTCCCGTCCTCATATTCGACCATGGAATGCACGATCGACTGCGGATGGATCAGCACGTCGATCCGTTCGCCCGGAATGTCGAACAGATAGGCAGCCTCCATGATCTCAAGACCCTTGTTGAACAGCGTCGAGGAATCGATGGTGATCTTGCTCCCCATGGACCAGGTCGGATGGCTAAGCGCCTGTTCGACCGTCACCTTCTTCAGTTCATCCCAGGTGCAGCGGAAAAACCTGCCGCCGGAAGCGGTCAGGATCAGACGCCGGATCTGTTCCTTTTTTTCGCCGTTCATGCATTGGAAGATCGCGGACTGCTCGCTGTCGACCGGCAGGATGGTGCCGCCGTAGGCGTCGAGCAGTTCACGGATCAGCGGTTTTCCGCAGACGATGCTTTCCTTGTTCGCCAGCGCCACGGTCTTCCCTTTTTTCAGGGATTCCGACAGCGGCGCGAGCGCGCTGAACCCGGAAATGCCGTTTACGACGATATCCGCCTCCTCCAGGGAGGCAAGCAAGCAGACGCCTTCCTCGCCGGGAAGGAACCTGCACGCCCCGTTCAGAAGGAACTCCTCCGGGAACGCCTCGGGACCCGCGACGTAGGAAGGGCGGAACGAACGGATCTGCTCCGCAAGAAGTTCCGTCCGGCGCTTCCCGGAAATGCCGAGGAGCCGGAACTGTTCCGGATGGGATTTTATCACTTCGAGCGCCTGCGTACCGATCGAGCCGGTGCTGCCAAGCACGACAACATTCTTCATAGAAGGCTCCGTTTCAGGAAATGCCGAACAGATTGAACAGAAGGAGCACGACCGGCGCGCAGATCAGGATGCTGTCCAGCCTGTCGATCACGCCGCCGTGTTCCTTGAACAGGCCGGAATAGTCCTTGACCCCGGTCCAGCGCTTATACAGGGAGGCGAACAGATCCCCGAACATGCCCACGACAGCGCAGACGGTGCTCACGATCATGATCACATAATACGGGATGGATTCGTTCCCGGAAAAATACCGCACGAGGCAGATCACCACGCCGGACAGGATCCCCGCGGCGACTGCCGCGAACGCGCCTTCCCAGGTCTTGTTGGGACTGACGGCCGGGGAAAGCTTGTGCTTCCCGAACGCCCGTCCGAAAAAGTATGCTGAGGTATCCGAAATCAGCGGGACGGCCATCATCAGGATCTTGGCAATGCAGTTCGCGTCCTTCGAAAAGGAATTCGCCGCTATCGCGACGCATACGAAATTCAGGATCGGGTAGATATACAGGAACAGGGAAATCAGCACGTTGGCTGGTTCCGACGGCCTGCGGATGACCAGAAGGATCATGGATGCGGTATAGCACGCGAGGAAAAGAAGAAACGACATCTTCTCGCCGGCAAAATAAAATACGTACGGAAACAGGAACGAGAACAGGTACGCCGGCACAGGGAACGGACGGAAGGCGCGCTTCAGCGAAGCGTGAGACACTTCATACGTCCCCGCGAAGGAAAACAGCGATACGATGATGATGGGATAGATCCCGTCGAAGACGATCACCGAAATCAGAAGTGCCGCCAGCGGGATCCCGATTAAAATTCTTGATTTCATGAATTGTCCAGTCCGCCGAATCTTCTCGATCTCTCCGAGAATGTCTTCAGCGTTTCAATGTATCTTTCCTGTGTAAAATCCGGCCAGAAGGTCTTCGGGAACACGAATTCCGCATAGGAGATCTGATACAGCAGGAAATTCGAGACCCGTTCTTCTCCGCCCGTACGGATCAGAAGGTCGACGTCCGGAAGCCCCGCGGTGTACAGGTGCTTCTCGAAGTTTTCCGCGGTAACGCCGCCGGGTTCCTCCGCCGCAAGCCTCGCGGCGCGCAGGATCTCGTCCCTGCTCCCGTAGTTCATGGCGATGTTCAGCTTCAGCCCGGTGTTGTCCCTCGTCCTCTGGTTCGCGTTCCGGATGAGGCGGTCCACCTCCGCGGGGAATCTGGACGTATCGCCCAGCGCCCGGATACAGACATTGTTTTCGTTCAGTTCATCGAATTCCCTGTTGAAGAACTCGACGAAAAGGGAGCAAAGCGCTTCGATCTCCGTTTTCGGCCTCGCCCAGTTTTCCGTCGAGAAGGCGTACAGGCTCAGCGCCTGTATCCCGATGTCCGATGAAAACCGGATGATCTCCTTGAGACGCGTCACGCCGGCGCGGTGGCCGAGCGCGCGCGGGATCCCGCGCTGTTTCGCCCAGCGCCCGTTCCCGTCCATGATGATGGCGACATGGGCGGGTATCGACTCCCTGTTCAGTCCGAATGCTCTGATCTGTTCGTCTGTGTATTTCATCCCACTAAACCAATGCAAGCAGGATGGCTACTGCTTGCATGAAGTGTCGTTTCTGACATCTGTCACAAATAAGGAGTACAGGATCTCAACGGACCCGTCCGCCTGCTCTCTGACCGCGATGATCCGGGCATCCGACCCGCCGGTGCCCTTGTTGCATCTCGCTTCCTTCAGCGAGAAGCGGATCCCCTTCTGTTTCAGGATGCCTGTCCCGGTGTCAAGAGGAAGTCCGAGAAGCTCTTCCATCAGACGGAAAGGATCTCCTTTTCCTTGGCTGCGAGGATGCCGTCGATCTCCTTGATTTTTTCATCCGTCAGCTTCTGGATCCTGTCTTCCAGCAACTTCTGGTCGTCTTCCGTCAGGAGGTTGTCTTTCTGCGCCTTCTTGCTCTGCTCATTTGCGTCGCGGCGGATGGAGCGGATCGCGACCTTGGATTCCTCTCCCTTTTTCTTGACGATCTTGACGAGCTCCTTGCGGCGTTCTTCCGTCAGCTCCGGGAAAACAAGGCGGATGACTCTTCCGTCATTGGCCGGGTTGATGCCGAGCTCGGATTTCTGGATCGCTTTCTCGATGGCGGGGATCGCCTTCTGATCCCATACGGAGATCACCAGAAGGCGCGGCTCCGGCGTGCTGATGTTGCCCAGCTGGTTGATCGGGGTCTGCGTTCCGTAATAATCGACCATCAGCCTGTCAAGAAGCTGCGGATTCGCTCTGCCGGCGCGGAGGCCGCCGAGTTCCTGCTTCAAAACCGAGATGGTTTTGTTCATTCTCTCTGTACTGTTGTCCAAAATCTCATGGTCCATGAAGGTTAACCGCCTTTCTGCAATTATGCGTCGTCGATAGTCGTTCCTATGGAAGGATCGTCCAGTATTTTCCGTATCTCCGATAGCGCGAACACGCGGATCGGGATATGCTGTTCCTTGCACATGGTGATCGCCGTCAGATCCGTGGCGCGCAGGTTTTCCCTGATCACGCGCTCGTAGCTCAGGTGCGTATAGCGCTCCGCGGCGGGATTCGTCTTCGGGTCGTCCGAATAGACGGCGTCGACGTTCTTCGCGAGAAGCAGGATGTCCGCTCCGATCTCCGCCGCCCTCAGGGAGGCGCCGGTATCCGTCGAGAAGAACGGAGAGCCCGTGCCGCACGCGAAGATCACAACGGTGTTCGAATCCAGGTAGCGCTTCGCGTCGCGGGAAGTATACCGGTCGCAGAATACGGGCATCTCGACCGAGGAAAGCACTCTGCACGGCACGCCCCGCTGCTCGATCTCGTCCTGCAGCGCGAGCGAATTGATCGCGGTGGCAAGCATTCCCATGTGGTCCGCCCTGCTGCGCTCCATATGCGCGTTGCTGCGGCCGCGGAGAATGTTGCCTCCCCCGCAGACGATCCCGATCTGAATGCCGAGGTCATGGAGATAGACGATGTCGTCCACCGTTTTCCGGATGTGTTCCCTGCAGAGGATCTCGTCCGGCGAAGAAAGCGCTTCGCCGCTGATTTTCAGCAATACTCGTTTATACATAAGCACCTCACTCCGAATCTTGTACTATTATAGCAAACGGGAAAAAGACAGGCAACAAATTCGGAATCCGCATGAAAAAACTGGTACAGATCGTATCTGTACCAGTTCTTGAATTCCGGATTACGCTTTTGTCTGGCTCATCACTTCGTCAACGAAGTTGTCCTCGCGCTTCTGGAGGCCTTCGCCCATCTCAAATCTCGTGAAGGACTTGACGGTGAAGGCGCCGTTGATCATGCTGGACACGGTAATGTCCTGATCCTTGACGAACGGCTGCTCCATCAGGCAGACCTCTTTGTAGTACTTCTCGATCCGGCCGCTGACCATCTTCTCGATGATTGCCGCGGGCTTCGGCTTGGGCTCGTTCAGAGCCTGCGCGCGGAGGATCTCCTTTTCCTTCTCGACGTCGTCCTGGTTGATGTCCGCTCTGGAAATGCAGGTCGGCTTCGCGGCCGCGATCTGCATCGCGATATCGTGCAGCTTCTGCGGATCGTCTCCGCCTTCGACGTCCACGATGACGCCGATCTTTCCGCCGAGATGGACGTAGGTGTCCACGATGCCCTCGTTGCGGACGAACCTGCGAATGCTGATCTTCTCGCCGATCTTCGCGACTGCCTGGTTCAGAAGCATGTTCACGGTCACGGCGTTGTCAGATACGAGCGGCTGCTCGAGCAGCGTCTCGACATCGGCGGGATCCGTTGCGGCGATCTGCTTGGCGACTGTGGTGACAAAGTTCTTGAAATCGTCGGTCTTGGCGACGAAGTCCGTCTCGCAGTTGACTTCCACAATGACGCCGACTTTCCTGTCGTCGGTGACATAGCTGCCCACGATGCCTTCCGCAGCGATGCGTCCGGCTTTCTTTGCGGCCGCCGCGAGGCCTTTCTCGCGCAGATAGTCGATCGCCTTTTCGGCGTCGCCGTCGCACTCGGTCAGGGCCTTTTTGCAATCCATCATACCGGCACCCGTGCGCTCACGCAGTGCCATAACATCTTTCGCTGTAAACATATTTTCTATCCTCCGGATGCGTTATTCCGCTTCGGCCTCGTCTGCCGGAGCATCTTCGTCGTTCATCTGCTCGCCCTGGTGACCTTCGAGGACGGCGTCCGCGATCTTGCTGGCGATCAGTTTCACCGCACGGATGGCGTCATCGTTGCCGGGGATCGGATAGTCGACTTCTTCAGGGTCGCAGTTCGTGTCGATGATCGCGACGATCGGGATGTGAAGCGTACGCGCTTCGGCGATCGCGATGTGCTCTTTTCTCGGATCCACAACGAACAGAGCGCCGGGCAGTTTCTTCATATCCTTGATGCCGCCGAGGTTCTTCACGAGTTTCTCATACTCGAGCTTCAGCTTGACAACTTCCTTCTTCGGAAGAAGATCGAACTCGCCGTTCTCTTCCATTGCCTCGATCTTGCGCATGCGTGCGATGCGTTCCTGGATCGTCTTGAAGTTGGTCAGCATACCGCCGAGCCAGCGCTGATTGACATAGAACATGTCGCAGCGTTTTGCTTCCTGCTCGATGGATTCCTGCGCCTGCTTTTTCGTGCCGACGAAAAGAACCGACTTGTTGTCAGCTGCGAGATCGCGGATGAAGGAATACGCTTCTTCGATTTTCTTGACGGTTTTGGAAAGATCGATGATGTAGATGCCGTTGCGCTCCGTGAAGATGTACTCTTTCATCTTCGGGTTCCAGCGGCGGGTCTGATGTCCGAAATGGACACCTGCTTCCAAGAGCTGTTTCATAGAAATGACAGACATGCTTATTAAACCTCCTCGTTCTAATCTTCCCGGTACGTCTTCTTTCAGGGAGACCTGACGGCACGAGCCCTGAAATCAATACCGGTGCAGTTTGCCAACGCCGATTATATCATCTGCATTTTCCCAATGCAAGAAAAAAAACGGGAAAAATCCCCGTTTTTTCATGCATTTTTACACTTTTTCGCGGCCGGTCAGTCTTCCCCGTCTTCATCGTCGAACTGCGCGTCGAACAGATCGATGAATTCGTTGAAAACCTCGTCCAGAAGGATCGGATTGTCGATCGAAACGTACTGCTCCTCTCTGCCTTCCGTCACGATCTGCAGCAGCACGACCTCGTCGCTTCCGACATTCTCGATCTCTTCCATCGGGAGGAGCGCCGCATAGCGGTTCCCCTCATAGTCGAAGGTCATGACAAGGTCGAATTCGACCTCTTTTCCGTTTTCATCCACAAGCGTTACGATATTGTTCTCTTCCATGCTTCATCTTACCTCCGGCTGTCAAGATACCCCTGCAGGATCACCACCGCGGCGATCTTGTCCACGACCTGCTTCCGTTTCTTTCTGCTGACGTCCGCCTCCAGAAGGATGCGTTCCGCCGTGACGGTCGTCAGCCTCTCGTCATAGAAATCGTATTCTCCGTCCCAGTTTTCGAGCAGCTTTTCGGCAAACACCCGGACCTTCTCCGCCTGAAATCCGTATGTGCCGTTCATATTGCGCGGCATGCCGAATACAAGCTTCGACGGCGCATACCTCTTTGCAACGGACAGAAGATAGCGGATATCCTTCTCCTCGTCGTCCGTGCGGGTATATGTCTCAACCGGCTGGGCCGTGATGCCCAGAAGGTCGCTGACGGCGATCCCGATCCTCCTGTCCCCCACGTCGAACGCAAGGGTCCGCTGAAACTCCGTCATCGTTTCTCTCCGTGCTGGCGGACATAGTAGCGAAGGAGCTCTTCCAGCAGTTCGTCCCGGTCCATGCGGGAGATCAGATATCTGCAGTTGTTGTAGCTCGAAATATAGGTCGGATCGCCCGACAGAAGATATCCGACGATCTGGTTGACCGGATCGTATCCCTTTTCGAGCATAGAGTTGTATACCATCATGATGATGTCACTGGCAGTCCGGTTATCCTTGGACGGATTGAACTGCTGCGTTTCGTCTCTGTACATCCGAACAGCTCCTTTCTTTTTTATCGGTAAATGAAAACGACTCGATGCAAAACATTGCATCGAGCCTGTTTTACAAGCAGATGCAGTTATTTGGATTCCTTGATGCCGTCTTCGAGCGTGTTCTCCACGCCGGCGTCCTCTACCTGGGAGATCGCACCGCGGGCGAAAACCAGCTTGACCTTGTCCGGTCCGACAGCCAGGACGACCACTTCGTCCTTGATGGAGCTGATGGTTCCGTAGATGCCGCCGATCGTTCTGACCCGGTCGCCCGGTTTCAGGGAATCAAGCATTTCACGGATTTTTTTATCTTTCCTTCTCTGCGGGATGATCATAATGGCGAACATCGCCACGAGAGCAAGAATCAGAATTCCATAGGAACCGAAGAAAGATCCTGCGCCGTTTGCAACTGAAGCACTCATGTATTCGTACCCTTCCTTACGTAAGATATATAGTCATTGTAAAGGTTTCGGTATTTCACGTCAAGTAAAAACACGCCCGGAAGCCGAGACAGCGCCGACGCAGTTCCGGATCAGAACGCGGCTCTCCGGAGCAGATCCGGCAGTACCGAACATACCCGCTCTATTTCCTCCTCGGTCGTGAATTCCGACAGGGAAAAGCGGACCGAGCTGTAGGCGTCCTGACGACTCAGTCCCATCGCGAGAAGCACGTGCGACGGTTCCGGGGATCCCGCCGCGCAGGCAGCGCCTGCGGACACGGCGATCCCTTCCATATCCATCAGCAGCAGAAGCGCCTTTCCGTCAACGCCGCGGAACGTGACGTTGAGGATATTGGGCAGGCTGCGGTCCGGATCCGTATTGAGCGAGGCGCATCCGGTCTGTTCCAGGATGCTTTCCATCAGTCTGTCGCGTAGAACGCGGACCGCCCCCATCTTCGCGTCGAGTCCGGAAACGGCGCATTCCGCAGCCTTTCCGAACCCGGCAAGAGCGGGCACGTTCTCGGTTCCCGGTCTCAGACCGTTCTCCTGCATCCCGCCGAACATCAGGGGCCTGATCCTCTTCGGATCGGCGCAGTACAGCGCGCCCGCCCCTTTGGGGCCATGGATCTTATGGGAGGAGACGGATACGAAATCCGCGCAGAGCGACTCCGCGTCAAGCGGGATATGGCCGAACGCCTGCACGGCGTCGGTATGAAAGAGCACCCCGGCGTCCCGGCAGATCCTTCCGATCTCGGATACGGGCATGAGGTTTCCCGTTTCATTGTTTGCGGCCATGACGGTCACCAGCGCCGTTTCGGACGTGACGGCGTTACGCACTTCGTCCGGGCATACCCTCCCGAAGCGGTCCGGTTCCAGATATCTCAGCGAGATCAGCCCCCGCGCCGCGTACGCGTTCAGCGTGTTCAGCACGGCATGATGCTCCGTCCGCACCGTGATCACCTGCGGGACTGTGCCGGAGCGGCAGGGAAACGACAGGACGGCGCTCCGGATGGCAAGATTGTCGCTTTCCGTTCCGCCGGACGTGAAGAGAATGTTCGCAGGCCTGCAGCGGAGCGCAGACGCGACGCGCGATCTCGCCGTATCCAGGCAGTGCCGTGCGGCGCGGGAAAAACTGTGCACGCCGGAAGGATTCCCGAAATCCTGCATGAGGACGGGCATCATCTCGGCAAGCGCTTCATCCCTCACCCTTGTCGTAGCGGCATTATCCAGATAGACGGGAAGCATATCGCCCGTTTCCGGTCAGATGTGGCGTTTGATCATCTGGACGATCCTGTCCTTCGGGACAGCGCCGATGATCTTGTCCGCGACTTCCCCGTTCTTGAAGAGAACGAACGCGGGAATGGAAGAAACCCTGTAATTCATGGCAAGGAGCGTGTTCTCGTCCACATCCACTTTCGCGAATGCGACGGAATCCGACATCTCGTCCGCGATCTCGTCGATAACAGGCGCCATCATTCTGCACGGTCCGCACCAGGTTGCCCAGAAATCCACGAGGACGAGTCCTTCCTTTTTGATTGTTGCGTCAAAGGTCGCTGAATTCAGTTCCGTAATCTTGCTCATAGTGTAAATTCCTTTCGCTCATGTATTTCCGTCGTCACATATCCGCAGTGTTTCGGAGATCAGGTCTTCTCTCCGGTTGAAACGCAATACTGCGAATCGGACCGGATGGCTGCGTTCCCCCGGGAATACGCCGTTCCCTTATGACCGGCGTTCTTCCTCCGTGCAGGCAATGTGCAGTTCTTTCAGTTGTTTGGCGTCCACGGTATCGGGCGCGCCGGTCAGCGGGCAGGACGCGTTCTGCACCTTCGGGAACGCGATCACGTCGCGGATGCTGTCCGTTCCGCAGATCAGCATGGCGAGGCGGTCCAGTCCGTATGCCATGCCGCCGTGGGGCGGAGCGCCGTATTTGAACGCGTTGAGAAGGAACCCGAAACGTTCCTGCGCCTGTTCCTCGGTAAATCCGAGCGCACGGAACATGCGCTTCTGCAGATCCTGGGAGTGGATCCGGATGGATCCTCCCCCGAGCTCCACGCCGTTCAGGATGATGTCGTACGCCTTCGCGCGTACTTCACCCGGCTCGGATTCCAGCTTGTCAAGGTCTTCATCCTTCGGGCTGGTGAACGGATGGTGCATCGCGACGTATCTCCCCTCCTCCTCGCTGTACTCGAGGAGCGGGAAATCGGTCACCCAGAGCAGATTGTACTGTCCGGGGCGGATCAGGCCGAGTTTGTTCGCAAGATGGCAGCGCAGCGCGCCGAGCGACGCCTTCACGACGCTGATCTTGTCCGCGACGATAAACGCGATGTCGTGCTTCTCGATCCCGGCTTTATCCATTACGGACTGGAGTTCCGTTTCCGTCATGTGTTTCAGCGCGGGCGAATGGATCCCGTCGTCCTTATTGCTGATCCACAGAAGGCCCTTGGCGTTGTAGCCTTTCACGAATTCCGTAAGCTGATCGATTTCCTTTCTGGAAAGCGTATCCGCTGCACCCTTCGCGACGATGCACTCGATCGATCCGCTGGATTCGATCACGTTGCGGAAGACGGTAAACGCGGAATCCTTCAGAAGGTCCGTGATATCACAGAGTTCCATGCCGAAACGGGTGTCGGGTTTGTCGGAGCCGTACCGTCCCATCGCCTCCGAATAGGGAAGCCTCGGAAGCGGAAGCTGTACGTCGTAGTCCAGCATTTCCTTGAACAGCCTCTTCAGAAACCGCTCGTTGACTTCCATGACGTCGTCCTCTTCGACAAACGACATCTCAAGGTCAATCTGCGTGAAGTCGGGCTGACGGTCCGCGCGGAGGTCCTCATCGCGGAAGCATCTCGCGATCTGCATGTAGCGGTCGAAACCGGAGAGCATCAGCAGCTGCTTGAAAAGCTGCGGGCTCTGCGGAAGCGCGTAGAAGCATCCCGGATGCACGCGGCTCGGAACGAGGTAGTCGCGCGCGCCTTCCGGCGTACTCTTTGTCAGGATCGGCGTCTCGATCTCCAGGAATCCGTTCTCAGCGAAATAGTTGCGCGCGATGTGCGCGATCTGATGGCGCATGATCAGATTCTTCTGCATGACCGGACGTCTGAGATCCAGATAGCGGTACCGGAGACGGAGCGCTTCGTTGGCGTTGCAGTCGTCGTCGATCTCAAACGGCGTCGTCTCGCTCGCACTGAGCATCTTGAATTCCCTGACCAGGATCTCGATCTCACCGGTCTTCATGTTCGGATTGACCATGTTTCCGGTACGCTCGGATACGATGCCCTTTACCGCGAGAACGTATTCCGTCCGGAACGAGGCGGCCTTTTCATAGTCCGCTTCGGACAGCGCGTTCTTGTCAAACACGATCTGGATCAGTCCGCTGCGGTCGCGCAGCTGAATAAAGATCAGGGAACCGAGGTTCCTGTACACATTCACCCAGCCCATCAGAACGACTTCCTGGCCGGCGTTCTCCTTGGAAAGCTCCGTGCAGTAACAGGTTCTCTTCCAACCGTTCAATAGTTCACTCATATTACCTTTCTCCATTCAAAACAAAGCTGGCTATGCTTTCCGCATCCAGCCTGATTTCCTCTTCCGCGCCGGAACGCATGTTCTTGATCCGCGCGCTGCCGGAAGCAAGTTCATTCTCGCCGATCACGACGATATAGACCGCCCCGACCTTGTCCGCATACTTCATCTGCGCCTTGAGGCTGCGCCCGACATGGTCGATATCGACCTTCAGACCCTTCGACCGCAGCTGCCAGCAGAGTTCGAATACCCTGTCCTTCGATTCGGTTCCGGCAGAGGCGAGATACAGGTCGTAAAGCGGATCGCACGGGATCTCCATCCCGGTTTCCTCCATCAGCATCAGAAGCCTTTCCATGCCGAGGCCGAATCCGATGCCCGCGCAGTCGGGACCGCCGAGCTGGCGGACAAGATTGTCGTACCTTCCGCCGCCGCAGATCGCAATCTGAGGCGTCATATCCTCCGAAACGACCTCGAAGACCGTCTTGGTGTAGTAATCCAGACCGCGGACCAGCTTCGGGTCCAGTTCATACGAAACGCCCATCACGTCCAGATAATGCCGGAGCGTTTCAAAATGCGTCCTGCACGAATCGCAGAGATAGTCCGTAATGACGGGCGTATCCGTCAGAAGCGCCTGGCAGCTCGGCACCTTGCAGTCGAGGATGCGGAGCGGGTTCGTCTCGAATCTCGCCTTGCACGTCTCGCAAAGACCGTCGTATCTCTCCTCGAGATACGCGTGCAGCGCCTTATGGTACGCTGGCCTGCATTCCGGACAGCCGATGCTGTTCAGTTTGACCTTCAGGTTCCTGAGACCGATCCCCCTGAGGAATTCGAGCACCAGGGAAATGCATTCCGCGTCCGCCGTGGGTTCCGGCGCGCCGAAAAACTCGACGCCGAACTGATGATGCTCGCGCAGTCTGCCGGCCTGGGGCCTCTCATACCGGAAAACTGGACTGTTGAGGTAATAGATCTTCGTAGGCTGAAGGTCACTGCAGAGGTTGTGCTCAACGAACATCCTCACGATCCCCGCCGTTCCTTCCGGCTTCAGCGTAATGGATCTGCCGCCCTTATCCTCGAACGTATACATCTCCTTCTGAACGATGTCCGTGGTGTCGCCCACGCCTCTCAGGAAAAGTTCCGTGTGTTCGATGACCGGCGTGCGGGCTTCCTGGATCCCGTATTTTCTGGTCAGTTCCCGGATCATGTTCTCGAGATACTGCCATCTGAAGCTTTCGGCAGGAAGTACGTCTTTGGTTCCCTTTGGAGCTCTGTAATTCACGGATTCTGTCCTTTCAACCGGTAATGCCTGTCCCGCTGCCGGATCTTCGGCTGAGTACAGGCTCTTTTCGAATTATTAATTATACTTTCAAATGCGCTGTGCGTCAATTGAAAAGCAACTGTTTCTGTGCGTTCACCGCGTCCAGCTTTTCCGCATACGTCGGGACGTCTTTCGGATTGAAAATCCGCTCGATCCGGTTCTCGTCCCCGTAGATGCGTTTGGAGACGGCGCACGCGCCGTGCGACATGATCTGCGCCGTTTCCTCCATCATGTCGATGTTGTAGACGCACAGTTTTCCCCGTTTCGCGTAGCCGATGTTCTCCAGGTTCCCGCTCATGTATTTCTGACGGTACATGTAATACGGAAGATATCCCTTTTGGGGCAGTTCCTCCGCGCTCAGCGCGATCATGGAGGCGGTCTCCTCCTCGTTCAGCGCAAAATCCGTCTGAAACAGCGCGGCGGAGCGCTTCAGGGCCAGCGAGTGAACCGTGATGTCGTCCGGATCCAGTTCCATGACCCGTTCCAGACTGCAGGAGAAGTCTGCGAGGCACTCGCCCGGGAGTCCCGCGATCAGATCCATGTTGACCGAATCGAATCCGATCTCCCGCGCTTCGCGGTACGCCTCTATGATCTGGCCGGGGGTGTGGTTCCGTCCCATGCGGACCAGCGTGTCCGCATTCATCGTCTGCGGATTGATCGAGATGCGCGTGACGCCGTGCTCTTTCATGATCAGAAGTTTCTCCCGCGTGATCGTGTCCGGGCGTCCGGACTCGACGGTGTATTCGACCCCGCGGAAGGAATACGCGTCCGCGATCGTGTCCAGCAGTCTTTTCAGCTGTCCGCAGGAAAGAACGGTCGGCGTTCCGCCGCCGATATATACGGCGCGCACCCGTCTTCCGGTCCCGGAAACGATCTCTCCCCCGAAACGGATGTCTTTCTCAAGAACGTCCAGATAACCGTCCAGTTCTGCGCTTCCCTCCTTCAGCACCCGGGACGGGAACGAGCAGTACAGGCATTTGGAAACGCAGAACGGAATATTGACGTAGACGTCGATGTCCCGACTGGATGCGGAATCGATCACGGGCTTCTGAACGCGGTAGATCTGTTCGGCGAGCCGGATCCTGTCCGGACTCACATCGTACGTTCCGTGGAGCACGCTTTGGGCGCGTTCCGGCCCGACCGTTTCGCACAGCTCGCGGAACAGCTTGGACGGCCTGACACCGGTCAGAGACCCCCAGGGCGTTTCCGCCGATGAGGTTTCCTTCAGGATGCGGAACACGGTGGATTTCAGGCAGCGCTTCATCAGGCGCTTGCGCACAAGCGTTTCCCCCGCCGGAGGCAGTTCCGCGGACTGCGTGAGCTTTTGTCCCTCCCACTCCGCGGACACGGAAAACAGCAGTCCCCCGTTCAGGAGACTGTGTCGGACCACGAGCGATCTGCTCCCGTCCTCCGTTTCGTCCGGCTGCGCTTCTCGCAGGGTCTCCCTTCCGAAAAAGAGACGGACTTCCTCGGATATATCGTTGTAGTATTCCGGAAGATCCGAATCGATGCGTATCATGGCGAATAGTAAAGATAATAGGGATTGTGGGTCTGTTCGTACGCCTTATCCGTTTCGGGCCCGTGTCCGGGATAGATCACCGTCCCGTCCGGAACCGCGTCAAGAAGGCGGTGCACGGAACGCAGAAGCGTTATCTCGTCCCCGCCCGGCAGGTCGCTCCTTCCGACGCTGCACTGGAATACGGTATCCCCGGAAAAAAGGATACCGGAAGGCGCAAACAGGAAGGAAACGCTTCCCGGGGAATGACCCGGCGTATGAAGCACCTCAAAGGAAAAGCCCGCAGCTGACGCGGCTCCCTCGTTCAGTTCCCGAAAGTCCGAAACCGGTTCGAAGCTGCGTCCGAAATAGGACGCGAGGCACGCTCTCGGATCGGACAGCATGGGCGCGTCGTCCGGATGGATATAGACCGGGCATCCCGGATACCGTTTCAAAAGGCCGGGAACGCCTCCGATATGGTCGAAATGACCGTGCGTCACGAGGATGGCGGCGCAGGAAAGGCCGTTCGCTTCCAGATAGCGCGTCACGGGAACATCCGCGCCGGGATCGATCACAAGGCACTCCGGCGCAGTATCGCTTACGATATAGGTATTCACGGACAGCGGTCCGCATGGCAGGGTCTTGATCTTCATCGTCATATCTCCAGCAGGATCGTGAAAGGTCCGTCATTGACAGAAGAGATCTCCATGTGCGCGCCGAACACGCCGCATTCCGTCGGAACATGACGGCGCAGTTCATTGAGCGTAAACAGATAAAGCGGTTCCGCGGTTTCGGACGGCGCAGCCTTGATATAGCTCGGGCGTCTGCCGTGCGAAGCGTCGGCATAGAGCGTGAACTGCGATACCAGCATGACCTGGCCGTTCACGTCAAGCACGGAACGGTTCGGAACGCCGTTCTCATCGTCAAAAATGCGGAGATGGACGATCTTGTCAACCATCTTGGCCGCGTCCTGATCCGTATCCGAGGAAGTGATCCCCAGATAAACAAGAAGGCCGTGTTCAACGGAAGAGACGGTCTCCTTTTCCACCGTGACGGAAGCGCCCGTCACTCTCTGTATGACAGCTTTCATATCGATCCTATTTGTACTGGCGGTATACGTCGTACACGCATTTCAGTTTCTTCAGACTTGTCACAACGGTCTCCATCTGCGAGGAATTCCTGACGTTGAACGTCATTTCCACCACGTATTTGCTTCCGTCGTGCATAGGACGGCCGTTGATGCTCATGATATTGATATTGAGGCCGGACAGAAGCGCCGAAATCTCAAGCAGGGTGCCCGGACGGTTGTCCGCATGGATCTGGAGCGCCGCCTCAAAGGAGGAATCGTTGTTGACGGCCCACTCGACTTCGATCAGGCGGTCGGAATCCTTCGTCAGGGAGCTCACGTTCGGGCAGTCCTTCTTGTGAACGGACACGCCCCTTCCCCTTGTGATATAGCCGATAATGGGATCTCCGGGAAGCGGATTGCAGCAGTTTCCGAAGCGGACGGCCATTCCAGGGTCCCCGTGCACGATGATCCCGTTCGTTGCGGTCGTCTTCGCTGCCTTGCCCTGCGCCTTTCCCGTCTTGAGCGGCGGAGGAGCGGCTTTTTTCTTCAGTTTGACCGCCTGATCGATCAGCTTGTGAAGCGCCTGCATGGAAGTGATCCCGCCGAAACCGATCGCGGCATAGTAATCGTCCAGCGTGGACATGTTGAGCCGTTCCAGGACAGGCTCGTAGATATCCGGCTGCAGCAGTTCCGTAAGATCCTGGTTCGTACGCTTTGCGGAATCCTCTATCATCTCGCGGCCGCGGACGATGTTCTCTTCCCGGTTCTCCTTCTTGAACCACTGCTTGATCTTGTTTCTCGCCGCCTGGGTCTTGACGATCTTCAACCAGTCGCGGCTCGGACCCTGCTGCGACTTGGACGTGATGATCTCGACCATATCGTTCGTCTTGAGCTTGTAATCCAGCTTGACGATCGCTCCGTTGACCTTCGCGCGCGTGCAGTGGTGCCCGATATTCGTATGGATCCGGTATGCGAAATCCAGGACCGTGGATCCTTTCGGAAGGTCGAAGATCTCGCCTTTCGGGGAAAGCACGAATACGTACTCGCCAAGGAAATCCTTCAGGATGCTTTCGACGAATTCGTTGCTGTTCTCGGTCGTATCTTTCGTCTCCAGCACCTGTCTGAGCCAGCTGGTCTTCCGGTCCAGATCGCTCTGGACGTTGCGTCCTTCCTTGTACATCCAGTGCGCCGCGATACCGTATTCCGCCGTGCGGTGCATCTCGATCGTTCTGATCTGAACCTCGAACGGGATCCCGTTCGCTCCCAGAAGCGTGGTATGGAGGGAACGGTACATATTCGGTTTCGGCGTGGCGATATAGTCCTTGAACCTGCCCGGGAACGGTTTCCAGTTCGCGTGAAGGACACCCAGGGTCGCATAGCAGTCGTTTACGGTGTCCACGATGACGCGGATCGCGATCAGATCGTAGATCTCGTTGATCGTGCAGTTCTGCCGCTGCAGCTTCCGGTAGACGCTGTACAGATGTTTCGGCCTTCCGTTGATCGACCCGTTGATCCCGGCGTCCATGATCTTCTCGGAGATCTGTTCCATCGTCGTGTTGAGAAGGATCTCGCGTTCTTTCTTCTGTTCGTTGAACGCCTCCTTCGTCGCACTGTATTCATCGGGGTACAGATACATGAACGAAAGATCTTCCAGTTCCCCCTTGATCGCGCCCATGCCGAAACGGTGCGCGAGCGGGGCGTAGACCTCCAGTGTTTCCTTGGATACCCGCATCTGTTTGTCGCGGCTGCAGTAGGAGAGGGTCCGCATGTTGTGCAGCCGGTCCGCGAGCTTGATGATCACGACGCGGACGTCCGATGCGATGGAAAGGAACAGTTTCCTGAGGTTTTCCACCTGTTCCTGCTTTTTCGTGATGTAATCGGTTTTTGCGGACTTCGTCAGTTTCGTGACGCCGTCGACGAGCATGGCTACATCGTGACCGAATTCCCGTTCGACATCTTCCAGCGTTACATCTTCACAGTCCTCCACGGAATCGTGAAGAAGCGCGGCAATAATGCTCTCCGCGTCCATTCCGAGGTCCAGTACGATCTTGGCGACCTGAAGCGGATGCGTGATATACGGCTCCCCGGATTCGCGGAGCTGTCCGTTATGATGCGCGATCGAAAAGTCGATCGCTTTCTGAAACAGTTCCGTCTGCTCCGGTGAGTAGGAGGCGGAAAACTGATCGCAGAGCTGTTTCTTAAACTCGTCGATATTCATGGTCAGGTTTCAAAAAAATCAACGGAAAGCCGTTGATTTTCTGTTTCAGATAATATATGGGATCAGTACTGCATGACGGACTGGACGTCGTAGTCCTTCAGCAGTCCTCTTCCGTCAAATTCGGAGGACAACTCGATGGCGAATCTCAGCGCCACGACGTTTCCGCCTGCCTGTTCGATCAGCTTGGCCGTCGCAAGCGCGGTGCCGCCGGTCGCGAGCAGGTCGTCCACGATTGCCACGTTCTGACCCGGTTTGATCGCGTCTTCATGGATCTCGAGAGAATCGGAGCCGTACTCAAGACCATAATCGAACTTCATGGTCTTGCAGGGAAGTTTGCCGGGCTTGCGCGCGAGAACAAACCCCGCGCCGATGGCGTAGGCAAGCGCGGATCCGATGACAAAGCCTCTGGCTTCCGGACCGACAACCAGATCGACCTTGATGCCGTCAAGGCTTTTCACGATCTCATCGATGAGGCAGTGATAACCGTCCTTGTCCTTGAGCAGGGTGGTAATGTCCCGGAAGAGAACGCCCTCGATGGGGAAATTCGGGATGCTTCTGATTTTTTCTTTAAGATCCATAATCAACCTCCATAATATCTTGACTGAAAACCGGAGACCGCCCTGAAAACCCCGCTCTCCTCCAGCTGCCTGCGCGGCGCATCGCTGCAGAGGCAGAGCATCCCGTGTCCGGGATCCGGTTCAAGAAATCCGAGTTCCGAAAAGACGCACACGGCGAACAGGACGCTTGGATCCTGAAGGTCGCCCGCCCCGATTCCGCCCGTCTTTCTGATCCTTCCGGAAACAGACGCGTAAACCGCCCGCAGAAACACGGTATCGCAGCAGATGACAGGCCTTTCCGCCTGCGCGCACATCTCAAGAAAACTGTCATTTATTATACCATAATCGCACGGGTTATGGCACAATAATTCCCTCTTTATTTTCAGCGTCTGGTCCGTGTCCGTCCATGCTGCCGAAGGCTCGTACAGGTTCCCGGCGGTCATGACCGCTTCGGGCGTTTCCGATCCGCGGAACGAATTGATCTGAAGCCGGATCAGAAAATCCCCGTAGGAGGCGGCCCTGTACGCGTCATACTGATCTCCGGACTGGAACGCGACCGTCCGGACGGAATCCCCTCCTTCCGAAAGGGTGATGTCCAGATGCGCGCCATTCCTTCCGATCTGCCTTACCCCGCCGACCGAGGCGTGCCCGATCCTGAAAACGGGAGCGGGATTCCCTTCACCGAACGGGGCGAGCGTTTCGATCTCCCTTGCCAGCTTGAGCGTGATGTCGGGGATCCGTATCTCATAATCATAGTAGAATCGCTTCGTATCGTCCGCGGCATAATGCAGCGCAAGATATGCCTGGTATTCTCTGCGGAATTCCGGAAACCTTGCCGGATCCACGGCAAGTCCCACCGCCCTGGAATGCCCGCCGAAGCGGAGAAAATACTCCGAAAACGGGAGCAGGGATTCATAGAGCGGAATATCCGGAACGGACCTTCCCGAACCGGAACAGGTCCCGTTCATATCCGTGAAGACGATGGCGGGCCTGCCGTATTTTTCAACGAGTTTCGACGCGGCGATCCCCAGCACGCCCGGATTCCAGCCGGGATGATAGATCACGACCGCCGGTTTTCCGCATTCCTCCGCGTACTCCGTCTCGATCGTGCGGAAGATCTCCTCCTCCGCGTTTTTTCTGTTCCGGTTCTCCTGTTCGATCTCACGCGCAAGCCGGGAAATGGAAACGGGATCCGACCCGGTCAGAAGCCTGACGATCCTCGACGCGTCCCCCATCCGTCCGGCGGCGTTCAGACGCGGCGCGATCACGTAGGAAATGCAGGTGTAGTCCACGGGATTCGAATAACCGCTTTCAAAAAGCAGTGCGGAAAGGCCAAGGTTTTCCGTCAGATGCGGCAGCCCGAGCTGAACGATCATGCGGTTCTCATCTTCCAGCGATACGATATCCGCAAGCGTCGCGACCGCTGCGAGCGCGATATACTCCCCTTTCAGCGTCTTTCCGGCCAGAGCGCACGCGAGCTTATAGGCGATGCCCGCCCCGCACAGATTCGGATCCGGATAAGCGGAGTCCCTGCGGGAAGCTGCAACGACGGCGCAGCAGGCGGGGATCTCCTCGCCCTGGATATGGTGATCCGTGACGATCACGTCGGTTCCGCGTTCCGTGCAGAACCGTATCTCCTCCAGCGCGTTGATGCCGGTGTCGACCGTGATGATCAGGTCCGCCCCAGCTTCCGTCAGCTGTTCCACCGTATGGATATGCAGCCCGTAGCCGTCCCTGTGACGGCTCGGTATGAAGAATTCCGGCGAAGCTCCCATTTCCCGCAGCTGTTTTACGAGAATCGACGCCGCGCACGTCCCGTCCGCGTCATAATCCCCGTAAACAACGATCTTCTCGCCGTCTGCGACCGCTTTCCGTATCCTTCCGACCGCCTGTTCCATGTCCGGGAGCTGATAGGGATCGTAAAGATCCGCAAAGGAAGGATGCAGATAACGTTCATACCGTTCCCGCGTGGTAATCCCGCGGTCGCGGAGCAGCCGGAGGGTGATCGGTTCGAGATCCGGCAGGTCCTGCGCTTCCGCGCCAGGGGAAGTGACCGTTTCCGGATGCAGCCGGATAAACTTCTGTCTTGGCATTCAGCTCCTCCAAAACGCAAGAAAGGCCGCGAAGGCCTTTCATGCATTACAAATTCGATCAGAGGGCAAGCGCCGCTGTATCGTGCGCAATCGTCATCTCCTCATCCGTCGGGATGACATAAACGCGGACCTTGCTGTCCGGAGCGGAGATCTCGACCTCTTCGCCGCGCGGGCAAGTCATGTTGTAATCAGAGTCGATCTTGACGCCGAGATAATCCAGGTTCTCCGCGATCATCTGGCGCATCGTCCTGTCGTTCTCGCCGACGCCTGCCGTGAACACGATTGCGTCCACGCCGTTCAGAACTGCCGCGTACGCGCCGATATACTGCTTGACCTTGTAGGCGAACATATCGAGGGCGAGAGCCGCCTTCTCATTGCCTTCTTTCTTCGCGGCGTCCAGATCCCTGAAGTCGCTGGAAACGCCGGAGATGCCGAGCATGCCGCTCTTCTTGTTCATATAGGTATCCATTTCGGAGGGCGTCAGATGACGCTTCTCCATGATGAACGGCACGATCGCGGGATCGATGCTGCCGCAGCGGGTTCCCATCGGCGGTCCTTCCAAAGGCGTAAGGCCCATGGAAGTATCCACGCACCTGCCGCCTTTCGAGCAGGAAACGCTGGAGCCGTTGCCCAGATGGCAGGTAATGACCCTGGCTTCTTCCTTCGGAATGCCCTTCTCCTTCAGCCACGCGATGGCACGTCCGGTCACATAACGGTGGGAAGTGCCGTGGAAGCCGTATCTCCTGACCTTGAACTCCTCATAATCCGCGTACGGCGTTCCGTACATATATGCTTTCGGCTCCATCGCCTGGCCCCAGGCCGTATCGAACACGGCGACCATCGGCACGCCTGGCATGACCGCCATGCAGCCGCGGATCCCCATCAGGTTCGCGGGATTGTGAAGCGGTCCGAGCGGGATGCATTCTTCGATCGCCTCGAGCACCTTGTCGTCCACAAGAACGGGCTCCGAGTATTTCTCTCCGCCGTGGAGAACACGGTGGCCGACCGCCGCAATGGAAGACATATCCTGGATGACGCCGACGTCTTTATCCGCCAGAATGTCCAGCACCAGACCGATCGCGTCCTCATGGTTGCGCATGTCCTGCTGTTTTACGACCTTCTCCCCGTCTGCGGGGCTGTAGGTCAGCTGAGAGCCGGGAATGCCGATCCTCTCGCAGATGCCCTTCGCGATAACGGTCTCCGTATCGATATCGATCAGCTGATACTTGAGGGAGGAACTGCCGGCATTGATTACCAAAATATACGTCATTGTGTCTGTCTCCTTTTAAGATTTCTGAGCCTGAACGGCTGTAATTGCGACTACGGATACGATGTCTTCCACACTGCATCCCCTGGAAAGGTCGTTGATCGGCGCCTTGAAGCCCTGGCAGATCGGGCCGATGGCTTCCGCACCGGCGAGCCGCTGGACCAGTTTGTATCCGATATTGCCCGCCTGCAGATCCGGGAAAATCAGGACATTCGCGTGTCCCGCGACGGTGCTGCCCGGGGATTTCAGCTTGCCGACCTTTTCGACAAGCGCTGCGTCCGCCTGAAGCTCTCCGTCCACTTCGAGGTCCGGCGCAAGTTCATGAACCAGCGCGGTCGCCTGCGTGACCTTGTCGACCAGCTCATGCTTGGCGCTTCCCTTGGTGGAGAAGGAAAGCATCGCGACCTTCGGCGTCATGTTGCAGAGGACCTTCGCCGTATTGGCGGTGGAAACGGCGATCGCGGCCAGCTGTTCCGCCGTCGGGCAGGGATTGACGGCGCAGTCGCCGAAAACCATGAGACCGTCCTTGCCGTAATTCTTGTTCGGGAGCTCCATGATGAAGCAGCTGGAAACAACGGAGATGCCGGGCGCCATCTTGACGATCTGGAGTCCGGGACGGAGCGTGTCTCCCGTGGTGCTGATCGCGCCCGCGACCATGCCGTCCGCTTTTCCGTCCTTGATCATCATGCCGGCATAGAACAGCGCATTGCCGATCATGGAACGCGCTTTTTCAGGGGTGACCCCTTTTGCTTTCCTCAGTTCATAGAACTCGTCGACATATCTATCAAAATCCGCGCTTTCCAGATAGTCGAGAATCTCGACTTTACTGAGATCAGCGCCGTTTTCATCGGCAACTTTCTGAATTTCCTGCGGTTTCCCGAGAAGAATCACATGTGCGATCCCCTGTTCCGCGATCAGCTGGGACGCGCGGACGGTACGTTCCTCGGTTCCTTCCGGAAGAACGATCCGCTTCAGGTCGGATTTCGCTTTTTCTTTGATCAGATCCATTAAAGCCATTCCAGTTTTCCTCCATAAATTGAGATACTATGATTATATCATACGCATAATTAATGGTATACTGAAACAAAGGAATAAGCGTTATGAAAATTGTAGGAATCATAGCGGAATACAATCCGCTCCATAACGGACACGTTTACCACATCGAGCAGGCGAAAAAGCTCTCCGAAGCGGACAAGTGCATCGTCGTCATGTCCGGAAACTTCGTCCAGCGCGGCGAACCGGCCGTAGCGGACAAATTCCAGCGTGCGGAATGGGCGATCCGCGCCGGAGCCGATCTTGTGATCGAACTCCCGTCCGTTTACGCGGTCTCCAGTGCGGAACGCTTTGCGCTCGGCGGGATCCGGACGCTGATCGGGACCGGAATCGTGACGCACCTCTCCTTCGGATGCGAGGAGCCGGACATCGCAAGGCTTCTGAAAATGTCCGACATGCTGGCAGACGAGTCTCCGGAATTCAAGGAAAGCCTTCACTATCATCTGAAGCAGGGCAAGTCCTATCCCCGGGCAAGGTATGACGCGCTGTTCGATCTCGGCGTTCCGGAAGACGACCTGAACATCATCGACAAACCGAACAACATCCTTGCGATCGAGTACCTGCGCGCTCTGAAACTCTACGCGCCGGATATCGTTCCCGTACCCGTCGCGAGGGATTCCTGCACCTATGACCAGGAGACCCTGTCCGGATACCTGTCAAGCGCGACGGCGATCCGTCTCGCGCTGAAGGAAAGCCGCGAAGAGGTGCTTGGCACGATGCCGTTCTTTGTCGGCGGCACGCTTTTCTACGATGAAAACTATCCGGTTTCGATCGAGAACTTCGAAAAAATGATCCTCTACCGTCTGCGCATGATGCACCCGGAAGATATTGCGAGGCTTCCCGATGTTTCCGAAGGATTCGAGAACCTCATCTGCGACGCTGTACGGAACGCCTGCTCGCTTGACGAGCTTCTGGACAAGATCAAGAGCAAACGGTATACGCTCTCCCGCTGCCGCCGGATCCTGATCTCCGCGCTGCTGAACATCACAAAGAACGATCTGATCCATTCCATTCAGAACAAGGCCTCCGACTATATTCATGTGCTTGCGGTCAACCAGGACAGCCAGAACCTGATTTCCGCGATGCGAAAGTACGGTTATGCGCCAGTTCTGATGAAGAAAAAGGACCAGTACTACTGCAATGAGATGGTCCAGAGAAACGTCATTGCCGACAGTCTCTCCACGGATATCTATTCCATCGCGACGGGTTCGGAGATTCGCAGGGACTATCAGGGCCCTCTCATGATCAGCGTGTCATCCCGGAACCAGAACGACGCGTTCTGAGTATTGACCGTACGGTCAGACCGTTTTCATTCCGGATCTGTTGTCCGGTTCCTTCCATCAGACTTCGTTACGTATCAAGAAAGGCACCTTCTCAGGTGCCTTTCGTATTTATGCCCGTTTCTTATTTACGCGATTTCTGGCCGAGTTTTAGGCGGCTCCGTTTCGGGGGCTCGTCCTCGAAATCATCCTCGTCCTCTTCGTCATCGTCGTCCTCGTATTCCTCGACTTCGAACATCCGCTGGAAGAAGTTCTTCTTCTTCGGTTTTACCTCTTCCTCTTCGTCGTCAAAGGAGAACTCTTCCTCATCCTGGGCAGGTACTTCACGCGCGCGCCTGCGCTCGTTTTTCGGGGCAAAGACGCTTTCCTGCCTGGGAGCGGGCGCAGGCTGTTCTGCCATGTACTCCTGATACTCGTTCCGGTCGAACAGAACGGTATCCTGTGTCGGAACGCTTTCCTGCGGTGCCGGAGCCGGTCGGTATTCCTCCGCTTTTTTAGCGTGGACGTAGGTCTCGTTGAAACTTCTTTCCGGAGCAGTCTCCAGATCGGGCTGACGGACATCCGGCGTGTCGGACAGTTCCGCCCTGTTGTCCGCGATCATCCTGTGATACTCGCTCAGATAATTCTGCAGGTCGAGAAGGATCCCTTCGGCGTAATTCTTCGCCCCGTTATAAATCGCGTTCGCGTTCGTTTCCGCCTCCTGGGAAATCTCGTTTGCACGGTTGAGGGCTTCTTTGTAGATCTCAGACTCGCTGACACGCTGCTCGTATTCTTCCTGTGCCCTGCGGTAGATGCTCTCCGCGTTGTTCTGAGCCTGCTGAAGGATCTGATCCGCTTCCTGCTGGGATTCGGCGATGATATCGTCCGCTTTTTCCTTCGCATCCTGGATCGTGTTCTCCGCCGCCGCTAGAATGCCGGTCGCCCTCCTGATATCCTCAGGGATCGTCACCTTCAGGTCGTCCAGCAGGTCAAAAAGCCGGTCGATTTCCACGACGCGCCTGTTTCCCTGTCCCGCGAATTTTGTTTTCGGGCTGTCTTCCAGCTCGTCCTCTATCCTGGAGATGATGCTGTAGATCTTCATTGTCTGTGCACTGCTCATTGTTTATTCAACCTCTCTGTAATATTTTTTAAAATACAGTCGGGAACAAGTCCCTTGATATCTGCTCCGAAACTGACGACTTCCTTGATCGTGCTGGAACTCAGGAAAGAATGCGCCGGAAGCGACATAAAGTACACGGTCTTGATGTCCGGCGCGAGATGATGGTTCATCGCATCGATCTGAAACTCGTACTCGAAATCGGTAATAGCACGAAGTCCTCTGATCAGATACCCTGCATGGATCCTCTTCGCATAATCCACCAGGAGACCGTCGAACTGATCCGCGATCACGTTCCTGAGGCCATAGGATTCGATCACGGTGTTGATCATATCCACCCGTTCGCCCGGAGTAAAGACGGGATTCTTTGCCGTGTTGTTCAGCACACCGACGTATACCCTGTCAAAAAGATTCGCCGCGCTCATCAGGACATCCAGATGACCGATCGTGAACGGATCAAAACTCCCGGGATAAACACAGATCTTCATTCATTGCTCCTTTTCAGAAGGGAGTAAGAGGAAGCGCCGTACTTTCTGGTCTTCCTTATCTCATATGATCCGGGAACGCAGGCGGGAACGTCATTCGAGGCGTGTTCCACAAACACCGAGCCGCCCGGCTTCACCACACCTTCCGCGAATACCATCTCCGCCGCCTCCGCGGCAAGGCCGGTACGGAACGGCGCGTCGATGAACACAAAGTCGAAACGATCGCCCCGTTCAGCCAGAAAGCGGACCGCTTCGCGGAAATCCTTCTGAAGGATCTCCACCTGCTCCGAAAGGCCCGTCGTTTCCGTATTCCTGCGGATGCAGGAGATCGCTTCCGCGTTACGGTCATTCAGGACAGCTGTCCGGGCTCCTCTGGAAGCGGCTTCCAGTCCGATATTCCCGGAACCGGAAAACAGGTCCAGAACGTCCGCGCCTTCCAGATCAAACTGAATGCTTCCGAACAGCGCCTCCTTAACACGGTCCAGCGTCGGACGCGTTTCAAGACCCGCAGGCGCGATCAGAACCTTCCCTTTCGCTTTTCCAGTAATGATCCGCATAATTCAACCCGTTAATTATATCATTCTTGCAATCCATCATACAAGATGTATACTTATATCTGACTTTTTTATTATTATTTGCATCAGAGTGTATTATACTGTTAGAATAAACAAATTCCTTTTGCAAAGGCCGGCTCATGAGACCAACAATTGCTGAAATCAATCTGGACAACATCCTTCACAATATCTCCGTCCTGAAAAAGCACATTCCGGACGGAACCAAGTTCCTTGCCGTGATCAAGGCAAACGCCTACGGGCACGGGCTCGTGGATACCGCTCTTTATCTGGAAGACCATGTGGACTATTTCGGAGTTGCGATCACGGAAGAAGGGATCCGCCTGCGCGAAGCAGGGATCCGCAAGCCGATCCTGATCCTCGGCGCCACGCTTCCGGACGAGTTTCCTTCCGTCGTCTCCTATGATCTCCATCCCGCGATCGCCGCGAAGGAAAGCCTCGCAGCGCTGAACCGGGAAGCCGCCAAACAGGGCAGAATCTGCGGATTTCACTTTAAAATCGATACCGGCATGAACCGGATCGGCTTTATCGATCTGACGGATTTCCGTGAAGCGCTGGAACTCCTTGCGGGTTACCCCTGCCTGAAATTCGCCGGCATGTTCACGCATTTTGCCGTTTCCGAAACACCCGATCCGTCCTTTACGGAGCAGCAGGCATCCCGCTTTGAACTGTTCATCCGCGAAGCGCATGAACGCGGGTTCGATCCCATCATTCACGCTGCCAACAGCGGCGCGATCTTCTATCATCCGTCCGTGCACTACGACATGGTGCGCGGAGGAATTTCCATCTACGGATACAGTCCCCGCGGCTCAGCCGACGTTGTCGGCGAACTGTCCCCCGCGCTCACATGGAAGACGCACGTGTCGTTCGTCAAGGAGATCCATCCCGGAGATACCGTCAGCTACGGACGCAGGTACACGGCAGAGTCGACCCGCCGGATCGCCACGCTTCCCGTGGGTTACGGCGACGGATATAAAAGGTGCCTGTCCGGAAAGGGCGTCGTCCTGATCAACGGAAAAAGAGCCCCGCTGATCGGCACCATCTGCATGGACCAGATGATGTGCGACATCACGGATATCGGCGAGGTCTCCGTGGGCGACGAGGTCGTCCTTCTCGGAAGGCAGGGCGCGGAATACATTTCCGCGGACGAAATGGCAGATCTTGCAGGAACGATCAGTTACGAGATTCTTCTCAGCATCAACAGCCGCGTTCCAAGAGTATTCAGCGTTTCATAATCAATCATTCAGATGTTTTTCCACCGTCTCGCGGATCGCGGAGATCACATCCCCCGCGATCATTGCGCGCGCTTTCAGAAGCTCCAGCGCAGTCTCGGCGGACGCTCCCAGCAGATAGGATCCTGCGGCAGCAGCGCGGAATGGCTCGAGTTTCAGGGCAAGGAGCGCCGTAATGATGCCGCTCAGCACGTCGCCGCTCCCGCCTTTGGCCAGCCCCGGATTTCCGGTCGTGTTCAGCACGCATTGCGAACCGTTGCTGATGCAGGAGGTCGCGCCCTTCAGGACCGTCACGCAGTTCCGGTGCTTTGAAAACACGAGTGCTGCGCGGACGGGATCCGACTGGATATCGGAGATGCTCTCTCCCGTCAGCCGGCTCATTTCCCCGACGTGGGGCGTAATCACGACACCGCTGTGGAACAGATCCAGAAGTTCCCGGTTCGCCGCGACGCAGTTCAGCGCGTCCGCATCCAGAACGCATGGAATACCGGTCTTCAGAACATCGGCGATCAATCCGGGGTCTTCGATCCGACCCATGCCGGGACCCGCACAGATCACGTCTTTCCCCAAAAGCAGTTCTCTGGCGCCGCGGCAGCATTCCGCAGTCCAGGAATCCTCCCCCTCGAGCCCGAGCGGGACGGAGATCGCTTCCGGCAGGGCGGAAAACTGTGTTTTCAGGTCGTGCGGAACGGCGCAGTAGGTCAGCCCTGCTCCCGTTCTCAGCGCGGAAGCGGTGCACATCAGCGCGGCGCCGGCGTAATTCCTGCTGCCGGCAAGGATCAGCGCCTTTCCGTTTTTTCCCTTGTAGTCATCCGCCTGCTGTTCCGGGATCCAGGAACGAATATCGCCTGCCTCCAGCGTGTACATCGCCGTTTCAGGCTTCGGATACCTGTCGTCGATGGAAACCGTGATCACCCTGCCCGCATAGGATCTTCCGGGAAACAGAAGAAGTCCGGGCTTCAGGTACTGAAACGTTACGGTCGCGTGCGCCCGGACCGCACACCCCATGATCTGGCCGTTTTCTCCGTTGATCCCGGACGGAATATCGATCGAGACGATACGGGCTCCGGATAGGTTGATCGCTTCGATCGCCTCCGGAAATGTCCCGTGCAGTTCACGGTTAAGGCCAGTTCCGAACAATGCGTCAATGATGACCGCATTCTCTCCGAACCGCTCGCCGGGGGCGAATCTCGTCATGCTGCATCCGCTGCGGACGGCGTCATCGAATGCCATTCCCGCGTCTCCGCTGAATGAATCCGTCATCAGAAGCGCTTTCACGTCGCAGCCGGACACATGAAGCATCCGGAGGATGCACAGTCCGTCTCCCCCGTTGTTGCCTTTTCCGCAGAAAATGACGACCGGCCGCTGATAAAGGTCCGGGATCAGCCTGATAATCGCATCCAGAGCTGCGCTTGCCGCGTTATTCATCAGCGCGTATCCGCTGATCGTTCCTCCGTCGATCAGGAAGGAATCCATTTCCCGCATCTGTTCCGGCGTATACAATCCGATCATTCCGAATACTCCCCTTCCGTTTCATCCGTCATCTCCGGATCTTCCCCGAACATGCCGGAAAGCGCTTCGCGGATGACCCAGTAGGGGAATCCCTTCGCGGCCATCTTGGAAGCCGCGCGCCCCCACCGTTCCTCGCGCGGATATTTGGAAACCTTCCGGACAACGTCTGCTGCCAGTCTTCGCGCAGCCGCAAGCTCCGTTTCCGCATCGAACTCCGCGAGCGTCTCCTCAATATCCTTCCTGCCGACCTTATGCCGGATCAGGATGGCCTTCATTTCCTTACGGCTGACCGGTTTCATGGCGGTCTTCGACCGGACAACGCTTTTTGCAAAGGTTTCGTCGTTCAGAAGTCCAAGTTCCCTGAGACGGGTCATGACCTGCTCGATCTCTTCCGGCCCGTACTGCTTCTTCTGCAGGTACTCCCGCATCTCGCCGAACGACCTGTCGCGGATCCCCAGATAAAACAGGGCGGCATCCATTGCTGATTTTTTCGGTGTAGATTTCTTTTCCATTTTTGTAATATATCACACCCTCTGTTTTATTAGAAACTGGAATGAACAAATTGTAACAAAAATGAAAACCCCAAAAAAGGCTGTCTGATTTGTTGCATAATAAACTATATCTTATTATGACGGTGGAATGATGAAAAACAAATCAACCAATCCCAATCTTTCTTCCGGTTCCTCCTCTTCCTTTGATGAGGAATTCGATCTTATGCCTTCCCGCAGAAAAAAGGATCCCTCCAAAAGGGCAATCATGATCGTATGCATCTGCATCGCGGTCGTACTGCTCGCGATGGCGGCGTATTTTATTGCGGAGCAGAAGCGGATCTCCGAGGAAAAGGCAGCGATCGCTCTGGCCGAAGCGGAAGAACTCCGCCGTCAGGAAGAGGAGCGCCGCGCCCGGTATGAAACGATCATGAGCGGGACCGTTGTCCCGCAGGGCGTTTCCATCAACGGGAAAGATCTCAGCGGCATGACGGAATCGGAAGCCATGTCCGCTCTCCGTCCCGTCATCGAAGCCCACACGCCGGGAATACAGCTCAACTCCGTCTTTGACGGCACAACGGCGCCCATCGATCTGTCGAAGGTCTCTTTTACGGACGACGCTGCCGCTCTGATCAAACAGGCGATTAAAGAACCGCAGTCCGATTCCATCGATCAGGCGCTCGCCGCAGCCGACAGAATCGCAGCGGAAGGCAGAACATACGAGATCTCCTTCACGCCGTCGGAAGCCTCCGTGCGGAACATCGTTACCACGCTTGCAGGACAGCTCAACCACTCGGGATCCGGTATCACCATTACAAATATCGACAAGGAAAACCACACGATCGAAACCTCCGGTTCCACCCGTCAGGTCACCGTCCGCCAGGATGAACTGTTCGGCATGATCCTCAATGCGATCAAGACGCGTACGAGCCAGAACATCCAGGTCCCGTGCGACATCAAGGAAATGCCTTCTGCCGAGTATATTTCCGTGCAGTTCGACACCAGTTTCAAAGGCAGTTCCAGCAGCCGTGTCTTCAACATCCAGAAAGGCGCGGGTCTGATCAACGGAACGAGGCTCGCCCCCGGGGAAACGTTTTCCACCAACGATACGCTCGGCGTAAGAACGCTCTCCAGAGGCTGGAAAGAAGCGAACGCGTATGTTTCGGGAACAACTGAGGTCCAGGCGGGAGGCGGCGTCTGCCAGCTTTCCTCCACTCTGTACAATGCAGCGGTCAAAGCCGATCTCAAGATCGTGTCTCGCAGAAATCACTCCATGCCCGTCGCGTATATCTCAAAAGGTCTGGATGCGACGATCAACTCCATCGGAAACATGATCGATTTCAAGTTCAGCAACAATACGGATAACGATATCGTGATCTTCAGCTGGACGGAAGGCAAAAACGTTTATTTCAAGATTTACCGTGTTGCGTTCGACACGGACGAATTCGATGAGATCCGTCTGAAGGCTGAACAGATCGAAACCATTTACCCGGACGGAGAGATGGAAGTCACGCTGGATCCGACGCTGGAGCCCGGAACCGAAGTCATAGACGTCGCGACCCAGAACGGAGCCATTTATCAGTCTTACAAACAGTACTATAAAAACGGAGAACTGGTCCGCACCGAAAAACTTGCCCTTTCCACGTACAAGGCCTTCAACGGTTCGAAACGCATCGGACCGGATCCCGTTTACGTCGATCCAGGCACGGGTCAAGTGGTTGACACCCCCGATCCGAACGTTCCTGTACTTCCCGATCCTGCGGAAATCACCCCCGAGCCGGTGTATATCGACCCGGATCCTTCGGACGGCGTTGTCACATACACCTCCAACCCGGACGGGGAAACACCGTAATCAATCTCCCGCTCCGGGATTCATGCAGATGACATGAAAACAGGCGTGACAATCACCGTCACGCCTTCTTTATGCTTTAAGAAGAGACGCTTTATTGATAAGCGTCTCCAAATCAGCGAAGATTACGATTCGTTCTCTTCCTCTTCCGTTCTGAGGAGAAATTCCAGTTTCAATTCCTCCACGCTCTTGACGGTAGTTCTGTTTCCCATGCAGGCGGAACACGTATTGAAGCAGTTCGGACAGACGCACATGCTCTCAACTCCCTGCTCCCGCTGTACCATATACTCCCCGCACTTCTGACAGCTGCATCTCATAATTTCAAGCCCGACAGGTGCAGAAGCGCAACAACTGCCGCCCCTCCTATGCATAAAGCTTTGTCGGATATCGTATAGCAGTTGACAACTGCGCCACGAGGATCGACGTCACCGCTTTTCATCCCCTCCGTCACTTCTGTTCCGGAAGGAAGGATCCCGCGTACGACGCCCGCGATGGAGGTCTTCAGGGGAACACCGTCGACATAGGCGCAGACTTCACCGGCTTCCACCAGGTCGCCGATCTGCCTGACCTGCTCGAACGTTCCCGCTACGGGCGCTCTTAAGATCCTTTCAATGGAGAATCCACCGATCACGCCCGGAATCCCAGTATTCGGTTTTGCGGAACCTTTGTAATAGATCCTTCCCAGCGTATGCCCGCGCATCGTTTCGATTACGGCGTGACAGTCGGATCCTGCGCAGAATCCGGGTCCAAGCGCGATGACAACCGGCGCATCGTGGATCGACGTGCAGAGGTTCTCTTTCGCCAGGATAGCATCGATAACAGCGTCAGCCCGGTAGATATCGTTGCAGCGCGCTTCGGGATCCACGATAACGGGGATCATGCCGGCGTCGATGATGCGCTCCGCCTCCGAAACGTCATTGATCCGTACGGCTGTCACGCCCTCGACCGTGGTCTTTCCGTCTACGATCGCTTCGGAAAAACAGACGGAACGCCGGATCGAGGTCGGTTTTTCCACGTCCGTCATCAGCACGCGGAATCCAGCCTGATGCAGCTGATACGCCACGCCGGAAGCGATATCGCCTGCGCCTTTAACCAATACTTTCATGATAGAATCTTTCCTTCCATACAGAAGACACCGCGCAGGAATCCACGACCGTGCCGTCCAGTGATTTTAGAATCTGCATGCCCAGACGCACCGATGCGTCCGTGTCGGCTTTATTC
Organism: Clostridia bacterium; assembly: GCA_017429985.1. Classification (GTDB taxonomy): domain Bacteria; phylum Bacillota; class Clostridia; order Christensenellales; family CAG-138; genus JAFRNW01. Next base: position 1,782 of record JAFRNW010000031.1, on the reverse strand, counting down.
AGAATAACGGAATACTTCATCCCCGGCAAAACGTTCTTCCGGAGCGCCTCCGGAGACTCCGCCAGGATTTTATAGTGATCCGGCCCGATCCTGTTCTCCGGCCCGATCCGAAGCATGCCGTAAGCGAGTTCATGCCGGAAAAGACACTCCGACGCCTTCTTCCCGCACCCGTCAAGGCCCATCACCGCGATCACATGTCCGCTGCATTCCGGAATGACCGGCTCGTGCGGTGCAGGGACTTTCAAAGGCATCTTTTTTGCGCCGTCCGCCTCAACAAGAAGATAGTCACAGAATTGCCTGATCACGGAAAAATCCGTCCCGGGATTCGTGATTTTGCCGTTTTCCGCGGGTTTCCCGATGCAGACGATCCTTCCCTCGGCAAGACGCTTTGAAACCGTTTCGGGATCAAGGTCGTCCAGTACAGGCACCGTATCCGGACGGAACATATGCGTCGAAGTGGAAATGATGATCCTGTTTCCGGAAGCGGAGAGTTCTTTTGCATAGCGGAACAATAGAGACGTTTTCCCTCCGCCGCCGACAAAGGAAACAACGCCCTTTTCAGGAAGAATACAGTCCGTTATATTCCGTTCAGCTGAAACAGGCATATCTCGTTCTCCTTAAGCGAGAATAGCACTCGGCTTCTTTTATGTCAAATTCTCCGAACAGGCGCATTTCCATGTGCTATCATAAAAAATGCGCTCCCGATGGAGAGCGCAGATTTCATCAAAAGTTCCGGAACGGTTCATGGTTTCCCTGCTTCCGTACGGTACAGGCCGTGCCGGTTGCAGAACGCGTAGATCCATTTCACGCGTGCCGCTTTGAATCTCGCCTCCGCAGCACCTTCCGGATACAGTTTCACGAACTGGATCCCCTGATCGGATACGGCTGCCAGAAAAGAAATGTAATGCTCTTTTGTCATCGCATGCGGCATCTCGACGAAGAATTCATCCGCGTCTCTGTATACGAGGAGGCGGTGCGCTTCTTCCGGATCCTCCGTCTGCAGCGGAGGCAGCGTGATCCCGCAGCAGCTGATCAGTGCGTTGCCCGTGGAAAGAATCACATTCCCGCAGACGGGACACATATAAAAATGCGAGCGCAGCATGTTCGCGGAGCGGTTTTCATTTTTGATCTCTCCTCCCGCCAGCAGCTCCATCACGGATATGTGCAGTGCGGCGGCAAGCGGTTCCAGCAGCGAAATGTCCGGAAATCCCTTTCCCGTTTCCCACTTGCTGACTGTTTTCGCGCTGACGAACAGTTCCGACGCTAGTTCCTCCTGCGTCATTCTCCGTTCCTCACGGAGTTTTCTGATCGTATTGCCTGTTACGTACCGGTCCATGGAATCCGCCCCTTCTCTCTGTCTCTTGCAGTTTCATCATAAGCATCTGACGGTTCCCGTTCAATCCACGCTGCGTAGAATAGAACAAAAAAGAACACGCAGGACCGAATCGATCCTGCATGTTCCGGATGGTGCACCCTCAGGGGCTCGAACCCTGGACACCCTGATTAAGAGTCAGGTGCTCTACCAACTGAGCTAAGGGTGCTGGAGCAGGTAACGGGACTCGAACCCGTGACCTCAGCTTGGAAGGCTAATGTGTTACCACTACACTATACCTGCATATATCTGGAGCGGGAAACGGGGCTCGAACCCGCCACCTCAGCCTTGGCAAGGCTGCGCTCTACCAAATGAGCTATTCCCGCAGATTTCTCTGCTAAATGGTGCACCCTCAGGGGCTCGAACCCTGGACACCCTGATTAAGAGTCAGGTGCTCTACCAACTGAGCT
>JAFRNW010000030.1 GCA_017429985.1 Clostridia bacterium | reverse complement strand
TCGTCCGCGACTTTAGAGCCGAGCTTGTCCTTCCAGGGGCTCGTGCCGGAGAGCAGGCCGCCTTCGCCCGCAAAATCCGAAAGCAGACTCCAGAGGAAGGAGCCCATGCACCCGGGCGTCAGCACCATGACGCCTTCGAACTTCCCGTCCACAACGGTGGTCTCGATCTGCTTTTCCACGTCGCCGAGGTCCTTTTCGATGGATCCGGCTTCCATGAAGGGGCGGTCGAGGGAATCCGTGATCACGCCGCTTCCGAAGAAGGAGGAGGCTTTGTCACCCTCGTGACCGCTGAACATCAGTTCCACGGAGTAGCAGCCCTCATGGGTGGAGAAGAGAACGCCGTAGGAGTTCGCCTTGGCGGCAAACGTCTCCTTGTGGGAGACGATCATCTGCTCCATCATGATCTTCGGGAAACGCGTCTTGACCGATTCCATCAGCTCCTTGCAACGGAAGAACAGTTTGTCGAGATCGGGCTTCACTTCGCCCAGCGTGAAATCCTCGTTCTTACTGACGGGCGCGAAGTCCCAGCTGTCGTCCGGCTTGGCGGACGCGGCTGATTCGAGGCACGCTTTCGCGGACGCTGCGACGGTCTCGTCGTCGTATCTGTTCTGCGCGACGGTCCCCTTGCGGCCGTCCTTGATGGCGGTCATTTTCAGCTGCTTGTCGAACAGGGTGCGGAACAGGCTGAATTCGCCTCCGTCCACGTTGAACTCATGCGTGACGACATAGGATACGTCGGCCTGCGCCTTGTCGGCGCCTGCTTCCTTCAGCGCGTTTACCGCGTTCTGCGCGGTCTGTTTCAGAGTTTCTGTCATGGCTTTTTCCTCCTTACCGTCCGCCGATGTTCACGCGGCATCTGAGCGCGGGACCGCCCATGCCGACCGGCATAGGCTGCTTCTTGCCGCACATGCCGGAGCTTGCCCAGACCATCTCGTCGGAAACCATGTCCACAGTCTTGAGCATGTCGAACGCCACGCCGGAGATGGTCGTGTCGAGAATCGCCCGTCCGAGCTTTCCCTTTTTGATCTCATAGCCCATCGTGACGCCGAACATGAACTCGCCGGTGGTGTCGGCCTGGCCGTTGTTCGTGTCGATCAGGTAGTAGCCGTCGTCGATGGAGGCGATCATGTCGTCAAGCTTCGAGGTGCCGGGGAGGACGGCGGTGTTGCGCATGCGGATGAGGGGCTCGTCCGAGAAGAGGTAAGCCCTCGCGTTGCCCGTCGGCGTCATGCCGAAGCGCTCCGCGGTCTCACGGCTGTTCATGTAGCCGACCAAGATCCCGTTTTCGATGAGCAGGGCGTCGGTCGCTGTCGTTCCTTCGTCGTCGACGTAGACGGGCAGGGGAGCGGGTTTTCCGAAAGCGGTGTGCGCGTAGTCCACAAGGCTCACGAGATCCGACCCGACACGCTTATGGAGATTCGGTCCGGCGACGGATCCGCCGATCACGAGATCAGCTTCCACGGTGTGGCCGACCGCCTCATGCGCGAGCATGCCGGAAAGCATGCCGTCCAGGATGACGGTTTTCGTTCCGGCTTCCGGATAGACGCCTTCCGCTTTTTTGCGGAGGTGACCGTAAAGCTTATCGATCTCCTCATGCAAGTCCTCCGGACGGCTGTAGTTTCTGTCGAACGTGCCGCAGCCTCCGCCGATGACCTTGAAGAGTTCAACGGGTTTTCCGTCGGGTCCCGGCAGGGTCATGATGACATAAATATAGCTTCTCGGAATGACGCTGTGGCCGTCGGTGCCGTTGCTGACGCACAGGAGCTTTTCCATGGAGTCCGCAGTCGCGATGACGGTCCGGCTCATCAGATCCGGGTATTTCTTTACGATATATCCGTCCAGCGCCTGGATGAACTCGATATATGACTTCTGTTCCACGTCCGTCAGATCGTATGCCGTAAGGCTTTGGCTGTCCGGCATGACCTTGTGGGGACCTTTTCCCTTGCCGGCGTGCTTCGCCAGGAACGCGGCGTTCTCGCTCGCAGCCTTTAGGACGTTTCTGACGGATTCGTCCGTGTACTCCGCGGTGGAGGAGAAACCGTAGACGCCGTTTTCATAGACGCGGGCGGAAACGCCGAATTTCTCCGTCCGCACATTGCCGACCAGATCGCCGTTTAAAAGTACGGCACGCCGGTTCAGATTCCGCTGTGCCCGAAGCTCCGTGCTGGCACCGGAGGCAAACAGGTGTTTTTTATCCGACAACAGGTTTTGTATCATCTGCACACTCCTTTTTTATGTAGAATTGAAACAATATGAACTATAAAGAAAATAATTGATTTCTTTCCAATAATTCACTATACAATAAATCACCTTATTTGGAAACTTTCGTGACTGATGAAAAAAACGAGAGGAAGCTGTTAAGGTGAAGGCATGAAAGGAATCTCAAAGATGAAATCGGTCAATAAGCCGTATGTTTTTTACGTAAACACTAATGTGATAATATGATTTCTTTCAGAGTCGGTGTTCCAACCCGACTCTTTCGTAGCGGCAATCTGTCGGGGCGTGCTTGAATCGACCTGAATTTCGTGATATAGTCCCAAAAGCGGCTTACGCATCATACTATTCCCAGAGGAAATTCATGAAAACGGAAACACCTTCCAAGATCGAAAAACGCTACGCCAGGGAGGCAAAAGAACTGAACCGGCTGAAAAAAGCCATGGCGAAGCCTTCCCTGGTCCACGGATTCTGGTTTCTGCTGGTCATCCTGACCATCATCTATATCGCCGACGAAATCAGCTCCAACGTGAACACGATCATGAAGCCCTATATGATCTTCGATCTGTTCAGGATCCCTGGCGCGGACACGACCGCGCCGGAGTACGGCAAGGCTGTCAGCGTTATGGCTATCGCGACTATCCCGACCTATATCCTGACCGCCATCAATCCACTGTACCGCACGCTGGCGGACCGTATCGGCCGGAAGGTCTTCCTGTTCATCAATACGCTTGGCATGGGCATCGGCATGCTGATCTGCATGACGGCACCCAACCCCTATATCTTTGTGGTAGGCATGTGCCTCACAGGCTTTTTCACTCCCAATGATATGCAGGTGATTTATCTTATGGAGACCGCGCCGATCAAACACCGGGCAAAGCTGTGCAGCATCACCAAGGGCATCGGGCTGCTGTCGGTCTCGCTGATCGGCGTGTTCCGCAGCATCTTCTATGACCCAAATGACCTGACCACATGGCGCATGGTCTATCTCATTCCCGTGCTGATCGCCATCGTGATCTCCGTCGTCGCATATATCTTCACCAAGGAGACCCCGGTGTTTCTGGAGCGCCGGATCGGATATCTGGAGAAGAGCGACGAGGAGAGGGAGGCAGAGGCAGCCCGCGGCAAGTCCGAAAACGGCGGCCTGAAGGAGGCCTTCCGGTACATTATCCATACGCCCCAGACCCGCATCCTGGCCATCCTGGTATTTGTCTTCTCCATCGCGGTAGCCATGTCCGGCTACGTGACGGAAGTGCTGCTGGCCGGCGGCCATATGAGCAACGAGGACATGAACCTGTTCTATATCCTGGAGCCCATCGTATACGCTGTCTTCGCCTTCTTCAGCGGATTTCTTACCGATGCCATGGGCCGCAAGAACTCCGGTTTCCTCTTCGGCCTGCTGGCCATCGCCGGTCAGTGCGTCTTCGTCTTTGGATCGAAGGCAGGAATCGGTCCCGTGGCGCTTGCCATCGCCAACGGCCTGATGTACGGCGGTCTCTGGTCGCTGTCTGACCTGCTGTTCATCGTGATGCCCGGCGAATCCGCGCCCACGCGGATCCGTGCCACCGTCATGTCCCTGATTTCCTATGCCTATATCTCCAACCTGATCGTCACCATGTTGGTGGGCGTGTTCTACGACAGGATCGGTTCCGCCAGAATCGGCACCTTCCAACTGTTTTTCTTCGTGCCCTTCATCCTTATCACGATCGTGGTCCTGAAACTAAAGGTCAGGGAGACCAAAGATACGGACCTTGCCTCCGTCGGCGAGGAAGATTGAGCTTGACCTGAACGATCCGGCGCCCGTTCTTCGGGCGCTTTTTTGTATTCTTCCGCTTGCGCAGGGGACACCCGCAAATTGGCTTATTGTGCAACCGGTTTCTTCGGATCGGACTATCAATAAGGTGAATGATCGGGACGTCCTTGTTTTTTGCTTGCGGGTCCTCCCAGGGTCCAAACCGTGCCGCACAGCGGTATTCATCCCGCGGTGATTTTTGCCGTTTCCAATTGTCCCGGGACATGATATGCTGTAAAAGGTATATTGTATACAAAGGAGGCTTTTTCAGATGAGATTCTTTAAAAAGCTGATATCCGTTCTCCTGGTCCTGATCCTTATGACGGCGGGAATCGCGTCAGCGTTTGCTGACGAGCAGACCGGGATCAGCGCATATGCGACCGGAACGGGTTCCG
>JAFRNW010000029.1 GCA_017429985.1 Clostridia bacterium | reverse complement strand
TACCGTCGATGATTTTCGCGTATCGGAGCGTTACCTCGTCCGTACCGTCCGATTCGTTGCAGATCAAAAAGGTTCCGCCCGGTTTCAGCACACGGGACACCTCGGCAAAACACCTTTCCAGACCGGGCCAGAAATAGACGGTTTCAAAGGCGGTTGCCAGATCAAAGCGATCCGCCTCAAAGGGAAGCGCGGCGACATTTCCCCGTACCACAACGCACCTGTCAGCCCGGATCGCCTGACGATTCGTTTTCTTCGTCATCTCAACAGAGACTTCGGAATAATCCAGCGCGGTAAGCTTTGCTTTCGGATAGCGTTTCAGAAGTTCACGGGCGTTTCGGCCTCCTCCGCACCCGAGGTCGACTATGCAGGATGCTTCGATACCGCGCAGGGAGGACATGCCCCAATCCGCCAATTTGGCGTGGCCGACATTCATGCCGCCTGCCATCAGCTTTCCGAGAAAGCCCTCCGGCTTCCGGGTCTGGTTGCACAACTTTTTGAAAAGCCCCATGTTTCTCGCCTCACTTTTTCCCGATGAGCAGGGCGGAGCCGGAAAGCTCCATCCAGACGGATTCCCACTTCGTGATCCAGCTCCCGTCCGTCGTGTCGATCAGCCGGACGTCCGCATAGCCCATGTCTTTCAGCTTCTTTACAAACGCCTGCATATCGCCGTACTTGGCTTTGGAAAAGATGTCGTGGATCGCAAACATGCCGCCCTTTTTCAGCACCCGCAGGGTCTCCAACAGGTAGGCCTGCCGGTCGCCGGGGATGTTGTGGTAGACATAGTTGCTCACCACCGCGTCGAAGCTTTCGTCCGGAAAGTCAAGGTGTGTCGCATCTCCTCGCTGAAAGCTGACGTTGTTTACGCCTTCAGCCCGGGCGTTGCTCTCGCACAAGGGCTTATTGTAAGAGGCGTACTCCTTGCCCCAGCGGTCGATGCCGATAAAGGCAGCCGTCGGATTGCGCTTCGCGCAGGCAATGGCCAGCGCCCCGCTGCCGCAGCCCACGTCCAGTCCGACGCCGCCCTCCGGCAATTTTACGTATTCCGCGATCCCTTCGATGATCTGCCTGGACATTTGTCGTTTTCCGTTGTAAGAAGAGGCGTGGTACAGGAGGGTCATCCAGACAGAGGCGGCAAAACCGATAACTGTTCCGGCAAGGAAAACAATGAACAGCACAGTTTTCAACGTGCCGGAGACAATCCCCGTCAGGCCGAAAACGATAAACAGGATCAGGAATACCGCTGTCGCAGCAATGCCGGACATTACCATGCCCTTCGGCATCCAGTTTTTATAATCGGGCTTCATTCTGTCTTCACCTTTCCGAGAAGCGCATGCCTTGCGCTCTCTTCTGTATCATCGTCCTCAATGTAGCCGTCATAAGGCGCGGCGGGATCTATGTATTTCTCCGTGAAGGGTTTACATAATTCTTTTCTGTGAAGGAATGCAAAGTCGAGATCGTCCGTCCAGCCTGTATGTCCGGTGATGATCTTAATCATTTTGTTCCGTGCACGGAGCTCCTGTTCCAGCTTTTCCAGCGAACGGACCGCCAGCTTGTTGTCCTCGGCCAGCGTGGCGATAAAGCTGTAGCCTCCGTCCGCCCCGAACCAGATCGTGTCGCCGGTGAAAAGGTACTCGTCGTCACTGAGATAGACCATGTGGCCCCAGGTGTGGCCGGGGACCAGCAGGCACTCGATCTTGATATCGCCGATCTGAAAGACCTCGCCGTCACGCAGCAGGACCTTTTCGTTCTCCATCCTGACCATTGGCAATTTATATAGCCCGTGGAATACTTTTCTCCGCGTCTCGCCGGTGAGATAGCGGTTCTCGATCTCGCCGATATAGACGGTGGCGTCGCGGAAAAGCAACTCGCTGTCCGTCTCCAGCGCGCCGACGTGGTCTGTGTCCTGGTGCGTGATCAGAATATGTTGGATGGTCGACGGATCGATATCCAGCCAGCCCATCTTTTCCCGCAGCCGGGCGTAGTTATAGCCCGCGTCGATCATGATCGTGACGCCGTTTTTCGTGTAAAAGTAGATGTTGGCGACCCACTCACGCACACAGGCGACACGTTCGTCGATACGGCCTGTGTTCAGCGGCTTGAAGATCGCCTTACCGCGAAACAGCAGGCTCATGGACTTTTTCTGATGGTCCGAATCTTTCCTTGCCATCTCTCGACCTCACTTTCTGCAGCGGAAGCAGCCCATGCCTTCCACGGAAGACACGCTGACTTCTTCATACATGCCTGTCAAACGTTCCCACAGGCTGTCCTCCGTCTCAAAGGGCGGGGTAAAGAAGCCCTTCGGAACGTATAGCTTTTTGATGAACCGATCCGTCCGTTTGCATCCGCCCTGGATATAGAAGCAACCGCAGAAGGTCCCGCCCTTCTTCAATACGCGATATGTTTCGCGCCAGGCCGCTTCCTTGTCCGGAAAAGCGTGGAAGCCGTTCAGGGAGAGGACGATATCAAAACTCTCGTCTTCAAAGGGCAGCGCGCCGACATCTCCCTGCACGAAGGTGATATTATTGATCCCGGCGTGTTCGGCGCGTTTTTGCGCCGT
>JAFRNW010000028.1 GCA_017429985.1 Clostridia bacterium | reverse complement strand
GGTTGCTATCGTGATAATCGCAATCACCAGGAGCGCCCCCGCAACAGCTCCAATGAAAACATTCTTAACCAGATTCGGTGATGAAGGCCCCGCCGCGGGGACTGCCGTCGACAGGACGGTCGGACGGTCCGTTACCATAACAGTGGCAATATAGTCACTTGCAACGGAAGCAAACTCATTCGCAATCGCCGCAGCAGTATTCGGATCTGTTTCCTCAACCATAATACTCAGAATTCGGGTTCCTGTCAGGTTCGACACCTTCAGCTTCTTCTTCAGTTGTTCAAATGTATCAGGAAGTCTCAGATTGGAAATCACCTGCTCATGGACTTCTCGGGTATTAAACACTTCCTGATAGTCCGAGGCAAGATACGAACCGATCTGCATATCCGAAAGGTTCACGACAGAATCACTGGAACTGAGCACATAGATCTTTGCAGTCGATTCATACTTCGGTGTAATCATAAACCGGGTTATACCAAAGGCAAGAATCGCACCAAGAAGCCCGATCAGCACAACAAGGACCCAGTGGTCAAGTATCCTGTAAAAGAGTTCCGAAAGGTCTATTGTCATCTCGTCTGTCTTATTTGAACCGCTTCTTTGAACAGCCACTTCTTTTGTCTCCCTGTTAGCTGACATTTCTCCGCCCCTTTATTTGATTCTAAAGTTTCCAACCGATGGACACAAATTAGCATATTTTTTAAACTATTTTAATATATCACAATTATTGATATTATTAAATATATTTAACCAGAATTATTGGGATTTTTGACGTCGCGGTTTTATCGCCTTCGGCTGCTCGATCTCCAGCCCCCGACATGAGCCAGTCGAACTGCTTCCACGTCAGCTTCTTCGCTTCCGTGCTGTTCCTCGGCCAGCGGTATCTTCCCCCCGAGGTCAGTCTCTTGTAAAGCAAGGTGAATCCGTCCCCTTCGAACAGCAGTCCCTTGATCCGGTCGTTCCGCTTCCCGCAGAACAGAAACAGCGCCTTGCTTCTCGGGTCCATCCGAAGCTGTTCCTGTATGACCGTGATCAGCCCGTCGATCGACTTCCGCGTGTCCGTATATCCGCATATCAGATAGATCGCGTTCACCCCGGATATGTCGCCTAACATCCTGACCTCCGCAATGCCTGCAGGGCCATAGCCAGAAGCTCCGGCGCAGCATCCCGGTATATGCGTACCGTTGCATTGCCGAGCACGATCTCCAGCGAAGGTGCCGCCTGTGCTTCCGGCTCCGCACGCAGTGCCGGTACCGCCAGATCCACTCTGACGATCTCGTTCCGTTCGACTGCTTCAGGACGCATCTCACGGGCAGGATTGGGCAGGGAACACGCCGCCCGTTTCAGCTGCTTGATCCAGCCGTAATACGTCGCTTCGTAGACGCCATGCTCTTTCAGCCACTGCGCCGCTGGCATGTCGCTTTTCCTGCATTCGCTGACGATCTTATACTTCTCCTCTAACGTCAGACCGTGTGTCCGGATCTTCTCCATGTTTAGTCCTCTGCACAGAAAAATGCTATTCTTACTATTCGATTATCAAGGTACTAATCTTTGTTTTCAATCCGCTCTGTTATTGGACGCTTACAACGGAAAGCCTGGGTACCTCGGATATTCGTCCGTGCATCTATCCTATCTCGAAGACGGATGGATAAGCCTTGTCGGTGATAATGTTGAGGAAAGTAATGGCTGGAAGCTGCTATCAACCTTCACACTGGAGACAGGATCATATACGCTGACTGGGATGAGAGGCCAGGATGAGAATACGGTCCATATTGAGGATGAAACTGGCTTTTGTACGATGAAGATGTGAGCTTTACCATCGAAAGGACGGTAGATGCTGCGCTACATGTCCGGGTTTATCCAGAGGTTGAAGGAATTAATGCGAAAGCTCGACCGGCGGTGTACAGGGATGAGTGTTTATTCCGTAATCAATGAACCCCTGCTTCAACACCTGACGGAACCCAGGTTCATTGATTACGGAATAAACAAATGCCAACAGTTTGTTTCGGAAAGAATTGAAAACTATTCCGGTCACAGTGTTCTTCTTGTAGCAATTGATGCCGGGGGAGAGAGTTGTTTGCCTCTTCACAGAGAACCCGATCAATACTTTGGACATATTGCATCCGCAACAAGCATTCTGTAAAATGGTTCTTGTTTCGGACCTTATGGAGGGAGTTGGATGGCGGAGTTACCTGCAAAAGAGAATAAGATGGGCGTTTTGCCCGTCGGAAGACTGATTTTTACAATGAGCGCGCCAATGGTGCTATCCATGCTGTTCCAGGCGCTCTACAACGTCGTGGACAGCGTATTTGTCGCGCGTCTTGGCCAGGACGCCATGAACGCGGTCAGCCTCGCTTTTCCGCTCCAGACGGTTTTGATCGGTGTGTCCGTCGGAACTGGTGTCGGAATGAACGCCCTGGTTTCCCGTTCGCTCGGAGAGAAGCATTTCGTTCGTGCGGACGAAGCGGCGAATACCGGCATCTTTCTGTATCTCTGTTCCGCTATTCTATTCGGTCTAATTGGCATGATAGTTCCTGGTCCTTATTACCGCCTTTTGACGGATAATGCGCGAATCATCTCATTCGGAACGGATTACATTCATATCTGTCTCGGCTGCTCGCTTGCCGTATTTGCGCAGGTCTGCGCGGAACGGTTGCTCCAGTCGACCGGGAGAACCGGACTCGCCATGATTCCGCAGATGACCGGCGCGATCCTCAATATGATCCTCGATCCAATCATGATCTTCGGATTGTTCGGGTTTCCCAGGCTGGAGGTGGCCGGCGCCGCGGTGGCGACCGTCTGCGGACAGGTCGTAGCGGCGGTGATTGGATTCGCGTTGAATCTGAAAAAGAATCATGAGATCCATATCCGGATCCGGCTCATCCGGTTTCGGCACGGGATCGCAAAGGAGATCTACCGGATCGGCCTTCCGTCCATCGTGATGCAGTGCATCGGATCCGTGATGAACTTTTTGCTGAACACCATCCTGATCTCCTTTACGGAAGCGGCGACGGCGGTGTTCGGGGCGTACTTCAAGATCCAGAGCTTCGTGTTTCTTCCCGTGTTCGGCATGAATAACGCCCTGGTCCCGGTCGTCTCCTACAATTACGGGGCGAGGAAGGCGGACCGCGTGCGCGCGGCGATCCGGACCGGCATCCTTTCCGCCGTCGGCGTCATGACGATCGGTTTTATTCTGTTCGAAACGATCCCGGACGTCCTGCTCGGGATCTTCTCACCGTCCGAGGAAATGCTTTCGGTCGGCATTCCCGCGTTCCGGACGATCGGGTTTACTTTTCCGGTCGCCGGATTCTGCATCGTGGCGGGTTCCGTCTGCCAGGCACTCGGCAAGCCTCTGTACAGCCTTCTGACGTCCATCTTCAGGCAGGTGGTCGTGCTGATCCCGGCCGCCTACCTGCTTTCCCTGACCGGAAGGCTGGAACTCGTCTGGCTCGCGTTCCCGATCGCGGAGGTCGTTTCCCTGCTGTTCAGCGCGGTCTTTCTCAGGAGGACCTACCGTCAGACCGGGATCTCCGTCCGACGGGCACCGATGCCGGAACAGACCGGGCATGCGGAAAAAGGGGATCAAACGTTCTGATGATTTCCGGAACCGGGCGGGAAACCGGGCTGCGGGGTTCAAATATGATTCAATTTGTGCTGTTTTTGCCAAATCCCGTTTTTTCGGTTGACTTTTTTACGCGGCAATGTTAGGAAGCAGTATGGTACATGGGGGTGTACTATTATTTTCTTATATATTTTAAGGGTTGTAGACCTTTGGAGGATTGAAAGATGAAGAGGTTTACATGCAAAGATCGATATCGACAGAACACCGGGTCTCAGCAATCTTCTGGACAACCTGAACACGATCCAGGTGACCATGAAAGAATATGTGAGCAGCACGGGACCGACCAAATTCAAAGTGATCCCGAGCGGCGACGTGCCGGACAATCCTTCCGAGCTTCTGAGTTCACGGCGGATGGCGGCACTTCTGAGCAGGCTCGCGGAGTCCTTCGATTATATCATCGTTGACCTGCCTCCGGTCGGTGCGGTGATCGACGCGGTGTCGGTGGCAAAGCTCGTGGACGGCATGATCGTCGTGATCCGCGAGAACACCTGCCCGAGAGGCCTGTTAAACGAGTGCATCGGGCAGCTGAATTACGCGGGCATTAAGATCCTGGGCTTTGTGGTCAACGTGGCGCTCGAGGGCTCCGGGAAGAAGTACCAGTACAGCGGATACAGCTACGGCTACGGCAGCTCCTACTACGGGAAATGATCGACTTTCATGCGCATATCCTTCCGGGAATGGACGACGGACCGGACGGTGTGAAACTCAGCCTGAAAATGCTCGATGAGAGCCGGAGACAGGGCGTGGACCTGATCTGCGCGACCTCTCATTTTTATGCGGATGAGGAGGACCCGGAGACGTTTTTGGATCGGCGGGCAGCCGCGTACCGGACGCTTTGCCGCGCGATGGGAACAGGCCGGCCGTATCCTAGGATCCTGCTTGGGGCGGAGATCCTGTATTTTCCCGGGATATCCGTCGCGGAGGAGGTCAAAGCGCTCGTGCTGGAGCGGGTTCCGTTCCTTCTCGTCGAACCGCCGATGATGCCCTGGTCTGACACGATGCTCGACGAGATCGAGCAGTGCGGAGAAGCGCTTTCTTGCCTTCCGGTGATTGCGCATATCGACCGGTTCATGCGGATGCTCGATGATTACACCCTGATGGACCGGGTGCTCGAACGGGACATCCTGATCCAGGCGAACGCGAGCTTTTTCCTGCACCGGGATACCGCCGATCTCGCGGTGGAGTCGCTGAAAAAGGACCGGATCCATTTTATAGGGTCGGACTGCCACAACATGGATTCCAGAAGGCCCAATATGGGCGACGCGTTCGAGGCGATCCGGGATCGGGGCGGAGAAGACGCGTTTTATGCGATGAATGATAGGATCTGCCGGTATCTCAAGCCGTAAGGCGGACGGAGATCCTTGCGGTCGGCCGATAATGGCCGAGCCGAACCAATTGCACAGCTGCGGGAGCCGATCGGACCGCGCTTGAAGCGGAAGACGGTTTGCCGGGACAAAGGGGATGACAGCGCTCATGCCCAGCGTTTTTGCATCCGTTCGGCCTGATGGAAACAAAAAGGATAAAATACTGCGTTTCCGCCTTGAAAGAACGGAAACCAACAGGAATCGAATTCTTGATTAAATAAATGCTTTTTTGCACAGGAGCCATGGGGGATGGAAGAGCTTTTTGTTCAGTCAAAAAAGAATCATCCGCTTGCGATCATGCTGATTAAGATCCTGCATATCGTCGCCACGTTGGCGTTGTTTTATGCGTTCTGGATCCTGTTCCGTTATCACGGATTTATCGTTGAGCGTACGCGGGGATTCCGGTACAACATCTTTGTTCTGATCGGCTACGGCATTCTGCTGATCTTTTTTAACCGCACCTATAATTCCTATCTTCTCGGTTATATGCGGGTCTCAACCTTGGCATTCAGCCAGTTTCTGGCGCAGCTGTTCAGTCTGTTTATCATGTACGCGGCTGTATGTATCGCATGGAGGCAGCTGCCGAGTCCGGCCGTCTTTCTGCCTCTTCTGATCGTATATGTGTTTCTGGACGCCGTCTGGTCGTTTTTAGCGGACAAGCTGTTCTTGAAGTATAATCCACCGCGGAAAACGGTTTTTGTTTACCGGAACGAAACGGACAAAAAGCGGTTTGGATCCGTTTCGGGAAAACCCATCGAGAGGCTGTATAGTATCTGCGGAGAGATTCGGTACGAGGGGGACAGTTTTGACGATATCCGGGAACGGGTAGAGCCGTTTGACGCGGTGTTTGTCGCCGGAATCCGGTCGCAATGCCGGAACGGAATTGCCAAGTACTGCGCGGAGCAGGATATTTCGGGCTTTTTTCTTCCCCATGTCGGCGACATTGTCATGCAGGGCGGTTCTCATGTGAAGTCGTTTTCATCACCGGTCCTGTTCGTTTCACGCAAGGAGATCCGTCTGGGATACCGGATCTTTAAGCGGGCGCTGGACATTCTGCTGTCGTTTATCGGACTGATCATTTTGAGCCCTGTCATGCTTGTGACGGCACTTTTGATCCACTTTTACGACAGGGGTCCCGTGTTTTACAGACAGACGCGACTGACACAGTACGGTAGAACGTTTGAGATCATAAAGTTCCGGAGCATGCGTACGGATGCCGAAAAAGACGGGGTAGCGCGACTTTCCACCGGGGAAAAGGATGATCGCATCACGCCTGTCGGACGGGTCATACGACGTTTTCGTATTGATGAGCTGCCCCAGCTTTTCAACATATTGAAAGGGGACATGTCCATTGTCGGGCCGAGACCGGAACGTCCGGAGATCGCGGCGCAGTATGACGCGATTCTTCCGGATTTCAAGCTTCGTCTGCAGGCGAAGGCGGGGCTTACTGGATATGCGCAGATCTATGGCCGGTACAATTCTTCTCCTTATGAGAAGATGGAATTCGACTTGATGTACATCAACCAGATGAGTCTTGTTACGGATTTTCAGCTGATGTTCGCGACGGTCGGCGTTCTGTTCATGCCGGAATCTACGGAAGGGATATCGGAAGGGGAAGTCGTTGCGGATGTCGGAGAAAGGGAGGACTCGTAAGGATCTATACGGCGAATACGGAAAGGAAGGACCATTATTCCTGTTAAACGGACACCATTGTCTTGAGGTACGGTCATGTTTCGCATATGATTCAGGATATCCGAGCTTTGCTGCACGTGAAATGTGTGATTACGATATTCTGTTCGATAGCAAGCGAGCCATAGATGTTAAATCTATAATGGAAAGCTTAGGTTTTCAGGTGAAAGCCTTTGGCGAATTCAAAGAAGATGTCTATCAT
>JAFRNW010000027.1 GCA_017429985.1 Clostridia bacterium | reverse complement strand
AGCCTCCGTTTTGGGAACAGCCTCCCCATTCGCCGGGTGGATCTGTCTCTGCACGCGAAGCTCGCCCGTCGTGGAATCGAGGTCGTCCCATTGCAGCCCGACAAGCTCGCCGCGCCGAAGGCCCGTGAACAGGTCGAGGAGGAACATCTCGTAGTAACCTTCCTCTTTGGCCTGAAAGAGGAGCCTTTGGATTTCCGCATTCGATAAGGTCTGAATCTCTTCCGTCTTTCTGGGCGGGAGCGTGCAGTCTGCGGCTGGATTCTTGCGCAACAGCCCGTCCTGAACCGCGCCCTCCAATCCGGCTTTGCAGCATAAGGCGCATTCCCGGACGGATTTATCGCTCAGCCCCGGGCCAAACCGATCCCGGCGTACGATACGACCGTTGGTTTTGAGGTGCGTATAGAATTTCTGCAGCACCTCCGTCGTGACGGCGGTCAGCGGCGTCTTCCCGAGCGCGGGAATGATGTGCTTGTAGATATTACTCTCGTATTCCTGCGCGGAGGAGGGCCGGAGCCGCGGCTTCGAGTATGTCCGGTACCAGAAATCCATCCACTCCCCAAACGTCAAGTCCGGCTTGGGTTTCGGGACATTCGTGCCGATCTCTTCCTTCAGTAGATTCAGCTTTTCGACACATTCCGTCTTCGTCTTGGCGAGGACGTTTTTGGTTTTGGGAAGCCCTTTTTCGTCGTACCCGATGACGGCGCGGCCTTCCCACCGCCCGTCTTTCCGGAGCCTTACGCTTCCGTCCCCGGCTTTGCGTTTTGCCATGGCATAAGATCCTTTCCGAGAATATCCTCCGCGATCCCGCCGATGAGCGCCGCGGCATTCCTCTGCATATCCGTTGAAACGTGAGTATAGCAGTCCAAAGTGAAGCTGGCGTCGGTGTGGCCGAGGATCGTCGAGAGCGTCTTCGCATCCACGCCCGCGGAGATGGCCTGTGTTCCGAAAACGTGGCGCAAACTGTGAAATTTCAGATTCGGCAAGCCCGCTTTCTTCAAAATCCGTTTCAGTGCATTGTATGCCGACTGCGGCTTCATTGGCAAGGCCGGATCGTAGAAGGAGGGGAAGATCCATTCGGACGGACTGGTTTTGTGCCGTGCGCGAAGTAGTTCAGCCGTCGATGCGGGAAGCAGGATCGTCCGTTTTCCCGCGTCGGTTTTGGGTTTGCCGATCTGTAAAGCCTTCTTCTCATAGTTGATGCTTCTCCGGACGGTCAACTTGCCGGAGTTCTCGTCGAAATCCTCCCAGCGCAGTCCGCAGAGCTCGCCCCGACGGAGTCCTGTTGTGATTTCCACGTAGAACAGATCGTGCCAGTCCGGTTCTTCCCGAATCGCCGCCATGAATCGGTCAAGCTGTTCGTTGTTCAGGATCTGGATCGGCGCATACCCCTTCTTCGGCAGCTTCACACCCTCCGTGGGGTTGGCAACGATCAGGTGACGCCGGACCGCCGCACTCATCGCCTCATGCAGCATCATGTGTACGGCGCGGACGGTGCTGACGGACAGACGTTCCCGCAGGGCGTTGTACATTTTCTGTACGTCCACCCTCGTTACCCGGTCGATTTGAAGCTCGCCGAGGAACGGGTTAACCGTGCGAATATGGTTCTGATAGTTCTGTATGGTAGACGGGCGGAGATTCGGGCTGTACTCGCTCAGCCAGAGGTCAAGCCAGTCGCCGAGTGGCATCCGGCAGTCCTCAGTCAGTTCTGCCCCGGCGTAATCGCGCTTGAGCTGCTCGAGCTTCGGCATCAAGGCTTTCTGCGTCTTCGCAAACACGGATTTGTAGATGGGCAGCCCGTCCATCCGATGTCCGACGACGATGCGTCCTTCCCATGTTCCATCGGAGCGTTTGCGCACCATGCCGTCGCCGTTGGGCCTCCTTTTCGTTTTTGCCATGGAATCACCTCGCTTTCTCAGACACACAACATACCACAGTTCGGCGGGAATATCCAGCCCTTTCGGAACTTTATCACTTTGGACACATCAGACCGTCCCGGTTTACGACGTGGGGGTATCGTCCGGTTGACAGGATCAACATCCGGGTGTATAATGAATTCAGATCCTATCACGCTCTCCCAAGATAAGAAAAGTCAAGAAGGAATCAGAGACGGCTTTTGAGAGCCATACCGGGCGAAGGCTATTCTTTGACTACTGCGGAGAAGATTTTTCCGCGCACCGTTTTACGACGTGGGAGGATCGCTCTCGATGACTTCTTTGTCCACCTTCGTCGGATCGGCTACTGGAAAAGTGGATTTCAGCTTCTCCAAATGCTTCTGTAGTTCATTCGATACTTCAAGCATGCTTTCCCAGTCATGCGTGACCTTAGTGCAGATATCGAGTGCTTCCATATAGTTTTGCAGAGCCATAAGAAAATCCCGGCCCGGATAGAACCCATACCGCCGGATCATGGGAATAACCTCATGCGTAACCCACCGTGCGAATTTTCTGCCGATGGGCAGACGCGAATGGAACAGCAGCCGGTAGAAATCCCCTTCGCAGATATATTTCTTGTGTACGACCTGCACGGCGTCGCTGCCGTCTTTCCGTTTGCCTGTCACGACGATCTGATCGACGGTGCGGAATTCATTTTCACAGTGCTGGCGGATCGCGTCGCGCGGATTCCTGTACCCGAGCCGCTTCGCGCACTCGATGGCCGGAAAGAATAGATCATCGCCGTCGCTGAGCACATCGATCCCTTCCATCTCCGTCTCGCTGAAAAAACGGGTCAGCGAAACCATGTCCGTTGTCATCACTCTTTTTTCCATAGTTCCTCCCGTTTTCGACGTACCTCCCGATTTATGACGCAGGGGTCAGCCCATCGTTAGATTGACGCCGTGGTCCTTCGCCCACTGCTCCAGCCTGATCTTCGAGTCGATCCCGTCATACGGCGCGGGTATCATCGGCCCGACATTGTCCTCCACTTCGTCCGCGAAGACACGACCCGCGTGATACACCAGAGACGACAGATTGCCGAGGATGT
>JAFRNW010000026.1 GCA_017429985.1 Clostridia bacterium | reverse complement strand
GGAGAAGTACGGCGGGGAGGTGCCCGCTGACCGGGATCTCCTGACAACGCTGCCTGGCGTCGGGAGGAAGACCGCGAACGTGGTCGTATCGAACGCGTTCGGGATCCCCGCGATCGCGGTGGACACGCACGTGTTCCGCGTCACGAACCGGATGGGACTCGCGGACGCGGACGACGTTCTGAAGACGGAGCTCCAGCTCATGGAGCATATCCCGGAGAAGGACTGGTCCGACGCGCACCACTGGCTCATCTATCACGGACGTCAGGTCTGCGACGCAAAAAAGCCGAAATGCTCGGCATGCTGTGTGGCGGACGTCTGCGACATGCTGAACCGGAAAAAGGAAGAGAAGTAGGGATTATAATGCAGTTTACGGACAAGACGAAGATCGTCATCAAATCCGGGGACGGCGGCAATGGATGCGCCGCGTTCCACCGGGAGAAATACGTCGCGAGGGGCGGCCCTTCCGGCGGAGACGGCGGAAAGGGCGGAGACGTGATTTTTGAAGCGGATCCGAGGCTGTCCACACTCGTGGATTTCCGTTTCAAGCACTTTTTCCGAGCGGAAAACGGCGGCGCTGGCATGCCGGAGATGAAGAGCGGCGCCGGCGGCAGGGATCTCGTGATCCGTGTGCCGGTCGGAACGGTCGTCCGTGACACGGAAACGGACACGGTCATCGCGGACATGAACGAACCCGGCAAACGCAGGACGGTCCTCAAGGGCGGCCGCGGCGGGAAGGGGAACACCCATTTCGCCACGCCCACGCGCCAGGCGCCGAGATACGCGCAGGACGGACAGAAGACGAAGGACAGGGAAGTGGAGCTGGAGCTCAAGACGATCGCCGACGTCGGTCTGATTGGGCTTCCGTCCGTCGGGAAATCGACCATTCTGTCCGTGCTCACCGCGGCGAAGCCGAAGATCGCGGCGTACCATTTCACGACCCTCCAGCCGAATCTCGGCGTCGCAGAGCGGCACGGCAGGACGTTCGTGCTGGCGGACATCCCGGGCCTGATCGAAGGCGCCGCGGAAGGCGCCGGGCTCGGCCATGATTTCCTTCGGCATATCGAAAGGACGAGGATCCTCGTCCATGTGCTGGACGCTGCCGGTACGGAGGGAAGGGACCCGCTGGACGATCTCGACAAGATCAATCTTGAACTGGAAAAATTCAGCGAACGGCTGGCGGAGATCCCGCAGCTCGTCGCGCTCAACAAGACCGACCTGATGGCCGGGGATAAGGAAGGGATTAAAAAGCTTACGGAGGCGATCCGCGAAAAGGGATTCGAGAGTTTTCCCGTTTCCGCCGCGACGGCGCAGGGATTCGGCCCGCTTCTCGACAGGATCGTGGAGATGCTCGATTCGCTTCCGCCCGTGCTCGAGTTTCCGGAGACGGATCTGGAGATCGGGCCGATGTACGAGGAAGGGTTTAAGATCGAACGGCGCGAGGAGGACGGCGTCTTTGTCGTGAGCGGCGGAGACGTGCAGCGGATCCTGGATACGACGGATCCGGAGGATGAAGGCTCCATGCGCAGATTCCAGCAGCTTCTGATCCGGTTCGGGATCATCGCCGCGCTCCGTGAGATGGGCGCCGCTGACGGCGATACCGTGGAACTGGGCGGATGGCAGTTTGACTTTATGGACTAGGGAAGGACGGAAAAGGATATGACCGGAAAGGAACGCGCGGAATTCCGCAAACAGGCCAACTCGATCAGCGCGATCTTTCAGATCGGCAAGGGCGAGATATCGGATGCCATGCTCGATTCGATCGACGAGGCGCTCGAAAAGCGCGAGCTGATCAAGATCTCGGTCCTGGAGAATGCGGAGCTTTCCGCCAGGGACGCGTCGGAGATGATCGCCGCCGCGACGGGATCCGAAGTGATCCAGTGCATCGGCAGAAAATTCGTGCTCTACAGAAAGAAACAGGAACAGTGACGAAAGGGATCCGCCGGAGACGGACGGGTCTGTTTTTTGAAACATGAAGGGAATCAGGCGGTTCATAGGGGACAGGGCGTTCTACCGGATGGTGCTGGCGGTCATGCTGCCGATCATGCTCCAGAACGGGATCACGAACTTTGTCGGCCTTCTGGACAACATCATGATCGGACGGGTCGGGACGGACCAGATGTCGGGCGTCTCGATCGCCAACCAGCTTCTGCTGATCTTCAACCTCGCCTCGATCGGCGGGGCTTCGGCGGCGGGCCTGTTCGGCGCGCAATTCTACGGAAAAGGGGATCACAGGGGCGTCCGGGATGTTTTGCGCCTGAAACTCTGGTTCTCCGTGATCATCTCTCTGCTCGGCGCGCTGATCTTCACGGTGTTCGGAAGGCAGCTTCTGTCCCTGTTCCTGCATGAGGGCGGGAGCACCGGGAACGCGGAGGCGACGCTCGAATATGGCATGACCTATCTGGGGCTGGCGAGATTCATGCTGCTTCCGTTCTCCGTCGTCCAGGCGTATTCCAGCACGCTCAGGGAAACGGCGAAGACGCTGCCGCCCATGCGCGCGGGGCTCATCGCCGTGTTTGTGAACCTGTTTTTTAACTGGGTGCTGATCTTCGGAAAACTCGGGATGCCCGCCATGGGCGTGGCCGGCGCGATCCTCGCCACGATCATTTCGAGGGTCGTGGAACTCATCCTGGTCGTCTCCTGGACGCACCGGAACGCGGAGATCAACCAATTTACGGAAGGGCTGTACCGCTCGGTCCGCGTGCCCGGGAAGCTGGTAAAAAACGTGATTGTGAAGGGATCCCCGCTCCTTGTGAATGAGGTGATCTGGTCGGCCGGCATGGCGACGCTTACGCATGCCTACTCGACGCGCGGCCTTGCCGTCGTGGCGGCGTACAGCATCGCCAACACGGTCAACCAGCTGTTCAACATCGTATTCATCTCGTTCGGCATCGCGATCGGCATCATCGTGGGGAACCTGCTCGGCGCCGACAAGCTCGACGAGGCGAGGGAGACCGACTATAAACTGATCGCCTTCTCCGTGGCGACGTGCTTCATGACCGGCTGGATCCTGTTCGTGATCGCGCCGTATTATCCGCTTCTCTACAATACGACCGACGAGGTCCGGCATCTCGCGACGGTGTTCATGCGCATCTGCGCATGCATGATGCCGTTCTACGCGTTCGTGGACGCGTCCTACTTCACGCTCCGTTCGGGCGGGAAGACGCTCATCACGTTCCTGTTCGACGGCGTGTTCATGTGGGTCGTGAACGTGCCCGTTGCGATGGCGCTCGCGTATCTGACGGACCTGTCCGCTGTGATGATCTATCTCATCACGAGCCTTGTGGTCCTGATCAAGACCGCTTACGGGTTTATTCTGATCAGGCGCGGCGGATGGATCAACAACATGGTGAAGGACGGATTCTGACGGGAAGCGGTCCGGGATTTGGTTTTTCATTCAGGAATGAGCTTATTATTGTATCGCTGACGGAGGCTGTGAATATGAAATGTCCTGGCTGCGGTAAAAAGATCCCTTCGGGCAGTACCGTCTGCCCGTATTGCGGTGTCAGAAAGGAATGCCTTGCCTGCGCGTCGGATCTGATTCTGAGCTCTTCTTTCTGCCCCCTGTGCGGATCGCACTTCGTCGTTCTGCGTCCGGATCCGGACAGGATGGAAAAGGGACAGGATCAGGATTTTTATGACGTCCGGGACGAAGAGGAAGCCCTCGAAACGGAAATGATGCGGTACAGGGGCTTTTCCTTTGCGATGGAGGAGAATCAGGAGCGGATCATCAGCCTGACGGCGGACATGCAGAACCGGATCCGGAACAGGATCATGGACCAGCTCATGATCTCCGAAAAGGGACTGGCAGAATATCTGATCTCCCGGTTTGAGGAGGACAGAGAGATCCTGGATTCGCTGAAGATTCCGAAACCCGGACAGGCCGGTGACCCCGATGATGAGACTTTTCATGAGAGGATCGAGAAGAAGATTCAGGAGCTGGCGGCCAGGATCCTGGAGGATCTGTCCCATCCGGAACCGGACGATCCCGGGGACGGGGATGACGAGGACGAACGGTTCGAATCGCTTTCCTGTTATGATGCTGAAACGCTGCGCACGGCGTGCGGGTTCAATGCAGCGAGCGGGCGGTTCGATTCCCGCGGGATCGGCTTCCTTGAATCCGACGAAGGCTGGGATGTGCGGGATCTTCTGGAGGATCTCTCGTTCGATCTCGAGGAAGACACCGTCTCGAGTCCGGGCGGCGATTTAACCTGCGGAATATCCTACATTGAATGAAACCGGGCGTTATTCCGGCCGGACCGCGCGTTCCGGCAGCGGACCGGGAGACCCTTTTATGTACGAATTTTGACTTCTGTTTGAACTTTTATCTGAATGCGCGATGCGCATTTTTCTTTTTGCTATAATATAACGTGAGAAATTATGAAGAGGAGCTTTTTTCTTGAAGAAGTTTCTGTCGCTTGCGATCGCGTTCATGCTGCTGGTCACGGGGATCCTGCCCGGATGCGCCGTGCTGTCCAGCGGAACGGATTACTGCAGACGCTTCATCGATTATATAGCGGACGGAGAGTTCGAAAAGGCGTATGATATGATCGACGTCTCGACGAAGCGGGACGAGCCCGAATCGGAAGCGAAGGTCACGCCGATGGTCGTTCCGACGGATACCGTAGAGGCGCACGAGGACGCGGTGGATCAGCAGCCGGACGATGACCAGGTCATCGACGGGAAGGTGGTCGAAACGCCGGAGCCGACCGCAACGCCTACGCCGAGCCCAACCCCGAAACCTACGCCCACGCCTAGCCCGACCGCCGTCCCGACGCCGTCCCCGACGCCGGACGCGGAGGGGAATCCCTACGTGGACAAAACGATCTCCAAATCCGAGTTCGTATCGAAATACCGCGGAATCTTCGAGGAGATGGGCGTGACGCAGATCACGTACGACATCACGGACATCCTGGACGGGGATATCATCGCCACAATCAATTACACCTTGACCTATCATACCGAAAAAGCGGGACCGCTGACCTATGATTTTGAGATCGAAGCCAACCGCATCGAGAACCGCTGGACGATCAACTGGTCGCCTTCGCTGATCTTCCCGATGATGCAGTGGGGCGATACGGTCCGCGTCGGTACGCTGCAGTCCAAGCGCGGGGAAATCCTCTGCGACGGCGTTCCGTACGCGCAGAACGTCAACATCGTGACGGTGTTTTCGGTACCGTCCACGATCGAGGATATGGACGCGTTCTATAACGGCGTTTTAAGCATTCCGGAGCTGGTCGACGGACTGAACACGGAGGAGCGGCAGGGAAAGGCTGCGCTCGATTACGCGCTCTCCAGGACCAGAAACGATTTCTGCAAGATCTGCACGTTCTTCCCCGACGAGTTGACGGATGACCTGAAGCAGAGGATCCTGGCGGTCCAGGGCCTCGCGATCGACACGAAGAACTATGGCACGACGCGCTACTATCCATACGGAGAATCGCTTGCGCATATCATCGGATACGCCGGTATCGTAACCAAGAAGGAACTGCGGAAATACGAACAGCTCGGCGACACGCGCTACAACGGCGACAGCTGGGTCGGCAAGTACGGTCTCGAGATCACATACGAGGATGACCTGACCGGTACGAACGGAAGCTTTACGTACATCCAGACCAGCCAGGGCGGATCCCGCGAAGTGCTGTACCGCACGGAGGCCGTCGACGGAAAGGATCTGCACCTGACTATCATACCGGAAGTGCAGCAGCGGCTGGACGAAGTCGTGGATACGGTCGTATATGACAAGGAGGTCCGCGGCTGCGTCGTGGTGCTGAATCCGAAGACAGGCGCCATCCAGGCGATGAAATCCTGGCCGGCTTTCAATCTGAACGAGGTTGCCCGAGGCATGCCGGAAGAAGAGTGGGAAGCGATGAAGGACGACAAGATCAATCTCCGGCTCTTCAACCGCGCGGTGCAGGGTCTCTACACGCCCGGTTCCGTCTTCAAGCTCATGACGACGGCCGCGCTTCTCGAAACGAACACGATGACGGCGAACGACGTGTTCCCCGTATCGGAGACGCTGATCGGGGACACCAAGGACGAGTGGATGCCGTCGGACATCATATCGCAGGGATTCAGCGTGCTCGCGAATGGAAAGCCGCTGAAGCGTACCGCGACGAGCAACCGTCTGACGCCCATGAATCTGACGAACTCGATCATCCAGTCGGACAACCTTTTCTTCGCGTATGCCGCGCTCCGCCTCGGAAGGCAGAAGTTCGAGGCGTACCTGAGGAACCTCGGCTGGGAGACCCCGATCGAATTCGAGATCCGCGACGAGGAGGGGAACGCGATCGCTGCGTCCCCGCAGATCTACGCGATCCTGAAGAACGACGACGGGTCGATCGTATATGAGGAATCCGGAAGACCGAAGCCCAAGCGCGATCAGAACGATTACGATCTGGCGGTTTCGGGATACGGCCAGGGCCAGCTTCTGGTCTCGCCGCTCCAGATGGCGTGCTTCGTTTCCGCGTACGCGAACAACGGGGACATCATGGTGCCCTATGTGGTCGATTCCATCTGGCATGCGGATGGAACGGATTACACGCTGGTAAAAAGTGTTTCGCCGAAGGTCTGGAAGAAGGGCGCGATCAAGCAATCCACGATCGATACCGTGCATGAAGCGCTGCATCAGGTCTGCCAGATCGGCACGGCCAGGTACCTGACGGACCAGCTTTACAGAAAGGGATATTATCATAACCTCGGCTATACCATCATCGGAAAGACGGGCACGGCCGAGATCACGGACGATAAATCGAAGGAACTCGCGTGGTTTGTCGCGTGGCGCGACAAGGAGCCGGACGGCACCGATATCACGACGGAGGAAGCGAGGCTGGTCTGCGTGATGCTTGAAATCAACCTGAACTCCGAGGGCAAGATCCCCGCGAACACGGAGATCGCGCAGATGAAATTCGACATCGCGCGCTGCATGCTGAAGGATTCCACGCTCAACCGCTTCTACGGCGAGCAGGGCAAAAACGAAGGTGCCGTGCAGCTGATGGCTTCCCCGCAGAACGGCGGTACGGCGGATACTCCCGCGGTTCCCGAGAATCCGGGGCTTCAGCTGGAGGTCGTTCCGCCGCCCGAAAAGACGGAGGAACCGGTCTATTCGCTGGAAGTGGTCGGCTGAAACACAGAATATTTCATACAGAAACGGAAAACGGGTCCCGCGCAGGCTGCGCGGGATCTTTCACATGATCCCTGGAACGTCACTTTCTGACTGCTTGAAGGAGGACCGGGATACGGGACCGAAGGGCAGGGTATCGCTTTTCTGCCCTGACAGAGGGATACGGTTCACTTTTTTCTTGTGCGCGAAACCTGAATATGAATATAAATAAACCAAATCATACCGAACATGCAAAAAACGATATTTAAAAGGAGACAGGAGAAATATGAAAGAAAAGTATACTGAACCCGTTGCGGAACTGATCAAGCTGGAGAATGCCGATATTATTACGGTAAGCAATGAAAAAGAGGATGAACTGATTGATGAGGAAGCACCCGCTGTTGTTGATGAAAAGAAATAACATCTGAACAGTCAAGTTCCTAGTGATTGAAACGGCAGAACCGTAAGACGGTTCTGCTGTTTTCTTATGCCCGGATTTCCGGGAAGAACCCGGGAGATCTGGCTGTACCCGGCAAACGGAAGGACGGAGGACCGTTCCCGTGCGGGACGGAACAATCCTGACCGAATATGAAAAAAAGTGTTGACAGGGTATATACTTCGTGATACGATGTATTCCATGAAAGGAGGTATGATATGGACATTCAGTTAAAACGCGGCCTGCTGGACGTATGCGTGCTTGCCGCGATCAAGAATGAGGATTCCTACGGGTACAAGATCATCAAGGACATGAAGCCTTACATCGAACTGTCGGAATCCACGCTGTATACGATCCTGAAGCGTCTGGAGCAGCAGGAGATGCTGACCGTGAAAAGCGCGGAGCATGACGGCAGGCTCCGGAAGTACTATCACATCACGGGAACGGGTCTGAAACGGATCAGGGATTTCAGAGAGGAGTGGAAGGAAATCATGGCCATATACCAGTTTGTAACGAAGGAGGATGAGCACCATGAATAAGCAGGAATTTCTCAGTTTGCTTCGTCAGGAGCTGTCCGGCCTTCCGGAGGAAGACATTGAAGAACGCGTCGCGTTCTATGAGGAAATGATCGACGACCGGATGGAGGAAGGCGTGACGGAAGTGGAAGCGGTCCGGGCGGTCGGACCTGTCCGGGAGATCGTTTCGCAGATCGTTTCGGAAACGCCGATCACGAAACTCGTGAAGGAGAGGATCCGGCCGAAGCGGCAGCTGCAGGCATGGGAGATTGTTCTGCTGGTTCTCGGCTTCCCGCTCTGGTTTCCGCTTCTGATCGCGGCGTTCGCCGTCCTGCTTTCGGTGTACATCGTGATCTGGTCGGTCATCCTGTCGCTTTGGGCCGCTGACGTGTCGCTCGCGGCAAGCAGCATCGGATGCGTCGTTGCGGCCGTCGTGGTGCTCTGCAGGGGAGAAGCGGCGTCCGGTCTGCTGATGATCGGCGCAGCCGCCGTGCTCGCGGGTCTATCCATCTTCCTGTTCTTCGGGTGCAGAGAAGCGACCAGAGGCGCCGCCGTTCTGACAAAGAAGATCGCGCTCGGAATCAAATCCATGTTCCTCAGAAAGGAGGAAGCAAAATGAAACGCACGGAAAAAATCTGGCTGATCGTGGCCGCAGCGCTTGTGCTTGCAGGCGCGCTGTGCATGGCAGGGATCCTGTCCTCCCGCCACTGGGATCTGGCGTCGTTCGGAACGGTGGAAACCGTGGAGCAGTCGTTCGACATCGATGAACCTTTTGACAGCATTTCCCTTCGCTCGGACACGGAGGATATCCTGTTTTTGCCGGCACAGGACGGTAAAACCCGCGTGGAGTTCAGGGAGCCGGAAAACGTGGTTCCTTTCGCGGAGGTGCAGGACGGAACGCTCCTCGTATTCACGGAGGACACGGGGAAATGGACCGACCGCATCGGGTTTTCCATGAATGCGGATCCTACGATCACAGTATATCTGCCGGCAGCCGCCTGTTCGTCCCTTTCCGTTCAGGAAGAGACCGGAAGGATCATTGTGCAGAAGGACTTCACATTTGACCGGATCGTTCTTTCCGCAACAACGGGAGACGTCTTCTGCTACGCGTCCGCGAAGGAAGCGCTCCGGATCGGAACGGATACCGGAAAAATCGCGATCATGGACCTTTCCGCTGGATCTGTGGAACTGTCGGTCACGACCGGACTCGTGACGGTGAGCGGTATCTCCTGCCAAGGGGATATGAACGTGACCGTAGATACGGGAAAAACGGATCTCAGCAACGTGACCTGCAGGAATTTCGTTTCAAAGGGCGACACAGGCAGGATGAACCTTGAAAATCTCACTGCGTCAGAGAAGATCATGATCGAAAGGACCACGGGAGATGTCGTATTTAGCGGCTGCGACGCGGCGGAACTGTCGGTCCTGACGGATACGGGCGACGTGAAGGGCACGCTCCGGTCGGACAAGGTGTTCATAGTCCGTACCGATACCGGGGATATCGACGTGCCGGAGACGGTTTCCGGGGGCAAATGCGAGATCCGGTCCGACTCCGGAGATATCAAGATCAAGATCGCGGCGTGATAAAAAAGATCCCCGCTTCGGCAGGGATCCGTCTGGATCATATGAAAATCAGAGGCTTGTCAGGCCTCTGTTTTTTGTGCAGGCTCGGAAACGGCGTTCTGCTCCGGAAGATGGAACTGCTCCCGGTACGCCCTGTAGGACTCATCGAATCCGTGGTTGCGCATCTCCTTGATGCTTCCGGTGTATTCGTGGGGATTGAACCCGGGCGCGTTCAGCTCCAGAACGGCCAGGCCGATGTTCGAGCAGTGGTCCGCGATACGCTCGAAATTGGACAGCAAATCGTTGAAGACATAACCCTGCTGGAATGTGCACTGGCCTCTGGTCAGCCTCGCGACATGACGGGCCTTCATTTCGTTGCACAGTTCGTCGATCCGCGTTTCGAGAGGCTCCACGCGGTATCCGTACGAGGGATCGCTGTCGGAAAACGCCTGCAGGGAGATGGAGAGGATCTCGAGAACCGCGCCGGAGAGGACGGCCATTTCCTTTTTGCCGGGTTCGGAGAACGTGATCTTCTTCTCGGTCATCTCGCGCGCGGACTGCGCGATGTTCAGCGCATGATCGCTGATGCGCTCAAAATCCGTCACGACATGGAGGTATTCGCCGACGGTATCCGCCTGCTCTTCGCTGAGCGGGACATTGGTGACGCGGACAAGGTACCGCCCGAGCCGGTCTTCGTACCGGTCGGTCGCGGATTCAAGGTCCAGGATGTTTTTAAAGCCCTTTTCGGAGAAGCCGGTCAAAAGGGATACGGCTTCCAGTACGCTTTTGCGCATTGTTTCGGCCATGGAGCCGAGAACCAGGCGCGACTGCTCGATCGCGAGCGGGGGATAGGAGAGGAAACGCTCGTCCAGTTTCGCGAAATCTTCCTCCGTGCGGAGGGCGCCTTCCCTGTCGGGGATGAGGGAGACGACCGCTTTTTCGATCAGCCGCATGAAGGGGATCAGGAGAAGGATCATGATGATGCGGAACACCGTATTGGTCAGCGCGAGGCTGAACGTGGTCATGACGCTCTCAAAGAAGGGGAAGCGTAAGACGGCGTTCAGGACGTAGAACAGGACGGAGAAAAGGATCACGCCGCTCAGGTTGATGAGCAGATACGAATAGGCGGAGCGCTTTCCGTTCGTGTCCGCTCCGATGGCGGACAGAAGGACGGGGACGGCTGCGCCGACGGCGATGCCCATGAGCATGGGAAGCGCGCCGGAAAAACGGATCGCGCCCGTCACGGAGAGCGCCTGCAGGATACCGACGGAAGCGGACGCGCTCTGCAGGACGGCCGTCGCTGCGACGCCGATCAGAAAGCCGATCACCGGACGGGAGATCTCGGACATCATGCCGAGGAAAGCGGGACTGTCCTTGAGCCCCGAAACGGATCCGCTCATCGTCTTCATGCCGAACATCAGGACAGCGAAGCCGAGAAGGATGCTGCCGATCTCCTTTCCGGCCATCTTTTTGGAGATCATGCGGAGCAGGATGCCTGCGACCGCGAACGCGGCGCCGATCGCCTCCGTGGAAAGGAGCCCGATCCATCCGGAACTTTCGCCGCTCAGGGTGGACAGGTAAATGACCCAGCCCGTGACGCTCGTGCCGATGATCGCGCCCATGATCACGCCGATCGCCTGACGTAGCTTCATCATGCCGGAGTTGACGAAACCGACGACCATGATGCTGGTCGCGGAGGAGGACTGGATCACGCCCGTCACGGCGGTGCCGAGCAGGATCCCTTTCAGAGGCGTGCTGGAAAGACGGTAAAGCACGAGCTCGAGCTTGTTTCCAGCGACTTTCTTGAGACCGTCGCCCATCAGCGACATGCCGAACAAAAACAGCGCGGTGCCGCCCAGCAGGATCAGAATGTCCGAGATCGCCATGCCTGAATGAACCGTCCTTTTCTCAATCGGTGTGTGGTTTCATGGTATCAGATTCTCACGGAAATGGAAAGAGCCGGACGCCGGGCCCATTTCACAGGAGATGATTGACGAAAGAATCCCCCGGCATGATAATGGATAAGGAAGGTAAAAATCTGGAAACGGAAGGTAAATGCATGAAGATCATTATGACGGGCGGCGGAACGGCCGGGCACGTGATCCCGAATATCGCGCTGATCAAAAAGCTCCAGGAACGCGGCTACGAGGTGACGTACATCGGGAGCAAGGGCGGTATGGAAAAACAGCTGATCGAGGAACTGGGCACCGTGCCGTACTACGGGATCAGCTGCGGAAAGCTCAGACGGTATTTTTCCGTGCAGAACTTCCTGGATCCGTTCCGCGTCGTGCGCGGCATCCTGGAAGCGCGGAGCGTGATAAAGAAAGTACAGCCCGACGTTGTCTTCAGCAAGGGCGGATTCGTCTCGCTTCCCGTCGTGGTCGGAGCGGGCAGGACGCACGTGGTATCCCACGAGTCGGATTTCACGCCCGGTCTGGCAAACCGCCTCGCGGAGCCGTTCTGCGACACGATCTGCGTGACGTTTGAGGACACGCTGAAAAACGTCAAAAAAGGAAAAGGCGTCTATACGGGCACCCCGATCCGCGGCGAGCTGTATCATGGGAGCAGGGAAAAGGCGCTTGCCTTCACGGGGCTTTCCGGGAATAAGCCGGTCCTCCTCGTCATGGGCGGAAGCTCCGGCGCGCTGCATATGAACGAACTGGTGCGCGCGGCGCTGGACGGGCTGATGGAACGGTTCGACGTCGTCCATCTCTGCGGAGCGGGGAAGACGGACCCGTCCTTTGAACGGGACGGATACATCCAGTATGAGTACATTTCCGAGGAGCTGCCGGATCTGTTCGCGCTTTCCGATATGATCGTTTCCCGCGCAGGCGCGAATGCGGTTTTTGAGTTTCTTGCTCTAGCGAAGCCGGCAGTCCTGATCCCGCTCCCGCTGTCCGCGAGCCGCGGGGACCAGATCCTGAACGCGAAATACTTCGTGAAGAAAGGCTACGCGGAAATGATCGACCAGGACACCGCGTCGCCCCAGGACCTGACGGACGCCGTCATGAAGTTGTATGACGATCGCGAGCGGTATATTGAGGCCATGAAGAAGGACTCGAGACTGGACGGATCCGAGGAGATCATCGAAGAGATCGAGAAGGCCGCGAAGGCGGCGCGTATGAAAGCGGAGCGGAAATGAAACGGAAACAGGAAGGAGACGCGCAGCAGAGACTGTTCGCGTCTCTTTTACAATCGTTCGGTACTATAGATCCGGAATCGGAGGAGACGCAGCAGATCCTTTCGGAACTCAACGTTCTTGCAAGAAAGAAGCAGTTCGCGGATGAGATGAGAAAACTGGATCCGCAAGCTTTCCCGCTCGGACGTTTTCTGCTTTCCTCCAGACCGAAAACAAGGAAAAACGCGGCGAGGCTGATCGGGATCCTTTCGCTGGAAAGGGAAACGGACGGCCTGATCCGTCTGCTCGAAACGGAGGAGACGCTTTATGTGATCCCGTCCGTTCTGCTTGCGCTGGGCAACATCAGGAGCGAATCTGCGGTAAAAGCGCTCCGTTCCTATACGGTTCCTGAACCCTCCTGCCCGGAGGAAGCGAAGCAAACGGACGAGATCCGCGAGGCGCTTCAGAAAGCCCTGGGCAGGACGGAGGAGCCGGAACTGCCCATATTGGATAAGCTTATAAAACCGGAACGGTTTCTTGTGACCGCGCCGGAAGGCTTTGCGGATACGCTCTATGCGGAAATGCTGGAAAAGGGCTTCGAGACCCTGATGACCGAAACCGGATGCCGGACGCAGACGGACGATCTGGCGCGTCTCTGCACGCTCCGATGCGCGCATGAGTTTCTGATTCCGACCGGTTCTTCCACGCTCGATCCGGAAGAGATCGCACCGCATTTCAGCACGTACGCGTCCTATCCCTACCGCATCGAACTGCGGGGATATGCCGGAAACCGTTCCGCGTTCATTTCAAAACTGGCGAAGGCGGTCGGCGGCGTGAACAGCCCGTCCGGGTACGCGTTCGAGTTCCGCGTGGCTTGCAGCGGCGAAAAAGCCGATCTTTATGTAAAACCGTGCAGGATCCCCGATCAGAGATACGCTTACCGACGGGGAACGGTTCCCGCTTCCATTCATCCGGCGACAGCTGCCTGCATCGTGCGGTCAGCGAAAGCGCTGTTCGGGCAGGGGAAGGAAGATCCCGTCATACTGGATCCCTGCTGCGGGAGCGGAACGCTCCTGTTTGAGCGGGAAGCGTATGCAAGATGCAGGAACATCCTCGGGCTGGATATTCAGACGGATGCGGTGGAAACGTCGAGAAAGAACGCCGCTGCAGGCGGAAGCGCCGCACGATTTATCCTGAAGGATCTGATGCGGTTCCGCACGAGGGAACCCGTTGACGAACTGTATGCGAATCTGCCGTTCGGGAACAGGGTCGGTTCTCATGAACGGAACCGGCAACTGTACGCTGCCCTTGTGAAAAGGCTTCCTGACTGGCTTTCGAACGATGGCTTTGCTGTTCTCTATACGATGGAGCACAGGATGCTTCAGCAGCTTCTGAAAGCGGAAAGGTCGCTTGTGATCGCGGATATTCGCGCGGCGGAAGCTGGCGGACTGTATCCGAAGGTATTCTATGTGAAAAAGAATACACCGGTGAAGTGGTTTTACTGGGAAGATTCGGCGGGAAAATGATGCTATGGGATCGCCCGCACTATGTCACTTTGACGGGCTGATTTCCAGAACATTACTGATAATACTCAAAATGAAAGCAAAGAGAGCGCTTTTTGCAGATCGGTCTGCGGAACGGGCGCTGCCTTTGTTTTTTTTGATTCAGCTCAATAATCGGTTATTAATGATCGATCAGGCTGAGCATCGTGCCGAACACGCCGAAGACCCAGTGAACAATCCATACGCCGAAGATGTTCCGCTGCTTTTCATACAGAATGCCTTCCAGACCTGCGAGTATTGCCGCACCGATCATGAAAAGGAAACCGAGATGAACGTGCAGGCTGGCAAAGATCACGGAGGACAGGACGATCGACCAGAAAGCTGTGTGCTTTCCGACGGTAATGCGCTGGAGGTTCCCCTGAACGACGCTTCGCGCAAGGAATTCCTGGATTCCTGCGGTCAGGATATATAAAATCTGAGGGATACCGAAAAGGCGGATATCCAGGAACGGACGGTCAGGTCTGAAAGACGTCGGGACGATCAACCGGGCGACCGCTTTGATCAGGAAAAGGAGCGCGACCGCACCAGCGGCAACGATCAGACCTGTCCGGATCGTTTGCACCGGCTTATCCGTCATGATTCCAAGATCATGCCAGGTCAGATCCGTTTCATGGAAGATGAATACCAGCATGATGATTCCGAGTACTTCCACACCGTGCGTCATGATCTCATCGGAGATGGGACGCTTCAGAAAGTCCCAGAGGGCATAAATGATGATCCAGATGCAGAAGCAGAACAGAAAGATTGAGAAAGTTCTTGAGGAATCATTCAGTTTCTGTTTGATCTGATCCTCTTCGGTCTGATCATCCATGGTAACGACAAGCTGTGCATCTTCCTCGATGTCACCGGGCAGATAGGAGGATGAGATCCGGAG
>JAFRNW010000025.1 GCA_017429985.1 Clostridia bacterium | reverse complement strand
GAACTTCCTCTTCGAGCAGTGGAAACGCGCCAGAAAGCACAACGCCTTCTATACCGGCATCTCGCAGAACATCGAGGACCTTCTGCAGTCGCATACGGCAAGAACCATGCTGGCAAACAGTGAATTCATCA
The DNA here is from genome assembly GCA_017429985.1 of Clostridia bacterium. Taxonomy (GTDB): domain Bacteria; phylum Bacillota; class Clostridia; order Christensenellales; family CAG-138; genus JAFRNW01. The sequence continues at coordinate 3,023 of JAFRNW010000025.1, read as the reverse complement.
CCATGCTGAACCAGGCAGCGACCGACCGGATCGAGCTTGCGAAACTGCTCGGCATTTCCGAAACACAACTTTCCTACGTCACAAACGCGGACGCGGGTCAGGGACTGTTAAAATGCGCCGGCAGCATCGTGCCGTTCGAGGATAAGTTCCCGACTTCGACCAAGCTGTACCGGGTCATGACCACGAAACCGAACGAACAGTTCGGCGCAGCAGAGGACGCTCCGGCGGTGCGGGCATGAAGCAGGTCAAGCAGAAGCCTGTCATGCGAGACGTGCGGACCAGGGATCCCGCCTCACGGATCCCCCAAACGGCCGGTCGTATGGCGGAGAAAATGAAAAGCCGGATCCGGGAAGTGTCTTCCGGGCAGCAGGAACCGCAGCAGCACACGCCGGAGGAGTATGCCGAGGAAAAAGCTCATGAGATCGGCAGGGATTCCTTCCGTACAGTACGAAGTTCAAGTCGGTTTGTACGGGAAAAGCTGAAAAGACCACATGGCAGCAGACCTGCTGCGGAAAGCAACTCCAAAGGAACATTCATGTCCGACGCAGAACAAGAGTCCTTGCCCGATCCTTTCCCTTCTAGAGAAACAACAGATAATCCGGGGCAGGCAACGGTTTCCATGCCTGCGTCCCCAGGGAGACAACGATATGCACAAATACTTGCGAAAAGAAAGGCAGATCTTCGCCGCATCGGCTCAACGGAAATTCCGGATCTGCCCGGAGACAAAAGCTATCTGGATCATCCGGTTCCCCCGGTCAAACAAGTCCCGGAGAGAACCTTTGAAGCGGCACAGAAAAACCTTAAACGATCCGATCGAAGTGTCAAAACGGGGGAACATGTCGCAAAAGAAGCCGAAAAGACCATAAAAACGCTGGATCGGAACCAAAGCATCTCCAATAGGGCGGCCAAATCCGCCAAAGCAAAAGCGATCCAAAAGACGGAACGGTCCAAAAAGACAACGAAGAAAGCGGCAACCTCTGCCGCGAAGGCGATCAAAGCGGCGTGGGAAGCGGTCAAAAAGCTCGTTCTGACGCTTGCGGGCGGCAGCACGTTTCTTCTAGTCGCGGTGGCGGTCATGGCGGTCATGACCGCGATCCTTCTGAGCGCGTTCGGGATCTTCTGGTCGAACGACAGCGGCGAAGGCAATCCCATGACGGCTGTGGTCCGGTCGATCGACACGGAATACAGAAGCGCCATCGACGCGCGGATCGCGGAACTGTCTTCGGAGGAAGCATACGACGAGGTGCGGGTCATCTACCGGGGAGACAACGACGGCGACTCCGCCTCCGTCAATAACTGGAACGACGTGCTCGGCATCTACGCCGTCCTGCATTCGGACGACAGCTCCGCTGTTCCCGTGATCACGGTCACGGAGGATACCGAATCCGAGCTCCGGGAGATCTTCTATTCCATGAACGCCGTCGGCTTTGAAAAGGAGATCCTCGTGGAAGACGACGAAACGGCGCCGGAACCGACGCCCGATCCGGAAGGGAACGTTCCGGAGAAGCAGAAAAAGACCGTGGCTTGCATCTATGTGACGCAGTCCTCCGAAAGCTACAGGGAGGCGGCGGAACGGCTGGGCTTTACGGAACAGGAACGCGAAGTGTTGGAAGAACTCATGTCCCCCGCCTATTACACGATGTTTGCCGCTCTCGTCGGCGTGGACGTGTACGGCGGAGCCGATCTGACACAGATCGTATCCGGACTGCCCGCAAACAGCAAGGGCGCGGAGGTCGTAAAGGCGGCGCTCACCAAACTCGGTGCGCCGTATGTCTGGGGCGCCAAGGGCGAAAGCAAGTTCGACTGCTCCGGTCTCTCCTACTGGTCGATCCGTCAGGTCGATCCCTCTCTGGGCGGAAAGATGTACACGAACGCCGCAGGTCAGGCGAAATACTGCTCCGACCGCGGTCTGCTTGTCGGTGCAAGCGAACTGCAGCCGGGCGATCTCGTGTTCTGGCAGAATCTCAGATGCTCTGGATGCCATCGCTGGAACGAGGTGCACCATGTGGGCATCTACGCGGGAAACAGCCAGGTCGTGGAGGCGTCCAGCAGCAAGGGACGCGTCGTGATCCGCGATCTATGGTCGACCGCCAATTACCCGATATTCGCGTACGGAAGGCCGTACGGAAACTGAAGAAAGGAAAATGGAAATGGATCTATTCCGAAATATGACAAAGAAGCAGAAGCTTATTCTTCTCGCGGTAGCGGCCGTGGATCTGATCCTGGGCCTTCTTGCACTGTGGCTCTGGACGCATCCGAACACGCAGGACATTTCGTCCTATGCGCAGCGTCCCGCTCAGGTCGTGGAACTGAAGATCGTTCCGACGCCCTCCCCCGTCCCGATCCCGATGCCCGGAACGACGCTTCGGCCTGTGGGCTCCGCGGACCCGGTCGCAACACCCACGGTACAGCCGCAGGCATCCGCATTCTCGGAAGGGGACACGGCGTTTACGCTCGTGATCGGGAAATCCGAGATCCCCGTCGCATACGGCGTGGAGGAATCCACGCTGGATCAAAACCCCGGCTGGCTGACCTCGTCAGCCAAGCCGGGGCAGGAAGGCGTATGTGTAGTGTACGGACACCGCAACCGCAATCACCTGAAAGCATTGAAGGATGTGGATTACGGTGACGTGATCACGGTCAAAACGAAGGACGGAAAGAAGGTCGCGTACACCGTGGAATCGATCGAGATCCTGGAAAGCGAGACGGAACTGCGCATCCCGCTCATTTCCGGAAAGCATCTGATGCTCACGACCTGCTATCCCTTTTACTATACGGGTCACGCGCCGAAGAAATATGTGGTCATGGCGGTGAGCAGCGGATCATAACACGTATCCATTGCGCGGCGGTCAGTTCCAGTAAGAAAGCGGTTTCTGCCGAACTGCTAGAGCGTTTGCAAGTTCAAAGGATTCATTGCTGCGATTCTCCCATGGTTAGCATTTCGGAAATTGAGCGGATCGAGGGTACACGTTAACTTCCAAATCCGGGCAAGCACTCAAAATCCGCTGGACTAATCATCCGTG
>JAFRNW010000024.1 GCA_017429985.1 Clostridia bacterium | reverse complement strand
TGGATGCAGCGGGTGCAGGAAAGATCCAGCTCGCAAAGCCTCAGCGGCGCTCTGTCAAAGCGGGGTACGGCGCGCATCATGCGCTCGAAGGCGGCGTGGCCGCCGGTTGTAAAGGTCATATGTCTGTTACCTCATCGATCAACTTTTGATGTGTTTGCTTTTGTTTCGTTTTGAATCGGTTATCGGGAGACGCTTCTTCAGACCGCCCGCGGCAAAAAGGGCGCATATCCGTTTCAGGATCCCCGCTTCCCGCGGGACCGCCCAATGCCGTGAAGCGTTCGGGGCGGAAGTATCATGATGCCGCATGCCGGTCATGGCGACCCCGGGCTGCCGTGCCCGGATGATCACCGGAGAAGGAGTGCTCAAGTCCTCTCCGTGCGCTCTCGGCGATGCGGAACGTGTCTGAATCTGCTGTTCAATTTTCAAGATGCCGGGGCACTCGAAAAATGTCCCTCCATATAACACGGACAGAAATACCCCGAAATTTGCATCCGGGTACAAAAAAAGTTGAAAAATTTTTTGCTGGATGCCGGATCGGGCTGTAAGGCGGGCAGGGAAGAGCGGCATGCAAGGAGAAAAAAGACGGTCCGGGAATAAAAAGCAGAATTAACATACCCTATCGGGTATAAATGATGTGGAATGCATGTTTTTTATACCCGTAATGGTATAAATTGAGAGGTTTTTATTGAGAATATACCCGATATGGTATAAAATGAGCACATGAACACTATTGGAAAGTTTGTGAAGGAAAACAGGAAAGCGGCCGGATTAACGCAGGAGGAATTTGCCATCCGTGCGGGACTCGGGCTGCGTTTTGTCCGCGATCTGGAGCAGGGCAAAGAAACGGTTCGGATGGACAAGGTCAATCAGGCACTGAGAATGTTCGGAATGGAGGCTGTGCCTGGAAAACGGATGACAAATGAGCGCTTATCGGAAAGCGATGCTCCAAATTTCGATTGTTTTGAAGGCACCGCTTCTGAATTGGAATAAGATTCATTGTTTTTTCTCCGTGCGGATTGATCCATCCATGGATTGGGCGGCTTTATCGATGTCGTCATTTTTCATGCAGCGTTTCTATGGGGAATGCCTTTAAACTATTCCATAGAAATCGTAATCCTTTTTTAGAAGGAACAGAACAGAAGCAAAAGCACTGCCTTGCTGGTGAAGCTCTCCGGCGATTCCAATTAAAAACCATGTAATAGGTTGTATTTATCCTATAATCCGTGTAAAATATCGGCAGGAGGTGCGATATGAAGATCGATACCAACACCATAGCTTCTATGACCGAAGCGAACCAGAACTTTTCCAGGGTCGCACGGATCGCAGACTGCTACGGAGAAGCCGTGATATTCAAGAACAACCGGCCGAAGTACCGCCTTGTCGATCTGGAGCAAGACAGTGAACTTGTCCTGACCGATGACGAAAAAATCGATGTCGTTGCAAAGCGCCTGCTGAACGAATACCGTCCGGCCTTCCTGGAGCTGGCAAAATGATCCGGTTCTCAAAAGAAAAAGTGCTGCTTTTGCATCAGTTGATTACCGAAGAAACCGGCGGCGACAACGGCGTCCGGGACTTCGGATTGCTGGATTCCGCTCTGGAAAGCGTGTATCAGACGTTTGACGGTGCGGAACTATATCCATCCAAGGAAGAAAAGGGCGCAAGGCTCGGATATGCGCTGATTTCCAACCATGCATTTGTGGACGGCAACAAACGGATCGGCATGTATGTCATGCTCGCGTTTCTGCAGGTCAACGGCGTTCCGATCCATCCGACCAATGAAGAAGTCGCACGCGTCGGGCTTGCCGTCGCGTCGGGAGAGATGGACGATCAGGACCTGCTCGCATGGGTAAGGGAAAACACAGAAAGATTATTAAGGAAAAGGAAGTCTTCATGAAACAAAGGAAACATAAAGTTTTGGATCATCCCATACTGGGCTATTTCATCCTCATGATCTTTGCCCTTGTCTTCACTGTGCTCGGAAGCCCGCTGGACAGTCTTCTGGCGAGGATCATTCCCGGGCTCGGGATGTCGGTGGAAACGGTCAGCGGCACCGCCGTCTCGGCTTCCGCCGCCGGCGTCGCCATCTCGTCGCTGCTTGCCCTGCTTGTGTTTAAGCTCTGGTTCCGTCCTGATTTTTCGGGATGCATTTCAGGGGACTACATTGTCCAGGGCATCCTGATCATGCTTCCCGCCCTGCTGGTGCATTACGTGGGGAGCGTCGTCAGCTGGATCACGTTCGGAACGGGCAGCGTGCTGGTCGCGTTTCTGCGCGCGCTCGCCCCGGGGGTTTCCGAGGAGGTGACGTTCCGCGGGCTCGGTGTCGCGAACTACATGCGCACGATCCGCGACGCGGACAGGATCCCCGTGATCTTCTGGCTTTCTTCGATCGTGTTTGGCCTTTCCCATCTCGGGAACATCGCAGCCGGGGGAGATGTCTTTTCCGTCATCGTCCAGTCCGTATATGCCATTGGGATCGGAATGCTGTTCGCGGCAGTTTATCTCCGGACGGGGAACCTGCTCGTGACGATCCTGGCGCATACGAGCGTTGACTTTCTGGAACTCATCCGCGCGGACCTGTCCGGAACGGGCGGAGTCATGACAAGCACGGGGGTGGGCGACTGGATCACCATTGCCGCCGGCGCGATCGCCGCCGCGATCGGTCTCCGCGCCATCGCGAAAAAGCATTATCCGGAGATCATGAAGATATGGAACGCCAAGTGGAACAGAGCGGAACAGGTCCCGGAAGCGGACGGGAGCGCGTCCCCCTCTGATGCAGACCATTCCGTCTCATAGGCGGCATTTGAATGGATTGCCTGCCGTTCCCGGCGCCTCTCTGAGGGGCGGACGATCCGCTCAAACCGGAACGGTTTTCCTTGTTTATTTCGCCGCAATCATATATGATCGAATCAGGGATCGAAAGAATATTGCATCATCAGGAGGAAACGGAAATGAAGCCGGAAGAACTGACTTCCGAACAGGAAACGAAACTGAATAACAACGAACTGGAATCCGCCTCGGGCGGCACTGACAAAGCCGATCCGGAGAATAAAGTCGCATGTCCGAGATGCGGGAGCAAAAATGTCAAGATCTATGATGAGGCGTTGTATTATCTGTTCATCTGCCAAGACTGCGGTTACAAATGGAAGATGAGTTAATGATTCTGCAGTCGTTACGATATGATCGAATCAGAAAATGCCGGAATACTTCTTTACTAAGGAGGAAACGGGAATGAAGACGGAAGAACGGAATATCGAACCGAATGAGAAACTGAACAGCGACGAGCTCAAAGCCGCTTCGGGCGGCACCGGCAAACCACTCGCGGATACTCCGACTTTTACATGCCCGAAATGCGGAAGCGATAATATCACTTCCTATTCGTTCCCGGAATTTACTGAATGCATCTGCAATTTCTGCGGTTACCAATGGATCGTATTTTGACCGCAAAAGCGAAGCGGGAAAAGAAGAAGTCAAACAGGAACGCTGATGTCAAAAAGAGCTTTTATGGAGGAAACGGAAATGAAAGAACTGACTGCTGAGCAAATTGAGAAACTGAGGAGCGGCAAACTGGAAGCCGTTTCGGGCGGCGCAGAAAAAGAATGTCCGAATCGTTTTCAGTGTCCGAAATGCGGGAGTGAAGATGTCTGGTACCATGATTGGGGCGGGTATGTTGAGTGCGCCTGCAATAAATGCGGTTATGAATGGTACTATCCATATGCATGATTGCGTTTATGAAGGGTGCATGGATTGACCGGAAAAGCGTACCCTTGAAAAGAAGAAAACAGATAAGATCCGGATGACAAAGAAACAGGGGCGTTCCGCAAGAAAAAATTGCGGAAGCCCCGTTTTATTATCAGCAGGATACGGAAACACCGGCCGGCTGATTCCGTCTGATACGGCGGGATCGCCCATAACAAAACCTGCATTTCGTTTACTAAAACGGACTCTAACTGACAAAAGCAGCATCTCATTTACAAATACTACCTTTTCAATTTGCAATGCGGCATTTCAGCTTACAATCCTGCACCTTGGATTGCTATTCAGCCTATTCAGCGGCGATTCAGCGGCGAAATGCCAATTATCCTGGCGGTATGACAACAACAGAAAACAAAATGTAAAAAATACTTGACATTCTGTCGGCTGCAACGTATCATGGTTTCATGAGGGGAGCACGGAGGGCAAGCCGGCCGCCCGCCGCTCCGGGAAGATACTTCAAATCACGATTTCATATAGAAGGAGAAAAACATGAACGTTTTCAGATCTGCCGGATTTGTCATCGGCATTGTCATCGGCTTGATTGCCTGTGTTGTATTATTTAAAATCTCCAATACGAATCACAAAAGCAGGACGGAGTACGACGAGAGGCAGCAGGAAATCCGCGGGAAAGCCTATCGGTACGCGTTTTACGTACTCGCAGTTTACGAAGCTGTTATGGTGTGCATCACGATCGGAGAGATTCCTCTTCCGCTCGGTCCGGCCATGCAGCATGCCCTCGGTATTTTTATCAGCTGCACCTTCCTTGCCGCGTACTGCATCAAACATGACGTCTACTGGGGCCTGAATAATAACCCGAAGCGATACTCGATCATCTTCCTGGTGGCAGGGCTTATCAATGCCATTCCGGTCGTTGCGTCGATTGCCAGCGGTACATTTTTCGAGAACGGCCAGGTGTCGTCTGTCCTTATCAATCTGCTGGCCCTGATCATGATCGTTGTGATCGGTGTGGAGCTTCTGATCAAAAAAGCCGCCGCCCGCCGGGAGGAGGACTGATCGATGAAAAACCTGAAATTGAAGGCTGCCCGCGCCGGTCTTGATATGTCGCAGGACGAGCTTGCCAGGGCCGCGGGCGTCTCCCGCCAGACGATCAATGCGATCGAAAAAGGGGATTATAATCCGACGATCAATCTCTGTATTAAAATATGCAAGGTACTCGGCAAGACGCTTGATGAGCTGTTTTGGATCGAGGAGTGACGGTCCGGATATCCGGGACTTCAGTTAAATGAATGATTGACGAATCTGCGGGCAAATGCCCGCTTTTTTGTTTTGGGAGTTTTTGCCGGCCGGGTCATGCCTGCGTGTTTGGAAATCATAATCGGGTCCAGTTCGGTGAATCCGGATGTCGGATGAAGAATTGAGAAGAAATACGTAAAAGCCCTGTCGAGGCAGGGCGATTTTGACTATCGATCCGGTGTTGCAATTATTTTTTATATCGCTCATAGTGCGGACGCATGAAACAGTCCATCATTTTTTCCTTCGGAAAATGAAGAAAGTCCGATGCTCTCGGACTTTCTCTGGTGTCTTTCATGGCAAGACCCGAACACGCAGCCGTTCGGCTGAGAAGTGACGAACAGCTGCGTTATCCCTCCAGCGCGGACAGCGCTTTATCGAGCGCCTTTTCGTATTCGCCGATCAGAGCGCCGGATACCGGCTCCGTCAGCATGTTTCCCTCGCTGTCCACGAAAAAGGAAGTTGGGTACACGTAGAGCATCAGATACTGGTGGTCTTCGAACGGGGCGACCAGATTGAGGTACTTCACACCGGCCTTTTTCAGGATTTTCACCGCTTCCGAAGTGTCGAGATCGGGGTACAGATCCAGGCACAGCCCGATGATCTGGCAGCCCTTCTTTTCAAAGGTTTTGCTGAGTTTCTGAAGCTGCGGGAGCTCCTTCTTGCAGGGACCGCACCAGGTCGCCCAGCAGTTGATCATGGTTACCTTGTGTCCGGCGAACACGTCCGCCGTGCTGACGGGATTGCCGTCCATGTCACGCGTCTCAAAGAGGAAGCTTTCTCCTTCCGGCGGATAGAGCTTGATGCCGGACAGGAAGGTTTCCTTATCCTCATACAGCGAGGCGAATTCCTCTTCGTCCATGTAATCGTATTCCGCTATCTCGTGAAGCTGTTCTCTCGAGAGCTTCGGCTGATACAGAAAACAGACCGTCCCGTTCGCGGAAGCGACCTTTTCAAAGGTCACGGCGTCCCAGCCTCCGAGCTGCGCGACGGTGGCCTCGCGTTCTGCCCTCAGATACCGTTCCGCATCGGCGTCCTCCATGGCCGCAAACGACAGGGAGTACAGCATGACCGGCTGGGACCATTCGTGCGCTTTGTAGAACAGGACCGACATGTAATAATCCTTGACTTTTCCTGAGTTCCACATCAGACGTTCTGAAGCCTCCCGGTACGGTTCCGGATCGTAATAGGCGAATCCGAAGACGGGCTCGTCGACCGAAGGCTGCAGCGTCTCAAGCGTAACCTGAAGTCCGCCGTCCGCGTCCGATACGGGGAATTCCCCATCCGTGCCGGCAAAGCCGAGCGGCACGCTGAGGATATGGACGGTGTAGCTTCCTTCCGGCGCGGTGAAAACGGCGGCCCCGTTTTCGCCGGTGCTTTCCGTGCGGCATTCTGAATCGCTGCAGAACTCTACCGTGACGCCCGGGACCGGATTCCCGTCCGGATCGGTGACGGATACGGTATACGCAATGTCGGGGACCGTTTCTTCCGCCTGCTCCGGCTCCGCTTCCGGCGGCTCCGTTTCCGCGGGGGCGGCTGCGCTTTCCTGCGCCGCGGGCGCGGGAGAGGCTTCCGTCTGTACGGCGGATCCTGCGCAAGCCAGTGCAGGCAGGATCATCATAAGCGCCATCAGCAGCGCGATGATTCTTTTCATGGGTCGTTCCTCCTGTGTGATCAGCGGTTGGCGGTGTTCAGACTGTTATGACGGGCGGATCCCGCGGGATCCGTTCAAAAAGGAAGGCTCCGGCGGAACCTTCCTTCGAATTTTGTAACGGCAGAGGGGATCATTCCCCGCACAGCTCCCTGCGGAGCTTCAGATAGCGGTCGGGCCAGTTCGAGATGCCGATCTCGACGCTGTAGCGGAGGGTCCTGCGCATCTCTTCCTCCGAATTGACGGTCCAGGTGTTGATGCCGCGCCCGTTCGCGCGCAGCTCCGCGACCGTTTCGTCGTTCAGGAAGCAGACGGTCGGGTTGTAGTCCTCGGCGCCGAGGGACTTGCAGTATGCGCCGGCGTTCAATACCCAGCTCTCCTCCAGCAGTCCGACGCGGACTTCCGGCATGATTCTGCGGAAGCGCAGCACCGAGAAGTGGTTGAAGGAGCTGACGAGAACGGTCTCGGACAGGCCGAATTCCTTCAGCATGTCGGCGACGATCTGCTCGATGCCGTCGTACTCGAAGACGCCGGTCTTCAGCTCGATATTCATCCGGAAGTTCTTTTCGGCGCAGAACGCCATCACTTCGCGGAGCGTGGGGGGAGGGGTGAAGCCGAACCTGCCGCTTTTCACATAGCCCGTGTCCAGACGGAGGAACTCCTCAAGGGAGAGGTCCTTGACAAAGAAATCCTGCCCGGTCGTCCGGAGCGTGTTCTCGTCGTGCATGATGACGGGGATTCCGTCTTTTGTGAGCTGGACGTCGAATTCGATGCCGTCCGCGCCTGCCTCATAGGCCTTTTCGAAAGCGAGCATGGTGTTTTCCGGATAGATGCCGGAGAAACCGCGGTGACCGTAAACCAGTGTCATACTTCATCCTTTCCGCGCGGTATCGCGCAAAGCCGTTTTATAAAACGGCGTTCGGTAAACTCGGGGAATGAACGGACCGGGAGGACCGGATCCGTACGTTTGTATTATCGTATTTTTCAGCGGAATCGGCAAGTCATAAAACGCCCCGGAAAGCCCGAAAGTTTCCCTGCCGGGTTGCGGATCTGTGCGCCGGTCGGCTATAATACAAGGTGGCACAGGAATGTTTTTACATAATCTAGGAGGAGTTTACGAAATGGAAACCAGACCTTATCTTGATTGGGAAACCTGCAAGAACTTCATGATCGACGTATTCAAGGGATACGGCGTGCCGCAGGAGGATGCCGAGATCTGCA
>JAFRNW010000023.1 GCA_017429985.1 Clostridia bacterium | reverse complement strand
TCTTCAGGAGGTCGGGGAAACATACGGCGTTTCGAAGACCGCCATCGCGATCGCGTGGATACTGAGGCATCCCGCCAGGATGCAGGCAATCGCCGGAACGATGAACCCAGCGCATCTCAAAGACATCTGTGACGCATGCAAGGCGGATCTCACACATAACGAATGGTACCGGCTGTATCTCTCTGCCGGGAAGTATCTGCCGTAAGCCAGGGTTCAAATCTGCAAACACAGAGAACGGAAAGGAAAGAGCCTTCAGATTTATGTCCAACGGGAATTACCGAAAAACGGCGGTCGCCTGCTATATGGGATTTGTCACACAGGCGATCACCGCCAATTTCGCGCCGCTTCTTTTTCTGACATTCAAAGACAGTTACGGGATACCGCTCGGAAAGATCGCTCTGATCTCGACGGTATTCTTTTTTACGCAGCTTCTGACCGATCTGATCTGCGCGAAGGCCGCTGACCGGATCGGCTACAGGCCGTCCGTCGTCGCGTCGGAAGCCTTTTCCGCGGCGGGTCTGATCGGGCTGGCGTTTCTTCCGAACCTGACGAAGGATCCCTTCACCGGGATCATGATCTGCGTTGTTCTCTACGCGGTGGGAAGCGGACTGATCGAGGTGCTTGTCAGCCCCATCATGGAAGCGTGTCCCTTCGAGCATAAGGAGGCGGCCATGAGTCTCACGCATTCCTTCTACTGCTGGGGCTCTGTCGCGGTCATTCTCTTCTCAACGCTCTTCTTTACCGCGTTCGGCATCAGGAACTGGCCGGTCCTTTCGTGCTTCTGGGCGCTGATCCCGATCGTGAACATTTATCTGTTCGCCACCTGCCCGATCAATACGCCCGTGGAAACAGGGGAGAGCATGTCGATCCGTCAGCTCCTGAAGGACGGACGCTTCCGGATCCTTGTGCTTCTGATGGTCTGTTCGGGTGCTTCGGAGCTTTCGATGGCGCAGTGGGCTTCCGCGTTTACGGAGTCGGCGCTGCATGTGACGAAGACGGTCGGGGATCTCGCGGGACCGTGTCTGTTTGCCGTTCTGATGGGGATCTGCCGGGTCCTGTATGCGAAAATCGGGTTTAGGATCGACCTGAAAAAAGTCATGACTGCCTCCGGCGTGCTGTGCGTGCTCTGTTACCATCTTGCAGGCATTTCCAAAAATCCGGTGTTCGGTCTTGCCGGGTGCGCCGTTTGCGGCTTTGCGTCAGGCATCATGTGGCCGGGGACGATCAGCACGGCATCCCGCACACTTCCATTCGGAGGGACCGCCATGTTTGCGCTGCTGGCGCTTGCGGGCGATCTCGGCGGATCAATCGGACCGGCGCTGGTCGGCACGGTGTCAGAACTTGCCGGAGGCAGTCTTCAGGTCGGGATCCTGGCGGGTACCGTGTTTCCGGTCCTTCTGATCGTCGGCATTCTGCTGCTGCGCAGAGACGGAGCAAAAAAAGCGTAACAGTATCTGAATTATAAACACTTCCGGCGCGTTTCCTGCGCTTTGACGATTTCATAAAACGGTACTAGGATATATACAGAAAGATTCTTTACTCTGGCAGGTGATTTCCGTGAAACAAAAACTGGTTTCAGCGCTGCTTTGTGTTGCGCTCCTTTTGTCCCTCATGACCGCTTGCGGTCCGAAGCTGGAAGCTCCAGGCGTTGATCTTCCGGCACCGGGTGCCGATCTTCCCGCGCCGGGCACAGGCGCGAAGCCGCAGACCGGGCCGGTGGATTCGGTCAAGCCGCTTACCCTTTCCGGGGCAGAAACAGTATATGACGGGAACGGGATCGTGATCACGGTCACCGGGATCGAGGAGATGCAGTCCATGTATTTCTTCGATTATGAGATAAAAAACAACAATGCCGCGGACCGCGGCGTAATGATGGACTACTTCTTTGTAAACGGACTGATGGTCCCTTCTTTCGGGACTGCCGATCAGGTACATGCGGGTGAAACCGTCACAAGCGAGTTTATGCTCAGCAAGGACGCGCTTCTGTTCGCGGGCATTTCGGAAGTCGGCACGGTCAAGGCGCTGCTCAGGATCGAGGACGAGAACTACGATTTCGTTGTGGATGACATTCTTGTTCCTTTATATTCTGCAAATGAAAGTCTGATTTGCGATCCGCGGCCTGCGGGGGCTTTTCTTTATGACAAGAATAACGTGCGCCTGAGCTTTCAGGGCGCGTTTACGACCGAATACAGCGGGCAGACGCTGTTCTTCCTTCTGGAAAACGGTTCGGATCGGACGCTCCATTTTGAGCTTGCCGATTATGATTCGAAAAAGGCAACCGGAACAGGGAGCAAGGAAACGGTTATCAGCGCGGATTACGCTACCCTGCCTGCTGGTACCAAAGGTCTCTGTTCCGTCAATATGTTCGACGGCGAAACCTATGAAAACGTGACGTTCGAGACACTTGATATGGAATCCGTCGTTAAACTGGAGGGGCAGTATACCGAATATGTTCCGATCCATGTGACCGCAAACGGCGGAACAGTCACCGCAACCGCGGACGAACCCTATTACCCGGACGATGTCCTGGAAAGGATGGAATATGACCGGGAGAAAGCGGAGGAAGCGGCTGAAGCTGCCTCGGCTGAGGTAGTCAGGGATCCGGTGGTAGAAAAGACCGGCGTGTATACGAGGGGGATCGGGAGAGAGAATGAAGCGATCATTACCGTCATGGTCAGAAACCCGAACGAAAGAACGTATGTCGGGTCTCTCGAGTTCGACTGTACTGTTTACGATGCGGACGGAAATGTCATTGAGTCGTTTGAAGCAGAGAACGAAGTGCGCCGGCTCGTGATCCGTCCCGGAGAGACGCTTCCGTGTTTCTTTAATACCGGCCGCTTTGCCCCGGAGATCACGGCGAATCAGGCTGTGGCCACGGTTTCCGGTTTTGAGCCCCTGACGGAAAAACAGGCGGGTGACGCTTACGGAATCATGCTTACGACACGGGATGTCCACGTTGACGCGCATGTAATCGAGGAGGGGAAGGACTGGGATGTTCCGACCCCGGAACACCCGTTCGATGAAGACGCAAGTTTCAGGGCGCTGGTGACCAATGACGGAGACGCGCTGGATTACGGTATGATCCTGTATGTGGCATATAACAGCTCTGGGGAGATTATCGTGGCGGATTATATGGTTCTTCAAGATGTGCCGGAGCGCACCAGCTTTGAAGTTTCCTCGCATTTTCCGACAGCCGTCATGTTCTTGCCTGGATATGATCATGCCGAGTGTTTTGTGTTTGCGAGGCAGCAGGGTTAGACCAGGTTCAGAAACGCAGTTTGAATGGTCAATTGAACTGGAAGGACGGCTTGTGCCGTCCTTCTTCCACAGAGGCATATCAAATTGTCAGAAGAATCATTATTGCAGATTCATACACAAACAATCGCAGACTTATCTATTTTTAATAAACTATAGATAATTATGCTATTGTGTTTTAGGGATTATGATCTATGTGCCACCTATACTCGGTCAGGTCTCCGCTTTCTTTGCTTATATAACATAGTGGTGATTATTTCTTAGTACTGTTTTGAAACGGAATGCCGTATAATATAGCAGTGCATTTCCAAATTGTAACGCACAAATCTATCTGTTTATATCGAAATAAAAAAGTTATTTTGAGTAGCGGAACGAGGTTACTTATGGTTTAATAAAGACAACAGTCTCGGGGACTGTATGACATCGTCTGGCGGGATATGGGTAATCCCGAACAGACCTGCAAGGTCAAATCCGTAAGAGTAGTTGACTTGCTCGAAAGGG
>JAFRNW010000002.1 GCA_017429985.1 Clostridia bacterium | reverse complement strand
GCTCGGGATCCTCCCCGTCACCTGGCTCGCGCTTTTAACGGCGCCGCACTTCGGGAAGGGTCTTCCCTCCCTGCTAGTAGGCTTTGCGGAATCCGTATCGCAGCCGTTTCGGATCGTCTGGTGTGCTAACAGCCTCCGCTGCGTGCTTCTCTTCCTTCTTGCCTACGCGCTGATCCTGCTCTTTGCCGGCGCGTCGCGTACGGCGTCGCGCGAAGGGGAGGAACACGGCTCCGCCAGATGGGGCGACCCGAAGGCGCTGGACCGGGCGCTTTCGCAGAAGCAGAATTTCCTTCTGACAAAACGCGTCCGGCTCGGCATGGACACCCATCTCCACAGAAGGAACCTGAACATCCTCGTACTCGGCGGAAGCGGCGCGGGCAAGACGCGCACGATGGCGCTCCCGAACATCCTGCAGGCCAACTGCAGCTTCGTGGTGACGGACCCGAAGGGCGAGATCCTGTCAAACGTCGGGCACTTCCTGAGGGAATCCGGCTATGTGATCCGGGTGTTCAACCTGGTGGAGCCCTCCCAGTCGGACGGGTACAACCCCTTCCGCTATATCCGGGACGACAAGGACGTTTTAAAGCTCATCACGAACCTTATAAGAAATACGACCCCGAAGGGCAGCAGTTCCGGGGACCCGTTCTGGGAGAAATCGGAAACGGCGCTTCTCGAGGCGCTCATGTTCTACCTGATCTACGAGGCGCCCGAGGAGGAGCAGAACTTCGCCATGATCATGACCATGCTCTCGTACGCGGACGTCAGAGAGGACCGGGACGACTACGTCTCCCCCCTCGACCTGCTGTTTCGCCAGCTGGAGCGAAGTAAGCCCGGGCACATCGCCGTCAAGCAGTATTCTACCTTTAAACTGGCGGCGGGAAAGACGGCAAAAAGCATTCTGGTATCCGTCGCGGTCCGGCTCGCGGCGTTCAACCTTTCCCAGATCCGGGACATCACGAGCCGGGACAATATGGATTTCGGACAGCTCGGAGAACGGAAAACAGCGGTCTTCGCCGTCATACCGGACAACGACACCTCCATGAGCTATCTCGTCGGCATGCTCTACACCCAGATCATCCAGGAGCTCTACTACCGGGCGGACCACATCCACCACGGGAGGCTCCCGGTGCACGTCAGGCTGATTCTGGACGAGTTCGCGAACGTCTCCCTGCCCGAGGCGTTTGACAAGTCGCTCGCCACCATGCGCTCCAGGGAGATCTCGTCCACCATCATCATCCAGAACCTCGCGCAGCTGAAGGGGCTCTATAAGGAACACGGATGGGAGACGATCACCGGCAACTGCGACACGCTCCTCTATCTCGGCGGAAACGAGCAGAGCACGCACGAGTACATCTCGAAAATGCTCGGAAAGGGCACCATCCTTTCAAAGTCCCATACGGAAAGCAAAGGGAAAAGCGGCAGCTTCTCCACGCAGAACAGCCGGATCGCCAGGGATCTTCTCACCCCGGACGAGGTGCGCCTTCTGGACAACAAAAACGCGCTCCTGTTCATCCGGGGCTTTCCCGCGGTGCAGGATGAAAAATACGACCTTACCCGTCATCCGAACTATAAAAGGACGGCTGGCGGCGGCTGTCCCCCGTATCTCCACAGGGAAAGGCTGTTTGCTTCCCTGCCGTTTGAAAAGGCCTTCGACTTCACGAAGGCGGACCAGTACATCTTACTCGAGGAGGAAGAACATCAATGAAGAAACAACACGGAACACGCAGGGCGTTTCTTGCCTTCTGCGCGCTTGTCCTCGTATTCTGCGCCGTACTGCCGGCACTTGCCGCGGACGACCCGATCCAGGTCGTCAACAACCTGAGCGAATTCATCATCGGCCTGATCCGCGCGGTCGGCATCATCCTGCTGGGATTCGGCGTCCTGCAGCTCGGCCTGTCGCTCAAATCCCATGACCCATCCCAGCGCGCGAACGGCATGCTGACGCTCGCGGGCGGGATCGTGATCACCTTTACGAAGGAAATCCTGAACCTGATCACCGGCTGACCACTTGACGTCCCGTCCCCGTCTGATATAATGAAATCACCATAGAGAGTGCGCGAGAGACAAGCTCGTTGACCGCACGACAACCTGCCTCAGGGTAAGGTGCCAAAGCTTGAACGATGGGCTTCTTTTTATGCGCTGAGCCCGTCGGAACGATGGGCTTTTTCTTTTGCAGTCTCATGGAATAACAAAAAAGGAGAAACAAAAATGAGGCTGTATATCAAGAAGGAAAAAGTCGACGTGAAAAACAGGACCGAAATGGTCGGGCAGGCGTACGGGATCAAACATCCCGAAAAAGTCCACGGATTCGCGGGGTTCTTCCTCCGCGGCGATCCGGACACGTACCTGTCGGACGGGACGGAGGCGTATCTTAATGCGCATCCCGAATTCGAAACCGAGATCCAAGAAGCCGTGCGGCGCTTCCGCGCCGACGATTTCGGCCTTCTTCCGAAATTCGATGTGCAGGCGCAGCTGGAGGACATCTATATGTTCGGCGCCTTCCGGTGGAAAAAAGGCATCTACGAAACGTCCGCCGGCATCCTGACGTACGAGCGTTTCTATGAGGACGCCCTGATCTATCTCGAAGGGGAACAGGAATCCGTGGACCGGTTCGCGGACGCGGACAACCGGAAAAACCCGTACTATGAAGAACGCAAGAAGAGCAAATAACGCTTTTTCGCATACATCCCGGAGCAGCGCAGACGCTGCTCTTTTTATATTGGAGGTGAATCCATGAACACAGGCAACTGGGTGCTGGACAATCTGCTCCAGGCACTTGAGACCTGGCGGAAATACCTGAGCGAGATCTGGGCACTGCTCACGACCTCCCCGCAGTCGTTCCGGGGCGGGACGATCTGGAACATCATCCTGGACATCCACGGAGGACTGAAAGCCGTCGCGTACGCGCTTCTGGTCCTCTTCTTCATCGTCGGGGTCGTCCGGGCCACGACCGACTACCGGGACATCAAGCGGCCGGAGCAGGCGCTGAAGCTGTTTATCCGGTTCGCCGTTGCAAAAGGTGTCATCACCTACAGCATGGACCTTCTGCTCGCAGTCTTTTCGATCATTCAGGGCGTCATTTCACGGATCGCCGGAAGCGCGGGAAGCGCGCTCACGGGCGGGATCGAGCTTCCCGGCATCATTGAGCAGAAAGTGCTGGCATGCAGCTTCTTTGAGAGCATCCCGCTCTGGATCGTCTCCCTGATCGGATCGCTGCTCGTGACCGTTCTGTCGTTCGTCATGATCCTGACGGTCTACGGCAGGTTCTTCAGCATCTACATGTACACGGCGATTGCTCCTATCCCATTATCCACGTTTGCCGGGGAAGGCACATCGCGCATCGGCGTGCAGTTCCTCAAAAGCTACGCGGGCGTCTGTCTGCAGGGGGCGATCATCGTTCTGGCATGCATCATCTATTCCGCGTACGCTGCCTCCCCTCCCGCCGTGTCAGACACGGCGGCGTCGGCTGCAAAGATGGTCTGGAGCTATCTCGGGGAACTGATCTTCAACATGCTGGTGCTTGTCGGAGCGGTCAAGATGAGCGAACGGCTCGTGAAGGAAATGATCGGATTCTGATCACGAAAAAATGTAGTTATCCGTAAAAAACGGAAAAATACGGACAAAAATGTTGACGCCGGAATGCTGTGAAGTAAATGATATGTATGTAAATATCCAGGATGCTTATGAGAGAAAAATGCAATAGGTTGCAAAAATCTACTGTAATATCTTGGTATTAGCACAGGTGGATGCTATAATATGTGAGAAAACTGCGTAAGGTTGCAAAAATCTCTGATAGGAGTGCAAAGATGGAAATTCAACGCGACTTGTATCTCAATCGGCTGATCGCGCGGAAAAATAACGGCCTCATTAAAGTAATTACAGGCGTGAGAAGATGCGGAAAATCCTATTTGCTCAACACCATCTTCTATCGTCATCTTCTGAATGCAGGTATCGCCCCCTCACATATCATCCGTTTTGCTTTTGATTCCGCTGATGACCTTCTGTTGATCGGCGAAAACCTGATTTCGCTCCAGAAGGAAAAAAGAAAGGTTGATCCCGAACGGTTCATGGAATATATCCGGACCAAGACAACCGACGAAGGGATGTATTACCTTTTGCTCGACGAAGTACAGGAGATGGAATCGTTTGAAACGGTATTGAACGGATATCTCCGCCGTGACAACATGGATATTTTCGTGACCGGCAGCAATGCAAAATTCCTGTCCAGCGATATCATCACAGAGTTTGAGGGCAGAGGCGATGAAGTTCACCTGAATCCGCTCAGCTTCTCTGAATTCATGACCGTATGGAAAGGTGATCGATATACAGGTCTGTCGCAGTATATGCTTTATGGCGGCATTCCTCTTGTTGTGCTGCGGCAAGATGACCGGGACAGGGCGGCGATGCTTCAAAGGCTGTTCGATGAAATCTATATCAAGGATATCGCAAAGCGCCATAATGTTCGCAAAGCAGAAGAACTGGAGGAACTCCTCAGCGTTCTCTCTTCTTCGGTGGGTTCGCTAACGAATCCCGAAAAGCTGAAGAATACATTTCGCAGCGTGAAAAAGTCGAGCATCACATCCGGTACAATCAAACGGTATATCGTTTTTTTTGAGGATTCCTTCCTGATTGAATCCGCAAGCCGGTATGATATCAAAGGAAAGGCATATATCAATACCCCGGTCAAATATTACTTTTCCGATCTAGGTCTCCGGAACGCGCGGATCAATTTTCGCCAGTTCGAGCAGAACCATACGATGGAAAACGTAATCTACAATGAGCTTCGCATTCGTGGGTACAACGTAGACGTCGGTGTGGTCCCGATTGCAGAAAAGGACAAAAAGGGTTCCGTTTCCCGCCGCCAGTTAGAAATAGATTTCGTTTGTAATCTCGGCTCAAACAGAATCTATATTCAATCCGCTTACTCCATCCTGGATGGTGATAAGCGCGAACAGGAGATCCGGTCTTTCCGTAAGGTCGATGATTCATTCCGCAAAATAATCGTCACCCGGGACACTGTACAACCATGGTATGACGAAAATGGGATCCTGACGGTCAATGTTTATGATTTCCTGCTTGACCAATCCATACTTGCATAATGCACATGTATTACAGAACGAATAAATAACAATGATTGACTATAAAACAGTGTCCGGAATCCGTCCGGGCACTGTTTCTATTCCGATATGTGAACAGGAAGGAGATTTCCCTTGGAAATCAAAATCAATAAGGAGATCCGGGATTACCAGGAATCCGTCTTTATGGGGCTGTCGCTAAGACAGTTCCTTTTTTCACTGCTTGCGGTCGGGATCGCGCTCGGCGTCTACTTCGGAC
Organism: Clostridia bacterium; assembly: GCA_017429985.1. Lineage (GTDB taxonomy): Bacteria > Bacillota > Clostridia > Christensenellales > CAG-138 > JAFRNW01. The sequence continues at coordinate 1,531 of JAFRNW010000002.1, read as the reverse complement.
TTCGGAACGTGATCGGGCAGGAGACCGTCAGCTGGCTCTGCGTCGTCGGCGCGTTCCCGTTCGCCGTTCTGGGATTTGTAAAGTATCACGGGATGACGGCGGAGCAATTCATCAGAGCGTACATAGAGTCAGAATTCCTCATGCCGAAAAGGCTTCTCTCCCGTCCGGGGAATCTGTACGCGGAAGCCATGAAGGATTCAAAGCTGAAGGAGGTGCTGAAGGTTGATTAAAACGCTGAAACAGGTCCTGAACTCGGACAGGGAATCGTTCAAAGTCCCCCGCTCCGTCCAGGACACGATCCCGATCAGACGGATCTGGCCGGACGGCGTGTTCCAGGTCGGGAACAAGTTCTCGAAGACCTTCCGTTTTTCCGACATCAACTACAGCGCGGCGTCCAAGGAGGATCAGATGGCCATGTTTCTCGGCTACTGCGAACTCCTGAACGCGCTGGAGGTCGGCGCGACCACCAAGATCACAATCAACAACCGGCGCATGAACAAAAACAGTTTTGAAAAGAACCTGCTCGCGGACAGATCGGACGGTCTGAACGAGTTCCGGCGGGAATACAACGTCATGCTGACCGACAAGGCGACCGGCGGGAGCGGCATCATACAGGAAAAGTACTTCACGGTATCCGTGATCAAGAGTAGTTACGAGGAGGCGAAGACTTTCTTCAACCGTGTATCGGCGGAACTGACGGCGAGGCTTTCGAGCCTTTCCTCCAGATGCGTTGAACTGGACATCACGGAACGCATGCGGATCTTCCACGACTTCTTTAGGATCGGCAAGGAGGATCATTTCCGGTTCAAGATCAAGGAGCTCATGAAAAAGGGGCATTACTTCCAGGACAGCGTCTGTCCGTACGACATCTCCTTCCGGAGCGATCATATCCGGATCGGGAGGAAGTACGCCAGGGTCCTGTATCTTAGGGAGTATCCCTCCTACATCAAGGACAGCATGATCACGGAGCTTTGCGAGCTGAACCGGAACCTCATGCTCTCGATCGACATCATCCCCGTCCCCACCGACGAGGCGGTCAAAGAAGTGGAGAACCGCCTGTTGGGAACGGAAACGAACATCACGAACTGGCAGAGAAAGCAGAACCGGAACAATAACTTCTCTGCCGTCGTCCCGTACGATCTTGAGCAGCAGCGCCAGGAGTCCAAGGAGTTCCTCGACGACCTGACGACCCGGGACCAGCGCATGATGTTCGTCGTGGTGACGCTCGTGCACGTGGCGGACACGAAAAAGCAGCTGGACGCGGACACGGAAACGCTGTTATCGGTCGGGCGGAAGCACATCTGCCAGTTTGAGACGCTGAAGTACCAGCAGATGCAGGGTCTGAACACGGTCCTCCCCTACGGTCTCCGGAAGATCGACGCGCTTAGGACCCTGACCACGGAGAGCACGGCCGTGCTCATGCCCTTCCGGACCCAGGAAATCCACCACAGGAACGGACTGTACTGCGGGCGGAACGCGATCTCGAGGAACCTGATCTTCGTGAACCGGGAGGAACTGCTGAACGGGAACG
>JAFRNW010000022.1 GCA_017429985.1 Clostridia bacterium | reverse complement strand
GAGGATGGAGTCCATTGGACCGTTCCGGAAGAATACTGGCAGATAATCCGCGATAACTGGCCGGCTTATGATAAGAGAATTACGCCAACAAATACCATGGGAGCTGTAGCTGAAGCGTTCCGTCAATGGCCGGGAACCCTGCGAAGCGACCATCCGGCAAGATCCGTTGCGGCATGGGGCAAACACGCAGAATATCTCGTTAATGATCATGACCTTTCCAATATTTTCGGAGAGGGTTCTCCAATAGGCAAACTGTATGAACTGAATGGAGAGGTTTTGCTTATCGGTGTTGGTTATGATAAGAATACGTCTTTGCATCTTGCAGATGTCCGCGCTGATTATCCCGGCAAGCATAATAGCATAGAGCATAGTGCGATCATGGAAAGTGGTAAGCGCGTATGGAAAGAGTACGAGACGCTTTTTGTTGATGGTGAGGATTTTGACCAGATAGGAGAAGCCTTTGAACAGAGCAATGCTGTTAATAAAGCCATGATTGGAAATGCCGAACTACGCTTAATGAATCAAAAAAGACTTGTGGATTTTGCTGTTGACTGGATTCAGAAATATAGAAGAGGATGAAATGGACAAGATTGTCAGAGTAAACAGCGATGAATATGAAATTGTGAGGCTATTGGGGCACGGAAAGGGTGGATACTCCTATCTTGCGTTATCAAAGGGTAAAGAGGTCGTATTAAAGCAAATCCACCATGAACCGTGTGAGTACTATGCCTTTGGCAACAAGATCGAAGCGGAAAAAAACGATTATAGAAGGTTGAAAGATGCAGGAATAAGAATTCCACTTATGCTTTCCCTTGATGAAGACTCTGAGAGGATTATTAAAGAATACATCGAGGGCCCAACCATTTTTGATATGGTACGCGACGAAATATCGGTCGAGCCCTATATTACGCAGGTGCGTGAAATGGCGGATGCCGCAAAGAAAGCAGGCCTAAATATCGATTATTTTCCGACCAACTTTGTTGTTAAAGATAACCTTATTTACTATGTAGATTATGAATGCAACCAATATATGGATGAATGGAATTTTGAAAACTGGGGCATTAAATATTGGTCTAAAACACCTGAGTTTATACAGTATGTGAAAGAACATGAGTAGAGTTTATCTTTTAATATATAGCATAGGCGATTATCTCGCAAGATAATCGTGCTACAGGGCTGGCGAACATGCCCTTTTTGTAGATATGTTCCTGGCATCTTTTTTGAGAACAGGCAATCGGTGGATATGTTTCTTGGTCAATTTTTGAGAACAGAAACGGGAAGATTGCAATTGTTCAGGCAAGATTTTATACGGATTATATACAACCCATGATTGCTGAAAAGTACCGATCGCTTTCACGGTGAACGAGAAAAATGTCGGAGCTGTGATTGGTGAATGAACTGGATGAAAAATGCTCGAAACAAGAAAGACTACTAATCATTATCTGGATACTGTGATTTCAAGTGTGGCACAAGTATAGGAATAACAATATATTGACAAGTTTGCGAGAATGACTAATTTTCACACATCGAGACTATAGTGTTGCTACAAAAGTTGAACTCGTAGAAATCCTTTATTTTATGCACTTTTACGAGCATTTCACCTTCGGTGAGACCGACTGGTCGAAGCGTGGAAAACGCCTCGAAAAGTATGTCCGGGTGGCTATAGCAATAGAACTCGTCACTGTAGGCACAAAACTTGAGGACTTATAGACAATAGAATATCACGTTGATTATGGACGTTTATTTTCTGCATTTCGCAGTAAGTAAGCGTCCTTTTTTGTTGCAGAAAAAGAGGAAAGGAGGAGAGCAGATGGAGTTTGACTATTTCTACGGACCGGAAGATGCCGAGCAGTATCAGTTCTATCGGATCCCTAAACTGCTGATCAGCTGCTTGCATCTATCAAAGAAAAGGATGCCAGGATCAAAGAAATCGAAGCGCTCCGCCAGCATATTTTCGACTACAGCAAGACCAGGAAGATCTACCTGGAATATAAGCGGCTGCCGATAGCAAAGAAGGCAGAATTCTATGAGCTGCACCGGGCAGAAATCGAACTGCAGGAAGCAGCAAGAGTTGCCTTTGATCAGTTGCCGGATGGAACGAAGCTGCCTACTGTGAAGGAACTGAATGCTGAGCGGTCCAAGCTGATCCAGGAACGGCAGGCAGAATATACGAAATACCGGACGTACGGAATTCATCCGGGCAAAGCAGAATGCTGATGTGATCTTATATCGCCAACAGGAAGAACGGGACGAGAAATCACGAGAAAAATAATTGAACCTTATATAACGTAATAAAACAAAGGCACGGCCTTGACAGGTGACCTTTCGTTCACTATAATAGGTGAACGAAAGGTCACTCTGCTGCATTTGGAGGTTATTATGGCGAACGATACGAAAGAGAAAATATTGGAAGCCGCGCTGGAGATGTTTTCACAAAACGGATATGCAGGGACAAACATCCGTGAACTGAGTGCATCTCTCGGCCTTGTGAAGTCTGGGGTCTATAAGCACTATGAGAGCAAGGAAGCAATCTGGAATGCGCTACTGGATCAGATGATTGCCTATTATGCAGATCACTTCGGATCCGCAGAGCATCTGCCGCCTGTGCCGGATTCGCTGGAAGGGCTTGTTACGGTGACCATGCATATGGTGAACTTAACTGTGCATGATGAAAAGATCATCATGACGCGTAAGATCCTGACACTTGAACAGTACCGAGACGAACGTGCACGGGAGCTTGCAACGAAACACTTCCTCACCGGGCTTACAGAGATGTTTACACGGATCTTCACAGGCATGATGGATAAAGGACTGCTCAGTGAAGATGATCCTGAGATGCTTGCCTTTGCCTATACCGCACCGATTTCCGCACTGATCCATTTGTGCGACCGTGAACCTGAGAAAACAGAGGATGCAATAAAGCAGATAGAGGCATTCAGTCAGCATTTTATCCGGGTGTACGGACGGAAGGATTGATTGTATGAGCAGACCACGGATGGTTCTGGAAACAAAAAGGCTATTGCTGCGGGAAATGAAACCAGATGATTTTCAGGCCCTGTTTCTGGTGTTCGGCGACCCTGAAACCATGTGGCATTATCCTTACACCTTCAATGGGCAGCACGTTAAAGACTGGATCGAACGGAATATGAACCGCTATCGGAAGGATGGCTTTGGGCTGTGGGCAGTCTGTCTGAAGGAAACCGGTGAGCTGATCGGCGACTGCGGGCTGACACTCCAGAATATCAATGGAAAAACACTGCCGGAAATCGGCTATCATATCCGCCGCGACTGTCAGCGAAAGGGCTTTGCCAGTGAGGCCGCAAAGGCCGTCCGCAACTGGGCATTCCGAAACACAGATTATCCAACCCTGTATTCCTACTGCAAATACACCAATGCACCTTCTATTAAAACAGCGGAATCCATCGGTATGCATTTTGTATGCGAATATCCGGATGAAACAAATGGAACGACCCATGTATCGGCAATCTCAAGGGAAGAATGGCTGAATGAAATTACGGAGAATTGCTGAACAGGAAATGGAGATTATAAAAAATGAATAGAAAAGCACTCGTCGTCATTGACATTCAAAACGACATAACTAAGCATTACAGGGACATCATTGACAGACTGAATGCCGCCATTGAATGGGCGGCGGAAAGCGGCATGGAGATTGTGTATATACAGCACAATAACCTGTCCGTCGGCACGCGCACCTTCAAGCCAGGCACAAAAGGAGCAGAACTTGCGCCGGAGCTGAGGATTGTCTCGGATCATATTTTCGTTAAGACAAAGGCTAATGCTTTGACCAGCGAGGCGTTTTCGGAATTCATCCGGTCAAAGGACATCAGGGAGTTTTACATTACCGGTGCTGATGCCACTGCCTGTGTGAAATCCACCTGTTTCAACATGACAAAGGCCGGATATGCTGTCCGTGTCATCTCTGATTGTGTGACCAGTTATGATTTAAAGAAGATGCCGGAAATGCTTGCCTACTATACGGACAAGGGCTGTGAGGTCAGAACATTAGAGGAGTATCAAAACGATGTTTGAATTGGATAGTTGTATGAATGGTTGAGAAAACGGTGACTGAAAACATGATTGAGATCAAACAGGCGGACAGAAACAATTTCTGCGAAACGTCAATGGATTCATTTGACAGATTTCAAGAGGTTCAGAATGTTTGGCGCATAGAAAACGGCAAACTCGTTTTGAATTTCCAGCCCTTTACCGAAAACTGGTCGCCCGAACAGAGACGCAAAAAGGCGGGAGAGATACTGTCAGGCAGATATATTACCTTCTGTGCATTTAAGGGAGATATGGTCGTTGGTGAAATCATGCTGATACCGGAGCTTAACGAAAATCGCCTTATCATTGACAGTTTTCATGTTTCCCGCGAGTTCAGACGATGCGGAATCGGCCGACGGCTGGTTGAAACTGTCGCTGATTATGCAAGAAGCCGTGGGACCTCTGCTCTGTACGCATCCTGCTGTTCTGCTGAGGAAACCATTGATTTTTACAAGGCAATGGGCTTCAGACTGAGTCAACATCCGATACCTTCATTTGTAGAAGATGAACCTTTTGATATTCAGATGGAGTGTAAATTGTCTTGACGGATATGATATGTGCGAAAGTGAGATCATGAAATAATGCATATCTATGTTGATTTTGACGATTGCCTGTGCGAGACAGCAAGAGCCTTCTCCAAGCTTGCGCTGGAAATGTTCAATAAGCATGTTCCTTATGACCAGATTCATCATTTTGAACTGGACAGATCTTTTGATCTGAATGCGGAACAATACGAGCATTTTATGTTGCGGGGGCACGAGCCGGAGATACTGTTGTCGTTTGATGCGACGCTGGGAGCAGCGGAGACCATAAACGAATGGCTCTCGCGTGGTCACGAGGTATCGATCATTACCGGCCGCCCGTCAAGCGTTTATGAGCCATCCCGTATATGGCTGGATGAGCATGGACTAAAGAATACTAGACTGTACTGTCTCAATAAATATGGAAGGGATCACTTTATCAAAAACAGCAGCAGCACCCTTGAACTGGAAGACTATTACAGAATGAAGTTTGATTACGCTGTTGAGGATTCTCCAAAGGCGTTCAGATTCTTCGAACATCTGCCGGAACTTAAGGTTCTGGTGTTTGACAGACCATGGAACAGAGAATGTGCTTTTCCGAATGGAAACTATCAAAGATGTGCTGATTGGGAGAACATTCGCAGGATTGTTATAGGTAAGCAGAAAAGAGACGCACAATAAGAATTCAAGTTTATGGAGAAGCCACAAATGAAACTATTAGCGCACTTGTCGATGTGGACACACTAAGAGAAAAGAAAAAAATGAATTATTACAAGATATATGGGAACCCCACTATAGATGTAGTTATAGAGATGGGGCTTGGTGCCTGTATCGCAGAGTGGGAAACGTTTGCAACAGAACTTGGAAAGAGTCATGGCGTGCTTGTATATGAAAGAGCCGGGATAAACCATAGTAAAAAAAGTGATAAGGAAAGAACTCCCACCAACATTGCCATAGAGTTAAAAATGCTGCTTGATACTGTTTCGCATGAAGAGAAGATAGTTGTTATAGGTCATTCTCAAGGAGGATTATATGCAAGTGAATTTTGTGGCCTCTATCGGATCATGAAGATTGAGGATGGGTGCGTCTTTTACCAGAAAAGAAAAAGCGAACCCGATACCACCCGGAATTTCACATAAAGCAAACTTCTCATTTGTGGAGGCTGAGGTTTTCAGATGGAGAAACTGACAGAGAATATGATTCACTGGGCTGAAAACAAGCTTGGCAGTACAGAGTATGCAGGCTGGTGTCTTGCGTTTATCGAGGACGCACTTGAAATCAGCAATCATATTGAAATATTCGGCGGAGATTCCGCAAAGGAATCCTGCGGGTTGTACAAGGACGCGCTGCGGGGTGGAGTGCCGGAGCGAGGCGCGTTCGTATTCTATGACTGCCTGTGTCCTAGCGAAAATGGTCCGGTCAACTGGGGACATTGCGGCATAAGCTTTGGGGACGGCCGCGTGATCCATGCTTGGGACAGGGTTCGAATCGATAACTATCTGGCAATCGAAAAGCTGACAGCGCTGACCGGAGATCATCCAAAATACCTGGGCTGGGTGGCGCTCGAACGCGTACTGAATCAAAAACCGGGAGTGTAAGTTTAGAATTCGGATTTGCGGAGGTGACTTCATTGAACAATGTGTTTTATGAAATGATATTTAGAAGAAAGTCATTTCATATTTTCAGAAATGTTGGGAACGAATCAATCAGTATAGACGAACTCAACGATATACAAAATGCATATTCAGAGTTTACTCCCCTGAATCCTGAAATCAAAACCACCATTCGTATTGTTCCTGAAAAGCAGACTAACTGCAAACGAGGCGGAGAATACTGCATTCTGCTTTACAGCGAGAAGAAAGGCGGCTATCTGCAAAACATAGGTTATCTCGGTGAACAACTCGATCTTTATCTTGTATCCAAAAATATCGGAACGCTCTGGTTCGGAATAGGCAAAACAAAAGAAGAACCATTTGATGATATGGAGTTCGTCATTATGTTTTCCATCAGGAAGATCAGTGATAGCTCTAAGTACCGCAAGGATATGTTTAAGAGCAAAAGAAAGAGCGCCACCGAAATATGGGAAGGTGAACAGATCCCGGGTGTGACCGATATTGTCAGGTTTGCACCGAGTGCATGTAATTCTCAGCCGTGGCTTGTAAAGAACGATGGTAAGCTTTCGGTTTACAGATACAGGAAACCCGGTAAAAGAGGGATCATGCCTGCCGATAAGGTTTCATTTTACAACCGAATCGATATAGGTATTTTCATCTGCTTTATGGATCTTTGCCTTGAACATAACGGTATTGGATTTGAGAAAACACTTTATTCAGATGCTGATGATAAAGAATTGGTGCTGAATGCAAAGTACAGACTTTGCAGATAAGGGGACGATTTATGAAAGACAAGTATTATGAACAAGCCGTAACCTGTGTAAAAGACACTGTTCTTCCTGCACAGATCAAGTTGTATAAGGCCTGTGGTGGTGATTTTGATAAGATCTACGGCGAAGCAATGAATGGAAACGGATATTTTGGAAAAGTCATCGAGGCCGGACATACCTATGAACTTGGATACGAGAAATGCACTTGTCCCAAAGTACAGTCTGGTCAAGTTACCGATCCGGATCAGTGTAATTGCAGCAGACAAAGTATTTTGTATGTTTTAAACTGCTTGGAACCCACTAGTATATTTGAAGTTGAGGTTCTGGAAACAATATTGCGAGGAGCAGAACATTGTCGGTTTCGGATCACGAAGAATTAAAGGACCAGATTTCGGTATTCCTTGGACGAACGATCACACTCAATTCCCCGCCCTACGGCCTCCATTTTACAAGGCCATCGGATTTACGGTGACAGACCGCGAGCTGACAGCCAATGGCATTCGCTTTGCGACAATGGAATACAACGCGAAGAAAGGAACACAAGACATATGAGACAGATGCGTCAATATATAGGGATTCTGGCGGCAGCAGCGGTTTATTATCTTGTTCACGAAGGAGCCCATTTGCTATGCGCAGTTCTTTTAGGATCATTCAAGCAGATTCGTTTTATGGGAATCGGCATGCAGATTGATGTTTACGCAGAACGAATGACCAGTAGACAGATGGCACTTTTCTGCGTTGCAGGAGCGGCAGCAACCTTATTTGCAGGAATTGTGCTGACAGCACTGGCAGGAAGAATATGCCAGGCAAAAAGCAAGCTTCTCCGGGCAGTCATGTACTATATAACCATTGCCCTTTTGCTGCTAGATCCGCTATATTTAAGCATACTGTGCGGTTTCTTTGGAGGAGGCGATATGAACGGGATCAGTCTTCTCTGCCCCGAATGGATCGCCAGGAGTGCTTTTGCCGTGTTGCTCATTATAAATGGGTGGATTTTCTGGAAACAAGTTTTGCCGGTATATAAGGAATCCTTTTCGAATGAGCATGAGATTTAAAGAGCATAAAGGAACTTAGGGAGGGTTACATCTATGGACAACATGACAGCTCTTGTCAGCGCTTTTGCGCGGGCATATCACTACAAAAATAACCGCATACATATCTTTGCAGATCCACTTGCGAAGGAGATGCTGACAGATGAAGAATACGTATCAATTTCACAGAACATGTCACAAGGCATTTCTTTCTTTGTCCCGGGATTTCAGGGAACCCCGGAAGAAGCGCTTCGATTTATTGTAAATCATCAGCTATCGCCGTCTGTTCTGGCAAGAAGTGCTTTTTGTGAACGGGCTATTGGCAATGCTGTGATGATCGGGTATGGGCAAATCATCATTTTCGCCTGCGGCTATGATACATTCTCCCTTCGCACAAAGGATGAGAGGCTACAGGTGTTTGAACTGGATCGTCCGGAAATGATTGCAGACAGGCAGCGCCGCATCAGAGAGAAAGGTTTTGAGCCTGTCTGCAGTCAGATATGCATCGGATGTGATCTGGCTCTGCCCGGATGGAAAGATGATTTATTGAGTGCCGGTTTCCATGCGGAGAAACAATTCTTCGGAAGTCTGCTCGGAATCAGCTACTATCTGTCAAAAGATGAGTTCAGAAAGCTCATAACGGAAATAGCATCCATTTCCTGCGCCGGTTCTACCATCTGCTTTGATTACCCACAGACATCTGGTGGAACAGAGAGCAAACGGAACAGGGAACTGGCCGCAGCTGCAGGTGAACAAATGAAAGCACAGTATTCCTATAACGAGCTGGAAGAGCTGCTTTCAGAAACCGGTTTTCTGGTGTACGAGCATTTGGATGCAGATGAAGCGACGAATGCTTTCTTTCAAGAGTACAACAGTAACATGGAGTACAGCATGACAGCGCCTGCAGGTGTTGGATATTGTCTGGCGGTGAAACAGGCAGAGTAAACAGATTGGGGGTTTGGAGGTATGAAACAGGAACTGATTGGCGGACTTGTTCTGTGTCTGATCGGACTGGGGCTATTCTTTGTTTCACCAGTCACATTATGGTCGTTCACTGAAAAGCGGAAAACACAGGGTGGAGAAGGACCGACTAAAGAATACACTATATTGATACGAGTCCTCGGCGCGGTTTTTGCAGGCGTCGGAGGTGTGCTCGCCGTAAGCGGATTCTAAAAAAGGTAAGGTGAATGGTGATGAAGGAGAAAGTTTTCCCTGTTTCTATGGCATTCCTCTGGGGGATCGTATTTACACAGTCAATGCACAGCATAGTCCTTGGTATCTGCATGGGGCTGCTTATGGGAATCGTGTTTGGTCTATTTGATTCGGGTCGTGGAGGAAATGAAAATGAACAGTAAAAAGTCAAAATGGCTGGCATTTTCCGCGCTCCTTATGTTTGTGGGCGCGGTGTTCCAGATCACAGGCGGACATTATATTCTGGGGATTATCTGCTTCGGTGCTGCAGCAGGTTTTACAACTTCAGCAAATGTGTATCGGGAAAGAGCAAAGAAAGAAGAACAAGAAGGTATGGATGGCAGTGGAAAGGGCAATATTGAATGAACTCGGGTTCAAAACGAGAAATGAGGCACTGGATTTTTTAAAAAGACTCTGGCGGCAGGAAATAGCAAGGTGTCCTATCTGCGGCAGTGATCTGGAATTGCTTCATACGAAAGCCAAGAAAAACAATTGTGACTGGCAGTGCAGAAATTGCAATAAGACATACAAAACGATCTATTTGCTTGATGAAATCAATGCACATATGCCGGAATGATAACTCTGGAATTTGAAAAAGATTATGTAACGAGAGGTGTGAGTTATGAAAATTCTTGTACTAAACGGCAGTCCCAAGCGGGAGCACAGCGATACTCTGCATATCACCCAGGCCTTTCTGGAAGGAATGAATGAAGCAGCTCTACAGGACATACATATCATTCATGTGATCGATGAACACATTGAATACTGTACCGGCTGCTTTTCCTGTATGAGGAATGGCGGGACCTGCGTCCATGATGATGATATGCGGGAGATATTGGATGAGATCCTGGCAAGCGATCTGCTGATCTGGAGCTTTCCGCTTTATTGCTACGGGATGCCCGCCCCGCTGAAGGCTCTGCTGGATCGGACACTTCCCCTCAGCAGCATGGCAATGCAGAAGGTCGGCGAGCGGTACGAGCATGTCGGTCAGGCGGACTTTTCCCATTTGCTTTATCTGATGATCTGCGGCTGCGGATTCCCCAACAGCAGGCACAACTTCGAGCCTGCCGTGGCGGGGTTCAAACTATGTTTTCCGGGCAGCCATGCCATCATCACCGTCCCGGAAAGCCCCATGTTCAACGCGCCGGAGGCGGCTGCTGTGACTGAACCGCGGCTGGCGCTTGTGAAACAGGCCGGAAGGCAATATGCCGAAACGGGCGAGATCAATGAAACATTGCTGACAGAGATCGGTTCCCCCATGATCCCGGAGGAGCAGTATGCTGCAATTGTGAACGGAGGAGTATGAAAATGAAAGAATACATTGCTTATTGCGGCCTGAACTGTGAAACCTGCGAAGCCAGGCTGGCTACGATGAAAAACGACGACGCGCTCCGGGAAAAGGTCGCAAAGCGCTGGTCGGAACTGAACGGTGTGGAAATCACATCGGAGATGATCAACTGCGTTGGATGCCGGATTGACGGTGTGAAAACTCCGTACTGTGAATCACTCTGTCCGATCCGCCAGTGCGCTCTCAGCAAAAGGGTTGAAACCTGCGGCAGCTGCGCGGAGGTTTTGACTTGTGAGAAGGCAGGTGTGATTCTTAAAAACAACGAGGAAGCTCGGCGGAATATTGGGTTATGACAGGAGATTAAAAATGCGACACTGTGGTACTCAACTGTTGGAAACAGACAGATTGCTTCTGAGAAGATTTGAAACCTGTGATGCGGAAGCCATGTATAGAAACTGGGCTTCTGATTCTGACGTTACAAAATATCTGACATGGCCTGCACATGCCAGTATCGATGTAAGCAAGGCAGTATTGGAAAACTGGATCTCATGCTATTCAAAGGATAATTTTTATCAGTGGGCAATTGTCCCGAAAGAGCATGGAAGAGATCCGATTGGAAGCATCGCTGCAGTTCATATGAACGACGATATCGATATGATTCATATAGGCTACTGTCTCGGGAAAGCCTGGTGGCATCAGGGAATCATGTCAGAAGCTTTGAAAGCTGTAATGGATTTCTTCTTTGATAAGGTGGGGGCGAACCGCATTGAAAGCCGTCATGACCTAGGGAATCCGCATTCCGGTATGGTCATGAAAAAGTGCGGCATGAAATATGAAGGCACTTTGCGAAGTTCAGATAGAAACAACCAAGGCATCTGTGACGCAAGCTGGTATGCCTTGCTAAGGTCAGAACGATAGTAAAGCAATAGATTCAAGTGATCTAAGGAGATGAGAAAATGATTCTTTGCATTGTTTTAGCTCCACGCAGAGCCTGAGAAGACTGTGTGGAGGAAATGAATTCCTCAGGCTTTGCTCTTATATCAGAAACGAAAACGATAAGGAGCAAAGACAATGAATGATACAAATAAAGGATTAAAGGACTTTTATATACTCTGGACCTCACAGAGTCTTTCACAGCTGGGAAGCGCAATGACAGGCTTTGCGCTGACATTGTGGCTGTATGAGAAGACAGGGTCAGCACTCAGTACGGCGGCACTCACGATATGCACCTATGCACCGTATGTGATCATGAGCATTTTTGCCGGAGCCATCTCAGACCGGTACGACAAGAAGACAACCATGCTTGTGTGTGACGCACTGGCGGCATTTACCACGATCCTGGTTTTTGTACTGTACAGGACAGATGCGCTTTCGATATGGCACCTGTATGCGATCAATGCTTTTTCCGGGTTGATGAATACCGTCCAGCAGCCTGCTTCAGAAGTCACCTATACCCTGATTGTGCCAAAGGAACATTATCAGAGAACGAGCGGACTGCAGTCGCTTTCCCGCTCGCTGATATCCATCGGCAGCCCGCTGATTGCTTCTGCATTGTATGGACTTGGAGGCCTGGATGCGGTAATTGCTGCGGATCTGATTACTTTTGGTATTGCATTTCTGGCTCTTCTGTTATTGATCCGCTTGCCGGACATTCCTGTGGAATCAACGGGAGAAAAAAACATGTTGGAGATGGCAAAGGAGGGGCTGCAGTTTCTGAAGGAAAATCCCATGGTGCTGGATGTGATCTTATTCATGTCGGGCGTCAATCTGATTGCATCAGCTTTTGATGCCGTGCTGCCCGCCCTGGTCATTCCAAGGAGCGGAAACAGCACGCTTGGTATTGTAACATCCTGCTCAGGAATTGCGATGGTGCTGGGAAGTCTGATCGCATCTGCCATGCCGAAGCCGAAGGACAGGGTCAGGACCATTTACCTGACGATGCTCTTTTCGCTTGGAACTGAAAATTTCCTTCTCGCCTTTTCCAGAAATCCTGTCATATGGTGTATAGGACAGGTGCTGGGATGGATTCTGGTTCCTGTGATGGGGGCCAACCAGAACGTGATCATGCGTAATACGATTCCTTTGGAATTGCAGGGAAGAGTATATGCGTGCCGCAATACGCTGCAGTTTTTCACGATACCCATTGGTCTGGCCCTGGGCGGCTTTATGGTAGATTACATCTGTGAGCCGTTTATGGCATCCATTCAATCGGGGCAATGGCTGGCTATGCTGTTTGGCAGTGGGAAGGGTTCCGGTGCAGCACTTATGATGTTCCTGCTTGGAGTAGCTGGAACCTTATTATGCCTTATTTCAGGAAAGAAGCTAGAGCAATATACGTACGTTGAAGAATAACACAGTAATAATGTTTGAAGAGATCGAATGATTTCGGTCTCTTTTTTTGTTTAGGCATCTTAATTTGCCGCTCAGCTCATCGCCGGTTAACGGTGATGTCAAAAGGGATTGGGGCGCTTCCCCAACGAGCACGCGGAGGCGTTTGTCTGGACACAGACACTGCTCGCACAGTTACTTTTGCCTTGAATTATGACCTCATTTTCTCGTCTTTGATCAATTCTAACTAAAAACAAGAAAAACAAATGTTTGAAAGATAAAAAAATGATCAAGAGCGCGACAAAACAGATGAAATCTCGATACTTTATGGTATAGTGTGTTACAAGTGGTTTTGTATCCATTATTGGGATTCATAATGAGAGGTATATGTTATGGCGGTTTCTTATAAGAGATTGTTCAAGTTATTGATTGATCGAGACATGAAGAAGAAAGATTTCAAGGAACTCACTGGTATCAGTCAGGGTACTTTGAATAAGCTTCAGAACGGTGGCAACGTCATGGTGGATGTTTTGGAAAAGATCTGCCTGAACATGGACTGCAACATCGAAGATATTATGGAGATTTATCCCGATCCGATTGAAAGTACACAAAAACGTACAGCCAAATCGGTACAATAAAAAAACCTTATATCGAGGAGGTTTGCTGAAATGTCATTGTCAGATTTAAAACTCAAGAAAATATACCGGACAAAGCAAGATGATGTCACAGAAAGTTTTCTTGTTCCTGCGTTGAAGGAAAGCAATAAATATGACAGAGGCTCAGGATATTTTACACTTGATTCCTTGGCTATGCCACGACCTATTTACTGTGTGATGTGATTGTTGATACGGACTATCAGCACAAGGGGCTGGGAACTGCGCTGGTGTCATATATAGAATCCCTGCCGGAATATACCGGCCTCCGAGGGATCCTGATAACAAGAGACGCCCATGATCTGTATCGAAAATTCGGGTACGAAGTGCTGAACAGCCGTGTTATGGTCAAGGCGCTGAATTGCTGAAGGAAATATTACAGCTTGTCGGCATGTTCCCGCGCAGATGCTTTTGTGGATATGTTCCTGACCGCATTTCTGCGAACAGGCGCGAAGGATGACTATCTATTTCCTTTCCTCGTGCCATGTGGAAACGGTATGCTGCTTGTACCACCAAAAGAAAGACTTCATCTCCGTGCCATATGAGCCGAAAGATGCGGAGTAACTGAAAAAGATTCAATTCGGATGACTAATTGGTATTTGTAGGTGAATATAATGGATTATTGCGATTGGTGCAACCTGTCTGAAGAAGACAAACAGTTCCTAATATACGAAAGTAAATCATGGTCTGTTTTCCTTTCAGATGAACAGGATTATCTTGGACGATGTATATTGGTTTTGAAGCGTCATTGCAGTTCTTTGTCAGAGCTGACAGATGACGAATGGGACGAGCTGCGTAATCTGATTTGTAAAGTGGAGACATGCTTAAAGAATGTTTTAGGAGCAACTCTATGTAATTGGAGTTGTTTGATGAATAATTTCTATAAAGAGTCAGCGCCGAACCCCCACCTTCATATCCACGTAAGACCAAGATATGAGAAGCCCGTGATGATCAACGGGAACACTTATACTGATAGCGAGTTTGGTCATCATTATGCATTGAAGAAGCAAGGGGTAATACCTGCTGATGATAAGGAAGAAGTGTTTATTAGACTGAAAGAATGGTTGAATCGCTAAATACTCGTTGGAGGAGTAGCTGGTACTTAATTTTGCAGATAGTGTCTGCAAAAATGACAGGGAGCTTTTGCGTTGAACTTTTGAAGGTTGTCGATTCGCTCGAAAAGGAAAAAGATAATGAAAAATGAAATCATTCTATTTGAAACAGAAGATAAAAGCATTACATTACCCGTACAGGTAACTTCAGATACAGTATGGCTGAATCGAAATCAGCTGGCCGAGCTGTTTGGCAGAGACATTAAAACCATAGGCAAGCATATTGGGAATGCGTTGAAAGAAGAGCTTGAGGAGTCAACTGTCGCAAAATTTGCGACAGTTCAAAATGAAGGCGGAAGAACTGTCACCAGAGAAATAGAATACTACAATCTTGATATGATTATTTCCGTGGGTTACCGTGTCAAGTCAAAACGTGGCGTGGAATTCCGACGTTGGGCGAATCAAGTATTGAAGCAGTATGTCATGCAGGGGTATGCGGTTAATCAAAAACGGCTTAGTGATCTTGGCAGTGTAGTTAAGCTGCTGAAAAGAACCGAAAACTCTTTGGACGCAAAGCAAGTACTTACTGTAGTTGAAAGATATAGTACGGCACTGGACCTTTTGGATTCTTATGATCATCAGACGCTGCAGCGTCCGAAGGGTAATTCTGCTACGTATCGTCTGACATATGAAGAGTGCAGACAGGTAATTGACAGTATGAGATTTGGAGAAGTATCAGATCTCTTCGGCCTTGAAAAAGATGATTCTTTCAAAGGCAGCATCGGGAATATTTATCAGTCTTTTGCAGGAGAAGAAATCTATCCTAGTCTTGAGGAAAAAGCCGCGAATCTTCTTTATTTCGTGACAAAGAATCACAGTTTCGCAGATGGGAATAAAAGAATTGCGGCTACGATGTTCCTGTATTTTCTCGATAAAAACGGTATCCTGTTTGTGGATGGAGAAAAGCTTATCGATGATCATACGCTCGTGGCACTGACAATTATGATTGCAGAATCCCGCCCTGAAGAAAAGGAAATTATGATCGACGTAATCATGAATTGTATTGCCTGAGTTGTAAGATTTTTATGGTAGTACAATCAAAGTCCAGTTGAGACGGTAGTATTGATGTCACGCATCCAGGCATGATCACGGAAAAAGTTCGAAAACATCGGATCCCATGGCATTTTGGCATCAGCGACAAGGCGCAAGGAAAGCGAGAAGAATATGACACTTGAGACAGAGAGACTCATTCTCCGGCCATGGAAAGAGACGGATGCGGAGGAGTGTTATAAATACGCAAAAGACCCACTTGTCGGGCCGATAGCCGGGTGGCCGGTGCACACCAGTGTGGAAAACAGCCGACAGGTCATTCGAGATGTGCTGATGGTGCCGGAGACCTACGTCATTGTACTGAAGGAAACCGGACTTCCCGTTGGCAGCATTGGTCTTCACCGCAACGACCTCGCTGAAAAGGATGATGAAGCGGAACTTGGCTACTGGCTTGGCGTTCCCTATTGGGGACGGGGCCTAGTTCCGGAGGCAGCAAGAGAAATGCTGCGTCATGCCTTTGAGGATCTGAACCTTGCCCGCATCTGGTGCGGCTATTATGATGGCAACGAGAAATCGAAGCGTGTACAGGAAAAGCTGGGATTCAGGTATCAATGGACTACTGAAGATGCGCCTGTGCCGCAGATGGGCGAAACAAGAAAGGGACATGTCAACCTGCTGACGAAAGAAGAGTGGGAAAAACAGCCAAAGACGGACATTTCATATGTCATCGGCAACAGCAAATTCAATTATAGGGTCTGCGGAATCATGATCCACGGCGGCAGGATTCTTGCCATGCACGACGAACGCTCTCCGTACTATTATCTGCCCGGTGGAAGAGTGAAAATGGGCGAAACGGCAGAACGCGCCATCGTCAGGGAGGTCAAAGAAGAACTGGGCATCACTCCCCGTACGATTCGTCCGCTTTGGCTCAATCAGGGCTTTTTTACCGAGGATGTAGACAAACTGAATTATCATGAGCTTTGCATCTATTTCCTCCTTGATGTGTCGGATACGGGTCTGCTGGAAAGGGGTGAGAAGTTTACGCTCCACGAGCGGAATCATACCCACACATTTGAGTGGCTAGATTATGAACGGCTGAAGGACGAATACTTCTATCCTGTCTTCCTGAAAACAGAGATCGCCGACCTGCCAGAAATCTTTACATTAAGAACGGAGTACGAGTGATCGCGGTAATCAAATTGTTGCCGCCTGTTCCTCAAGCCGTGAAGGCATCTCTGGCACGGATGTACGGACTCCGGGGCACGTGGAGATCGTGTGTCCCTTGTCGTACCATCTTAGCGCCTTATGAACCAGGAAAAGAATATGTAAAACAGTATGAAATATGACCGGACGGGTGGTAAACGCATGAAAAAAGAACTGAAAAACCTCCGAAATCTAGGAAAATTGTTCACAGAGCAAGGAATGGCGGGGCTTGATTTCGTCAGCATGAATATCGGATATGACGGAAAAGCATATTTTCTTTTTTCGTCCGAAATTCCCCCGCGCATAGACGGTATGTTTGTTAACACAACCGCAAACGCAGTGTACACGGCACTGGTCATTACCCCTTCCTGGGAGAGCGGCGCCGTGGAAAAAGTGGAACGGCTCGATCTCGGAAAGCATACGATGAACTTCCGTTTCATTCGTCCCGTCCCGGACGGTTCTTTCCTTCTTCTGGGATCGAGGTGCATGTATTCAAAAAAGAAAGGTCCCGAAAAAAACGCCGTATTTACGGACAGAAACGGGAACGTTTTGCGTGCTTTTACGTTTGGAGACGGTATACAAGACTGCATCGTCAGGAATGACGGGATCATTGTCACAAGCTATTTCGATGAAGGCATATTTGGGAACTACGGCTGGGAAGAACCGATAGGAAGCTGCGGCGTATGCGCGTGGACAATGGACGGCAGAATCATCTGGCGCTCCGAGAGAGAAATAGATGACTGTTATGCAATCAATATCGATGAGAACAGCAACCTCTGGTATTATTACTACTCAGATTTTCGTCTCATCCGAACGGATTTCAAAACGGAAACAGAGTATGATCCATCGGTAGAAGGAGCCGAAAGCCTGGCAGTAGCGGAAAACGGTCGCTTCCTCATTATGGACGGCGGGTATGATAACTCTGATACGTTCTATGTGTGCAGAATCAGCGGAAATCAGATAGAGGAGCCTGAACTGCTGGAATTCGTCAGCGAGAATGGAACACCTGTCCAAGCGACGCCGGCCGTATGGGGCAGTGCGAAAGCACTTGTTTTAACCAAGGACGGCGACATCTGTTTCGCGGACTTTTCAAAAATGCAATGACCGCGACAAGGGATGTACGTATCTCTTCGATAGATTTCAGTTCGTCGATAGGTTCCACAAATAATAGACGTGTGTGACGGTATGATTCTCATGCCACTAAAGCATTGGCTTTATTTCAGCGCCCTTTAAACCGATAAAATGCAGAGCATCTTATAAGCGGATAAGAGACCGGCAAAACGAAACATGTGGAGGCAGGATCTTTAAATGAATGATGACAGCATTAAGCTGATTCCTATGACCGATGAAATGTATCATGTCTTTTTTCGTGAGTATGAGAACGATCCTGATCTATATATTCCCGGGCAGGAATATGTTCACTATGAATACTGCGAGGATAAGATTGATCGCTACGTTAAAAGGCAGCGCGACTTAAACAGGGTAACACTGGCGATCCTGTGCGATGATGAGATCGTTGGCGAGGTCATTATCAAAAATATCGAAAAGCACAAATGCGCAACGATGGGGATTGCTCTGAAAAACGCGAAATTCAAAGATCATGGAATAGGGACAGCAGCAGAAAGATTGGCTGTCCGTTATGTTTTCTATGTACTGGACATCCCAACGATATATGCCGATGCAGTCCGGACAAATACAAGAAGCCAGCACGTATTGGAAAAGGCGGGTTTTTCCTGCATGGGAGAAGACAGGGATTTCAAGTACTATCAAATTGACAGGGAACCTGCGTATGATGCCGGACCCTGCTTTGGATGAAGGATTATATATATGATTAAGAAAGCAACAATCGAAGACGCCAAAAACCTCGCAGCACTGGCGGCACAGATGTGGACAGGTCATGGTTTAAAAGATCTGGAAAATGATTTTCGCAAGCTGGTCACGAATGATGAAGCCGCTTGCTTTATCAAATATACGGATGGTAAGCCGATTGCTTTTGCACAGTGCCAGCTGCGGCATGATTATGTTGAGGGAACCGGAACCTCACCTGTGGGATATCTTGAGGGCATCTTTGTTTCAGAAGGATACCGGCGGAAAGGCTATGCCGCAGAGCTGCTGTCAGAATGCCAGAGATGGGCAGCAGAAAAAGGCTGTACCGAATTTGCCAGCGATTGTGAACTCGATAATACAAACAGTATCCGGTTTCACATGTCCCTGGGATTTGAGGAAGCCAGTCGGATCGTATGCTTCAGAAAAGATTTATAGGATTGCTAAGTGACAGGAAGCAGAAAAGGGGCAGAAAGATACCATGAAGAAGTGTTCTGCCGCACATGAAAGGAGTCGCAAATGGAAATCACGATCGAAAAGGAACAGAACCTGACGCCTTCCTCCGAAACGCTCGCAGCAGAAGCCGGCAAACTTGTTCCGGAAGCGCACGCACCCGGGGTCCAGTGGCTTGATGTCGCATTCTTCGGCGGAATGCGGATCGCGTGGAACTGGGATGATCTGCTGCAGGACGCCACAAGCGCCGGGGAGAATCTGAACCTTGCCATGGCCGGACTTGTCCTGAGCAACGATGTGGAATTCACCGCCCACAGGGGGGAAACTGTCCTGCGCCAGCTTGGCTTCGATGAAATCAAAAGCGAGTATTATCTTCTCTCCACGCAAACCAGAAACAAGATCAGCGATCCCGCCAGGAGCTTCGGTCATAAGCTGCTTGAAAAGGACGGGAAAGCCTATCATGTATTCTGCGCCGTGTTCAAGGGCACTACAACGCTGGAGGACGCCATCACGGACGTCAAATCGGTTTTGGACGGGTTTTATGAAGGCGGACGAAGCTGCACCGAATCTCTGAAGGAATATATCAACCGTTTCGAAGGAGCAAAGCCGGAGAACACGATCCTCTTTATTACAGGGCACAGCCTTGGAGCCGCCACGGCCAACGTCGTCGGACGGCTCTGCCGCACCTTTGCCCGGGATGAGGCCTCTTTCATATATACGTTTGCCTCCCCGAATTACGAGACCGACGGAGAATGGAACGACGGAAAGTCTTATCCGAACTTTCATTATTATACCAACGCCGATGATGTCGTTCCGCTTGTCCCTCTCAGACTCCCGCCGCGCTTCTTCTCCAAGATCGGGAAGGAAACACTGTTCCGGTACGACACGATGGAGCAAAGCCAGAAAGCGCTCTTTCTCCGGGCTTATCAGTATTTCAGGCATCTGACGTTCGAAGAGGATACGGATCTGCTCGGACTTGGCTTGAAAGAGACAGAGAGTCTCGGCTTCAAGGCGCTGAAAAATCATTTGTGCCATACCTACATGTCCTTTATCCTCTCCCGGCTTGCCGACAAGGAAATGGATCTGTATCTCACAAAATGATACCGGATAGGCATAGCCGAATCCAAAGAAGCCTATCATGATTGAGTCGCTGATTTAAATCCCGGTCTGCAGACCGTATTTGCGGAGGAAGACGGATGGTTGATTATGGATTAAAGAACAGGGTCGCTTTGATTACAGGGATGAATAATCCGTATGGGATCGGCGCAGCGACGGCGCTTGCCTTTGCCCGTGAAGGGGCAAGGCTGGTCCTTGTATATAAGCGGATCCCAAGACCGTTTGACGAGAAGAAAACGGATATAAACGGTGTGGACAGGTATTATGCCGCAAATGCAGGGAATGCGGATGCTGTGGAACGCAAGCTGAAGGAAGCCGGCGCAGATTATATCCTGTTTGAAAGTGATATCTCCGATGAAAATGCGGTGAAAGAAATCTATTCCAAAGCCATTGATCACTTTGGAAGGGTGGATATTCTGGTCAACAATGCAGCGGCAGACGATGAGACCGGAATAGATACAATAGAAAAAATAACGCCGGATGTAATCGACAATACGTTTGCGGTAAATGTCCGGGGAAGTATTCTGATGATGCGGGAAATGATCAATCACCGGGGCGATTATGGAAGAATTATCAACCTTTCCACAGACGCTGCACAGATTTTTGCAGGACAGATCACGTATGGATCCAGCAAAGCGACCGTGGAAGCACTCACGCG
This sequence comes from Clostridia bacterium, assembly GCA_017429985.1. Classification (GTDB taxonomy): domain Bacteria; phylum Bacillota; class Clostridia; order Christensenellales; family CAG-138; genus JAFRNW01. Next base: position 128,476 of record JAFRNW010000022.1, on the reverse strand, counting down.
CAGCATTGCCCTGGAAGCTGCACAATACGGCATCACGGTGAACTGCGTTGCACCCGGACCAACGCAGACAGGATGGATCGATTCCGAGTTTGAGAAGCAAATCGTTCCGATCATTCCAATGGGTCAGCTGATCAGGCCGGAAGACATTGCTGACACCATTCTGTTCCTTGCGAGTCAGCGGGCAAGATTCCTTACGGGGCAGGTTATTAAAGTCTCCGGCGGGCATGCACTGTAAAAAAGCAGTCTGCGTATGTGGATGACGAACGGTCTGACCTGTTGGAAAATACGGTTGTAATAATGGACAGATTTTTGGCTTGTTGATCAGAGAAAGGCGGATGAAAAGCATGAAAAGAAACGGCTGTTGGATCGCTTGTTTCATACTAATGATTGGCGCTGCGCTTTTGATATCCTGTGCGGCAAAAGATGACACGGGGCTCGTTTCCGAAGGCGTGGATACGCCTGTTACCGTTTTAGGGTATACGGCTTTGTATAACAGCGCGGATCATTATTTCCTGAAAGAAGGTGATAAGGTCGCTGTTATCGCGCCGTCCGCGTTGCCCGGGAAAAAGAAAACCGAAGAAACGGTCGAAGGCCTGAAGAAATGGGGTTATATTCCCGTTGAGGGGAAATATGTGTCAGTGGAAGAAAGGACGCTGGAGAATTGTATCGAGGATCTGGAATGGGCTCTGAACGATCCCGAGATCAAAGCGGTCTTCTGTGTCCGCGGCGGGTATGCATCCACGGAAGTATTGGATCGCATGCCGCTTTCCCTGATAGCGGACGCAAAGAAACCGATCATCGGCTTCAGCGATATCACCACCTATCTTTCGGCGTGGACGACGGCTGACCTTGTTTCCATTCATTCACCGATGCGCGATTCGTTTTCAGAAGATCTTCCGGAAGAATGCAAGGACGTTGTAAAAAGGATCCTGACGGGCGAGATCCCCGCCTATCGGTGTCAGGGCAGCGCCTATGATGTTCAGGGCTCGGCAGAAGGGATTCTGATCGGAGGCAATCTTGCCACGCTGACTTCGGTATTGAATACGGCATATGACTGCACCGCAGCGGACGAACCGTACATCCTGTTTCTGGAGGATGTAGAAGAAGACTACGAACATATTCACCGCTATCTCACGGTTCTGAAGCATCAAGGCGTTCTTGACAAGGCAGCGGGCATTATCTTCGGCGAGTGGTGCGATTATCCGAAGGAATGTGAAACATACAACGGAAATTCCAGAGGCGGCAGATTCGAATCCGTTGCGGATATGATCAGCAGAGAATTCCTGGCGGGCCGTGATGTTCCGGTGGCTTTTGGTTTCCCGGCTGGTCATGGGAGCGTGAACTTTCCGCTGCTTATGGGTGCCAGGTTAATGCTGGAAGTCTCAGAAGAAAGCTATACGCTTACGTGGGTCGAATAACGTGCCATGATAGGACTCGAACCGTTGTCTCCTGACGTCGTGGGGCGATTCATGTGAAAGGCCGCGCTCCTGTAGGAAAAATGCGCAGGTCTTTCGGACATCATAGGGTTGAGGGTGCGATCGGGATGCCGGGCCTGCAGATCGCCGGCCGGAGAGAATACATCATGCAGATCAGAAAAGCAACAGGCGAAGAGATGCTTGCTCTGTGGGGTTATCAGGATTTTGATACTGCCTCCCCCACTGCTAAGTTTTTCTACAGCAATATTGCCGATGGGAATGCTGTATTCTGGACTTTGGACAAAGGCGGGGAACTGATCGGGGAGCTGTATGTCTTTTTCAACCTTGCGGACAAAGATTTTGCAGACGGTAAAAGCACCGCCTATTTATGCGCGTTTCGGGTAAAAGAGGGTTACCGCGGACAGGGAAACGGGACCCGATTGGCAGCTGCGGCTCTCGCAGATTTGAAAGAAATGGGATTCCGTAACGCAACCATCGGCGTCGGTAGCGCAGAACCACAGAATCTAAGGTTGTATCTACGTATTGGCTTCAATACGAAAATCAAGGATTGCCATTATGATCCCTGCGGCATGGACGAAAACATGCAGCCCCAATACGAGGAAACTGCTTGGTGGCTGCTGCAGAAATGCCTGTAACCGCGGAATTCGATCGCAGAAGGCACGCCCTTCGAACCCGTGTGCTGCTTGTGCCACGAACAGAAAGTCGATTTTCGGCACCTTGTGGATCGGAAGATGAAAGCGGTCAAAAATGATATCGTGTCGCAACTCAAAGTATGGCGAGGTGAAGAAATGGAATTCGGATGGATCAACATTTTCGGTGCCGTTATTGTGATTCTTATGTTGATACCGAATATCGTCTATGCAATAACAAACAAAGGAGAAAAAAACCTTTGCGAGAATCAGCTTATGAATTTCTTCGAGCAGATTGGTAGGTACGCCTGCATCGTATTGATGTGGCTTCCCTTTTTTGTTTGGAAGTTCGGTTTTGCAAGCGTATTGGAAATGATGATATATATGGTGGGCAACGGATTGCTCCTGATGGCGTATTGGATCACGTTCGCCATTTATATGAGGCGGAAAAATACCGGGCTGGCAATCACCCTTGCCATCATTCCCTCCTGCATTTTCCTTCTAAGCGGGATCCTTCTACGGCATTGGCTGCTTGTCGGCTTTGCTGTACTATTTGCTGTCGGACATTTTTATGTAACGAAAAAAAACGCTGAACTGATACGTTCGGATCATTAACAGATAGAACGGCAACCCGGCATTTGATAAGGAACGGATTAACGTCTGTTTATTGGAACAAACGGATCATACAGGACATGGAAAGGAAGTACAAGAAAGACGATATGCTGGAGAAAATGGGAGAATTCTTTGATTCCAGGTCAGACGGATATGAAACGCATCAATTGACGTCGATCGATGCGGCACAGGAGTTCTACCCTTTTACGGCAGAATGCCTGCCCAAAGCCTCCGGCGCTCGCATCTTGGATTTGGGATGCGGTACAGGCTTGGAGCTTGATTATTATTTTGCAATCGTACCGACGGCACACATCACGGGCATCGACCTTGCGTCCGGAATGCTGGACATGCTGAGAATGAAGTTTCCCGAAAAAGCCATGATGTTGATCCTTGGTTCCTATTTTGACGTGGCGTTTGAAGAGAACGCCTTTGACGCCGCGGTCTCCGTGGAATCGCTGCATCATTTCACAAAAGAGGAAAAGATCCCCCTGTACAGAAAACTGCGCAAGGCCCTGAAACCCGGTGGTTTCTTCATTCTGACCGATTACTTCGCAGCGTCCCTGGAAGAGGAACGGTTTTGCCGCAAAGAACTCCTGCGGATGAAAAGAGAGCAGGGAATCCATGATACTGAATTCTATCATTATGACACGCCTCTGACTGTTGTACATGAAACAGAAGCGCTGCTCACCGCAGGATTCTCTTCGGTCGAAGTATTGAACCAGTGGGGGCCAACATCTGTTTTGAAAGCAATCAGATAAAGAGAAAGCAGTGGAGCCGGTCCGGGAAGAAAGAATGCCTGCCCTGCAGCAGGAGATAATAATAGACAAGCCGTGATTTGAGACGGGAGACAAGAAAACCCATGTTAAACGAATTACAGTTATATATTCCTCATCAGGAGGACGGATGGTTTTATGTGAAAATGATGACCGATCCGGATACGATGGCTTATAATGCGCCGTGGTTTCCGCCGGACGGGTGCATCCCCGAACCGGAATCCGGATGGCTGGAAATACAGGAGCTATGGATCGGGAAAGAACCGGAGCGGTTTTATGCTTTCCTTCAGCGGAAGCGTGACGGTGTTTTTGTCGGAGACGTGAATTATCACTATAATGAGGAACAGAACCGGTGTGACATGGGAATCGTGATCTACGCCCCGGAAAGAGGAAAAGGGTACGGCAAACAGGGGCTTCGTTTAATGATGAATCGCGCTTTCCGATCGGATGGCGTTTCCATTCTGCACAACGAGTTTGAAACAACCCGTGCGGCGGCATGCCGCGCCCACAAGGATGTTGGTTTTCGGGAAACGGGTATAGCTGAAGGTATCATCCAGCTGGAAATAACCCGCGATGAATATTTGCAGGACTGTTCCGCTCATCCGGATGGATGAAAGATTTAAACCGGCAAATTCCGGTTTGCCGGCCGATTCCGCGGACGGTAACGGATCAAATTCATTACCGTGTATACTTGCCAATAGAGATGGTTTTCAATCAACATTATAATACTGGATCATCAGGGGCTACGGAGGAACGTTATGGAGCAATTCACATATATTACACTCAGGGAAAAACCGGAACTGAAAAACAGCGCTGCAGAATGGTTCCATAGTAAATGGGGCGTTCCAAAAAAAGCGTATCTGGCGTGTATGGAAGAATACTTAAATCATGAGACGGAATACGGATGGTATCTGTGTTTGAAAAACAACCGGATCGTTGGGGGAATGGGTGTTATCGAAAATGATTTCCACGACAGAAAGGATTTGTCGCCCAACGTGTGTGCCGTGTATACGGAAGAAACATACCGCGGCAAAGGCATCGCGGGAAATCTGCTGAATATGGTCGTCCTTGATCTGAAAGACAAGGGTATTACTCCTGTCTATCTGGTAACGGACCATACCGGCTTTTATGAAAGATACGGTTGGGAATTCCTTTGTATGGTTCAGGGAGACGGAGAACCTGAGATGACGAGAATGTACATCCACAGATAGACCGTGGGCTGCAGATCTGTCTCGTTCACGCTGATGCGTCAGCCGTATCGATGTCCGGATCAAGATCGCGACAATTGATTTTTGATTTGAAAGGATAAAAAAGTTGAAGCTGAAGAATGTGCTGATTGTTGTAAGAAATATCGAGAGGGCACAAAGGTTTTACCACGATCTTTTCGGGCTTGAGCTTGTTCTCGATAACGATGGAAATATGATCCTCACAGAAGGGCTGGTTCTGCAGGAAAAAAAGTACTGGAAGAAGTTTCTCGGGAAAGAGATTATCCCGGAGAACAATTCCAGCGAACTGTATTTTGAAGAACCGGATATAGAAGGCTTCATTGAAAAGCTGGAAAACTACTATCCTGAAGTCAAGTATGTGAACAGGCTTATGACACACAGCTGGGGGCAGAAAGTCATTCGGTTTTATGATCCGGATGGAAATCTGATCGAGGTGGGAACGCCCGTATAGTTTGGCGGACACCATAACCGGTACATGTCCGTCCTGCCGAAAGGAACCGGATTCGGAAACTACATTTTCATAATAAAAAAGGATAATACCATGAGGCAATACGCCCGGCTCAAAGAGCCTCCCGTATCAATTGACAATCAATGCGTCTATAAAATCATGCTGTATCAAGCAAGGGAAGGCATCTATCTGTTCACGTATTCCAGTCCGGACGCCGTTCAGTCTTCATCAGACCGCTGCTACGGTTCACTGGATGATCTGTATCTCGACTGGAACGGTCTGGTCGATGAAAGAGGCTGGATCGAGATGGAAGATCCCCTCCCCTTCTGTCAGCATGATGCCTTTATCCCCCTCCGGATAAAAGGCCGCGATGTCGGTAAGCCGGAATGGGGAAAATACGAAACGTTGATAGGGGGAAAATGGGTCGACTGCGATCCCGCCGGAGAAATCCCGGTCAGGTTAGAAGGCGACAAGGAATGACTTCAGGCAGGACGGTCTGCTATGATGAATGATCCGAAACTATGCTTCCATAAGACGCATAAATCCTGTTCAGCAAGGAAGAATCGTATAAAGCAAAAATCAGCCCAGCCCTGTTGCTTCATCAATGACGATCGTTTCCGTCCTGTCGGAGATTCAAATGAAATGAGCTTCCGACTCCGATAGCGCTTTCAACACTGAGGGGAACAGAAAGCATATCCGCTGCCTTTTTGGCAAGATACAGGCCCAGTCCGCTGGATTTCTGCCCGAGCCGGCCGTTCGTTCCTGTATATCCTTTGTCAAAAACACGGGGAAGATCTTCCGGCGCGATGCCAATACCCGTATCGGAAACGGTCAGAATTCCATCAGAGAATGATACTGTGACCGTTCCGGCAGGCGTGTATTTGACAGCATTTGATAAAAGCTGATCCAGAATAAAGATCAGCCACTTCTGATCCGTGATGACTGTCGCTTCCGTCGGCGTATACTTTAGGATCAGCCGCTTTTCAATGAACTGTTCCGCCTGTTTGCGGAGCGCTTCCCGAATCAGAGTATCCAGCTTATACTCACGAATTACCAGATCTGTGCTGTCGCTGTCGATCCGGATATATTGCAGCACCATGTCCACATAACGCTCGATACGTGAAAGCTCCGCGGAAAGCGCACGGTGCTCCGCCGTGTCCTCTGATAATTTGAGCCGCATCACAGCAATCGGCGTCTTGATCTGATGCACCCAGGCGGTGTAATAGTCCAGCATGTCCTGCCGCTCCTGCGCTGCCCTCTCGGTCAGTTTCTCAAGTTCTTTCCCGAGAGCATCGATCATCTCCTGATAATCGTTTTCAGCGAGCGTAACTGCGTCGGGAAGTGCCCGCCAGTCGATCAGAATGGATGACAATCGTCTTGCACGTTCCGCCTGACGCTCTTTTTCTTTGAAATAATCCGCAACCAGCAAAGCGGCCAGCAGCAGAAAAGCGATCAGTGTCGCATAGAGAAGTGGCTCCGTCAGAATATCATACAGGAAAAATACAGCCCCGTTTATCGCGGTCATGACAAAGAAAAGCAGAATCGCTGTATGATTTTTTCTTAATACTTCTTTCAGGATACTCATGAGATCAGATATCCTCTTCCCGGTTTGGTGATAATGATGTCCTGAAGCCCCAAACTCTCCAGTTTGTGTCTCAGACGCGTAACATTAACCGTAAGCGTATTCTCTTCCACATAGCAGTCATCGTTCCAAAGCCTCAGCATCAACGCGTCGCGGCTAACGATTTTCCCACGGTTTTCCAGCAAAGTGCTCAGGATCCTCAGTTCGTTCTTCGTCAGCTCCGTTTTTTCCTCTCCGAGGGTTACTGTGCTGTCGTTCAGGTTGAGTACCGCGCCGCAAAAGTCCACCGTAGCCGTGCCGCCGTTCAGCTCGTAACTGCGTCGCAGCACCGCCTGAACCTTTGCACAGAGGACCATCGGCTCCACCGGCTTGGGAATGAAGTCGTCCCCGCCCATGTTGACGGCCATGACAATGTTCATGCCGTCCGATGCGGAGGACAGAAACACAACGGGTACAGACGAGGACTTGCGGATTTCAGCGGTCCAGTAATAACCGTTCTGATACGGCAGCATGATATCCATCAGAATCAGGTGCGGATCATATTCCCGAACCTCTTTATGGACGGCCCGAAAGTCAGACACGACCCGCGTCTGGTAGCCGCTTCGCTCAAGCTGTTTCTGGAGCTCCGAAGCAAGCGAGAAATCGTCTTCCACCAGAAAAATGCGATACATTTCATTCCTCCCGAGATTACCTGCCGCCCGTTTTCCGGGCGGCGTTACGGTTTAGTGCACGATTTTATAATAGGTTCTTGCGGTAAGCAAATATACCAGTGTGTATACGGCGGCAAAAACAGCCAGCGTGATCAGGGTGCAGCTGATAAAGAGCATCGTATTCGACAGCATCAGGATCTTCAGCAGCTTCAGCAGGATCGGAAAAGCGAACACCGTATGAACAGCGGCCGTTATAAGCGGAAGGAAAAACGTCAGCACAAGCTGGCTGCTGATCGTCTGCCTGACTTCCCTTGCCTCCATACCGATTTTCTCCATGATCTGGAAACGTTCCCTGTCCTCATACCCTTCGGAAATCTGCTTATAATAGATAATCAGGATCGTCGAGAACAGGCAGACAAATCCCAGCAGGATTCCAAGGAAAAGGAATGTGCTGTACATATCCAGCGTGTTGTGAAGAGATTCCCATTTTGTATCGAGGGTATAGCTGAGTTCTCCCGGAAAAGCGATTTTTAATCTGTTGACAATATCGTGTTCTAAATCCGTACCGGCAGCCTTCATGGCTTCTTCATCAGCAAAGGTTACGGCAATCCTCGTTGCATACTCTGAAGCATTCTCCCCGTAAGCTTCCTTCTGTGCAAGGTATATGCCGTTCAGCACGGTTTCGTCCGCTACCACAATTCCGACAACGTCCACGACATTTCCATAATTGCTGCTGACAGGAAAATAGGAAAGCAGATGCTTGACTCTGTATTCTTTTCCCCCTATGGTCAGGGTTTTCGGCGCATCCCCAAGATCATGAACAGTAGACATGATCCTGCAGAAGGCGATCTCGTCCCCGTTCAGATCGAGATTCTGTTCGTCGAAAGAATAATAGGTTTGCCCTCTTAGCTGCTGATATGTATCCTCCGTGATATAGATTGCCGAAGTTAGCTCATCGGGGCTCCAGCTGCCTTCAAATTCCTGTTTCGTGAGCAGAGCGTTTCCGCGTGTCAGATAATGAACGATGAGCATCCGGGTGTTTTCGATGCTTCTGATCTCAACGCCGTTATCCTCCGAGGCTTCCATTACGATACGATTGAGCTCGTCAAAGGAAATCTGCCGGATCTCCCCGCCGTCTTTCTGGTAAGCAGAAAGATAAAGCTGCTGCGGATAGTTTGCCTCGACCGTATCCTGCACACCGCTGTAAAGGCTGACTGTGGTCGAGATCATGACGAGCACGCCGGTCGCCAGAATTGCGATGGACGCAAGTCCGACGGCATTCTGCTTCATGCGGAACAGCAGCCCTGAAACGGCCGGCATATGCCGCCTGTCATAGTAAAAACGCTTGTTCTTTTTGAGGCACTTCAGAATAAAGGTCGTTCCGGTAACAAACAGGCAGTATGTACCGATGATGACCAGAATCACCGCAGCAAAGAACAGCAGCAAAGCGCTGAGAGGGCTCCGAACCGTCAGCGCTATCGCGTAGCCAGCGCCAAGGCTCAGTACGCCGGCAATCAGAACAAACCATTTGATTTTCGGCTCTCTTTCCCCGGCATGTCTGTCTGACAGCATTTCCACCGGTTTCAGCCGCATAATGGATACGCTGTTGACCGCAAAGGCAAAAAAATCCATGCCAATAAAAATCACCGCGGCAATCGCAAGGGTCGGTGCGCTGAGATAATAGAAACCAGCAACGGCATCCGCATGGAACAGCCGGCAGATCAGCAGAGAGGATGCTTTATAAAACAACATCCCGAACAGGAGACCTGCAAGGACGGAAACGAGCGAGGTGATAAGCGACTCAGTAAACAGCACGCGGATAATATGCCGCTTTTCCAGACCAAGCACGTTGTAAAGGCCGTAATCACTCCTGCGTCTTTTCATCAGAAAGCTGTTGACATACAGAATCAAGATCAGTGACAGCAGGCCTATCACCACTGCGCCGAATCCCATAAACGCCGACAGATATGCCCCGCCCAGCGCTTTTGAAAGACGCTGATCCAAAGAAAGCGTAATCATGATGTAAAAGCAGCCCAAAAGGCCGGCCTCCGTCAGGATACGCGGGAAATACAGCCTCATGTTGTTCCGGATGTTCTGGGACGCGATTTTAAAGTAAAACCCGTGCTTCATCTCCGGTCACCTCCCGTACGGAGCATGGTAAGGGTGTCGGAGATTTTTTTATACAGCTCTTCGTTGCTTGCGTGGCCACGGAACAGCTGGTGGAACACTACCCCGTCTCGGATAAAGAGAACGCGGTTCGCGTGAGAAGCTGCGTCAACAGAATGCGTAACCATCAGAATCGTCTGCCCGTTTTCGTTCATCCGGGAAAAAACACGCAGCAATTCGGCAGAAGACTGGGAATCCAATGCCCCAGTAGGCTCGTCCGCTAGAATCAGACGCGGATTTGTAATGATCGCGCGGGCGGCGGCAGCCCGTTGTTTCTGTCCTCCGGATACCTCATAGGGATACTTGTTCAAAAGATCTTTGATGCCGAGCATAGATGTGACCTCCTGAAGGCGGCCTTCCATCTCTCGCACGCTCATTTGCCCGAGTACCAGAGGCAACAGAATGTTATCCCGAAGGGTAAACGTGTCCAGCAGATTGAATTCCTGAAACACAAAGCCCAGATTGTTCCGGCGGAATGCTGCCAGCTCATTTTCTTTTACGGTATCCAGGCGCTTCCCGTCCAGTTCAACCGAGCCCGAAGTAGGCTCGTCGAGCGCAGCCAGAATGTTCAGAAGCGTCGTTTTCCCGGAGCCGGACTCGCCCATGATAGCGACATATTCCCCGCTGTCTACCGTAAATGTCACGCCTTTCAGCGCTTGGACCTGCGCTCCGCCCATCCGGGACGTATATGTTTTTTTAAGGTCAGTAACCTTAAGTATTTCCATTGTCGGTACCTCCGTGTTGCTTGATGGCTTCATTGTACCGACGCCATATGCTACGCAACATCGAATCGGGTGACACGCCTGTGACAGTTTTGTAAGGTCCGGAGGCTGATCGCCCGTCAGACCTATGCTTTCACGCCTTCGTTTACGATAGCCGCGTATTGCTCCTCCGGAATCATAGGTGACATGATCCGGTCCATCAGGCCGGTCTCAACGATACCGGACTCGGCGTACTGACGCCCGGATTCCCGCACAAGTTCCAGCCGGGGCTCTGTCACCACCGAAGCGCTTGGAACGTTGAAAAGGGGACTCTCCGGCACGGTAAGGATGGTATGGCCCTGCGGAAACAGGAGCTTAAACTGCATGACCGCGGGCTCGAAATTATGCCGGCTGTTCGGAAATCCGCAGCCGCAGATCATAAGATAGCGCAGATGGCTGAAGTCCGCCTGCCCGACATGCTCATACCGGTCGCCCACCTTTTCCATTTTCATGCTGGAAAGAGGCAGAATGCGGTCAACGATCGCCTTCAGCGGTGCCGGCATCCCATAGCAATACAGTGGGAAACTCAGGACAAGCAGATCGCTTTCCAGTATCTCCTCTAATATGATCCGCATGCCGTCGTCATGAACGCAGTTGCCGCCGTTGAACATGCAGGAAAAGCAGCCCGTACAGTATTCGATATGCTGATCAATCGCATGCATAACATGAATATCCTGCGGTGCGGCATCCTTCATTCCATCCAGAAATGCCCGCGTGATATGCATCGTGTCGCTTTGATCCCGCTTGGGACTCCCGTTCAAAACCAGAATCTTCATAGTTTTCCCCTCCAAAATACAATATTATCCGACGATCCAGCGGTCCAGAAACTGCATCTGCCCGTCTGTGTGAAACCAGTGCCCGCTTTCTTCCAGCACCGTCAGCTCCGCGCCGTGAGCTCTGGCAAAAGCGGAAATCGTTTGATAGTCCGTCAGGATGTCATGGCCGCCGTACAGGATCCTGGTCGGTACGGACCATTGAACCGGGTGATCCCGGACATAGCACAGATAATCCCATGACAGCTCTTCACCGGACGAAGTGACGATCACACCCTTGCTTTCCAGTTCCCCTTCCGATATGGCCGCCCGGGACATCATATCCATGATCAGGCGTTCCATATCAACGATGGGAGAAATGAAATACGCCTTCCGGATCATCGGCCCGATTCCGGCATTCATGCTGAAATATGCTCCGATACTGTTGGCGATCAGCGTGATGCTGTTATATCCGTGCTCCAGCCTCGTTACCGCCTCCCGAATCTCCGCACCTGCCTCCCACGGGGTAAACGTCCGATAATCCAGTCCGATCACCTCCCGGTCCGGGAACAGCGGCCTGTAATGCCCGCTTTCCGCCGGACTGCCGTCCTTCCCGTGGATGTAAAGTATCAGATCCTTCATTTCCGTCATCCTTCCAGTTCCAGCCGCATGAGCACCAGTTCCTGCCATCCTGTCAGTCTGGAGCGGAAGCCTCTGGGATTCCTTCCGTACTCTTCAAAACCAACGCTTTCATAGAGCGCGAGCGCGCTCTTGTTGTCCGCGACCGCTTCCAGCTCCAGCTGGGCATAGCCCGCAGCCCTTGCGCATTCGATGGCAGCCTCCGTCAGCGCACGCCCGATGCCAAGCCCCCAATAGGTCTTGTCCACGCTGATGCCGAATTCGGCCCTGTGTTTCACCTTGTCCTTCCTGCCCAGGCATCCGATCCCTGCAGAACCGACAACGATCCCGTCCACTTCAGCAAGTAGTTCGATCTCGTTCGCGCTTTCCGTCCGCTCTTTCAGAAACTGCGCCTCCTGCTCTGCCGTCATGGTGGCTTCATCCGGATAGGAAAGCAGATAGTCCGTCTGTGAATGCGTCAGAATGTAGATGTCCAGAAGCGCCTGACCGTCCCTGTCCGTGCCGTTTCGGAGAATGCATGTGCGCCCGTCCCTGAGCGTAATCGTTCTGTAATATCTCATATTGTTCCTTTCCGGTCCGTCAATTTATCCTTTTCCCGCCTGGAACCTCATAAACCGTATATGCATGATCCAGTTCGTAGCCCAGTTTCTCCGCCAGATGTACGGATGCCATATTCTGTGCGTCCCAGCTTGGATACAGCCCCTCTTCCAGGCATTGGAGAATCAGCGCGGCGCATGCTGCCGCGGCAAGACCCTTCCGCCTTTCTTCTTCAAGCGTGTCGACCTCAAGTTCGATGCCTTCCCTGTACCGGATGTATGAAGAAGCCCCGGAAACGATCTTCCCATCCCTAAGGATCACCACGCCTCTCCCCATGTCCAGGAAATGCTCTTTGCTCTCGAAAGAGGAGACAAAGTCTTCTGTCATCTGGTTTTCCAGGCACTGGTCGAAAAGATCGCCGTCGATCGTTCTGAGTTCATATCCTTCCGGAATTGACAGGACCAGCTTCCGGAGCAACGGAACGTCAAACCGGGTGTCCTTTTTGATCGCGTACCGGATACGCTTCTCCGCGTCGGGGAAGCATGCCTCGATGCAGGCTGCCCATTCTTCATTTTGCGGCGTCATAATCACAAAGCCTTCCGGCTTCCGGCATATGAGTTCCTTATCTGGCAGGCCGGCATAAAACGCGAAGCATCCCGCGAAAGCCATCGCGGAAACAGGCGTTTCCGGATCGGTAACGTAGACCTTTCCCATGATCTTCTGGAGGCAGGCATAGATGATCGTTTCCTCCCAGCCTTCAAACAGTTTCTTGGCCTTTGCCGTATCTTTCAGTTCATATATCATCTGTCTGCACTCCGTATGTCCCGATAAAAAGCCGTATAAACGCCTCGATCTGCGCAACCGCCTCGCCCGTCTTTTCCGGCTCCCGGTCACACAGGTGAATCAGCGCCGAGATGGGAGCGGTATATGCAAAGGCAAGCGCCGAAGGATCATTTCTGCGAAGAAGACCCTTTTCCATCATTCCCAGAAACACAGGCGCAAACATGTCCCTGAGACCGGTAACGAAGTATTTCGTGGCAAGCGTTCTGGCACGTTCGTCGCGAAACTGCTCGATCGTCAGAATTTTGCGCGCTTTGATGACTTTTTCGTCCTGTATCGTAAACCGCACCATCTGCATGGTCAGAGCGGATAGTTCTTCCATGGAATCCGGTACGGTTGGCAGATGCCCCGCCGGACCGAAACGTGCGTCATAATAGGAAATCAGCTCGTCAAGCAGCGCATCCCAGATTTGTTCCTTGCTCTCAAAATGCTTGTACATTGAGGACTTGACCAGTCCCAGGGACGAGGTCAGTTCACGGATGTTCGTTCCCGCATAGCCGTTCCTGGAAAACATATCCAGCGCGGCCGCAAGGATCCTGTCTTTCGTATCCTTTGCCATTCGCTCCTCCAGATTCAAAATAGGTGACCGTTCGTTCTCTTATTATAGTGATCGGTCGGTCACTTGTCAATAACGTCTGGCACTCTTCTGTGCAGGCGGAGCAGGGCTTCCCGCCGCCCGGTCCGTTCGTTCCCTTGTCAAACAGTTTCATGTTTTTCGGATACCATCATTTTCTCTATGGTATAATGAGAAACAAGAAACGGGTTGCAGCATATATTCCGAATCGCTTTACGGATAATCCGGCCGTCGGGCCTGATGATAAAACAACATCTGTTAGGAGAACGCTGTTTGAAATCGAGCACATTACTGGAGATTGTGGGCTGACCGGGAGGTTTGCTGACAATCGGACAAACCTCCCGCTGGAAGGCAATTGAAGTCAACAATATTCAGGAGGAAAAACAATGAATAAAAATGACGCCGTCATTCGTTTGGAAAAAACAGAAGAATACAGGGAAGTCGAAAACCTTGTCAGGGAATCGTTCTGGAATGTATATCGCCCGGGATGCAGCGAGCATTATGTCATCCACGTTCTGAGAGACGATCCGGCTTTTGTGAAAGACCTGGATTTCGTCATGGAGCAGAACGGCAGGCTGATCGGGCAGAATATGTTCATGAAAACCCGCATTGATGCGGACGACGGCAGAACGATCCCCGTCCTGACAATGGGACCGATTGGCATCATTCCGGAATTAAAGCGCAGAGGTTACGGAAAGATGCTGCTGGATCACTCGCTGGAAAAAGCCAGAGAGCTTGGTTTTGGTGCCGTTCTTTTTGAAGGCAATATCGGATTCTACGGTAAAAGCGGATTCGATTACGCCAGAAAATTCGGCATCCGGTACCATGATCTTCCGGAAGGCGCGGACGATTCCTTTTTCCTCTGCAAGGAATTGATCCCGGGATACCTGGCGGGAATCACGGGCGTTTACCAGACGCCCACGGGATACTATGTGAACGATTCCGATGTGGACGAATTCGATAAGCAATTCCCGTACAGGGAAAAGCTGAGACTTCCCGGGCAGTTGTTTTAAGACTTTCAATGAGACAAAACAGCAAGGGGTCATTGCGTTCGTAATGGCCCCGTCCAATACCGGAACAATACAGGGGAAGCATGGAGAAAAACATAGCCGCCTGCGGAAATGACTGCGGCGCATGTCCGCGGCATCTGCCAAAGACAGAAGCAGAATTAAACCGAACTGCGGAACTGTGGATGAAAACCGGATACCGGGACCGTATCGTTTCCAGTGAGGAGATCTCATGCACAGGCTGCAGCCCGGACAACTGGTGCAGGTATCACGTTAACCGATGCGTCTCGGCAAAACAAATATCCGACTGCGGAAAATGCGGTCTGTACCCGTGCGCTGTCATCGAGGAATGCTTTGCCGTAACGCAGTCGTTCGCCCCGTCTTGCAGAACCGCCTGCAGCCCGGAAGAATATGACAGGATGGTCAAGGCATTTTTCGAAAAGAAAAAGAATCTTGATCAGAGCGCAAGGGAAAGACGGGACTGAGCGGACCCAGAAGCAAACTGCGGCCCGACCTGTCTGAGCCGGATCCCTATTCATCATGTTAAGGAGCGCATGAATCCGTGATAAAAACCATCGCCATCGTCAGTTTGTCAAGCGGCACTATTGGCGAACCCTCTGTAAAACATGAAACCGCACTGGGTCTCAGACGGCTTGAATCATATGGCATTGACGTCCGTTTCATGCCCCACGCATTGAAAGGCATCCGTTACCTGCAACAGCATCCGGAAGACAGGGCTTCCGATCTGCTTGAAGCTTTCAGAGATCCTGAAATCGACATGATCCTGTGCGCAATCGGCGGGGATGACACCTACCGGCTGCTTCCTTATCTGTTTGATCACGACGAGCTGATCCATGCCGTTTCCGACAAGGTTTTCCTCGGATTTTCAGATTCTACTCTCAATCACCTGATGCTGCACAAGGTCGGCCTGCGGACATTCTACGGGCAGTCCTTTCTTGCCGATATCTGCGAACTGGATCATGAAATGCTTCCGTACACGAAACGATACTTTGAGGAACTGCTCCGGACAGGCAGCATCTCAGAGATAGCGCCCAGCAGCGTATGGTATGAATCCAGAAAGGGATTCGGTCCAGAGCAGATCGGGATCGCGAATCCTTCTCATTCCGATCACGGCTTTGAACTTCTGCAGGGAAGCCCCGTCTTTTCCGGGGAAGTCTTGGGAGGATGCATCGATTCCCTGTACGATCTCTTCAACGGCGACCGGTACGAGGACATGCCGGAGCTTTGCAGCAGGTACCGTCTGTTTCCTTCTGCGGAGGACTGGAAGGGAAAAATCCTTCTGCTGGAATCCAGCGAGGAAAAAATGCCTCCGGAAAAATACCGTAAAGCACTGGAATACCTGAAATCAGCAGGAATCTTTCAGGTCATTTCGGGAATGCTGATCGGCAAGCCGATGGACGATGTCTATCATATGGAATACAAAGATGCTTTGAAGGATGTGGTCGGGGATCCACGCGTACCGATCCTCTGCAACGTCAACGTCGGTCACGCCATGCCGCGGTGCATCATTCCTTTCGGCGTCAAATCACATGTCGACGCGGGGCAGCAGCGCATCTGCTTCGATCATTCATAAAAACCGCGTCTTGGGACGCGTAATCGGATTCGTTCGCAGAAGGGAGTTCGCGCATGAACGAAAATGAAATCATTGCAGAACTGTTCCGGCAGCAGGATGTTCAGTATTCCGCTCTGCAGAAAAGGATACTCCCGACGGTTGCCCCCGACAGGATCATAGGCGTGAGAACTCCCGAGCTGCGCTCATTAGCAGGAAAGCTCTACGGTACCGAAATCGCGGAGCCTTTTCTGTCGGATCTTCCTCATCGTTACTTCGAAGAGGACCAGCTCCATGCCTTTATCATCTCACTTGAGAAGGACTTCCAGAAATGTATCCGGAACGTGGAACTGTTTCTGCCCTTCATCGATAACTGGGCCACCTGTGACCAGCTTTCGCCCAAAGCGTTCAAGAAGGAGCCGGAAAAGCTGCTCCCGTATCTCCGGACATGGCTTCGGTCAGATCGTACGTATACGGTACGGTTTGCGGTCGGAATGCTGATGCAGCACTTCCTGGATGACAGATTCCGGCCTGAATACGCCGAAATGGTGGCAGGGGTCAAATCGGAAGAATACTATGTCAATATGATGATCGCATGGTATTTTGCTACCGGCCTTGCCAAACAGTACGACGCGATCCTTCCCTATATCGAAGAAAACAGGCTTAACGAGTGGACCCACAACAAAGCAATCCAGAAAAGCATCGAAAGCCGAAGGATCACGAACGAACAAAAGCAATACCTGAGACAGCTGAAAATCGCTGGAACCGGACCCCGGGCAGGTATTGTATGATAAACATGAACAGCGCGCTGTGCGGCGGTTTGTGGCTCTGATAGGCTTTTGCCCTTTGTTCTCACGTTGACCAGCTCCGGTGACGCTTCGCCCGCGCGGCAAAAAACAGGGAGGGATTGAATGACTGATCATGAATATCGAATCAGCACCGATCCGTCCGGATTTATTCCTCTGGCAGATCTTGTGCCAGGAATCATTCAGGAGATCCGGTACTATTCGACCTATAACTTTATCGGAGACAGAATCAACGGCTACGAGGAGCCCTGCGCGCTCATGACCAGAGAGGCCGCACGCGCTCTGCAGGCGGTTAGCAACGAAATGAACGTCATGGGTTACCGTCTGAAGATATTTGATGCGTATCGTCCCGTACGGGCCGTCAAGCACTTTGTCCTCTGGGGAATTGAAGATCTCGACCTGCGTATGAAGCCTTTCTTTTATCCGGACCTGGACAAGCAGGAGCTTTTCAAAAGAGGATATATCGCGAGCCTGTCCAGCCACAGCAGAGGAAGCACCGTCGATCTGACGCTTCTGGATATGCGCACCGGAAAAGAAGTCGATATGGGCAGTCCGTTCGATCTGTTCAGCCCGGTGTCGCATCCGGATTGCAGGGACGTTACGGAAGAACAGTACGAGAACAGGATGCTGCTTCAGAAGGTTATGGTCCGGAACGGATTCCGCCCAATCGATTGCGAGTGGTGGCATTTCTCACTTGAAAAAGAGCCTTATCCGGATACCTACTTTGATTTTCCGGTTTCTTCGGCTTATTTGAAAAAGACATGACCTGCTCCTGTCCGGCAGCAGGCTGTTGTGCTGCATCGCTTTCCGCAGAGTTTGAAACCGTTGTATGAAACCTCATGAAATTGGGGTATGCAAATTCGTCAGGCAGATGCATCAGGGAGAAAGATGAACATCCCGATTGAAGAAATCCATATTGAAAGCGGGTCCATGCGCTTTTTCCGCTTCGGAACAGGGACAAAAACACTTGTGATCCTTCCCGGTCTGAGCGTGCAGAGCGTGATGCTGTCCGCATCCGCTGTAGCGGAAGAATACGGAATCATGAAAGATGATTTTACCGTTTATGTCTTTGATCGCCGCACCGATCTTCCTCCCGTCTACAGCATCCGTGAAATGGCGTCCGATACATTCTCGGCCATGTCCTCCCTCGGTCTTCAGAGCACCTGTCTTTTCGGCGCCTCACAGGGCGGGATGATCGCGATGGTACTGGCCGTCGAACATCCCGGTCTGATTCACAGGCTGGTGCTCGGGTCTTCTTCTCCCTGTGTGGATGCGTCCTGCTTTTCTGTTATTCGGGAGTGGATCCGACTCGCAGAAGCCGGAGACCGCGAAGCGCTGTATCTTTCGTTCGGCAGGCGTCTCTATCCCCCTCACGTCTTCCGTCAGCTGAGGGACGGTCTGATTTCGGTCGCACGAACGGTCAGCGAAGAAGACCTTCAGCGTTTTATCATATTGGCTGCGGGAACGGAACATTTTGACATTACCGACAGGCTGGACGAAATCCGGTGTCCCGTCCTTGCGATCGGCGCGAGCGACGACGCCGTCCTTGGCCCGGACGCCATATCTGTCCTGACGGAAAAACTGCGGGACAATCCGGGTTTCCAGTCATATGTTTACAGCGGATACGGGCATGCCTCTTTTGATACAGCGCCGGATTATCAGGAGAGGCTCTTCCGCTTCTTTACGGGGGACTGATTCCCCTTCGCTTTGTCGGACAGGCGGCTCCGCCTTTTCACCGGTCGGAGTAAATCCGGGCTTCCGTACCAATTTAATAATCGCTGCGATATAATTGCAGTAATCTTCTCGTTCAAGGCAGGTGTTCCTATGCGTTATCCCCGGTTTCTCCATCAAAGCGGCACCATCGGTTTTATCGCTCCGTCCTTCGGATGCAGTACGGAACCGTACAAGACCTGCTTCAAGGAAGCGCAGCGTGTGTTCCGCAAAAAGGGATATTCTTTAATACTCGGACCAAACTGCTATGAAGCAAGGGGCATCGGCAAGAGCAATACCGCCGAAGCCTGCGGAGCGGAAGTCAACGATTTTTTCCTGAACCGGGACTGTGATGTGATCATTGCCACAGGCGGCGGGGAAACCATGTGCGAGGATCTCCCGTTCATTGATTTTGAAGCGATCCGGAACGCTCCGCCAAAGTGGCTGATGGGATTCTCCGATATCACAAACCTGACATTCACGCTGACGACCCTTTGCGATACCGCATCCATTTATGGGCCGTGCGTCTCCGCGTTCGGAATGCGTCCGTGGCATCAGGCCGTCGAAGATGCGTTTCTGATGCTTCGGGGTGAAAAAAGAACCGTCACCGGTTACCCGGGCTGGGAACTCGAATCCCTGAAAACCGAGGACAATCCTCTGGTTCCCTATCACATTACAGAGCCTCCCTCCAACAAGATCTGCACTGCTGATCCCGCCAATATGCGCGGACGTCTGCTCGGAGGCTGTCTGGACAGCCTGGCGGTATTGTGCGGCACGCCGTTTGACCGGGTGAAGGAATTCAATTCAAAGTATGCGTCGGACGGAATCATCTGGTTCATGGAGGCTTATGACCTGTCGCCTTTTGATATGCGAAGAGTCCTCTGGCAGCTGGACAGCGCAGGCTGGTTCCGTCACGCATCCGGTTTCCTCTTCGGAAGATCTGTACGCTTTGGCGAATCCGATATGGGGCTTGACTTCTACACTGCCGCAGAAAGCATTCTCGACAAGTACGATGTCCCCATCCTGATGGACCTTGATATCGGGCATCTTTCTCCCATGATGCCGCTGATATGCGGAAGTCTTGCAACGGTATCCGCATCCGGTCAGGATATCTCCATTGAAATGGATCTGGTTTAAGCCGGGAAGGCGGCGCGCCTTCGGGCGTGATGATGGCGCGGTTCCCCGATGTCCGTCTGAATACTGATAGGAGAATTCTCATGTTTCTGATTGGAAATCATCTTTCCTCATCTTCCGGCTACCTGTCCATGGGCAAAGCTGCGCAAAAGCTCGGCGCGAATACGTTTGCTTTCTTTACCCGGAACCCTCGCGGGGGAAAGGCAAAAGCGGTCGATCCCGATGATGCCGCTTCTCTGCTCAGCTTTCTGGCCGATCATCAGTTCGGGACTCTGGTCGCACATGCCCCGTATACTATGAATCTCTGTTCCGATAAGCCGGACATCCGGAAGTTCGCGTCCGATATGCTCCGGGATGACCTCCTGCGGATGGAATATCTGCCGGACAACTGCTATAACCTTCATCCCGGCTCTCATGTTGGGCAGGGAGTTGAATCCGGCATCAACCTGATTGCAGCCGCGGTAAACGACGCCATGTTCCCAGCATGCATACCACCGTGCTTTTTGAAACCATGTCCGGAAAAGGCAGTGAGATCGGAAGCACTTTCGAAGAACTGCGCGAGATCCTGGACCGTATCACGATGCCCGAACAGGTCGGTGTTTGTCTGGATACCTGCCATATCTGGGACGCAGGCTACAACATTCAGGAACGCCTGGACGACATCCTGGATCATTTTGACAGAGTGATCGGCCTTCCCAGGCTGAAAGCTGTTCATTTAAATGACAGCATGAACCCGTGCGGAACAAAAAAAGACCGGCATCAAAAGCTCGGTCTCGGATGCATCGGCGGGGATGCGCTGAAATCTGTCGTCCGGCATCCGGCGCTGAAGGGGCTTCCGTTTATCCTGGAAACGCCGAATGATGACGCCGGCTACGAAGAAGAGATACGCACTGTCCGCGGATGGTCAGATGAGATCTAGTTGTTGCTTCCTTCTTCTTCCGGCTCCTCATATTCCACTACGACGATATGTGCTCTTTCCAGTACGTCGATGATGCTGTCGATGATTTTTTTCATATTTATCATTCTCCTTTCCAATTATCCTCTCCAGAACGGATAGATCACTTTCCCGTAAATCACCGCGTTGCTGTATTCCGTGATCAGTCTGGGCGGGTATTTTTTGTTGTGAGAAACAAGAAACACACCGTCATCCGTAACGCGGTACTCTTTCACGAGCAGCGATCCGTCCAGATAAAACACCCCGATGTTTCCGCTCTCCAGCGTCTGCTGGCGGTGTACCCAGATTTTTTCACCGTCCTCAATGGCAGGCTCCATGCTGTCTCCGGATACGATCAGTCCGAATGTCGCCGTCGAAGGCACCTCCTCCGGAACATACTCCAGTTCATAGGATGCGTCGCCGCTTTCCGCAAGCTGGCCGGGACCGGCGGAAATCCTCAGGTCATAAACAGGGAGCTGCCTGGATGAAAAATGCAGCACCTTCTTTTCCATCCCGGATTCCACAGGATTATACCTCCCGGAATCGATCAGAAGCTGACGGTAGTCTTCCAGTTTGTCCAGACCTTCCCTGTTGAGTCCGACCGAGCGCCCGGAGATCTCGCCATCAGAAAACACCGCGTTCACATCCCGGACGGAATAGATCCTGCACAGGCCGATAAACTGCTCCAGATTCGGGTTGTTGTATCCGTGTTCCCAACGGCTTACCTGTGTGTTTGCGGTGTCGATTCCCATCTCGTTCAGCAGCCGTGTCACATCCCGCTGCTGATAACCCTGCCTGATTCGAAGTGCTTTCAGTATTGTCTCATACGTTTTCATTGCCGTTCTCCTTTATGTACAAGATACCGCACTTCTGCAGTCTGTTCAACAAATATTCCTATTATTTAATATTTTTTTCATATTTTTTATTTTATATTAGTATTTCTTCCCGTTCCGAAACAAAGGCCTCTGTGTCCGTATGTTTGATCGGAGCACGCAAAAAAGCTCCCGCCGTTTCGCAGGAGCTTTTCGTTCTTTACCGTTTAGAATTTATGTCCGCCGCCGCCTCCGTGGAAGCCGCCGCCTCCGGAACTGTGGAATCCGCCGCCGCCTCCGGAACTGTGGAATCCGCCGCCTCCGGAACTGTGATGAGAACCGCCGCTTCCGCTGCTTCCGGAACTGATCGGGCTGTATGTCCTGCGCTTGTTGACAAGGTTGGCGGCAGCAGCGCCCGCCGCAAAGGTTACCGCAGCAGCGGTAATCAGTTCCGTATCCGTTGTCTCTCCGGGCGTCGCGGCTTTGTTTGCGACCTCAAAGCAGATGACCAGTCCGAT
Organism: Clostridia bacterium; assembly: GCA_017429985.1. Classification (GTDB taxonomy): domain Bacteria; phylum Bacillota; class Clostridia; order Christensenellales; family CAG-138; genus JAFRNW01. The sequence continues at coordinate 106,360 of JAFRNW010000022.1, read as the reverse complement.
GATCAGGGCAAGAAGCGCGTTGCAGATAAATTTCATGGGCTGCGCGATCCGTTCGCCGCGCATCAGCGATGTGCACTGGCTGAATACCTTCTCCGCCGTCCCGGCATAATCCCCTCTGGAAGCCATCGTGTACACGTTGTCGACCACGGTCAAAGCCTTCGCGTCGGTGATTGCGTTGTGAACGGCTCCGTCGCTGACCGCCAGGTACAGCTCCCTGTTTTCCATGTCGATCAGAAACGCCACGCCCGTATGATTCTGGAAATTCTGGTAGAAGAAATCCTCGGCGTACGCTTTCGCAGAACTCTTCGGGTTTTCCGAAATGGTCTTCAGTCCGCAGTCTCCGTATTCGGTCATTCCGATCATGGTCTCGAGGACCTCCCGTTCTTCCTCGTCGGAAAGAAGATCCGCGTCGTCTTCGATCAGAGCCGTATAGCCTGTTTCTCCATTCGTATAGGCTTCCGTATCCGCAAGCGCCGATACGGAGAACAGAAGCATGGCAAGCAGGATGAGAATGAATATTCTGTGTTTACGCATTCTCATCACCTCCTCTCGCGTTCAGATGAGGAAGTTTTCGGGTCGTCAGCAAGTTCTGCTGGCGGATGATGTCGTAAAACGACCAGACGATCAGCAGGAACGCCACGCCGGCCGCTATGTAGTAATAGTAGTCGTCGGTGGGGCGCATAACCAGCATCAGCGCCGCGATGCCGACCGCCGCCAGCTGTTTGAACAGATACTTGGATTTGTAACTCGATTTTGCCTTAACGGCGGGTTCCTTCTTCTGGATCCCCGCTTTTTTATTGAACCAGTTCCCGACCTTTCTGGTGACAATAACGGTCGTCAGGATATACGCGCCTATCGTCGAGACCGCTAGCGAGTCTGAAACGTCAATGTCCAGCACCGACGCCACCACGCCTGCAAGCATGAGGAAAACCGCCAGCATGACGATCCAGAGCCCCACCTGTGTCATCCTCTTCAGCACCATGATCAGCGTCTTGTTGGATTTTTCGGGAATCCTTGCCTGCGCGGCGGCTTCCTGCCATTTTTTGTCGACGGGAACCTTTCCGGCTGCTTTTTTCCCCTTGTCATCCAGGAACATTTCCCTCGCGTATACTTTGTTCAGCTGACGGTCGGCAATGACATAACTCAGAAGCGCGAGAACCGTCGAGGCAAGGAGCATCTTGAACGGCGTTGCCGTGAGAAACAGATTCAAAAGAACGAACACCGGAACGGCGATCAGCAGCGCGCCGAGAAGATACTTTTTAAAATCAATCGGTATCTCCGCCGCGGCTTTTCCCGTTTCGCCGTTCACCACCGCATAACTGATCCTGTCCCCCTTTTTGTTTCTCACCGACATGAACCACACCGGGAAGAGGGCGGATTTGGATGAGTCATTATAGTGGATCGCTTTTTTCAGATCGCTGCGGTTGACGCTGTACTTGCTGTAATTGAACTGATTCTGGATCTGGGCCGCGATATTGTCCACCGCGACCTCTTTTGCGTCGTCCCTGTAAACATCCGGGCTGAGATCCCCGGCGTCCGCATAATACCCGCTCAGATATGCCGGATCAAAATCCACCGCGTGATCTTTCGGACGGAAGGGAGCGATCGCATCGCTCAGGTTATCGGCAAAGCCTGACGACGCGTCGAATGAAATGCCCTCAAAAGAAGCTTTCACCGGGGACTTGATCTCATAAGTGGATTTTTCAATATAATCCCCGTTCCTGACCTCCGTAACGCCCCTGACCTTGAATTCCTCGTCGGTTTCCAGCGAATAGACCCAGTAAGGCATATAGATGCCTCTGAATTTTTCGATAACGCTGTCCGCCTTCAGGTCGTTCGGAGCAAACAGAGCCTGTTTTACAAGCCTCCTGTACGACGCTTCCGCGTCCTTCTTCCCGATTCTGAACGGGATCACCATGTTGGGCCTTTCCTGTTCGGACGCGCGTCCCTCCAGAATCACGGACGTTCCGCAGTAGCTGCAGAAAGTCGCGACCGTTTCCTCTGTGCTCAGAATCTCGGCGCCGCACTGCGGGCACGTATATATGGTCGCGGTGTAATACCCTTGCTGTTCTGACGCTTCCGCCGCCTTCGGTGCACGGTAATCCTTCGGATCAAGCTCTTTATCGCAGTACTGACAGACAAGTTTCTGCTTTTCCGGATCGAACTTCATATCCGCTCCGCAGCCGGGGCAAATGATCATTGCGTTCGCTTCCTTTCCCGTACGCGGTCGTTCCGGTACGTTTTTTTCATTTTATCATACATCTTCCGACATCAGCAGTTTTTGTGCGGACTGATGCGTACCGAGGACCCAGACATAATCCCCTGTTCCGATGATCATGTCCACATCGGGCTGGACAAGCGGCAGCCCGTTTCTCTGTATGCCGAGAATAATGCAGTCGTACTTCTCGCGGATGCCTGTGTCGCGGATCGTGCGGTTGGAGAAACCGGATCCCTTTCCGACCTCGATGGCATACGTGTACAGATCGTGAATGTCATCGTCCTCCGAACGCACGTACTCGCGGAGCGTCATCGGGGGCGTGTCTTTCTCCTGCCCCATGACGATACGGAAGATTTTGATCTGGTCGGATTCGCCGACAACATACAGAATGTCCCCCACGGAAACGGTATCACTTCCGGAAGGCATGTTGACCTGCCCGTCCTTCCGTATGATCTTGACCACGTTGATCCCGAACCGTCTCCCCCATCCGAGCCTGTTCAGCGTCTCGTTGTGAATATCCTTCGGGCAGGAGACCGAATCGATCACAAGCTTTTCATCCAGCCATTCCGTTGCCTTCCCGTCGGCTGCGCTGTCAAGAAGCCGTTCGTTCAGATTGGCAAGGAATCTTGCTTTGACCGACAGATAGAGAGAGGAGATCCATCCCATTCTGGACGCAACAAATACCGTGATGATAATGATCGGAAGCAGATACAGCCCGTGCATTCCGAAAATCCAGACCAGAGGGAAGAACGCAATGATCGCGATCAGAAGGAAGCGGAACAGCGTCAGCGCCATCAGGGGAAGCCGGTTCTGCTTCCCTGTGACCCAAAGCGTTGTAAACAAGGTGGAATGTGTATCGATCATCGGCCTGACGAACAGCGCAATGCCGAAATACACCGCGACGATGGAGATGACCTTGCAGACGGTTTCAGAAGTTATCACCTTCTGCAGCAGCGGATACAGGACAAATACCCCGATCACCGCGATTCCCGCCATCAGCACGCCGTAAAGCAGCGTCACTTTTGCATACTGCTTCAGATAGGCAGCCCAGTCGTTTTCAGCCGTTTCGGCGGAGGAATCGGTATCCTCCGTATACCGTTCCAGTTTTGCGTTCAGTTTTTTGGGAAGCATCCGTGTGATCAGTTTCAGGATCCCGTCCGAATGCTTGATGAAGAACGGCGTCGTTAACGTTGTAATGACGGATACGGAAATGATGATCGGGTAAATGAACTCCTCCATGACCCCGAGAGACATTCCCAGCGAAGCGATAATAAAAGCAAACTCGCCAATCTGCGCAAGAGAACATCCGCAGTGTATCGCGTTGGACAGGGACTGCCCCGCCAGAAGGACCCCCAGGGAGGAGAAGAACAGTTTCCCGACGATCGCTACGAACGTTACGATCAGGATCGGGACGATGTACTTGACGACCATCGACGGATCCAGCATCATGCCAACCGACATGAAAAAGACGGCACCGAACAGATCCTTTACGCTTCCCGTAAGGTGTTCCACCCGTTCCGCGTGGACGGTTCCCGCCAGCAGCGATCCTGCCATGAAGGCGCCGAGCGCGGACGAAAAGCCCAGCGCGTCGGCAAGCAGCACCATGCCGAAGCAGATCCCCAGGGAACCGATCAGTGTCATCTCGTCGTTCATGACCGGGGAAAACCGTTTCATGATCGTTGGAATCAGGAAAATCCCGATCAGCAGCCAGAGTGCAAGATACATCACCATGAAGCCGAGCCGGAGCGCCAGCGCTCCTCCGGAAATGCTCTTACTGACCGAGACGGTGGACAGAACGATCATCATGAAGATCCCGGCAATGTCCTCCACGACCAGCGTCCCGAACACGATCTGCGCGTACCGTTCCTTCGAAACACCCAGCTCGTCAAACGCCTTGATGATGATCGTCGTCGAGCTCATCGACAGCATCCCGCCCAGGAAAATGCATTCCATGGTTTCCCATCCGAGCGCTTTCCCGACAAAATACCCCAGCAGCAGCATGCCGCCCACTTCCGTGAATGCCGTTACGAGGCCTGTCGCCCCGACTTTCAGGAGCTTGTGCAGGTTAAACTCAAGTCCGAGCCCGAACATCAGGATGATGATGCCGATTTCGCTCCAGGTCTTGATCGCCATCTCGTCCGCCACCGTAAAGAAGAGGGGCATATACGGACCGATGAGAAATCCGGCGGCGATATAGCCTAGGACAAGCGGCTGTTTGATTTTTCTGAAGAGAACCGTAACGACCGCCGCGGTCAGCAGCATGATCGCCAGGTCTGAGATCAGTGTCGGTAAGTGCATGTCTTTCTCCCGAAACGCAATATGCTCTGTTTATTTCCTGCTTCCCATATCAACATCAAAATCAACGAGATACTCATCGTCGATCAGAAGGTAATTGCAGTCATATTTCTGGCATGCTTTCAGATTCTCCTCGTTATTCCGGATCAGCTCTTCTCTGTCGAGGTCGGAATCATCCAGCCGTTTCTCAATGCCGTCGGCATATTTAATGATATCAGAATAGTTGTTCTCAATGTAGCGCGTTGTCATGATAAGGCAGCAGTAACGGATATACGGAAGATACTGCTCGCTGAAATCCTTTTTCCAGTCGAACGGGATGTAAACTCCCTCCACGATCAGATTCTGGTGATTCTCCACCGCGGTCTTGATCATTTCCAGCACGATCGGCCAGAGATAAGCCGTCAGTTTTTCCTGACTGTCCTCTGCCGTCAGTTCCGTGTTTCCGCTCCGGATCAGTCCCATTTTCAGATGGTCGATCGAAAGGTACGGGATATCGTATTTTTCAAGCAGTTTCTGGGCAAGCACCGTTTTCCCGGTATGCGAAGCCCCTGAAATCAGTATGATCATATTGTTCCTTCCTCCGTGTCTTCACCCGTGAATTCTGTCCCGATAACGTGCAGCTCCTTTCGGATATCGCCGATCGCGCTGCCGATATCATGGTTGATAAGAATCGCCTGTTCCCCGATCTGTTCCGGACAGACAGCGTCTTCCGTATTGATGCTTGCGTAGACCCATCCGGGATGGTCCCGCGTCATACGCCAGAAAGGAAACTTGATAATGCCCGGCGTATTGTATCCGACGCCCAGTTCCAGCAGCAGGATCCTGCCGCTTTCATGCCGGCGGAGAAATGTCTCGTACATTGCCGCCATCTGGTGCCATTCCCTGTTTTCGACAAATCTGGAATCGTTCCGGAGATGCATCCTGAGCGGCTGCCCGCATTCGGGACATACCGGGAGCAGTTCGGACGGAACGCGCATCTCTTTCTGCTTTTCCACCATTTCCCGGATCGTTTCCCTGTTGTCGTATGTTTTCGTGCAGCAGGGCACCGAACACTGAAACAGTCCGAGATCCCCCTGCGTGCAGAATATCCGTTCCTCACCAAATCCGGCCTTATAAAAACAATGGTCGGTATTGGTTGTCAGCACAAAATACCCGCGGCAGCGGACCAGGTCCAGCAATTCTTGATAGACCGGCTTCGGAGGGTCCATGTAGCGGTTGATCCAGACGTGTCTGCTGAAATACGCCCAGTATTCCTCTTTGGTCCGGAACGGATAAAAACCGCCCGAAAAGATGTCCGTAAAATGGTATTTCTCAATAAAGTCCGGAAAGTACTTCTGAAACCGTTCTCCGGAATATGTGAATCCCGCCGAGGTCGAAAGACCCGCCCCTGCTCCGATCAGAACAGCGTCGGCTTTCGCCAGATTCTCAGCGATTCTTTTTATCTGTTCCGAGTAAACTCCGGTAGATCTGATCGTCCTCATCGCTGAAAACATTGAATATCACCTCGATCGAACCTCTGTGCTTCCGCACAGTATCCACGGCGATCTCCGCCGCCGGCAGACGGGGAAACCCGAACACGCCGGTGGAGATGCAGCAAAAAGCAACGCTCCGCACTCCGTTTTCCGCTGCCACCGCAAGGCAGCTCCTGTAGCAGTCCGCAAGCTGATTTCTGGCCGTTTCCGTCAGCCTTCCCGAAACGATCGGGCCGACCGTATGAAGCACATATCTGCTCGGGAGATTGTACGCTTTTGTGATTTTTGCCGAGCCGGTCGGCTCATCATATCCCTGACGGCGCATGATGCGCCCGCAGTCTCTCCTCAGCTGGATCCCCGCGAACGTATGGATGCAGTTGTCGATGCACGTATGGCACGGAACATAGCACCCGGTCATCCCGCTGTTTGCCGCGTTCACGATGGCGTCGCAGCGGAGCCTGGTGATATCGCCCTTCCAGAGATATATACCTTCCTCCAGCGGGTTCAGATCGGAAATATCGGTGATCCCGTCCTCACGGATCCTTTCCTGCAGATACGCGTCCTGTACCTCCAGGAACTCCCCGTCCATCTCCCCCGGCGGCCGGACGTTCATGAGGGACCGCAGCAGACGCCGCTGTCCTTCCTCCGTATCCGGGATCCCGATTGTCGAACCGTCTTCCCGCTCCCGGAGCAGTCCACGAATAAGGAAAAGCCTTCTTTCCTTCTGATCCATGATGATCATCTCCTGATTAACAGTATACACGAAAATCTGGGTTTCTGCGCCGGACAGAAAAAAGAGGCCCGGAGGCCTCTCAGGAAAAATCACAGATCCGGTCAGAACACGCGGCAGGCGCAGATGAAGTTGTTCTGCCAGTAGCTTCCTTCTTTCAGCACGGAGGATGACTGCCGCACCTTTCCGTCGGAAGAACTCGCGTCGATCATTTTCCCGCTGCCGAGATAGATCCCGACGTGTCCCGAAAACACCAGGATATCTCCGCGCTGCGCGCTCGAAAGAGACGTGATCCTCGGGTATCTGGTCGTGGATGCCCACTGGCTGGAGGTCATGTAGTTGCAGCTTACGCCGGAGTTTTTCAGGCAATAGTAGACGAATCCGGAGCAGTCGAATGTATTCGGCCCCTTGGCGCCGCGCACATATGTGCAGCCCAGTTTGCTCTGCGCAATGGCAATCGCCTTTTCCGCGCCCGTCTTGTTGGCAATGCTCGCGGCAATGCTGCCGGAGCTTCCGCCGGAAGAGGACGAACTTCCGGACGAAGTCTGGGAAGAAGGTTTTGTCGTGACCGGGGTGCTTGCTTTTCTGGCGGAAGAGGAACTCAGTTTTTTCAGCGTATAGGTGTTCAGGATTCCGTCCGCAGTCAGATGGTTCTTCCTCTGGAATTCCTTGACCGCGGCAGCCGTCAGGTCTCCGTAATAGCCGGAGTCGTTCCCCGACTTCAGATAATTCAGCTCAATCAGACGCTTCTGGGCATTCTTGACATCCGTTCCGGAGTCTCCGACAGAAAGGGACTTCCCGGATGCCGCGTCGGAAAGGATCGCGTCCCTTGTCCGGGGTCCGAGCGTTCCGTCCACCGTCAGACCGTTGGCGCGCTGGAAGGACTTGATCGCGGACCTCGTCGCCTTGTTGAAAACGCCCTTGACATTTGCCTTGCTGGTAATATATCCGAGCTTGTAAAGCTTTTCCTGGCACTGCTTGATGACCGGAGCCTCGTCCCCGATTTTGAACGCGTTGCCCACAACATCCTCGTCGTACATCATGCCAAGGGATTTTTCGCCGATTTTCCCGTCCACGGTCAGCTTGTTTTTCTTCTGGAACATTTTGGCAGCTTCCGTGGTCTTCTCCCCGAAGCGGCCGGTGATGTTTGCTTTATTATCCAGATAGCCGAGTTCATACAGCCGGTGCTGGACCTCTTCCACGTCCACCCCGGAATCTCCCTCCTGCATGACGTATTTCTTTGCGTCTCCGGACATCAGAAGCGAATAGGTCTGCTCCCCGCAGATCCCGTCGTTTACAAGTCCGTTGTGCAGCTGAAATGTTCTGAGGGAGGATTTGGTAAGGGGGCCGAAATACTGTGTCGTCTCGTCCGGATCCATATATCCGAGTTCCATCAGCCTTGCTTGGATCTCCGATACAATCTCCCCGGTATATCCTTCCTCAAGCTGCCCCTCCAGAGCGGAATGTTCCTCGACCGCTTCAGCGGTCGCCTCGGGCTCGTCTCCGGTCTGCTCCGCCGTTTCTTCCTCACCGATCTCATTGGAAGCATTGAACACCAGGCCGTCCTCTTCCCCGTCTGCGCTGAAGCTCTCAAGAGCAGTCGATTCGCTTTCCGACATCGCTACCACTGCGGACCGTCTGGAATTCTTGATCGCGATTACCGCGATCAGAACCATCAGAAGAATGAAGATCGGAACCGTACACAGCAGATACTGCACGGATCTGGACCGGCTCTGCATCCAGTCAAGCAGTTTTGACCATGTCTGCAGAACGGCCTGCCTGACTTTGCGGAACGCCATGACCGCCTTGCGGCAGATCTGTTTCAGGACGCTTTTCTTCTTTTTGCCGGAAGCAGTGTTCCTTGACGCGGTTCTGCTTCTGTGTGTGTCAGCGTCCGCGCGCACATTCCCGCTGACGCGCGGTCCGTTCCCCCTTGCCGGGGGATCGGAGCGTCCTCTTGCAGCGGAGGGCGTGCCGGAACGGCGCGGCTGCGCCTGTCCGGAATCACGCGCGGCAGAAGAGGCGGAACGCGCGGAACGTGCGGTGCCGTTTCTGGTCTGTTCAGTTGTCCGGCGTGATTCCCGGTGTTTTCCCGATCCGGAATCGGCCGCGGTGTTCCTTCTTCTCTGTTCCATGCTCTCCTGTTCCCCTGATCCGGGAGATAAAAGATGCCGTTTATCATATTATATTGAAACGGATAAACCAAAACAATATTTGAAATTCAAACTTTTGGAAACGCGCTTCCCTATCGTCCGGGTACACGGATGGCGTTTCCCATATTCTTCGAGCCGTATATGCAGCGCCAGATCAGATGAATCAGAGCCGCGCCCGCCATGGTCATGCAGATATACAGCAGAATGGTTCCGTTGTTTCCCAGAACCGGGATCAGATCGCGGAAAACGATCTGCTGCATCCGGTATTTCGGACTGATGTAGAACATGTTGATGGTCCCGAACCGGTAAAGCGACAGATTCAGGATTTCCGCTATTCCGCAGCAGACCAGATATATCCCTGCAGCCCCAAGCCACCTGTTCAGGCTCAGGGAGGCGCTTCCTTCCTGCCATGCCGCAATCCCGGCAAAAACGGCGATCAGGATCATCAGGATATGCCAGCAGTAGGAATGGACGACCAGCGGAAGATATGCGTATTCCCGGAATCCCGACGTATCGCAGAACGCAAGCATGCCGGCCAGCAGAACAAAGTCCTTAACGAATGTGAGCAGGACGTTCCCGAATTCCGTTCCCCAGCAGAAATACAGCAGGATGCAGGCGTACATGGAAACGCTGCAGAGCTGGAAGGGAAAAAACGGCCACTGATAGCGGCCCCCGTTCAGAAGAAACGTCAGGCACAGCTGCTTCCACAGCTCGCTTATGAGCATCAGCGTTCCGACGGTCAGAAACACGGTTCGCGCGTGTCTCTTCACCCAGCCGCGTACCGGTGCTTGATTCTCTTCAGGATCGTTCCTGCACATGTGTTGCATTCTGCTCCAGATCTCGGACGACCTTCTGGTACGGCGCCAGCATCCCCTCGTTCATTTTCCCGCGGAGCTTGGTCCGCAGCGGCCTGCTTGCCATCAGCGCTCCGACCAGGTACATTTTCAGCATGGTGCCCGCTTTTTTCTGTGGAAAGTCGTATATCCCGTGCGTTCTGTAATATCTGTGATCCGCTTTCATGAGACCCTGCATGGTCCAGATCAGATCACGGAAGATCTTCATCCCTCCGACGCCGTAGAAGTTTCTCGGGAGCGTGACTTTTTCCCGGATGGCATAAGTCAGTTTTTCCGCAAGCTCATCGATCTCGCGGTCCGGATCCGTCTCGTCGGTCGCGACGCCGGCAAGATAATTCCCTCCCGCTTCCGCTCTTGCCTCAATGATCATACGGAGGTTTTCTTCCGCCGCGTAGTTCCCGCAGACAAGATACGCAAACGGCGTCCCTTCCGTCACGGTACGGTGCCCGTTGCAGAACTGTCTGTCGTCGTATGTCTTGAAGACAGATCCCATCGAATGGTCCCGGATCGTAAATGCCAGGACAATCCCCTGTGCGGACTGTATCTTCTCTCTCAGAAACCTGTCGAATCCGTCCCTGTAGATGCATGCTCCGTCTGACGCGCACTGAAAGCATCCGAGACACCCGCCCCGGAAAGCAAACTTCCGGATGTTGACAAGTTCGCTCTGAAGCGGAATCACCGCGCGGAATCTTCCGATCATTTCCATCATCTGATGATCCTCATCCGCACAGTCCGCTACGATCACAACCTTTTCCGTCCCGCTCTTTTCCGCTTCTTCTGCCGGCGTTACGGGGCAGTGTTTCTCCTCTGCCCTCTGCGGGAACACCTTTTCATACATTCCGTGATCCACACTCCAGATCAGCAGATCGAAAAACGTTTCCGCCTCCTTTCTGCCCTTCTCCGTAAGCAGATCCTCCATGTCCGCAGAAAGGCCCCGGATACACCGCATTCCCAGATCCTGGCAGTTGTCCGTAATGAAACGGTGCGCTGTCACATCATAGAAATGCTTGGACGTCGAGATCTGGGAAGCGTATTTCCCTGGGAGATCCGCGCCGCTTTCCTTTGTAAGTTCGATAAACCTGTGCAGCTGGGACGGTACGACAAACGTATATACCGGATAGGAAAACAGAAGCAGATCCGTCTTTTCCATTGCCTGCTTTGCGAAAGAAAAATCCTTCTCCAGTTTTTTGATCTCCGCCCCGGCGTGCAATACGGAAAAAGAATGCTCCGGATGCAGTTTTTCAAGATAGCGTACCGTCTGCAGCGTGATGCTGTATTCGCCTTTCGGGCTCCCGTTGATCACAAGAATGTCCATATCGTTTTTCCTTAAAGATTCTTCAGCATGATGGAAATGATCTCCGCATCGGTCTCTTCCATTCCATCCTTGGCGATCCGGCCGACCTCACGTATCGTCGTATCCGCATCGTGGCAGATAATCCCTTCTCCGGGCTGATAGCTGCGGTTCTTCATGGCCAGTTTGTGCGCATTGATCGCCGCGTGAAGACCGATGGCGATCTTTGCCCCGCAGGAAGGCTTCGCCCCGTCGCAGATGATCCCCGCCGTAACGGCAAGCGTGTTGGAGACCGTGTCGCAGATCTGTTCCAGGGTGCCTCCTTCCGCGTATGTCAGTGCGGCGCCGCTTGCACACGCGGCGGAAATGGCGCCGCAGAAGGCGGACAGTTTCCCGATATACTGTTTCTGCGCGACCGTGACCAGATTGGCGAACGCCAGAACCCGGAAAAGTTTCTCATCCGAAAATCCTTTTTCCCTGCAGTAGATGATTGCAGGCACAGAGGACGTTATGCCCTGATTTCCGCTCCCGGAGTTGATGATGACCGGCATGGCGCATCCGGACATTCTGGCCTCGCTGCCGGAAGCGGCGTATGCTTCCATGCGGTCGTATACCGTGGAGTGCTCGTCCAGCAGCGCGGACGCATAATATAATCCGTATCCCCCGTGCATTCCCTCTTCCGCGATCGCCATGTTGCAGGAAATCTGTTTTTCAAGGATCGGACGGATCCTGTCGATCTCTACCGTATCCGCAAATTCACGGATCACGGAAAGCTTCAGTATCCCGGCGTCGGCTTCCAGTTCCTCCCCGGCGTTTTCCGGTCCGGATTCCTCCCGGATGTCCAGAATTACCTTTCCGTTCTTCTCAAGGTACACGAACCGGTCATGATCATCACAGATCTCTGACACGGAAGTATCTTTCCCCGCTCGCATTTCGACCCGGATATGCAAAGCGTGGCCGGTATTCAAGTGATAGGAACTGCAGATCCCGCTCTTCCAGTGTTCTGACACGGAATCCTTCATCTCTTCCGTGACCCCCGCAAGCACCTGCATGCCCTGCTTCGGATTTCCCGCGTAGGCTCCTGCTACCGCGGCCGCCTCTATCCCGTGAAGGCCGTGCGTTCCCGGAATGGTCACGGATTTTACGTTTTTAATGATATTGCTGCTGCATCCGACGCGGATCGTTTCGGGATCCGAGCCGAGAACCTCCCGGGCTTTCGCCGCGGCAAGCGCGATCGCGATCGGCTCCGTGCACCCCATTGCGGGAATCAGTTCGCGCCTGAGAATGGAAACGAGCCTCTCCTTCACTGATTGGTCCATATGCCCTCCGAATTGCCTGTCCTTGCTATCACTATATCACATTTCCACCTGCCGATTGCCCTGACGTCCTTTATGAATAAGTTTTAAACCATTCCGGCAAACGCTTGAGGGGGTCTCCCCGGGTTGCTATAGTGAACATGGAGTATCATAGATAAGTATCGTCTGAAACAGGACGACTCCAGGAGGCAAGAATGATCAAAGCACACAGCAAGGCAGCGCTCGCAGTTATCCTATCCCTGCTTTTGGCCGCTGCCGCCATAACGGGCTGTTCTTCAAGCCAGCCGGAACAGGCTGCCGCAACGCCCGAACCAACCGCAGCCCCCACCGCGGAACCCGATCCGTTCGCGGAAGAGCGGACTGCTTTTGACACGGCGGCTTCCCTTTATTATTCCGACCGTGCCTACACGGAAGCGTATAACGCTCTCAAGTCATTTCAGGAAACGGAATACGCCCCTGTGCGGGAGCTTCTCGGAACCATGCTGTACAACGGTTTCGGAACCGCCGCGGACCGTACTGCCGCCATCCGACACCTGACTTTCGCGGCAGAAAAGGGCGACGGCCTCGCCGCGTATATGCTGGCGGAAATCTACCGGACGGACTCCATGGCGGGCATTTCCGCGGATCTCAGCAACAGCTGGTATCAGAAGGCTCTTCCGCTTCTTGAAGCGGCCTATTCCGCAAACCCCGCGGCCCCGGAAGCGGGAAGGATAGCAAGGGCAATTGCCCTGATTTATGCAAACGGGTTCGGGACTGCTCAGGATCCCGCAAAGGCGAAGTCCGTCGCAGAGGCATATACCGGTCAGAACGGATGCTCCGTCATTTGGGCTTACCGGATCGCCTCCGACATGATCGGTCTCGGTTATGACAATCCCGACGCGCTCCTGACCAAGCTGTTTTCTCCCCTCAAGTCCGCAGCCCAGCTCGGCGACACGGAAGCGATGCGCTGTGTCGCCAATTACTACTACTTCGGAGAAGGCGGACAGGCTCAGAATTACGCGCAGGCCATGCAGTGGCTCGACTCTGCCGCCACGCAGAACGACCCGGTCGCCCAGAACGATCTCGCCGCCATGTACCGTGACGGAATCGGAACGGAAAAGGACCCGGTCAAGGCAGCGGAGCTCTATCAGAAGGCAGCAGATCAGGGTTATGCGGTTGCCCAGTACAATCTCGCAACGATGTACATTGACGGTACAGATCTGCCGCAGGATCTTACCAAGGCGGCAACCCTGCTGCAGGCCGCGGCAGAGCAGAACCTGATCCCCGCGCAGAACCGGCTCGGTCTTCTCTATTTTGAAGATCCCATGGTTGAACAGAATTATCAGAAAGCTGCCGAGTGGTTTGCAAAAGCGGCAAGCGCCGGCAATGTGTATGCGGAGTATAATCTCGGACGCTGCTACCTGGACGGTCTGGGCGTGCAGCAGTCCAGGGAGCTCGCGCTGGAATGGCTCAGCAAGGCAAGAGACCAGAAGCACTCCGGTGCGGACGATCTGATTCGATCCAGCGGACTCGCGTAACGATCTTTCACGAAATTCAGGCCTGCCACACGGCAGGCCTGTTTTTATGTAAAGAACCGCTGCATGTTCCGCTCAAACGTGTTCCCGCCCCGCAGCTGGCTCAGTGCGTTCTCCTTCTCCCTTTCAGTCCGTCAGACAGGCTGTGATATCCATAAAAAACACCCTGCTTCTTTAGAGCAGGGTGCGTTGCGTTTTCAGATTATCTGTTCAATTGCGGGACGATTCCGTCCGTTCTGATCTTTGCCGGTCTTATCAGCCGGTATATGTGCTGCCGTGGAGATTTGCGATAGAGTCGACGTCGCTCGTTGCCGCTTTTCTGATGCAGCGGAACAGCTTTCTCTGCTGTCCTCCGGCCGTACATGTGAGAAGGGTCAGTCCGGAGTCTCCCTTGTACTTCTTGACCGCACCGAAATCATCGCTGTCGATATCGACGATATTGTAAATCTCATACCGGACCGCCATATCACTGCCGCGTGCCGTCAGATACACCTCGTCGCCGACGCTGAGTGTTTTCAGGTTTCCGAAATGCGCTCCGCTTTTATAATTGTGTCCGATCAGGACCAGATTGCCCTTCTCGTTCACATCGGGCCCCGTATATCTGCAGATGGATATCTTCAGCAGTTTGTAGGACCACTTCCCGATAATCGGATATTCCTGTTCGGTTTTCGGGATCCGGATCGTTCCGATGATGCCGTCTTCCCCTACCGATTCCAGGATCTGCTGGATCAGGGCGGAGGCGTCGTCCACGTCAGGATCGTCAGGCGCAACATAATCGGCCGTTTCATCGACATTTTCATCGTTCCCGGCGTCATAGCGGTTTGCATCGCCTTCTTCCGCGATCTGCGCGTTCTGCTCCAGCGACTCCGCACTTGGCGTTGCGGTCGGGGCAGGCGTGACCTCTGCCGCGGAAAGCGTGACCGCGTTCGGATCCAGCGTCGGTTCCGGTGTCGGTACAGGCGTTTCTGTCGGGACCGGCGTCTGCTGTTCCTGAACCTCTGGAACGACTACGGCCGACGAAGCGCTTTCCTGCTCTTTATATGCTTCCAGAAGCGTCTGCGCGTTCTTCTCTGCGCCGGTATCCTCGCGGATCTTGACAATGATCACCACACAGAGCGCAACGGCAAACAGCATCGCCAGAATGATCAGGATACGGTTTATCGCGGCGAAGTCCGTACTCTTCTTGCGCTTTCCGCCTGTATGATGTTTTTTGCGCCCGCTGTTATTGGATGCAGCGGGCGCTTTTTTATTGCTTCTATGTTCGGTCATTGTTTATTGAACAGCCTTTTTCCTTTTAATGTTCACATATGCGAGAACCATGAGGGATGCGAGCAGCAGTCCTGCGAACACATACACCAGAGTGAAATCAGGGCCGGTCTGGGGCAGTGTGCTGCAGCCGGTGACCGTCACCACGCACTTCGCTTCCGCGCCGTTCAGGGACGCCGTCACATAATAGGTGCCGTTGTATTTCGGTGTCAGTGTGACGCTGTTGCTTCCGTTCACATTAACATATACGCCGTTCTTGCTGGTATATCCGTCAATTGCCACGCCTCTGTAAGAGTTCGACTTGCTCCCTGTGACTTTCAGAAGCACATGGTTGTTCGAGGAATTATCGACAGAAACCGTCAGGCTCTTTGCGTCTCCCTTATGAAGCGACATGGATGTCGGATTCAGGGTCAGGATCGGCGTGTTCTCATCAATAACATTGATCTTGATCTTCGTCGTGACCTTCTCGTAATTTTTCGAAGTCTTTGGGAACGAAATCGTCGCGACCGTCGTTCCGACCGCTTTGGCCGTGATCTTCAGGGAAGAATACGTCTCATTCGCTTCCACGGTGGCGACCGAGTCAGAGCTGTTAGAAATCTCGATCTCGTCGTACATGTCGCTCGGGATTCCGGACTTGTTGAGCGGAATATTCTTCACGTCATCGACGTGCAGCGTGATCTCATCCTGGACGGAAAGCGATGCTTTCGCCTTCTTAACCGTGAACACCTTGGAAACTTTGAGTCCGGATGTCGAGTCCTCAAAGCTGATGGTGGTTGTGCCCGCTCCTTTTACAATGATGTTCCCGTAGGAATCCACCGTCGCAACGTCAGTATCGGACGATGCGAAATCACCGCTGGTTCCCTCCGGAGGATAACTTAAGGAAGCAGTCGCTGTTGCGCTCGGAGAATAGGTAACGGACGAGGGTTCCACGTTCAGAACCGGCTGCTTGATCTGGTATTCAACGGTAGCGGTTTTTGATTTGACAGCGGAGACATCTTCGCCTGCTGATTCGGAGCTTAAAGTAAAGGTTACCTTGAACTTCACCGTTCCGGCTGCCGTAGCCGTGCAGGTCGCGGTTTCGGAGTTTCCTGCGTTCATGCCCGAAATGGCTGTTGGAACTCCGTCAATCAGTCCTTCGTTGTTAGCGGAAAACTCGGCGTCCCATTTTTCGCCTTTCCCGGCATTCGGCGCCTTGATCCTGAGCGTGATCGTATCCCCGATACGATGGCTGCCCTCAACGGACATTGATGCGCTGCTGGCGGCCAGCGCGGGCTGTGCGGGAACGGCAACAAAGCTGATACCGAGCACCATTGCAACCGCCAATACGATTGACAAAATCTTTTTCATATTGAAATGAACCCTCCTTATCCCCCTGAACAGGATATATACATGTATAGAATTAGAGCATAATTCGATGACCTAATAATAGAGAGAATCTGCAAAAAAATCCAGTTTCTGGGGATATTCTTAACCATTTCTTCACGATTTGAAAACAGGTGTTCCTTATTTTGTGGTCGGATCCCTTTCCGTCTACAAGATATCGGAGACCTGTTTTGCATAAATTCCCGAGGTTTGTTCCCCCGCGTGCGTTTGCAGTTAACAAATTGTAACAATTCCGCGCGAACCGGATACTCCGGCTGGGTTTTCGCATATTATTTAATATGTTGATTTATAAGCATTCCGAGAAGGAGTTTTCGCGTGGAAAACAGAACGAACAGCCGGCAGGCAAACGGCGACAGCCAGAAAAAAAAGACCAGCAATTCTCACAAAGGGATCCGGATCCTCTTGGTTTCCATACTGTGCGTCGCGATTCTGATCGTTGCCGGCGTCCTGCTGACACAGCAGTCCAAAGAAGGCGCGCAGGCAGACGCGGACGCGGAAGCCGCCAGGATTGCGCAGGAAACTGCGGAAAGGAAGCAACAGGAAGCCCTTCAGATCCAGTATGACCGCATCATGCATTCCGGTCTGTTCCTTCAGGGCGTGACCATTGAGGGCATCGATGTCTGCGGCATGAACCGCCCGGAGGCAGCGGCCGCCCTGCAGCCTCTGATCGATTCCCATAAGCCGGTCGGAAGCATTGACCTGGTTTACGGCGACAGGACATGGCCGGTCGATCTGTCCGCTTATGTTGCGGTTTCAAATGACAGCGAGGAAGTTCTGGATGCAGCGCTGAAGGCGGCGCGAAATGACGATATGTCCGCAGCGCTCAAGACCGCGGAAGAAATTGCTGCCAACGGAAAAGACTATTCCATCACTTTTTCATATAACTATGACAAACTGCCGGGGCTGGTCGCGGATATCGCTTCCCAAATCGATACCGCCGCAAAAAGCGCACGGTTTGTCAATATTGATAAAACCGCACATACCGCGGACGCTTCCGGCTCTGTCACCGGTCTGAAAGTTCTGCAGGAGGACCTCGTTCGTCTGCTTCAGGACGCAGTAGCGGAGGGAACGAACGCGCCGATTGAAATCCCGGTCGTTGTTACGGAACCATCCACCGAGGAATCCGTTTTCCGGACGAGGGACTTCGAATTCTCGACCACGTTCAGAGGCAGCACGGAAAACCGCGTGTTCAATATCAATAAAGGCGTGGATATCGTAAACGGAACCCTTCTGCTTCCCGGGGAAACCTTCTCCATGAATGACACGCTCGGCACCAGAAGCTTTTCTGCCGGCTGGAAGGAAGCAAACGCATATGTCAGCGGAGGAACCGACCTGCAGGCGGGAGGCGGAGTCTGCCAGATCTCTACAACGCTCTACAACGCTGCTGTCATGGCGGATCTTGAGATCGTATCCCGTCAGAACCATTCCATTCCTGTTTCGTATATTAAAAAAGGCCTTGACGCGACCATCAATTCCGTCGGGTTCATCATCGATTTCCAGTTCAGGAACAACACCCCCTATGATCTTCTGATCTTTACCTGGACCGAAAAGAAAAACCTTCACGCAAAAATCATCCGCTGCGAATTCGAAACGGATGAATACGATGAGATCAGACTGAGCTCCGAGGAAGTATCCACGATCGAACCGGATGGAGAAACGGTCGTCACGCAGGATGATACGCTCAAGCCGGGAGAATCGGTAACCGACGTTGCCCGGCGGACCGGATCCATATGGCAGTCATACAAGGAATATTATAAGAACGGCCATCTGGTGAAAAAGGAACCCCTTGCGAAATCCACCTATAAAGCGTTTAACGGTTCCATCCGTGTCGGTCCGCCCCTTCCGGAGGAAACCCCCTCTGCATCTCATAACACCTATAACGGGCTCCCGATCATCGGGTGATCCGCTTCAGGACAGCATATGCAAATGAAACATCCCCGTTCCGGCCTGCGGAAGCGGGGATGTCTGCGTGTTTCCTTATCCTGTCAATGGCCTGGTTGTCAAAAGCGTCTCAGATCTCATAGTCACGGATGGTTCCTGCGTTTTCAAGGCTGCAATCGGTCGAATATACGCCGACCGTAACCGTGATCCCGCTGCTGCCCTGAACAAGGATCTCGCCATCCGTGTTCCGGATCGTTACGGTTTTGCCGTTCACGTCCTGAATCGTTCCCGCACAGTACAGGGCGGATACGGACGAATCCGCGGTCACGATCCATCTGGAGCCTGCGTCAATGATCAGTTCGGAAGTGCCTTCTCCTTCATATGTTTTATCCTGTACGACAGCCCCCTTCAGACAGCTGCCTTCCGTCAGATAAACCTGGAGTTTGCTGACGCTGTCCCAGATGATATCCCCGTTCAGTTCCTGATGAATTCCCGTAAAGACGCACTGTGCGCCGTTGCTTCCGGTCTTTCCCCAGCCGCGCGCGTTGGCGTTGCCGGTGCAGCGGAGAAGAAATTCGCTGTCTTCAGAGGCATGGATGGCCACATCCTGAAGCGTAAAGACGCTGGAAGTATTGGTCGTATAGAATATGCCGCCGTTTCCGCTCTCGATCGATCCCCCGCGCATATTGAATACAGACGTGCCTTCTTCTGCATCCCCGGACATGCTCTGATACAGTATCACCGTCCAGGTGCAGTCGTTCTGGCTGTCGTCTTTCATGTTCCCGCTCAGCTGGCAGTCGTAAAGGCTCACGCTGTTTTTTCCTTCAATGCAGATCGCCTCCGAACCGGTCGCGCTGAGCACCGCGTCCTTAACGGATATGTCCGCCGTACTGTAGATCGCCGGAGAGCCGGATCCGTTGGAGGTGTATGTTCCGCCGTCCAGCCTGATCGTCCCGCCCCCGCGGTCGCTCCGTACCGCAGCGGATGATCTTCCGTTTGTATCGACGGTCAGGTTCCATCCGTACAGGGTTCCGCTGCCTGCCACATGAACACCGCCGGACGTTCCTTTTTCCGTGCTGATTTCCGTATTCTGCGCGTAGACCGTTCCCCCGTTTACCGCAAACAGGCCCGCTCCGCCGTCCGCGTCCGTTGTGATGCTTCCGCCGTCGACTTTGACCGTTCCTCCGTTTGCAAGAACCGCCGCGCCGACTCCGTAAAAGCTGGATGCGTCCCCTCCGGTTGAATCTGCGCTGTTGCGGACCACCGCGACGTTCTCAAGCCTCACCGTTGTGCCGTCTGCCGCGATCACTGCGCTTTCATCGGTTCCTTCCGAGGTAATAGCGGCATCACGGAAGTCCGTATCCTGTTCACAGTACTCCACCGCACTGTAGGTTATTTCCGTCTTCCGGTCTTGCGCATCCGCCATGTGTCCGGGCATCGGCATGTCTCCGGGACTGTTCTGGCCGGGATCCGGCGTGTCGGGCGGTCCGGACATAGCGGAAACGGAGGAAGCGACTCCGTCCCTCAGCACAACTGTCGCCATCATGCCGGAAGACAGGCTCTCCAGAGAGCCGGGCACGCCGTCAACCGTCACTTCCGTGTTCTGATCCGTCAGAATCGTTACGGATTCACCGCGCTGCATTTCAGGCGGCTCACCGGGCGTCCCGCTGTCTGGAGACGGGTCCTCTCCCTCCGGCTTTTCCGGCGGTGCGGATGCGTTCATCTGCTCCTGCCCCTTCATCTCCGTCAGCGTGAGAACACCTTCTTCCACGCCGGTAATGATCCCGACGACCGTTTCCTCCGCAGCATCGGAACCCAACGTCGTTTCTTCTGTTCCTTCCGATATGACTGCATCAAGCGGTTCGCTGCCCTGCTGTTCCGGTTCCGGCTGCACGCACCCGATGACGGAAACGCCCAGCAGCAGTGCTGTCAAAACCGCCGCAGCTTTGTTGATCGATGTCATCTTATCTCTCCTCGTTTCACTTGTTCGCTTGCAGAAGACTTTATCTCCCGATTTTGTATCCCGTATGTCACATTTGTGCAGGAATCCGGCTGTATTGTGAATCCTCGGACACATCACGGCAGGATCGCCTCTTCTTTTCCCTGAATGCCCGGAAACGATCCCCGCTCACAATCCGCAAGAAAGGCACGGAACCTGTCAGGATCCGTGCCTTCCGGATGATTGCTTATATAATGTCTGATGGATCAGGAAGGATCGACTTGCTCGCAGCGGACAAACAGTCTGTTCGTTCCGTCCTTGTAACAGGTCATCAGGCTCAGTCCGCACGTTCCGCGCTGTTCCGTCAGGGCTCCGAAATCATCCGGAGCCACTTCATCCAGCTGGTAAACAACATAGCGCTTTTCCACGCCGTCCATTCCTGCCAGAAACACTTCGTCTCCGACCTTAAGCTTCTTCAGTCCGCCGAAATGGGCGCCGCTTTTATAGTTGTGCCCCATGATGATCAGATTTCCCGGTTCGTTCGGCTTTCCGCCCTGATATCTGCACACAGATATTTTCAAAAGGCTGGACGACCATTCTCCGATGATCGGAAGCTTCGTATCCGTTTTCGGAATACGGATCACACCGATGACGCTGCCGTCGTTCGTCTTGTTGGCGACAGAATCGATCAGCTTCTGCATTTCCTCCTCATTCAGCACAGGCTCTATGTATGTTCCGCCGGTGAGGAGCGTATCATCATCCCCTGCTGCGCGATGTTCTTCGGTAATAGCGCCCGAGTCGATCTCCTCCTCCGGTTCTTCCTGTCCGTTTTCCTGTCCGATTTGCTCGGCCGTTTCCGTTTGGCCGGGGGTCGGTGCAGGTACCGGAACCGGGGACGCGGTGAAACTGACGGATTGCAGAAGCGTCTGTGCAGCCGATTCCGCCTGTTTCCCTGCCTGATACCGAAGATACAGAAGACCTGCTACAGCAACAGCAATGACGATCAGCAGAATCCACAGGAACCGTATCGCTTTCCGTATTCCTGTCGAACGGCTGTTAGGATCAGTCTGCATTCTCTTTCTTCCGCTTTACAGTGTAGGCAGCGGCGAGCCCTGCCGCAGCCAGTACACCAACTCCGCTCAGTATATAGATCAGCATGCTGTTCTGTCCGGTCGCGGGGAGGTTATGGTATCCGCTGACTGTGAAATCCGCCGATACGCTTGCTGCGTCCTCATGCGCGACAGTAACCGTTGCCTTTCCGTTATACTGCGGCTTGATCGTGAGCGTTGCCTTCCCGTCTTTCAGTTTGCATTTATACCAGACGGTTCCGTTCGACGCGGTCACTTTCTTCGTATAGCCGGAGTAATAGATCCTCTTGTTGCTTCTCTTGACCCAGGCATACTCTTCCGACGGATTGGTGATTTCGATCGTCATCTCCGTGGAATCATTTTTCCCGAGTTTGCTGTTGTTGGGCTTGAAGCTCAGATAGATCTTCGGCATGACCGTGATCTTGCTCGTTGCGGAAACGTTGTTCCCGTTCTCGTCGGTCGCGATCGCCGTAATCGTCGCGGTACCGTATCCTTTTGCCGTTACAAGTCCGTTCGAGTCGACGGTCGCAACGGATGTATTGCTGGACGCATAGGTCACGGATTTGATCGTTGCATCCTTCGGTTTGATATCCGTCATCTTCAGCTGCACGGACTGACTGTCATAAAGCGTTTTTTTCGCAGGATCCAATTTGAACGAAGTCAGAGGGACCGGCGTCGGGGAAGGCGCGGATTCGATGTTATACACCGCATCGGAGCTCGGTTTCAGCGTAACCGCGGATCCGGAGCTGTTTGCGCTTGCGGGAACCGTGCACGCCGCCTGAATGTTTGTCCCGGCCACAGTGGGCGTTCCGGAGATGGTCACTTTCAGCGTGGTGCTGCCCGCAGCCGTTGCTTCAGCAGTCGCAGTAAGTCCGCTCGGAATGTTCGTGAACCAGCTGGTCACGTCCCCCGCGCTGACCGCGTTAAACGTCGCATCGGTGAGGGTCAGAGTAAATGATCCCGTGAGCGGCGTGTTGACCGTCCCGCTGGCGGTGCCCTTCATGGTAACAGCTGCTGCCGGGGGAATGCTCACCCTAACGTCGCAGGTTGCAGTCTGACCCGCGCTGGTCGCTGTGACAGTCGCCTGTCCATTGCCTTCCGCCGTAAGGGTTACGGTTTTCCCGGATGTTGCGCTCAGCGACACGACAGTAGCGTCGGATGTCGTCCAGGTGATTGCCGGGGCTTCTGCATCGTCCGGGGTAACTGTGGCGGTAGCCGTCAGGGAAGTCGTATCCCCCTTTATGGTTGTCGACCAGGATGGCGGGTTTTTGTCCAAAGTTAAGCCGTCAACATTTCCGATCCAGTGCGCGTAAACGGTCGTGTTTGAGGTAAACTCCGTATTCTCTGTTACTTTGCTCCCTTCGGAAGTAAACCAGCCGTCGAACGTGCAGTTATCTCTGCTTGCCGATGGGAACGCATCACCCAATACTTCTTTACCCGATTCATTTGTAGTAGTCATTATGGTCTGAGTCGCGGGCGTTCCGCCATTTGCATCAAAGGTTACGGTCACGTTGTCCGCCCTCGCAATCCCGGGCATGATCACAAGAACCAGTGCCAGCACGAGGAGTGCGGAAACCGCGCCGCATACCTTTCTAATAGCAAAATCATTTCTTTTTCCCATTTTTTACATCTCCTTCGGAAATACCAATGATTGTGTTTACAAATATGTGCTCTTTTCCATCACGGCGCTTCTGTATCCGGGGAAGCACCGCGGCCCCCGAAAAATAACGTTTCACTGCGCGGGGCAGAGCCGTTTCTCAGGAACACGTCTATCCTACCACATCCCTTTTTCAGAAAGATAGCGGACCGGCGGCATATTTACAGTTTTGTAGCATTAATGTTTCATTTTCCGGCCGTTTGTTTCGGAACCGGCATACAAGGGGTCCTTCGCGGTCAGCTTCCTTCCGCGCAGTGTATGCCTTGAATCCTGCCTCCTGCGGGACGTTCCTTCTGCGGGCAAGAATCCTTTGCCTTTCCTCCGTATGCGCTATACAATAAGATACATTAATATATAATGATGCGGCAGGACGTTGACTCATGAATCAGAAAGTGTACTTTGCAGGTTCCATCACAGGAGGCAGGGAGGACGCTGAATGGTATCATTCCATCATTCAGCACATTAAGAAAACAGATACGGTCCTGACAGAGCATGTCGGCAACACCGCCATTTCATCTCTGGGCCAGTCGGAATACCTTCCTTCGGAAATATACCGTCAGGATACCGCATGGCTCAGGGAAAGCGATCTCGTGATCGCAGAATGCTCCCGCCCCTCACTGGGCGTCGGATATGAACTCGCCTATGCGGAGCGGTTCGGCATCCCGTGC
Source organism: Clostridia bacterium (assembly GCA_017429985.1). Classification (GTDB taxonomy): domain Bacteria; phylum Bacillota; class Clostridia; order Christensenellales; family CAG-138; genus JAFRNW01. Next base: position 82,635 of record JAFRNW010000022.1, on the reverse strand, counting down.
CATGTTTTTTTCAGAAAATCGCGCGGTCAGCTGTCCGCCATGCTTTCCGGGGATCCGTATTTCCAAATTTATCCTTATGAAACGGAAGAAGAACTGTTCGCTCAGCTTGATTCCATACTGGAGAAATCATCATGATATCTTTTGAATGCGATTATAATACCGGGGCGCACCCTGAAATTCTGAAACGTTTTGAGGAAACGAATCTGATCCCCGCGCAGGGATACGGAGAGGATCCCTTCACCGCGTCCGCCAAGAACAGGATCCGTCAGGAATGCGCCTGTCCGGACGCTCAGATCTGTTTTTTGATGGGGGGAACCCAGACGAATGCGGTCGCGATCTCCTCCATGCTGTCTGAACATCAGGGGGTCATCTGCGCGGATACGGGACATATCGGGACGCATGAAGCCGGGGCGATCGAATATACCGGTCACAAAGTTCTTTCCCTTCCGTCCAAAAACGGCAAACTCGAGCCGGAACCTCTCATTGCCATGCTCTCCGCCTTCTTCGCGGACGAACACAAGGAGCACATGGTGTATCCCGGGATGGTTTACGTTTCCTTTCCGACCGAGCTGGGAACGCTCTATTCAAAAGCGGAACTGGAAGAACTTGCGGACATCTGCCATGCGCACGGTCTGATCCTGTATCTGGACGGAGCCAGGCTCGGTTATGGGCTGATGAGTCCTTCCTGCGACCTGACTCTTCCGGATCTTGCCAGGATCTGCGATGTGTTTTATATCGGCGGGACCAAAGTCGGCGCGCTCTGCGGGGAGGCCCTGGTCTTCACCAGGAAAAACATGCCCGCTCACTTTCTCGGCGCAATAAAAAGAAGAGGCGCGCTTGCCGCAAAGGGCCGCCTCCTCGGTGTTCAGTTCGATACCCTGTTTACTGACGGGCTGTATTACAGAATCGGGAAACACGCCATCGATATGGCGGAAGAACTGAAACGCCTGCTCCGGGTAAAAGGATACCGATTCTATCTGGAATCCCCGACTAACCAGCAGTTCGTCATTCTGGAAGACACCCGGTACAGAGAGCTCTCCCGATCCATAGGAATCGACTTCTGGGGGAAATACGACGCGGAGCATACCATCGTCCGCTTCACGACCTGCTGGTCCACCAGTCGGGAAGACCTCCTCGCTCTTTCAGCATTGCTCTAATCGGATCATTCTGGAGACGTATGCCCCGGAAAGAGCGGCGGTCCCGGCTGCTTCCAGCGCTGTACGGAACTGTCCGTCCGGATGGACCGGCTGTTCCGGCAGGTTCAGAGAAAGATACGTATGCGCGCTGAGCAGTTCGTCCGAGGACGTCAGGATGACCGACCGTTTGACAAAACGATCCTCCGTACCATTTTTATACGCTTCCAGCAGATACAGTTCCTGCTGTGTCAGAAGCCACAGCACGCCCTCCACCGACTGCTCCGGATCAGGCGCTGCCGTCAGATGCCCCTCCGCGTCCAGGCGGATATCATATCCGTCGGCAGATGCCCTGCCGAACCGTTTCGCGGTCGGGCAGACCGTGTGCATGACGTCCTCCGCCATCAGTTCGTCATACGCGAAATACAGATACCGGTTCCATTCGTCATAGACTACCTCCGCTTCGGAAAGAATCCTTTCCAGTATCTCACGGCATCCCTTTCCGTCCCGGATCGCCCCGTTCGCGGCCGTGCCCATTCTACGGTACAGGTCTTCCTGATCATAGAAATCAAGATCATCCAGAAGCGCGTTCCGGACAGAGCGGATCATTCCGCTGATCTCCCCCGCGAATTCAGAGCAGACCGCAACATCCGTCCCGGTTTCTGTTTTTTCTTCCGGAAGAACGACCAGCCCCGGAGTCGGGAACCAAGCTCCTCCCTCGGGACGCCATTCCCCGCTGTCCCAGATCTGACGCAAGTCCCGCAAAGCCTTCAGCATATCCAAACCTCCTGTGTCTACTGATTCATTGTATCGCTTCTTATCCGCCCGCGCATCTGTTTCCTCCGGGAAAAGCCTTCCGGATACCGTGCGTTTGATCCTGCCGCCAGCTGTCAGGCTCCGGCGATTTCATTGTCCCTTCATAATTCCTTTTTTGTTCACGAATAATCTGTGATATACTTTTATTATCTTTACGGGCTGATACGCAGGAGGTTTATCCATATGAAGAAAACCATGATCCTTATTGCCGTTCTCCTACTGTTCTGCTTGGCTGCAGGCTGTGCAAAGCCCGCAACGCCTGCTCTGGACGAAACCTTTGCCGCCACGGCTGCGCCGACTGCGGAACCTACTGCCGTTCCCACGCCGGAACCCACGCCGGAGCCGACCCCTGCCCCGTCCGAGGAACCGCTCATCGAAGTCATGGCCGTTAAGGGTACCGTCATCTCCGTAGGAGAGACCGATCTTATGGTTCAGCTCGACAGCGGGGATACCTTCAACTTCCTGATTGCGGACGAAGACGGAACGATAGCCGATAAAGGCGACAAGGTCACCGTCTACTATGAAGGGGAACTGACCGATAATCCGGTCGCCCATCTGATCGATGTCACAAAGGAATATCCCGTTCTGACAATTGACGGAACTGTTCTTCAGCACGATTCCAATACGTTGTTCGTTGAGATTTCCTCTTCCGACGTTCTTGCCTTTATCCTGACGAAAGACACGGTCATTACCGGTCTCGCCGAAGAAATCATGGCAGGGGATAAGGTCACCGTTTCATACGAGGGGGATCTGATGGCAGGACCGCCCGCCAAGGAAGTCGAGATTACCGAGCTCGTCGCAGAATCCCGCAAAGATGACGTTTCGGACGAGACGAACACCGTTGACAAGCATATGAACGGCAAAGTCATCAAAGTCAGCAGCAATAAATTCACCATTCAGGCGAACAGAACCAAGACCTATACCTTCAAGAGAACAGACAGCACAGAATACGCGCTGGGCGATTATTCTCTGAAAACAGGTCTGCGCGTCCGAGTGGAATACGACGGATTCGCTTCCAAAAACCCGGATGCAAAACGCGTATCCCTGATCACGATTGAAGATCCGACGCCCACCTCCGTTCCCAAAACAACCGGCACGGTAAGCGGCCTCGTGAAATCGTTCGGCGGCATGAATCTTGCTTTGGAAAACGGATATGAATTTGATGTCACATACGCTTCCTATGGCGGCGAAGGCAGCCGCATCCCCGGGGACTATGCAAATGTCACCTTCTATATCGGAGATGACAATGTCCTGTACGCGACCAAGGTGATCTTCACCCCCGTTACCCCTGTTAACTGATTTCCGATCCGCTTTCTCCAGAATTCCGGCTCCGGCCGGAATTCTTTTTTTGATCCGCATTGCATGATTGTCCCGAATTAAAGACTGCTGTACAGCCGTACAGCAGCCATTGGGTTTCGATCATGTATTCTTGTCTGCCTTGCAGGTTCGGATCAGCGGGTTCTCCCTGCCCATCCGTATCCGGCCGGAGATCATCCGTCCTTTCGGGATTCGTTTTCGTCGGAAAGATCTTCCGCTCCGTCAGATTCCGGGGCCTCTTCCTCCTGCTCTTCGGACTCGGCAGAATCGTCGGCCTCTTCCGCTTCATCTCCGGAATCCTCCGCGTTTTCATCATCCTCCGCCGTTTCGGACTCCTCCCCGTCTTCCTCCGGTTCGGATTCTTCCTGCTCCGCAGGCTCGTCAGAAATGATGACCCGTTCCGGTTCCGGCGCGTCGCCCTCTTCCTCCGTCTCCTGTTTCTGCTCTTCAGCGGGTTCCGGATTGATCTGCTGACGCGCCACGAGTTCCGAGAAGAATCCATGCTGACTCATCAGCTCGTCATATGTTCCGTCCTCCACAATATGTCCCTTGTCCAGAACGATGATACGGTCACACTGCCGGATCGTGGAAAGCCTGTGCGCAACGACCAGCCTGGTACACTTGAGCTGGTCCAGAAATTCCGAAACCTTTTTCTGCGTAATATTGTCAAGCGCGGATGTTGCCTCGTCAAAGATCAGAATCTTCGGCTTCGGCGCGACGGCGCGCGCGATCATCAAACGCTGTTTCTGGCCGCCGGAGATCCCGCCGGACCCCTCCGCGATCAGCGTGAACATTCCCATCGGCATCGCCCGTATATCGTCCGCGATGCCGGCATATTCCGCAGCCTCCCACGCATCATCCATGGTCAGCCACGGAGCGGAAATCGTAATATTGGAGAAGATGTCCCCCTGGAACAGCTTGCCGTCCTGCATGACCGTTCCGATTTTTCTGTGAAGGGATTTCAGATCGATCGTGGCGAGGTCTTTCCCGTCAAAATAGATCGCGCCTTTCTGAGGCTTCTCGAATCCGAGTATCAGCCTGATCAGGGTGGACTTCCCGCAGCCGGTCGTTCCGACGATGGCCACATACTGCCCGCTCTTGATTTTTAATGAAAGATTGTTCACGATCAGCGGACCGTTCTTTTCATACCGGAAGGAAACATTGCTGACTTCAATATTGCCGTTGAGCTGCGTAATGACCCGCTTGCCTTCCGATACTTCCGGCTCCGCCTCCAGGATGGGCTTTGCCATTTTCAGCACCGGGCCGATCTCGGCAAAGGTCATGGCAGTCGCCGCAAGCGACATGAAAGCGCCGCTGACAACGCCGTATGCCGTATTGAACGCCATGTAATCCGCGACGGACACGTGGCTCAGCACCGCCATCTGGTACATCACGATAATGCCGATCAGGGAAATGGCGACGGTGATCGCGTTGTTCACCGTCAGGAACATCGTGGGCTGGTATGTCAGCTTGGAACGTTTCGCATACAGGTTTGCCCAGCGGGAAAACATGCGTTTTTCCGCGCCTGAAAGCCGCACTTTCTGAACACCGCTGATCATCGCGTAGACCATGCCGGATTCTTTTGCGGAAAGCTCCATCTCCTGCGAGCTGTATTTCTGCTGCACGACGGTCACGACTGCGGACTGCACGACGGTCACGAGAATGATGATCAGCGCAGGCACGACCAGCGCCGGAGCATACTGAAAAATCTGCGCTATGGAAACCAGTGAAAACAGCGACGCGAGTCCCGATGTAAAAATAGTGGAGATCAGCATGGAGCACAGCGTGTTCACCTGCTGCGTATGCGAGGACAGTTCGCCGGAACCGTACTTCTTGAAGAAGGACGTCGGCAGGGAAAGCACACGCATCATCGTAGCAGCGGAAACGGATATATCCATTTTTCTGGAGAGGCGTCCCGTGGCGATCGAACTTGCGGTTGACATCATCAGCCTGCTGATGGTAACTGCAATCAGGTAGACTGCGGCGGCAAGAAGCAACCGCATGCTTTTTGCCTCCAGAACGTCCTGAAAGAGCAGTTTGTTGATCACCGGGACCAGCAGCCCGATCCCGGTCACAAGGGCCGTCGTCACGACGATCAGTACGGTATCGGAAACCGTCAGGGATTCCGCAATATACCGAAGCAGATCCGGAATGCCCAGTTTTTTCAGAGGAAACGGTTTATAGAAACATATGGCCTGGCGTTCGATCAGCTTTTCGTTTTTCCTGCCGATCCTGACCTTTTCTCCGGTACTCGGATCCAGAAAACTGTAACCGGTGAGTTTGTTCGGAAGGAGCGCGACCACCTCTCCCGTATCCGACCGGATCCCGAGCATAGCGCCGCAAGCGTCCTTGTACCAGCCGTCATCCAGCTGAACGGTTCGCCGCATGATCCCGTTCGGACGCATCAGATACTCGAGCTGCTCGTCAAAATCCTCTATGGATTCCGGAACTTCTACTGTCTTGCAGTGATAGTAATGGAGTATTTCATCGATGGCGCTCTTCGTTTTTTCAAAATCATCCTTCAGCGCCGCGTTCGCCTTTGCGCCGACAACCGAATCTGCGATGGTACGGAACGCATCGGCAAACAGCTGGTCATCCGCCTGTTTCCTTTGTTTTATCTGTTCTTCAAACCAACCCATGGCGAATCTCCTTAATCACTGGCGACGAGCTGCGTATACAAGCCGTTCATTGCCATCAGTTGCTCATGTGTCCCGCGTTCCACGACATTTCCGTGATCCATGACGATAATCTCATCGCAATCCCGGATCGTGGACAGTCTGTGCGCTACAACGACACACGCGATTCCCCGGTCCTCGATGCACTTGACCACTTCATATTCCGTCTTCGCATCCAGAGCGGATGTCGCCTCATCCATGATGATCACCGTGGGATCCTGTGCAAGAACCCGTGCGATCTCGATCCTCTGTCTCTGTCCGCCGGAGAAATCACGGCCGCCTTCTATCAGTTTATGCTGATATCCGCCGTCGCGCTGCATGATGTCGTCATGTATCTGGGCGTCTCTCGCCGCCATGATCATTTCAAAGTCCTCAATGGACTGATCCCACATCTTGATATTGTTCTCGATCGTATCCTCAAACAGGATGATGTCCTGATCCACGACAGCCACCGATCCGGTGAACACATTGTGATCGATTTTCGAAAGCGGTTTCCCGTCGAACAGGATCTCTCCGCTCCACGGCTGATTGAGTCCCGAGATCAGCTTGGCAAGCGTTGATTTCCCGCAGCCTGAAGATCCGACGAAGGCCACCCTCCGGCCCGGTTTCAGAGTCAGATTGAAATCTTTGATCAGCGGCTCCTGCAGTTTCGAATAGCCGAACGTCACGTTGCGCATTTCAATATTGCCGGTCAGCTTGGCATACGACTCGCCCTTTTTCACCTTCGGCGCATGGAAAACGGGGTCGTCCGGGTACTGCATGACATCCTCGACCCGCTCCATATCCGTCCGCATTTCCTGAATCGTCTGTCCCACTTCGATCAGAGAGGTCGCAGGATCGGTGAACGCAAGCAGATACCCCTGGAAAGTCAGGATCAGGCCCGGGGTAAACTGTCCCCGGATGGTCAGGAAGATGCCGATCAGTACGACGGCGGCGTCCGCCAGCGCGGATACGACACTCGGAATCATACCGAGATACTGATTCAGTTTGGAGAATTTTACCGTTGACGCGTTGACGCTTGCCTGGTATCCCGCCCATTTTTCAAAGAAACCGTTCTCCGCTCCGCTTGCTTTGATCGTTTCGATCATTTCGATTCCCGTTACCGTCGAGCTGTACAGTTTTCCGCTGTCACGCATCTGGAGGCGGATGATGTTGGTTCTTTTTTTAGAAATGATACGCGAAACCACGAGATTCACCGCAATTGCCACGATTCCGACCGCTGTCAGGACCAGACTGATCCGCAGCATGACGACCAGATAGAGGACTGTCATGACCGTATTCAGAAGAAGCGGCGTTACGGTATATACCATCTGGTGCGCAATGGAACCGTTTGTGTCCTGACGCTGCTGGATATCTCCGGCGAGGCGCTGCGAGAAAAATTCCATCGGAAGATGCAGAACCTTCCAGAGGAACCCCGTGTTGCCGACCGCGTCCAGCTTTGCGCTGATCCGCGCCGACGTAATGGCGCTAACCCACTCAACGATGATCTGCGCGATGCTGACCCCGATCAGGATCCCGAAAAACGGGATCGTCCATTCCGGGTTCCTGTTGGTCAGGATTCTGTCCAGAAACACAGCGGAAAAAGCGGGCTGAATGATGCCGATCATCGCCGAGATCAGGCTCGTGACCAGAACGATCGCAACGATGCCGCCCGTGCCTGCCATCCGGCTCAGCGCGAATTTCAGTACGCTTTTCGGTTTCCCGCCGGGCTTGAAACGGGGACCCGGCTGAAACATCATGCAGATTCCCGTAAAACTCTCGTCGAACACATCCATGGAAACCGGGTAGACTCCCCGGGCAGGATCGTTGAGAATTGCCTTGTCTCCCTTGAATCCGTCCAGCACGACAAAATGATTGAAGTTCCAGTGGATGATACACGGAAACCGTCCGTGCTTGCGCAGATCCTCCGGTTCCATTTTGTAAGCGGCACCGTCGAGACCGTAGTTCTTCGCCGCTTCCATCACGTTTTTGGCATTGGAACCGTCCCGGGAGACCCCGCAGTCGATACGGACCTGCTCGAGCGGGATCCACTTGTCGTAATACGCAAGCACCATCGCGAGGCTTGCTGCCCCGCACTCGAGCGCCTCCATCTGCATGATCACGGGAACCTTGGCCACTCCGTTCTGAATCGGCTGTTTATTTTTGATTTTCGCACGCTCCATTGTTATTCTTCCTGTGACGCATCAATAAAAGAACTTGGACGTATCGATTCCGTCGTGATCACCGCCTGATATACGCCGTCCGGCATTTCGGTTTTCATCGTCGCGGGATAGGCCCACTGACCGACCGTAAGATTGCCGACATGAAGTCCGTACTCGGGAAAATCTTCCGTGATGGGAACGGGCTCCGAACCGACCGATTCGATCTGATAAGTCTGTCCGTTTACCTTGACCGTATCCCCCGGATCGACTTCCGCGCGCTTGTCCTCTGGCACATAGCAGGTCAGAGATCCGTTCTGCACAATCCCCGCGGTTGTCAGCGTCGCATCGACTTTTCCGAAAACAGCCCAGACGAACATCCCGGCGAGCGCGAGAAGAATCGCGATCAGAATAAACCAGATCCCGGGTGTCGCTACCCTGATGTATTCGTTCAGCTGCTCGGGAGACGTTACCCTTGTGATCGCCTTTTCCCGAAAAATACTCTTTTTCGTTTCCATTTTTACCTCTCAGTGCCTGTCGTTCGCAAATTCCGGTTAAAAAACACCATCGAAAGCATGTCCCTGATAGCCAAGTGCCCTCGATATATCCCGCGCCGCTTCAACGGCACGCTTCTTCGCAAATATGAATTCCGGCGATCCGTTCCGGTGAAACATGCTGACGACGCCGAAGCAGTACCGGACGACTCCGCCGTCGTCGTAGATCGGGGCCCCCACGGAAGTCAGTCCGATGTGATACTCTCCGTCATCCACGGCATATCCCTGGATCGTGATTTTTTTCAGTTCGTCACGCAGTTCCTCATACGTCTGTATCGTCGCCGGCGTAAACATATGCATGCCCTGTTCGGTGATGATCCTTCTTGCTTCCTCTTCCGGGAGATACGCGAGCATGAGCTTTCCCTGCACCGTGCAGTGGGGCGGCATTTTGGACCCGACTCTGGAAACAACGTGAAACGGACTGGTAGATTCAATAAAGGAAAGGAGCAGCGCTTCCCCGTTTGACAGCAGCGTCAGGCTGACCGATTCCCCCAGTTCTCTGGATATCTGCTGCATGTAGGGACGCGCTATCGTTGTAACGTTCCGGGTATTTGCGGCAGCGCTTCCCATCTCGAACAGGCTCATCCCGAGCGCATATCGGCCATCCTGTCCCTGCTCTATCAGGTCCGCGTCGCGCATGGTGGAAAGAAGCCGGTGCACGGTGCTCTTCGCCATCCCTGTCCGGTCACAAATCTCCCGCAGCATCAGCGGTCTCTGCGCATCTTTCAGCGTTTGAAGAATTTCAATCGCACGTTCAAGAGACTGTACGGAATCTCCCGCCACACGCTTCTCCTCCATTTTATATAGATGCCTTCATTATTTATTATATAAACGTGAGAGGAAGCTGAAAATACAAAAAAAACAGAGTTTTAGCTCTGTTCATAAGTGACCGACGTCTCGGCCAGCTGAATGGCTTCCCTGTACGGAAGATCGGACGACAGCCAGTCCGTGATCCTGTCCCCGGAAATGATCAGCGGCATACGCCTGTGGATAAATGCGATCTCCTCGGCGGCGTCCCTGGTCAGTATCGAAAAGCTTGGCAGTTTTTCTGCGGAGGACCGGATGTACAGCCCCGCCAAATACAGCTTTGAGGACGGATTGCTGAACGTGTACCGGGTTTTCGTTCCGTCCTTCTTTGCCCATTCATAATACGCCGAAGCGGGGATCAGACATCTCCTCTCCTCCGTGCTGGCGGCGTAGAACGCCTTTTCCTGCGCGGTCTCGCACCGCGCATTGATCACCGTCAGGTTCCGGGACGGATGCGGGAAACCCCACCGCATCGGATAGCAGCCCGGCTCCCTGTGCCGCATGTCCGGCGCGATGACAGGGACGATATCCGAGGGAAAAATGTCCCCGGAGGTCTTGAGTTCCACGCCCAGCCTGTCAGCCCGGGCTTCCGCCTGCGAAAACAGTTCGCGGAACTCCGGGGCAGCGTCGGTATCCAGCCGATACCGTCCGCACATTACTTCTGCCCTCCGAGAATGTCTTTCAGATGCTGAATGATCGCCCTCTGCGGCTTTTCCGTCAGTTTTGAGATCTCATAGGACGTTCTCCCTGTCGTGCGGTCCTCTGTCAGAACGCCTTCCTTCTCTCCGAACGCGGTGGGGAGGAAACGTTTTTTTCCGTATTTGTCCGCTTTCTCCTCAAGATATCCGTTGTCCCTGAGCCATCTGTTCAGCATGTCGCTGTTGACCTTGCGCTTTTCCGGATCCGTCTGGGAGATCCTGGTCGCCATTCTCGTCGTCGTGCAGGGCGTCTTCGAGATCCGGATCTTTTTGGCCCAGTCCAGAAGCTGTACCTCGCCGGTATGCGCAGGCGCTTTCTCCTGCTTTCCAGGCCGGTTCTGCGTGCTGTCCGGACACTCCGGATTGACGCAGACGGTGAATACCGTCCCGTTGCTTTTATGTTTTTTGACCTTGTGGTGCCCGCATGTCTTGCAGACTTCCGGACTCTCCTCGTCAATGCTCTCCACATAATTGCAGGCGGGGAAGTTGGAACATCCGTAGAACAGGCCGCCTTTCGCGAGCCTCTGTTTCAGCCTGCCTCCGCAGACCGGGCAGATCCTGTCCGTGACTTCCCCCGTCCATTTGGGCATCTCCCTGTCCGCCCGCGACAGTTCCTCGTTCAGTTTGGTCCAGTAGTCTTCCAGCGTTTCCGTTTTTCCGGCTTCCCCTTTTGAGATGCTGTCCAGCTTCTTTTCCATTTCCTCCGTAAACGTCACATTGAAAATGGAAAAATAATGCTGGAGCATATCATCCGTGATATATCCGAGCGTGCGGGGCGCAAGGGACTTGCCTTCCTGCTCCACATATCCCCTGTCCTTGACCGTACGGATCATGGAAGCATACGTGCTCGGTCTTCCGATCCCGTTTTCCTCCATGGCGCGGACCATGCTCGACTGTGTATACCTTGCCTCCGGCTTGGTGAAGTGCTGTTTGATCTCCACGGTTTCGGGTTTCAGCATGCTTCCCTTTTCAAAGCGGGGAAAAGAACTGCTGTTTTCCTCCGCCGCCTCCGTCGTGGATTCATACGCTTTCCGGTATCCGGGAAAAGCCAGTTTGCTGACCGATCCTCTGAATACGTGACCGGCAGCCTCAAGCGTCACGGTCATGATCTCGCTGACCGCGTCATCCATCTGGCTTGCGCAGTATCTGTCATAGATCAGTTTATAAAGCTTATACTCATCCTCTTTCAGCGCGTCCCGGACGCTGTCCGGCGTCTTGGTCATATCCGTCGGATGGATCGCCTCGTGCGCGTCCTGCGCATTCGCGGCCGTTCCGTATTTTTTCACGGTTTTTGAAAGATACTCTTTTCCGTAAAGATTCAGGATCTGTCCGCGGAGAGAATCGATTGCGCTGTCCGAAGACCGGACGGAGTCCGTTCTCATGTATGTGATGAGCCCGGTCAGTTCCCCGTTGATGCTGACCCCTTCGAACAGTTTCTGCGCCGTACTCATTACGACCCCGACGTCCATTCCGAGGTGGTTGAAGGAAGCCTGCTGCAGCGTGCTGGTCGTAAACGGGGGCTTGGGGTGCGTCGTCCTGGTGGACATGCTGATATCGGACACGGTGAATGCTGCGCCGCGGATATCGTTCTCGATCTCACGCGCGCGCTTTTCGTCTTTGGGCGTCTCTTTGCAGGTCGTCAGCAGACCGTTGACCGAGGCATGGACCGTCCAGGACTCTTCCGGGACGAATCTGTCGCGCTCCCTTTCCCTGTCGCATATCAGATTGAGCACAGGGGTCTGCACCCTTCCCGCGGAAAGATTCTTCGCTATCTTTTTCCAGAGAAGGGGACTGACCTTAAATCCCACCAGGTAGTCGAGAATGGAACGCGTCATCGCGGCGTCCACCAGATTCAGATCCACCTTGCGCGGATGCTGAAGCGCTTTCAGGACCGCGTCCCTTGTCACTTCCTGATACTCGATCCTGCAGTCGGTATTGGGATCAATCCCGAGAACGTCGCACAGATGCCACGCGATCGCTTCCCCCTCACGGTCAGGGTCTGTCGCAAGCAGGACGGAATCCGCCTGGGCGGTCAGTTTTTTTAATTCCGAAAGAATCTTATCCGCCCGGGGCTCCATTTCGTATGAAACGGCGAAACGGTTCTCCACGTCCACTCCGAACGGTTTTTTGCGAATGTTGCGGATATGTCCTTTCGAAGCGACCACTTTGTAGCCCTCTCCGAGATAATGCTGAATCGCCTTTGCTTTTGTAGGAGACTCAACGATCACTAACTGCATAAGAAACCTCGCTTTCCCGGTTATCCGTCTGATACGGACCGAGGAAAAAAATGAATGATTTATATCAATGTTGCATATTATATTATGCGACCGGGTTTGGCAAGTCTTTTCTTAACGGCACAGATCCGCAACGGTGCATCCCGTCACGCGCCTGAGTCCCTCGGGCGACGTCCCGATCTGCCACCCGATTTTTCCCGCGCTGAAAAGAATAACCGGCCTGCCCTCGGCATGACGGTCCAGAACGGTCGGAAACTGCTTCTTCATTCCGATCGGAGAGCATCCCCCATGCACATATCCCGTCAGCGGGAACAGATCTTTCTGGGGAATCATTTCCACGCTCTTTTCGCCGACGGCCGCCGCAGCTTTTTTCAGGTCAAGCTCCTTTGCGACCGGTATCACGAACACATAGTATGCGCCGGATTTTGCTTTTGTCACGAGCGTTTTAAATACCCGGTCCGGATCCTGTCCGAGGATCGCGGCGGCTTCCACTCCGGAAACCGCCGCTTTCGTTTCAAACCGGAAGCTTTCATACGGAATCCCGTTCTTCTCGAGGATCCGTATGGCGTTCGTCTTTTCCTGGTGGCAGCTCATCCTTCATTCCCAGCTTTCCACGACCCATTCCGCACAGTCCGGAATCTCGCGTTTTTTCTTTTTGTTAAACCAGCATGTCCGTATTCCGTACGCATATGCGCCGGAAATATCGGAAGAAATGGAATCTCCGATCATCAGCACTTCTTCGGGCCGCAGTTCCGGAAGTTCTCGGAAACAGGCGTCAAAAAACTCCTTCTGCGGTTTCGGGAAACCGATCCTGTCGGATACGAACAGTTTTTCGAAATATTGCAGCATCCCTGCTTTTCCGAGCCGGTTTCGCTGCTCGTCGAAGGACGCGTTGCTTGTGACAAACATCCGGACGCGCCCGTTCAGGCGTTCAAGAAGTGAGAACGCCCCGTCCACGGGCACAGCCGTGTCAAACAGGCAGCCGGAAAACATGCGGTCGAACGCTTCTCCGTCCGCCTCGATTCCAAGTTCCGCAAAAATCATGCCCCATCTGATACTGTGAAGCTTTTCGGGGGTGAGCTGCCCCTGCTGAAGCTTTCCCCAGAGCTGATCGTTGATCTCGTGGAATTTGCTCTCCGTCTGTTCCGGAAGCGCGATCCCGAGTCGGTCCGCAGCCTCATGCATCGCCTCTTTCGCGCATTTCTCAAAATCCAGCAGCGTATCATCAACGTCCAGAAATACGGCTTTGATCCCATCCAGGCAGTCCGTCATACGGCAGTCTCCCCTCGTTTTTTCCATCATGATATCGTGACCGTTCCTTTTCCGTCAATGCCGTGTTATTGTTTGACACAGGGAACGTTCCGTAATAGAATCTTATATATATTTTTAGAGGTTTCTGCCATGCACGCTCTCGTTCTACAAAGTGATTTCGGCCACGCGGACGGCGCAGTCTGCGCCATGTACGGGGTCGCGGAGTCTATTGAACCCACGCTTCGGATCTATGATCTGACGCACGAGATCGAGCCCTACAACATCTGGGAAGCCAGCTACCGTCTGATCCAGACGATCGACTACTGGCCGGAAGAAACCGTCTTTGTGTCCGTTGTCGATCCGGGTGTCGGATCCACAAGGAGAAGCATCGCCGCACGGACATCGGGGAACCGCTACATCATCACGCCAGACAACGGTACGCTGACCCATGTCTTCCGTCTCCGCGGCATCGACAGCATCCGCGTGATCGATGAGACCAGAAACCGCCTTCCCTATTCATCGGAAGCCTACACCTTCAACGGACGGGACGTTTACGCCTTTACCGGCGCGCGCCTTGCTTCCGGTGTGATCCGTTTTGACGAGATCGGCCCGGAGGTCCCCGTTTCCTCTGCGGTCATTCTTCCGATCATGGACGCGCAATTGAAAGAAGGCGTCATTACCGGCACGATCGATGTCCTGGATGTCCGGTTCGGAAGCATCTGGACCAATATCCCGCACGACCTGATCCGCAGCGCGGGAATCCAATACGGCGACCGGGTTCAGGTCTCCATCCGGAACGACACCAGGTCCCTCTACCGCAATGTCATGACGTTCGCCCGTTCCTTTTCAGAAGTATATGTCGGCGAAACTCTGGCGTACATCAATTCCCTGGACTATGTCGCGGTAGCAATCAATCAGGGCTCGTTTGCCAGAGCCTATAACATCGGAACCGGGAACAGCTGGCAGATCAGCATCTGCAAGTCAAATCTCTGAATTCAGATCCGAGCGTTTGATACGCTTCAGATAAAGAACATCATGGAAAGGGAGATAAAGTATGAATCTGAAAAACAAAAGCCTCTGGAAGGTAGACGTTAAGACCATCGTCGCAATCGGCATCGGCGCCGCTCTGTTCTTCGTCCTGGGACGCTTCGTCGCGATCCCCAGCCCGGTACCGAACACAACCATCAACATTCAGTATGGTGTCCTCGCCTTCATGGCGGCCTGTTTCGGCCCCATTGCCGGCTGTCTGATCGGACTGATCGGCCATTTCCTGATCGATCTCAGCGCAGGCTGGGGAATCTGGTGGAGCTGGGTCATTGCCTCCGCCGTATTTGGATTCCTGGTAGGTCTTCTGGGCAACCGTACCCGCCTCGCCTGGGGCCAGTTCGGCAAGAAGGGCGCGATCAATTTCAACATCGCGCAGGTCATCGCCCATGCCGTGGCATGGATCGTCATCGCGCCGGTTCTCGACATCCTGATCTACAGCGAGCCCGCCAACAAGGTGTTCCTGCAGGGAGCCGTTGCGGCAGTCGCCAACATCATCACAACGGCTATCATCGGCACGCTGCTCTGCTTTGCCTGGGCAAAACTCGTGCCTGACAAGTCCAGTCTGAAAAAAGAAGACTGAAACCAGCGTTGATTCTTTCGGGGACGGATATGCTCTATCTGTCCCCTTCTGTTGTTTTGCATCAATACCGCCTATGAAAAAAGAACCCGTCATCCAGTTCGAACACTTCGGATTCAAATACGACGCGCAGATCGAGCCGACACTGTACGATATCAATCTCTCCGTTTATCCCGGAGAAAAAATCCTTATTGCGGGCCCTTCCGGAAGCGGCAAGTCGACTCTGGCGCACTGCATCAACGGACTGATCCCCTTCTCCTATTACGGGGATGCGACCGGTTCGCTCCGTCTGAACGGAAAAGAAACCCGCGACATGTCGCTGTTTGAGATTTCAAAAACAGTCGGAACGGTCCTGCAGGATTCAGACGCGCAGTTTGTCGGTCTGACCGTGGCGGAGGATATCGCTTTCGCTCTGGAAAACGACTGCGTTCCGCATTCGGAGATGCTGGAACGCGTTGCGGAAGCAGCGGCAACCGTCGGCGTGCCGTCGGTCCTTTCCCATGCCCCGCACGAACTGTCCGGAGGCCAGAAGCAGCGTGTTTCTCTCGCCGGCGTCATCATCAACGACGTGCAGGTCCTGCTTTTTGACGAACCGCTCGCCAACCTGGATCCTTCCACGGGAAAAACAGCCATAGAGCTCATCGACGACATACACCGGCAGACGAACGCCGCGGTCATCATCATTGAGCACCGTATCGAGGACGTTCTCCACCGCGATGTCGACCGTATCGTTATCGTGAATGACGGAAGGATCGTCGCAGATCTTCCCCCGAACGAAATCCTCTGCAGCGATGTCCTGAAAAACTGCGGGCTCCGCGAACCGCTGTATATCACCGCGCTGAAATACGCGGGGGTGCAGATCACCCCCGACATGCTTCCGCAGCATATCGAAGACATCGTTCTGAATGAGAACGCAAAGGCGCTGGTCTCCGACTGGTTTGAAAACACCCCGCCAGCCGAACAGCCCGCCAAGGGCCCCGTGATGTTCCAGGCCGAACATATCCGCTTCTCCTATGCGAACGGGCACGAAGCGATCCGCGACGTCAGCTTCACGGTGCATAGAGGCGAGATCATGTGCATCATCGGGCAGAACGGTGCGGGAAAATCCACTTTTTCGAAGCTGATCTGCGGATTTGAGACGCCGCAGGAAGGGACCATGCTCCTGGAGGGTACCGACATCTCCCCGCTTTCCATCAAGGAACGCGCGGAACATATCGGATATGT
Organism: Clostridia bacterium; assembly: GCA_017429985.1. GTDB lineage: Bacteria > Bacillota > Clostridia > Christensenellales > CAG-138 > JAFRNW01. The sequence goes on along the minus strand of JAFRNW010000022.1, from coordinate 66,164 downwards.
CATGCAGGATCCGAACCAGATGATCTCAAAGACCATGATCCGCGAAGAAGTCGGCCTCGCGCTGGAGCTGGACGGGCTGCCCCGCGAGGAAATCGACCGGATCGTAAATGATACGCTTAAGGTCTGCGGACTGTATCCTTTCCGCAACTGGCCCGTCTCCGCTCTCAGCTTCGGTCAGAAAAAGCGCGTCACGGTAGCCTCCATTCTGTCCATGAATCCCGAGATCGTGATACTGGACGAGCCCACAGCAGGCCAGGACTTCCGGCATTACACGGAAATCATGGAATTCCTTCTGGAACTGAACCGGAAAGGCGTCACCATCATCATGATCACGCACGACATGCATCTCATGCTTGAATATGCTCCCCGCGCGGTCGTCTTTACGGACGGAAAGATCCTGTGCGACGATACCCCCGCCAACATACTGACGAATCCCGAGCTGGTCAAGGCAGCAAGCCTGAAAGAAACTTCCCTGTTCACGCTTGCTGTCCGCTGCGGCCTCAGCGATCCCAGGCAGTTTGTGCAGCGCTTTATCGATTACGACAGGAGGGTCCGGGAAAAATGACGAATCTGTTCAACTACATCCCGAAAGATTCTCCCGTCCATAAGCTGACCGGTGCGACCAAACTGGCCGCACTCCTGCTGCTTTCATTCGCCAGCATGACCACATTCGATACCCGCTTCCTTGCGGGCATCACCATTCTGACCTTTATCATGTTCGGCGTCTCAAAAATCCGGTTCCGCGAGGTCAAAGCCCTCCTCTGGTTCACCTTTGTCTTCATGGTGCTGAACAATCTGCTGATCTACCTGTTCGAGCCGGAGCAGGGCGTGATGCTCTACGGGGCGAGGCACGAGATCTGCCGGCTGTTCGGGCGGTATACGCTGACGCAGGAGCAGCTGTTCTACCACCTCAACGTCATCCTGAAATATCTCTGCATGATCCCGCTCGTGATCCTGTTTGTCTCCACAACGAATCCCAGCGAGTTTGCCGCTTCTCTCAACCGGATCGGCGTCAACTATAAGATCTGTTATGCCGTTTCCCTTGCGCTTCGCTACATTCCCGACATCCAGCGGGAGTACCATGACATCTCGATCTCCCTGCAGGCGCGCGGCGTGGAAATGACAAAAAAGGAAAAGCTGTTCAAGCGCCTGAAAAACATCGTTACGATCCTCTTCCCGCTCATCATCACCAGCATGGCAAGAATCGAAACGGTCAGCAACGCAATGGAACTGCGAAGTTTCGGAAAAAACAAAAAACGGACCTGGTATGAAGCCCGTCCGTTTCTTCCCGCGGATATCGCCGTGATCGTCGTGTCCGCCCTTCTTCTCGTGCTTTCCATTTCTCTCAACTTTGTCAACGGCGGCAGATTCTATAACCCGTTTGTTTGATAATTGAAATACATTTTTGTCAGCATGGAAAACGGCCCCTGCAAGGGCCGTTCTTCGTGCTGTATGTTCGGAATCAGTTCCAGTTCAGCAGTTCCGAGATCATCCTCGCAACGCCGTCATCATCGCAGTGACCCGCAACCCGGTCCGCGATCGCCTTGACCTCATCGTCCGCATTTTCCATCGCGATCCCGGTTCCCGCTGCGAGGAGCATGGTGATATCGTTCAGCCCGTCCCCGAATGCCACCGTGCTTTCCCTTGGAATGCCCAGCTTCTCCGCAAGACACAGCAGCGCCTTCCCTTTGTCTGACTCCGCGTCGTTCAGCTCGACATTATTCGGAAGCGAGGAACTGGCTGCAATATCCGGAAACCTTTCGGATACTTCCCGAAGCATGATCTGCCTGAAATTCCTGTCCTTGAAAAAGCACTGCGTTTTCATAATGCCGTGGCCGCGTTCCGCCACAAACCGCTTGAGATCGGGAACAGGCTTTCGGAATTCACGCACCATTTTCCGGTAATGCACATTTTCTATGAATTCATCGGCTGCCAGCCACTGCGCTTCGGACATCCATGCCTCACCGTCCATATAGCAGTCATAGATCACAGGCAGCGTATCCATGTATTCCATCAGTTCAAGCGCTTTCCGGCACGGAATCTCCGCGCGGTACATGACGGTCATGTCCGACGTCCGCAGGACCCAGGATCCGTTCGCCACAATCACATAATTCACGAAATCAAGCGCACGGATGAAATCCGGGATGATTTCGTAGATCCTCCCGGTTGCGGGAACGATCTGGACGCCTTCCGCCGCCGCCCTCCGGAGCGCATCCTCATTGCGCTTTGTCAGCTGCTTTGAGGTGTTCAGCAGCGTTCCGTCCAGGTCAAGCGCTATCAGCTTGGTTTCTGCCATTTTCCCCTCCCCCGCCCGCAAGGCGTGCGGCCGTATGATATGATATAATCAGTTCAACCAAATAACAGATATCCGGCAGGTGTTTCCAATGAAGATTCAGATCAAGAAAATCCGCGATGACGCCGTGATTCCGACACGCGGTTCGGACAATGCGGCGGGATATGACCTTTACGCGTGCGTGGACGATCCCGTCTCCATTCCCCCGCACACGACCGTCCGGATCGGTACCGGCATCACCGCAGCGATCCCGGAAGGATACTTCGGGGCATGTTTCGCGCGCAGCGGCATCGCCGTCCGTCAGGGTCTCCGTCCGGCAAACTGTGTCGGGGTCGTCGACAGCGATTACCGGGGCGAGTATATCATCGCGCTGTTTAATGATTCAGATGAACCCCGCGTCGTCCAGAACGGGGACCGCATCGCGCAGCTCGTCATCATGCCCTACCTGACCGTTGAATTTGAGGAGGTCGACGCGCTGCCGGAGACCGACAGGGGAAGCGGCGGCTTCGGCTCCACCGGTAGATAGCAATCAGTCATCCCCGTATTGTTTCACAAATATCGATACATCTTTTCCGACCGGACCGATGCAGCTTGTGATTCCGGAATCATGCATCGGGTCCGCAGGATGCTTTCTGCGCATCGCCTCGTCGTCGAATACCGTATAGTTTAAATAGTCCTCATAATACAGAATCGTGCCGGAAGCCACCTGATAGACCTGACGCTCATCTGTTCCGTCCGTGTGCAGAATGTAAACCGACACCGTATGAACATCATCCGCCCCTTCCGTCAGAAGAGGATCCTCCGGTACTGTCCTTTCAGGGTCATCCAGCGTCACTTCAACGGTCCGGGTCCCGAGGATCTCGGGCCCCATATATTCGGAACTCTCCCCGCGCACCACGATGCCCGTTTCGGGATCAACAAGGTAAAAACCTTCAAACATTTCTTCCCCGTTGTCCGGATCCTTCCCGATCACCGTCAGCCTGAGGTTTCCGTCCTTCTCCGTTTTTGACACGACTTCCAGATTCGTCATCCCGGCAGCCGCTTCTTCCGATCCGTTGATCAGGGAAGCCCGGATCGTTTCGTCAAATTCGGAAGAGGATGTCACATAGGCGGATTTTGAACCGTCCTGATCCGAGATCAGTTTCACGGAATACCTGCCGCTTCCGTAGCGGGTGACCGTCCTCACGAGCGACGCGTCCGAAGGAAACGTCATTTCGCTCACCGCAACAATCGCGTCATCGACTTTAAAAAACGTCTGGTCATTGGAATAGGAATAACCGGTTCCCGTGTCCCATGTTTCCAGAAAATGCACATTTTCGTGTGTTTCAAGAATACCGGAAATATCGTTCGCTTCCAGAAGCCGGTCTATCGTCATGCTGTTGTGCGGCTCCTGCGGCGCAGCGGTCGGTTCAGCGGTCGGCGCCGGCGTTGCGGTCGCGGCAGGAGTCTCCTCCTGAACAGGCTGAACGGTTTCCGGAGCGGAACAGGCCAGAAGCGTTCCTGAGGCAAGCGCCGCTGTCAGTAATATGCAAATGAAACGTTTTCTCATTGTACCCTCCAAAATCATGACACGCGGATCTCTTCGCCTTCTCTGCGAATCGATCTTTCATAATAGCATCTGACTGCCTTTACGAGGTATTCCGTATCTTTTGCCCCGGCCGTTTCGAAGGAAGAGTGCATCGCGAGCTGGGCGAGCCCAATATCCACGGTATCGATCGAGACTTTCGACGCTGAAATATTGCCGAGCGTACTGCCGCCTTTCATGTCCGCTCGGTTTGCGTAGAACTGAAACGGCACTTCCGCCATTTTGCAGACCATCTGGAACAGGGCGGACGAAGCGGCATCCGTCGTGTACTTCTGGTTCGCGTTCAGTTTGATCACGATCCCGCCGTTCATCCGGGCGGTCTGATTCGGATCCTTGAATTCCGCATGGTTCGGGTGCACAGCGTGTGCGTTGTCCGCAGAAATCATGAAACTGTTTGCCCGTATCCTTGCCTGCTCTTCCGCCCCGATCCCTCTTGCGAGCGCGATCCGGTCAAGCACATCGGAAAGGAACGTCGAATCCGCCCCCTGCTTGGTTCTGCTCCCGACCTCTTCGTTGTCAAACAGGCAGAACACCCCCGCCGCCCTTCCTTTTCCTGCGGTCAGGAAGCCTTTCAGGCAGGCGAATGCGCACTGGAGATCGTCAAGTCTGGGAGAGGAGACATAATCTCCCCAGCAGATCCCGGGCTGCGGATTGTACAGATACAGATCCGCGGAAAGGATATCTTCCTTGCTGACCTGTAATTCATCCGCGATCATGGACGCAAAGTCCTGTGCGCTCCCGTTGATATCCCGGAACAGCGGCTGCATGTCGGTCGCGGCGTCGAAATGCGCCTTTTCATTCGCGTCCCGGTTCATATGGATCGCAACGCTCGGCATGATGGCCACTGGCTTTTTCAGATCCACGAGGCGCAGCGATATCCTGTCCCCGCTTTTTACCGCAACGCGTCCCGCAGCGGAAAGCGGGCGGTCCATCCAGGAAGCGCACAGCATCCCGCCGTATCCCTCCGCCGAAAGGCTGACATAACCGTCATGGCCTCTCTCTGCCCTCTCCTTGATCTTGAAACAGGGGCTGTCCCCGTGAGCCGCAGCCATCATATAACAGTCGAACGGTTCTTCCGGGATCCGGAAAGCGATCAGAGAAGACCCGTTTCTGGTTGTAAAATAGGTGCCTCCTGCATTGAGCTCCCACCTCTCCGTTTCGGACAGCTCTGTAAACCCCGCGTTCCGTAGCATCGCGGATACAGACGCCACCGCGTGAAAAGCCGTCGGCGACTGGCGGATAAACTCCAATAATTCTCTGTTCATACTGATCTCCTCGTTCCGAATCATACAGCATTAAGATAGCACAGGTGCGAAAAATGGAAAACCCCCGGACCGCCGGCCTCAGGAATCACGGCCGCAACGTGTCCTCGTCATTTCGGAATGTTCCGACCGATACAGCATCCGGACCGATCCGTTTTTCGATCATCCTGAGATTCCTTTCCAGCGCGGCACGTCCTGCTTCCGTCATGGTGCTGTCCGGATCTTCCGTCGCCGGACGGAGCGGCACGATTCTGCAGAAGCGGATCCCGTTCTCATGCCACTGGTCTGTATAGGTCGCGATATAGGAAGGCTTGATCCCGAGCGTGCCGTCTGTTCTGTTCAGCGTCAGCCTGAGACGGAGAATCATTCCCTGTCTGCCGTCCTCCCTGCGAAAGCTCGACATAAAATTCCCCATGCCGTAAGCGCAGAAAACCTCTTTTTCTTTCCCGTCGACCGATACGGAACGGATTTCCGTCCTTTGAAGCGTATGCGTGTGGCTTTCTATCACGATGTCCGCTCCTGCGGCAGCGGCACATTCCGCCATTTCGATCTGGCTTTTTACGGGTTCTTTTCTGTATTCCGTACCGCAGTGGAGATATACCATGACGGCATCCGCCCCCGCTTCTCTGGCGGCGCGGACCGCCTCCTGCAGCCTGGCCTTTTCAAAATGCTTCCTCGCGTCCAGGAAATGCACGCACCACCGGGCCGTTTCATCGTACCGGGCTGCTGCGATCCGGTTTACCAGCATGGTATAGCTGAGAATCGCGATCCTGATCCCGTTTGCGTTCAGAATGACGCACCTGTCTTTTTCCTCCGGCGAAACATTCGTTCCGACCTGGGCGATGCCCGCATCGCGGACAGCTTCCGCCGTGGAAATGACCCCCTCCGTGCCCATGTCCAGGCAATGATTGTTTGCCGTCACGAGCACGTCAAATCCGCAGTCTTTCAGAGCGTCCAGATACGCGACCGGCGCGTTGAACCCGGTAAGCTGTCCGCTGTAAGGACGATCCTGCGCGAATACCGTCTCAAGATTTCCAACCGTCAGGTCTGCAGACCGGAGTTCGTCCCTGACCAGTGAAAAGGGCGCCGAAAAATCAAACGATCCGTCTTGCTGCTCGGCCGCTTTCATCTGCGCGTCAAGGCACATCAGATCTCCGACCACGCATACGGAGCAGGACGGATCCCCGTCCGGATCTGTCTCTGCCAGTGTTCCCGCACAAGAAATGATGATCAGCACCAGAAGGATCCGTGCTGTCCAGCGCTTCGCAACAGTCATGCATCGCTCCTTTCCTGCTTTGTTTCAATTTTAACATGCAGGATCTGTTTTCCCTTATGTCTTTACGGAACACGGGAGGAAAGTTTACAATTAAGTATTATGGCGATCATGGAGGCTCTCTCATGCAGGCAACACCTTCCGTCGGAACAGTCGAATATGGTTTCCGCGCTCTGAACATTGAGAAATATCCTTTCAAAGATGCTCTTTTCATTACTTTTGAACACGTCAAAAGCGGGGCGCATCTTCTCTATGTTGCCTGCGACGATACCGATCGTGCCTTCAATATCGCTTTCCGGACTGTCGCGCATGACGACAAGGGTCTCCCCCATATCTTTGAGCACAGTACGCTCGCGGGATCGGATAAATACCCGTCTTCCAATCTCATCTTTGAAATGATGAACCGCACCTATACGACCTATATGAATGCCGTAACGTATCAGTGCGCGACCATGTATCCCTCTTCCTCCCTGTCGGAGGACCAGCTGATCACGAATCTGGATGTGTACATGAGCGGCGTAACCGCCCCGCTGCTTCTGACGAATGAGTTCGGTCTGAAGCGGGAGGCTTTCCGCTATGTCCTGGATGATCCCGACGGGGAAATCGTTCCGACCGGGGCCGTCTACAATGAAATGAAAGGAAACTATGCGAAGATCAGCTACTCTGCATTGAAAAAGACGCTCGCCGCTCTTTTCCCGGATTCTATCCAGAGCTACGTGACGGGAGGGGTCCCCGAAGATATCCTCCGGGTAACCTGGAACGATGTGAAAGCGTTTCACGCGAAATATTATCATCCCTCGAACATGCTGATCACGCTTTACGGAAAGCTGGACATCGGACGGTTCCTCCGCTTTCTCGACAGCAATTATCTCTCCGGATATGACCGCGTGCCGATCATCATTGAGGACTGCGACTATAAGCCGTTCAAGGGAAAAAGAGAGCTGGAATTCCAGCATCCGGTGTCAGCCGATAATAATCCGGATAAGGGAAGCATCCTGTGCTATGCCGTCGCACTAAACGGCGCGGGAATTTACGACCGGACGCTGCTTTCCATCCTCAGCACCGCCTTCAATCTTGACTCTTCGGTCATGAAAAAAAGCCTGTCCGACAGGCTCCCGGGCAGCGTGTTCGACTGCAGCCTTGCGGAACTTCCCACGCCCGCGTTTCTGTTTTCGCTGACGAATATCAATCCGGAAGACAAGCCGGTATTTGAGGACTGCATGCGGATGGCGTTCCGCGATCTTTCCGAGAACGGTCTCGATCAGGACATCATCAGCATGGCAGTCAACGGCATCCGTATGAAAACCATCCTGGACGCGGAGGATTCCGGGGGCATTTCTCTGATCTGCGACATTTCAAACGACTGGGCAAACTCCGGAAACATCACCGGGTATCTCGAAGAATGCAGGGCGCTGCAGGATGTGGAGCAATGTGCAGAAGACGGAACGTTTGACCGTCTGATCCGGACGTATCTGACCGCTCCGTCCCAGTGCGTTCTGACGCTGACGCGGCCTGTCCCCGGCGGGGCGGAGGAAGCGGAATCAGAACTGAAGACCGGACTATCGGAAATGAAATCAAAAATGTCCGAGGACGATATCCTGTCTCTGATTCAAAGCAACCGGGACTTTGAAAAATGGGCAAAGGAAAGCGAAGCGGTTTCCCTGATCGAACGTGTAAAATCCGTCCGGGTCAAGGACCTTCCGGAGGAAGCCGTCTCGGCTACGGTCGAGCATTCCGCCGAAGACGGCATCCGCTATCTTTATTCCCCCGTTCCCGGAGCGCAGTATCTCGATATGACTCTTATGCTGGACGCGTCTTCCGTGCCGGTGGGCCTTCTCCACGACTACGCGCTCTTTTCCTTCCTGCTCGGGGCTCTGTCCACAGAAAGCAGGAGTTTTCAGGATGTTGAAAAGCAGCTTGCCATCTACGCATACGACTATTCGTTCAAATGGGAAAACTATAAGCCGAAAGAAGGCGGAAGTATCCCCTGCCTGTCCATGAACATGCTTGTGCTCCGTGAATATGCGGATAAAGCGCTTTCGCTGGTCGCAGATATTCTCCTCCGCACCGACTTTTCCGATTATAACCGCATCCGTTCTCTCGCTGCGCGCGAACTGAACGAACAGAAAAACACCGCAAAACGAAATCCACACCTCCTGATCTTTTCTCTGGCACGGTTTATGGAAAACCCGGATGCCGCGTATGACGGCTACCTGAGTTTCACGGAATACTGGGATTACCTGTCCGGCGTTTCCGCAATGACTGACCGGGAAATGGAACAGCTTGCCGGGCGGCTACGTCTTATCCGCGATGCGCTGACCGTGCGTTCGGGGCTTTCCGTTTCCGTGATCGGCAGCCAGGACTCTTTTACGGAAGTCAAGAGGTTTGCCGCGTCTCTGGCGGATCAGTTCCCCCCTGCGGTTCCGTCTCTTCCCGCGGATGCAAAGCATCTTCCCGTCTATCCCCGTTCACTGGCCGTCGGGCTCGAAGGCAGCGTTCAGTATAACGGACATTATCTGCTGTCCGGTCATTACGATCCGCCTTACAGTGCGAAAATGCGCGTGCTGTTTACGCTCGTCCGAAGCAATTACCTCATTCCGGAGCTCCGTTTCAGGCACGGGGCATACGGCGTCTTCTGTTCTGCGAGCGACCGGGAGTACTACGTCTTCTCCTACCGGGATCCGGAGCTGCAGAATACCTATGACACGTTTTCCAATATCGGAAAATGGCTGTCCTCCCAGGCATTCAGCGAAGCCGACCTGGAAGGTCCCATCACGTCCTGCTTTTCCGATCTTGCGAAGCAGCTTTCACCGCTGGACCGGGCAAAGGACGCGATCCTCCGGACCTTAAGGCACGCATATGATCCGGAGTATCTTCTGAAAGACATGCGGGAGCTGAAGCGGTTCCGTCCCAAAGACGTTGCCGACCTGTCCTCCGTCTTCGATTGTCTTGCGGAAAAAGGCGTCACCGTTACGGCAGGTCCCCTTTCCGTTATCGAAAAAAACAAAGACCGGTTTGAAGTCGTTCTCACCGATCTGATTCACTGATTCTTTTCACAAGAGTTATTCCGTGCCAGAGCGCAGCATCTCTTCAAGATATGCCGCGACCCCGTCCTCATCGCTGCCGAACCGGGTCACGTCGTCCGCCACATGCATGAGTTCGGAGGTGGCATCCCGCATCGCCACGCCTCTGCCCGCGCTTGCGAGAAGCGGAAGATCGTTGTCTCCGTCGCCGAACGCCATCGTTTCTTCCGGAGGAATCCCCAGCATGTCCGACAGGATCTCCAGCGCCCTGCCCTTCGTAGCATCCCGGTTCCCGATTTCCAGATGGTACGACATCGTGGAGGAGATCCTGACTTCGGGAAACTGCGACGCAATCCTGTCCCGGACGGAAATACGCTCCGCCTCATCCGTGGCCTTGACATAACACTGGATCTTCATCACGTCCCTGCCCATTTCCATGATCGTCTCATACAGATCGGGGACCGCGATCCATCGGGTGCGGATCATCGCTACCAGCGAACGGTTCGGAATACAGACGTCGACATCTTTGAAAAAGCGCTCCGGCATATACGCCTTGCCGTCGATATAGCAGTCATACAGCACGGGCAGCCTATCCATGAATCTGACCAGCTCCGCCGCTGTGGAGTACGGGATCCTGCACTGGTACAGCAGCTCATTTTTTGCAACATCATGGATCCCCGCGCCGTTTTCCGTGATCACATACCGGATGCACCCGATTCTCCACAGGTCTTCCGGGATGCCGGTCAGCATCCGTCCGGTGGCCGGTACGATTTCCGTGCCGAACCGGTCATGTAATCCGCGCAGGACTCCAGCTGTTTTTTCCGTAATGCGCTTATCGCTGGTCAGAAGGGTCCTGTCCAGGTCTGCAGCGATAAGTTTTGGTATTAGTCCCGCCATTTCCCGAATTGCTTGATCGTTCCTTCCCTGTATGCCGTAAGCAGATTCTTCAGGTCTTTGATCCTTCCCCTGAGTTCGTCCCCGGTATCCGTATCCGCGACGCGCAGACGCCGCTCCGGCTTGTACACCACCTGACTTGTGGAATGAAGATCAACCTCCGACCGGATCGCCTCTTCTACCGGAACAAACGGATCGTGACAGGAAAGCGCCATTTCATTGGAGCTGTAAATCAGTGTATAGCCGGCAATCCCGGTGACAGACTGGTATGCCTTGCTCATGCCTCCGTCGATCACAATGACCTTTCCGTTCGCCTTGACAGGGGATTCCCCTTTCTTGATCTTGACGGGAACGTGCCCGTTGATCACTCTCGCCTGCGGATTATCTCCCAGGCCGAATTCTTCCAGAACCTTCTGCGCAAACGATTCTTCTTCCGCAAACCGGAAGTACGCGTCCTTTGTTTCCACATGCGTCTCGGGTTCCTTCACAAAATAACGCTCAAACGTTGTCATCCTGTCCTTTCCGAACATCGGGGAGTTCGGTCCGCACCAGAGATACCACATGAAATCGATGCCGCGCCTGCGCTTGGAAGAATTCCATTTTGAGAAAAACGCCTCGCGCGCGATCATGTCGACCATGTCAAAATATGCTTTCCCGCTGTACATTCCCCCGGCAACCTCAACCTTTTTGAAGTTCCCTTCCTCGTCCGTCGGGACGCATCCGTGAAACATCAGGTTTCCGTTGCAGCGCAGATAGATGCTTCCCTTGGAATACAGGAATTTCGTGTGCTCCTGCAGCTTTTCGGAATGATGGAATGCGGTCCTCAGCTGATTGATCAGCTGCTCTTCCTGTTCCGTGAGCCTGCAGGGATCCTTGGGATCGACTGTCGGAAGATGCGGGTCACACAGCGGATAGCGCTGCCCGCGGATAGTCACCGTTCCGGATTCCGTATCGACCGCACGCAGAAGGCGCCTGTCATCCATTCTGAACTCCGGATGATCCCGGATGATCTGATCCTCTATCTTGAACAGGATGATCGCCATTGCCTTATGCATCTTCGCGACGATCTCCACGTTGTGGGGATCCATGTTCTTATCCACCAGCTTCGGCATGAACCGTTCGCAGGGATCATCTCCGTAAACTTCAAGCGCAAAGCTCATCAGCGGCCGCAGCGATATGCCGTATCCTCCCTCTATGGTGTCGGTATTTCCGTATTTCAGACAGTTGATGATTGCCGTCGCGATCAATGCCCTGCTTCCGGCCGCCGCGCCCATCCAGAGAACATCGTGGTTTCCCCACTGGAGATCCACATGGTGATACGTTCTCAGCTTGTCCAGAATAACGGGAGCGCCGGGTCCTCTGTCGAAGATGTCTCCGACAATATGAAGGTGATCGATCACAAGACGCTGAATGAGGTTGGAAAGCTCTATGATAAATACATCCTGCTGCTCCGTATCCAGAATCGCTTCGAATATCTCGTCCTTGTACCGGGCTTTCCTCCGGTTCTCGGACGCACCCAGAAGCTCGTCAATAATGAATTCGAACTGCGGGGGAAGCGATCTCCTGACTTTCGTCCGCGTATACTTCGAAGCGCTCAGCCTGCAGACCTCGACCAGTCTGTGAAGCGTTGTCAGATACCATTCCCGGGTAAGAACCCGCTCTTCCTTCAACAGCTCCAGTTTTTCCTTCGGATAGTAGATCAGCGTGGCAAGCTGATCCCGTTCGCTCTTCGGAACCGTCTCCGCGAAAAGGATCTCGACCTTTTCCCTTACGACGCCGGAAGCGCTTTTCAGCATGTGCAGGAAAGCTGCATACTCGCCGTGTATATCGCTGATAAAGTGCTCTGTCGCCTTCGGAAGGCACAGGATCGCCTCGAGTTTGATGATTTCGGTGGAAACCTGTTCGATTGTCGGATACTCATGCGCCAGAAGATTCAAATACTTGAGTTCCTGTTTTGTCAGAGCGCTTCTGCCCCGTTCCGCCATGCTTCTGTTCCTCCGGTTTTTTTTAATTTTATCATGAATCCCGTTTCCCGGACAAACGTTTCCCTGCCAATCAAAAAGGAGAGCGGTAAGCCGCTCTCCCGTATTATTCCGTTGTCCCTCTTCGGCAAATCAGAAAATCGGCTGGACAGCCCCTGCATATGTGTCAAGAATGTACGTCTTGACAGCTTCGGTCTGCAGCGCCTTGACAAGCGCCTGGATCTTTTCCAGGTTCTCGTCGCCCTTTCTCGTCGCGATGATGTTCGCGTAGGTCTGCGCGGCATCGCCGGAAGCGTCCTCAATCGCCAGCGCATCCGCGATCTTCAGACCTGCAGCCAGAGCGTAGTTGCCATTGATGACCGCAATGGTGCCGGGGTCGCTGTTTTCCAGCTGTGCGGGAACCGTGTCCGCCTGAACGGGAACGATATTGTATCCTCCGTTATCGATAAGATCCAGAACCGTGATGCCGGTTTTCGCCGTTTTGTCGGCGGGAAGCGTTACAAGACCTTCCTGGGCAAGAAGGAGCATGGCGCGGGTTTCGTTGCTGTCGTCGGCGGGAACGATGATCGTTGCGCCTTTTTGAAGTTCGCCAAGGGAGGCAACGCCGTTTCCGTAGATGCCGAACGGCTCATAGTGGATCAGCGCCGCGGATACGAGATCCGTTCCGTTGGAAGCGTTGTAGCTGTCCAGATAAGGCGTATGCTGGAAGTAGTTTGCGTCCAGTGTCCCGTCGGACAGTGCCTGGTTCGGGAGAACATAATCATCAAAAATCTTGATGGTCAGCGTATATCCCTGCTCCGCAAGAGGCGCCACGACCTGTTCAAGGATTTCCGCATGGGGCGTCGAGCTTGCGCCGACCACAATGGTCTTGGCCGCTGCGTCCGCTTCTTTTTTCGCGCCGCATCCCGTCAGGACAAGACCGAGTGCCAGCACTGCCGCGATTGAAATAGCTATGATTTTTTTCATTGTTCTTTCCTCCTGTTTTTTTACGATTGTTTATATCTGTCAAAGATTGCGTTTGTCCACTCTGTGCGCAATTTTTGTCCCAACCTCCTGAATCACCTGCACGATCAGTATCGTGAGAATAACACAGACCCAGATAATGTCGTTGTTGTAGCGCTGATAGCCGTACGTGATGGCGATCTGTCCGAGCCCCCCGCCTCCGATGGTCCCCGCCATCGCCGAATAACCGAGAATCGTCACGGTGGATATCACGGCGTTGATCAGCAGCGAGGGTTTCGCTTCCGGAAGAAGCACCTTCCAGATGATATCCATGACCGTCGCGCCCATGGACTGCGCCGCCTCAATCACGCCCCGGTCCACCTCCTTCAGCGAGGATTCCACCATTCTGGCAACATAGGGGGCAGCAGCAATGACCAGCGTAACGATCATGGCCTTGTTCCCGAGGCTGGTGCCGACGATGAACTTCGCGGTCGGAAGCATCGCGACCATCAGGATCAGGAAAGGAATGCTCCGGAAAGCATTCACAATGATCCCGACCACCTTGTTCAGACCCGGTTTCGGGGCGATCCCGTCCTTGTCCGTAACCTCCAGCAGAACCCCGAGCGGAAGACCGATCGCATAAGCGAAAGCCGTGGAGATAAACGTCATATAGATCGTTTCCCATATTCCCAGCTGCAGGATCCCGTTTTCCCACAGCCTGCGCAGCATTTCCGAAAACATGTCTCAGTCCTCCCTCGTATAATCGATTCCGATAGAATCGAGATAGTTCCTGACACGTTCCGCCTGTCTGTCTCTGTCCGGCAGCTGCAGCAGCATATGCCCGTACACCTTCCCGTCCAGGACCTTGGTATCCGCAAACAGTATGTTGACCGGAACCCTGCATTCCAGCACCAGGTTTGAAATCACCGGTCTGGACGAATCCTCTCCGTTAAACACGATTCGGATCCTCTCTCCTTCATCGATGATATCGATCCCCTTGGCCTGTGGAAGGATCAGTTCCTTCGCAATATCGGACTGAGGATTCGTAAACACCTTGCTGACTTCGCCGATCTCAACGATCCGGCTCCTGTCCAGTACCGCCACCCTGTCGCAAATCTGATCGATTACCTTCATCTCATGCGTGATTACGATGACCGTCACGCCGGTCTTTTCATTGATTTCCCTCAGGATATCAAGGATAGACTGCGTCGTTGCCGTATCCAGCGCGCTGGTCGCCTCATCACAGAGCAGGTATCTCGGCCTGGTCGCCATCGCCCTGGCAATCGCCACGCGCTGCTTCTGCCCTCCCGAGAGCTGGGAAGGATACGACTTCGCGCGGTCGGAAAGCTTCACCATATCAAGGAGTTCCATTGCCCGTTTTTCCGCTTCCTTCTTTCCGATTCCGGAGATCTCCATGGGGAAGCAGACGTTCTTCAGAACATTTCTCTGCTCCAGAAGGTTAAAACTCTGGAAGATCATGCCGATGGACCGTCTTTCCTCGAGAAGTTCCCTGTCGGACAGTTTCGTCATATCCTTGCCGTCAATTACAACAGAGCCCGTTGTCGGTCGCTCCAGCTGATTGATGCAACGGACCAGCGTGCTTTTCCCTGCGCCCGATAATCCGATTATTCCGAATATCTCACCGTCTTCTATCGTGAGATTGATATCTCTCAATACTTCCAACGGTCCGTTTGCGGTCTGAAATGTCTTGTTCAGACCAGTGATCTCAATCATTGTCCCCTCCGAACAGAAAAAGCGGGAAGCTCGTTTTGCTTCCCGCCTGTCATTCATCGATAATTACAGGAACCTTTACAAAGACGAGCTGATTCAATGCGTCGTGAGACGCATGCACATGCCCATCATGATGTTGCAGTCTGATTTCAGCATGGCTCAGCTCCCCTTCCCTCAATTATCTGTTGATTTTCGTATATTATCCTACTTTCCGGAATTTGTCAATGCATCATTATGCAGCAGTTCCGCGTCCCTGAAAACCAGTCCGCTCTGCCGATCCCATCTACGAAGCGGTTCCGACTTGTTAGAATCCGATAGGGAACGATATAATGAAACAGGTTCCCGGATGTCCGCGCCTCATCCGCGTTTCAGCCGCAAGCTCTTTCCGGGAAACTCATCACAGGAGGAAACGATCATGATTCATCTGTCCAACGGAATTCTTCAGGCAACTGTTCTGCGTTACGGGGCAATCTTGCAGTCCCTGCGCGTTCCCGATCAGAACGGTGTCGCCACGGACGTCGTTCTGGGCTATGACACGGTAGAGGAGTATCAGGCAGACGACGCATATATCGGCGCCGTCATCGGACGCTACGCGAACCGCATAGGAAATGCGCAGTTCATGCTGAACGGGACACTCTACCGTCTCGACTGCAACGAGGGACGCAACCAGCTCCACAGCGGGGCTTCCTGTTTCGGTTTCCGCACGTGGGATATCCTGAAGCAAACGGATAGCGCCGTAACACTGGGGCTGTTCAGCCCCGACGGGGATTCCGGTTATCCGGGGAATCTGAGCGTTCAGGTGACATATACCCTGAACGGCCACGCATTGGAGATCGATTACCACGCTTCGACCAATGCCGATACGCCCTGCAATCTGACAAATCATTCCTACTTCAATCTTTCCGGCCATGATTCCGGCAGCCTGAAAAGCCATTATCTCAGGATCGACGCAGACAGCTATACGCCGGCCAACGCGGAAAACATCCCGGACGGAACAATTGCTCCCGTCAGGGACACCGCGCTTGATTTCACCGTTATGCGAAAGATCCTTTCCTCTCCTGTGCAGACAAACGTTTCGGATTCTGCCCCGGAATACGATCACAACTATCTCCTCCGCGGCTGGGACAGGAGCCTCCGTACCGCTGCGGAAGCTTATTCCGCCCTGTCAGGGATCCGGATGACCGTCAAAACCACCTCTCCAGCCGTCCAGCTGTATGACGCGGTCTATCTGTCGGAACGCCGCGGCAAAAGCGGTTCCTCATATCGTCCGTTTTCCGCCTTCTGCCTGGAAACGCAGTATTGTCCGGACTCTCTGAACCATCAGAACTTCCCGAGCACCATCATTACCGCCTCCTCTCCGCTGAAGGAAAAAACCGTTTTCCAGTTTTCAGCCGGCTGATACTGTAGTATAGTTTTCTGAAATGGAGAACCGAGGTACCAACTTAACAGAGGGCGTCATTTGGAAGCAGTTGCTGAAATTCTTTTTCCCGATTCTGCTCGGGACCCTGTTTCAGCAGCTTTATAATACGATCGATGCCATTATCGTCGGCAATTTCGTCGGAGCGCACGCTCTCGCGGCAGTTGGCGGCAGTCCTTCGCAGATCCTGAATCTGCTGATCGGCTTCTTTGTCGGTCTTGCGTCAGGAGCGATGGTGATCATTTCCCATTATTTCGGTGCTGGTGACAGGAAAGCGCTTTCCGATACCGTTCATACCGCTGTCGCATTCTGTCTGATAACCGGCGCCGTTCTCTCTGTTTTCGGATACTTCCTTTCTCCGTGGATGCTCCGCGTGGTAAGAACGCCGGAGGACATCCTCGCGGATTCCGCTTCCTACCTGCGAACCTTTTTCATCGGCATCATTCCTCTCATGCTGTTCAATATCGGGTCCGGGATCCTCCGCGCCGTCGGAGACTCGAAGAGACCTCTCTATTTCCTGATCGTCTGCTGCGTGCTGAACATCGTCCTTGATATCATTTTTGTCGCGCTTCTCCACCTCGGTGTTCTCGGCGTCGCATGGGCAACCGTCATATCCCTGACCGTCAGCGCATGTCTGGTCATCTGGAGCCTGTATTCCGCTCCCGAAGCGTATCAGCTCCGCTTCAGCAAAATCCGGCTGCACCGATACGTTCTGAGCAGAGTGCTTTACATCGGCGTCCCTGCCGGAATTGAAAGTGTCCTTTATTCCGTTTCCAACCTGATTATTCAGATCCAGGTAAACGGTCTCGGAAGTTCCATGGTCGCCGCCTGGACCGCCACCGGGAAATGGGACGGGGTCTTCTGGTCGGTAAGCAATTCCTTCGGCATTACCATCTCGGCCTTTGTCGGTCAGGCGTTCGGCGCCAAAAAATATGACCGCATGCGTCAGTCGATCCGGACCTGTCTGTACATCGCGCTCGCATCATCCGCGGTGCTGAGCACCCTTCTGCTTGTATTTGGAAGATTCGGCCTGAGGATTTTTACTTCGGATGCGCAGGTAATCGATCTTGCAGTCGAGATCATCGGATACTTTATCCCTTATTACACGATCTGGACCTTTATCGAGATCCTCGCCAATGCCCTGCGCGGAGCCGGCGACTCCATCCGTCCGATGATCATCTCACTGATCGGTATCTGCGGATTCCGTCTGATCTGGTGCGCCGTTGCGGTCCCGCTGCGCTACGACATCATGATGATCAGCATCTGTTATCCGATCTCCTGGGCGCTGACCGCCGCCGCGTTCCTGTTTTATTATCACAGGAGCGACTGGCTGTCCAGATGCATCCGTCTGGAGCAGCATAAAACCGATCCGGTTTAGGAACAAACATGCGCTTACTGGACATTGATCTTGATTTTTTTCTGAATGACTGCTGTCCGCTTTCGGAACCCGGGACAAGGCCTGAACTGCCCGGGCATGAACCCTGGCCGGAAGCGAGGGTCCGTTCCTTTCTCGAATACAACTGCGGTCTGGAAAAATCGCATAAGCTCCGCGGCGCAGTCTTCGAAACACACGACCGCGCGCTTTCTTTCTGGATGGACCGGATCCGGTCCGGGGAACTGACCGTTCCCTTCCAGGTTACGCATATCGATGCGCACAGCGACCTCGGCATCGGCTATCCCGGTCCGGGATACGTCCTGAACGGCGTTCTTCCCCAGCGGGTCGACGTTCGCCCCGATCTTGAGAAATATTACCGCCTCCGTCAGCTGGATGAAGCGAACTACCTGCTTTTCGCGCTGTCTTTCCGGTGGATCTCCCTCCTGGAAAACGTTCGAAACCCAAAATCAAGGGCGGATATTCCCCCGCAGATCCTGGTGCCCGGCAGGTCGGACCGGATCCGGCTCCGATCTTTTGCATCGGATCTGATGGAAGCGGCAAACGGACCCGAGCCGGAAATCCCCTTCCTCGTGTATGACGATCCTGAAAACTACCGCACGTCGGGGACGTTCGACTTTGTTACGCTTGCCGTTTCCCCAAGATATGCCCCGGAGGAAGCCGATGCTCTGATCCCCCTCATCTCCGAATATATGTGTTCCTGATCCGTCCCCGCACGGATTTTGCTTGCAACATCCCGGCGTGAAAGATATGTTTAATAAAGGCAGCAATGATCTGCCTCAGTACAGAAACGGAGATACAACATGGAAAACATGCATCAGAATCCCCCTTCCGCAAGCGAATGGCTTGCTTCCGCTAAATCGGACGCCTCCGCGCAGAACGTGGGCATGTATCTGCTTCATAACGGTGTCGTAAGGGTCACTTCAAAAGCCGCTGCACGTTTCGGGCAGACCGACGATAAGCCCGTAGCCGGGATGGAGGTCAGTTACGATCGTGAGAAGCTGGAAGAAATAAAGAGAGCGACCTGCGCCATGGCCGGCGTTCAGGTCGTGAAAGTCTGGATCAATGAAGGATCGCTGCATGTGGGTGACGATCTCATGTATGTTCTGATCGGCGGAGATATCCGGCCGCATGTGATCGGCGCCCTTGAGTACATGGTCGGAAGAATTAAATCCGAATGCATTCAGGAAAAGGAACTGTTCTGATTCACGGCAGCGGTGCCGGCTCCCCCGTATCCGGATCCCCGTTTCCCATGCGGATGATCCGGCTGTCCCGGAAAACCAGTCCGCCCCTGTCGTCAAACGACACGTTCACCCGGTATCCGTCCAGGTTCCGGACCCAGTAGGAATAGAATTCGCCGCCGTTCTCGTCAAAAGCAGACATCAGCGCCATGATGACGCCCCCGTGCGTTACGATTACGGCCTGATCGGCATCCTGCCCCAGCCTTTTCACGAGTGAGATCAGGCCGTTCCTGACCCGGTCCGAGAAAGAATCCATGCTCTCCCCTTCTCTGCACGGTGCCAGGCACCCCGTATCCACCCAGTTTGTATATTCGGCGTCATCCCGCATTTCTTCCGCGGTTCTGTTCTCAAAAACGCCGAAATCCATCTCGCGAAGATCGGCCAGCACTTCCTGCTCGGCGCAGGGAAACAGGAATGCAGCCGTCTGCTGTGTTCTTTTCAGATCGGTAACGAACACATGCCTGACCGTTCTGTCGGGAATCGCGTTCCGGAGTTCCAGAATGCCTTCCTCGCACAGCGGTTCGTCCGTGCTTCCGATATATGCCTTTCTGATGTTCCCAGCTGTTTTGCCGTGCCGAATCATGATCAGTTCCATATGTATCCTCTGAAATCAGACAGTCCGCCGGATCCTCCGTAAGGGCGCTCCGCTCAGAAAACAGAACCCCGGCAAATCCGCCTTTTACAGCATAGCGATCTTCTCCGCGATCAGATACGCAAAAAGCATGGAGGTCTCCGTAATGCACAGAAGAAATCCCGCGAGATCTCCGTTCATTCCCTTGAACTGCTTCAGGGAGACCCGGTAAACAGCCGCCATGCACGCCCCTGCGGCAGCCAGCATGCATATGCCTCTCAGGGAGTTCAGCACGATCAGAATACCGCCGCAGAAAACGATCCATGCGCCGAGGATTAAAAGGGATGTCCTCTTCTCGGATGATTCCGAAAAGGAATGGAGCGTGCCTTCCCGATATGCGGGAAACAGCAGGCCTGCGGTTCCGCTGACAGCCCGCCCCAGAACGGGGATCACGGCCAGCTGTGCCGGAAACACGGATCCCGAATACGTTTCGGCAAGCAGGGCGTATGCGCAGACTATCAGGGATACGGCTCCGATCACGGCGAACGCGCCGGCATGCGAGTCTTTCAGTATCTCTCTTTTCCTTTCGGGGGAAGCATGGCTGCCAAGCGCATCCGCAGTATCGCAGAAGCCGTCCAGATGGATACCGCCCGTGATGATCACGGTCAGCACAATGCTTCCGGCGGAAAAAACGCCTCCTCCGAACTGAAGCGTCTTGGCGATCAGACACCAGGCGGACAAAGCCAAAGAAAGAAAACACCCGACGGCAGGAAACGCCGCCAGGATATACCGCATGTTTTTTTCATTCCATTCGGTATTCGGCATGGGAATACTGGAATACATGGAAAACGCCATGATCAGCGATCTGAAAAATGTCATAACGGATCCCCTCTCTCAGGAAGCGGTCATTGTTCCGATTCGGTATTCTGATTCAGGCATCGGCCTTGCGCTGCTTTGCTTTCCTGGCTGCTTCCTCGCGCTGACGGGAAATCTCTATCCAGCTCGGCAGAGTCTTCCGGACTTCAGCGAGTTTCTGCATGATCTCCGGAATCCGGATCCCCTGCGGGCAAACGCTTTCGCAGGATCCGCATCCGATGCACGCCGTCGGAAGCTTGTCCTCCGGAAGCGCATCCAGCTGCATGGAGACGGTGAATCCTCCCCCGGTCTGGGTTTCATTGTACGCATGCATCAGCATGGGGATGTCCAGCTCCGAGGGACACCCGTCACAGCAGTAGCGGCACGCCGTGCAGGGAACCCCCCGTTTCAGCCGTTCCGCATACTTCAGCAGCGTATCGCGCTCTTCTTCGGAAAGCGGTTTTTCCTCTTCGAAGATCCGGACGTTCTCCTGCAGCTGCTGCAGATTCGACATTCCGCTGAGTGTCACATGCACGCCCTCTATTCCCTGCAGAAAGCGAAACGCCCATGCGGCATCTGATTCATCCGCACGGAGATTCCGGAACCCCTGCCTCATTTCTTCCGGGAATTCCGCCAGTTTTCCTCCCCTGACGGGTTCCATGACCCAGATCGGAATGCCGTACCGGTTCAGGATCCTGACTTTCTCCTCCGCATTCTGAAGCGTCCAGTCCAGATAATTCAGCTGTATCTGGCAGAATTCCATGTCTTTTCCGTATTGTTCGAGAAACTGCTCCAGCGTTTCCGGCCTTGCGTGGCTTGAAAAGCCGAAATGCCGGATTCTTCCCCGCCGTTTCTGCTCCAGGAAATACGGAATGATCTCCCATCTCGCGTCCGTATATGCAGGCATGGACAGTTCGCACACATTATGAAGCAGATAGTAATCAAAATACTCCACGCCGCATTTCCGAAGCTGATCTTCAAAAACCTGTTCCGGATCGTACGAATCCGCGATCTGATGCCCTGGGTATTTATCCGCCAGATAGAAACTGTCCCTTGGAAACTCGCGAAGCACCTTTCCCGTGACCAGCTCCGATTTTCCGTCATGATAGGGATATGCGGTATCGAAGTAATTCACGCCGTGCGCCATGGCATACCGGATCATTTCGGCTGTTTTCTCTTCATCTATGGAACGGTCCCCGCGAACCGGCAGCCGCATGGTCCCGAATCCCAGTCTCGAGAGTTTATCCCCGCAGAATTCAATGTAGCGCATCCCCGCACCTCCCCCGTTTTATCCATTTTACCGCCATTGCCTTTCGGGCACAAGAACGGCCGCCGCTTCCTTGACAAACAAAGTGCCGTTCGTTATTCTTGACTGAGATAACGATGCGGGAGGGTTCCTATGGAAAACGAAATCAAACTGACAAAGCTTGCGAAATGTGCCGGATGCGGGGCAAAGGTCGGAGCGGGGGTTCTTGCGCAGCTCCTTGACGGGATCAAGGTGCATCACGATCCGAATCTTCTTGTCGGGTTTGACCGAAGCGATGACGCTTCCGTCTATAAGCTTTCCGACGATCTTGCTCTCGTTCAAACCGTGGACTTTTTCCCTCCTGTAGCGGATGATCCCTACACCTTCGGCGCGATTGCCGCAACGAACGCGTTATCGGATGTCTACGCAATGGGAGGCGAACCGAAACTCGCGCTGAACATTATGGCGGTTCCGAGTTCCATGTCCAAGGAGGCCGTCCACGACCTTCTCCGCGGCGGATATGATAAAGTCTATGAAGCCGGCGCCCTGATTACCGGCGGGCATTCCATTCTGGACGACGAGCCGAAATACGGGCTGGCTGTCACCGGATTCGTGCATCCGGATAAAATGCTGACGAACAGCGGTGCAAAAGAAGGGGACGTCCTTCTTGCCACCAAGCCGATCGGGATCGGTGTTCTTACTGCAGCGATGAAAGGCGGTATTCTGGATGAGGATACCCTGTCACTGGCGCTGAAACTCATGACGACCCTAAACAAATACGCCAGGGACATCATGGTAAAGTATAACGTTCATGCATGTACGGATATTACCGGGTTCGGTGTTTTCGGCCATCTGCTTGAAATGGCCCAGGGCAGCGATACGGAAATTCACCTTGATGTGAACTGCTTCGATTTTATTCCTGCTTCCCTTGAGTTCGCACGCATGGGACTCCTGCCGGAGGGCATGTACCGCAACCGCACTTTTGCGGAAAGCTCTGTTGATCCCGGCAGCGTCGAACTGGCAGTTCAGGACCTTCTTTATGATCCCCAGACATCCGGAGGACTCGCCATCGCTGTGGATCCGGCGGATGCCGACGCGCTGCTGAACGAGCTGAAGCCCGCCGTCCCTTCTGCGCAGCGCTGGGGCACGGTCCGCGCATACAGAGGAGGCAAACGGATCTTCCTCACCTGATCAGCATTCTCCTCTTTCGTTTTGGATCAGTCTTTTAAAGATCAAATACATATCTTCAAACGGTTTCCCTTCCATCGTCCATGTCAAAAGGGATTCTGCAATGAATTCCGAAAGAAACGCGCGCTCCGGATCGACTCCGCACACGGGCAGAACGAGCTCTGCAATCTGTTCCCGAAGCTGCCCGTGCAGCCCGGAAAAGGCGGCGTGATACGCAGTCTTGGCGTCGTTGTCCGAAAACAGCGCCTGATAGGAATCGGTAAACGTGCGGATCGCATCATAGATGCGCCTCAGATGCGTTTCCGCATCATCCTCTGTATTCTGCGCAATCGGCGCAATACACGCGCGCCAGTCCTCGGATACGAACGTGGCAATCAGCATATCCTTCGATGAGAAATAGTTATAGACCGTGCCGACCGCGATTCCGCATTCCGCCGCTACGGAACGGATCGTTGTATTGGCATAGCCGCGTTCCGCGGTTTGTTTTCTCGCCGTTTTCAGGAGTTCCTCCCGTATACTGTCAAGGATTTTTGGCATACGCACCTCCGTTTTCAATCCAGTTCGCAATGATCTCCGCCGTAACGGAGATCTGTTCCCCGCTCGTGATTGCTGGCGTTCCGTCGCCGTCCTGCACGCCGTACATGCCGAATCCGGCGTGGCAGCCTCCCGCAATGATCTCTTCCGTCACACCGTCCGGCAGTTTCGATCTCGCCCGCTCATATTGTTCGCGGTTCAGCACGCGGTCCTCACTTCCGTAGATGGAAAGCACACGGATGGACTCACCGGACAGATCCTCGTTTGAAAACGCCGCGAGCAGGATCATTCCCTCGTACGCGCCGGGATGTGCCCTGACCTCCATCGAAGCGACCGTCCCGCCGAGCGAATGCCCGCCGATGTACCAGTGCCCGATTTCCGGAATCGTTTCCCGCACCGCGTCCGCGGCGTGGGTATCAAAAACCGCGAGCCGGAACGGCATCTTGCACAGCACGCACATAATGCCTTTAGACGAAAGCGCGCGCATCAGCGGCACGTAGGCTTCATGCTCCACCTTGCCGCCGGGATAGAAGATCAGTCCGATCCTCGTGCCGCCAGGATCAAAAACCATTTCTCCGGCCGCAAGTGTCCGTTCTTCCACGGTCAGATCCTCGGAAAATGCCGCGATCGCATCGGAATCGGCGTGATAATAGGTTTCCAGATAGATGAGGCTGGCACATAAAAGCAGCGCAAACACCGCGGCCGGAATCACGATCCAAAAGATCCTTCTCTTCTTCGGTCCGTTTTCGCGCCCCATGTGCCCTCCATAATGAACGTGTTCATAATAATTGAATTGCGCCGATTCGAAGGCGTCAAGTGTTCATTCATTTCCCCGCGAGAACGGACGGGACGTTTCTTGAATCGTAAAAAACCCTGTGATATATTTGCATTAAGAAAAGCAGGCTCCGGCCAGCTATAAATACGAAGAAAGAAGGGAAATCTCATGAGAAAAAAACTGGCAATGCTACTTGCGCTTGTTTTGCTCATCACGCTTGCAGGCGCTGTGCCCGCCCTTGCGGAAGAAGGTTCAGATGAAACGCTCCCGTTGCCCCCGATGATCAAGGACGGCGCTTCGGTCGTTTCCGTTTATGCCGGCGCAGAAGCTTTCCCGCTTGAGGCATCGGAAAACGCACCGGGTGAAGGTGACGCGCCGACAATAGCGCTTGACGCAATCCTGGTCTATCTATCCGACAATACTTTCGATCAGTATGCCCAGACTCCGGGCGGATTTGAACTCTTCGCCAGCGGAACCTATGCTCTCAAGGACGACATCATCGAAATTACCTTGAACAAGAAGTACTCCATGGACGATAGAAAGCTCGAGGATTTTCTGGAAACGGAAGAATTTGACCTAAACGCGATCCGGGACCATCAGATCTTCGGATCGCAGGACGGCAGAGAAGTCGAGGCCATTTTCGCCGATGACTGCGCAGTAAGTTATGTAAATGATGAAGGCGTTGTCTCCAAACTGGATGTAATCTGGCTCTATTTCAGCGACGGGACTTTTGCCGAATATGCCTTCCTTGACGGGAATATCGTCCCGTTCGGCAATGGCACCTATAAACTCAGTGAGACCGGCGACTTCCACATTCTCCCCGCCGAAGAGGACTACGGTACGATTACGATGACCTGGGAAGACTCCTTAGGTAATCTTGCCGGAAAGACCGAGACCTTCAATCTCGGCACGATGGGGGCCGTTTGCCTCTATGAGAAACAGGATGATGCCCTGCTGGCGTCACTCGCTTTCTGATAGCACAGACAGAGAGACAGCTCTTCTGTCTTTACGGCGGCAGCCGTTCGAAACAATATAAACCCTTTATCTTACCCAACCGGGGCGCGTCATCGCGTCCCTTTTTTCATTTCTTCCCGCAGCACTAGAACCCTCACGCTGCAAAACCGAACTTAAAATGCATGAAATTGCGGTGTGCTGAAGATGCGGAGCAAGGCTATGGAAAGGTTTTCATCAGAATGAGACCGAATTGTTTCTTCATACAGAGAATTGCAATCTGACCGGTGCGAGCGGGGAGACTCGCTGCCTAACGAAACAAGAGCATCCGCGAGGGATGCTCCTGAGCGAGAAATGTATGATAATTCCTTCCTGTTTGACGAAGGACATGCCGGTAAGACTGTCGTTCTTTTCCAATCAATCAGACAATTCTCACATATCCTTCTTTGCGTGGAGCCGCTTCGGGATGCTCGCCTTCCGCATAGCCAAGCGCCATGGAGCAGACGCCCTGGAGTTCTTCTTCAAATCCCCATTTTTTCAGAAGAGCCTTCCCTTCTTCATATTCGAATACTTCGTGCGATCTGTGTACCCAGACGGATCCGAGCCCAACTGCATACGCTGCGTTGAGCATGTTCACGAGGATGCTCGCGCAGTCAAGATCCGCAAGAGCATAGTCCTTTGGAGCAAGAACAAGGATAATCGTCGAGGCACCATAGTAGGGATCCGCATCCTCGTTTCCCATAACTCTGCCGTTCAGTTTTTTCAGAAGCTTCACCGTATCCGGATCCTGTACGGCAACAATATACGGCTTCTGCCTTCCGCCTGCTGTCGGCGCGTATGTTCCCATTTCCAGAACCTTTTGCAGAAGATCCGACGGAACCTGCTCCTCCTTATAACTGCGAATCGCGCGGCGATTTCTCAAAACTTCAAGTGCTTCCTGTTTCATTCCTGAATCTCCTTTCAATCTGATTCCTGAATTATACCATTTCCGAACCCGGAATTCTATATCGGCCGCCGGCCGGGATGCCGGAAAAGATCTTGATTGTTCCTTGCACGGACCGTGTGCCGTTCAAAAAAGAAATACCATTCACGAATCGGGACAGAATCTGATACAATGAAACTCAAAGGAGATATCCCATGAAGACACGTTTGATAAGGCACCGCTTTCATCAGATCATCTATTCCATCGTGATATTTCTGTTTGGTCCGATCCTGAAATGGATGTATGCTTTCCGGCCCGACCGGAAAATCCGGATCGACGGTCCGTTCCTGCTGCTCGTAAATCATGTGACCGCAGCGGATCCGGTTCTCGTGCCTCTTTCTTTTCCCCAGCAGATGTATATCGTAGCAGATGAGCATCTGATGCAGAAAGGCTTCGCCTCCCGTCTCCTCCAGTTCTTCTTTGATCCGATCGTCCGCCGCAAAGGGGAATCGGCGGTCACAGCGGTCAAGGAGACCCTGGCCTGCCTGAAATCCGGCTTCAACGTATGCATTTTCCCGGAGGGCACCTGCTCCTTTGACGGCAACAATTCCCCCATGCTTCCGACCATCGGAAAACTTGCCAAAACGTGCGGGGCCACGCTGGTCACATACCGGTTTGAGGGCGGGTTCTTCACGCTGCCGAGATGGGGCAGAGGGATACGAAGGGGAAAGTACACGGGACATGTTGAAAACATTTATCCCCCCGAGATGCTGCGTCAGATGTCGCCCGCGGAAATCAACGATCACATTGCGCAGGATCTGAAAGAAGATGCCTATGCCCGGATCCAGGCTGATCCGGTGGACTATAAAAGCCGCAGACGGGCCGAATGGCTCGAAAGCGGGTTCTTCCTCTGTCCCTCGTGTCTCCGTGTCGGAACGCTGCATACTTCCGGGGAAACCATCGCGTGCGAAGCATGCGGGCTCTCCGGCACCCTGGACTCGCAGTACAGACTGCACGGCTTTCCCTTTTCCACCCTTGAAGCATGGGAGCAGTTTGAGAACGAATGGCTTGTCAGCCAGGTTTCAAAGACGGATTTTGCGTTCTCGGACGATGATGCGATCCTGATCGAGGCCGACGCGCTTCACCGCAGAAAGCGCCTCTGCTCCGGTCCGCTGAGAATGGACCGGGACAGTCTGACGATCGGTTCCTATTCCTTCCCCTTTTCCGAAATGGCCGGAATGGAAATCGTCCGGAGGAATCTTCTGGTTTTCTCCACGTCGGATTCTTTTTATCAAATCACCGGAGCCAAAACCCTTTGCTCCAGAAAATATTTCCAGTTTTACCGTGTACTGAAAGGAGAATCTCTTTCATGAACTATTCGGCAAACAACACTGTATTGTGGAATCTCATCGTACAGGTCGGCGTCATCACCGTATTCCTGCTGCTTGCAAACGTTCTCCGGCGGAAAATCACCTTTTTTAGAAAAAGCCTTCTTCCGACGGCTGTTCTGGCGGGCTTTCTGTTCCTGATTTTCCGGACTGCCGGTCTGTATCCGTTTGATACAAGCGTACTGGAAATGCTGACATATCACGGCATCGCGATAGGATTCATCGCTCTCTCGCTCCGCGCGACCAAAAAGGACAAGGAGGAAAAGGAATCCCTGGTCGCCCCGAAGAGCGGCGCTCTGATCGTAAGCACCTATCTGGTCCAGGGAATCGCAGGGCTCATCATCTCCCTTCTTCTGTTCTCGACCGTCATGCCGCAGCTTTTCGCTGCCAGTGGCATCCTGCTTCCCATGGGCTACGGCCAGGGACCCGGTCAGGCGAACAACATCGGCAGCACATTTGAGACGCTCGGTTTTGCCGGCGGCCGTTCGTTCGGACTTGCCGTCGCCGCTGCCGGATACCTTTGCGCGTGTATCGTCGGTCTCATCTATATCAATGTCCGTGCAAGACGTCAGAAACTGATCCGCTCCGAACACGAGGATCTTTCCGGCTCGGTCGTAACCGTATCGGATTTCCAGGATGAAAACGAGATCCCCATCGCGGAATCGCTCGACAAATTCTCGATCCAGGTGGCGCTCGTCCTGGTCGTATATCTTGCGACCTTCGGCGTCAGCTACGGGATTGACTCCTTACTCACCGCGCTTGCCCCGGGTCTTGCGAAAACCGTCTCCCCCATTCTCTGGGGCTTCAATTTCATCATCGGCACCCTGATGGCCATGCTGACCCGAAAGCTTCTCGGATTCTTCCGTAAA
The DNA here is from genome assembly GCA_017429985.1 of Clostridia bacterium. Taxonomy (GTDB): domain Bacteria; phylum Bacillota; class Clostridia; order Christensenellales; family CAG-138; genus JAFRNW01. The sequence continues at coordinate 37,829 of JAFRNW010000022.1, read as the reverse complement.
ACAAAAGCGATGTCCCGGCAGTATCAGAACAACTATCTGCTTTCCAGACTTTCCGGACTTGCTTTCGACATTATGATCGTCTGCGGTATCGCCAGTATCAATATCGAGGATCTGACCGGTCTCTGGCTTCCTTTTGCCCTGATGGTAGTCGCAGGCGGAATCGTCACGTTCTTCTACCTGAAACGGCTCTGCAAAATCGTTTACCCGGGTTATTCCGAAGAAGCATTTGTTTCCATGTTCGGCATGATGACCGGTACGATCAGCTCCGGCGTTATTCTGCTGCGTGAACTGGATCCCACGTTTAAAACGCCTGCCGCCAACAATCTGCTCACGGGAAGCGCTTTTGCGATCGTCTTCGGTGCTCCGATGCTTTTGCTGGTAGGTCTTGCTCCGCAGTCCATCGTCATGACCTGGGTCACGCTCGGCCTGCTGATCATCTATCTTGCATTGCTGCTTCTGTTCATCCTGAAAGTACGGCGCAAACATCAGGATTGATGGCTTCCCAAATGCTTACGGAGTGCACTCTTCCCGATATGGAAGAGTGCATTTTTCGTTCGTACCGGTGTCCTGTTCCCTGCAGGCAGACATCTCCTGTCCCCGGCTTCCGTTTTTCCGTTTCCGTTGCACCGGACGCATGGGACCGGGTCGATTATTCCGTTATCCGTCACAAAACGCGATTTTCCGTCTATAATGGGTTGTAACGAAGGGTCGGACCGTTCTTCGGTCCCCCGATCGTCGAATAAGAAAAGGAGGTGCCGCCATGAACAAGCTGGCTGCAGCGTCTGCTGCACATTTCTGCGTTGACCTGTGCTGCGCCGCTCTTTTCTTCGGATATCTGAATGCAAGCCCTGACTGGTGGGTCTGCATGATTCTCTATAACGCCTGCGCGTTTGCGCTCCAGTTCCCGCTGGGTCTTCTGGCGGACGCGTGGAACCGGAATCTGATCTTCGCCGCCCTGGGATGCGGTCTGGTGGCGGTCGGTTTCTTCTTCCGCGGATTTCCGGTCGGCGCAGCGGTGATCTGCGGTCTGGGAAACGGAATGTTTCATGTAGGCGGAGGCCTGGAAGTCATGAACGGAAGTGAGAAAGCCGCCCCGTTGGGCGTGTTCGTCTCTCCGGGGGCAGTAGGCCTGTATCTGGGTTCTGTCTTCGCTTCGTTTTTTTCCGCACACGGCTGGCTCCTGCCGCTGATCATGTTGTTCACAGGACTGATGCTGCTGTCCCCGGTACTGCGGAACGGATCCTTCGAATCCCAGAACGGTCCTCTGTCCCTGACACTGCGCGAAAGCGCTTCGTTCCCTCTTGCCTGCCTGTTTTTTGTGGTCGTATTCCGGTCTATGCTCGGCGGAGCGTTTTCCGCCGGACTTTCAGGCATCCCGGGGGTGGTTCCCGTTCTGTGTCTTGCCTTGGGAAAAGCAGCCGGTGGCTTTGCCGGGGACAGGCTCGGGGTTCGTGCAGCCTCGATCGTCTCTCTGGGCGGAGCAGCTCTCCTGCTGCTGTTTCCCCGCGAACCTGTAACCTGTATCGCGCTCTTTCTGTTCAATATGTCCATGCCGCTGACGCTCCACTCGGCAGTCAGCCTTCTGCCAGGGGCAAAGGGCGCTGCGTTCGGGCTGCTGACGCTTGCTTTGTTCGCCGGGATGATCCCCGCTTTTTCAGGCGTATCCCTGTCCCTTCCCTCTTTTGCATGGTCATCGCTGGTACTCTTCTCTCTGGGACTGCTCCTGATCGGGGTAAGCAGGGAGGCGCGCCATGAATGATCTGATCCGCTCGCTTGTCCTTTCGCTCCTGATTACGGAAATCCTGGAGTGTGCTTTCGCACTTTTGCTGGGAAAACGAGGAAAAGCGCTTGCTCTCTGCGGGCTGGTCAATCTGGTCACAAACCCGGCAGTGGTGCTGCTCCACTTTTTTCTGGGAGGAGGATGGCTGATTACCGTTCTGCTGGAAGCCGCAGCCATTCTGGCAGAAGGCGGCTTTTACCGCTACAGCGGACTTTACGAACGCCCCTTCCTTTTTTCACTGTCAGCAAACAGCCTTTCCTTTCTTCTGGGATGGCTCATTACACATTTCATTTGATCTGGAGGTATATATGAAACGCTGGATAATCATTCTTCTTGCCCTGCTGATCCTGTTGCCGTCCGTCGCATCCGCCGATGTGATCGTGGAACCGGAAAACAGTTTTTTCTGGAAACATCAGCAGGAATGCTCCCATATTGAAGGGCGTACCTATCTTGCCAACGGTCCGGACGGCGCTCTGTCCCTGTATCCCGCCCCCGGCAGTGCGGGATCAAAGACCATTCCCAACGGGGAAGCCCTCTACTGCGAATGGATCTATACCGATAAGGAAGGAAACGTATGGGGATATTCCCAGCGGCACGAACTGTGGGCACCTCTCGGTTATACCCGGGTGCAATATGACAACGTTGCTTTCCGCGCGGAAAACAAAGACAAGATCGTTCCTAACGACGGCCGTTCGGTACCGGCGGAAACGCCTAAAGCCCTGTACGAATATCCCGGCGCCTCCAATCCGTTTCTGGTCGATATGGGCGAAAGCATTTGGCCTGAGGAACTGTATGTCGACGCGCAGGGACGGACATGGGGATCGGTAGGTTATTACTACGGGATCCGCAATACCTGGGTTTGTCTGGACGATCCCGCAAATGAGAACCTGCAGGGTGAAGCGAAGGATCCTCTTCCGTCCGGCTTTTCCGCTCCGAAATCCCTCCCGTCCGGTTCCCGGATCGGCATCATCCTTTATGTGGTAGGCGGCATCATGCTCCTTTCTGCGGCCGCTGTGCTGATCCTTTTCCGCAAAAAGAAACATGCATAACTGAAATCTATTATCATTCTGAAGGACTTTGTTTGATCCCGAAGAAAACGCGCTACGGTTCAATGGCGCGTTTTCATTTTTATATTTGCGCGCGAAAGCAATCCCGTCTGGAAAAAACCTGACAACGCTTTGGAGCGATGTTTCTCCGCCGTTCCTTTTCTGCGCCTGTTTTTCTGAATTGTCCGCTTCCCTTTACCTGTATTTTCTTTGAAAAATCAGCACGTTGAAAAAAATCAAAACTTTTTTACTTTACCACTTTACAAGACTAAAGTATTGAATTATAATCATCTCACACTCTGAAAAAGGAGATGCTGAAATGAAAAAGATCGTTGCAATCATTCTTGCACTGACTATGGTTATCGGAATTACCGCCTGCGGCAAGCAGGAACCCGCGCAGGCCGGAACTGGAACTGCAGACGCGGCGCCATCGGAAGTCGTATTCTATTACTCGGTCAATTTTGAGGAGACCAACTGGGATCCCGCCTACTGGACCGCGCCCGACGATACCGGCCTCGGAAGCGTCATCTACGAACCTCTGTTCGAATATCAGGCGGACGGTTCGCTGAAACCCGCGCTGGCTCTGTCGTATGAGATCTCGGAGGACAATCTCGTCTACACGATCAAACTGCGCGAGGGCGTCAAGTGGCAGAAAGGCTACGGAGAATTTACTTCCGAGGACGTCAAGTTCACCATTGAGCGTCAGACCGATCCGGAAGTCGCCTCGATCAACGGCAAGAACCTCAATGTGGAAAACATCGCATCCGTTGAATGTCCTGACGCGTATACCGTAGTCATCACGCTGAAATCCATCGACGTGGATTTCCTCACCAGGCTTTCCATGTTCTATTCATTTATCGTCTGCAAGGCGTACAGTGACAAGGAAGGCAAGGCCGCTCTGAATACCGTGCCCGTCGGAACCGGCGCGTTTGAATACGTTTCCGGAACCCTTGCGGTAAAGACGGAAGCCGTTGCCAACAAGGACTGGTGGGGCGACCGCGAAGGCGGCAATATCGACAGGCTCGTCTGTACCTACATCGCCGATGAAAACACCGGATACACCGCCTTTGAAAACGGGGAGCTCGATATCCTGCGCTCGTCCAACCTCGATAAGACAAGGGAGTACGTGGGCAAGGGATTCACGGACGTTCAGTCGCCCAAGCTGAGCCTCCTCTACATCGGCATGAACATGCAGATCGCCCCGTTTGACAACGAAAAAGTCAGAGAGGCCCTCTTCTGCGCCGTCGATCCCCAGTACTACATCGACAACCTCTTCTACGGCACCGAAACGCTTGCAGGCAGCTATATCCCCTTCGGCAGCAAATATGCCATCACGGATTACTTCAAGCCTTCCTACGATCCCGAAAAAGCCAAGGCGCTCCTCGCGGAGGCGGGTTATCCGAACGGCCTTGACATAGAGCTCTGGGGAGGCAACGACGCGCACGGCCAGGCTCCGGTCATCATCGCGGCCGACATGCTCCAGAAAGGCGGCTTCAATGTGAGCATCCAGCTTGTGGATTTCGGCGTTTACATTGACAAGGTCAGGAAAGGCGAAATCCCGGTATGGTGCTTCTACAACACCACGTCCAACATTGCGGACGATACCATCTCGAGATATAAGAGCGAATTCTATCCCGGGAACAACTGGTCCGGTATCTGCGACGCCGAATATGACAACCTCGTCGACGCAGGCTTCGCGGCAAAGACCGAGGCGGAGAAGGCCGAGTACTTCGCAGCCGCCCAGAAGCGTCTGATGGACCTGACCGTGATCTATCCGGTCACCACCAACTCGACGCACATGCTCTGCCAGCCCGGTCTCAAGGGCGTCAAGATCTACGGGGATCTCAGTTTCCGCGCAACGACCATCGTGAAATAACCGTGCAACAACCGAATAGTGTCTCGGCCCCGCAAGGGGCCGATTCCGTTATTCTATTATGATCAGTTACATTCTCAAAAGAATCATATCCGCGGTACCGACCCTGCTGGGCGTTTTCCTGGCTGTCTTTTTTGCTGTCAGGATGATCCCGGGTGATCCAGCCGAAGTCATGCTCGGAGCAAACGCGACCCAGGAGCAGATCGACATCTACCGGGAATCCCACGGGCTTAACCGCTCTGTAGGCGAGCAGCTTGTCATCGCCCTGAAAGGTTTTGCGACCGGAGATCTCGGCACCTCGGTCAGTTACTCCAGACCCGTCTCTGAAATGATCGGAACAGCTCTGCCCAGCACCATCGAACTGGCGCTTGTCGGCGTCGTCATCAGTTCCGTCATAGCAGTCGGGCTCGGCGTACTCGCCGCCGCGAAGCGGGGAAGGTGGCCGGATATCCTGATCAATATCCTGAGCACCGTCGGAATGTCGCTGCCCACGTTCTATATCGGATTGTGGGTGCTTACGATCTTCGCTTCCAAGCTCGGGATCATCCCGGTCATCAGCAACCGCCCGGATATCCCGCATTACAAAACGCTGATCGGACCGGTCATCACCATGGTTCTCGGTTTGACACTCGTCAGGACAACGCGTTCTTCCATGCTGGAAATCATGGAGGAAGATTTCATCCGGACCGCAAAAGCAAAGGGCGTGTCAAGAAAAAGCATCCTTTTCCGTCATGCGCTGGGAAACGCCCTGATCCCCATCATTACGATGATCGGTTACAATCTGGCGTCCGCCATGGCCGGCGCAATCGTTCTCGAGACCGTGTTTGTCCGCAACGGGATCGGAAAACTCCTGATCGATGCGATCACAGTCCGGGATTATCCCATGATCCAGGGCACCGCGCTCGTTATCGCCGCGCTCATGATCGCGGCGAACATCCTGACCGACATCATTGTCGCCTTAACAGACCCCCGTATCAGGGTTACCGGTGAAAGCTGATGACACAAAGCACGAATACAGCCGATCAGCTCCTGCTGAAGGCGGAATATCTGAATAAAAAGTTTTCGATATCGACCGGAAGAGGGTTCAAGAAACTTTCCTATTACGCGGTCCGAGACCTGAGCCTCGAAATCAAAAAGGGCGAGATATTCGGACTGGTCGGGGAATCCGGCTGCGGAAAAAGCACGCTGGGATCCATGCTGCTGGGACTGCAGAAACCGGATTCCGGAAGCATCCTGTTCGAAGGAAAGGATTTGACGAACCTCAGCTCCTCAAAGCTGAAAGAGCTCCGGAAAGATATCCAGACCGTGTTCCAGGATCCGTATGATTCTCTTGACCCGCGGTTTACGATCCGGCAGATCATGGAAGAGCCGCTGATCATCCAGGGAATCGGTCCCGCCGAAAAAAGAACGGAGATCATTCTTTCCCTGCTCGACCGGGTGGATATTCCCTCCGACTTTTTGAGCAGATATCCGCACCAGCTTTCCGGCGGTCAGCGTCAGCGGCTCTGCATTGCGCGTGCGCTTACCCTGTCCCCCCGTTTTCTCATACTGGACGAAGCGGTGTCGGCGCTGGACGTTTCCGTTCAGGCTCAGGTGATCAACCTTCTTCTGGATCTGAAGGAACAGCTGGAACTGACCTATCTGTTTATCTCGCACGACCTGTCGATCGTCAAATTCATGTCGGACCGGATCGCCGTCATGTACTTCGGCAGGATCGTCGAACTTGCAGACAAGCACGAGCTTTCGCGCAACATCCGGCATCCATATACCAAGGCGCTGTTTCTGGCCATGCCGGAGCCAGACCCCGATATTCCGGTGGAAGTCAACCATATCGAAGCAGGCGTCCCGAGTCTGATCAATCCTCCGGGAGGATGCGCGTTCCACCCGAGATGCCCCTACGCGACGGACCGCTGCAGGAAAGAGGCCCCCGAACTCCGGGAGATTTCCGAGGGACACCTCGTAGCGTGTCACCTGGCCTGCGAACCGATATCCTGACCCGACCACCAACGAACGGCTGACACTATGAAATCGATTCTCAAAAACAAACAAATCGTGATCGGAGGCGTACTGATTCTGTTGATCGTGCTGCTGGTCCTTCTTGCGCCTCTGATCACAAGCGGGGATTACAGCAGCGTCGATCTCCCGAACAAACACCTTGCACCGGGACCGGGGCATCCCTTCGGAACGGATTACTACGGACGCGACGTCTGGACCAGGATCCTTTACGGCGGAAGGATCTCCTTGTCCGTCGCGGTGTGCGCCACGCTTCTCGCAGCGGTCTGCGGGACCCTGATCGGAAGTGTTTCCGCTTACTTCGGCGGTGCCGTGGATTTCATCATCGGCAGGATCATGGACGTTTTCATGTCCTTCCCCATGCTGTTAAGCTCCCTGATCATCGGTATCATTCTGAAAGCTTCGGTCAGGACCATGTTCCTCTCGATCGGCATCCCGTGCATTCCCATGTTCTATCGGATGACCAGGTCAAACACCCTTTCCATCCGCGAGAGAGGTTTTACCAAAGCCGCTGTTTCCATGGGGTCCGGGCCTATGCGCATCGTTCTCCGGCATATCCTGCCGAACGTTCTGCCGCACATCCTCGTCGTGTTCTCCTCCGCCATGGGCGGGTGCATCCTGGCGGAGTCCTCTCTTGGTTTCCTGGGTTTCGGAATTCCGCAGCCGACCCCCTCCTGGGGTTTGGTCGTGAATGAGGGCAAGAGCTTTATGTTCCAGTGTCCGTGGACTGCGGGCTTTGCCGGCCTGTTCATCGCGCTGACAGTGCTGGGATTCAATCTGCTCGGCGACGGGATCAGGGATTACCTCGATCCGAAGATTCGCAACTCGTATCTGTAAAGGAGGCGGCGCAAATGGCAGAAAACAAAATGCTCAGAATCAAAGACCTGCGCGTCGTTTTCCCGGTCGGAGGAAAACAGATCCACGCCGTCAACGGCGTCAGCGTCGATCTTGCGCCGGGGGAAGCCCTTGGCGTGATCGGTGAATCCGGATGCGGAAAAAGCGTGACGTTTTCCAGCGTGCTGAAACTGATCCAGTCCCCTCCCGCAATGATCTCCGGGGATATCGAACTGAACGGGCGCAGCATCATGGACCTTCCCGAAAAGGAAATGCAAAAGATTCGGGGCAAGGAAGTCTCCATGATTTTCCAGGAACCGATGCGGTGTCTGAATCCGGTGGAAAAGATCGGCGTACAGATTGCGGAAAGTCTGCGGCTGCACGAGGGAATGACCATGAAGCAGGCTCTGAACAGAGCCGTCGAACTGCTGAAAATGGTCGAAATGCCCGACGCGGAACAAAGGATCGGCTGCTATCCGCACCAGCTGTCCGGCGGTCTTCGTCAGAGGGCGATGATCGCGATTGCGCTCGCGTGTTCACCGAAACTGCTGATCGCCGACGAGCCGACGACCGCCCTGGACGTCACCATCCAGTCGCAGATCATCCGGCTGATCCAGAAGCTCCGTAAGGAGACCGGTATGGGAATCGTCTTCATTTCCCATGATATGGGCGTCGTGGCTTCCCTCGTCGACCGTATCGCAGTTTTCTATGCAGGCCAGATCGTTGAGCAGGGCAACACGAGGGATATCTTCCGGAATCCCCTCCATCCCTATACGGCAGGCCTGATCAAATGCATCCCGAGACTCGACACCGAATCGAGAAGACTGTATACCATTCGCGGCTCAACGCCGAATCTGACGACCATCCCCGAGGGCTGCTGCTTTGCACCGAGATGTCCTTACGCGACCGAAACATGCAGAACGGTCAAGCCCGAACAGACTGCCTTCCCGGGCGGCAGGTCGTGTGCCTGCCACCATGCGGCAAGTCTGAATTGAATTGATTACGGAGGCTCATATGAAACAGACAAAATACCCGGCATTGTTTACCCCCCTCAGATTTGGATCCCTGGTCTCCAAAAACAGGATCATGGCCGCCCCTATGGGCGCACGATCGACCAGTGACGGCTTTATGCGGCCGACGGCGCACAAATTCTACGCGGATATCGCAAGAGGCGGCGTCGGCATCGTGTGTCTCGGAGAGACGCTCGTTGATAATGCGACCGGCAACAACCACGGCAGCGTCCACAGGATGGACGATCCGAAATATATACCGGAAATGCGCGAGTGCACCAGAGGGATCCACAACTTCGGCGCACTTGCCTCCATCGAGCTGATCCACCCCGGAAGAAGGGCGGATCCCAAATATACGCCCGGCGGAAAAGTATACGGCCCCACCGGCGGCATGGCGCATTACGGAAGCGGCGAACACTATACGACCGAAATGGATCAGGCCATGATCGACCGTATCGTCAACAAATTCGGAGACGCCGCAGAGATCGCCATGATCGGCGGATGCGATCTCGTCACCATCCAGGGCGGCCACGGATGGCTTCTGAACCAGTTTCTATCGCCCAACACAAACAAGCGTACCGACCAGTACGGCGGGTGCATTGAAAACAGAGCCAGATTCCTGATGGAAGTTGCCAAAAACGTGCGAGAAAAATGCGGCCCCGATTTCGGGATCGAGTTCCGCCTGAGCGGATCCGATTACATGGAGAACGGCGCAACCATGGAAGACGTCGTCGAAACGGCAAAGATGCTGGAGCCCTACATCGACATGATCACCGTTTCGGCGGCAACCTTCGATGACAAGCGGGCAAGCGCCCGCATGTTCCCGTGCATGTTTATGGAGCGGGGCTGCAACCGTCTTCCCGCAATCGAGATCAAGAAAGCCGTCAAGATCCCCGTTATCAGCGTAGGAGGCTACGGCGATCTCGACCAGATGGAGGAGCTCGTTGAAAGCGGTCAGGTCGACGGCATCGGCCTTGCCAGAGAGCTGCTGGCGGATCCGATGTTCGCCGAAAAGGCAAGGCTCGGAAAAGAGGATGATATCATGCTCTGCACACGCTGCAACGAGTGTATGAGCATGGGATTCGTCCCGTACGTCAAGTACCCGCTCGGCGAGGCTTACTGTGCGGTCAATCCGAAATATAAAATGGTATTCAACACGTTCCCGGACATCAAGAGGATGGGCAGCCACAAAGTGCTCGTCGTCGGAGCCGGCCCGGCCGGCATGGAAGCTGCTCTCGGAGCCGCGGAATGCGGGCACAGCGTGCTCCTCGCTGAAAAGACCGGGGGGTTCGGAGGCATGCTGCGTGCCGCCTGGTATCCGGATTTCAAAAAGGATCTGAAGAGGTTTACCGAGGTCCTCGCGAGAAGGATCGAAAAAGCGCCGAACATAGAAGTAAAACTCAACTTCACCGTCACGCCGGAATTCATCCGGGAAAACGATTTTGATGACGTCATTATCGCTATCGGCGCGGCACCGATCCGTCCGGACATTCCCGGTATCGACAGTCCGAAGGTCGTAATGGCGACCGAGATCCACGAGCGTGAACTCGGTCAGAATCTCGTATTCATCGGCGGGGGAATGGTCGGATGCGAGGAAGGCATCTTCGCAGCGAAATACCAGGGCAAGAACGTGACCATCGTGGAGATGACCGACAAATACGGCAAGGGCGCTCCGTTCATTCACTGGCTCGGCATGACCATTGAAATGGAAAAACTCGGCAATCTGAATATGATGCTCGAATGCACGGTCTCGGAGATCACGGAGAACGGGGTCAGGATCAAAGCCGCTGACGGAACCGAAACGGAAATCACTGCGGACAATGTGATCGTCGGCGTCGGAATGCAGTCCCTCGCCGATCAGGCATGGGAACTCTACAATGCATCCAATAACGCCGTCATCGTCGGTGATGCCAAAAAACCGGCCCGGATGAACGAAGCCGTCGCGGCAGGCTACTACGCAGGCTTCAATATCCAGCGTCTCGATCCGTAATCGCCGACTTGAGAATCAAAACTGGCCCATGGAAATGCCGGGCTCCGAAAGATCGGAGCCCGGTACGTTGTTTTAATTCCTTCTGAATGTTCGGAAATGGAACCCGATTCCATGTTACTGAACCTTCAGCACAAGCGTGTATTGCGGAAATTCCGTCACGATATTGTCATGATCCCATCCGTGGACTCCCGGATCGCTCCACATGATTTCGCCATAAGCGGGATTCAGTATTCCAAGGGATCTATCCTTTGCATCAAAGCACTCGACCGATTCGAATGTGCGAAGCTTTGGGACAAAGGCAATCTCCCGGATGGATTTGAGCATGTCGTAGGGGACTTCATCAAGAGCCCTGGCGCCGAACAATATGGAACCGTCCTCCTGAACGGAACAGTTGTAAGAGTTCAAATACCAGTCCCCGCGCTCGCCGTTAATCAGCACTTTGAATTCCAACGAAGTAGCAAACGCTTTCCGCTCTTCTTTCGTCCACGATTCGGGAACACAGACGCGAATCGTGAGATCGCGGATTCCGAGGGCGTCCATTTTCACATCTTCCACACGCATCGACAGGCCTTCCGTTGAAACGCGCTGCTTCGAAAAGGAAATGCGGTCGTCGGCATACCCGTCGTCGCTCTTCCCGAAGTCAATATCAACTCGGCTGAGCGATACCGTCTCCGCACCCCAGACAACATCAGTGCCTGAGGTTTCAACCTGGCTTGATTCCAGTTTCTGATATGCTCCTATATTGACCGTGATCGTGCCGAGTCTGGCCTTGAAGAGTTCTGTGGCTGGTACAAAGCTGCCGTCTCCCCGATCTTCCTCACAGACTTCAACCTCGTAGAAAACCTTCACTGTCAGGTTTCCGTCCTCATCCGCGTAGTCTGCCAGGTCGATCTCTTCCGGCGCCCAGATCGAAGCGACCGCGTTCAGTCCGTTCTGTTCGAGGTATTCGCGGTTCATGGCGTCGATCTGCTCCTGTGCGTTTTCAGGACTTTCCTCTCCGATCAGTCCCTTCTCGAACAGTGTCATCAGATACGGTTCAATCGCAGTTCCCAAATCAAACGTACCGCCCATTCTTGTTCCATCCTGCAGTTCATAAATGAGTCTGCCGAACGGACGCTCGTACAATGTCCATTTTCCTGTCAGGTATTCCTCATCGGGCCCGTTTTCGTACAGCCCCCAGACCGCATACGGATCGACCTGCACGCCGGTCTGCCAGCCGCCAGTATAGTCTTCCAAAAGATACAGCCCTGACAGGCCGTTCATATGAATCGTCTGGTAAAAAAACTGACCGTCAAACATTGCGTCACCGAGCTGAATGTCGCTGTTTTGATAAAAGAAATCCGACATCTTCAGCGCTCCCTCGCTGTTGACAGCCTTGGAATCCGTTCGGTCGATCGGGAGCAGAGCAAACCCGTTTTCCGGCTCCGGCGACGCAATCAACGAATCCAGTTCCGGGATCTCTGCACGCGCCTCCTTGTCCGTTGCCAGATAATCCTGCGGCGTAGAAACGCGGAACCACGAAAGGATCTCCGCGCGGGCGGACGGAATGGCAAACGCTGTCCCGACCAGTACCGCAAGAGAAAATGTCGCGATCGCAGCCGCTCTCTTCCACGCGAACGAGCCGCTCGCCTGCGTTTTTATCCTTGCTTTGACCATCGCGTCATTGACTGCGCGGTCATGGATCATTTGTTTATAAAAATCATGTTCGTTCATACCTGTCACCGTTCCTGTTCCTCTTGTTTCAGCATCGCGCGAATCCTCCCGCGTGTTCGGTACAGTCTCTGGCGAACCGCCTCTTCACTGATGCCCAGCGCGGCAGCAATCTGTTTCTGCGAGCGTTCATAGCCGTAATACAGAAGGAATGTCCGCCGGTTCAATTCCGGTTCGCTGTCCAGAAAACGCCAGACCGCATCCATCCTCTCCTCCCGGAATAACCGTTCATCGATCGGCTCATCCTCCGCCGCGATATCCGTATCTTCCGGAAGGGGCTCCTCCACCGTTTTCATCTTTGCGGTGTTTCGGTAATAGTTTGCCAGCACTTTTTTTGCAATGGAAAACAGGTATCGCCTGGGGTCGAGGATTGGAAATGCGCCCCGTGTCAGCCGGATAAAAAACCGGCGGTAGATTTCCTGAAACAGGTCTTCCGCTTCCGAAGCGGCACCGGTCCGGAGCATTACAAAGCGAAGCATCTCGTCGCGCGTTTCGTCATAGATTCGATCAAATTGTTCGTGTTGTCTCATACTCTATTTCCTTTTCAAAACCGGTTTCACTTATAAAGAGACCGGAAAGCCGGAAAAGATAACGCAGAATGAAAAAAAAGAGAAATCTGCCCGGAATCATCCTGGAATGCTTCCGTTCAGCTCAGAGTATAGGTAGGCAACGGCCTCCGTTATCTGCACGCAGAAAACGGGGGCCGGAATCATTGGGGTATCATTCTTATTCATTGCTTTTCAGGCGCAGGAACCGTTCTCCCTTGGGAAAGAAATCCCTTCAAATAAGAAATCGGAACATCCTGCAAAAGAGCATCCGCCTGTCTATGCTTCGATCTGCAGGGATCCGTCCGGAAAACGGACCGTTTATCGCAGGCGAAGGAGTTCTTCCACCTGCGATCTCTCCGGCATGGATTTGATCGCTCCTTTTTTGGTGGTCACAATATACGCCGCGGCGTTCGCAAACCGCAGCATCTCGGAAAGATCCGACCGCCGCAGGTCTTCCAACCCGTGTTCCAGAACAAAATTCAGCACGCAGGCACAGAACGTATCGCCCGCTCCCGTAGTTTCGATGACTCCTCCCTCGCTGCGGGCAGGCTCAAACACCGATTCCCCGCCGAAGAAAGAGCGGCTCCCTTCCTGCCCCGAGGTGACGTTCAGCATACGGATATTGGGAAATTGTTCTTTCAGAATCGCAGCTCCAATTGCGGGATCGGTCTCACCGGTCATGAACAAAAGTTCGTTATCCGCAATTTTAAGAACATCGCATTGGGCCATGCCCCAGCGGATGGCCGCCTTCGCGTCCTCTTCGCTGTCCCAGAGGGGAGGCCGCAGATTCGGATCAAACGAAATCAATGCCCCGCTTTCCTTTGCGATCTTTACGGCTGCCCTCGTAGCGGAGGCACACGGTTCCGTGGTCAGGGACAGTGTTCCGAAATGAAAGATGCGGCAGTCGTTCAGAAGATCGTTGTCCAGTTCATCCACGCGGAGCAGAACATCCGCTCCCGGTTTCCGGTAGAAACTGAAATCGCGGTCGCCGTCCGGGAGCGTGGAAACCACCGCCAGCGTTGTGGGGATCTCCGCGTCCCGCTTCAGGCCGGTCGCATTGATGCCTGCATCGACCAGGGTCTGTGCCAGCATGTTTCCAAAGCTGTCGCTTCCGACTTTTCCGATAAAGGCACAGCTTTTCCCCAGTTTTCTGAGCATGGCAAGCACGTTTGCAGGCGCGCCGCCCGGATTGGCTTCAAAAAGCGGATTGCCCTGCGGGCTTATGCCGCTCTGCGTGAAATCCACGAGAAGCTCGCCCAGTGCCACTACATCTGTCTTCGCATTTTTCATCTTTTTTCACCTTAAGTATCGGATCTCCGCCCGTACCCCTCCGCCTCCGGTCATGATCACCCCATAGCTCGGATGCGCTGACCGGCCGATGGATCCGGGATTCAGTATCTCCATCCCGTCCCGCTTTTCCAGGGTCGGAGTGTGCGTATGACCGAACAGTACGACATCGGCGCCCTCTGCCTCCCGGCAAAGCTCGGAAAGTGACGGATCGTGCTTCACGTCATACAGATGGCCGTGCGTAGCAAAGAATGTTACGCCGTCCACGGCGCAGCGGAGCTGCCGGGGCTGTTCCGACCGCAGATCGCAGTTGCCCCGGACCGTGTAGACAGGAAGGTTGGGAAACCGCTTTCCCAGAGCCTGAACGTCCTTTTCCCCGTCTCCCAGGAAAAAACAGAACGAGGGCTGTTCCGTCTCCACTGCCTGTATGAGATTCGCCGGACAACCGTGGGAATCGGAAAAGACGCAGATCTTCATCAATCTCCCATCAGTTCATCGATCAGCTTCTGCTTCACCGCGCCGAGTTCGGTCTCCCTCACCTTCTGACGCAGCGGCAGCACGGCACGAGGAGAAACGCTGAGCTCATCCACACCGATGGAGAGGAATGTCTCTGTCAGTTCCAGATCGGCGCCAAGCTCTCCGCAGATGCCGCACCAGATGCCTTCCTTGTGCGCGTTTTCCGCAACCAGTTTGATCAGGCGGAGCACCGCGGGATGATGCGGGTTGAAGAAACGGCCAAGATCGTTGTTCTGGCGGTCGCATGCCAGGGTGTACTGGGTCAGATCGTTGGTTCCGATCGAGAAGAAATCCACGACCTTTGCCAGCCTGTCGCTGATGACCGCGGCAGCCGGCGTCTCGATCATGATACCCACATCCACATGGTCGGAATACGGAATGCCTTCGGCATCCAGTTCCGCCTTGACCTGTTCGCACATCTTCTTGGCTTCTTCCACTTCCCAGACGGCGGTGACCATGGGGAACATGATGGAAAGCCTTCCGTAGGCGGACGCCCTGTAGAGTGCCCTGAGCTGTGTGCGGAAGATTTCTGGCCTGTTCAGGCAGATCCTCAGCGCCCTGTTCCCCAGTGCGGGGTTCTCCTCCTCCGGCAGGTGGAAGTACTCGATCATCTTATCCGCTCCGATATCCAGCGTGCGGATGACCACTTCCTTGCCGCCCATGTCGGAAAGCACTTTCTTGTATGCTTCAAACTGATAATCTTCTGTGGGATAATCGTCGCAGTTGAGATAGAGGAACTCGCTTCTGAACAGGCCGATGCCGCCGCCGTCATTCTCCAGGACCGGAGGCACGTCTTTCGGATCGCCGATGTTGCAGTAGATCCGGATCTCATGGCCGTCCTTTGTAACATTGGGCTTGCCTTTCAGCTGGCCGAGCAGTTCCTGGCGTTTCCGGAGCTCTTCCTTTTTCTTCATGAGCTTCGCGTATGTCTCTTCGTCCGCGTCCAGTATGGCAACGCCTTCGCCGCCGTCGATCACGACTTCCTTTCCGGCATACTCCTCCCTGAGCTGGTCCCCGGCACCGATGATCGCGGGAATTCCCATCGTGCGCGCCAGAATGGCGGTATGGCTGGATCCGGAGCCGCCGGAAGTGACAAAGCCAAGAATCTTGGACTTGTCCAGCTGTACGGTCTCACTTGGCGCAAGATCGTCTGCCGCCAGAACGACCGGCACGTCGGAATCAATACCGCCCTCGACCACGCCTGCCAGTATGCCGATGATGCGCCGGGAAATGTCCCTTACATCCGCAGCGCGTGCGCTGAAATACTCGTCCTCCATGGCGGCAAAAGCTTCCGCCTGAAACTCGCCCGAATCAAACACCGCGGCTTCCGCGTTCAGTCCCTCATCCGCGATAGCGTTCTGGATGGCTTCCTCGTAATCCATGTCCTCGCACATCATCTGATGGGTCTCGAACAGCATCGCGGCATCATCGCCGGCTTCTTCCCTTGCCTTTTCGGCAAGCACGCCCAGCTGTTCTATCGCTTTCGCCTGAGCGGCCTTGAACCTTTCCCACTCCGTGCCTCTGTCCTCCACCTGATAGCGGGGGATACTTCCGCTCGCACGCTGATAAAAATATAGGGGACCCGCGGCGACACCTGCGGAAACGCCTTTCCCTTTGATGGTGATCATGTTTTCTCCTTTCCGATGCAAGTCAAACGTGCGGCTGCCCGGAAGGCAGCCGCACAGGCTATCATATGCTGTTTACAGGTTTTCCTTGAAGAATTCCTCGACCTGAGCGGCAACAGCTTCCTCGTCTCCGCCCTCGACCCGGATGGTGACGACGTCTCCCTGCTTTACGCCGAGTTTCATGACGCCCATCAGTTTCAGAACGTTTTCGGCCTTTCCGCCTTTTTCGATGGTAACGGTGGAACCGGCAAACTCCTTGGCTTTCTTCGCAAGGATGCCTGCGGGACGGGCATGGATGCCTACGGGATCCGTGATGGTGTACTCAAAAGACTTCATTTTGCTTCCTCCAAATTCATTGTCCTATATTTATGCCTTGAGACCGCATTCGACGCCTTCCAGATCATCGGAATTCGTCAGCAGCACAACAACGGTATCATCATATCCGGCTTTTTTGATCGCATCGATATCAAAGCTCAGCAGCTTCTGCCCTGCCTTGACTTCGGTGTCATCCGCAACATAGGCCGTAAAGCCTTCGCCCTGCATGTTGACGGTATTGATGCCGACGTGGATCAGGACCTCCATGCCGTCCTTCTCCAGCGTGACGGCGTGTTTGGTATCGAACACCGACGTAACCATGCCGTCAAATGGGGCGTATATGATGCCTTCGGAAGGCTTGATGCCGATACCCTGTCCCAGAATGCCCTGTGCGAAGGTGTCGTCCGGGATCTCCTCCTGCGGGACCAGTTCGCCCTTGCAGGGCTGAAGCAGTTCGCCCGCCGCGCAGCGGATGATGGAAGGAGCGGGCTCCTCTATTGCTTCCGTTTCAGGAAACGTCTCTTTCACGGGTTCGGGCTTGTCTTCCTTCCAGATAAATGTGGTCAGGATGAAGGCAACGCCCGCGGAAATCAGCAGCTCCAGAAGATAGAGCGGAATATTGTTGACTGCGGGGATGGCCGGGATGCCGGTGACGCCATAAACGGGAGCGCCAAGTTTGAACAGCGCGCCGAACAGGGAGCCCACAGCACCGCCGATCATGCCGCAGACGAAAGGTTTCATAAAGCGGAAGTTCACACCGAAGATGGCCGGCTCGGTGATGCCCAGCGAAGCGGACAGGGAGCTCGGGAACGCAACGGAGCGGACCTTCTGGTTCTTGACCTTGACCGCGACCGCAAGGCACGCGCCGAACTGCGCGAAGTTTGCGGCGGATGCGATCGGCATCCATGTGTTGAGTCCGGTGCTCGCGATCATGCCCGCTTCAATAACGTTGTACATGTGATGAAGGCCCATGACAACGGTCACCGGATAGATGGCACCCATAACGACGGCTCCGGGTAGAGATCCTGCCAGCCACTTCGCGCCTGTCAGCACCCAGTTCTCCAGAACGGAGAAGACCGGCCCGATAATGGTGAAGGTAATAAAGGAAGTGATCAGGACCGTGCAGAGCGGGGTCACGAACAGGTCGATCATTTCCGGAACCTTCTTATGCAGCCATTTCTCCACCGTCGACATCAATAGGACGGCTAGGATAACAGGTATCACGTGGCCTTGATAACCTACCTGCTGCACGTTGAAAAAGAATAGTTTCCACGTTGGGATGGTTCCTGCTTCATAATTGCCGACGGTCCATGCGTTGATCAGCGCGGGATGGACCATCATAAGACCAATGACGGCGCCGAGGAATATGTTCCCCCCGAACACCCTCGCGGCGGAGATCGCTACGAGCACGGGCAGGAGCGCAAAGGCGGTATTCGCCACCAGATCCAGGAAGCTGTACCAGTCGCTGGCACCGAAAGCCGGCCAGAACTTCGGGATCGCTTCCACAAGACCCATCATAAGGCCGGATGCCACGATGGCGGGGAGAATCGGCACAAATACGTCGCCGGGGGTCTTAAGGATCTTTTTCCAGAGAGGCATGCGGGACGCGGCAGCGGCCTTCACGTCAGCCTTGGAGGCTGCCGTCAGACCGGTCACGGCAAGGAATTCGTCGTACACCTTGTTTACGGTTCCGGTTCCGATGATCAGCTGAAGCTGGCCGTTGGAATCGAAAAGGCCTTTGACTCCGTCTACGTTTTCCAGAGCCTTGATGTCCAGCTTGCTGTTGTCTGCGATGACCAGCCTTAAACGGGTCGCGCAGTGGGCGGCGCTGATGATGTTCTCCTTCCCACCCAGGTGAGAGTAGATTTCCTCCGCGCACTTGCGGTAATCAAGTGCCATAGTTGAATACTCCTTTCGTTTTGTACAGTTTCGGATCGTCTTTCAGAAAAATGATATGACCTGATACTTCATCATATCGTAATACAGCCGGTACTATCAACACAAATCGTCTTTTATGCCTGCCCCGTAAGTCCCAGCTGTTCAAACGCCCTCGCAAGCCCGTCCTCCTCCACGGGCGGACAGACCATGCCGCACCGTTTCATGAGTTCCGGACTGCCGTTGGACATGCAGACGCCGAGGCCAACATTCTCTATCATCTCCAGGTCGTTCATGCTGTCCCCGAAGCCGATGCAGTCCTCTCTTGCAAAGCCCAGATGCTCCGCAGTCAGGCGGACTCCGCTCCCCTTGTCGAAGCGGCGGTTGACCAGTTCGCCGTTGATATAGCTGCCGTCGTTGACGTCCTGGATCAGGAAATTGAATTCCCCTTCCAGGCGCTCCCGCACCGGGTTCAGCTGTTCCCTTTTTTCGCACATGAATACGATCTTATAGATAGGTCTCCCGTCGTAATAGCGGATGGGCATGATCCCGAGATCCTGTTCCAGAGCCTTTCTCCAGCGCAGCAGCTCGCTGTTTCCCCCGGAGATGCGCGCCATGAATTCCCCCATGCCGTCGTCGCAGTAGCTGGCGTCCTTTGCTTCTATCGTTCTGAAAATGCCGTTTTCCGCAAAAAGCCTGAGCGCATCTTCCTGCTGGTCCGCAGTCATCGGGCAGTCGAACAGGACGCTGTCACCGCTCAGCACGTACCCGCCCCCGCTCGCCACGGCTCCGTCGAAGCCGTACGCGAGGACCGGCGAAAGCATCGCGAGATTGCGGCCGGTGCAGAGAAACACCTTGTGGCCCGCTTCCCTTGCCTGCCGTATAGCGCTCAGCGCGCTTTCCGGCGGAATATTCGACCCGGGAACGGTCAGCGTCCCGTCGATATCGATAAAGATCAGTTTCTTGTTCATAGTATCGGCTCCCTTTCAAAAAACCTGCGTTCCGATGACCGTATTCATTCGCCGAAATCGCAAACCAGCCATCTGAAGCCGCCGCTTTGGATCTGCACACTTTGTTTGTCCACCGGTTCACCGCTCAGAAGATCCGTGAAATCCCCGTCCTCTTTACAGAACACGGTCCCGTCTTGTTCTCCGAAATGGAAAAGGGCAACCAGCTTTTCGCCGCGGTAATATCGCCCTATGCCAAGAATGTCATCTCTGCCGGTATCCACGATCCACACGTCTGCCGCTCCGTCGAACGCACGGTGTTCCGCTCTAACCTCTTCCATCTGCCGCAGCCCGTCAAACAGTCTCTCCTCGGGGCTGCCCGGGACCTTCCGCATTTCAGCCGCGTCCCAGTTCATCCTGCCTCTGTGAAGATAGCGGCTGTCATCCACCTTGTGGGGATCTTCCCGATAGGAATAATCGTTCTCCTGTGCGACCTCGTCGCCGCTGTAAAGCACGGGGACCCCGCTCATGGAGAAGATCAGGGCGTGCAGCATCAGGTCCGAACGCATCGCCCAGTCCAGCATCGGACCGTTGTTTTCCCGCCGTGCGGTCTCTATGCCGCACAGAGATGCCGTCGTGCCGCAGAGTCTGGCATCACCGAGGCGGGGATCATCGTTATAGAGCTCGCCTCTGGCCGGACTTCCGGGCCAGTTGCCGGTAAGGTAGTCGTTCAGATAACGCTTGTGAGGCACTTCCTCCTGGCCGAAATATCTGAGAAATGAATACTCCAGCCCCCAGCCGATGTCGTCGTGGCACCTTAAATAATTCAGAAACGTGTACTGTTTGGGAAGCGTGAATACCTGCCCCAGCTGATGCCGCAGCAGCCGCACGTCCCTGACCGCCACCGTATGCCAGATGCTGGCCATTGTGGTAACGTTGTACAGCATATGGCACTCCGGTCTGTCCACGGTTCCGAAATAGGGCACGACCTTGCTGGGCTCCATGACCACTTCTCCCAGAAGGAGCGTTCCCGGACACACGATCTCGCACACGATGCGCATCATCCTGACCAGGGTGTGGACCTGCGGAAGATTCCGGCAGTTCGTTCCCAGTTCCTTCCAGATATACGGCACGGCGTCCAGCCGGATAATGTCCACGCCCCTGTTGCACAGGTACAGCATGTTTTCGGTCATGTCGTTGAAAACCGTCGGATTGGCATAGTTCAGATCCCACTGGAAGGGATAGAACGTGGTCATGACGACCTTTTGCGCTTCCTCGCACCAGGAAAAGTTGCCCGGGGCGGTTGTCGGGAACACCTGGGGAACGGTTTTTTCAAATTCACGGGGTATGTCCCAGCCGTCATAAAAGAAGTACCGCGCTCTGGCTGCCGGATCGCCCGCTCTGGCAGCTTTTGCCCAGGAATGATCCTCACTGGTATGATTCATGACGAAATCCAGGCACAGCGCGATACCGTTCCTGTGGCAGTCCTCCGCAAGTTCGGAAAGATCGTCCATGGAGCCGAGCTCCGGCTGAACCTTCCGGAAGTCGGAAACCGCATATCCCCCGTCGCTTCTGCCTTCTGGGGATTCCAAAAGCGGCATCAGATGCAGATAATTGGCTCCGCATTCCTTGATGTAGTCCAGCCGCTTCCGCACGCCTTTCAGATCTCCGGCAAAGGAACCGACATACATCACCATGCCAAGAAGATCGTGGCCCTTGTACCATGCCGGATTCCTCTCCCTGGCCGCGTCAAGCTCGCGCAGCGAGGCCGGACGCTCCTCCCACATTTTCCGAAGCATTTCATAAAAATAGGCGAATGCTCCGGCATCGCCTCCGTAGATTTCCAGATAGAGCCTTTGCAGCTCCTCACTGTGGCGTGCAAATCGCGCGCCAAAAGTATCTTCAACCATGGATCCGCTCATAATGCTGTCTCCGCCTCTGCCCGTTTGATCGTCCGAAATATGGATATTAGATTTGAAAATAATGTGTTTGCTCTTAATAAACTATACTAAACAGAAACGCCTAAGGCAAGATAAACCCCGCCGAAACGCGCATCCGTCCGTATCCGAAAGCATTTTGACATGGGAATTCCAAATGAAAAAGCACCCCGGGGATAAACGGGGTGCCGCAGTGTGCTCGTTTTATACTCTTTTCAGCAGCCATATCTCGGTTCGATGATGCTGCCGTCGATCGCATTGATCCGGAGCAGCGGATGGGGAAATCCCTGCCGCTCCTCGCTCCCGTAATTATGCCCGTCTTCATAAGTAAAATAAAAGCTTCCATAGAAATTCCAGACGGGGATCAGGAGACCTTTTTCGCTTGACTTGCGGTTTGTCACTCTGGACATTTCCAGCGCGATCCTGTCAACATGGTATTTGGCAGACGTCAGACCGTTTCCTGTGCCACGCTCGTCATATTTCACCAGCATCATATTCCGGAAAATCTCGTCGATCGTGTTGAAAGGCAGCAGCGCGCTGTTCTCCGTAGTATACTCGCCGTACGCATAGGGGGAATACCAGGTAAAACGCTCAATCCCGTTATCCGATATCGCAAAACTGCAGTTTTCAAAACCCCAGTGCGGATCGCCGTTGTCCGCGGGCGGCGGATCGATCCCGTCGATTGTTCTCCCGCACGCAACGACATACGCATGCTTGTTCTCATAGGGGTCCTGATATTTTTGGGAATAATCATCAGGCGCGCTGTTGCATACCAGATAGACACCCGACACCACCATGTCCGTGAACCCGTTGTCCGACCAGAATGTTTCCACGATCTTCCGCGCTTCGCCAGGGGTCAGGGTCAGTCCGACAGCGGAAGCGGGGACCGTCGTCTCATCGGAGATCCATGTTTTCGAATTGTAGAAAAGATATTGACCGACGCTCAGGTCGCGGAAATAGCTGATGTTTGCGCCGACCGGAAAATCATAATCGGATTTCAAATTCTTGTCGTAGGTGTTCCCGGAAACGTGGAAACTCTTTCCTTTCCTATAATCGGTCGGATATTCATAGGCATCCAGCGCGTGGTATTTCCCAAGGTATTCCTGAATGCCAAGCTGGCGCTCCTCCAGCGTCCCCTCGCAGATCTGATCCTGAATCTCTTCCGGCGCCGTTTTCAACTCTTTTTCCCAATAAGCAAGATTGGATTCCAGCTTCTTGATCCGGTCGGGATCCGTCGCTGTCTTCATCTCCGATTCCACGTCCTCGATCCTATCTTCGACTTCCGCACGTGTCATTTTATCGCGGGCTTTATACATGACTGTATCCCCGCACAGCGCGTCAAACAGTCTCTTGACCTCATCCTGCGTAAAGTCCCTCGGCTCAACATGAAGCGTCGGCAACCGGTCCGTTTCCGGCAGGATCACATCGGCGTCAACGGTGATATCCACAATATCGGACGTTGGTTCCAGTCCGACACTGTATCGGGCAGGCGCGCCGAGAAGATCATACAACGGACTGAGGGGTCTGTCCGGTTCTGCCGAAACCTGCTGCGCTTCTTCTGAAACCGGGCTGACCGCAGGAGCGGCCGTCATCGTCACGACCGCGATATTCTCCAGCCGTTCCGTGTTTGTTTTTTCCGTAATGTCGATTGTTTGCACATTGGAACAGCCCGTCTCTGATATCAGGATGGCTGCAAGGCTGATCCAGGCGATAGCTTTTCCGATTATTTGTCTGTTTTTCATCTGTGTTATCTCCCTTCGTAGGTTTCCTTTACCTTATCTCAGGGGATGTTAGCAAGTCCTCGGCACAGTGTAAGCAATCTGTAATCAATCCGTCATCTGAAACAGATGGATACCGTCGTTCCGTGCCCTTGTTCGCTTTCAATCAAAATGCGCGCCTGGTGAAGCTCCGCGACGCGTGTAGCCAGTGCAAGCCCAAGGCCGGCATGCCCGCCCTTTCTGCTCCTTGCCTTGTCCGCGCGAAAGAATGGCTGCGCAACTTTATCGATGATCTCAGAAGGGATCCCGCATCCGTCATCCGAAACAGACAGTCTGCGCCCTTCTGCAGATACCGTGATGTGTTTTGCCCCTGCGCAGCAGGCGTTGTCCAAAAGATTGATCAGTACGCCGGTGACCAGGTCGGTGTCCAGGGCAAATTGCTCTCCGTTTTCAAGAAACTGTATCGCTGCATCGTTCCGGTCCGCGATCGTTTTCAGTGTTTGCTCCGCGAACTCAAACAGCTCCCGGGCAGAAACGACCCGGACAGCGATATCTTCTCCGTCGGTCAGCGTGATCAGCTGCATCATTTTTTGTGTAAGGCGTTCCAGTCTCCGGCCTTCCCGATAAATATAGGAAATGGCTTCCTGTTTCTGTTCTTCCGACAGTTTCGCACGATCCAGAGACTCCGCATATCCGATGATCGCTGTCATAGGGGTCTTCAGCTCATGGGTCAGTGCGCCGAGCAGCATTTTCCGCTCTTCCGCGACAGAGGTAACAGCATCAACATGCTGTTCCACTGCATCCGCCATACGGTTAAAGCTCTCTGTCAGCGTCGTGATCTCGTCCTTGCGCCTCAATGCGCTTTCGGAAAGCGGGATCCGCGTATGATAATCCCCTTTTGTCATGGCGGCCGCTTCATTTTCCAGTTTTCTGAGCGGGATAAGCATGCGGGAAGTAAACAGCAGGATCAGACCTGCGCTGATGAGCACCGAAGTCACGCAAATGACCGCAAACTGCAGACGGAGCTTTTCGGCGGAATCGTATACCGAAGTCATGTTCCGGATCAGATAGATCTGATATTGATCCTTCAGAATATCCGTTTCCATTCCGGCCGCAAACAGTTTTTCCCCCTTCCAGGTCACCGTGTTCCGGTCGCGGTCCCCAAGGATGACATCCGGGGCATATCCGCTGTTGTTATATAGCGTTTGTTCTCCGCGCTTCAGGATATACTGGGATTCGCTCAGCGTGTTTTCGGCGTAGTTTTGAAAAACATATATCAGCAGACTGCGCCGTGCAGCGTCGGTCGATCCTTCACTGACATCTCTGGACGCCGACGACGAAAACGACGTCTTCAGCATGTTCAGTTCGGAAATGGCGTTGTTTTCCGCGGATTGAACCATGTGCCTGTCAGCGACGCGCAAAAGAAGGATCCCGCACAATAGCAGGCTCAGTGTGGAACAGAGAATGAACAGCAGGGATAGCTTATCTCGAATCTTCATGGCATTGTCTCCAGTCGGTATCCGATGCGCGGAACAGAAACGATGGAAATCCCTGTTTTCTTCCGCAATTGGGAAACATGAATATCGATCGTTCGGCTTTCTCCGTAGAAATCCATTCCCCATACTTCCGCAAGGATCTTTTCACGGGAGAGCGCGATGTTCTGATTGCGCACAAAGAACAGGAGCAGATCAAACTCGAGCGGTTTGAGAACGATCGGCTGGCCGTTTTTGATGACGGTCCGTTCATCAACATGAATTACCAGATCGGAAAACGAGATCATGCCTCCGCTGCAATGCCTTGCAAGAACCTTTTCCATCCGGACAAGTAGTTCCATGACCTCAAAGGGTTTGACGATATAATCCTCCGCACCGGAAGTCAGCCCAATCAGCTTGCTCTCCAGATCGTTTCTGGCCGTCAGGTAGATCACCGGAATACCATGGGACTTCAGCGGTTCCATCAGCTGAAATCCGTCGATACCCGGCAGCATCACGTCCAGAAGCGCGACATCAAACTTTTCTCCGTTCAGAATCATTTCCAGCGCCTCCTGCCCGTCTGCTGCGGGAACGGGTTCGTATCCGGCTATGGACAGATTCATGCAGAGCAGCCTGCTGATGGCTTCATCATCCTCAATCACAAAAACTCGGTACACAGATTGGACCTCCGGTGCAGTTGATCTTCATTATGAGTATAAAGGGGCGTTCGTGAACATTGCTGCCGCTCTGCGTAAACAACTTGTAAGTTTTTCGATAAAAGCGGGGATAATACTTCCTTGATATCAGTAAAGATGGGGAATATACTTATCTGAAACTGACAAATCAAGAAGGGCGCAAAGACTTGCAATGAAACGAATCAAACTTTCTCCGGCAATGTCTTTTATCATTCTGTTCGGCATCGTCAGCCTGTTTTCGGACATGACGCACGAAGGTGCATCCAGCATTCGCGGCGCCTATCTTTCCCTTCTCGGCGCGTCTGCGGGAACGATCGGCTTTGTGTCGGGGCTCGGCGAGATGATCGGATACTCCATGCGTTATGTCTTCGGAAGAATCACCGACCGTACCAAGCAATATTGGCCGATGACGATCCTCGGTTATGTTCTGGATATCGCAGCGGTTCCCGCATTGGCGCTGGTCGGGAAAAACGGCTGGGTCGCCGCCTGTCTGCTGCTTTTGATCCAGCGTATAGGAAAGGCGATCAAAAAGCCCGCGAAGGATACGATCATGTCGTTCGCCGCATCACAGGAAGGCGTCGGAAAAAGCTTCGGAATCCAGGAGGTTCTGGATCAGATCGGCGCGTTCCTCGGCCCGGTGCTGCTGTATCTCGTCATGCTGTTCCGGCAGGAGGAATCCAGTTTCAAACTGTATGCGTTCTGCTTCGCCGTGCTTGCGGTTCCCGGCGCTGTAACGCTGATTCTGTTATTCGTTACCCGGATGAGGTTTCCGCAGCCGGAGCGCTTCGAGCCCGAGCCGAAAGAATATGTCCCATTCTCCATGAAAAAACCGTTCATCCTGTATATCGCAGGCATCAGCCTTTTTGCGTTCGGGTTCATCGACTATTCGCTTGTCGTCATGCACATTTCCAGGGCATTTCCATTTCAGGCCGAAACGCTGCCTCTTCTCTATGCCGGCGCGATGATCGTCGATGCGGTCGCCGCGCTTGTTTTCGGCCTGTTATATGATCGGAAAGGCACAAGAGCGCTGATTCTTTCCACCCTGCTTTCCGCTCCATTTGCCATTTTCATCTTTTCGTTCCGCTCCGTACCGTGCCTGCTTGCCGGCATTGTCATGTGGGGAATCGGAATGGGCGCGCAGGAGTCGATCCTCAAGGCTGCCGTTGCAAACATCATACCGAAGCAGAGCCGCGCGACGGGTTACGGCATATTCGAATGTGCGTTCGGCATTTTCTGGTTTTTCGGAAGCTGGATCCTCGGCGTGCTCTATGACTGCAGTATTTCTGCCATGGTTGCATTGTCTGTAGCTGCCCAGCTTGCTGCGATCCCTCTGTATTTCGCGTCCTCGGGCCCGACCTCGAAAGCGAAGCCGGCAAAGACGAAACCCTGATCCGAAGCAGACACAAATAATTCCGCCCCGGACGTTTCATCGGACCAGGCCGGTGCTGCAGCCGGTATGGCAATCATTCATTTTTCTTCTTTGTGCGAACCCTCTGAAATGAAAGATGCAGTATCACCGGGCATCGAACGGCGCATGATCCGGGGAAATTTCTGTCTGCGTGCGTTTCTGACGCATTCCAAGATTCAGCGCAGAACACGGGCACGCGCGGACACAGTCTCCGCAGCGGATGCATTCCGCGTGATTGATCTCCCTGACCGGATCAATGTTCATCCTGCAGGCCGCTGAACAGGAGCCGCAGGAAATACACCGTTCGGGATCGATGTGCATGCGTATGAGAGAAAAGCGGTTGAACAGGCCGTATATCGCCCCCAGAGGACAGAGATATTTGCAAAACGGCCTCCAAATGATAAGGGAAGCAACCAGAATGATCCCAAGTATGACGGCTTTCCATGTAAAAAGAAAACCGAGACGTGAAGAAACAAGCGTATTGTTCACAGCGAGCAGTATTCCCGCCGAGGTGCCTGCAGGGCACAGGTATTTGCAGAATAACGGCGTCAGCTTCACAGTGAGCGGAAGGATGATTACCAGCAGCGCAAGAATGATATACTTGATATTTCTCAGGGGACGGTCAGCGCGGAACCGGTTTCTTTTGAAGAAAGGAATGCGGTGGATCAGTTCCTGAATCCATCCGAACGGGCACAGAAATCCGCAGACAGCCCTGCCGAGAAAGGCTCCGAAAAACAGGAGCATGCCGACGACATAATAAGGAAACCGGAATTTGAGCGCGGAAAGGCTGTTCTGCAGAGAGCCGAGCGGGCAGGCGCCCAAAGCCCCGGGGCAGGAATAGCAGTTGAGTCCGGGAACGCAGATCTGTTTGAGCGGACCCGAATAGATTTTGCCGCTGAAAAAGCCCTTAAAATTGGCGTTCTGAAGCAGCGCGGCCACAGCCTGTATGGAAAAGCGCTTCCTGTTATCCAAGGCCGATGCACTCCATGCAGATCTGGGATGCCTTTTGCAGCACCGCTGTCTGCTGTCCGGATGCCGCTCCCAAAACGATCAGCGCGATGGCTGCCGCCATCAGCAGCAGAGCAGTCTTATTGGTTTTCATGCAAGATACCTCCCAATCACGGATTCCCATTCCTTATAGCTGTTCGAGCCGATGATCGGCTCTTCCAGGACAATATGGCCGGACTGGTCAACCAGAACGGTCGTCGGAACATATCCCGTTTCAAAAGCAGCGAATTCATCCGCATAATGCAGGATGGGAAAAGTCACGCCGGAGGAAGTCAGTATGTCGGTAACGTCCTCCTCCATCCCGGACGTGGAGTAAATCCCGATAATATTCAGCCCTTTATCCGAATAATTCTCATACAGTTTCTGCAGATCCGGCAACTCCCTGACGCAGGGACCGCACCAGGGCTCCCAGAAGTTGAGAACGGTCAGTTTATATCCGGAAAAGACGGTTTCGCTGTATGTGTTGCCATCGCGGTCCGTTGTCACAAAGGTGAACTCCGGCGAAAAATCAGCCGGAGCCGCCTCCTCGGCACCTTGTTCCGTCGCTGTATTCTGATTATCCTCCTGCTCTTCAGTGGTCTGAACGATTGCGGCGGCAGCGGGATCCGAAGCTTCCTCATTGCGTCTTCCTGTTCCGCAGGCGCAGAAAGCAATCGTAAAAACAGCGATCAAAATGATGAACATTTTTCTCATAGCAAGCCCCGGATGTCATGATTTCAATCTGATCACGAACGGATCATTTGAGACGATTTATTATACACAAGAAACATCCCTGCTTCAAGAACCGCCTTGTTCCCCGCTGTCTTTCGTTCCGCCGCCCTTTTGTCTGACAGTCTTACGCTGCTTTGCCCCGGAACGAAGGCACCGGCCGGACGGGCTTCCGGAACCATCCGTGTAAAGAACGCATACATGGCATGGCACGGTATGATATACTGATTAACAAATGCAGGAAGCGTATGACAGGCGCGGAATCAACCGGGCCCGGAAATCATATGCGGGGCAGGAGCACACACATTGTCTCTGAAAAGTGAAAGGAGAGTCTGCTATGGAAGAAAGAATCCTACTCAGTGCTGATCAGCTCGGCGAGGTTTCGGGAGGATCTGCAGAACAAAAGTACATCCGTTATAAGATCGTGCGCGGTGATACGCTGCCTCATATTGCGCGTGTGTATCACACCACCGTGGATGAGCTCGTCCGCATCAATCATATCAAGGACAAGAACAAAATCCACGCCGGGGATACAATCCTTATTCCGGTACGCAGTTGATAGAACGGTTCGATTTTACGGGCGGAAAAATCTGCTTTCCGCCTTTTTTCTATATCCCGTTCCATAACGCAGACATCCTTCCATAGCGGGCGACCGGTGGCTCTCCTTCATCGTCACAGCCCTGAAGGCGGAATGTGGATTTCTTTAGGAAACTTGGTTATGCGGTGTACTGCACGCGCAAAATGACCCGAACGGGTACAGAAAGAACAAGCTGCAAAAACTGCTTGAGCAAAACAGGAGGTACTTCAGTATGGACGGTGAATACGGGACAAACGGGATGAAAAGCAGCAGAAAACCGTGGATCTGGCTGTTTCTTGCCATAGCCGCGGTTGCGCTCGCCTTGCTCCTGTTCCGGGTCGGAAACGTCGGGAACAAGCCTTCCCCCTCTCCTTCTCCCGAGCCGCAGGCGCAGGCAGTCACTGCGACACTCACCGAGATCGAAAAGCACGGAAACCTCGCCCTGTCCGTCCGAGGAAGCGATTTCTTCTCTTATGGCTACACATGGGGAGATGTCGTAAACGCCGAGATCAACGGCCGGACGATCGCCATGCCGGTCTGCAGCAACTATTCCGAAGTGGCACAGGGCGAGTATGTTTTATGCGCATACACCGGGGAATCGGGCGGAAAGGACAAGATTGAGCTCGCGATCAATATGGGCGACCTGGCCACCGACCTCGGTATCGCGACAAAAGAAAAAACAGACGCTGACCCGGGCTATGTCTGGCGCCTGAACGAAGGCGTAACAGACCCGGTCACCGTCACCGTTACGATGAAAGAGGCGGGCGGATACTATGACCAGTGGCTTGCCGTCCATCTTGTGGGCAGCATGGAGCGCTCGGACTATCCAGACCTCACCGACGCGCAGTTTGCCAACTTCCGGTCCGTCTGCTGCGGCGATATCGGGAAAGGCCGTCTGTACCGTTCCTCCTCCCCGTTCAATTCTGAGCTCAACCGCAGCCATGAGGCGGACGCCGCCGCAGAAGCGGCGGGAATAAGGGTCGTGATCGACCTTGCCGACACACAGGAGACCGTGCGCGCCTATCCCGGTTTTGAGGACAGCTACTGCGGCGCTCAGGATCTCGTCGCCCTGAATCTCGGCTTTGACTTCACCTCGGCCGATTTTCAGGAGGGCATGTGCAAAGCCCTGCGGTTCATGGCCGGTCACGAGGGGCCGTACCTTGTCCACTGCACGGAAGGCAAGGACCGAACGGGGTTTATCTGCGCGGTGCTGGAGAATCTGATGGGCGGCACCGAGGAGGACGTCGTCTCGGATTATATGATGACCTTCCAGTATTTTTACGGGATCGAACCGGATACCGTTCAGTATTCCACCATCGCGGACCGCAATATCCGAAAATCCCTGGCAGCCGCCTATGGACTGGAAACGCTCGAAGGAGCCGACCTGCGGCAGTGTGCAGAGCGCTTTCTGCTGGATTGCGGTCTGACGCAGGAAGAGATCGGCGCCGTGCGAGATACCCTTGCTAAGTAGGATTTCCCAAACAGGATAGTACCGGTAAAATCTGTTTTTATGGGATTGATCATCTGATTCGTTAGAAAGGCTATTTGTGGAGTAAGAAGCATGAAAAAACTGTCCGTTTTTCTCTGGGGGGTATTGGCGGCCCTTCTTTCCGACGTTATGTGCGCTGTCGTAGCATATAACTACTGCGATCTGCTTTGGGGCGGCAAGTACGCCGGATACAGTGCGCCTGCAAGCACCGCTTTTATATATGCGGTTCCCTTTGCCATCGGCATTATTGTCTGCATAGCCCTGGCGATCATCTGCCGGAAAAAGGCTGCCAAAAGGTAAAGAACAATATTTCCCCGGATCGTCAGGAGGAATCATAATGAAACGATCATTCATGATATTGCTGTGCTTTTCCTTGCTTAGTGCTTTTTCCGGTTGTAAGCCAAACCCGTCACCGGTGGTTGATGCGGGCAAAACCGTCGCGCAGGAGCAACCCGCCGTCACGCAGGAATCCGCTCCTGCGAATGTTCCGGTAAGCGATGTGGGAAGCAATCAGTTTGAAGGTGAACTCATAGAAGTAAAGCCACAGTGCCCTCCGTCCTATGGCGTTACCTTCCGGCTGCCGGCAGATTGGACATGCGAAGTCATCCAGTCCGACGACGAACCGACCAGCGATCTTGTTGTGAGCATCAAGCCGAAACAAGCAAATTCAGAAGGCGCGATATCCATCTCGCATATGACGGGCTTCGGCGTGTGCGGAACGGGGCTTGTGCAGAAGGAGATGGAATTTAATGGCCATCCTGCGCGGCAGGGATTCTATGACGGGAATGCCCTGTGGAGCTTTATCGCATTGGAGGACCCGAAAGACTGCGTGATCATGAACTCTGCCGAAAACTGGTATGAAGAGTACGAGGAGGAGATCAATCAGATTCTATCCACGGTCGAGTTCGTGTATTACGAAGACCACACATCCGTTTCAGAGCCAACAGAACCAATTATCGATTCTGCCTCCTTCGATATCGACAGCGACGGGATTATCGAGGACTGCACCATCACGTACGGTCCGACATCCGGACTGTTCACTGCTGTTATTACTGCCTCGGTAAATGGAGATATCAAGTACAAAAACACATTTAATCTTGCCTGGGGAGCACTGTCATTCGGGGAAAATAGTGGCTTCCCGTGTATCGTCAGGGTCAGGGCTCTGGAAGGTCAGGAATCAAAAACCGAATACCTCTCGCTGTCCGTTCAGGATGGTCGTATCGTGATCGGCGGATTGGATCCTGAATTGGAAGGATATTGGGGAGATGGTGAATGGAATGATGATCAGAGGGACCAGACGACGGTCGGTGATGATACTTTATATTCCTACTGGAAGACAACCAGAGTTAAAGTCTACCGTTCCGTTGACGAGCTCGCAGAGGTCTCTACACTGATCGTTGCCGGAGAATGTGTCTCTGCAAGACCGGTCTATCAGACAGATATGATCTATACGCTGTCTGAAATCCGTATCACGGACAGTTATAAAGGAAAGATAAGTCCCGGCAGCATAATTCAGGTCGTCGAGATGGGCGGCCGGGATAGTTATGGAGAGTACAGTAAGCACTGTTTTATCGATGAGAAGGATTTCACGAAATTGACCTATCCCGATTACTTCAAAGTTGTTTGTGGGGCAGATGGGTTCTGGCCTATGAAAAAAGGAGAGCAGGTGCTCCTGTTCCTCGGCGATACGACCGGTTTCATAAAGGATCTCGACGGAACACTGTATGATATCATCGGCGATTATGACGGAAAACTGTATCTGCAGCCTGACGGTACCTATAAAAGGCCTAGCCCGTCACAAACGGATGAATATGTATTTGATCCAGGAAATCTAACTGCGAATATAGAGGCGCTTGCGCAGGTTAGATAGCAAGCGGGAAAGAATAATCACATGAAACGAGTTCAAAAGCTAAATCCAAATACTGTGTTTGTAAATCGACTTGTGACGCACAGTTGGGGACAGCGAGTTGTCAGATTTTATGATCCTGACGGAAATCTGATCGAAGTTGGGGCTCCTGTGTAATGGCGAATAGTATCACTGGTATCAGAATCGCCTGCAGCATAGCTCTGTTGTTTTGTCCCGCGTTTTCAACAGCATTTTTCACACTGTATATAATTGCCGGGGTCAGCGATATGCTTGATGGGACCGTTGCGAGAAAATCGGGAACTGTCAGCGAATTTGGATCAAGACTGGATACGTTGGCCGATTTAATTCTGGTAATTGTTTGCTTGATAAAGCTTCTCCCGGTCCTCCATGTGCCAACTTGGCTTATCATCTGGATTATCGTTATTGCCGTGATCAAGGCAATCAATCTGCTTTCGGGGTATGTTCTCCGAAAAGAGATCGTTGTTTTGCACACTGTAACTAACAGAGTGACAGGCTTACTGCTGTTTGTGCTTCCGCTGACATTATCGTTCATTAATCTGAATTACAGCGGAGCTTTCGTCTGCGCTGTGGCAACGTTTGCAGCTATACAGGAAGGGCATCTGATCAGGAAAGGAGCAGAGAAAAACGCTACATGAAATCGGGATTTTGAGGTTAGCGTTATGAAAATAGAGTGCGTATGGGAGCATAACGGGAATGATTCCATTCTCTATTCAAGCAATATCATTGGCGCCTTTACGAGAGGGGCAACAAAAGAGGAAGCCATCGGTAAAATGCCTCTTGAAATAGCTTCTTACATGAAATGGATGGATGGTTCCGTCCTCTTGCCATTGATTTCAGACATCGAAGTCATTCAAGAAAAAGCATCCGATCTAAATATCTGTGATGCGGATAGTGACGTACTCTTTGATACGGAAAAGATTGCTTTGTCAGCAAACGAATATATAAGACTTAAAGCACTCGCCCTTAAATCTGCAAGGGATTTTCTGGCGCTTTATGAGGCTTTCCCTGACAAAAATCAGTCTGTTCTTACGGCGAGAAAAACATTTTATGGTGATGTCCCTCGCACCGCTGAGGAGATGTATCTGCACACGAAAAATGTCAATGCTTATTACTTTGGAGAAATCGGCACGGACACAGACAACAGCGGAAGCATTTTAGAATGTCGGCAAAGAGGCTTTGAGGCGCTTGAGAAACAGCCAGATTTCCTTGATCTTGGCGTGTTTGACGGCAGTTACGGAGAGCTTTGGTCTCTGAAAAAGGTGCTGCGCAGGTTTATCTGGCACGACAGAATACATGCAAAAGCGCTGTATCGAATGGGAGTCAAGACATTCGGCAAGTCAATAATTCCTAATGTTTTCAGCTTTGACTGACAAATCAGGATTTGCATGGATAAGGGTCAGATCAGGAACAAATGAATAATCCGCCTTATGAACCGTCCCGTGAATAGTTGAGAACTCTATGGATAAAAAGAAAGGAGCGAACTTAAAAATGGCTAAGAGCACAAGTGCAATTCTATTGTCTGGAGTTTTGGAACTCTTTTCTATGTATACGGAAAAAAACAGCGAAAAAATGATTGCAGACGCTCTCGACAAGGGTGAAACACCTACACCGCCTCCGAAAAACCTGGAAACAAGATATGAAGATCTTCCCAACGGCCGTGTGTTTTATGCCAACGAGGACAGCAAATCCGGAATCACGTTGTTTTATCTGCACGGCGGCGCGTATTTCATGGATTTTACCAATGCCCACTGGAAGTTTTTGAAGAAGCTCGTTGACGGAGCTGATGTCAAGCTAATTGCGCCTGCATACCGGCTTGTGCCGTTTGCGACTTACCGGGAAGCTTTTGACCTTGTGGTTCCGCTGTATAGGGAATACAGGGAGAATCATCCTGATCAAAAGGTCATCCTGATGGGAGATTCTGCAGGCGGAGGTCTTTCTGTTGCCGTAACGGAACAACTTAAAGCAGACGGAATTCGTTTGCCGGATGAACTGGTCCTGCTGTCTCCCTGGGTTGATGTAACCATGGACAATGAACAGATCCGTAAGTATGAATCCCGCGATCCTTTCCTGATGGTTCATACGCTGAACGTCTGTGCAGAGAAATGGAAGGGTAACCTCGACCCTCATGACTGGCATGTAAGCCCGATCTACGGAGATCTGAAGGGTATCCGCAATGTCACCGTTTTTGTTGGAACCAGTGAAATCTTATTCCCCGACGTTACGAAGTTCTTCCGGATGCTCGACCGTGACCCGTCCAATGAGCTGATCGTAGGAGACGGGATGAATCATGTTTTTCCGCTTTTCCCAATTCCGGAGGCAGTTCCCGCCATCAACAAGATATTCACTGCTGTGGCAAGGTAGTCTGAACAGCACGTCGTATTCCAGTTTTTCGATTTGTTTACTACGATCTGTTCGCCAAGGCAAAGACTGAGCGTTTCTCCTTTGAGCAGATCATCACAGAACTGTACCGGCTGACCGGAAATGTTGAGGCGTCGTTCAGTTCCAAGATGCTGGCGACGATTGATGCGTCTAAACCAATATGGGACCAGTACGTTCTTCAGAATCTTGGCCTTGAGCTGATGGGAAAAACACAGGAGGAAAAGCTGCAGAATGCTGTGACCCTGTACGATCAGGTTGTAAATTGGTACGCCGATTATCTGACCACCGGCGAAGCCCGGGAGAATATCTACGAATTTGACCGGCTGCTTCCGGAATATGCGTGTATTAGTGAAACGAAGAAGATAGATTGCCTGCTTTGGAGCAAGCGGTAACAAACACAAATCGGGATTTGTCGTGGTAATTCCCGGGACCGGATACAATAAGACAAAACAAAACTAAAAGGAGTAAAAATCAAATGGTACATCTGGAAAAAGTAACATACAAAAACGAAGAAGAAATCATCGGGATGGAAATTATTGAATCGCAGTATCCTTTTGTCGCAGACAATATGGAAAGCCTTGCGGATGCTTATATTGCCATCACATCAGGTGAAGCTTATGCCTATCCATTCGCGATCTATGACGATGATACACCGGTGGGCTTTCTGATGCTGGGATACAACGAGGCCGCACTTGAAGGCCCCGAGGCTCCGGAATCCCTGAGAAACAACTATAGTCTCTGGCGTTTGATGATCGATAAGCGTTATCAGGGGAAGGGCTTTGGCAGGGAAGCTGTGCGTCTTGCGCTGGAATTCATCAGGACGTGGCCGAGCGGAAGGTCAGAGGCCTGCGTAACATCCTACAATCCCGAAAACGAGGTGGCAAAGAAGCTGTACGCCTCCTTCGGTTTTGTCGAAAATGGAGATATAGTCGACGACGAGATTGTTGCGGTTCTGAAACTGTGAAGAATAACACAAATTCCAGTTTATCGTTATATCGCAAAATCTGGATTTGATGAGGAAAGAGCCAATATGATTTACGAGCTTACTGACACTTCCAAAGTTGAAAAACTGTTTGACGGCTGCGAGTTTCTCGAGACCGCTGTTCTTTCCTGCCTTCAGAAGTATGCGGGTAATATCTTCGTGACGAACACAGAAAATCCACATTCGGCGATTGCTTATCTGGGCAGCTTCGGCTTCTGCGCCGGAAAACCGAATATGGAGCTGCTGCTTGGCAAACCGGATCGATTTATCCACATGGTACCTCAGAGTGAGGAGTGGATGAAGATGATCGTCTCAACATTTCCGGCAACGAAGAAAGCCCGTTACGCGATAAAAAAGGATACCGAATTTGATCGCGAAAAGCTGAAAACCCTGGTCGACGCGCTGCCCGCGGGGTATGAGATCAAAAGAATAGACTCCGATCTATACGATATGTGCCTTGAAGACGACGATATGGAAGATTTGGTCTGCTGGTTTGGTCCTAAGGATAAGTTCCTTACGTTCGGTCGTGGACTGGCTGTTTTGAAGGACGGAAAGATCGTTTCCGGCGCTGCTTCCGCGCTTCGTTACCGTGATGGTATTGAGGTCGAGACGGATACGATCAAGGAAGAACGGCACAAAGGATTGGCTTCTGCCGCCTGCGCCGCACTGATCCTGTCATGTCTGGATGAAGGCCTGTATCCGAGCTGGGATGCGGCGAATTGGCTGTCCGTTATGCTTGCAGAAAAACTCGGCTACAAGTTTGATCGCGAGTATTTCGTCTATGTGGTTGAATAGGGCATCCCGGAAAAGGCTGCACGACAAATTCCCGTTTGTCGGGATGGACGGAGAAACAAACAAATCGATGCTTATGGAGGCAATTATGGATAAAAAAACTATGATCGAAAAACTCGTTCGCGATGCACACGAGAAAGCCGGATTTACCGGGACCTGGCTGTACGCAGAAAAAGGAGAGATCGTAAGTTCCGGCGCGATAGGTATAAACGACCTTGAAAAGGGGACGCCGATAAGCGAGGATATGGTATTCGACCTTGCCTCCGTCACCAAGCAGTTCACTGCGTCGGCGGTAATGCTTCTTAAGCGCCGCGGGCTCCTCTCTCCGGACGACGAGATCACGAAGTTCTTCCCGGGGCTCCCATTCCCCGGCGTTACAGTCCGAAATCTTCTGACGCACACGGGCGGTCTGCCCGATTATGAGGAGTGGATCGAAAAGACGGCGGAAGCGGAGGGCAATATCCCCGGCAACGATATTATGATTCGATTCCTGATGGAGAGCGGCGAAGAGGCCGAGTTCGCGCCCGGCGAAAAATGGGAGTACAGCAACACCGGTTACTGCGTTCTTGCGCAGATCATTGAGAAGGTCTCCGGCGTGCCATTTGAGGAATTCCTGGAGCAGAACATATTCATCCCCGCGGGCATGACCTCGACGAAGGTCTGCCACCGCAGAAAAGACGGTATTGAGGTTCCGAACCTTGCGCTCGGCATGGTATATGAGGACGGCCGCTATATCCTGCCCGATGATTCACCGGATCCGGATAATAACGACGTCGTCCCACTGGACGGCGTGAACGGCGACGGGCTCGTGCACTCCAATATCTTCGACCTTTTCCGCTGGGACCGCGTGCTGCGGGAGGGTTCGATAATCACCCTCGAAGAGCAGGCGGAGATGTATACGCCGACACTGCTGAACAACGGGGAGCCCGGATTGGATGACGACGAGATCGGCCCGACGTGCTACGGTTACGGCTGGGATATAATGAACGACCCGGAGCACGGGCTCATAGTCGCTCATTCGGGAGGCTGGCCGGGATACTCGCTGTGGTTCGAGCGTTTTATCGATGAGGATAAGGTGATAATAAAGCTCTCCTGCCGCGATCAGATCGACGGACGGGCTATGGAAGTGCTGGTGCCAGGGCTTCACGCGATAGCCTGCGGCAGCGAGCCGGAGCCTGTGATGGCGATAGAGGAGATCGCGGAGAAGGATCCGGACAAGTCGGGCTGGGAAGTCTTCTGCGGCAAATACGAAAAGCCGGACGACGATCTCTTCATCGACGAAGTCTTCATGAAGGACGGCGAGCTTTTCGCAAGGTTCATGACGGATACAGGACGCTCGTGGGAATGGAAGCTTTTCCCGCTCGGCGGGAACGAGTTCGGAGTCAAACGGTGGTATTCGGTCGTGTT